>NZ_NTMH01000003.1 GCF_002307475.1 Pantoea allii | reverse complement strand
GCGCTCACAACTCGGAAAAGGTCCGCTGGCGCTGCTGGAACTGCGGGGGTTCACGCTGCCGGATCAGATATTCAGTGTCGACAGTGCGGTGATGGCGCAGACGGCAGACGTTGAGAGCAGTGACGATGAAGGGAGGGGATAACATGCTCCTGGCTGGCGGGTGCTTTACGGATAATCAGGGCAGAACGCATTCACAAAGAAATCCTTTATCAACTGAGGACGTTACCTGACGCAGGCCGATAAAATGACATGTGGCGGGATAAGCACAAGGGGCGCAGAAGATCACAGCCTGTTTGATAAACCCGTAGCCCGGATAGTGTGAACTGCAGGAACCTCGCTCACTATCACAACATCGCCGGTGGCATCGACAACGACACCCTTCACACCAGGAGAATCGCAGTAACCCGCTACACATGTAAAACTGACTCTCCGATCTTAAGCGCGCACCACATCAGCGTCTGCAATCTGACACCGCCTCAGGTATAATCCCGCCCATTCCTTATCAGATTCAGAGACGAAGATGGCAAAACTCACCTTACAAGAGCAGCTGTTAAAAGCGGGATTGGTCACCAGTAAGAAAATGGACAAGGTCCAGAGAACGGCCAAAAAATCGCGTGTTCAGGCCCGCGAGGCGCGCGAAGCTGTGGAAGAAAACAAAAAAGCCCAGCTTGAACGCGACAAACAGCTCAATGAACAACACCGGCAGGCCGCGCTTTCAAAAGAATATAAGGCGCAGGTGAAGCAGCTGATCGAAATGAATAAAATCGACATTTCTAAAGGCAATATTGGTTTTAACTTCACCGATAATAATCTGATTAAAAAGATAATGGTCGATAAGCTGACCCAGTCACAGCTTATTAGTGGCCGTCTGGCGATTGCGCGTTTGCAGGCAGACAACAGCGAAGAGAGTCATTACGCCATTATCCCCGCGAGCGTTGCCGATAAAATTGCCCAACGTGATGCGAACAGTATCGTCTTAAACAGTGCGCTGAGTCAGGAAGCGCAGGATGAAGACGATCCTTATGCTGATTTCAAAGTACCCGATGATCTGATGTGGTAATGACTGCAATCAGGCGGGATAACCGCTAAGCCTTGCAGCAAAGTGCTGTGCACTCTCGCCGCAGGGCTCGCGCCGTTTGCCGCTCGGACGGCGGCGGCAGGGCGCATTACCCTGGGCCAGGTTGACCGCGCATTTATCGGTATTGAGCATCGATAACATCGTCCCGGCATCCTCAGGCGAGCCGGGATACATAATCAAGCCTGATCCGATCGCTTTCGGGATCGAAACGCCGCGACTTTCATGCGATTGCCACAGGTCGCCATGCTGCACCAGCGGCGGCGGTGCGATTTACTAAGGTCATGGAAAAGCAGGATACAGTCATGTGCTTCACACTGACGCACGTACATAAAGCTGTCACTGACAACAAGCTCGACCAGTGCGTTGACCACGGGCCAAAGCAGGGTGGCTGTGCTTATCTCCTCGTGGCTAATCGCGATCTGGTATCGCTGCGCGTCATCATCCCACGCCAGTCGCTCCGTCGGGCGCCCGTCCTTATAGAGCCTGTTAAGAACAGTCAGGTCCGCAGATAAGCCATTCATCGCAGCATCGACTAATGCACGTGCACTATGGCGCAGCGCCCGCGCTTCATGTAACAGCCCATCAGGTGCCTGTAAAGGCGCACCATCCGGCCAGATCCCTGCCATCTCCAGCCAGAGCATCACGCGTCGATCGTCGCTGAAACCGTCATGTCGCTGCTCGTCCACGCCGTATTCACTATTGATAAAGTCCAGTGCGAGGTTATCCGCCAGGAAAAGGAAGTCGTGGGTGTTGAGATCAGGATTCATAGCTGCCTGTAACTGTTAAAAACATATTTTACAGGTTATCAAATAAGATCGTAACCTTCAAATAACAAATTTAACGGTTACATTATAAGGAAACATCATGGCGGCTTCAAAATCCATTACGACGACAGACAGTTTGCGTACGCACGACGTTAACGATGCACAGCAACTGGATGGCGTAAGATACCGCTACGAGCAGGTCGGCGACGTCAATGTGTTTTATCGCGAAGCGGGCGATCCCAGCAGGCCAACAATACTGTTACTGCATGGCTTCGCGGGGTCATCATTTATGTTCAGAGACCTGATTCCACAACTGGCTGGGCGCTATCACGTGATCGCTCCCGACCTGCCTGCATTCGGGTTTACCGAAGCGCCCACGCGGGACGCGTACGCTTACACCTTCGATCAACTGGCGATCACTATCGAACAGTTAACACAGCAGCTCAGGCTGAATAACTATGCACTGATGGTGCACGACTACGGCGCACCTGTCGGCTGGCGGCTTGCCGTCAGTCATCCGGAGCGGATCACGGCCATTATTTCTCAGAACGGTAACGCCTACGAGGAAGGGCTGGGAGAGGGCTGGAAACCGATTCAGCGTTACTGGCAGGAACCGACTCAGGAGAACCGCAATGCGCTGCAAGACTTCCCAACACCCGCCTCCATTAAATGGCAATATCTTGAGGGCGTGCCGGATAAAAGTCGTGTCTCACCCGATGGTTACACGCTTGAAGGGCTGCAAATTCTGCGGCCGGGTAACGCGGACATTCAACTCGATCTGCTGCTGGATTACGCGTCAAATGTTGCCATGTATCCGGTGTTCCAGAACTACTTCCGCCAGTATCAGCCGCCATTGTTAGCGGTGTGGGGAAAGAACGATCCCTTCTTCCTGCCTGCTGGCGCGCGTGCGTGGAAACGGGATCTGCCTGCGGCGGACATTCGTTTCTTTGATACCGGACACTTCGCGCTCGAAACGCACGGCCAGGTGATTGCGAGCGTGATCGCAGACTTCCTGGACAACTTACGGCTGAAATAAACCGATATCCGGTGCGATGTGAAGAGCCGGTGCCGCGCAGTGCATGGCGGCCGGGCCAGCGGTGTGATTAACGTGCGTTAAAACGGGCTGGGGCAGCGGGCGTGAAACGGCGTGCCATTGACGGGATGGACAAAGTGCAGTTCACTGGCATGAAGCATGAGCCGCGGCGTCTGCTGCGTACCCGGCAGATCAAGACCGCCATAGAGATCACAGCCCAGAATCGGATGACCCAACAGCTGGCAGTGAATACGTAGCTGATGCGTGCGTCCGGTTTCCGGGGTCAGCGTCACCCGGGTCAGGGGAAGGGCCGTGGCGTCATCCCGTTTCTGATATAAACGTTCAGTAACCTGGTAACCAGACCGGGCTGGTTTGCCATGGCGCGGGCAAATCGACATCCGTGGAAAGCGGGCCGCATCTTTGGCAATTGGGGCATCAATCACACCTTGCTCATCCGTTACATGACCGCACAGCAGCGCGCTGTATTGCTTGGTGACGGCGCGCGCGCTGAATTGCTGGCAAAGCGCGGCGTTAATGGTTTTATTTCGCGCCACGACCATCAGCCCCGAGGTACCAAAATCCAGCCGGTGAACCAGTGTGCAGCCAGGAAACAGTTGCACCAGGCGATGATGTACCGAGTCCAGGTTTTGAGGGTTTTTACCCGACAGGCTCAGTAGCCCACTGGGCTTGTCGATCAGCACCAGATGGTCATCCTCATAGAGAATGCTTATCGCCTCGTGGCACGGCGGAGCAATAAAAGTATCAACGATCGTAGACATCAGTAAGCCTGAGGAGTGAGCAGGGAGGGATGATAGCGAATTATTAACGGTCAGGCGAATGGGGCCGGTTACAGAACCCGACAGCCACAGGCTTATATCAATGCGATTAATGAGGCCCTTGCTGACAAGACGGCAGCGTTGCAGGCAGAAAATCAGCCTGCTGGCGCAGACTCACACACGATGCTGGCGAGAATGCGACGAGTAAGGGCTGTTGTGGGTGGCAACGGGAGGATTAATCTTTAGCTGCGAGCCATAATGTCCGGCCATTGCACTGCTGATCCTCGACAACATGATGCACAATATGGAAATCGTACTGCTGCAGGAGTGACGCGTATTCAAGCGGCGACAGGCTGGAATGATAAAGCGGCTCACCCTGAAATTCACCTATGGCTTCGCCGTCCGCCGGGCCAGCGTTAAACATCAGTGCGGTGCCCTTACTGGCATGCGCAGAAAAAATGGCAAACATCTGCCGCTGATCGGCACGGGTAAGATGAAAAAAACTGTCCCAGGCAAGAATACCATCGAAACGATGTCCCAACTGCAGCTCCCGCATATCCGCCACTTGCCAGGTGTGTTCAGGAAAGGTTTCTTTGCAGCGGGCAATCATTGAAGGCGAGCTGTCAATGCCTGTCACACGGAACCCACGGCTCAGCAGATACCCGGCAATCGGCGTTCCATTGCCACATCCCAGATCCAGAATATGTCCGTTGGGACGAACATGATGTAGGAATCTGTCCAGCCAGGGTTTTTCTGACAGGTTGGTGGCGCGCAGTTTTGCAAATGCGGCAGCGTTTCTTTCATACAATGATATTACTGACCTGAACGCCTCATTATCCATCATCTCTCCGTAACCTCAGAGTTATCATCATTATCACTATCGTGATCAGGTTCGCGGCGTAAGTCCGGCTGTGTCGAATAACACGATCCGTTCCCTTACACCGCGAATGATTTACGCCCCTGTTTAAAAATTATAATCCAGCATCAACGTGTAACGGGTAGTGATCGCATCGCCTTGAGTGACCCAACTGCCACTCTGATTTTTCAATGCCCCCGTGACTTCGCCAGAAACAGTAAAGCGCGTAGTCAGCGGATAATTCATCGACACTTTCAGGAACCGACTGCGGGTGTTCTGGAATATTTCACCATCCTCAGGTTGGGCATTATTTTTCTTATAATGTCCATATCCCCCGCTGAGGGTTGTAGAGAGTTTTCCCCAGTTATGCCAGACGCCTACGGATGTGGTCCAGCTTTTTTCGTCTATATCGCCCCATTGTTCTCTGTCTAAAATTCCCGAGGCGAATTGCTGGCGAAACCAGATGCCCGTTGTGTTGTTGATGATATATTGCACACCCGGCTCAATCTGGAATGAACGTACATCACGATCATTTTGTGAACCGCCACTGCGGCGGTGATCGATTTGCTGATAAAGATAATTAAAAAATGAGAGGCGGTCTGTTAAACGTAAATCGGTAAAGAATTTGACGCGCCCCTGCCAGCGGTCCTCTACAGACGAACTTCCACCCATCACATCCCAGCCGTAGCGCAGACGTTTGTAGAAATATTCGTGGCCGACAATAAGTTGAGTCCACTGATTCTGGCTGAGGTAAGTCTGGTCTTCCCAGGTACCGTTATAATTGGTGGTTCGCCCTTCAGAAAAGGCCAGATACCAGCCGGGTAATGCATCATGACGCATTACGCCCTGCACAAAGGTGAGTGAGTCATTGCCGTTATGAAAATGGCTGTTACGCCAGTTGTTATCCTCAATCGCATATTTCATTTTTAACTGGCCATGAACGCGACCGCCGGCTGGGTTTGATGAGCGGGCAGAGGTCCACATAATATCCTCATCCAGATAGGACCACGGATCGACCGCAATAACGGTGCCTGATAAATCCTTCATGACGCTCATGCTCGCATGGGTCAGGGTTGGACACAGCAGGGCAAAAATAATACTCAGGGCATGATGTTTTTTCATAATACGATCCCATTAAATCATTTTTTTTATTTTCAACGTCGCGTGAAAATGATCGTTTTGAGGCAGGCTGATGCTCCAGGGTTTACCCTCCATGGAATACATCCGGGTACTGAATGCCGCCTTATTGTTGATGTAAAAAACAGCAATTGAGTTTTGTATCAGGACGCGCAACTCAATTTTTTCATCAAGCGGAACATCTACCCAGGATTCCGCATTGTCTTGATGAATTGAGGTCAGCGGAGAGTTAAAAAAATAAACTTTCCCTTTGCTCTTATTGAACACCACGTTCAGCCCGGCCTTACTGATGCTGTCGTCAGTAAGGCCAAAGCTCATAACCATGCCGGCAGAGGGAATATCCACGGTGGCAGTCAGCACCGCGCGTTTAGGCAGGGGCGGATACACAGAGGACTGTAGCGATGCGAACTGTGTGGTCGTTTTTAGCGTTTTACTTTCTGTCAGCGTGGTAACCGGACCTGGATTCGCGTCGATGGCGGTCTGCAATTCCTGCGGAATAACACTCTTGAGCTGGCCCTGAGGCTCCGCGATTAACTCGTGAACAACCAGATTCCCTGCCCAGTCAATATTGCCGCTGTCACGGTTTCCTGCTTTGGTGGGTATCCAACCGAAAACGAATAAGCGATCGTTTTTGCGTACCAGTTTTCCCGCGTAAAAACCTGAACCATCGACCACATAATTATCCGTTTTTCGCCACGGCCCTTCCGGATTATCCGCGACACGGTACTGTGTCAGACGCAGCGGCCACTGATCGCTAAAGCTGAGATACCAACGCCCGTTGAAGAACACCAGTGTCGGACATTCGAGATTGGCGTTCGTGGTGATAGTGTCATTATCGAAAAAGATACCGCTGTCTTCCCAGTTTGTTAAATCGGTTGAACGGTAACGGGCAATAACCCCTCGGCCGTTGCTACGCGTGGTAATTAACATCCAGTATTCTTTTTTTTCTTCAATCCAGACAACGTGAGGATCGCGGAAGTCATTACCGCGATACTTATTGCCCGGCAGAAGGGTGTCATTGGGATGTTTAACCCAGTGAAGACGATCTTTACTGGTGGCGTGCATAATGGACTCCACCGGAAACACGTTTTCATTGTGGGCGGTATACCAGGCATGCCAGGTGTCGCCGACTTTAATGAACGATCCGGTTCCCAACAGCAATTCCGGGTCGTCAACGTTATTGACGTAGGGAATCACTTCAGAGTGGTTCTGATAATCATATAAGTTGGCACTCGACAGCAGATGAATCGCGTGCACGCCTAAGTCACTGCCGCCACGGACATCATTAAGATAAAAAATATCAAATTCGCCATTGTTATACACCGGCATGGGATCGCCAATAAATGAGCCTTCCACTCGCGGAAAAAAGCCATTAATTCGCGTAATGCTTTTATTTTGTAATGTTTCTTTAGAGGGTTGTGAATAAACTGGCGTATTTCCAACGGAAAGCGTCAGCAGTGCGACGAATGTCGCTAACGTTAATTTTTTCATGCTGCACCTGAATATCAGAAGTTATAATTCACGCCAACCACGGTAAAGGGATTCCATGAGTGACCTTTATATGTCCAGAGCCCGTCTTCTTTCGTAAATTCTGCTCTGAATTCACCATAGAGTCTGACTTCACCAAACACCGGATAGCTGAGGGTGCCGCCGATAAATTTATAGCGGCCGTTATAAAAAACTTCGTTGGCGTTACTGGCGTTCTCGGTTTTGTCCTGACCGAAGCCCACATACAGCGAGGTTAAAAGCGGATACCAGTTTCGCCAAAGCCCGGCCGTTACTTTCCATTCCACTTCAACAATGTCACCCCAGTTTTCACGTACCTGACGGTTATAGTAATAATAAGGCCGTAAATACAATCCCATATCCGGATTCACGCGATATTGAATAGCCGGCTCAGTTTCAAAAATATATTGTTCAAGATCGCCATTTCCCGGTTCATTGCCCTGGGGCTGATATTCGCCATAAGCATAACCGGCAAGACTCCATTTATTACTGAGTCGCAGGTCTTGCCAGACTTTAAAACGATTCTTCCAGCGTTTCGTGGCCGTTTCGGAACCGATCATGGCTTCTGTGCCTATATTACCTCGCCAGGTTTCAAAGATATGGCCAACAAAAAACTCATTAATCGTATTGGTGGCATCGTATTTCTGATTGCTAAACTGGCCTTTATAGCTGTCTTCCCGGGCATTCCAGAAACCAAAGTACCAGTTTGGTAACTCATCATGCCTTAAAAAAGCCTGTATGGTTGCGAGCTTAAACTTTCCGCTGTTTTTACTCTTATCACGCCAGCGAACATCATCAATTTCGATCTGTGTGCCAATGTTGCCGTGTAAGCCGCCAGCCTCCATATTGCGGCCGATACTGTTCCAGTGAACCGGCGGATCTTCCTGTCTTAAACGCAGCAGGCTGACATCTGCTGGCATAGCCACCTTACTGCTGAGTTCAGGGTCGGTTATGTTATTTTCGCCTGCAGGGGATAAGGTCGCCGGCACGGGTGATGCGGCATGTTCGGCTGTCCTGTCCACCGTAACCGGCGAGGAGGAAACGTGGCTGACCGGCGGCGCAGGTTCCTTTTTAGCAGGCGCCGTGCGGATAGGGTGATTATCCGTTTCATCATAAAAATAACTTTGATAGTTCCCGGTATAAACATTTGACGGGTCCGGTGTGTTTTCGGCTGCAGCAGGAAAGGCCGCTAATGACAGCATCAATGCCAGTGTTTCTTTTCCCGAAATCCTATTTTTTCTATTCATCACACTAACCCGGTGGAACGGCGTTAATATTTCATCCATTTTTCTGTCTCATTATTTCAGGCGAGAGCAGCCAGTCAGAGACTGACAGAAATAAAAAATCAGCAACTAAGAGGCGTTACGGATCGGGACGGAATTATCTGTCCAGAGACCAGTACCCAGCGTCTTCTAAGGCGGCGACGCCGTTATGGGCAAACAACGTTAAATCGCGCTTGTCAGGCCGAGGGTAAATTCGGCTACTCAGGCAGGCGGTGCCCGCATTGACAAACACTTCCACAGAGGAACGGTCAATGAAAATTTGCAGCGACAGTCGCTTGTCAGCTGGCAGGGAAATGCTGCGTGTGCCCTCAAGCAAAAATTCCGGGTAACGACGCTCTACAATTAGCCGTTGGGCCTGATTGTCGACGTAAATTCGCAGCCCGTCGCCTAACGCAAGACCATATTGCTCCGCCGAGGACGCGTTGAGATCCCATTCCAGCCGCACTTCAACCGCCTCGGCATGTTCCCCGATAGACAGGGTTTGATTGTTCAGCTCGCGCACCGGGACCGCATAATAACCGCCACGCAGGGCGGCGACCTCGGCCGCGGGTTTCATCCGCACACGGTCATCATCGCCCAGGCTTAACTCACGCGGCAGAGAAAGCATCCCGGCCCAACCGTCCTGCTGTTCGGGCATCGGTGATTCCCACATATCCAGCCAGCCGATGACAATGCGGCGACCATCCGGGGTCAGGAAGCTTTGCGGCGCATAAAAATCGTGACCATGGTCCAGCTCAATGAATTGTCCATCATGGGTGAAGGCTTCACCGGGTTGCCATTCGCCGAGCAGATAGCCGCTCTGAAACAGATTGCGATGGTGATAACCTGTCGCTGCGATCCCCTGCGGGGAGAACATCAGGACGCGTCGATTGCCCAGGGAAAAGAAGTCCGGGCACTCCCACATAAAGCCCATTCCGTCTGCCGCCTCGGCAAAAACACCTTCGTCGTGCCATTCACGCAGATCGGCGGAGCGATACAGGCGCACCTGACCTGTGTCCTCGACGCGGGAGCCGACAACCATGTACCAGAACTCACCTTCGCGCCATACCTTGGGATCGCGGAAATGATGCAGGCCTGGCGGGGTATCGATCACGCAACCCTGGCGTTCAAAGTGGATACCGTCGTGACTGGTTGCCAGGCACTGAACCTGATAGAGGTTGTCATCCGTGTCGGCGGGTCCGTGAAATTTATGGCCTGTATAAATCAATGCCAGCGTGTCGCCGTCCACCACGGCAGAGCCTGAGAAGCAGCCGTCTTTGTCTGCCGGGCCTTCCGGTGCCAGCGCAACCGGCAGATGCTCCCAGTGCACCAAATCTTGACTGCGGGCGTGCCCCCAGTGCATCGGTCCCCATTTTGTGGAGTAGGGGTGATGCTGGTAGAACGCGTGATACCAGCCTTCAAACCAGACCAGGCCGTTAGGGTCGTTCATCCAGCCTGCGCGAGCGGCAAGGTGATAACGTGGATACCAGCGTGGATTAATCCCGGATTGCGAGGTTTCAAGTGCCTGTTCAGCCTGTTTTAATAAAGATGTCATTGTGTTTACTCTCAATAAATTACACAGCGTTTTGCTGTAACAAGGATGGCTCAGAGGAGGACTTAGTTGAGCGCAAAAGGAAAATGGAAATAAAGGTCGTGCAGAACACCATGATGCCCATAATCAGATAGGACTGGGCGAAGCCAAACCGCTCATAGCTAAAGCCCGCCAGCGGCGATAACACGGTGCCAATAATTGAGCTGGTACAGGCGAAGCCCACCAGATAGATCGTGGAGGACAGACGCTTATCGAAATTCAGACTGTTATATTTAAAAATGGCGACCAACAGGATAGGGAGTTCAACAGCGTGAAGCAGTTTGGTGATGGAAATCAGCAGCGGACCTACCACCAGGCCTGATGCCACCATGCGCAGCGCCATCACCATACCGGCGAATATCAAACCGTTTTTAGCGCCAATCCGGTTAACCAGCCAGGGCGCACAAAACATGCCTGCTGCCTCCAGAAAGACCTGGACGGAGTTTAAATAGCCAAACATGGCGTTCCCTTCTTTTAACGTCGGAAACTGAGAAGAGAAATAAACCGGGAATTGCTGATCGTACACGCCATAAATACAGGTGCCGACCACGAAAAAGATCAGCGCCCAAAAGTGCGGCAGGGTAAGCAGGCGAAAGGCATCGGCAAGCGAGACTTTTTTAGCCCCGATTTCGAGTTTCTCCATACTTGCCGGGGCCGCCACTTTCAAACGCGCCAGCAGGCAGAAGAAAACCAGTCCGGAGCATGATGCCACCAGGAAATTAAGATTGGGGTTGATATTAAACAGCAGCCCGGCAAAAAACGTGGCGATAGCCCAACCGAGGGAGCCCCACATCCTGGCCCGGCCAAACTCGAAGCTGCTCTGACGGGCAACGCGTTCGGTATAGGATTCCAGCACACCGATACCGCCGTTAAAGGTCAGGCCAATAAACACACCACCGAACAGGCTACCCAACAGAATATTCACACTCAGCAAATAGCTAAACAGCAGGTAAGCAGGGCCAGAGAGAATCAGCAGGGCGGTAATAAACCACAGCAGATGTTTGCGCAGACCCAGTCGGTCCTGAATAAAACCATAACAAACCTGGGCAAAGAGGGCCGATACGGATAAGACCGAATAGATGATGCCGGTTTGCGACGCCTTAAGGCCGACTTCCTGGTGAAGCCAAATGGAGAGAAGTGAACTGGAAGAGGACCAGGTCATAAAGAAAAAGAACAGCAGTGCGCTGAGTAGCAAATAGCTGCGGGAAGGCCGTTTTTTCATCTACATAATCTCATAAGAAGGATATGCCAGAATGGTAACGTTAACATTTGTGGTGTACACTGCGTTTGAGTGCAATAGTCGATGTTAATCACAAAAGTTAACGTTAACATCGATGTGTTGAGACCTCGATCAACTTTTTGATTCGGGTTTGCATATTTCTGAGATTTACGCTGTGGTAAGGGCATGGGTAGTGGCACAGCATCCGTTAATAGCGGGATGCATGAAAACCAGGCCGGAATCGTGGGCAGGCTTAATGGAGAGGTATGGCGTCTTTAAAAGATGTGGCCAGACTGGCTAATGTATCGTTAATGACGGTATCGCGGGTGCTGAATGACCCTGACCGTGTGAAGGCAGAAACCCTTGCCAGGGTGCAGGCGGCAATATTACAGCTTAACTATGTGCCGGATCTTTCTGCCAGGCAGGTTCGGCGTGTCGGTGCCAAAAACAAAACGATTGGTGTGCTTGCGCTGGATACGGTCACCACGCCTTTTTCTGTCGAGATCACGCTGTCCATTGAGGAAACCGCGCGCGCGTATGGCTGGAACAGCTTCGTGGTGAACATGTTTTCAGATGATAACCCCGATGATATTGTCGATCTGCTTCTTGCGCACCGGCCTGGCGGCATCATCTTTACGACCATGGGACTGCGCGAAGTCAGCGTGCCACCCAAGCTACTGACGCATCCCTGCGTGCTGGCGAATTGTGAGAATAAAGGGGAGCCGGTGGCCAGCTATATCCCTGACGACGAACAAGGCCAGTATCACGCAGTGCAGTCACTGCTCGCGGCAGGATACCGCCGACCGCTCTGTCTGCATTTACCGATCAACCATCTGGCGACGCGCCGCCGCCGTAAGGGGTTGGATCAGGCCTGTCGTGAAGCCAATATTAACCCCGATAATCTTGATCATTGTTATATGCAATATGGTGACGAGCACTACCGTGATATTCCGGACATGCTGATGGCACATATTCATCAGGGTCAGCCGCAGTTCGATGCCGTGATATGTGGCAATGACCGCATTGCGTTTATGGTTTATCAGACGTTGCTGGGGCAGGGAATACGTATCCCACAGGATATTGCGGTGCTGGGTTACGATAATCTTGTTGGCATCGGTAATCTGTTTTTGCCGCCTTTGTCGACGGTGCAGTTGCCGCATTACGAAATTGGTCGCCTGAGTACGTTGCATATTATTAACGGGTATAGCCACCGCAATAGCGTGCTGGTCGACAGTCCGTTGCTGTCACGTCAGTCATTTTAAAAATGCCTTGTCAGCCAGGATAAGCCCGAACAACGACGGGCAGGGCTGATGTCGCGCTGCCCGAAAGAAGGCCGGTGTTATTTAAAGGCCTGGGAAGATTTATCCCAGTATTTTAAAAATGCCCGCCTCATTCGTCCGGTACTGCCAAAACCGCAGAGCCTGGCGACTTTTTCAACATTGCCCACCCCGTTTTCCAGCATCCCTTTTGCAGCATCTACCCGAATCCGCTCGACCACTCTCGCCACCGTTTCACCGGTTTCAGCGGTGAATTTGCGGCTGAACTGCCTGGGGCTGAGGCAGGCTATCTCGGCCAGGCGAGTCACAGACAGGTCTGCATCCAGGTGCGTATGAATATAATTCAGCACGCTGCGAATGTTGGATGACTCAGGCTCAGACAGTAACAGTGGCGAAAATTGTGTCTGACCGCCCGCCCGGCGCTGAGCCACAACCAGTTCCTGCGCGACCTTTCGGGAAATATCCCCGCCAAGATGGTCTTCGATAATGGCCAGCGCAAGATCGATTCCGCTGATGATGCCTGCCGACGTCCAGACGTTGCCATCACGCACAAACAGGCTATCAATCGACAGCTGGACATCAGGATATTGCTGAGCAAAAGCACGTTTTTGCTTCCAGTGCGTCGTGGCATTTTTGCACGCCAGCAGCCCCAGCGAGGCCAGGACGAACGCGCCGGTGCAGATGCTGCCAAATTGTTTGCTGTTCAGGCAGGCCGTCTTGATCGCTTCGCCCTCGGGCGTCGATCCTTTAATCCTTCGGGCACCTTTTCCGCCGACAACCAGCAGTAAATCGTAGGCTTGTTGAGGATCGAGGCGCTCAGATTCAAGCGCAAATCCCGCGGTACATTTTATCATTCCGCCCTGAAAAGAGCAGACCTTGAGCGTGTAGGGGAAAGGGTGCTCAGTAAAGGACACCATCTGAAAAGCGGCCAGTGGGCCACTCAGATCGAGCAGTTGAAAATCGTCAAAAATGTAAAAGCAGATTTTCATGATGTCCTAAATTGAACGATTAATGTCATTTAGGATATTACGCCAGATGCTAGTTTGTGTCCTGAAAACTTCATTGATTAAGGTAAAAATCATGACCGGACATTTTGACGTACTCATTCCCCTCTATGACGGTGTGACGCAACTGGATTTTACCGGGCCCTATCAGTTCTTCTCTCGTACGCCGCAGTTTACGCCCATCCTTGCCTCTGTCGGCGGAAGACCTGTCCATGCTGACGGGATCTGTTTCGCTGAGTTGAAAGACCTGATGCAGATTGTGAAATGTGACGTGCTGTGCGTCCCGGGGGGCAGTGGCTGCACCAATGCCCTTGAGGACGACGTCTATATGGCGGCAATAAAGAAACTCGCATCATCCGCGACGTATATAACCTCGGTCTGCTCTGGCTCGATCATTTTGGGGGCGGCAGGTTTGCTGGTGGGCAAGCGGGCAGCCAGTCACTGGGCATGGCGTGACCAACTGCCGCTGTTCGGTGCCATACCTGATGCGGGGCGCGTGGTCAGGGATGGAAACATCATTACCGGCGGAGGCGTAACCGCTGGAATTGATTTTGCCCTGACCCTCATTGCCGAACTTTGCGGAGAAGAAACGGCGATGAAAGCGCAGCTCGGACTCGAATATGTGCCAGCGCCCCCTTTCAACGCCGGTCGACTGGAAACGGCCCCCGCCGCTGTCAGAAAGGACGTGATGGCGCGCTCAGCCGAAATGATTAACGCGAAAAAACCTCTCATTGAGAAGGCCGCCCAAAAACTGGCGCCTGCGTCGGCACACCGGGGTTAACGATAGACTTTATTCAGGAAAGACGGATATGAAACGCAGAGAGTTTCTTTATTCATGCTGTTGCGTAATGTGTGCTTCGATAGTTAACGCCGCAGGCAAGGCGATGCCAGCAATAGCGTTAACAAAGGGGAAAGCGATACTGCCGGCCAGCATTGCGGGAATTACCATCCCGCATAGCGCCATCGCCGATGGCGCCACCGCGCTGGTGGCCGCCAGCTCATCAGTGCCGTTGTTTAATCATGTTGTCAGAACCTATCTTTTCGGCGCATCAATTGGGAAAAAGCTGGGAAAAGTTTTTGATGAAGAGATGCTGTATCTTGGCTGCATCATGCACGATTTAGGGTTAACAGATAACTACATCAAAGAGGCGCGATTTGAACTGGATGGGGCGGATGCGGCCCACCATTATCTGATTGAAAACGGGTTTTCAGAAACCAAAGCAGAGGTGATTTGGGATGCAATCGCGCTTCATGCCAGTATGGAAATCCCCGTACGTAAAAGACCTGAAATCGCGCTGGTACATTTAGGGGCATTTATGGATGGAGGGATGAACGCAGACATGTTCCCCCTGTCATTTTTTGAGGAAATCTTCGAACGCTATCCTCAAGAGGGCAACAAAGCGCATTTTATCGAACTTGTGGCGAATGTGCTGACGAAAAAACCGCACACAGCCTACCTGACGTTTGAAAACGATATCGGCATACGCAGGGTCAAAGATTATCATCCGCTAAATTATTGCGATAAAAAGCCTGCTTATCCTTTTAACCACTAGAATTTAACGCGCAGTCGTATGAACGATAACCGGTCATTTAACGCCGGATTTACTGTCCAGAACGCATGCCGGCCATCGTCTTATGTTTAACAGATAATGCATCACCTGGCAGAAAAGGGAGCGGCAGGATGATGATGCAAAAAAAACCATTACAGATTTTTCAGGGGCGAGCGCAAGTCAGCAGCTTAAAAATGATTTTAGCCTCAGTGACCGTCCTGTTTATCGCCCCGGCCTGTGCGGAGGGTGTGTTAGCGCTGCAAAAGGGCATTTATGTCGATACATCACAATCGTGTCGTGATCCCGCGAACGCCGGGATAAAACACTATGACGGGGTGGGACTGAATAGTGCGCATACCCACGCCTGCAAGCTGAATATCCAGTCTGCTCAGGGCCGCAACTATGTTGTCACTCAGCGTTGCATTGATGCCGGTGTGGGGGCTGGCCCTGACGTCAGCGATACGTTTACCCTGACGATGATAAATCATCACCGGTTTACCTTCAGACAAGGTCAGGGCGCAGTCACTTACCGCTATTGTCCCGATAATCGTTTACCTGCCGGGCTTGTTGCCAAATAGCCATCACCTCACGACAACGCCAGACTGAATGATTATTCTGGCTTCTGTGGCTGGATCGAGCGGGATCAGCAGTCCGGGCGTTCTGTTATTTCGGTCACGGTTATGCTGCCTGGGTTTTATATCGACTCCGGCAAAGCACGCCCTGTGATTTATGCCGATGAAGCTAATGATACATTCTTAAAAAGCTCGATTCCTCAACGCAAAGGCTATATCAGATGATAAAAAGTTACGATCATGTCGGGTTTTCAGTGAGAAACATCAAGCAGTCCTTGCACTTCTGGACAGCGGTGCTGGGCGGCACACTGTTACGTGAAGGGAACATGTCCGGCGCGATAATTGATGAGGTAACGGGAGCGCGAGGCGCGGATGTGCAAATGGCACTGGTTGAGCTGGCAGGCATGAAAATAGAACTCCTGCAATATGACAATATTGCGGTGGCGGATGAATCGTCGCCTCCCTATGCGCCGGGCTATGCACATCTGGCTTTCAGGGTTGAACATCTGGATGCACTGCTGGAGCGTGTCTCACTGCATGGCTGGAAGACGCCGGGCCAACCCCAGACCATCGCTGCCGGCCCGTTAAAGGGAACCAGAGTGATATACGTGATGAGTCCTGACGGGCAGACGCTTGAATTTATGGAGTAACCGGTGAACCATGAAAACGGGCCAGCAATCTGACCCGTTCGCAACGTCTCAGCAATCTTAACGTTTCATATGGTAGTACGCATCGTTCCAGCGCAGGGCATCTTTGAAAGCAGGCAGCCGGGTATGTTCGTCTATAACCAGCACTTCAATGCCGTGCATCTCACCGTACAGATACATATCATCCAGGCTCAATGCCTGACTGAACACGGTATGATGCGCGCCGCCGGCCAGAATCCAGGCTTCAGAGGCGGTTGCCAGTGACGGTTGAGCCTTCCACAGCGCACGGGCGACGGGCAGTTTTGGCAGCGGTTTAGGCTGTTCAATGGCATCCACCACGTTGACCAACAGACGGAAGCGGTCACCCATATCAATCACGCTGGCGTTGATCGCGCGGCCTGCGGGTGTCGAGAAGATCATGCGCGCCGGATCGGCTTTGTCGCCAATGCCCAGGAACTGAACGTCAATCAGCGGTTTCTCTTCCAGCGCGATGGACGGGCACACTTCCAGCATGTGTGAGCCCAGAACTAAATCGTTACCCGGTGAGAAGTGGTAGGTGTAATCCTCCATAAAGGAGGTTCCGCCGGGACGGTCGCCCGCCAGCACTTTGAAAATGCGCAGCAGGGCAGCCGTTTTCCAGTCGCCTTCGCCCGCAAAACCATAACCCTGGCCCATTAAGCGCTGTACCGCCAGACCGGGTAACTGGGTCATCCCATGGAGCGTCTGGAAGTTGGTGGTAAACGCCTTACAGCCTTCATCGTCCAGAAAACGCTTCAGGCCCAGCTCAATGCGTGCAGCATCCAGAACATGTTGACGCTTTTCTCCGCCGACGGCGGCCACAGGAGTAAAGCGGTAGTGGCTTTCGTACTCATCGACCAGCGCGTTAACATCACCATCGCTGACGCTGTTAATCACCTCGACCAAATCCCCCACGCCCCAGCCGTTGACGGCATAGCCAAACGTGATTTGCGCGGCGACTTTATCGCCTTCCGTGACGGCCACTTCACGCATGTTATCGCCGAAACGGGCCACTTTCAGGTTCTGACTGGCCTGCTTAGCCAGTGCGGCACGCATCCAGTTGGCAACGCGCTGCTGGCTGTGTTTATCCTGCCAGTGACCGGTCACCACGCTGTGTTGCAGGCCCATACGTGCGCCAATAAAGCCAAACTCACGGCCGCCGTGGGCCGTCTGGTTCAGGTTCATGAAGTCCATGTCCATGCTGTCCCACGGGATTTCAGCATTGAACTGTGTATGAAACTGCAATAACGGTTTCGTTAATACGTTTAAACCGCCGATCCACATTTTGGCCGGCGAAAAAGTATGCAGCCAGGTAATAATACCCACACAGTTTTGATCGTGACTGGCGTCGCGGCACAGCGACAGCGCTTCATCAGGCGATTTCACCAGCGGTTTCAGTTCCAGGCGCACAGGCAGTCCCGCCTGATTTAAACCTTCCACCACCTGACGGGCATTCTGCTCAACCTGACGTAACGTTTCCGCTCCGTAGAGGTGCTGTGTACCAATGACAAACCACACGTTGAACTGTTGCATAAACCACTCCTTTACTTAGCGGAAGCGGAACGTGCGGCATAATGAGGTTCTGCCGTCACGCACCATTGTTGATAGCGTTGATAAAGTTCCTGATAGCGCGCGACGCGCTGCGGATCGGGCTGCAGCGTGACGTCAATCGGGCTGGCCATCACTTTCTGTGCCTGCTCGACGTCGCGGTGAACACCGGCGGCCACGGCAGCGAAGATCGCCGCACCCAGCGCACAGCATTCATCCGAGGCGACGATATCCAGCGGACGGTTCATCACGTCGCAGCAGGCCTGCATGATGGCGGGGGATTTACGGGCAATACCGCCCAGGGTCAAAATGTTCTCAACCGGAATAGCCTGTTGCTCGAAGCACTCCATGATGGCGCGAGCGCCAAAGGCGGTCGCTGCAATCAGGCCACCAAACAGGGCCGGCGCGTCGGTGCCGAGATTAAGATCGGTAATCACGCCTTTAAGACGCTGATTGGCGTTGGGTGTGCGGCGGCCATTGAACCAGTCCAGCACCACCGGCAGGTGATCCAACTGAGGATTAGCGGCCCAGGCGTCAGTCAGGTTTTTGATCAGCGACTTTTGCATCTCCGCCAGCTGCGGCTTGAGTTCAGGATGTTGCTGCGCCGCCTGCTGTAATGGCCAGCCCAGCAGACGGCTGAACCAGGCATAAATATCGCCAAATGCCGACTGACCGGCTTCCAGACCTATTGCGCCAGGCACCACGCTGCCATCGACCTGGCCGCATATGCCTTTAATGGCGCGATCGCCGACTTTTTCGGTGTCAGCAATCAGAATGTCGCAGGTGGAGGTACCAATCACTTTGACCAGCGTATAAGGCCGTGCGCCTGCGCCCACTGCGCCCATGTGACAGTCAAACGCACCGCCCGAAATGGTGACCTGCTGTGATAAACCCAGGCGCTGTGACCATTCGGCACTCAGGGTGCCCACCGGCAACTCCGCCGTCCAGGTCTCTTTAAACAGCGGCGAATCCAGCTGTTGGGTCAGACTGGGGTCCAGCGCATTGAGGAATTCAACATCGGGCAACCCGTTCCAGTCACCGTGCCACAGGGCTTTGTGTCCTGCCGCGCAGCGCCCACGCCGCAGTTTATCAGGGGCGACGGTATCGCTAAGCAGCGCCGGTACCCAGTCGCACAGTTCAACCCAGGACACGGCGGCCTCGCGCACCGCAGCATCGTTGCGGGTAACGTGAAGGATTTTTGCCCAGAACCATTCAGAAGAGTAAATCCCGCCAATATATCGGCTGTAGTCGGTAAAGCGGCCACTGTGACAAAGCTGGTTGATTTCTTCGGCTTCTTCTATTGCCGTGTGATCTTTCCACAGCACAAACATTGCATTCGGGTTTTCAGCAAACTCAGGCCGCAGAGCCAGTACGTTGCCGTCACGATCGATAGGGGCCGGGGTGGAGCCGGTGCTGTCAACGCCGATGCCGACGACGGCCGCACGTTGCGTTTCACTCAGCGCATTTAATACGCCGAGCATCGCCTGCTCCATGGCGTCGATATAATCTTGTGGATGGTGGCGGAAGCGGTTGCTGTGAGGATCGCTGTAAAGTCCTTGCTGCCAGCGTGCATAGTTTGCCACGGCACTTTGCAGCTCCTGACCAGAGTGACAATCCACCGCCAGCGCACGCACCGAATCACTACCAAAGTCCAGTCCCAGGGTGATGGCTTCAGTACGCATTTGAATCTCCTGTTATGAATAAACCTCCTTATCCTGTGATGTGTAAGAAATAACGGTTAGTCATGGCTGGCTGAGAATATGCACTTTTCTGCCATGAGCAGTGAAATTGTGATCCATTGCAAAAGTTAATAGACGGTTGAATTTGCTAAATGTATGGATCATTCTGTCGTGATTTTAAGATGTGATACCGCTCTACATTTTTCTTCTCCATTCCCGCTAAAAATAGGCCAACGTTTAAGCAGGCTCCCATCGCGGCTCGCGCTAACGTCCTGATTTACTTCTGTACCCAAAAAAGAAAGTTAACTGGTAACGTTTACACCAATTCGTTTTTAACAGCGATAAAACAACTAGCGCCGGAGAGCATCATGCATAAATTCACTAAAGCGTTGGCAGCCATTGGGCTGGCAGCGGTTATGTCACAATCAGCTATCGCCGAAACCATGAAGCTGGGTTTCCTGGTCAAGCAACCGGAGGAGCCGTGGTTCCAGACAGAATGGAAGTTCGCTGATAAGGCCGGTAAAGATCTGGGCTTTGACGTGATTAAAATCGCCGTTCCGGATGGTGAAAAAACCCTGAATGCCATCGACAGCCTTGCGGCAAGTGGCGCGAAAGGTTTTGTTATCTGTACACCGGACCCAAAACTGGGCTCGGCCATTATGGCCAAGGCGCGCGGCTATGGTCTGAAAGTGATTGCAGTGGATGACCAGTTTGTTAACGCCAAAGGCAAGCCAATGGATACCGTACCATTAGTCATGATGGCGGCGACCAAGATCGGTGAGCGTCAGGGTCAGGAACTGTATAAAGAAATGCAAAAACGCGGCTGGGACGCGAAAGATACGGCTGTGATGGCGATTACCGCCAACGAGCTGGATACCGCCCGTCGCCGCACCGGTGGTTCGATGGATGCGTTGAAAGCCGCGGGATTCCCGGCAAAACAGATCTATCAGGTGCCAACCAAGTCTAATGACATCCCCGGCGCATTCGATGCCGGTAACTCCCTGCTGGTACAGCATCCTGAAGTGAAACACTGGCTGATTGTCGGCATGAACGATAACACCGTGCTGGGCGGCGTGCGCGCAACAGAAGGTCAGGGCTTTAAGGCCGCTGACGTCATCGGTATCGGCATTAACGGTGTGGATGCGGTGAGTGAACTGTCAAAAGCTAACGCTACTGGCTTCTACGGTTCTCTGCTGCCAAGCCCGGATATCCACGGTTATAAGAGCAGCCAGATGCTCTACAACTGGGTGAGCAAAGGTCAGGAACCACCGAAATTTACCGAAGTCACCGACGTGGTGTTAATCACCCGCGATAACTTCAAAGCCGAGCTGGCGAAGAAAGGGTTGATGTAACAACAGGCTGCTCAGGCAGCACAGGTAAAGTAATCGGGCCACAGAGAACGCAGGGGTTTCCCACGTGACTGCAATGGGTAACAGGACAAACCCTAAACTGCCGGTGGCCCGACTCATCAACGTTATTTATTGGAGAAACCATGAACACTGATTCAGCCTTTCTGTCGTTTCATGGCATCAGTAAAACCTTTCCCGGCGTGAAAGCGTTACAGGATATCTCTTTTGAGTGCCACGGTGGTCAGGTGCATGCGCTGATGGGGGAGAACGGTGCCGGTAAATCGACACTGCTTAAAATCCTCAGCGGCAGCTATCTGCCAAGCGGCGGCGAAATTCGCATCAAAGGAAAGCCGGTCAATTTTCAGCACACCACCGACGCGCTGGACGCGGGTGTTGCAATTATCTACCAGGAACTGCATTTAGTCCCCGAAATGAGCGTGGCAGAGAACATCTATCTGGGTCAGTTGCCACATAAGCGCGGGTTGGTAAACCGAAAACTGCTGCGTTATGAAGCGGGCCTGCAACTCAAAAATTTAGGCATGGATGTCGATCCAGACATGCCGCTGAAGTATCTGTCTCTGGGGCAGTGGCAGATGGTGGAAATTGCCAAAGCGCTGGCACGTAATGCGCGCATCATCGCCTTTGATGAGCCCACCAGTTCACTGTCCGCGCGGGAAATCGACAATCTGTTTCGCGTCATCCGTCAACTGCGGGCGGAAGGGCGCGTTGTGCTTTATGTTTCGCATCGTATGGAAGAGATTTTTGCCCTCAGCGACGCCATCACCGTGTTTAAAGATGGTCGTTATGTTCGTACCTTTACGGACATGGCAAACACGCATCACGACGATCTGGTTCAGGCGATGGTGGGACGTAACCTGGGCGATATTTATGGTTACTCCCCGCGTGAAAAAGGGGCCGTGCGGCTGGAGCTGCAAAATGTTGAAGCGAAGGGCGTCAGAACGCCGATTTCGCTTAATGTCCATGCGGGCGAAATTGTCGGCTTGTTTGGCCTGGTCGGCGCAGGGCGCAGCGAACTGCTAAAAGGGCTGTTCGGGGCGACGCGACTGCGCGGTGGGCGCGTATTGCTGGATGGTGAGCCGCTTAAGATCGGCGCACCGATCGATGCGATTCGTGCGGGAGTGATGTTGTGCCCGGAAGACCGCAAAGCCGAGGGCATTATTCCGGTGCATTCGGTCCGCGACAATATCAATATCAGCGCACGCCGCCACAACCTGACCGCCGGGTGCCTGATCAAAAACGGCTGGGAAGCTACCAATGCTGACCGCCATATCCGCTCGCTCAATATTAAAACCCCAAGTGCCGATCAGCTGATCATGAACCTCTCTGGAGGCAACCAGCAAAAAGCCATTCTGGGGCGCTGGCTGTCAGAGGAGATGAAAGTGATCCTGCTTGATGAGCCAACGCGCGGCATCGATGTTGGGGCCAAGCACGAGATTTATAACCTGATTTATGAACTGGCAAACAAAGGCATTGCGGTGCTGTTTGCCTCCAGCGATCTTCCGGAAGTGATGGGCCTTGCCGACCGCATTGTTGTGATGCGTGAAGGCGCTATCGCCGGAGAAATACTGCATGACGAGGCTACGGAGCAGCAGACGCTGAGCCTGGCTATGCCTAAAACGACACAAGCGGCCGCCGTGGCCTGACAGGAGAGTACCGTGACTTCATCCACGACATCTAATACGCCGCCAGCAGCACCACGCCGTGGTCTGCATCTTGGTCGCATCTGGGACAATTTCGGCATGTTGGTGGTCTTTGCACTGCTGTTTATTGCCTGTGCTGTTTTTGTGCCTAACTTCGGCTCTTTTATCAATATGAAAGGCTTGGGGTTGGCCATGTCGATGTCCGGCATGGTCGCCTGCGGTATGCTGTTCTGCCTGGCCTCGGGTGATTTTGACCTGTCGGTCGCCTCGGTTATCGCCTGTGCAGGCGTGGTGACCGCCGTGGTCATCAACATGACCGAAAGCCTGTGGATCGGCGTCGGTGCCGGGCTGGTACTGGGCATGGCAACCGGCTTTATCAATGGTTTTGTGATTGCACGGCTGAAGATCAACGCCCTGATTACCACATTGGCGACCATGCAGATTGTGCGCGGCCTGGCTTATATCTTCTCGGATGGTAAAGCAGTAGGCATCGAAGACGAGCGTTTCTTTGTTCTGGGCTTCGCTAACTGGCTGGGCGTGCCTGCGCCAATCTGGATCACCCTGGCCACCATGGTGATTTTCGCCTTCCTGCTGAACAAAACCACCTTTGGTCGTAATACGTTGGCCATCGGTGGTAATGAAGAAGCCGCTCGTCTGGCTGGCGTACCGGTGGTGCGAACCCGCATCATTATTTTTATCCTGTCAGGTTTGGTCTCGGCTGCTGCGGGCATCATTCTTGCCTCACGTATGACCAGCGGCCAGCCCATGACCTCCATCGGTTATGAACTGGTGGTGATTTCCGCCTGCGTGCTGGGCGGCGTGTCCCTTAAGGGCGGCATCGGCAAGATTTCATACGTCGTGGCCGGGGTGCTTATTCTTGGCACCGTCGAGAATGCGATGAATTTATTAAATATCTCGCCATTCTCACAGTATGTTGTACGTGGTTTGATACTGTTGGCAGCGGTGATATTCGATCGCTACAAACAAAAGAATAAAGTCTGATTTGGCGTGAAACCTTCCCGCGGACGCGAAAGGCGTCCGCGCGTGATCAATCAACGACGAAGTGAGGACGTTATGTATCACCGTGAATTACCGGCAGAGCAGCAAAACCCTTTGCTGCCTGGATATTCGTTTAATGCCTGGCTGGTGGCGGGTTTAACGCCTATTACCGCGGATGGTCCGCTGGATTTCTTTATTGATCGCCCACACGGCATGAAGGGCTATATTCTTAACCTGACCATTAAAGGCAAAGGCCGGGTATTTGACGGCGAAAAAGCCTTTGATTGTGAACCTGGCGAAATGCTGTTGTTCCAGCCTAAAACCGCCCATTATTACGGTCGTGCACCCGACAGCCCGCAGTGGTTTCATCGTTGGGTCTATTTCCGTCCGCGCGCTTACTGGCATGACTGGCTGCGCTGGCAGGATGAACAGGAAGGCGTTGGACGCCTGCGGTTACCCGAATCGCTGCGTGGCGAGTTTGATCGCCTGTTTGCCACCATTGAACAAACCCATAACTCCTCGCGCCGCTTTGCCGAAGAGCTGGCGATGAATCTGCTGGAACGTCTGTTGCTGCGCGCGGTGGAAGAAGATCCGCGTAATCATCAGCAAATTCGCGATCCGCGCATCATTGAAGCCTGCCAGTACGTCAATAATCATCTCGCCAGCGAGGTGAAGATTGAAGAAGTGGCTCGTCACGTGTGTTTATCGCCTTCACGGCTGGCGCACCTGTTCCGCGAGCAGATGGGCGTCAACCTGCTTCGCTGGCGCGAAGATCAGCGGGTGATAAGAGCAAAACTGTTGCTGCAAACCACCCAGGAACCCATCGCCAGCATTGGTCGCGAAGTGGGCTACGACGATCAGCTTTATTTTTCGCGAGTCTTCCGTAAACGCGTCGGCGTTAGCCCAAGTGATTTCCGCCGACGTAATCAGGATGTGCACGATAATTTAGCCAGTCAGAGCGCCTGGACCGCAGCCCGCAGCACAGTCTCCTGATTTTAAGGGGAATCCTCCTTGTCCTGACGAGACTATTAGTCTTAAATCAGTCTGGTTAGCGAATAAAGAGGAAAAGGAATGAGCGAGAAACTGCGAGTTGGACTCATTGGATATGGCTTTGCCAGTAAAACATTTCATGCTCCGCTGATTGCGGGCACGCCGGATGTTGAACTGGCAGCCATCTCCAGCAGCGATGCCAACAAAGTCAATGCCGACTGGCCATCCGTGAAGGTGGTGGCCGATCCTCAGGCGCTGTTGGACGATCCCAGCCTACAACTGATTGTTATCCCCACACCCAATGATACTCACTTCCCTCTGGCCAAAGCGGCGCTGAATGCGGGTAAACATGTGGTCGTGGATAAACCCTTTACCGTGACGTTGTCACAAGCACATGAGCTGGATGCGTTGGCGAAAGCCAAAGGGCTGTTGCTGTCCGTGTTTCATAACCGCCGCTGGGACAGTGATTTCCTGACGTTGAAAGCCCTGTTAGCGGACGGCGAGCTGGGCGAAGTGCGCTATTTTGAGTCGCACTTTGACCGCTTCCGCCTTGAGGTACGTCAGCGCTGGCGTGAAATGAAAGGGCCAGGCAGCGGTATCTGGTACGATTTGGGGCCGCATCTGTTGGATCAGGCGCTACAGCTGTTTGGTCCACCGGTGGCTATCAATCTGGATCTGGCTGAACTGCGCCCCGGTGCACAGACCACCGACTATTTCCACGCCACGTTAACCTATCCGCAGCGCCGTGTGGTGCTCCACGCCAGCATGTTAGTGGCGGCAGAGTCCCCGCGTTATACCGTTCACGGTACGCGGGGCAGCTACGTTAAATATGGCCTTGACCCGCAGGAAGATCGTCTGAAGGCCGGCGATTTTCCGCCCAGCGAAGCGTGGGGCTACGACATGCGCGATGGCACACTGACGCAGGTTGACGGTGACACCATGACCGAGAAAAGCTGTCTGACCCAGCCGGGCAACTATCCGGCTTATTATGCCGGCGTTCGTGATGCCATCAACGGACGTGGGCCCAATCCGGTGACGGCTGAAGAGGCGATTCAGGTGATGGAGCTGATCGAACGGGGGCTGCAGTCAGCCGAGAAACGCCAGACCCTGTCTCTGAAATAGTCAGAGAGTGAAAACCTTTAAAAAGGCCGCTGATTCAGCGGCCTTTCTGTTTACTGCACTTTTTATTTCTGCATTTTTTATTGCAGCTTCGCCCGAGTAGCCGCTTTTTCAGCTTCACTCAGGAAGGCAATCGTAAGACCGTTTTCCTGAGCCTGGCGCATCTGCGCCTGACTCAGTCCCGCAGCAGGTGCAGCATGTCGATATTCATGTTCCAGCTCAATGCCCTGTACTGCAGGATCGTCGGTGTTAATCGTGGCGAGAACGCCATGCTCCAGGAACACTTTAAGCGGATGTTGTGCCAGTGAGGTAACGGTACTGGTTTGGATATTTGAGGTCAGGCAGGATTCGATACCGATGGCGTTTTCCGCCAGAAAATCCATCAGCGCGCGGTCTTCAATCGCTTTTACGCCATGACCGATACGTTCAGCGCCTAACTCGCGAATGGCCTGCCAGATGCTTTCCGGACCTGCCGCTTCACCGGCATGCACGGTAATGCGGAAACCGGCATCCCGCGCGCGGGCAAAGTGACGCAGGAACTGATTACCCGGCGCGCCCAGTTCATCACCGGCTAAATCGACGGCGGTGATGTGATCGCGAAAAGCCAGTAAACCATTGAGTTCGTCCAGGCAGGCCTGCTCACCAAACGTGCGGCTCATGATGCCCGTTAAACGCACGTCGATATCATGCTGCTGGCATCCGGCTTTTATGCCGTCAATGACGGCTTCAACCACACCTGCAATCGGCAGATTATGCGTCATCGCCATATAGCCTGGCGAAAAACGCAGCTCGGTGTAATGGATACCTGCTCTGGCGGCATCCTCCACGTTTTCGCGGGCCACGCGCTGGCAGGCATCAAGATCGCCCAGCACTTTTACGCCCCAATCCAGCTTTTGCAGAAAGCTCACCAGATCCGGCTGTGTTTCCGTAACCTGCACATGCGGACGCAGGGCTTCAAGCGTAGTGGCTGGCAAGGTCAGGTTAAACTGACGGCCTAAATCAAGAATGGTTTGTGCACGGATGTTGCCATCAAGGTGGCGATGAATATCAGTAAGGGGAAGCGTTGAATCAATCATGGAGTGCACTCGTCCGGGTATCTGTAAAGTGCAGAACATTATAAAAATATCTTGCGCAACAACGCCAGCGATTTGCGCAACAAGTGAGTCAGGTGCTGCTTAATTGCGCAAGGGAAGGTGATCTTCGAACATGCGTTTTGCCAGTTATGGGGCAGCATGGGGCGTTCAGGCATAAAAAAAGGCGGCCAAAGCCGCCTGCTTCAGGAAGATAACGCTTATTCTGGCATGCCTTCGTTGGTTGGCACGCCCAGCATATAACGCGACATAAACTGTTCCAGCGTCATTTTATCGCCATTCATATTCACCTGGCCGTTAGCATACTGCAGGCTGGTGACGATGTTGTTGTCCTGGGTTTGTGTCAGACGGAACATCTGCCCCATCGCCGCCAGGCCTTTAACCTGCTGATCGGCCAGCTTCTGCGCGTCGTCAGCCTGATAACCTTCTGCCAGTCCAATGTGACGCATGGTTTCTGTTGCCATCGGCATATTGATAGACAGTTTTAAATCCAGCGTTTTCAACACGCGGTCTACCGTGGCGGCCAGCGTCTGCGGCTCGCCAGTCACTGTTGATGGATCGTTAAAGTTCGCGTTCAGATTAAAGGTGCTTTCACCTTTATCATTCTTCCAGCTCAGAGGTGCAACGCTGATTGTTGGCGCGCCTTTTAACAGCACAGGCAGATTGTTCAGCAGAATGGCACGCACGCCAGTCTGGAAACGTACCGGATCGTCTGCCACGCCGGGCTGATTCATCAGCGTGGTCAGCTGGGCGTTATAGTTATCCGAGAAGGTTTTTACGCTCTGCGCATCAAACTGTGACAGCTTCATTTTTAAGGCAAACTGGCCCAGATTTTGTTTTTGTACTTCAACGCCATCAATCTTGTAATTGATATCGCCACTGATTTTGCCCGCTTTGTTATCAAAGGCAGAATCACCGACCATCTTGTTAAGAATCACAGCGTCCTGACCATTCACGGCGGCGGCGACTTTATCCACGCTGATGGATTGATCGCCAATGCGCACGCCTTCGCTGGTGAGATGGGTATCGGCGTTAACTTTCAGGCCGTTCAGCGTAAACATGACTGGCTGGTCGACCTGATTTTTGCTGGTGATAGCAACGCTTGCGATGTCACTGTCCAGCGAGACTTTATCGCCTTTGTTATCTGCACTGATGTTCACCGTGCCGCCACTGGTGGCCGCGCGCTGCGCCGTTTGCGCATTTTGATAATCGATTGGCAGAATATTTACCGCGGTATCGGTGCTTCCACTGTAACCCACGCGCGTTTCAGCATTAATGAACGACTGGTTGTTCGTCAGCTCAAACAGTTTTTTGACCGCGTCAGTGTTTGTCAGGGTGGTATGAACCGATGCCATGCTCGGGATCAGGTTGAATTTTTTCAGTTGGGCGAACGGGAAAGGACCGTGATCGATCTGCTCATTAAGAATGATGCTCTGACCCGGTTTTAACAGCGGGTTATCTTCCGTTTGAGAGCTCGCCTGAATGACCACATTCATTTTACTGCTGAAAATGCCGCGTTGATAATCCTGATAGCTGACCTTCAGACGACTGTTGGGCGCCAGAGTAGTTAACTGAGCGTTGGCATTTTGAATCATCTGATCCATATTGCTTTCCAGCTTTTTGCCGGTAAACCATGCCGCACCTGTCCAGACTACGCCCAGAGCAACTACCACACCAACGGCAACTTGAGTCTTTTTCATTGCTGAATCGTCCTTATCCTTGATTTCATCCGCCTTGCAGACTGCGCCAGACAGCGGAAGAAGAAGCGCCCGCAGGCATTTTAGCTAATAGTTTGAAATAATAGCAGTTAAGCGCAGTGACGTCAGCCGTCTCAGTTTAACGCATTAAATACACGTGCTACACGGCCGTGACCCACGATCGTCAGGGACGGATCGTTCGCCGCGACAAAACAGGATTCGCCGGGTTTTAGCACCAGTTGCTGCTGGCCGCAGACGAGCGTTGCCTCACCTTCAATGCAAAACAGCAGGGCTGCACTGTCCTGATGGACAGAAAGCGGCTTATCCGTAACCGTATGAATGGAAAATGAAAAATCATCCACCGGAATAGGAAAGTTGAGACTGTTTTCGTGCTGTTCGGGTTGGGTCAGTAACTGACTGGCCGGTTTTTCTTCAAATTTCAGATTGGCCATCAGTTCTGGAATATCAATATATTTTGGCGTCAGGCCAGCGCGCAACACGTTATCGGAATTGGCCATGACTTCCAGCGCGACACCATGAAGATAGGCGTGCGGGGTTTCAGCAAACAGGAACATGGCTTCGCCGGGTTGCAGAGTGATCACGTTGAGCAGCAGCGGAGAAAACAGACCGCTGTCATCCGGATACTGCACGGCGATGTCGGTAATGGTCTGCCATGGCTCACCCTGGTGTTGCTGGGCTGTGGTCATCAGGACAGCTAACGCGTGCGATTTTGCATCGTTCTCAAGTGAGAGCAGGGTGGAAAACAGCGCCGCCAGGCTCTCCAGGTTAGGTTGGCGCAGGAACTGCGCAATCTGCGGATGCGCCCCGGCAACCGGCTCCAGCAGTGAAACCATCTCTTTCAGTTCGCGAAAGCCGTTGATGGCTTTAAACGGCGTCAGCGCATAAACCAGTTCGGGTTTGTGGTTAGCGTCTTTGTAATTACGTTCCGCGGAGTTAAGTGGGATGGACGCCGCATTTTCCCGCGCAAAGCCCTCTTCGGCGGCGCGTTTGCAGGGATGCACCTGAATTGACAGCGGCTGATCGGCACACAGCACCTTAAACAGAAAAGGCAATTCGCCAAAGCGCTTCGCCACGGCATCGCCCAGCATCTGCTGCGGATTGGCCGCAATCACATCACGTAACGAACGGGGCTTGCCATGTTCTTCTACAGTCGATGGGCTTTTTGGGTGCGCCCCCATCCACAGTTCAGCCATCGGCAACTGCTTAGGATTCGCCATGCCATAAAGCGACGTTAATGCTGTTTTACTGCCCCATGCATAATTTTGCAGAGAGTTAGCCATTTTTTTCATGAAATTAATTGCCTTACTGGCGGGAAATATTGCGCTTATTAAACCAGAAACTGACATGGAAAATACATATCCAGCGCAAGAAGGATGCTAAGCTCGGAGGATGTTAATAAATTGTATAGGTTTAACCGCGTCACACAGGCTTTAACCGGCAATGGGTGACGCGACGTCTTATCTAAAACTGTGCTAAGGAGAGAATCATGGCAGCCAATCGCGTTGAAAAAGATTCAATGGGGCCAATTGATGTACCGGCTGAGAAACTTTGGGGCGCACAGACACAGCGCTCACTGGAGCATTTCCGTATTTCGACAGAAAAAATGCCTGTCGCGTTGGTTCACGCGCTGGCCATGACCAAGCGTGCCGCCGCCAGCGTTAACCGGGATCTGGGTTTATTGCCAGCGGAGCGGGCTGAGGCGATCGTTAACGCCGCCGATGAGGTGTTAGCGGACAAGCACAGTGACGAGTTCCCCCTGGCGATTTGGCAGACCGGTTCCGGCACCCAGACCAACATGAACATGAATGAAGTGTTGGCTAACCGCGCCAGTGAGCTGCTCGGCGGTGAGCGCGGAATGGCGCGTCTGGTGCATCCTAACGACGATGTTAACAAGAGCCAGAGTTCGAATGATGTGTTTCCCACCGCCATGCACGTGGCGGCAGTGATTGCGGTTCGCGAACATTTGGTTCCACAGCTGAACGTGCTTAAACAAACGCTGAGCGCCAAGTCAGAGGCGTTCAAAGACATCGTAAAAATTGGTCGTACACATTTACAGGATGCCACGCCGTTAACGCTAGGCCAGGAAATCTCTGGCTGGGTCGCCATGCTCGAACATAATCTTAAGCATATTGAGCAGAGCATTCCGCACCTTGCGGAGCTGGCACTGGGCGGAACGGCGGTGGGAACCGGCCTGAATACCCATCCTGAATATGCGGTTCGCGTGGCTAAAGCTTTAGCCGATTTAACTCAACAACCTTTTGTGACCGCGCCGAATAAATTTGAGGCGCTGGCAACCTGTGATGCGCTGGTACATGCGCACGGGGCGCTTAAAGGGCTGGCGGCGTCGCTGATGAAGATTGCCAATGATGTGCGCTGGCTGTCATCAGGCCCACGCTGTGGTATCGGTGAAATCGCTATCCCGGAAAACGAACCGGGCAGTTCGATTATGCCAGGTAAGGTGAATCCAACCCAGTGCGAAGCCCTGACGATGCTGTGCTGCCAGGTGATGGGGAATGATGTGGCGATTAATATGGGCGGTGCGTCAGGCAACTTTGAGCTTAATGTTTATCGTCCGATGATTATCCATAACTTCCTGCAGTCGGTGCGTTTACTGGCAGATGGCATGGACAGTTTCAACCACCACTGCGCCAGCGGTATTGAACCTGTACGTGAGCGAATTGAGCAGTTACTTAACGAGTCGCTTATGCTGGTTACCGCGTTAAATACGCATATTGGCTATGACAAAGCCGCGGAAATTGCCAAGCAGGCTCACAAACAAGGCTTAACGCTTAAAGCCTCGGCGCTGAAGCTGGGTTATCTCACTGAAGAAGAGTTTGATGCCTGGGTTCGTCCGGAAGAGATGGTCGGCAGTATGAAGCAGTAAGTCAGGTTCATCAGGGCCAGCACGGCCCTGATGTCATACCGGACAATCCACCCATAAATGCAGTCGGGGAATCAGCAAATACAGCGGTTCGGCGGCAGGCTTATAGCGATGCGTAATATTGTCGGCATCATAATTCAACAGTTCACCTAACTGGGGCACCTGGCTGCGGTCGCGACACAGCACCAAAATCGGTGACGGACAGGCCAACTGGGTTTGCTTTTTCTCTTCTGCGCGCCAGACCCGCGCGATAGGCTGCACTTTGACCGGACGCTTGATTTTAAGACGCGCCGAAGCGGGAAGGGCACGGACATCCGCCAGCTCTTGCTGCACCTTTTCTGCCCACTGCTCACGCGTCCAGGGCGCCTGTGCGCGACCGGCTTTCAGGCTTTTTTCCAGTTGGGCGACAATCTCTTCCCGTTTCACGTTTTTAATGACCTGTTTATTGGCCCAACCAAAACGCAAACTCTCTGGTGCTGTGATAGCGGTAAGGGTTCGGTAGGCATTAAGGGTGATCAGCCCACGTAAATGCTGATGAACAAATTCAAAGCGGGCTTCAGAGGGCAGGCCGGACTCCACGGTAATCAACTGTTCCAGACGGGCTTTACTTTGATTGATCCCCGCGATACGGCCGGTCAGTTCACGCTCTTCCTGTTCGTTGCATTCAATGCAAAGCGCACCCGGTAAGCGCACGGCGGCTTTAGTGCTGAGCTTTTCCGACTGATGTTGCATAAACAACCGACAGTAGTGATTAAGCGCCATCTCGCGTGCCGCAATGCCAAGCTGCTGCTCGACGGTAATCTGGCTGATGGGGTCATGTTCGTGGCCTTTTTCGACCGGCGGTAAACGAAAGACCCGGGCAATCAACAGCGGAAGCGACTCTGTCTGCTGACGGAGTTCCCCCAATGCCTGCTCAAGATCCTTTACGCATTGCTGCATGTCTGTCACTAAATCGTAGCGCACGGTTGTCTTCTCCATAGTTACAACATGCTTACTGTGGCAGAACGGTTCCTTCTCTGCAATAGCGCTTATAGTTACAACATACTTTTAGTCAGACAATGAAAACCGTGCCGCCAGCCCGCGTTGACAGCAAAAAAGCCATCGGCAACATTTTTCCCCCTATGCATTAACATGTTATAAAAACCCTTTGCCTGCTAACGGATGCCCGACATGGATGTAATGAAAAAGCCTGGTTCATTCAGCATTATCCTTATGGGACTGGTTCAGATCGTCTCATGGGGGGGATCTTTCTACCTGATGGCTGCGCCCATCGTGGCGGAAACCGGCTGGTCACAACAGTGGGTTTATGGCGCGCTGTCGTTGGGTATTCTGGTCTCCGGGCTGCTGGCACCTCGCTGTGGGCGCATCATTGCACAGACCGGCGGGCGTTTGATGCTGGCATTAAATGGGCTCGTCATGGCAGCAGGGTTAACCCTGATGGGGTTCAGCCATCATTTACCTGTATTTTTATTTGCCTGGGTGATCATTGGTGTGGGCATGGCGATGGGGCTGTACGATGCACTGTTTGCCACGCTGGGCACTCGCTATGGCGGACACGCGCGCGGTGCCATTACCGGCATCACGCTTATCTCTGGATTCTGCACCAGCCTGGTTTGGCCGGGCACGGCGCTGCTTATTCACTGGCTTGACTGGCGCGGCGCCTGTTTCGCCATCGCCGGGTTGTTACTGGTCTGTGTCCTGCCTGCCTATCTGTTTGCATTGCCGCCAGGTAAACCGCCCGCACCGGTAAAGCGTAATAAAAGTCCGCACGGCGCTGAAGCGGATTTTCCTGTAGTGCTGTTCCGTCTGCTGTGCGCCATTTTTACCCTGGCATCGGTGATCATGACGGCGATATCCGTTCAGTTAATCACGCTGCTGGAAGCAAGCGGTTACAGCCTGGCCTCTGCGCTAGCAATCAGTGCCATTCTGGGGCCGTGTCAGGTGGCGTCGCGCATTATCGATATGGCTTTTAAAGGCGGGCATCCCATCTGGACCACATTTTTTTCAGTGGGATTGGTCGCGCTGGGTTTATTGCTGTTGGCACTGTTTCCTCAAACGGCGCTGTTCAGCATGATATTGTACGGCGCGGGCAACGGCCTGCGTGCGATTGTGCGTGGCACCTTGCCGCTGGTGATGGTTAAGCCGGAAGCCTATGCGGTACTGGCGGGCAGAATGGCGCGTCCGGCGCTGATCGGTCAGGCGCTGACGCCGCTGGTGTTTGGCTATGTATTTGCCACCTATGGGGCAAACGTCACGTTGTGGCTCCTGTGCGTGCTGGCCGTGCTTAATGTATTGCTGGTGGTGGCGCTGAAAAAACGGCTTCCCGCGCGCGTCAGTGCTGCACCGTAAGCGAATCGGGGAAGTGGCAGGGCGGTAAGCACCTTGTGCTGTCGTGGGCCTTATGCTGGTGAATATGTGCCTTGTCGCGGGCCTCTTGCTTCTAAAAAGTAACCGTGTTTGTTATATTTACAGCTGATTCATTGTTAACTCATGCGGCAATACAACAATAAAAACGTACCGCAACTCAGGATACAAAGATGCTTGATTATCGCTTCCCGACAGCTTTGCAAATGGTTCTGAGCGTGGCGATGGCGGAGCAAATGGGAAAACGCTCTACCAGCGCGATTCTCGCTTACGGGCTTGAAGCAAACCCAAGTTTTATACGCAAGTTGATGGTGCCATTGACGCGTGACGGAATTATCGTGTCCACGCTGGGTCGTACTGGTTCCATCCATCTTGGCCGACCGGCGGCGGATATCACTCTGCGTGATATTTATGTCTCCGTCACCGATGACAAAAAACTCTGGGCCGCCCGCCCGGACGTTGCCCCGCGCTGTCTGGTCAGCGCCAACCTGTGCTGGTATTTTAAATCCATCGCAGAAGAAGCCGAGCAGGCATCCCTGGCGGTATTAGCCAAACGTACCGTTGCGGATGCGCTAAATGAGCTTAAAACCCACGATACCAGCAACTGCACCGCCGTGCCTGAGCCGGATGTGGCAGAGCCAGAAAACCTGTGCAAAAAAAGCCGCTGATGCGGCTTTTTTTATATCCTGAACCTGCCAGCCGCTAAATCCGTCATACGGATCAGTAACTGAGCAATCATTACCGCCAGCTGAAAAACCACACGCATATTAACGCCCGCCTGTACTTCACTCCCTTCATCCATGATGTCGTTATCGACCCAAGGCCTGTTCGCAGTCTGCGATGATACGTTTGCCAGCTTAGCCATCTTGGTTGCATCTGTTCACTTCGTCGTGTGCTACACAACCTGGCGTTCTGGGGCAAATCCCTTTTCGTCGGTGTTAAACCATGCTCCCTTAAACGCACCAGCCCCTGACAGGCATGGCATAATCTGTGTGGCAACACATCAGGCATCAGGTGGTGCGGTTCAGGAAAATATGAGAGCAAAATCCGATCCGGGCGATAAGATTACCGCCCGGATCAAACCGATTATTGTGGATGCTGTAAAGCGTGATGCGCGGCTTTACGCGTCACCAGCTTACGCAGCGCCACGTAGAACACCGGGGTCAGAAACAGACCAAACAGGGTGACGCCTAACATGCCGGAAAATACCGTTACACCCGTGACGCCCCGAACTTCAGCGCCCGCACCTTCACCCAGAATCAGGGGAATCGTACCGGCAATGAAAGCAATAGAGGTCATGACGATAGGGCGGAGACGCAGGCGACAGGCTTCCAGCGCGGCCTCAACAATGCCTTTGCCCTGAATCTCCAGTTCACGGGCAAATTCGACAATCAAAATGGCGTTTTTACAGGCCAGCCCCATGAGCACCACCAGTCCGACCTGCACAAACACGTTATTGTCGCCGCCGGTTAACCAGACTCCCACCAGGGCAGACAGCATCGTCATCGGCACAATCAGGATCACCGCCAGCGGCAGCGTCCAGCTCTCATACAGCGCGGCCAGCACCAGGAACGCCAGCAGGACAGCGACAGGGAAAACAATAAGCGCCGTATTGCCCTGCGTCGCCTGCTGATAGCTGAGATCGGTCCATTCAATATTCATGCCGTTCGGCAGTAACTGGCCGGACAGGGTTTCAAGTTGACGCATCGCCTGAGCTGAAGAGAGCACGCGCGGATCGGCATCACCGATTAAGTCTGCTGCCGGATAGCCGTTATAACGAATAACCGGATCGGGTCCGTAGGCCGTGGTGATGTGCACCATGCTGCCGATGGGCACCATTTCACCGCGGTCGTTACGGGTGCGCAGGTTCGCAATGTCCTCAACGCTGTCGCGGAATTCCCCATCCGCCTGCGCCATGACGCGCCAGGTGCGGCCAAAACGGTTGAAATCGTTAACATAGGATGAACCCAGATAGGTTTGTAGCGTACTGAACAACGCGGTCAGCGTCACGCCCTGAGCTTTCGCTTTGTCACGGTCAACCTGCACCTCTAACTGGGGCACGTTGGCCTGGTAAGAGGAAATGGGGAAGTGCATGCCTGGCGTCTGCATCACCGCACCCGAGAGGGTGTTAATGGCGGTTTGCAGTGCGCCATAGCCCAGTCCGGCCCGATCCTGCACGTACAGGGAATAGCCCGAACCCTGACCTAATCCCAGAATAGGCGGTGGCATAATCGAAAAGCCAAAGCCCTGTTGAATGCGGGAAATTTTCGCATTGATCTCCGCATTAATCTGCGCCGCCGTTTGTTTGCGCTCGCTGAAGGGTTTCAGGCCAAAAAAGACCGTGCCACTGTTCGGTGTGTTGGTAAACTGCAACGCATTCAGGCCGGGGAACGCCACCGCGTAGGCCACGCCTTCCGTTTGCAGGCCGATTTCGCTCATCTGACGAATCACTTCATCGGTGCGCGCTAACGACGAGCCTTCCGGCATTTTTACGCCACCAATCAGGTAAAGTTTATCCTGAGTAGGAATAAATCCTCCTGGTACGGCATGAAACATCCAGCCTGCACCAACCAGTAATACCAGGTAGACGCCAAACACGGCGCCGCGACGACGCAGCGTTTTTTCCACCATCGATTCATAGCCGTGCGCGCTGCGCTGAAAGACGCGGTTAAACGGACGGAAAATCCAGCCAAACAGCCGATCGATCAGGCGCGTCGGCATATCTTTCGGGGCCTGATGATCCTTAAGTAACAGCGCGGCCAGCGCGGGCGAAAGGGTGAGTGAGTTAATGGCGGAAATGACCGTTGAAATCGCAATGGTGGTGGCGAACTGCTTGTAAAACTGCCCGGTCACGCCCGACAGAAACGCCATGGGGACAAACACGGCACACAGCACCAGGGCAATAGCAATAATGGGACCGGAGACCTCACGCATTGCCTGATGCGCAGCCGCCTTAGGTGACAGTCCCATCTCGATATTGCGTTCAACGTTCTCCACCACCACGATGGCATCATCCACCACGATACCGATGGCCAGTACCAGCCCGAACAGGCTCAGCGTATTAAGCGAGAATCCAAGCAAATAAAGCACGCTGAATGTGCCTACCACCGACACGGGAACCGCCAGCAGGGGAATGATCGAGGCCCGCCAGGTTTGCAGGAACAGAATCACCACCAGCACCACAAGAAACACCGCTTCCAGCAGGGTTTGCACCACGGCCTTGATGGAGTCACGAACGAAAACGGTCGGATCGTAAGGCGCGGCCCACTTCACATCATCAGGGAAACGGGTTGCCAGTTCGTCCATTTTGGCCCGCACCGCATTGGACAGATCGATGGCGTTGGCTCCCGGTGCCTGGAAGATACCAATACCGACAGCGTCTTTGTTATTTAGCTGCGAACGCAGAGCATAGCTGCCCGAGCCCATTTCAATACGCGCGACATCACGCAGGCGCACCAGCGAACCGTCTTCCGAGGTTTTTAAGATGATATCGCCAAACTGCTGCTCGTTTTCCAGCCGCCCCTGCATATTGATGGACAGGAGAAAATCGCTCTGTTTTTTTAACGGTTCTGCCCCAAGTTGCCCGGCGGAGACCTGCACGTTCTGCTCCTGCATCGCGTTCACAACGTCAGACGCGGTTAAACCGCGCGCCGCCACTTTATTCGGGTCCAGCCAGACGCGCATCGCGTATTCACCGGCACCAAAAATCTGGATTTGCCCAACACCCGGCAGGCGGGCCAGCTCATCTTTCACTTTCAGCGTGGCGTAATTGCGCAGGTAGAGCGAATCGTATGTGTTATTCGGGGAAAACAGATGCACCACTAACGTCAGCGTTGGCGACATTTTTTGAGTGGTGATGCCGAGCCGACGCACGTCCTCCGGCAGCCGCGCTTCCGCCTGAGCCACGCGGTTTTGCACCTGAACCTGCGCCTGATCCGGATCGGTGCCGGGACGGAAGGTCACCGTGGTCACCAACACACCGTCAGAACCGGCCACCGACTTCATGTACATCATGTTTTCAACCCCGTTTATCGCTTCTTCGAGCGGGGTCGCTACGGAATCAGCGATCGCTTTCGGGTTAGCGCCAGGGTATTCGGCACGCACCTGTACGCTGGGCGGCACGACATCGGGATATTCACTGATGGGCAACAACGGGATGGCGATCAGTCCGGTAATAAAAATCAATACGGACAGCACGGCGGCAAAGATCGGCCGATCAATAAAAAAGCGGGAAAAATCCATAACAACCTCAGATTATTGAGCGGCAGTGGCAGCCATATCGACAGTTTTTGCCGTTACCGGCATACCGGGCATAAACACTTTTTGCAGTCCGGCAACGATAACCCGATCGCCTGCCTGTAAACCGGCGGCAACGATGCGTAATCCGTCTGCCATCGCGCCGGGCTTAACGTCCCGACGTTGGGCTTTCCCTTGGGCATCGACCACATAGACATATTTGCGGTCTTGGTCGGTCAGCACGGCTTTATCGTCGATCAACAGGGCATTAAACTGCGCGCTACCGGGAAGACGTACGCGGGCAAACAGGCCGGGCGTATAGGTGCGATCGCGGTTATCCAGCAGGGCGCGCATACGGATTGTGCCGGTGCTGGCGTTGAGTTGGTTATCAAGGAAGTCGACGTTGCCACGATGCGGATATCCCTGTTCCCCTGCCAGGGCAATTTCAACGGGCAGGGCGTGCCGCTGTTGTCCCTGACGCGCCATCGCCTGATAGTGCAGAAACGTCGTTTCATCGACGTCGAAATAGACGAACATCTTGTCCTGCGCGACCAGCGTGGTGAGCACGCTGGCGCTGTCACCGGCGGTGACCAGGTTGCCGCTGGTGATCATGGCCCGGCTGGCCCGACCGTCAATCGGGGCGGTCACGCGGGTAAAATCCAGATTGAGCTGGGCCATTGCCACAGAGGACTCGGCGGCCAGCACATCGGCCTGCGCCTGACTGGCTGTTGAACGCCGCTGTTCCCACATCTCGCGCGATACGGCCTGAGTCCCGACTAACTTCTCCGTTCGCGCCGATTCGCTTCGGGTCAGGCTGGCCTGACTCCGTGCCCGGGCCAGCGTCGCTTTTGCCTGTTCCAGCGCCGCGCGGTAGCTACGATCGTCGATGGTAAACAGCACCTGACCTTTTTTAACCTCATCACCTTCGTGATAATTCACGGTATCGATATAACCCGAAACCCGTGGCCGAAGCTGCACGCTTTCTACGGCTTCGACGCGCCCGTTGAAGCTGTCCCACTGACTGACAGGCTTTACCAGTACATCTGCAACGCTGACCTCGGGCGGCGGCGGCGGTGCATTTTTTGTCTGGCCGGTGTCGCACCCGCTTAGCAGACTGACCAACAGTCCCATTCCCAGTAGGGTAGATCCCTGACGAACCCAGTTAGTAATCATTGTTGTGATTCCGCGATGAACAGTGAAATGAAGCCCGCAGGCCAATATTTGCAACTTCTATGGTTGCAATTTATCGCGAGGAGTGTAGGCTTGTGCGTCAAAGAACTGCAAGAATTACTGATACACTTTATGTGCGGTATGACAAGCCGAAGAAATCGGCCTGGCGGTGACTGAAAATAAGCCCCATAAAAAGTGCGGCATTTAATGTATTAATTAAACTTGCATTAAGTGGCATTGTCATCCACGCTTTTAGTGTAACTGCAACTGCAACTGATACTAATACTGTTCGCTGTCGCGACGGGAGACTAAACATGATGAGTAACGCTTTTATTCACGACCTTATTGACTGGATCGACAACAACATCGAAGCACGTCTCGATCTCGACACCGTTTCTGAGCGCGCGGGCTACTCAAAATGGCACCTGCAACGGATGTTCAAAGAGCACACGGGCTATCCACTGGGTGAATATATTCGCATTAAAAAGCTGAAAAAGTCGGCTGACCGCCTGACCAGCACCAATGAACCTATCCTGAACGTGGCGATATCGCTGGGTTTTGACTCTCAGCAGTCTTTCAATCGCAGCTTCAAACGACAGTATGGTGTGGCACCGGGCGCATGGCGTCGTCACAGCGTGCCTTCTCAGGCTGCCATGCAGTCAATGCAGTAAACACCGCCGGGGCCAGGTAATCTGGCCCGCGCTTTTTGATCCTCAGGTAAAGCTGCTATCATCTGCATCCTGTTTAAAGGGATGCCATCATGTCAAAAAAACTGTGGGTTGGGCTGGTTCTGATCCTTGTCCTCTGTTGGGTAGGGTTAAAACCTTATTTGACCTCTGCACCAGCCAAAACGTCTGCGTCAGACATTGCTGCTCTTACGGATGTGCGAACGGTCGCCCGGTGGGTCCTGCAGCATCAGCAACTGCCCGATTATTACATTACCAAGAAGCAGGCCCGTCGCCTTGGCTGGAATCCCGCGAAAGGGGACTTGTGCGAGGTGTTGCCGGGTAAAGCTATCGGCGGCGATCGTTTTTCCAACCGCGAAAGAAAATTACCTGAACGTTCCGATCGTCAGTGGTTTGAGGCCGATGTGAACTACCGCTGCGGTCACCGTGAAGCAGACCGGTTGGTTTACTCCTCCGATGGCCTGGTTTTCCTCTCTACCGATCACTACCGCACCTTCAAGCCGGTCCCTTAATCATGCTGACCTTACGTTTCGACCTGCGTCAGATCACCGAGCGTGATGCCTTCTATCGTGCGTTTGCCGCGCAGAGCGGTTGCAGCGCTGGATTCGGCAACAATCTGGATGCGCTATGGGACTGGCTGACCGGAGGAATGGCGTTGCCCGCCGAGATTCATCTGCTACATGCAGAACAGTGTCATGCCGAGCTGGCACCTGTGGTGGCGCTACTGGAAGAGGCGGCGCAGTCGCTGGCGGGCGAGCTGCGCCTGATTGGCAGTTAGTGGCGTAACGGTTTAAGCAGCGCGGTGAGTGACTCGCGCGCGGCGACCGGCAGATCGCCACCGCCGGTATAACCGTTGTTCTCAATAATCACCGTGTTCAGCCCCACCAGCCAGTCGTAAATATAATAGGCCGTATGGTTAGCGGGCGCGGCAGAAAGCTTCGTCAGTCGCTGACCTGCGCTAAAATTCACGCTGGGCGCGGGCGGACGCGAGAAAATGGACTGTCCCCGATTGACCCGGCTTCCCGGACGTTCCGCTTCTGGCCGCTGAAGAAAACCAAGCCAGGCGACAAAATCCCCCAGCACCGTCATCGCGCGGGTTACCTGACGGTCGGCACGTGATTCGTGTGTCATGCTCTGTGCATCCGGTTCATGTAACGCCTGCTGCAGGGACTGCAGAATACCGGTGCGGAAGCTGGCCGTAATCAGTTCTTCGATCAACCACTCCATCGTCGCTTTATCAATATTCAGCAGGGCTAACAGGCTCTGGTTTTCCGGCAGCTGACGCAGGTGGTTCAGCCACAGGCTAAAAACCTGACGTGGAAACTGGGCTGAACCCTGACCGAAGCTGGTCTGCTTAGGGGCAGGCTGTTCAACTTCGGCATCGCTGAACAAATCAAACTCAAAGCCAATACCAAACTGATTTTCCGGTGCCTGAATACTGGAGGTCGCCGCCGGAACAGACGAGGTGGACTGGTTGAGCCACAGCTGGCGCAAGGCTTCGCGGGACGGCTGTAAGCGCTCAAGCAGTTCGCCATGCAAACCGGTGCGGTGTTGTAAACATTTCAGCAAGGTGTCGGCGATGCTTTGCCTGCGAGCGGCCTGGTCTGGCGACGCACCGGCTTCCGTCCAGGGCTGCAGTCGGCGCTCGACTACGGCGTGCTGGATTTGTGCCAACTGGGCAATCAGCATATCGCGACGTGCGTCGGGCTGCATTTCTTCCTGCAGCCAGTCAGACATCCGATCCACGCCTGCGCGATCCAGGGCCAGCATAGAACCCCACTGCTGACCCGGTTGTCCCACCTGACGCTGTACCGCCTCGTCAACATTGATCTGCTGATGGCGCGCATCGTAAGGCGTGATCGCCCAAATCAGGCGAGGTTTTTCACCCGCTTCATTGACCGGCTGGTGGCGCTGCCATTCACGCAATGCCCGACTGGCGACATCGACATCCTGACGCTGGCTGGCGGCGGTGCAGATCAACAGCAGGTCGATACTTTGCCGGGCGGCATACAGGCCCGGTATCAGGATTCGTTTGTGCTCAAGCAGGCGCGCGCGTAACGCATCCTGCTTCTGCAGACGCTGGCGCTCTTCACGCAGCGCCGGATCGCTCGGCGTCCCGGGTGCAGGCAGTTCCAGCATGTCGGCATCGTCATACAGCGCGGTGCGCGGGGTGGAGCTGAGTGGGATGGTGACCTCAAGCGTTAGCAGGGCCAGTAATCCCAGCGTCACGTTCTGCGGCTTACCCAGACGGTTACCGTTTAACGGACAGACTTCAACCGACAGCGACTGATCCTGCTCGCTGGCGGGAACGATCAGCTGCTCAGCGGGCAGCAAGGAATTATCCGTCAGCAGACTGAGCGGAGCCAGTACCCGGGTGCTGTTACGCAGCTGATGGCGTAAGTGCAGTAAGCTCCGCACCAGCTCATTCAGGGCCGGCTCGGCGGGCCACAGCAGTGAAAACAGCTGCACACGGTCATCCACGCTCAGCCAGGGAGCCAGTTCAACAGCCTGCGGCCAGAAATGGCGATCCAACTGGGCGTCATACAGGTGATGACGGCGGCACCAGGACCAGAGCGTGACCAGTGCATCGCTCTCCAGACCCGGCAACGGCGTAGTTAAACGATGGCGTTGCAGGCGTTGCAGCACGCTGTCAATTTTCGCGGTGTCGGGCTGCGTTACCCCTTCACCACAGGAGATGGCCAAACGCAACACCTCGGCCTCGCTCAGCAGCGTCAGCTCGACCGGCCACTCCGAGGAGAGGATTTCACGCTGGTGGGTAAAACGCGTTGCGGTGGCAAAATCGAGATTGCCCGGGTTGACGTGCTGGAAATAATTAATCGGTTTATCGCTCAGCGCGGTGATTAACTGACCTTGTGCGTCAGCCACCATTTCCGTCAGCAGCCAGGCTTTGCCCGCCTGCGACTGTCCAAACAGTGCCAGCGTTACCGGGCGCGCAACCTGCTGCGCCAGGGCCTGCGCCTGCACGCGCGCCTGCCGTAACTGCAGGGTCAGGGTTTCGGCTTCCAGTGCCAGCCGCGGCGACTGTTCGCGGGTGCTCTCAATCCAGGCCAGGCTGCCGTTCAGGGCGTCCTGCAATAAACTCAGGCGTTTTGCCAGCGTCTGCGGCTGGCGGGGTTTTACCGATCTCATCGTTTACACACACTCCCGCTGTCAATCCAGTATTGCGCATTGGCATTGCCCGTGGCGGAGAGAGTATTCAGTTTGAGGCTCAGATGTTCAAGTGGAACACGCGTGCCATCATCCAGTTTGGCTTCGCTTAACACCAGATTTTCAGGGCCGGGCGCACCCGGACCGGCCTTCACTGCCAGCTTCACGCGCAGAACGCTTTCACCTGCGACCTTGCGTGCCAGTGCCGCATCGTTGAGCGTCAGGCTGTACAGTGGCGAGGCGGGCCAGCGTTCATTATCTAACTGGCGGAATCCCAGGCATACGTTACCGCGAATGCGGAAGCTGCTTTTGCGGTCCAGCGAGAACTGGTGATCGTCGAGATCGATGTCGCTATAGCAGAGGTTCTCATCCGTCAGCGCCTGATTTTCGTCCAGCATACCCAGATAGCGAATGGTGGAGTAAGGCTCAAAGTCACCTGCACGGAACCAGAAGCTGCTCAGGCGTAAATCCAGCGCCAGCAGACACAGCATCGCGCCGACTGCGGCGGTCGATTTCGGGTTATCAATACGGCCGTGCTTATTAAACGGATACCAGTCACTGGTGTGATAGCCTTCGAGCGACAGAATACGGCTACCCGGCAGTGGCTGTAGATGGCGCACCAGTGCCTGAATGCCCGGGAACCGCGACGGACGTCCGGTCAGTAGCAGCACATCGCACTGATAGAGCGAGACCACTTCACACATGGAGCGCAGGGCCGGAATAATCGCCATGCGGTGCTGCATAAACTCACCGTGAAGCTGGGCCATGCTCACGACCAGCGGCACCTCAAGCAGATCGAAACGGCTGTTACCGCCCAGTTCTCGCTGAATTTCACCATTAATAAAGGCAAGCACCGCATCGGCAGGGCGCTGATCGACCAGTTCGCCAAACAGGGCGTTGATCTCGGCATGGCTTTCCAGCGGGTCCCAGTTTTCGTACCGTTCCAGCACCGCCTGAGCCAGCGGGATAAACAGCTGTAACGTGGCCTGCTGGCGTAACGTTGCCTGTCCATCCATGCGGCTGTCGTGACCGAACAGCTTGTTGATCAGCGGCTCAGCCAGCGTCAGTCCTGCTTTTTGCAGGCTCTGCTGCAGTGCAGGCAAAATCCACAGCTGAATCACATCCAGTAAAATATCATCACCGGCCACTTTGAAACCTTCGCGGAACAGCAGGCGTGGGGTGATTTTGACGTTGTTGCCCTGACCGTCATCAAGACGGTACTGGGTAATGGCTAAATCGGTGGTGCCGCCGCCAATATCAATGGAGGCGATACGCAGGCTCTTGCCTGGCAGCTCGTCGGCTTCGCGCGGACGGTCGGGGCGCGCCATGCTGCTAAAGAAATCTTCTGCACGACCGGCAAAGTTAACCTGGGTCTCGTTAAACAGCCACACCATCTGGCCGCAGGTGGCTTCGTCCCACTCCATCTGCACATCCGGCACGGGTTTGCTGCTTTGGGCCTGGCTCTGCTCGGTAAAATCCTCGTCAGCCGGATGCCAGCCTTCGGCTTTCCACACCAGCGCGATGGCTTCCTGCATACGGCGACGGAATATTTCACGTTCGGGTTTTGGCATGGCGGACGGCAGCGTCAAAATGACATGGCGCAACTGACGCGGCGCATGGCTTTGCGGCATACGCTGACGCTGTGCCGCGCTGTTCATTTGCATCAGCGCCTGAGCCAGTAACTCACACAGCATAAAGGTCATCAGTGAACTGCGGCTGTAGTGGGCGGAGAACACGGGTAAGCGCTCGTCCACGGGCAGCGCATACAGCGGCTGACCTTCGTCATTCATCAATGAGGTAAAAGGTGCAGCACAGGCCTGAGGCTCACCCTGCGGACTCTGTTGATTGAAGCGCCAGCCTGGCTGATAGCGTGCTTCGTCCCACAGGTAACGGCGAGGGCTGGACAGGCCGGTACTGCCTTCCAGACCGGCACGCTGCAGCGCCAGGCGACTGGCTTCACGTCCGACACGGGTTAACGAGGGCCACATAAAGGCCTGCTCGCGGCCGCTTTCCAGCGAAAAGTTAGCTTTACCAAAACGGGCTTCGGCAAATTCCAGTCGACTGTCGAACAGTTCGTTATAAACCCGATGGGGCTGAGACAGATCGCGCATTTGCAGCTCATAGGTCTGCTTCAGGCCATTGCTCTCTTCCGGGTGATCTTCCACGAGGATGCCGCAGGTGTGGGAGTTCCCCACGTCGAGGATGATATCGACATTGACCGCCGGCGTTTGCAGCGTGGCGGCCTGAATATGAATTTCAGTAAGGTTAAGTTGTTCGCCCAGCAATTCCAGCAGGTTGAGGTAATGCGCCTGGTATTCAAATTCACGCAGAGCCTGGCTAATTGCCTGTTCCCGGCGATCGGATACGCGATCCGTGAAGGACTCACGCAGCCAGCCATCCACCCACGTATGGTCAAGAAAATCGCCCAGCTCGTAGTTGTGCCAGGCCAGCGCAAAGGTGACACCGTTTTGCGCATCGGAGGGCGTCAGTCCCAACTGCTCGCCGCCGTCTTCTTCAGGCACGCAGCGGGTATCAAAAGCCAGGGTGACGCGGTGCGTATTGCCTGTACTGTCCGGCTTATCCAGGGCAACCAGCCGCATGCGCGCCCAGTTTTCCGGGCCGCCAATAAAACGTCGGCCTGATGCGCAGCGCAGCATCGGCAGCGGCAGCCAGCATGCTTCCAGCAGCGTCAGGGAGTCGGCCAGGGCGATGTCGGTTTCAGGGCGCACCACTTCCGGCGCACCGCCGTCCTGCGGATAGAGTAAAAACTTACCGCTGTTGCCGTCTACATTCAGGCGCAGCAACGGGCCGTTCGCGGTCTGGCGCACGAACTGGCGGCGCGCCTGAGTAGCGGAAAGTTGCAGTCCAAAATCAAGGAACTGTACGCCACTGTTCTCAATCAGTGAAATCTTCTGCTTATCATCGATCAGGGGAGCCAACATAGTTACTTACTCTCACGCTTAATCGTAATGGGATACGTACGATCCCCACTGTACTGTGCTTCACATGCTGCCGCGCCAATGCTGGAATGACACACTAACAACGGCATGCGATAACGCGATTTGTCCGCGCACCGGGCAGTAAAGCGGCTCTCAATCACCAGGTTACCGGCGCTGGTCATCGCAGCGGTCACATCAGCCTTACAGGTGGTGTTGCCCTGGTTAATCTGGACGTTGCCTTTGCCGTTTTTGAACTGGAAGCGCATAACAGGCGGTTTACCGGTTGGGGTTTTGACCTGGTCAATCTCCACGCGCCAGCGACCATCAATGACCTGTACCTGGCCATCGCGAACGGCATCCGGTGTCACCACCAGATCCTCGGGTTTAGCGGGCACTGCCGGTACAACGACGTTTGAAAGCGTGGATGACGGGGCGCTGGCCGTTGCTGTCGCGGCGTTTGCCACCACTGCGGCCGGTTTTTGTGGCAGCGTGGCGGACAGTTTTTCAGCCGAAGCCACCACCGCCGGAGGCTTACTCGCGATAACCGGCGCAGGAGCCGGGCTGTTTTGAGCAACGGGTTGCGCCGTGGTAACCGGTTCTGACTTTGGCATATGTAAAATAACAGCCGTCGCTGCCGCAGCGGCCACGGCCAGGGTTGGGATGAGATACCACAGGCGGAAAGACCGACGACGCACTGCCGCCACAGGCACCGGTTCGGGTGCCTGAACAGGGACATCGCTGACCGTCGGCTCCGTAACCCCGGGTTCAGGTATCACCACAGGTTCAGGTTCTGGCGCAGCAGCCACGGCGACAGGCTCAGGTGGCGGTTCAACCAGCACAGTGGGCAGTGACTCTTCAAGGCTGTCACGCAGGCAGGCCAGCGCATCATCACGATTACGCTCCTGAGCGTCGACAAATCCCCAAAAGGTAATGACGGGTTTACCGTTAACCAGATACACATATTGTTGATTAGGGAAGTGCAGGCTTTTGCCTAACAGCGCACCAAACAGGCGCATGGCCGGATTAGCTGCATCGCGTGCGCGGGCGCTGATCTCCTGCAGGTCCTGCTGGCAGGCGGTGAGGTGTTGTAAAGCCTGACGGCGTTCATAATCGCTGGCACCCATCCAGGATTTCACTTTGCCCGGGAAGGGCGAGTACCAGTCAAGCCGGTCGCCACGTTCATTGGTTTGTGGAATGGCCAGGCAATTTGCCAGCGCGCTTTGACGGCGCAAACGCAGGGTTTCACGGATTTGCAGGGCGGAAGCAAATACAGGCTGGCCGTTCTCGCCCAAAGCCAGAACCGCATCCAGATTGCCGCTGCGCAGAAAAGTTTTTGCCACCTGTTAAGCCCTTATCGGTCGTTGTCTGAGGCAGAAGATCGCGTGTTATCGTCGATTACGGTGATTTTACGTGGGACAATGGCAAATCAAACCGCTGAAAAAGGGGATAAATGCGTGGTTTTTTGACCCGCTGCCGGGAAAATAACCAATGCCCTGATGATGTTACGCTGTTTTACGCTTTAATAACAGATGTGCAACCACGCCACCGACCAAGCCCCAAAACGCCGAACCGATACCGCAGAGCGTCACGCCGGATGCGGTAATCAGAAAGGCAATCAGGGCGCTGTCGCGCTCGTCGGGCTTATCGAGTGCACGTTGCAAACTGCCGCCGAGGGTGGCAAGCAGGGCCAGACCGGCCAGAACCTGAACCATCACCTCAGGCAGTGCGCTGAACAGCACGGCAATCAACGCCCCGGATAATCCGGCCAGCAGATAAAAAAAACCAGCCAGCGCGGCCGCTATCCAGCGTCGTTGCGGATCGGCATCCACCTCTTCGCCCATGCAAATCGCGGCAGTGATCGCTGCCACACAAACCGAAAATCCGCCAAACGGAGACAGCACCAGGGCCAGCAGCCCGGTCCAGCTCATTAATGCGGAGATTGGCGGTCGGTAGCCGTGTGCCTGCAAGGTCGCAATGCCTGGGGCATTTTGCGAGGCCATGGTCACCAGAAAATAGGGTAGACCAATACCCATGAGCGTGGGCAGTGAAAAGGTCGGCCAGACAGGGGCGGGAAGGCTAAAGCGCGCCACATGCTCAGGGAAATGAATGCTGCCTTGCCCAAAGGCGATGGCAAAGCCCGCCAGCAGGGCGATAAGAATGGCATAGCGGGCGAACCAGCGGCGTGCCAGCAGCCAGATAAAACACATTGATGCGGCCAGAGTGAAATTAACTGATAAATCGCTAAACGTCTGCAGGCCAAATCGCAGTAAAATCCCCGCCAGCATGGCGGCTGCCAGCGAGGCGGGTATGTGGTTCATCAGCCGGGCAAACAGGCCGGTTACGCCGCACAACACAATCAGGGCGTTGGCAAAAACAAACACCCCGACGGCGTCGTTGACAGAAACCCCTTGCAGGCTGGTCGCGAGTAACGCCGCGCCAGGTGTGGACCAGGCGGCTAAGATCGGCATCCGGTACGCCAGAGACAGCCCCGCCGAGGCAATGCCCATCGCAAGGCCAATCACGGAAAGCCAACCGGCGATCTGCGTGGGCGATGCACCCGCCGACTGAGCGACCTGATAAATAATCGCACCGGTACTGCTATAGCCCACCAACACCGCGACAAAGCCGGAAACGGTCATGGGCAAGGTAATGGGGAACGGCGCGCGGCGTGCAGACATGATGTAACCCTCTTGTGCGTTATAGCGCACATCGTCGCACAGGGCGTTATAACGCACAAGTGTTACACTGAAGCGGTACAGCAGGAGACAACATGGAAAATTTGCAGCAATATCTTGGCGATGCGCTGAAACAATTGCGCCAGGCCAACGGCTGGAGCCTGACTTCAACCGCGGAAAAAACGGGCGTGAGCAAGGCGATGCTGGGTCAGATCGAACGTGGCGAATCCAGCCCCACGGTGGCGACCTTGTGGAAAATCGCCACCGGGTTCAATGTCCCGTTCTCGTTTTTTGTTCATAACGTATCGCTTTCCGCCGGTGAGGTGGCAAGTTACCGACAGCATAATGCCCAGATGACGGTCACGCCGCTATTACCTTATGACGAACGACTGCGTTTTGATTTGCTGGCGGTTGAGCTGGCGGCCGGTGCACAAAGCGATTCCGCGGCCCATGAGCACGGTGTGATTGAGCAGGTGGTGGTGCTGGAAGGGGAACTGTTACTGGGCATCGAAGATACCTGGCGGCGACTTAAACAGGATGAGGCCTTTCAGTTCAGGGCGGATGTTGCCCACAGCTACCGTAATCCCCTGAACAGCCGCTTACGCTTTCACAGCCTGATTCATTACCTTGGGCGAACCTGAGCTTACAAATTGAAACCAGCCGCGCCTGTTCAGACCTGACCGGCATTTGTATACTCACTTCCCCTTTGTAAGGCCGCGCTGCACGCCTGTTTGCACCTCGTTGCAAACGCTGACTGCCTGAGCGTCGCAGTCTGCACCTTACTGACTCGTTATCTGTTACCGCTTCCAGAGGAATTATCATGGCTTTAACCACACTTGATGCGAAAACCGCGCTGATCGTCATCGATCTGCAAGAGGGGATTGTTGCGCTGCCAGTTGTGCATGAGCCACAGCCGGTTATCGAACGCTGCGCAATGCTCGCCGCTGCATTCCGTGAAAAAGATCTGCCCGTTGTGCTGGTCAACGTTGCTGGCGGTGCGCCAGGACGCAATGAGATGCCGCGTCACGAAGGCGAGCTGCCTGCAAACTGGGCAACCCTGGTTCCTGCCATGACACCGCAGCATAACGACCTGACCATCACCAAAAAAACCTGGGGCGCTTTTCATCACACGGCGCTGCATGATGAGCTGCAAAAGCGTGGCATTACGCAGGTCGTTATTTGCGGCATTGCCACCAGCATTGGTGTGGAATCGACGGCACGTCAGGCCTATGAATTAGGTTACAACGTCACGTTGGCAGTGGATGCAATGACTGACCTTAATAGCGACACCCACGAAAACAGCATCAAGCGCGTGTTTCCCCGTCTGGGCGAAACGGGCAGCTGTGATGATGTGCGTGCAAAACTCAACGCGCAGTAATCGCTAAGCAATATCCCAGGGATTGAGCAGCATGACGCCCAGTCCCTGGAAATCTTTCAGGTTACGCGTGACCAGGATTAAATCGTGCTGTAGCGCCGTTGCCGCAATCAACGCATCGGTTTCAGCGCGCCGGTCGGGCACGTGCAGTTGGGCGCAGCGCCGCGCGATGGGGCCATCCACAGGCAAGGTTCGCTGACGATACGCTTCAAGTACCTGTGTCTGATACCAGAGGCGCAAACGTTGGGCCTGCTCTTCATCCCGCTGTTCAAGATGCAAAATCCCTCTCTCTATTTCCAGCAACGTCAGGGCGGAAATAAAGGTGTTGTCAGTGCTGACCGTGACAGCCCAGGCTTCGACGTTTGGATCGACGCGCGCTGTTCCTGCCTTGCGCAATTCGGAAACGACATTCGTATCCAGTAAATATCGCATCAGAAATCGACATCCCGCGCGGTAATACTTAGGCGTTCCGGTGTAAAATCGATATCTGCTGTTTCAGGCATGGCTAATGCCATCGCCAGATTTTTTTTGCCACCTGTTAATGTTTGATAAGCCTCAAACGTTAACAGGACATGTGCGGGTTTACCGCGATCGGTAATGTACACTGGGCCGTCCTCCGCCTCTTTTTTCGCCTTTGACACGTCTTGATTAAAGGCACGACTTGAATAGATTTTGTTCAACGTGAGCGCTCCTCACATGTAGTTACGTTACTACATAGAGTTTATGTGAGTGGATCTTTTTGAGCAAGTTTTGAACGAAACCTCGAGTGTTCTCGCAAAATGGCACAGCGGAAACCGGGATGGGTGGGTGATACGATGAACTGACTGACGACAGCGAGATGCCAGCGTCAGGAAGGATAGCGGAGAGAGGCCACCAGAGCGGCGGCCGCGTGATAGCGGCGCGGCCGCCCTGTATTACTGGAAAGCGTAACTGACCGTCAGGCCCACGCTGTAGTTGCGCCCCGGTGCCGGTTCGAAATAACGGCTGTTACTTTCGTTGACGATCACCGAGCCCACGTAATTCCGGTCAAACAGGTTATCTACCCGACCAAACAGATCCAGTGTCCAGTTGGCAACCTGCCACTTATAGCCGCTGTTCAGCGAGGTAATGGCGTAAGAGGGCGCGCGGACGTCATTGCTGTCATCCGCCGCAATATTGCTCATGTAACGCCATTCTGCCCCGGCGTAAAAACCCTGTTCTGGGGCGTAAGCCAGCCCGGTGTAAAGCATATTGCGCGCGATGCCGGGAATACGATTGCCGTTGCAGCTGTTGTCACCACAGGCATTGGTGCGATAGCGCGCATCCAGCAGGGTGTAAGCCATCTTCAGCCGCCAGTCATAGTTAAACTGCTGATCAAGGCCCAGCTCCAGGCCACGACGCCGGGTTTCTCCCGCATTTTTATAGGTGGTACGCCCGCCGCTGCTGCTGTCAGCCACAATCTCATCCTGGGTATCGGTCTGGAAAATGGCGGCGCTGACCAGGCCATTGCCCAGCCGTTTTTTAGTGCCTAACTCAACCGTGTCGCTGGTCGCGGGTTTCAGCCCCAGATTCAGTCCAGACTGTCCGTCTGAACGATAGGACAGTTCATTTATTGTCGGCGTTTCGAAGCCGCGTCCGGCCGACAGATAGGTGTTCCAGCTGTCGTCAAAGGCGTACTTCAACGCGGCGGCGGGTAGCCATTTGTGGTAACGGGCATCGCCACTGTCATCGCCATTACCTGGCGTAATGTAAACATCGTTGGAGTCAAAACTGACCGTACTGAAACGGATGCCTGCATCCAGTGACCATTTTTCACTGAGCTGCCAGCTGGTTTGCAGGTAGGGATCAAGATTCCACATCAGGTTGCGTTCGTTGCGACGCATATTTCCCTGTTCGCCAAACTGCGTGACGCCGTTTACCGTGGTGAAATTCTCAAAACCTTTACGCTGCTCGCGCATGGTTTCGTAATCAAGTCCGCCGGTAAGCGTTACCGGAACCGAAAACAGGGCATCACGGTGCGTCCAGCGGGTATCAATGCCTTGATAGTGGCGAGTCAGGGAAATCACGCCACCGGGATGTGACGGGTTGCGCTGCACGCTGACAGGAATCGACTGGAACTGCGTCGTTTCACGCGTACCGGCATACATCATCACACTGAGGTCATCGTTTTCACTCATCTGGCGCTGATAGTGCAGGCCGCCCTGGGTTTGATCGACGGTTTTGCGCGTATTGAACAGCGAGACGGTGCTGACAACCTGACGGGGATTTGCCCGCCACTGGTCCGGCGTTAAGCCGCCCGGGTCCTGCGCGTCGATATGAACGCTGTTGAACAGCAACGTCAGGGTGCTGACGTCATCGATGCGCACGCCCAGCTTTGCATTACCAAGATTTTTTTGCGCGGCACTGTGGTCGCGATAACCGTGAGTGGTAAAGCGCGAGGCGGAAATCGTGTAGTTAACGTCGCCGGCATGTGTGCCATCGCCAGTGGCACCGCTGGCTTTCACGCTGTTGCGCCAGCTGCCATAACTACCGAACCAGCTACCCGCTTCGAGCGTCGGGGGTTGCTGTCCGGTTTGGGTGATGACGTTAATCACGCCGCCGGAGGCGTTGCCATTCAGCGCAGAAAACGGCCCACGCAATACCTCCACCCGATCAACCGAGCCGATATCAATGTTAGACGTTTGCCCCTGACCATCCGGCATGGTGGCAGGAATGCCATCAACATAAATACGCAGGCCACGCACCCCGTAAGTGGAACGGGAACCAAAGCCGCGCAGGGACAACTGCAGGTCCTGGGCGTAATTTTGTCGGTTCTGGATCTGCAATCCTGGTACGCTGGTCAGGCTTTCTGACAGGTTAACGCGCGGCGTGGCCTGGCGCATATCATCGCCGTTAACCACGCTAACGGCGGCAGGCGTATCAAGTTCGCTCAGGCCTTTTGCGGACGGTGCCGCGCTGACGACCAGCGTATTATCGCCGTCTGCTGCGAAGAGCGGCAGCGAAGAAAATGTGGCAGGCAGGACTAAAAACGGCAGGCTGACCCGACGTAATCGCTTAATATTCATTTGTATTTGGCCGATTCCCTGGGTATGTCGCCTGCCAACCAGTGGCTTAAAACCACAGCGGTTAACGGCAGGTCGCGAAACTAGTGGTGCTAAACGAACCAACTGGAACAATCGCGGCATATATTAATAGCTTTGTCAGTTGTTTGGAAATCGTAAATGATTGATCGGTTTATATGATCGTCATGGCGTTAAAACGTCATGCCCTTAGCGCGGTTAACCCCGTGATAACGCACGACGGGCGGGCAGGCGGGCAAGCCAGTAAGGCAAACGCCAGCGGACGTACAGGGTCACAGGTGCTACATTTTAGCGTGCACAGCCGGGTAAGCTTAAGGCGGACACCACTAATCAAAAATAAGGAAATCAGCATGAAACAACCTGATGTTGCAGTACTGGGATTAGGCGCCATGGGGCACGCCTTTGCCGCCAATTTACTCAAAAAAGGTTTCAGGGTTTACGGCTGGAACCGCACCCGCGCACGGGGCGAAGATTTGATTGACGCCGGGCTGACGTTAGCCGCATCCGCCGCGGACGCAGTGCAGCAGGCCGACGTCGTGATTGCGATGTTATCGGACGGTAGCACCACAGAGCAGGTGCTGCATGAGGCGAAAGCGGCGTTAAAACAGGGCGCAACCCTGTGCCAGATGGGCACCATCGGTGTGGAAAAAACCGATGCGCTGATTGCCTTATTCGCTCAGGCGCGCCCCGATGTGGTGTTTATTGACGCGCCGGTTTCCGGCACCAAAGCCCCCGCAGAAAACGCCCAGATTCTGGTGATGGCCAGCGGCGATCGGTCCCGTGCTCAGGCAGCAGAAGCCGTGTTCGGCGCGATAGGTAAAGGAACGCAGTGGCTGGGTGAGGCGGGCAAGAGTTCGCGCATGAAGCTGGTCATCAACAGCTGGCTCATTGGTCTGATGCAGAGTCTGGCCGAAAGTACCCGGCTCGCCGACCAGTTTGGGTTTTCCACCGACGACCTGTGGCAGGTGCTGGACGGCGGCCCGCTGGCCGTGCCCTATGCCAAAATGAAGCTGGGCATGATCGCCAGCGATGATTATACCCCGCAGATGCATCTGCAATGGGCGCTCAAAGACGCAAAGCTGGCGCTGGATGCCTCTGAGCGTTCACTGCCCGCACTGGAAAATATCGCCAGCGTCTGGCAGCAGGCCGTGGAAGCCGGGCACGGTGAAGAGGATTTAGCGGTGATCTACAAGTATCTTAAATCGCAATGAGTTCGACGGTCAGTTTTGATTTCAGCACCCGCCCGCTGGTGCCGCTGGCGCACGATTATCCGCATGGTGCCACAGAACCCTGGCACCATCACAGCTGCGCGCAGCTTATTCATACGCTGAGCGGCGTAGTACGGGTTGAAACGGAACTGGGCAGCTGGACCGTACCGCCCAGCCGTGGCGTCTGGCTGCCTGCCTTCACCCGCCACAGCTTACACATCACCGGGGCAGTCGCTGCGCGCACGCTGTTTATCGATCCCTTTGCCAGAGCCGATCTTCCCGCCAGCTGTCAGGTCGTGCAAATTTCTGCGCTGCTGCGCGAGCTGATTATCAACGCCATCGATTTGCCTGTGTCCTACGCGCCAGCCAGCCGCACCGAACGGATTTATGAATTGATCCTGGATGAGATACGCAGCATGGACGTGCTGCCTTTTGCCTTGCCCCTGCCACAGAGTCCACGTTTACAGGCGCTCTGCCTGCAGGTTCAGGCTGATCTGTCTGGCGACTGGTCGCTGGCGGCAGCCAGCGCCAGGCTCAACCTGTCTGGTCGAACGCTGGCTCGCCATTTTGTACGTGAAACCGGCCTGCAGTTCAGCGACTGGGTACGGCGAGCCCGCGTGGCTATCGCCCTGACGCGGCTGGCACAGGGCGACAGCGTATTACGCGTGGCTCTGGATCTGGGCTATGAAAGCCCAAGTGCCTTCAGCGCCATGTTTCGCCGTCTGCTGGGCGTGTCACCAACGGACTACTTTCCTGCGGCAGAAAGTGGCTCGCCGCGTTAAGCAACGCCTGCAGTGCGGCGCGCGACGTATCATTGTCGATGCTGACGCCCCAGTGGCGTTCGCCCTGAAGATTCATGCAGCTGACATAGGCGACTGAGCGGCTGTCGCTGCGTTTTCCCAGCGTGTGTTCATGATAATGTTCAATGGTCAGCGCCAGGTCCAGCGTCTGACGCAGTGCCGTAACGGCGGCGGAAAGCAGGCCATTCCCGCTACCAGTCAGCGGCACGGTGCGGTCGTGATGATGGACGTGAGCCCGCAACTGCGTCTGCTCGCCCGACTCGCTTTGACTGTGTGCATCCATCAGGCGCAGGGCAGGCTGTTCAATCTGATAGTGACGGCAAAAAAGTTGCCAGACAGCATGCTGCGTCATTTCCTTTCCATGCAGATCGGTTTCCTGTTGAACACAACGGCTGAAATCCTGCTGCAGTGCACGGGGAAGGTGCAGGCCGTGGTTTTGCTCCAGCAACCAGGCCGCGCCGCTTTTACCTGACTGGCTGTTTACCCGGATAACGGCTTCATAACTGCATCCAATATCGGCAGGATCGAGCGGCAAATAGGGGATCTGCCACCGTGTTTCCTGGTGCTGGTGGCGATAAGCGAATCCCTTTTTGATCGCATCCTGATGAGAGCCGGAAAAAGCGGTAAAAACCAGCTCGCCTGCATAGGGATGACGGGGATGGACCGGCAGTTTATTGCAGTCGGTGACCACCTCAATCACCCGGGCCATATCGCTAAAATCCAGTCCTGGCGCAATGCCCTGGGTATAAAGATTTAACGCCAACGTGACTAAATCGACATTACCGGTACGCTCGCCATTGCCAAACAGGCAGCCTTCAATGCGATCGGCACCCGCCAGCAGAGCCAGTTCCGCGCAGGCCACGCCCGTCCCCCGGTCGTTATGAGGATGAACGCTGATACACACCGCGTCACGTCGGCTAAAGTGGCGGCAGAAAAACTCTATCTGATCGGCGTAGACGTTCGGCGTGTTAACTTCAACGGTGGCCGGCAGGTTAATGATCATCGGCCGTTCCGCGCTGGGTTGCCAGACGTCGGCGACCGCTTCACAAATCTCCAGCGCGAAGGCGGGCTCTGTAAAACAGAAGGTTTCCGGCGAGTACTCAAAGCTCCACTGTGTTTCGGGCGCGGCCTCACAGGCGGCTCGAATCTGTTGTGCGCTTGCGGTCGCCAGCGCCACGATCTGTTGTTTACTCTGATTAAACACGCGCTCACGAAATAAGGGGGCGGTGGCATTGTACAAATGCACAATGGCGCGCGGTGCCCCTTCCAGTGCACAGAAGGTTTTTGCAATCAGGTCCTGACGCGCGGGCGTTAATACCTGCAGCGTCACATCATCTGGAATTCGCTTTTGTTCAATCAGGTCGCGCACAAAGTCAAAATCGGTTTGCGAGGCGGAAGGAAAAGCGGCTTCAATTTCTTTGACACCGCAGTCCAGCAGCAACTGCCAGAACTGAAGTTTTTGCGTGCGGTTCATCGGTTCCGCCAGCGCCTGATTTCCATCCCGCAGGTCAGTAGACAGCCAGCGCGGCGCACGGGTGATCTGTTGTGAAGGCCACTGGCGGCCAGCCAGCTCAACGGACGGAAACGGGCGGTATTTCTCAGCCGGGTGCATCAACATAGTCATCTCCTTGTAGGTGTTTAAGCCAGTGTGGCGTGGCGAGAAGTCTGTCGCGCGCGGAAAACTGACAACCTGAAGCGCAAAAGTGACAACCTTGTTGACGGCTTGTGGCGCTGCGTGCGCAGGCGTTTGCCGAAGCGGAAAGAGAGCGGTAGCATAAGCCGATGTTTCCCAAGGTGGTTTTCCTATGCTGGTTTTTGACGGGCACAACGATCTGTTACTTAATCTGTGGCTGTACCATCGCGATGCGCCCGCAGAGGCATTCTTTGCGGGCGTGCCGAAAGGCCATCTGGATTTTTCTCGTATGCAGCAGGGCGGTTTTGCCGGTGGGCTGTTTGCTCTTTTTGTACCGCCGCAGGACTACCTTGCCCAGGTCGCCCCGGCGCGTGCGGCGCAAGAAGCCTATGAGCCACTGACCATTATGTGGCAGCAACTGGCGATACTGCAGCAAATAGCCGCGCAGTCAGACGGGCGCGCCAGGCTTTGCCACTGCGCCGCAGAGATCGAAGCCTGCCGCGCTGAAGGGGTTCTGGCGCTGGTGGCGCATATTGAAGGCGCTGACGCGCTGGACGCAGACGGCGAAACGCTGAACGCCTTTTATCAGGCTGGCGTCCGCTCCATCGGGCCATTCTGGAACCTGAAAAACCGCTTTGGAGAAGGCGTTAACGGCAGTTTCCCGGGATCGCCGGACACAGGACCAGGGCTGACGGCAGAGGGGGAAAGGCTGATCGGCCAGGCCGCTGCGCTAAACATGATGATTGATGTTTCGCATATGAATGAAAAAGCCTTCTGGGATACGGTCCGCCTGTCTGACGCGCCCCTGGTTGCCAGCCACTCCAACGCCCATGTTCTGTGCCCACAGCCCCGAAACCTGACGGATGACCAGCTCAAGGCTATCCGTGCGAGCGGTGGGGTGGTCGGTATTAATTTTGGCAACGCTTTCCTTCGCGCCGACGGTAAACGTGACAGCGACACCGATCTGGCAGAAATCGTCAAACATTGTGATCACTTGATTAACATAATGGGCGACGATCATGTGGCGTTCGGATCGGACTTTGACGGGATTTCGCCGCCGGAAGCGCTGGGCGACGTGAGCGGTCTGCCGCGATTGCTCGCCGTTTTTCGCGACTCGGGCTATGATCAAAACGTACTGGAGAAATTAACGTGGGGAAACTGGCTGCGGGTTTTGCAACAAACCTGGCTGGGTTAACACGTTTTCTTACGGGCTTTTCATTGATTTCACTGTGCGGTCTGCGAGAAAATAGTGTGACAAGGTTCGCATTTCAATCCCTGTCACACTGCTGTTTTGCAGTAATTTATTTGTCTGTTTATCTATAAGGAAGAAAATTATGTGGAAAAAACCAACGTTTGTTGATCTGCGCCTCGGTCTGGAAGTCACGCTGTACATCTCCAACCGCTAATCATTTGCCCGCCGTTTGCGCGGGCATTTCGTTTCAACACCTGGTCCCTTTCATGTTTATTAAAGTCCTTGGATCTGCTGCAGGCGGTGGATTTCCGCAATGGAACTGCAACTGCCCCAATTGCCAGGGTGTGCGTAACGGCACCCTCCAGGCCACGCCGCGTACTCAGTCCTCGATCATCGTTAGCGATAACGGAGAAGACTGGGTTTTATGCAATGCCTCTCCTGACATCAGCCAGCAGATTTTGCACACGCCAGAACTGGTTAAAAAAAACGTCCTGCGCGGTACAGCCATCGGCGGCATAATTCTTACCGACAGCCAGATTGACCATACTACGGGCCTGCTCAGCCTGCGTGAAGGCTGCCCACATCAGGTGTGGTGTACGCCCGAAGTTCATGACGATCTGACCACCGGTTTCCCGGTCTTTACCATGCTCAAACACTGGAATGGCGGACTGCAGCATCGGCCCATTCGTCCGTTAACGCCGTTTAACGTCGATGTTTGTTCGGATCTTCAGTTCACCGCCATCCCGATTCTCAGTAATGCGCCGCCATACTCGCCATACCGCGATCGTCCGCTACCGGGCCACAACGTGGCGTTGTTTATTGAAAATCGCGCTAATGGTCAGACACTGCTGTATGCGCCAGGCCTTGGTGAGCCGGATGCGGTGCTCCTTCCCTGGCTGGAGCGGGCCGATTGCCTGCTGATTGATGGGACGGTATGGCAGGATGATGAGTTACTGACCGCCGGAGTGGGCAAAAATACCGGAAAAGCGATGGGGCACCTGGCGCTGGCCGACGAGCAGGGGCTGATGGCATTACTCGCCCGGCTGCCGGCAAAACGTAAAATTTTAATTCACATTAACAACACCAATCCTGTTCTTAACGAACAGTCACCTCAGCGGCACTTCCTGTCACAACAGGGAATAGAGGTGAGCCATGATGGGATGACGATACATCTTCAGGACTAAATCATGCTGATTACGGAAACCCTGTCGCCGCAGGCCTTTGAACAGGCGCTGCGCGATAAAGGCGCGTACTACCATATTCATCACCCTTACCATATTGCGATGCATAACGGCCAGGCCACGCCTGAGCAGATTCAGGGCTGGGTGGCGAACCGCTTCTACTATCAGACCAGTATTCCGCTCAAAGATGCGGCGATCATGGCCAACTGCCCGGACCCGGCGACCCGGCGTAAATGGGTACAGCGCATCCTGGATCACGATGGCAGCCAGGGCGACGATGGCGGCATTGAAGCCTGGTTACGCCTGGGCGAAGCGGTGGGCCTGAGCCGGGATGAGCTGGTCTCGGAACAGCATGTCCTGCCGGGCGTGCGGTTTGCGGTTGATGCCTACCTCAACTTTGCGCGCCGCGCTAACTGGCAGGAAGCCGCCTGCAGTTCCCTTACCGAACTCTTTGCTCCCCAGATTCATCAGTCGCGGCTCGACAGCTGGCCTCAGCACTATCCGTGGATCAAAGAAGAGGGCTATTTCTATTTCCGCAGCCGCCTGAGTCAGGCGAACCGCGACGTTGAACACGGCCTGGCGCTGGCGCTGGCATTTTGTGATACCGCTGAAAAACAGAACCGCATGCTAGAGATTCTGCAGTTCAAGCTGGATATTCTGTGGACGATGCTGGATGCCATGACAATGGCTTACGAACTCAAACGCCCGCCTTATCATAGCGTTACGGATAAGGCAGCCTGGCACACAACCCGACTGGTATAACGATGAACGAACACGCAATTGCCGCTTTTCGCCGTGGCTACCGTATGCAATGGGAAGCAGCTCAGGACAGTCACGTCGTGCTCTATCCAGAAGGCATGGCGAAACTCAATGAAACGGCCGCCGCCATTCTGGCGCTGGTGGACGGCAAACAGGATATTGCCGCCATCATTGCCATCCTGGATGCCCGTTTTCCCGAAGCAGGTGGCGTCGGCGAGGATGTTAAAGAATTCCTGCAGTCAGCGTATGAACAAAAGTGGATACAGTTTCGTGACCCAGCATAAACCCGGCGTGAACCCACCGCTCTGGCTGCTGGCAGAACTGACCTACCGCTGCCCGCTCCAGTGCCCGTACTGCTCGAATCCGCTGGATTTTGCCCAGCAGGAAAAAGAGCTGAGCACCGAGCAGTGGATTGAGGTGTTCCGCCAGGCACGTGCCATGGGCAGCGTGCAGCTCGGCTTTTCCGGCGGTGAGCCGCTGACGCGGAAAGACCTGCCCGAACTGATCAAAGCGGCGCGCGATTTAGGTTTTTATACCAACCTCATTACCTCCGGAATCGGCCTGACGGAGAAAAAGCTGGAGGCATTCAGCGACGCCGGGCTGGATCATATTCAGATCAGTTTTCAGGCCAGTGATGAAACCCTGAATGCAGCGCTGGCCGGTTCTAAAAAGGCGTTTCAGCAGAAGCTGGACATGGCGCGCGCGGTCAAAGCCCATGGTTATCCCATGGTGCTGAATTTCGTCTTGCACCGTCACAATATTGACCAGATCGATAAGATCATCGATCTCTGTATCGAGCTGGAAGCCGATGACGTGGAGCTGGCGACCTGTCAGTTTTACGGCTGGGCGCAGTTAAACCGCGAGGGCCTGCTGCCAACCCGTGAGCAGATTGCCCGGGCCGAAGGCATCGTTAACCAGTACCGTGAACGCATGAGCGACAGCGGTAATCTGACCAATCTGCTGTTTGTTACCCCCGATTACTATGAAGAACGTCCCAAGCCGTGCATGGGCGGATGGGGCGCTATCTTCCTGAGCGTCACGCCGGAAGGCACGGCACTCCCGTGCCACAGCGCACGCCAGCTGCCGGTGGCTTTTCCCTCTGTGCTTGAGCAGAGCCTGGAAGATATCTGGTACCACTCGTTTGGCTTTAATCGCTATCGGGGCTTTGACTGGATGCCGGAGCCTTGTCGCTCCTGTGATGAAAAAGAGAAAGATTTTGGCGGCTGTCGCTGCCAGGCCTTTATGCTTACCGGCGATGCAGACAATGCCGATCCGGTGTGCAGTAAATCCCCGCACCACGGTAAAATTCTTGATGCGCGCCGTGAAGCTGACTGTAGCGACATCAAAATCGGCCAGCTACAGTTCCGCAATCGCAGCAACTCTCAGCTGATTTATAAAACGCGGATTCTGTAATGCACACACGTTGCCTGCAACTCAACGGACTGAAGGTGACACTCATCCACCAGCCGGAGGCCAGTCAGTCAGCGGCACTGGTGAGCGTCGCGGCAGGCAGCCATGATGAGCCGGATAGCTGGCCCGGCCTGGCGCATTTGCTTGAGCACCTGCTTTTTACCGGCAGTCAGCGCTGGCCAAATGACGGGCGGTTGATGAGTTGGGTTCAGGCCTGCGGGGGGCAGGTGAATGCCAGTACCCAGGCCCGCCAGAGCGCGTACTTTTTTGAAGTCGCGCCTGAGAATTTTAGCGAAGGCCTGCTGCGCCTGCAGGATATGCTGAGTGCGCCACGATTAACCCTTGAGGCTATACGCCAGGAGATTGGCGTTATTGATGCGGAATACCGGCTGCTGCAGCACCATGCTCCGGCGCGGGCGGAAGCCGCTATCTTCACGCCGGTGACGTTCCCCGCCGTATTTCAGCGCTTCCAGACGGGCAACAGGGCAGCGTTTGGTGACAACGTCACAGAATTGCATGCTGCATTGTGGGCCTTTCATCAGCGTTTTTATCACCCCGAGAATATGACGTTGTGGCTCCAGGGGCCACAGTCTCTGGAAGCGCTCACCGATCTGGCAGAAACCTTTACCGCCGCATTTTCCCCACGTCCATTGCAGCTGCGCAAGCGTGCCAGCATCGCCCCGCAACCGGTTCAGCTGTCCCCCGACCGGAGCCTGGCCTTGCAGCAGGAAGGGCCGTCCGCGCTGTGGCAAAGCTGGTTGTTACCTGCCGGATTTCGTGACAGTGTCACTCTGGTGCGGGAATTTTTACTTGATGAGGCGCCGGGTGGCTTACTGGCCTCGCTCCATGCGCGCAACATCGCGACCGGCCTGCAGGTGAAATGGCTTTATCGATCTGACACGACCGACTGGCTGGCGATAACGGTCGTCAGCGAGCAGCCTGCGCCTGTGATGGCACTCCTGAATGCGTTTCTGCAGGCGTTAAGCCGTACCACCACGGCGCAACGGCAACATTACTGGCAGCTTGCACAGCAACGGCTGGCTGCGCAATCGCCACTGATGCAACTGCAGGCCCGTGCACTGGGCTTTGCGGCCGTGGGTGAATGTCCTGATATCTCTGCCTTATTAAGCGAATTGTCCACCCCTGCCGCGACCACGCTTTTTTGTACCGCCGATACGCAGGCTGAAAAGCGCCTTATACAGGGCTATGAACTCGCGCTGGCAACCTGGCAGGTGCCAGCGCACCGTTGCCCGCCGGTTAGCTGGTCATTTTACCCGCAGCAAAGTCCTTTCCCACTCAGTGATGCGCCCACGGATGTGGCGGTTCTGCCGCACATCGCGCCGGATACGTCGCCGGGTACGCTGGTGCTGCGCCCCGAGCTGTTTACCACGCTGGCGGCGGGCCCGGCATATGACCATGCCTTACGGCCCGTCTTTGCGGTGTTACGCCATTTTGCCGCTAGCGGCGAGTGGCGCGACGTTCAGGGCGTCTGGCAACTCAGGCTGCAGCTGCCGTCAGACAAGACACTGCTCAGCGCGGCGCTGGCGCAGCTTCTGCAACGCCTGAGCCAGCCAGCCAGGGCATCCTCACCACACATACCGGGCATTGCGATACGCGAGCTGCTGCGGCAACTGCCTTACCAACTGGCTACCTCTGTGGAGCCTGCAGGCTGGCGTGCTGTCCTGTTGGGCGGTGATGCTGACCAGCAGCGGATCGTGGCGCAGCAACTCAGTGTGCTTAAGGTGAATTCCCCGACGCGTCCGGCTCCCGCATCGGTTGCCGGTGAAACCTGTATCCCCCAGGCGACGGATGACAGTGCTGTTTTGCTGTTTATTCCCCTGGACGACGGGCAGCAACTGGCAGCGCTTCGTGCTCTGGCGCTGATCTGTGAGCCGCGTTTTTACCAGCGCTATCGCGTTGAGCAGCCGGTAGGTTATGTGGTCAGCTGCCGCTACCATCGCAGTGTGGACACCGATGGCCTTCTTTTTGCCTTACAGTCGCCGGATTGTCCGGCATCAACATTGATTCAGTTCTGTGAAGCCTTCCTGCATGACATGACCCCTGGCGTTGCACAATGTGATATCAACCCGATCAAAACTCAGCTCATGGGGATGAAAGAAGACCCCGAGGTGGCAGCCCTGCGTCAGGCGAACGGCCTGACCAACCTTGAGCCTGAAAAGGTCGCCTCACTGACTCAGGAAGCGGTGCAACAGCTGCATCAACGATTGTTAACCTGCCGACACCGCTGGCGCATTCTCTACACTAAAGGTAAGAATTAAAATAATCACTCAGTGATATTGCTGAATAAATTTGATTGTTTACGCCAAATCTCTTCACTTTTTATTCGCGTGTATATGCCCCAAACTCAGATGGACGCCATAAAATAAGGAATAGAAAGTGAAGAATGTAAAACGTTTAACTCTGCCACTGCTCGCGGCTGCTGCGCTGTATGTCCCTGCTTCTCAGGCAGAAGCCATGCATTATCAACTCGACCCACAGCATACGTCTGTAGTGATGAGCTGGGAGCACTTCGGCTTTTCGCATCCTACCGCTGATATTCCAGATGCTACAGGTTCCCTGGTGTTTGACAGCAGCAAACCTGAGCAGTCGCGTGTCGACGTTACCCTGCCGGTAAGTAAAATTGACAGCCATGTCGCTGCCCTGACCAAAGAATTCAAAGGTGCGGACTATTTCGACGTTGCGAAATACCCCAGCGCCACCTTCCGCAGTACTAAAGTCATCGCCAAAGGCGATAACAAGTTCGATGTAGAAGGGAACCTCACCCTGAAAGGCATTACCAAACCTGTCACACTGCACGCCACGCTGAACAAGCAGGGCGAGCATCCGATGGTGAAGAAGCAGGCCATTGGTTTTGATGCCACCGGCACCATCAAACGTTCAGACTTCAAACTGGACAAGTACGTGCCAGCGGTCAGTGATGACGTGAAACTGACGCTCTCTACCGAAGCGTACGCGAAGTAATTCTGCGTTTGCGTTCTCAGCCCGGCACTCAGGTGCCGGGTTTTTTTTTGCCTGGCCTGGCTACGGGCAACCCGGCAGCGTCTGCATTCAGCGTTGTCAGGCCCTGAACGAGTCGGCGGCGACCGAAACCGGCTCAAAAAGCGCCAGCATTGTCTGAAAAAAAAGCACTTCATCACGTTATTTTCGGCGGCTGAAAAAGCCTGAGCACGTCCCGCGTAAAATTAATCCTCTGCCGTACCTAAAAAAATGAGGCGAAAATCACAAATTTGCATCGTGATTTTATCGACGCCTGCGCGATAAAACGTTGACAGAAAAGCGAGGGGCATCGTCATATTTAACTCGTTGTTTTAAAAGGATAAGCTTACAACCCACCTTTGCGATTAAAATGTGATTTCTTTCACATAAATAAGCCATCCGTACGCGCTGTCAATACATCACCTAAATAAATTCCTCTCATTTTTGTGATCTTAATTGCAAATATCAGTCTGTTATCCCGAAACAATAGCGTCAGACGCATTAAGCCAGAAGGAAGTCAGGATGAGAATCGGAATGGTAATTAGCGGCGGCGACGTAACCGGCATTAATAATTTCATTTTCCAGGTGGGCAGAATGACCCAGGCGGAAATGGTGTTATTTAATGGCGGCATTCCTGGACTGCTGGATAATGTCTGTCAGGAAAAATCGCAGCGTGATTTACTGGATTTTTCCATCACGTCCATTCCGGTAATGCAGTCGGGCAGAACTGCGCGAAAATTAATTCGCAGCGAATATGAAACCATTGCCCGGCAGTTAAAAACATTACGCATTGATGTATTAATTCTGGCTGGCGGTGACGGGTCGCTGCAATTTCTGCACACGCTGAGTGAATTTGGCGTCAACTGTTTTGGCATCGGAATGACCATTGATAACGATGTCTACGGCAGTGATTACACCGTGGGTTTTTCCACCGCCTGTGAGCAGGTTTTAAAAGAGGTGGCAAAGCTGAGAAACACCGGTCGGGCCTTAACCGGACGTGTGTTTATGGTGGAACTGCTCGGCGGTTATTGTGGTGAGCTGACGCTACAGTCCGCCATAAAATCCAATGCCGATTTTGCGCTGATCCCGGAGTGCCAGATTCCCACTGGCGTGCTGGCAGAACGCATCACTCAGCGGCTCAGCGAACAGAACAGCGTGGTAATCCTCTGTTCAGAAGGTTACACACGAGAATATTCACCGGGATTTCAGGGCGCGATTGATACATTAATCAAGCAACTTGAACCGTTGATCGGCGTGCGTATTCGCAAAACGATCGTCGGCTATGGGCTGCGTAATGGCGACCCCACCTGTGAGGAGATTTATCAGGGCACCATTATGGCAAGTGAAGTCGTCCGTTGTATTCAATCCGGGATGCGTAATAAAGCCGTCATTATTAATGGCAGCAATAAGCCTATTCCGATTGACTTAATAAGCATGAAAAAACGCCTGGTCGATACAGAAGGGCACCATTATAAACTCGCTAAACAACTGCATATATTGTGAGGAGAAAACATGCTGAAAATTTTATGTGTCTGTGGTTGCGGTCTGGGATCAAGTTTCGCTATCGAAATGAGTGCGAAATCAGTTTTAAAAAAACTGGAGATTGAAGCCGATATCGATCACACCACGATTTCAGAAGCTAACGCATTTAAATCCGACATGATTTTAACGCAAAAAGCCTTTGCGGATGTCTTAAATGCCGACGCCACACCAGAGCAAATTAAACGCGTAATTATATTAAATAAACTCACCGATAAAGCTGAAATTGAGCAAAAGATCGTGGCTTTCTTAAAAGAACGTAATGTGAAGGTTGCTAATCATGAATAGTGTAATCAATTTTCTGGTTAAAGACTTATTGGGGCAGGCGTCTATTCTGATCGCGTTTATTGCGCTAATCGGACTGGTCCTGCAAAAAAAATCGGCCGGGAAGGTCGTGGAAGGGACCTTTAAAACCCTTCTGGGCTTCTTGATCATGATGGCGGGCATCAACATTATTGTGGGTGCGCTTACCTTCCTTAACAGCATTTTTACCCACGGTTTCGGCATGCAGGGCTACATCACCGACGTGGCCGCGATTGCCGGGCTGGCAAACCGTGAGCTGGGCTCGGAAGTGGCCATGACGCTACTGGTGATCTTTATCGTCAATATCATCATTGCGCGCCTGACACCGTTCAAATACATCTTCCTCACCGGCCAGGCGCTGTTGTGGATGGCAACCATCGGGGCCGTGATCGGCTACAAAGCTGGTCTGACCGGATTACCGTTAATTCTGACCGGCGGTATTTTCGGCGGCATCATGGCGGTGGTGATGCCGGCACTGGCCCAGCCGGTGGTGCGTCGTATCACGGACTCGGATGACGTCGCGCTCGGCCACTTCTGCACTATCGGTTATCTGCTCACGGCGGCGGTGGCGAAAGTCGTCGGCCGAGGCTCACGCTCAACGGAAGATTTAAAACTCCCCGATAACTTTAAGTTTTTGCAGGACACCTATCTGTCGATGGCGGTGGTCATGGTGCCGATGTACCTGATTCCCGCTGTGGCGGCAGGTCCAGCCTTTATCGCCCAGTACAGCAGTGGTACCAACTACCTGATGTATGCCTTTATGCAGTCTATCCAGTTTGTGGCGGGCGTCTTTGTTTTATACAGCGGCGTGAGACTGCTGCTGAATGAACTGGTCCCGGCCTTCCGCGGCATTGCGATGCGACTGGTGCCGGATGCCAAACCTGCACTCGACTGCCCGGTCATGTTCCCTTATGCGCCTAACGCGGTCATCGTCGGCTTTCTTGCGACCACGCTCGGCTCTGTTGTGGGCATGCTGGTCTTCCCAATGTTTGGTCTGGCGATGATTCTGCCCGGCTTGCTGACCAACTTTTTTGCCGGCGGTACAGCAGGCGTATTTGGTAACGCACTGGGTGGACGGCGCGGGGCAATGATTGGTGGATTCGTCCACGGATTATTTATTACCTTCCTGCCCGCCATTCTGGTACCGATGCTGGAAAGCTACGGCTTCACCGGCGTGACCTTCAGTGATTCCGACGTGATCAGTACCGGTCTGGTTCTGGGACATGCTTTCCAGCATAACTGGCTGTTTGTCGCCGTATTCGTTGCTTTTGTTACCGCCATCGCCTGGTTTGTTAACGGAAAATCCACTAAGCCCCGTGAGGAAAACGTGCATGAAACTTTATAACTTTACCGAATTGCTGAAAATTGCCAAAGAACGCGAATTTAAAGCGGTAGGGTCGTTTAATTTACACTGTCTTGAGATGTTGCCGGCCTTTTTTAAAGCGGCAGAAAATACGCACAGTCCACTGATGATTCAAATATCAACCGGGACCGCGAAATATCTGGGACACGAATTATTGGTTGATGCCATTAAGTCATTATCCAAAAGTAAAAATATTCCGACCTGTCTGCATCTGGATCACTGTTCCGATTTAGACGCGATTCAGACGGCAATTAATGCCGGATTCAGTTCAGTAATGTATGACGGTTCACATTTATCGCTGGAAGAGAATATCGCGAATACCCGCAGGGTGATTGATATGGCCCGTCCCGTGAATGTTTCCGTCGAGGCTGAGCTGGGCGCGATCGGCGGTTCTGAAGACGGAAAATGTGTGGAAATGAGCGATATCGTATTTACCACGGTCGAGGATGCGAAACGCTTTGTGGATGAAACCGGCGTGGACATGCTGGCCATCTCCATCGGTACCGTTCACGGCCTTTACACCGGTAAAGCCCACATCCAGCATCAACGCCTGGCGGAGATCACGGCTGCCACGGGAACGCCGCTGGTCCTGCACGGCGGAACCGGGGTCAGTGACGAGGACATGCGCCTGGCCGTGGGCAGCGGTATCGAAAAAGTTAACGTAGGTACGGAAATGAATGTGCAGTGGGTTGCCCAGTGCAAAGCGACGTTTGAGAAAGGCAAAGTCAATGACAGCGTGCGTAATTTCCTTGTGCCTGCCAATAATGCCGTCACCAATGTATTAGTTGAGAAAATGCAGCTGTTCCGTTAAGCACTTTTATTATCCCGACGTGAATAAACCTGAGGTGCCCTGGCGCTTTTCGGGGCAGGAGACGCTATGTTTGGATTCATGAAAAAGAAAGGGGGAAATAATGCCCCAGATGATGCAGAACGGGATCGTCAGGCAGAAAGTGTCAGTGAAAAAATAACGGCGCTGGAAGCGAAACTGGCGATTAATTCAGGCGATATTGAAACGCAGAAACAATTAATGCTGGAATATAATCGTGCATTATCCCTGTTTGCGAAAAGCCGCCGTTACCGGGATGACATTGATCCTCTTTTTGTGAAAATTGATGAATTACGTAATCTGGTGCGTAAATCAGTTTAAGGAGCAGTAATGACCATTAAACAGTTATTACAGGAAGCCAATGCTGTTCAGGTAGGCATTGCCGCCAGGGACTGGCGGCAGGTGATTGCCATGGCGGCAAAACCGCTGGTGGAGGGCGGTTATGTTCATGCCTCTTATCCTCAGGCGGTCATTGATAATACGCTGACGCATGGTGCCTATTACGTGTTTGAAGAAGGTATCGCTATTCCCCATGCCCGCCCGGAAACGGGTGTTATCCGTGACTGCTTCAGCATGGTATTGCTGGCGGAACCCATCTCGTTTGAGGGAAGCGATAAGGCGGATATTGTGATCATGTTTGGTGCCCGCGACAGTAATGCGCACATAGAAGAGGGCATTCGTGCCATTGTCAGTATGCTTGAGGATGAAGAGACGCTGGTAAAATTACGGCGTGCCAGCAGCGTTGCGGAAGTAATGGAGATCCTATGACCAGTGAGACTGACATAAAGCGCGTGGTGTTAGTTAACGGGATTCCTGCCTCCGGGAAAAGCACGCTGGCCCGCACGTTGTCACAGCGTTTTTCCTTGCCGGTGTTAACGCTGGACAGCCTGAAGGAGCCGTTTATGTCCAGCTTTGCGCCGGTCGATCGCCAGCGCAACCGACAGCTGGGCTGTGCGGCTTATCAGGCTATCTGGAATATCATCGGCCAGTCGCCCAGCGACTGCGTATTCCTGATTGATGCCTGGTTTGGCTTTCAGCCTAAAACGGTCCTGGAGCAGGGATTACAGCGGGCTGGCGTGAATGACGTGCTGGAGGTATGGATGCAGATCTCACCGGATGCCGCCGTAGCACGCTACCAGGCGCGGCTGACGCAACGCATGCCGGGTCATCCCGGTGCTGAGTACCTTCCTGAGTTGCGTCGTCTGGCTGAGGAAGCGCAGCCGATGGGACTGGGGCCGCTGTTAAAGGTCAATGCCAGTGCTATCGACGAGCACGCCGTGATCCAGTGGCTGGCTCAGTCTCTGGGCCGGGCAGGCTATACTGCTTCTGATGAGGATAATACCGAGGAGAAGCAGCATGCCACAGCCGCCTTATCTGCAAACGGGCGAGAGCGTCGTGCTTTATGATGGCGTTTGCAAACTCTGTACAGGCTGGGTGAGTTTCCTGCTGCGCCATCGACTGGCGCAGCAGGTCCGTTTTGCTGCAGTGCAAAGTGAGCAGGGCAAAGCGCTGCTGAAGTGGGCGGGGTTGCCGGAGGACAATATCAATACCATCGTCTATATCCGTGGCGATCGGCACTGGCTGCGGGCACAGGCGGTGCTGCGTGTTATGCAGCAGCTACCGATGCCGTGGCGGGCGCTGAGTGTGCTGCGCTGGTTTCCCCCGCGCATCAGTAATTGTTTTTACGACTGTATTGCGCTAAACCGCTACAGGTGGTTTGGCCGCCACCCGGCTCAACAGGCTATTCAGGCAGATTATCCGGGCCGCTTTCTGCCGCCACATCCCTAACTGCAACGCGGTTGCAGTAAAAAACACCACGAATGTGAATTAAAACCCTCATTTTCCTTCAGGTTTACTAATATTTTACAGGCAGGTTTACCGCGCGATGGAAACGTAATGCGCTGTGCCTGAGCGGTATTATTATTGAAAATGGAGATGAAAATGCGCAATACCTCTGGACGATCGGCCGTTGCCGTGACGCTTTATGCTCTTCTGGAACCCGTGCCGCTTGGCTTTTTTGTGGCAGCCTGGTTGTTCGACATCATCTATATGAAGACCTATATCATTCTCTGGTCAATCAGTGCCAGCTGGCTGATTGCCATCGGCCTGGTGATGGCCATCCTGCCCCGAGTAATTAGTCTGGTTTATATGTTTCGCGGCAGTACCGCACCCGAGAAAACCCATTTCTGGCTCTCCCTGGTTGCCGTTCTTCTGGCTATCGCCAATGCCTTTATTCACAGCCGTGATGCTTATGCCGTGGTGCCGACGGCGGCTGTGCTGTCGACGCTGGTCGTGATACTGCTGCTGCTGGCGAATGTGCAACTTGCACTGCGTCAACGTACTGCTTAAGGAGAAGCCATAATGAAAATGCCGCAACATTCCCTTATTGCGCTGACGATGATGGCCCTGCTGACGGGTTGTGATACCGGTGCGACAATCGATCCGCAAAAGCAAACGGGTGCCAATCCCGAATTACCCGAAGCCAAAAACTTTATGGTGCCGCCAATGCAGGTGCCTAAAGGCGTGCCGTGGAAGAACGGTGAAAAACCCACGGTGGCGCAGGGCCTGAAGATTGAGAAGATTGCTGACCATCTTCAGCATCCGCGTCAGGTTTATGTGCTGCCCAATAACGATATTCTGATTGCCGAATCCAACGGCATGCCCAAACCCACGACCAAACCCAAAGAGTTAATCACCGGTCTGGTGAAAAATGCCTCGGGGAAAGGTGGTAAGGGCGGCAACCGCATTACCCTGCTGCGTAACGTTAACGGAAAATGGGAACAGCACCGCTTTATTGACAACCTGAGCGCCCCGTTTGGTATGCAGCTGGTGGGTAACACCTTGTATGTCGCCAACGCAGACAGCCTGGTGAAATTCCCTTATACCGAAGGACAAACCGAAATTCGGACCGCTCCGCAACGGGTCACCGAGTTACCTGGCGGCCCGATCAACCACCACTGGACCAAAGCGCTACTCGCCAGTCCGGACGGCAGTAAACTCTATGTTGGCGTGGGTTCCAACAGCAACATTACCGAGAACGGCATCGGCGCAGAATATCGCCGCGCCGCCATTCTGGAAGTGGATGCCGCCAGCGGTGCCAGTCGTATCTACGCCAGCGGTTTGCGAAATCCCACCGGTCTTGGCTGGGAACCCCAGACGAAGCAGCTGTGGGCGGTGATTAACGAGCGTGACGAAATTGGTTCGGACCTCGTGCCTGATTACCTGACCTCCGTGAAAGAGAACGGCTTCTATGGCTGGCCCTACAGCTATTTTGGTCAACATGTGGATGTACGGGCACAGCCGCAGCGTCCAGACCTGGTCGAAAAAGCGATCAAGCCTGACTATGCACTAAGCTCGCATGTCGCCCCGTTGGGATTGCTGTTCTATGGCGCGGAGAATATGCCACAGTATCGCGGCGGCGCATTTATCAGCGAGCACGGTAGCTGGAACCGTAAACCGCTTAACGGCTACAAAGTGGTTTGGGTGAAGTTCGAGAATGGAAAACCGGTGGGGCAACCGCAAACCGTGGTATCGGGCTTTTTAACCGAAGATGAAAAAGAGGTGCGCGGCTTACCGGTCGGCCTGGCCAGTGACAAACAGGGCGGTTTAATCATCGCAGATGATGCGGGTGATTCCATCTGGCGCGTCAGTTCGGCAAACTAAGCGGTAAACAGCAGGCATAAAAAAAGGATTTGGCGTGATGCCAAATCCTTTTTTCTTGTGTTCGTTGCCCGGCGGGTAACCGGATGGCGAACGAGGTGCTCAGCACTCTCCACAAACAGATTGTAAAGAGTGCCGCCGCAGACTTCAAGTTTAGCCAAAATGCTGTATATTTATACAGGTGTTGAGTGTTGGGCATCGCCTCATGGTTAACTGACTGCTTCCAGGGGAGCACGGTTACATAAATCCCGGCAGGTAACAGGTGGTGCTGACCTGTGGCTTAAACCATGAGTGCCGCTCAGCCCTCTCCACAAAGATGTGCTCAGGCACCCGGCGGGTAAGGGTAAAGCCCCGGCTGCTGAACAGCGCGCTCCTGTTGTGGGAGAAGGAAAGTGATGGAACTGACAAAGCTGATTCTGGAGATTATCCGGATCATCTTGCAGATCATCGTTGCCCTTATGCAACTGACCGGTCATGCAAACTAACCGGAACTTTGACCAAGGCGGAGCTAACCACTCCGCCTTTTTCGTTGTCAATTGCCTGTCATCTTTCCCGGCTACAGTGGCGCGGCAATCAGGCGCCCGAAAGGCACGACTTATCCAGACATCAGACCAGATCCGGGAGTTTTTCATGTCACTTGCCGCAGTCAAACCCGCCAGGCTTCAGCAGACCGAAATTGACACCAGCGTACGTATGCGTGAAACCGAGGTTGGGGCGCAGTGTGAAATTTTGGCGCACAGTTACCTTGAGTACAGCGCCATTGGCGATTTCTCTTACGTCGGCGAGCACTGCTGCATAGCCGATACCGAAATAGGCCGCTTCACCGCCATCGCCAATCAGGTGCGTATTGGCGCGCCCAACCATCCTATGGATCGGGCATCACAACACCGCTTTACCTATTGCCCAGAGTATTATGATGCTGACGCGACGCGCGACCACGGTTTTTTCACGGCGCGCCGTGAGGACCGGGTAGTGATTGGCAACGACGTCTGGATAGGCCATGGCGTGATTGTGCTGCCGGGCGTGACGGTAGGCGATGGGGCGGTCCTGGCGGCGGGTGCGGTGGTGACGAAAGACGTTGCGCCTTATACCGTGGTCGGCGGTGTGCCAGCAAAACCGATTCGCGTTCGCTTTCATCCGGCCATTGCAAGCCGGTTACAGCACATTGCATGGTGGAACTGGCCGCTGGAAAAAATCATGGCAAACCTGGCCGATTTTCAGTCAGACGACATTGAGCAGTTTTGTGCCAGACATGGCTGAGAACGTCAGAAAAGCCAATAAACGGTGGCGAACGCCACCGTTTGGCGTGCGGGTTAGCGCTTAGCGCGCGCTTCCTGCACCTTGCTGGCGATACGGTCGCCGATGGTTTGATCGATATTGCGCCAGTAGGCAAAGGCACGTGAAAGCACCGGTTCTTCAACGCCGTTCAGCAGATGCCCGCTGACATTATTCACCAGCCTGTCGCGCGCGGCGTCATCCATCACCTTGTTGATTAAGGTATTTGCCTGGCCGACGTCGTCATCGTCCCGACGCAAAGTGTAAGGAGCACGCACCATATCACCGCTGGCAGACCAGACAGAGTCGGTCGGATAACGATCGCCATCGGCGGCGGGGCCACCTTTGCTGTTAGGGGCATAAACCGGATCGGACACCGGGTTCATGCGCATCGCGCCATCTTTGCTGTAGCTGTTCACCGGCGACTGCGGGGCATTAACCGGAATCTGCTTATAGTTCACCCCAAGTCGTGCGCGGTGGGCGTCGGCATAGGCAAACACGCGACCGAGAAGCATCTTGTCCGGGCTGAGTCCAATGCCAGGCACCAGATTATTGGGCTCGAAAGCGGCCTGTTCAATCTGCGCATGGTTATCGGTCGGGTTCCGGTTGAGCGTCAGCTTGCCGACTTTGATTAGCGGATAATCACTGTGCGGCCAGACCTTGGTCAAATCGAAAGGGTTGTAACGATAGTGGTCAGCGTCGGCAAACGGCATGATCTGCATATACAGCGTCCAGCTCGGGAAATGGCCGTTTTTGATAGACATGAACAGGTCACGCGTGTGGTAATCGCCATCTTCCCCTGCCAGCTTGTCGGCTTCTTCCTGCGTCAGGTTTTCAATGCCCTGATCGGTATGGAAGTGGTATTTCACCCAGAACTTCTCACCCTGGTCATTCACCCACATATAGGTGTGGCTGGAATAACCATTCATATGACGCCAGTTTTTAGGGATACCGCGATCGCCCATCAGCCAGGTGACCTGGTGTGAGGATTCGGGTGACAGGGTCCAGAAATCCCACTGCATGTCGTTGTCACGCAGATTGTTATCGGCGCGGCGCTTTTGCGAGCGGATAAAATGCTGGAACTTCATGGGATCGCGAATAAAGAACACCGGTGTATTGTTGCCCACCATGTCGTAATTGCCTTCGCTGGTATAAAACTTAATGGAAAATCCACGTGGATCGCGCCAGGTATCCGGACTGCCGCGCTCGCCAGCCACCGTTGAAAAACGCATCACGACGTCGGTTTTCGTGCCCGGCTGAAAGACTTTGGCTTTGGTGTAGCGACTCACATCTTCAGTCACCTCAAAAAAGCCAAACGCGCCGCTTCCTTTCGCATGGGGTTGCCGCTCAGGAATGCGCTCGCGGTTGAAGTTGGCCATTTGTTCAATCAGGTAGTGGTCGTGAAGCACCAGCGGACCGTCGGGACCGACGGAAAGCGAGTGTTCATCGCTAGCGACGGGGATACCAGCGTCTGTTGTGGTGGGTTTACGCTCATCATGACTCATTGAAATTGTCTCCATTTTTGTAAGGGTAATGCATGGAGTAAGCGTAGCGTAAATCTGGACACAGCAACGGCCGATCTCGCGCCGATGTGCATTTTTACGGCGCCTGCCCGTTTCTGACGCCTTCCCGCACCTGTCCCCGCAACGCCTTGCTGACGCAGAGGTTGTGTCATTTTGACTGACCACCACAGGTTGTTGCCTGAGGTGATTAATACGTGACCGCTCTCGCAATTTACTTATTTCCCCCACAACAACGGTTGCGCGTTATCGCGTAAAGAGTAAATTCTATTATAACTTCACATTTAGTTGTGAAAAAGGAAAGTACATTACAACCCTGTTACTAAGGATTGAGCCTCATGTCAGATTTAAAGTTTGCTACACGTCTTAACTCATTCGCTTCAGGGGCACATCTCTACTGGCCAGATTTGCAGGGCAAACCCTCTGTACTGCAAATGGTTGCGCGCGCGGGCAAGGTTAAAGGCTTAACGCATTTGGATCTCAACTATCCCCAGCACCTGACCAGTGATGTGAAAACCCTGCGCCAGGCTATCGACGACGCGGGCCTGGCGGTCAACGGCATGCAGATGCGCTGGGATGCACCGCAGTTCAAAATCGGTGCGTTTACGCATCCCGACGCAAAGATTCGTCGTGAGGCGATTGATCTGACCAAGCGCGGCATCGATACCGGCCGCGAGTTTGGCTCCCGGTTAATGACGTTATGGATGGGGCAGGACGGTTTCGACTACTGCTTCCAGGTCGATTACAAAAAAATCTGGGAGGACGCGGTGAGTGCGGTGCGTGAAATCGCCGACTATGCGCCGGACGTGGATGTGAGCATTGAATACAAACCCAATGAGCCTCGCGCCTACAGCATCTTTCCTAACGTGACAACCTGCCTGCTGGCCGTAGAAGAAGCCGGTAGCCCTAATCTGGGCATCACGCTGGATTTTGCCCATGTCCTGTTCGCCAATGAAATTCCTGCCTGGGCGGCGGCCATGGTGGCACGTCGTTCAATGCTGCTGGGGCTGGATTTGAATGACGGCTGGGGCAAACGGGATGACGGGCTGATGGCGGCATCGGTTAATCCGCGCGCCACGCTGGAGTTTCTGTGGCAGATGCAGCGCGATGGTTATCAGGGTGCCTACTATTTTGACACCTTCCCGGATGCCAGCGGGCTGGATCCGGTGCGCGAAGCAGAAATCAACATCGCCACCGTGACGCGATTACTCAAGCTTTGCGACCAGCTTAACGATAATCCCGCATTGATGGAGGCGATAAGCCGTCAGGACGCTGTCGCCTCACAGCAAATCGTCAACGACATTATGCTGGCGCGTTAACGCACGGCGTCAGCTGCAGAACAGCAAAATCTTACCCTACAAATGCATAATAAAAGGCTGAAAAAATGAAAAAACGTTTACTCGCCGTCATCGCTTCCTCGCTGCTGTGCGCCAGTGTCTATGCCGCAGAGATGGCGCCGCTCAAGTCCGATACCGAACAGGATCGCACCGAATGGTCGCAGCTCGACAGTAAATATGGCGCGATGCCCAAAGTTGATAAATCGCTTAAAATCGGTGGTGTCTCTAAAACCCTGACCAATGAATACTGGCGTTTGCTGGGCGAGGGTTATCAGAACGCCGCTAGAAAATATGGCATCACCGTGGCTTATCAGGCCGCAGCGAATGAAGACGATCAACTGGGGCAGCTGTCGATTGCCGAAACCATGATCTCCCAGGGCTATAACGGCCTGCTGGTTTCCCCGCAAACCGACATTAACCTTGAGCCTGCCCTGGAAAGCGCCAACAGTAAAAAAATCCCGGTAGTGAACGTTAACGATGCGGTGATGCCAGATGCCGAACATTACGTCGGTAACGTCCAGAAAGACAACGGTGTGCGGGTGGCGAAATGGTTTATCGAGCACCATCCGCAGGGCGGCAAAGTTGCGGTGATTGAAGGCCAGCCTGGCGTCTATGCTGCCGGACAGCGCACCAGTGGATTTAAAGAAACGCTGAAGGCCAACGGCAAGTTCAATGTGGTGGCCAGCGTACCGGCCAACTGGAGCCGTGAGCAGGCATTTAATGCCGCCAGCACTATTCTGCAACAGCATCCTGACCTGATCGGCTTTTACGCCAATAACGACACCATGGCACTGGGTGTCGTGGAAGCGGTGCGTTCGATGGACAAAGCCAAACAGGTAGCCGTATTTGGTACTGACGGGATCTCCGATGCTTATGCGTCCATCAAGCGCGGTGAACTGACCGGTACCGTGGACAGTTTCCCGGTGCTGACGGGTGAAGTGGCGATGGATGTGATGCTGCGTTTGATTAACGGCCAGAAAATCTCACGCGTGGTTTCCACACCGCAGGCGCTGATCACCAAAGAGAATGCGGATGCATTTTCCACCAAAGACATGGACAAGCTGCGTCAACTGTTAGCGCAACAATAAGCCTGGCGGAGAGCGTATGGAACAGTATCGTTTAATGATGCGCGGCATCAACAAAACCTACGGCAGCGCCGCAGCTTTACAGAATGTCGACTTTTTTGTGAAGCCCGGTGAAGTGCATGCCCTGATTGGTGAGAATGGCGCGGGGAAATCCACGCTGTTGAATATTCTTTCCGGCGTGCGGGGCGCAGACAGTGGAGAAATCAGCGTCAACGGTCAGACGGTGCAGATGAAAAGCCCACTCAGCGCCCGTCATGCGGGGATTGCGATGATCCACCAGGAACTGCAACACGTTCCAGAGCTCTCGGTTGCGCAGAATATGTTCCTGGGCCGCCCACTGACCAAAGCAAAAGGGTGGTGGGTGGATAAAAAAGCCCAGCTGTCGCGCGCCACGCTGATTTTGAAACGGCTTGATCCCACGATCGATCCCAACAGCCCGATCAAAGATCTTAAAGTGTCTCAGCAGCAGATCGTCGAAATTGCTCGTGCGTTACTGGATGACGCTAAAATCATCGCCATGGATGAGCCGACATCCAGCCTGACGCCGCGCGAATTTGACCGGCTGGCTGAACTGATTGCCGATCTCAAGTCGCTGGGTGTGTCCTTGATCTATGTGTCACACAAGATGAACGAGATTTTCAGAGTCTGCGACCGGGCGACCATCATGCGCGATGGTAAACAGGTTGGGGTGGTGAATATCTGTGACGAAGATGAAGAGAGCATCGTCGCCAAAATGGTCGGCCGCAAGATAGAAAGGCTCGATCACAACGCCTTCGTGACCGCACAGGAAGTGTTGCGGGTCGAAAATCTGGCGCGTGGCAACGAAATATTACCCGCTAATTTTAGCGTCAACGCCGGGGAAGTGTTGGGCATTGCCGGGTTGGTCGGGGCAGGACGCACCGAGTTGCTCAAGCTGATTGCCGGTATCGACAAGCGCAGCAGCGGCACGGTACAGGTCAATGGTCAGCCCGTCCCGAATCATAATATCAGCGCGGCCATAAAAGCCGGAATCGGTCTGGTACCGGAAGACCGGAAAAAAGAGGGCATTATTAAAGCGCGCTCGGTGAAGATGAATATGGCGCTGCCGTCCATGCGTCAGTTCACCCTGGCGGGTGTGATAAATAAAGTCCGGTTAAATCGGGTGGCGCACGATGTCATGAGCGACCTTAAACTTCGCCCCATGGATATTGAAAAAACCATCGGTACGCTGAGTGGCGGAAATCAACAAAAAGTCATTATCGGACGCTGGGTCGCAGCGGATGCCAAAGTCTTTTTATTTGATGAACCCACGCGCGGCATTGATATTGGTGCCAAATCCGAAATTTATAATCTGATTGAACGACTGGCGCAGGCAGGTAAAGCCATTATTGTTGTCTCGTCAGAGATGACGGAAATTATTCGCATCTCCGATCGCGTATTAGTGATGCGGGAAGGAAAAATAACGAAAGAGTTAAAGGGCGAGGCGATTACCGAAGACAATATTGCCCGCTTTGCGATTAAAGATGTCGAAACTGCCTGAGCGAACACCTCTCTATAAAGGTTATCACTATGACGACTGAAACAAATATGCAGCCGGTTGGCCGTGCATCACCGCTGTTGAAATTTAACCTGCGCGATGCCGGAACCTTAATTGGCTTACTGATTATTGTGGTGACATTCTCTTTCCTGTCGCCGGTATTTTTTACTGTCCCGAATCTGTTGAATATTTTGCAGCAATCTTCGATTAATGCCTTGATTGCTCTGGGCATGACGCTGGTGATTATTTCAGGCGGTATTGATTTATCGGTCGGGCCAACCGCCGCACTCTCTGCCGTGTTTGGCGCAACGCTCATGGTCTCTGGCGTGCCTGTGCCCCTGGCGGTTATCGCCACGCTGGGCATTGGCGCACTGAGCGGTATTTTCAGCGGTACGCTTATCGCCTATGCCGGGCTGCAACCCTTTATCGTGACGCTGGGCGGCTTGTCGCTGTTTCGTGCCATCGCGCTGATCTACACCGGCGGCAATCCGGTCTTTGGTATTCCGATGTCGTTCCGCAGCCTGATTAACAGCACGGTGTTCGGTGTGCCAACGCCCATCGTCGTGGTGGCCGTGATTGCCCTCTGCCTGTGGACGGTAATGAACAAAACCCCGTTGGGTGAGTACATTCTGGCGATTGGCGGCAATGAAGAGGCGGCTCGTGTGGCCGGTGTGCCGGTCAAACGAACCAAAGTCACGGTGTACGTGATCTCAGGCATGCTGGCCTCTCTGGCATCGCTGATTCTGATTGGTCGCCTGGGCGCGGCGGAACCGACCATCGGCAACCTGTGGGAGCTGGACGCCATCGCCGCTGCGGCCATTGGCGGCGCGTCATTAATGGGCGGCAAAGGCAGTATCTTTGGCACCCTGATTGGGGTGATTATTTTGGGGGCGCTGCGTAACGGTCTGACCTTGCTTAATATTCAGGCGTTTTATCAATTGCTCGCTACGGGTCTTATTATTATCATAGCGATGTTGATTGACCGAGCGACCCGAGGCAAGTAATGAAGCAAGATCCGCGAGCCATTGGCGCTCAGATACGTATGCGATTACCTCAACTGACGCCGTTAGAACGGCGGGTTATTGAGGCAATCACTGCCAGAACCGATATTACCGAACAAACGTCGTTAAAAGAGATCGCGCAGGAAAACGGTGTATCGGAAGCAATGGTGGTTAAGATCACGAAAAAGCTTAACTTCACAGGATTCAGAAATTTCAGAAGCAGTTTAATTTATTATAACGCCTCTGAAGTGGCAGGTTTGCATGCGGAAATTGAGCCCGATGATTCATCGGAACAGTTACTGGCGAAAGTATTCAGAACCTCAATTCAGGCCATTGAAGAAACCCTGTCGGTTTTAGATGTCTCTGAATTTAACCGTGCGGCAGAGATTATTTTTAAGGCTCGTCATATCGATCTTTATGCCGTGGGCGGATCGGCAACGGTTGCGCGCGATCTTTCCCACAAGATGCTTAAGATTGGGATTAAATCCACCGCTTATGATGATGCCCATATAATGCTGATGTCTGCGGCAGTGTTATCTGATGATGATGTGGTTATCGCCATCAGTCACTCCGGTGCCACGCGTGCTGTGAACGATCCGGTTAAATTAGCCGCCCGTAACGGTGCCAGAGTGATTGTGATTACGAATTACGCCGAGTCGCCTGTTGCGCGTCATGCGCATGTGGTACTTAATTCAACTTCTCAGGGATCGCATCTATTAGGTGAAAATGCCGCATCACGAATTGCCCAGTTAAATATACTGGATGCGCTGTTCGTGGCTATCGCGAAAAAGGATTTAAAGCGGGCGGAGAAAAACCTGATCAAAACCCAGCATGCGGTTCAGGATCTGCGGGAATTCTGAGCATGAGTAAAATTGCAGTTACCGGCAGTCTTCATTACGACATTATGCTGGATGCCCATCATCGGCCTGAAAAGGGCGAAACGGTGATGGGAAACGCCTGCCACTACAAGTTTGGTGGTAAAGGCGGTAACCAGGCGATAGCGGCAGCCAACGCTGGCGCAGATGTACGTTTTATCGGGGCCGTAGGGGCCGATGAACAGGGTGTGTTTTTACTGAATACGCTGCGTCAGGCCGGGGTTAACACCGATTCGGTCGCAACGATTAACGATGTCCCGTCTGGCATGAGCGTGGCGATTACCGACGCGGAAGGCGACTATGGTGCGGTGGTGGTATCCAATGCCAATCAGCACATAGCGGCGGAGCCGTTCATGCAGGCCGGTTTCTGGCAGGATGTGTCGATGCTGGTGTTGCAAAATGAAGTGCCGGAAGCGGTGAATCTGGCGGCGGCGCAGGCTGCGCGGCAGCAGCGTATTCCGGTATGCATTAATGCCGCCCCGGCTCGCCAGCTCTCTGCCGAATTTGAACGCTGCGTCGAGTTGCTGGTGGTGAATGCGGTTGAAGCCCGGGATATGAGCGGCGTAGCGGTGACCGATCTGCTGTCAGCCAGACAGGCGGCAGAGCAGCTGGCATCACGTTTCAGTCGTGTTGTGGTCACGGCAGGGGAACATGGCGTGGCTTTCAGCGAAGCCGGCGAAACGCACAGCCTGCCTGCCCGTCAGATTACGCTGGTCAGCACGCACGGCGCGGGTGACTGCTTCATGGGCGTCTTGTGCAAGGCGCTTAATGATGGCAACAGCCTTGCGCACGCGGTAGCAACCGCCAACGATGCTGCGGCAGAGCACGTCTCACGCCCGATCAGATAAAAAAAATGCAACGTCAGGGACGTTGCATTTTTACAGGATCGGCTGGTTTACGAGGCGACTTTAACCACGGTTTTTCCGAAGTTTTTGCCGTTCAGCATATCGATAAAGGCTTTGGGGGCCTGTTCAAGGCCCTCAATCACGTGTTCACGATACTGAATTTTTTTGCTCTCAACCAACGGCGTCATGGCTTTCAGGAATTCGGGATAACGATGGCCGTAATCCTGGAAAATAATGAAACCCTGCATACGAATGCGACGTTTCAGGATGCCCGCCATAATCAGCGAGGTTCTGTCCGGACCGGCAGGGAGTGCTTTCTGGCTGTAGGCGGAAACCAGACCGCAGACCGGCACGCGCGCGGCGGTGTTTAACAGCGGGAAGACGGCGTCAAACACTTTGCCACCGACGTTTTCGAAATAGATATCGATGCCGTCCGGACAGGCGTTTTTAAGCTGTTCTTCAAAGTCCGGGCTGTGGTGGTTGATACAGGCATCGAACCCCAGGTTTTCTACAGCATGACGGCATTTTTCCTCGCCGCCCGCCACGCCCACCACGCGACAGCCTTTCATTTTACCTAACTGACCCACAGTGGCACCCACAGGACCGGTTGCGGCGGCGACCACGAGGGTTTCACCTTCTTTCGGCTGACCGATGTCCATTAATCCCATATAGGCGGTAAAACCGGGCATGCCCAGAATACCCAGCGCCCAGGAAGGATGGGGCAGATTGTTATCCAGACGGGCAACATCTTTGCCATCAGAAACCGCATATTCCTGCCAGCCACTTTGGCAAAGTACCCAGTCGCCCTCTTTAAACTCACTGTTTTTGGATGCAGCGACCTGACATACCGTACCGCCGACCATCGGTTGATCCAGCTCAGCCGGTGGCGCGTACGATTTTCCCTCATCCATGCGACCACGCATGTAAGGGTCCAGTGACAGATAAATCGTCCGCAGTAAGATCTCGCCGTCTTTAATCTCCGGCGTCGGCTGCGCAACATAACGGAAATTCTCTTCCGTTGGTTCACCCTGTGGGCGTGAAGCCAGAAGCCAGGCGTGATTTGTTGTCGATTGTTCAGTCATAGTGTCGTCCTTTGCATGGGCTAACCGCTAGGGGTTGCCGGGAATGAATGGCTAAAGTGTAGATGACTGAAAAAAGGATGCTTAACCCTGCTGGCGGTTAACAGGCAGGAGGGAAAGGGCAAGACCGGCGCGCGACGCAGCAGCGCGCGATTCTGCTGGGGCGATTCAGATTGCTCTGAATCACCCGCGCGGCGTGACAGTGCTTTAACGCGCGAAGCGGGTTGGCGGTGGCGCTTTTCAGGACCGCCGTGACAGCCCTGGTGTGAGATACAGCCGCTAAAACTGCTGAAACCGAGATTAGCAGACCTGATATTTGTCTCTTTCTGCAGGCGAGTCAAAATCAAGCCTGCGCCAGTAACGACATGCACGGCAGTGACAGGCTTCAGGGCGTTCATCCAGCGCCATAACGGCCATCACCGCATCGCCGCCATGACGCTGGAAAGGGCTTAGCTAAACCTTTCTGGCCGGAAAGTGGCGAGCATCGGATGTTGCACACCATTGAGTATTTCATCGGTGAGAAGCTCGCCCAAAATCAGTGCCAGCGTTGCGCCCGAATGGGTAAACGCAACAAAGCACCCCGGCACTTTTTTCAGCTCCCCGACAACCGGTTCCCCGTCACCCGGAACCGGCTTTAACCCGATTTTCCAGCTCTTTGCATCCAGGGGTTTACCCTCACCAATCAGTTTACCGGCTTCCGCCATTAACTGGTTGATGACCGCCTGATCAATGCTGTACTGACCATCGGCATGCGCAACGATATCCTCTTCGTACCAGTCATGGTCAACCGCCAGCGTGTTGCCCGGATTGGGGCGTATCGCCGCGCGCGGCGTGTTCATGACAATCTGCAAACCCTGATTTTGTGCAGTGCTGGTGACCAGCATGGCGACAGGCGACGCGTTTGCAATGTGCACGCCAAGCGGCGCAACCACCTCGGGTGTCCAGGGGCCACAGGCGACAAGCACACAATCTGCGCTAAACTCACCGCGCTTTTCGCTACGAATGCCTGTCGCACGCCCCGCAGTGGTGATCACGCTTGCTTTTCCCGCATGCTCAACGACTTCGCCGCCTGAGGCTTTGAACTCATGAATCAGATGTTCCATAAGATGGGGCAGGCTGACCCAGCCTTCACCCGGATTGGCAATCGCGACACGGGTAAGGGCGGTTCTGTTCACCTGAGGGTCAACACGATTTACTGTGGTGTGATCGACAAGGAGAGATTCATAGCCATGCGCTTTTTCGTAATCATGGCGCGCCAGGGTTCCCGCATCATCGTCCTCCTCCCAGAACAGCGCGCCATCAAAACGCAGCCAGTCGAGATCGGGATGGCGTGCAAACAGGGTATGGTAACGCGCAATTCCTGCCATTCTTAGCGCATGATAAGGTTGCGACCGTTCGCCCGACGAGTTGAGCCAGGAAAGTGAACGTCCCGAGGCCCCGGAGCAGAGTTCCGCTTCGGTTACCAGCGTCACTCTGGCACCGGCTTTGGCCAGTTGCCAGGCGGTCGATACGCCCAGCACGCCACCGCCCAGTACAACAACGGTTTTGACTACAGCTTGTTCAGTCATGATTGATTCCTTTGTTAAAAAGTTACGCCGTTCAGGCAGTACGCACGCGGTTTTGCTGATGAAGCTGATCGATAAGCTTCAGTACCGCAAGCGCCTCATCTGTCTCGACAGGCGGTGGGCCGCCATGCAAAAGCGCACTGGCAAGCAATTGATAAAATGCGGGATAGTTACCGCGCTCCAGGATAACGACATCGCTTTCCTCCGCGGTCCCCATCCGGGGATAACCTTCGGGCGGCGTAACGCCGTACTGGTTGTCCGTGGGCGACATGCCTACAGCCAGCTGTGGCTCCTGGTTATCCAGTCCCCAGTGGGTAAAGGCGCGCTTGCTGCCCAGCAGATGGAAGCGCGGGGCGTTCAGGGCAGCCTGACCATTCATCCACAGCCGCGAACGCACGCCGTTTTTATGCAGCAAGGAGACAAAACAATCCTCGTCGGTGTCCGACTGTTGGCCCGAATAGCGGGCTAACTCGGCGCTGGCTTCCTCTACCGGACCGAATAACTGTATGGCCTGATCAATCAGATGACTGCCGAGATCCAGCAGCAGGCCGCCGCCTTGCGCAAGGGACACCGTGTCACGCCAGTTGCCAAACCCCTCAGGTCGCCACCATTCAAAGCGGGATTCAAAACTTCTTACAGTGCCAAACGCCTCTTCCTGCACCAGGCGCTTAAGCGTCAGAAAATCCCCATCCCAACGGCGATTGTGAAAGACCGTCAGCAAGGTATTGGCTTGACGGGCAGCGCTGATCATCGCTTCTGCTGCCTCGACGTCAGGGGCGAAGGGTTTGTCCACCACCAGATGAATGTCGCGCATACTGGCCTGCAAAGCCTGTTCACGATGTTGTGCAGGTGGTGTGGCCAGCACGATGAGATCCAGGGCGATTTCACCGCTGTCGATAAGCTGCATCAGCGAAGGCCAGTCCGGCACAATCCGTGCCTGCGGGTAACCTTGCTGGGCGGATGCCACGCGCTGTTCATCGCGACTGACAATCACGTCAAGCCGGTAATCGGCATTGTGCGCTAGCAGCGGGGCATGAAAGACGTTTCCGGCAATACCAAAACCCACCAGCGCCGTGCGGACAGGGCCTGAAACGGTAGAATGTGACATCAGAGCACCTCCGATAAAAATCGCTGTAAACGGGCAGACTGGGGACGTTCAAACAGTTGCTCGGGCGTGCCGGCTTCGACGATCTCGCCTTCGTCCATAAATACCACCTGGTCGGCAACGCGTCGGGCGAATCCCATCTCATGCGTCACCACCACCATTGTCATGCCGCGCTGACACAGCTCGGCCATCAGCGTCAGTACGCCTTTCACCAGTTCGGGGTCGAGTGCGGAGGTGGCTTCGTCAAACAGCATCACTTCTGGTTCCATCGCCAGCGCCCTGGCGATGGCCACGCGTTGTTGCTGCCCCCCGGAAAGATCGCGCGGTCGATGATCGGTGCGTTGTGCTAATCCCACTTCGGCCAGACGTTGCCTGGCAATGCTCAGCGCCTTCGCTTTCGGCTGGCCTTTGACTTTCCACGGTGCCAGCGCCACGTTTTCCAGCGCGCTGTGGTCGGGGAACAAATTGAAGTGTTGAAACACCATGCCGATGCGCAGTCGCAGCGCATCGGGTTTGTCTTTTAATACCGAGCGGCCGGCGAGTAAAACATCGCCGCTTTTCGGTTCATGCAGGCGGTTGATGCCCCGCAGTAACGTCGATTTTCCCGAACCGGAAGGGCCGATAATGCAGGTCGTGGTGCCGGGGGCGATGGCTAACGACACATTGCGCAGCACTTCAATCGGGCCGTATGCCAGGGTCAGATTGCGCAGCTCAAGGCTTGCGCCATGAAAGGCAGAAGAGGTTGCCATGTTAATGTCCTTGTCCGCTGGTCAGAGAGGCAGTGGGCGCGACCGCCCGTTTTACATCCACTTCATCGATTTCTTTTAAACCGCTTTGAGGGGCCGCAGCACGACGGCGTCCGGTGCGGTAACGGATATCGATGTGGTTCACGGCGTGCGTGAGTGGCACGGTAATCACCAGATAAAACAGGCCGGCCAGCATCAGGGGAGACAGGTTGCCGCTGAGTACCGCAGCATCCTGGCCTACCCGGAACAGCTCTCGCTGATAAGTCATCAGCCCCAGCAGATACACCAGTGAAGAGTCTTTGATGATGGCGATAAACTGGTTCACGATGGCGGGTAATACACGCCGGATGCCCTGTGGAATGATCACCAGCCGCATGGCCCGGCTATAACTCATGCCCAGCGCCCGACAGGCTTCCATCTGCCCCTGTTCGATGCTCTGAATACCCGCACGAAAGATTTCACCCATATAGGCACTTGCAATCAGGCTTAGGGCAAAGATGCCGAGGGGATAAGGCGTGGGGCCAAATAACTGGTAGCTGAAACGCGCCAGCCCCTGACCAATAAGCAAAATGGTGAGGATGGAAGGCAGGCCGCGAAACAAGTCGGTATACAGCCGGGCAGGCAGGCGCAGCCAGCGCGAAGGTGAGATCCCCATCAGCGCCAGGATCAGGCCGAAAAAGGTGCCAAGTAGCGTGGCCGACACCGAGATGATCATGGTGTTAACCAGCCCCGTTGCCAGCAACTGGGGCAGGACGTCCATCATCGCAGGGATATCGAAGAAGGTACGCGAAAGAATAGTAATGAGATCCATAGCCGATTCTCTTTTGCGGGTGACAGACAGGGTCCATCACCAGGTACATTCACACGCACAACGTGCGCGGCGATTAAGGGTGCTGGGGCAGGTACTGTGCAGGCATCGGCGAGCCTGGGAACCACTTCTCATAGAGCTTTTCCCAGGTGCCATCCTGCATCGCATCTTTAATGGCTTTATCCAGCGCCGCTTTGAACGCTGGCTTGTTTTTGGCTATCGCCACCCCGGCAGGCGCATCAAAAGAAGGGATATTCGCGGCCATGACCAGATTGAAGCGCGCGGCATAATCTTTGGCGGCTTCATAATCAAGGAAGGTGGCATCAAGCGTGCCGTTATTCAGCGCGGAAACCGCCGCGTTGTTGTCAGGAAACCGAACCAGGTCGGTCTGTTTAAAGTGCTGCAGCGCATAGGTTTCCTGCAGCGTTCCCTGAATCACGCCAAGTCGCTTATGGGCCAGCGTCTCGACATTTTTCACGCCAGAATCACTGCGCGTTAACACCGTCAAATAACCCGCCAGATAACCTGTCGAGAAATCCACGGTTTTTTCACGGGCGGGGGTAATGCCGATTGCGGCTACGCCCGCGTCATATTGCCCATTGGCGACGGCGGGCAGGATGGCGGAGAAATCTTGCCCAACGAAATCCACCTTATCGATCCCGATGCGATGGGCCACATTTCTGAAAAATTCGACGTCAAAACCGGTGAAATTGCCGTTTTTGTCCGTAAAGGTATAAGGCTTTGAATCACCCAGACTGGCGACACGCAGGTGCCCCGGTTCGATTAAGCCATACGGATTGTTATCACTTGCCGCGTGTGCACTGAAGCTGGCTGAGAGCATTACAGCAATGCCAAACAGGGCTGCGGATAAAGAGGGTAAACGTTTATGCGATGTCATAAAGCTCTTCCGATTGTGCAGGTGAAACGTCAGAGTCCACTTAGCCGGTGATATTATATTGAGACCGGTCTCAGTGAGGCGTAAAATGAAACCGGTGCTTGTTGTGAGACCGGTCTCAAGTGGATATAATGATATTAAGCACACGCTTTAAGCAGCGTCAATCCAGATGTTATCAACTTGTGATTCGAAATAATTATGACAACAAAAAAACCTCAATTACGGGGGCCGACGGTCGCGGATGTTGCACGCCAGGCAGGCGTTTCCAAAGCGCAGGCAGCAAGAGCGTTAGGCGGATATGGATCGGTCAGTGAAGATGTACAAACCCGTGTGGCTCAGGCGGCGGAAACGCTGGGCTATCGGCCCAATGAACTGGCACGCAGCATGAACACCGGGCGTTCAAATACCCTTGGCGTCATCGTGGGCGATATCGAAAACCCCCATTTTGGGCTGGCATTACGTGGCATGGCCGATGTTGCCCGCCAGGCGGGTTTTCATTTGCTTCTGAGTAACAGTGATGAAACCGTGGAAGAGGAACGGGAAGCCGTACGTGTGATGCTGGATAAACGCGTCGATGGCATCATCGTGGCGCCCTGTAGCTCCCTGGCACGGGATAATGAACATCTGAAACAGGTGCTGGTGGAAGGGCGGGCACTGATGACCTTTGACCGCTCTGTCGAAGGGCTGGAGGTGGAAACGATTCAGGCAAACTTTCTGAACGTGGCAAAGCATGCCACGGAATTATTACTGAACGCCGGCCACCAACGTATCGCTTATCTTTCCAGTATGCGCATCGCCACACCTTATTCCCACTCTGTGGCGCTGGGGCCCACGCCTGTCGCGCAACGTGTTAAAGGCATGATTGATGCGCACCATGAAGCGGGAAAGGTTCTCGATCCGGCCCTGGTCCGTCTGAATGCTATTAATAATGACTGCATTGAGCAGATATTAACTGAACTGCTCGCACTCTCCGATGCGCCCAGCGCATTGATCGCCTCGGATAATCTCATTGCCATGGGGATACTGCGCGGACTGGCAAAACGCGGGCTACGCGTCCCCAAGGATATCTCGTTCGTGATGTATGATGATTTTCCCTGGACCGAACTGATGACGCCGGCGATTACCGTCGTGGCGCAACCAGTGTATGAGATGGGCAGAGAGGCTGCGCGCAGGCTGATCTGCCATATCCGACAGCAACCGGCCGGCGCGTTACCTGAGTTTGAAAGCTGGATGGTGGTGCGGGGATCGATTGGCGAAAAGCGGCCAAAAGCGTGCAGAGAATCTGGCGGCTAGCTTGCGTTGTTGGCAGCAACCACGGCAATCGCATTGATCACCTGAGACCGCTGTTCAGGTTGTTATCAACCAGCTTATTAGCCGTCGTGATGTCGGCGCCTTCACTGCGCGAGCCTTAAGAATCTGCGTTTCAGCAGTTGAACAACTGCTATTACTCTCTGGCGCTGGGGGTGTTACCCGCCGCCCTCAGTGCTTGCCACGCTTTGTGATTAATCGAATAAAACAGGCTGGGCGGTGCATTGTCGACATCATAGATCTCGTCGATAAACCGCAAACCGGTTTTTTCCAGCACGCGTATTGAGGCCTGATGAGGGCGTCTTACCGAGGCTGAAATCGTCTCCAGCCCCAGTTCGCCAAAACCATAGTCAACGGCGAAGCGTGACAACTCGGTAGCGAACCCTTTGCCCCAGGCGTGGGTGGCGAAGCGGTAGCCAAGGTTGTTGACGGTCCTTTCGCCATAAGTACGCACGCTTAATCCACCAAAGCCGATGATGATCTCTGGCGCATCCTGAGTCGCTATCGCCCAGCTGTCATAGCCGTAACGCTGAAACGACGCCAGTCTGTCGGCCAGCACCTTTTGCGCGTGGGCCAGGTCAGGATAAGGGCCTGCGGGGTTAAACGTATTGGTCGCGGGGTCGCCGTAAATGCTGAACAGATCCTTGTCATCGGAAGGGCGCATAGCTCTGAGCAACAAACGCGCGGTCTGAAGATGCACTATAAACCTCACTGTAATAAAGTCATCTGAATGACGTATTAATAGCCTGTTTACTCAACAAGGAGAAGTGATGAATATTCAGCAAATGCGTATTGCGCGGCCCGTGAGCGATGTAGCCGCAAGCAGCAGCCTGTATTGTGCCGGTCTGGGACTCACGCGCATGGGAGAATTCACGGATCATGAGGGTTTTAGCGGGGTGATGTTGGGCGATAAAACCCTGTCATGGCATCTGGAATTTACCCAATGTCATTACCATCCGGTACAACCGGCTTCGACAGCCGAGGATCTTCTGGTGCTTTATCTGCCGGATGAAACCCACTGGCAACAGCGCTGCTCAGACCTGACGCGCGCAGGCTTTGTGAGAGTCACCGCGTTTAATCCTTATTGGGAGAAAAACGGCGCAACCTTTCAGGACAACGATGGTTATCGGATCGTGCTTCAGCACGGCGCGTGGCAACCTTAACGCCTGCCTTTTCAGTTTCGCGCGTTACAGGCGCTTTGTTTCAGTTAAGGCGAAGCAAAGCGCAGCTGACTATCGCCAATGGACGCTAATTTTATGGCAATCAATTAAACGTTAATGCATGGCATATTTTCATTTACGTTGTCGATAAAGCGAATTCTTGCCTGTAGCCAACAGGGTTTTACGACTCACATCGGATTTTTTTAAAACTCAGCGCAACGGCTAAACCACGGAATTTTTCACAAGCGCTACAGCAACTGCCATTCTGATGCCCGATCTTGTTAACGCAATTTCCCCGCTATTCTTTTGCTTTTACCTCTACCGCACGCATTCTTTTTCATGGTGGCTAAGGTCAACGGGATTCGTCGTTAAACGCCGTACTGCGCCGCACACTTTCCGCATAAGCGACTAAACAGCGATAGCGGACGTGATGGTTAGCGGATTCGTCAGGGAATGCCCATGTCTGCCAAAGTGGACATCTCTGCGTGCGCAAGCCTGGTGTTGGTGCCGGGATAAACACATGGCATGATGGGGAACGTTTTCTAGCCAAAGAGCCAACACGTGATCAATATTGCCTGCTTACATACCGCCGCCAGCAATATCGCCATCTTTGACGATGCTGCCCGGCAGCTTAATCTGACGCATCTGCAGCTCAGCCATCTGGTCATGCCGCACCTGCTGGCTGAAGCCGAAGCCAGTGGTGGCCTGACGGCAGGGCTTTACGATCGGCTGGTGATGCTGCTGCAGGATCTGCAACCGCATTTTGATGTCATTCTGATCACCTGTTCAACGCTTGGGCCGGTTTCTGCCGCGTTTTTTCCGCTCAAAAAACCCTGCGCTGTCTGGCGTACCGACGGCATGTTGGCAAAAGCCGTGCACAGCAATGAGAAAAAAACGGTGGTGCTTTGTGCCGCTGAATCCACGCTCGGCGCAACACGGGCACTGTTCTGCACTAACGGACGGACGCCTGAAGTACGGCTTATCCCGGATGCCTGGCAGCGATTTAAAGCGGGTGATGAGGCGGGATATCTTCACTGTGTGCGTACGGCGGTAGAAGATGCCTGGCTGCAGGGCGCAGAGCAGGTGGTGCTGGCTCAAAGTTCGATGGCACCGGTTGCGCAGTTTTTTACACCGCAACGTCAGCCGCTGTCAGGGCCTCATCTGGCGCTGCTGCAGTGTCATCATCAACTCAACCGTTGAGGCCGCAACCAGGTTGCGGCCCGTACAGGTTATTCGTCTGGCTTCAGCGTGCCTTTTGCCCCGTGGGGTTCTGAGCGCAGATATTGTGGTGGCGCTTTGACGTTGGCGCTAAATTCAGCCGCGGCGTGCCATGGCCAGCGCGGGTTATAAAGCATTCCACGGGCCAGTGCGACCAGGTCGGCTTCGTCCTGTTGCAAAATCGCCTCGGCCTGCTGCGGCTCGGTAATCAATCCCACCGCAATCACCGGAATACCAATTTGCTGGCGGATATCGCGCGCAAAGGGAACCTGATAGTTTGGTCCGACCTTGATCTGCTGCTGTTCAGACAGCCCACCGCTGGAGACGTGAATATAGGCGCAGTTCAGGGATTCAAGCTGCTTTGAGAAGGCGATGGACTGGCTGACATCCCATCCACCCTCTACCCAGTCGCTGGCTGAAATCCGTACGCCAACCGGAATCTCTGCCGGAACGGCTTCGCGCACCGCGTTAAACACCTCTAAAGGAAAACGCATCCGGTTTTCCAGCGAGCCGCCGTATTCATCGCTCCGCACGTTAGATAACGGGGAAAGGAACTGATGCAGCAGATAGCCATGGGCGGCGTGAACTTCAATTAATTCAATCCCCAGACGAACGGCGCGTTTTGCCGTCGCGACAAAGGCATTTTTAACGCGCTCAAGATCGCTGACCTGCATTTCCAGCGGAAGATGCTCGCCATCACTGAACGACAGGGCAGAGGGGGCAAGGGTTTGCCAGCCGCCATCCTGAGGCGCAATCTGCTTGCCACCTTCCCAGGGAACGGTACAGGAGGCTTTACGCCCGGCATGGCCTAACTGAATCCCGATAGGCATGTCGGAATAGTGGCGAATATCGTGCAGGACGTCAGCCAGCGCGGTTTCGGTTTCATCGTTCCACAATCCCAGGTCGCCGTAAGTGATTCGGCCAATATCTTCAACGGCGGTGGCTTCAATAATCAACAAGCCTGCGCCCGAAAGGGCGAGATGGCCAAGGTGGATACGATGCCAGGCGGTCGCACGACCTTCTTCGGCCGAATACTGACACATGGGCGCAATAACGATCCTGTTATCCAGGGTTAACTCACCCAGAGAGAAGGGGGAAAAGAGTTTGCTCATAAAAACCTCATTGTCTGCGCTCGGTTAACAGTCTGGTGAAAACTATAGTGGCTGATTGGCAAACGCGTGCGTATAGCAGCGTAACAATTTATTGATGATGACGGTTACCGCCTTTAGTTACAGCATACATATAAAATCACACCAACAGGTGCAATATGAAGATAAGTCATGGGCTGTATGAAGAGAAACCTGTCAGCGTTAGCAGGAAAAGAGGGCATGAACCCTTGCTGTTAATGCCGATGATAACAGCAGGGTTCAGGGAGTAGAATAACGCGTTGCGAAGATTGATCGGTCACAATCAGGCTCTCTGCAATGCCTTCTCATCAAGCGAATACAGGGTAGCTGTCGCTTCCAGAATATGCTGCTGGTCATTACCCGGCTTATGGGAATCAACGTGGGTAATGTGATAGCCGACCGCACCGGCCTCAGTCGCTTTGCGCAGCAGTGCATCCGTGATTTCTTCCATCGACGTTGCCCAGGTCACGGTCGTCACGCCCATCGGCTTGATGGCATTTTTTTCTTCCTGGGATAAGCCAGTGCGGATAAAAACAGGGCTTACTGTCTGAGGAGAAAAGATAGACAAAATATCCTGAACAAGTGCTTTCATTTTCGTGCTCCTGAGTATCTGAATTTACAGCATCACGCGCCTGTTAAGCGCCATCGATTTATTAATTCGCCATGGGTTCGATTAACGCATGCATGTTAAGGACTGTCGGCAAAAGTTATAAAATACCTTTTCGAGTTAACGAATTTGGCTTTTCTTGCTAATCAGATGCTTATGAAAGCTTCAGCCACACTTGAGCTGAAATATGGCAGGTTTTTCGTGTCTGCTTACAGGTTGTGAAATCCAGATACAAAATATCAACACAAAACAAACAATTGAGCGGGGAGCGCATTAATGCGCGCCGCAAAAGGCGGATTGCAGCAGGCTTACAGAGCTTTACATTGCCAGGAAAATCGCAAAATAGCCGGTTTATGGCTGTAATTGATTGATAAATAAAAGATGTGAAAAATACGAAATTTGTCTTAAGGAAATAATCCGTTCATCAACCGAAGGTTTTCATAAAACTGTCATACCGTGCCGCAATACTGCGCAGCCACGAAGTCACAAAAAGACATTTTTTGAAATCATTTGAAACCTGTTTTGCGTTCAGGCGGTTGCTGCAATCATAAGGAGAGTTTTATGTCACGCCAACCTCGTCAATACAATGCCTCTGCAACATTTTCACGACGTCAATTAAGCCTGTGCCTGCTGGTGCTGGGCAGTATGACAGCCAGTGCCGCCGCACCTGCCGTCGAAATGAAAGCGAAAAACGTGATTGTCATGATTAACGACGGTGCAGGGTGGGGAACATGGGATGCAACAGCATACTGGCAATATGGCGGGCGCGACAAAACGCCTTATGCCGGATTTCCGGCAAAATATGCCATGACAACCTATCCGCTTAATGCTTCGAAAAAGGCGACACACAGCGATGAATCCCTGGTTAATTACGATGCGCAGAAAGCCTGGGATACCACGAAAACAGATAACAGGGATCTGCCCTTTAAAGGCTATGAATATCTGGCCATTAACCCTACCGACAGCGCTGCTGCAGGCACCGCGCTGGCATCGGGGATAAAAACCTATAACAACGCCATTAACGTCGACAATAACGGCAAGCCGGTCGACTTTATCACCCTCACCGCCAAAGCGCAGGGGAAAGCCACGGGCGTAGTCACCAGCGTGCCGTTCTCGCACGCTACGCCAGCCGCCTTTGGGGCGCAAAACGCGTCACGTAATGACTACCACGCGATCGCCAGACAAATGCTCACCGCCGGTCAGCTCGATCTCATCATGGGAACCGGGCTACCCGGTTTTAATGTGAACGGAACGGATTGCCAGCATCTGGCACACAATGAATCCACGACAGGCTGTGGCGCTGATGCGAACCGCTATCTGGCGAACGCCGAGTGGGATCAGCTGCGTGCCGGTAAGCTGGCACCGGCAGGCGGTCAGCCGTGGAAAATGGTGCGCAGTACAGAAGCGTTCACCCAACTGGCTAATGGCTCTCTGAACTATGACGGCCCGCTGCTGGGATCGCCGAATGTGGCACCCAACGGTACGCTGCAGCAGGGACGTCAGGCTGAGTTTGTCGGTAAAGATGCAGCTAACCCGTCCGGCGATGCATTTATTACCACCGTGCCAACGTTGAATATGATGACCCGAGGCGCGATGCAGCACCTGAGTAAAAATCCGGCTGGCTTCTTCATGATGGTAGAAGGTGGGGCGACCGACTGGTCTGCGCATACCAGCAACGCCTGTAGCGGCAAAGGCGACTGGGGCAATACGTATAACCCCAATTGTGTGGGCGTTGAATACGGTCGTCTGATTGAAGAAAGCGCCGATTTTAATAACGCCGTTGCCTCCGTCATTGAATGGGTCGAGAAAAACAGTAACTGGAATGAGACCTTGCTGATCGTGACAACGGACCACGATAACGGTATGCCGATGGGGCCCGATGCGCAGACTACCGCGTTCCAGCCTGTCATCAATAAAGGTAAAGGCGTGATGCCCGGTATTTCTTTCCGTCCGACCGGTAATCACTCCAACGCACTGGTTCCGCTGTGGGCGAAAGGTGTGGGGGCTGAAGCCTTTGCCCAACGTGTACGTGGACACGATGCGGGCTATGCCAGACATGTCGGTTTGAATGATGGCAATTACATCGATAACACCGATGTTTTTACCGTCGTGAAGGCCGTGCTGGAAGGAAAGGCGGTTGAAAAAATCACGCCCGGACAGGCCAGTAAATCCTGATGTGACAACGTCATATAAAACAGGGCGTTTTACGCTTTTCAGATCCACGCCTTTCCCCCGGTGCCGGTGGCGATAGCTGACCGGCACCGTTGTTTTTTAACATCGTGATGAACTCAACCATCCCGTTTCTGCCGCTTTTTTTTACAACGTCAGCAATATTATGCCGCCTCATTCGTCTACCTCATCACACAGGATTGTTAATTACCGATGAGGTCACCCTGATATGAGAGATATTGATAACCATCCGTTCCGTCATGCCCGTGGTATGGGCAGAAACCGACTGGCGAAGCCATTGATCGTCGGTGTCGTTTTAATTGTCGCGCTGTGTCTGCTGGTCATGTCACTATGGAACGCCTTACTGCCCGCCATTATTGGGGTCAAAACGATCGGTTTCTGGCAGGCTGCGGGGCTGTTGTTACTGTGCCGGATTCTGTTTGGCGGATTGGGGATCAGGCCGGGGATGTTTGGCCATGCCCGACGCCGTATGCATGAGCGCTGGATGCAGATGACACCAGAACAACGAGACGCATTTATGAAGCAACGTCGTGACGGTTTTGGTCATCGGGGACACCATTGCCGGGATAAAGCCCGGAACGAACAGCCGCCGTCTCCCAATGACAGCCATGATGCCCGGACTGAGTAAATGATGAAGGCCAGCGCATCGCAAACCTCATCATGGATAAAAGCGCTTACGCTCTGCAGAACAAAACTCCACTCTTTTATTCGCGCCCGTACCTCAGCACGCGATGAGGCTGAGGATATTTTGCAGGAAATTACCTGTCAGCTGATGGGTGTGGAACAGCCGGTTGAGAATATCTCCGCCTGGCTGTTTCGGGCGGCGCGGAATGAAATGACGGACCGGGCGCGTAAGAAGCGGGAACTGCCGCTTTCCGTCTTCAGGGAAAACGATGAGGAGGAGGCGGTAGAAAACGAACTGGCTGAAACCCTGTTTGGCCTTCCGCAAACGCCAGAAGATGATTACCTCAGAGCACTGCTCTGGGACGCGCTGGAAGAGGCATTATCCGAACTTCCGCCCGCTCAGTTTGAGGTGTTTGACCAGACGGAGCTACAGGGGATCAGCTATAAAGCGCTGTCACAATCAACCGGGATCAGTGTTCAGACCTTGCTGTCGCGCAAGCATAAAGCGGTGCTGTATCTGCGTATGCGCTTGCGTGCGGTCTACGACGATCTGGTAAATAACGACTAAAAAAGGCGGCCACTGGCCGCCAGAGTGCGCCTTATCATCTGGTCGTTACAAGAATGACAAGATCAGCCTTTCACGCCACCGGCGGTCAGGCCGTTCACCAACCAGCGTTGCGCCAGCAGGAACACCAGGGTAATAGGAATCGCAGAGAGAACGGCGGCGGCGGCAAAATCGCCCCACAGATAGTTTTGCGGGTTAAGGTATTGCTGCATTCCCACCGCCAGCGTGTAGCTGTTGACGTCGCGCAGCAGTAGCGAGGCCACCGGCACTTCAGTCACCGCAGCGATAAACGCCAGAATAAACACTACCGCTAAAATGGGCACCGACAGGGGCAGCAGCACCAGTCGAAATGCCTGCCACGGCGTCGCACCATCCAACGCAGCCGCTTCCTCCAGCGAACCGTCGATTGTTTCAAAATAGCCCTTTATCGTCCAGACATGCAGCGCGATGCCGCCAAGATAGGCAAAGATCACGCCGCCATGCGTATTCAGCCCAATAAACGGCAGGTATTGTCCCAGACGATCAAACAGGGCATAGAGCGCAACCAGAGAGAGCACCGCCGGGAACATCTGAAAAATCAGCATGCCTTTTAGCAGGCTTTCGCGACCTTTAAAGCGCATGCGAGCAAACGCATAGGCGCAGGTCGTGGACAGCGCCACAATGCCCATCGCGCTGATGGCTGCAATCTTTACCGAGTTCCACAGCCACAGCAAAACAGGAAAGGGCGGCGGCGTAACCGAGCCATCGGCATGCTGAACGCTGAAACCCAGCGCCAGCCGCCAGTGTTCCCAGGATATATGTTCAGGAATGATACTGCCGGTGGCGAAATTGCCTGCGCGCAGTGAAATTGCCACCACCATCAGTAACGGAAACAGTATTGCCGCGATAAAGGCCAGCAGCAGCAGATGCGTCATCAACAGACGTAACTTTTGCGATTTGGGTTGCACCATCGCCATAACGACTCCTTAATCAAATTTCATCCGCACGGCTTTCAGATTGATCACCGCCAGTGCGCCAACCAGCAGGAAGATCAGCGTGGCGATAGCCGCCGCCAGACCAAAGTCCTGACCACCACCGCCTTCAAAGGCAATACGCCACGTGTAGTTCACCAGCAGGTCGGTATAACCCGCAGGCGTGGTGGTACCGAGTCTGTCGGGTGCGCCATTCGTCAGTAACTGCACCAGCACAAAGTTATTACAGTTAAAGGCAAAACTGGCAATCATCAGCGGCGTCAGCGGCTTTAACAGTAGCGGCACCGTAATCAGAAAGAAGTTTTGTAGCGGCCCGGCGCCGTCCATCGCAGAGGCTTCATACAAATCCTCCGGAATCGCCTTAAGCAGCCCCATGCACAGAATCATCATGTAGGGATAGCCCAGCCAGGTGTTCACGATGATCAACATGGCGCGCGCCAGCGTGGGATCGCTGAACCACGCGGGTTTGATACCAAACAGGGCGTTGAGCATCACGTTGATCTCACCAAAGCTCTGATTGAATAATCCTTTGAAGATCAAAATAGAGATAAAGGCGGGTACCGCATAAGGCAGGATCAACATCACGCGATAAACCGCTTTGCCTTTTAACGCCTCCCACTGCACCAGACAGGCCATAACCATGCCTACCGCCACCGTCAGCACCACGGTCAGCAAAGAGAAAATCATCGTCCAGCCAAAGATCGCCAGGAAGGGTTTTTGAATTCCCTCATCGGTAAACACCCGAATAAAGTTCTTCCAGCCCGCGCCGACGGTAAAGCCGGGACTCAGGCGTTCTTCCCCCCAATGGCCATTTGGCTCCACCGCCTGATAAAAACCGGTATCCAGATTTGCGCGATAGGTCACGCCGCTTTGCTGGTTTTTTAGCGTTTGACTCTCCGTTATCACATACAGCGGGCGCGTCCCGGAAAACTGGCGCAGAGAACTCATGACCAGCTCTCGACCGTCAGGTAATTCAGCCCGAATCTTCGCCAGTGCCTGACGATGTGTCGTGATCACCCGTAAGTTTGCCCGTTCGCCCGCAGGCGCAGGGGCGCTGACCATCTTGAGGTGCGCTACGCGAGCAATGTCAAACGCCGGTGATACCCAGGTTCGGTTATCCGTGCTGTCGGTAAGAACCAACTGCCAGCGGTCGCCTGCCGAAATCAAATTGAAATTCAGGCCCGCGCCGTCCTGATATTGCCTGCTGAGCAGGACCTGCTGCGCACGTTCCTGGGTCAGTTGGTTAGTGCTGCTGTAGTTGGTAAAGGCAATGCCCACCGTGCAGGCCAGGGGAAACAATACAAACAGCATCATTCCGGCGATGCCGGGATAAACGTAACGCCAGGCGTAGGCCCGACGATTGGCATAAATCCAGATGCCCAGTCCGCTCATGACCAACGTCAGCAGGGCAAACAGATATTCCCCCTGCGCGTACATCAGCACCAGCAGGTAACCGACCAGCAGACAGCAAATGCCCACCAGTGCGCCTTTCAACAGAGAACGATGCCGTCCCGTTTGCGGTTTTTCTGACATAACCCGATTTCCTTAACGGCAGGTTGCAGGCCAGCAAAACGGGCCTGCGTTAGACGATTTACTTGTTAAGACGTGACTGCGCATCCTTGAGCGCAGCATCAACCGACTGACGACCGCTCAGGGCGTTCAGCGTGGCGGTGCGCATGGCGTACCAGAACGCGGACATCTGCGGGATATTGGGCATGATATCGCCGTTGCGGGCGTTGTTCATGGTGGCGGCAATACGCGAATCTTTCTCCAGCACTTGCTGATAGGACTTCAGCGCGACCGCGCCCAGCGGCTTGTCTTTATTCACCGCCTCAAGACCTGAATCGGTTAACAGATAGTTTTCCAGAAACTCTTTTGCCAGCTCTTTATTCGGACTGGCCGCATTGATGCCAGCACTCAGCACGCCAACAAAAGGCTTCGTGGGCTTACCCTTTAACGTCGGCAGCGGCGCAACGCCATAGTTGATCCCGCTTTTATCGATATTGCTCCAGGCCCAGGGGCCGTTTATGGTCATCGCCGTCTGGCCTTTATTGAAGGCGGCTTCTGCGATGGAATAATCCGTATCGGCGTTCAGCACCCTGGCTTTAACCTGATCCATCAGGAACTGCATACCCGCTTTTGCCCCTGCATTGTCGACGCCGGTGTTTTTCAGGTCATAGCGTCCGTCGGTCAATTGATAGGCATAAGCGCCCCCTGCGGCCAGCAGCGGCCAGGTAAAGTAGGGCTCCTGCAGATTAAACATGATGGCGCTTTTGCCTTTTGCGCGCAGGGTCTTATCCAGTGCGGCCATCTCTTCCCACGTTTTCGGCGGAGCAGGTAACAGGTCCTTGTTATAAATCAGCGACAGCGACTCAACCGACACCGGGTAGCCGATCAGCTTGCCATTGAAGCGCACCGCGTCCCAGGTAAAGGGGAAGATTTTTTGCTGGAAACTGCTGTCTGGCGAGACTTCCGCTAACAGGCCAGATTGCGCGTAACCGCCAAAGCGATCGTGTGCCCAGAAGATAATATCGGGGCCGTCACCGGTTGCGGCTACCTGCGGGTATTTTTCTTCCATCTTATCCGGGTGCTCCACCGTGACGTGAATACCGGTTTCCTGTTCAAACTTTTTTCCAACCTCGGCCAGGCCGTTATAGCCTTTATCGCCGTTGATCCAGATGACCAGTTTACCTTCTTCTATCTTCGCCACTGCGGAGGCCGAGAACAGCACTGCCGAGAGGGCTGACAGCGCCAAAATTTTAGTGCCGGTTTTCATCTTTAACACTCCATCCTGTTAGCGGAAACGAACATGTTGCTTGCAGCACATTCTGCGTGTTCTGACCGGCTTCTCATCCTCCTGACGTCTACGCCTGCCCGTGCTGAGTTGTGATCGCTGTTGCAAAGTGAACGGGTTATCACGGTATGGCTCACAGAAAAGTGGGGGCCAGACTGCGTTGCCGATCACAAAAAACAGTGCGGCACAGGGCGGCGCGCGCGCGCTGGGACGTTCTCCTCCTCCCGTCTCCTCCCCCAGCTAAAGCACGCCGGTGGAGGATGTGGCGGCTAAGCGCGCGACGCATAGTGGGCACCAGAATCTGTCCGCTGCCGTGCAGGCTGCATTAGCGAGTAAAGAGGAAAGCACTATGGCGAGCGTCGTGTTACGCAATGTCACCAAAGCCTGGGGCGACACGGTCGTGTCGAATAACATCAGCCTGGAAATTGGCGAAGGGGAGTTTGTGGTGTTTGTCGGGCCGTCGGGATGCGGCAAATCCACGCTGTTGCGCATGATCGCCGGTCTGGAAACCATCACCCGTGGTGATCTGTTCATCGGCGATAAACGGATGAATGAGGTGCCGCCTGCGGAACGGGGCATTGGTATGGTATTTCAGTCTTACGCCCTTTATCCCCATCTTACCGTGGCAGAAAACATGTCGTTTGGCCTGAAGCTGGCGGGGGTCAAAAAAGCCGAGCGAGCGCAACGCGTGAAGCAGGTCGCTGAGGTGCTGCAACTCGCACACCTGCTTGACCGCCGTCCAAAGGCGCTCTCTGGCGGGCAGCGTCAGCGCGTTGCCATAGGCCGCACGTTGGTTGCAGAACCGCGCGTGTTTTTGCTGGACGAACCGCTTTCTAATCTGGATGCCGCGTTGCGGGTGCAGATGCGCATTGAGATCTCCCGTCTGCATAAGCGCCTCAAGCGCACGATGATTTATGTCACCCATGATCAGATCGAAGCGATGACGCTGGCCGATAAAATCGTCGTACTGGACGCCGGTCATGTGGCACAAGTGGGCCGACCGCTGGAGCTTTATCATTATCCGGCAAACCGTTTTGTGGCGGGATTTATCGGATCGCCAAAAATGAATTTCCTCCCCGTGAAGGTCACTGCCACCGCGATTGATCAGGTGCAGGTGCGCCTGCCCAATAGCCAGTTGGTCTGGCTGCCAGTAGACAGCGCCGATGTGCAGGTCGGCAGCAATATGTCATTAGGAATTCGGCCAGAACATTTGCTGTCCAGTGATATCGCGGATGTCACCCTTGAGGGTGAAGTGCAGGTGGTAGAGCAACTGGGACACGAAACTCAAATCCACATCCAAATCCCCGCCATCCGTCAAAACCTGGTGTACCGCCAGGAGGACGTGGTGTTGGTAAAAGAAGGCGCCACGATGGGCATTGGCTTGCCACCCGAGCGTTGTCATCTGTTCCGCGAGGACGGACGCGCGTGTCGCAGGCTGCATCAGGAGCCCGGTATTTAGTCCGGAAAAACAATAAAAGCAATGACCTCAGGAGATCGAAAATGTTAACTCTGCGCAAACTTTCCCTTGCCGTGGCGCTGGCGACAGGCACGCTGTCTTCGCCACTTATGGCGGTGGATTTTACCGGTTATGCTCGTTCCGGCATCGGCTGGACGGGCAGCGGCGGCGAGCAGCAATGCTTCCAGGCTACTGGCGCTCAAAGTAAATACCGTCTGGGTAACGAGTGCGAAACCTACGCTGAGCTGAAGCTGGGCCAGGAAGTGTGGAAAGAGGGCGACAAGAGCTTCTATTTCGATACCAACGTGGCGTACTCCGTTTCACAGCAAAATGACTGGGAATCCACCTCACCCGCTTTCCGTGAGGCGAACGTCAAAGGTAAAAACCTGATTGATGCGCTGCCAGGCTCCACCATCTGGGCCGGTAAACGTTTCTACCAGCGTCATGACGTTCATATGATCGATTTCTACTACTGGGATATCTCCGGCCCGGGTGCCGGTCTGGAAGATGTCGATCTGGGCTTCGGTAAACTCTCGTTCGCCGCCACGCGCTCATCGGAAGCGGGCGGATCTTACACCTTTTCAAACGATCGGATTCGTGACTACGCCACCAGCACCGCAGATGATGTGTTTGACGTCCGTCTCGCCGGGCTGGAAACCAACCCGAACGGCGTGCTGGAGCTGGGCGTGGATTATGGACGTGCCAACGCGCGTGACGGCTACCGCTTAGAGGATGGCGCATCCAGAGATGGCTGGTTGTTCACCGCTGAACATACGCAGAGCATGCTCAAAGGCTACAACAAATTTGTGCTGCAGTACGCGACCGACGCATTGACGTCGCAGGGCAAGGGACTGGCACAGGGCAGCAATATTAATAACAACGGCAAGATGTATCGGGTGCTGGATCACGGTGCCATCACCCTGGCCGAGCGCTGGGACCTGATGTATGTCGCGATGTACCAAAACACCGATCTGGATAACAACCGCGGTAACGAGTGGTACACCGTTGGCGTGCGGCCCATGTACAAATGGACGCCGATTATGAGCACCTTACTGGAAGTCGGTTATGACAACGTGAAGTCCCAACAGGTTAACGAACACAACGGCCAGTACAAAATCACTCTGGCACAGCAGTGGCAGGCGGGCGACAGCATCTGGTCACGTCCGGCGCTGCGGGTATTTGCCACCTATGCCAAATGGGATGAGAAGTGGGGTTATAACAAGGACGCGTCCGGCGATATCACCACGTTAGCGTCCAAAGACACTACAGGAAATGGCCTGTTCACCAACAGCCGCGGCAATAATGATGAGTGGACCTTTGGCGCGCAAATGGAAATCTGGTGGTGATCCCTTCGCTGAGTCATTCACGCTAACCGTTTCGCTATGACTTTCAGGCCGCGGCGGCTATTGCCTGCCATTCTTTGAGGTTAAAAATGAAAACGTATAAAACATTCACCGCACTTTGCCTGAGCACGCTGCTGCTGGCAGGGCACAGCGTGACGGCAAGCGCCGAGATCAATCTGATGCCGCAGGATGTCTCTGCCGCGCCCGCTATTCCGGTGTCCAGTCTGCAGCACATTCACTGGCAGCCATTGGATATGTCTCGCCCGCAGGTGACAACCTTACCGCCGGATAACAGCCAGCTGAACCTTGCCGGTATCACTGGCCCGGTCGCCGCTTACAGCCTGCCCGCCAATGTGGGTGAGCTAACAATCACCTTAAGCAGTGAGGTACAGCAGAACCAGGTCTTTGCGCCCAATGTGCTTATCCTGGATGAAAATCTGCGTCCGGCTGCCTGGTTTCCGAGCCGTTGGTTTTCTTATCAGCAACCGGGAGTGATGGCTGCCGACCGGCTTGAAGGGGTGATGAAGCTGACGCCAGTGCCCGGACAGCAAAAAATCTATCTGTTGGTGTTCACCACGGAGAAGGATCTTGCCCAAACCACGACGCTGCTCGATCCGGCAAAAGCCTATGCAAAAGGCACAGGCCATGCGGTACCGGATATCCCCGATCCCATTGCCCGTCATACAACGTCTGGCACGCTAAAAATCAAGCTGAGTACCCGCCAGGATTCATCGATACTGGTTGGGCCGCTGTTTGGATCGTCTGGCCCCGCGCCGGTGACGGTAGGCAACAGTCAGGCGACAGTAAGCAGTCGCGCACCCGTTGCGGCACCTGCCGTGAAGGCGCAGCCGATTGTGCAAGACACCGAAAGCTATTTCAACGACAACATTCGCCAGGCGGTGGCGCAGGGCAATATTGATAAAGCGCTTAAACTGCTGGATGAGGCCGAACGGCTCGGCTCGACGTCCGCGCGGCAAACATTTATCAGCAGTGTTAAAGGCAAGGGGTAAACCCCCCGACAGTGCTGATTTGTTGCACCTGGTGCGCTAAGGCGCACCTTTTTTACGCTTATGATCAGACAATAATGTCATCTGATCCGACGCTGAACATGACAAAATATCCCGCCCGTTACTGATGACAAGGCGACATATCATTACCTGATGAAAGGGTTAAACAGGCACCATGTATTCTTTTTGAAACTGCTCTTTACTGACAGGACGAGAAAAAAGAAAACCTTGCCCATATTTTACCCCGCGATGAAGCATGGTAGAAATGTGAGTATAGTTCTCCACACCTTCGACAATAACATCGCAATCATAACTATCCAGATATTCGAGCATCATGAACGTGTCATTGAGGTGATTACTGGCAAGGCAACTTCTGTCCAGCTTAATATAATCAGGCTGAAAAGTGTCCAGTTTTCTTTTTAGCTTATCAAGACAGTCTATGCCATCCCAGGCAAGATTAGCACCCGCGTCCCTTAGCTGTTGAAGATTATCTATCATTGTCTGCTCAGGTTGTTCAGCGCTGTCGGTGACTTCAAATATAATCTGCTGTGGTGTTATCTGATATTGCTCCAGCAGGCCGTTCGCGCGAACTGCAAAAGCGCTATCGTTTAACTGAACCTGAGAAACATTAAGAGTGAATACCTGCTTATCCCTTATTTCTCGCGGTTGTTCAGCAATAAATTCGAACAGCCGGACCATAATATAATCACCCATGAGTAATATGCCGCCTGTCGCTTCAAGTTGGCTGATGAAAAAATTAGGTGGAACAACATTACGGCGATGTTTTCCCCGAACCAGTACTTCGCCGCCGATACAGGCGACACGGGAAAGATCAAAAATGGGCTGGATCATAAAATCAATACCCGCATCGATTTTGTTCTTTTCGATACACTGAACCACGTAATGTGAACTTTTTTCCATGTAAGCCTCATTAAATAAATGAATATATTAAAAAACGACACAACCCCTGGCGTACTTAACCTTGTGAAAATAAAAATCACACTGCCACAAGAAGGATATAGAGGATCGGTATGACAGAGAGGGCATTCGCCGGTAGCTGGCCAGAACCGCCATCAGGTGTGGCCAGGTTTTTTGTAGAAGAGGCTATGCCACGGTGCCCACAATGTTTAAATCACTGTCATCAGGAACTTCATTATAGGAAAGCACGTGTAAGCCACTCGCAAACAAGCGGCTGTAGCGTGAAATAAGCGGACGTAGCTGTGGCGTCACCAGTAACAGCGGCGGTAATCCTTTCGCTTTCATTTGTTCCTGAATCATGGGCATGGTGTTTTGAAGCTGCGTCAGTATATTGGGGTCGACAGGGAAACTGTCCAGCGCAACTTTCCCCGCCTGCTGCGACTGGTTAAGTGCACTCAGCAATATACTTTCTAAATTATTATCGAGCGTGTACGCCGATAAGTGTTTACGATCGCCATTAATGCTGTGGATGATGGCCCGACGTAGCGCATAGCGCACATCAGCAGCGAGTAAAAGGGGATCTTTCGTTACCGCTGAACTTTCCAGCAGAGTGGCTGCTATTGTCACAATATCCTTTAGCGAAACCTGCTCCAGCAATAGCTGACGGTAAACACGCAGAAGAACACTGAAGTTCAGGGCGTGGGTCAGATCCTCCGTTAATTTGGGCGCCTGCTGTGCCAGTCGCGCATGTAAGTGCGTAATGTCATCGTAGTTAAAAAGGTCAGGTAAGTATTGCCGGGCAACTTTATTGACGTGGGTAGCGACCACACTGGCGCAATCGACCACCTGATAGCCAAGATTGAGCGCATGTGCTTTTTGATTCGGATCTATCCATACAATTGCCATTCCGTAGGCGGGATCGATATCGAGCACGCCATCGATTTCGCCATATAACTCTGTGCCGGGAATCGCCATCAGTTTATCCGCATGGACTTCGCCCACCGACAGGCGAATACCATTAATATAGATGGCATATTGAGCGGGTTTGAGGCGAAAGTTTTCACGAATCCGAATCTCAGGTAACAGGATACCGCACTGTTCAGAAACGACCTGACGCACACCACGGATACGCTGTGAAAGCGGATTCCCTTTACTGCTGTCAATCAGACTCACTAACTTATAGCCCAGGTTAAGACCAATAGGTTCAACCAGGGGGATGTTTTCCCAGCCGATCTTCGTCGCACTATCGTCGTTCAGCGCGGCGTTAATCGCATCGTAATCAACGTCTTCTTGCGCCGGTTTAATCGCTTTACTTTGTCGCCAGGCGGCAAACAACAACAGCGCGGTAAAACACAGAAACGCAACGTGGGGCATGCCGGGCACAATGGACAGAATAAACATCACAAACGCAGCGGTATAAAGCACCTGTGGCCTGGCTAAGAGCTGCGTCTTTATCTCATCGCTGATATTGTTGCCGTCACTCACCCGGGTAACAATGATGGCGGCAGCCGTTGCCAGCAGCAGGGAAGGGATCTGTGCCGCAAGACCGTCACCAATGGAGAGTAAAACATATTGCTGAAAGGCATGGCTGGCATCAAGATCGTATTTAAAAATACCGATGCAAATACCACCAATCACGTTAATGATCAGCACCATGATGCCGGCGATGGCGTCACCACGGACAAATTTAGAGGCGCCGTCCATTGAGCCATAGAAGTCCGCTTCTTTCGCGACCTCTTTACGACGGGCTTTTGCTTTTTGTTGATCAATTAATCCTGCATTCAGATCGGCATCAATCGCCATCTGCTTACCCGGCAATGCATCCAGCGTAAAACGCGCCGAGACTTCGGAAATACGTTCTGCACCTTTGGTGACAACCACAAAGTTGATGATCATCAGGATCATAAACACGACAAAACCGACGACAAAATCACCGCCGATCACGACCTGCCCAAAGGCCTCGATGACCTGACCTGCGGCACCTTCGCCTTCATGTCCATGCAGTAATACCACGCGTGTTGAAGCGACGTTAAGGGTCAAACGCATGAGCGTGGTGATCAGCAGCAGCGTCGGGAAGACCGCAAAGTCCAGAGGACGTTGCATATTGACCGCCACCAGTAAGACAATCACAGACAGCACAATATTGAAGGTAAATAAAATATCCAGCATTAAGGGTGATAAAGGCAACATCACCATTGCCAGCACGCTAAGCAGTAATATCGGAATGCCAATATTGCCTCTGCGGATTAGAGCAAGGATTTGCTGTAACTTACCGTTCGCCATGGGCTTTAAGTACCTCTTTCGGAATCGTTATTTGTTTGTTCAGATGGGGTTTGGACATCAACTGGCCTGTTCGCCATGACTTCAGTTGCATGACATAAGTCAGAACATGTGCGATAGCACGAAACAGCTGGGCCGGAATCTGCTGATTAACGCGGGTAGTGTGATAAACAGCGCGCGCCAGCAGCGGAAATTCCACGACTTCCACCTCGTGCTGCTGGGCTACTTCACGGATATAAAGGGCAATATCATCCATGCCTTTTGCCACAATATAGGGGGCTTCTGCCTTGTCTGGGTCATATTTAAGTGCAACGGCAAAGTGGGTAGGGTTAGTAATAATCACATCGGCTTCAGGAACGGCACGGTTGATCTGCCCCATCGCCATCTGCCGTTGTAACTGGCGAATACGCCCTTTAACCTGAGGATTACCGTCATTATTTTTGTACTCTTCTTTAACCTCTTGCTTCGTCATGCGCATTTTTTTTGTAAACATGAATTTACTGAGCGGAACGTCTAAAAACGCGAAGACAATAATCACGGCGATAAAGTAGATCAGCACACCATGCAGAATGCCAAGCCCCTGATGAATGGCCTGATTCAGATTCAGACGCTGAAGGTGCAGCAGCGGATTCAGGGCGTTGTGTATCATGCAATAGAGCACGGCCAGAATAATGCCGCATTTCAGCAGCATTTTTCCGACGTCAACATAATGACTGGCTGAAAACATGCGTTTTAATCCGCTGATCGGATTTATTTTTTTTAAATCAGGCTTGAGTTTTTCCAGTGTAAATAACCAACCGCCCGGCACCAGACTGGCGACAATGCAGGCAACGGGAATCGGGGTGAGCGTGGCGATAAAACGCAGCAAAACCCAAACGTTAACCAACAGAAACTGACCGAGAACATCGTCGTCTTTGATCTGGCTTGCCATTGTTCCTGCTGCGGTAAATGATTCTTCAATCAGGTGTTTGTAGTAGGGGAAAAAAGCACTCAGCGTAATAAAAGAGGTCAGGAGGCCGGCAGCCATCGTCAGATCTTTGGAACGGGGAAGATCGCCTTTATTTCGCGCCTTACGTAGTTTTTGCGCGGTAGGTTTTTCGCTTTTATCACCAGACGCAGCCATCAGTCATTCCTCATGGCTTCCAGTCTTGCCAGAATGTCATTGGTCAGATTGAGGTAATGATCAGGGATATTGGTGATCATCATTGAAATACACAGCAGGCCAAACAGCATGCTAATCGGAAAGCCCAGCGAAAAAAGATTAAGGGTGGGGGAGACGCGATTAAGCAGCCCGAACCCGCCCTGCACAATTAACATCACAAATGTCGTGGGAAGCGCAATCAGCGTGGCTGAAGACATGATCCAGCCTAGCCCCTGAGCAATAAACATCAATTGCGGGGAGGTAATAGCTGTTCCTATCGGCCACCAGATAAACCCTTTATATAAAATGGTGACGACCAGTAAATGTCCATCCATAACGAAAAACAGCAATCCGCAGAAGGTATAAATGATTTGGGAAATAACCGTAGTTGAGCTGCCATTAACCGGATCGTTCATCGTGGCCATACCCAATCCCATATTCATGGATAAAATATGTCCGGCGGTCTGTAACGCAACGAAAACCAACTGCAGCGCCATGCCAAACAGTAAACCCCATAACAGTTGTTCACCGATTAACAGTATCGTGCGCACCGAGAGCAGTGAGCCAGGCAGAATTTTTTCCGGCAGCATCGGCGTTATCACCACGACCAGCGTCAGGGCCATCGCGATTTTTATTCGTCGGCTAAATGCACTGTTATCCAGTACCGGGCAAAAGTGGATAAATGCCATGATGCGGGTAAAAGGAAACACCAGCGCCAGTAGCGGGTCTGTCAGGGTATGAATATCAATGCTCATCGCCATCAACCTACCAGCGCCGCTGCCTGCTGAAAAAGCGTGACGGTAAAATCCACCAGTTGGGTAAGCATCCATTTTCCGCCAACGATTAACACGGTCAGCGTCACCAACAGACGGGGTAAAAAACTGAGTGTTTGTTCGTTGATTTGGGTGGTCGCCTGGAAGATGCTGACGCACAGGCCGACAATCAAGCTGGGAATAATCGCCACGGCAGAGATGATAAGCACCAGCTTGATGCCTCCCGCCATAATATCGCCGGCAATGTCCATTGTGATCATGATTAAAGCCCCTGCACGCTGGATGTCAGGGTGCCGACAATCAGCGTCCAGCCATCACACAGCACAAAAAGCATCAGCTTAAAAGGCAGGGAAACAATCAACGGCGATAACATCATCATCCCCATAGCCATCAATATACTGGCAACAATTAAATCGATGACCAGGAAGGGGATGTAAATCATAAAACCAATCTGAAAGGCGGTCTTTAACTCACTCAGCAGATAGGCAGGGGTGATAATCGTAAGATCTTGTGCTTGCGGTTCGCCTGTCACCCTGGCAATGGTCATCATTTGGGACAGGGCTTTTGTATTGGTTTGTGACAGCATAAAATTTTTAAAGGGCGTTTCTGCTTTGCTAAGCGCCTGCTTCAGGGTTATTTCATCGCGCTGAAATGGCACGATGGCATCCTGATAAACCGTCGTCCAGACTGGACGCATAATCAGTAGCGTCAGCGCCAGTGCAATACCGGTGAGAATCTTATTGGGTGGACTTTGTTGCAGGCCAAGCGCCTGCCGTAAAATAGCCAGGACGATAATGAATCGCGTAAAGCAGGTCATCATCAATACCATGAGCGGCAGCAGCCCCAGCAATGTCATCAGAATCAGGATTTCAATCTTTACGTTGTAGTCCTGACCCCCTTCAGTGACTGCGGTACTGAGCAGGGTGACATCGCCTTGTGCGGCATACAGCAACGGTGAAAAAAGCAAACCAGACAGTAGCAGCGAAAACGTGCCGGTTTTGCGCAACGGATTCATCGTGTCAGTTCGCCCAAATTGTTACTGTTGAACTCCAGGATACGCAAACCATATTTATCATTCAGCATGACGGCTTCCGCCTTGCCGAATAAAATACCATTGACTTTAATATCCAGGGCTTCGCCTGCCATTTTATCCAGTTCAATAACTGAATCATGGTTAACCGTTAGCAAATCTGCGAGTGATATTTCGACCGAAGCGACTTCCAGCGTCAGGTTAACCGGGATACGACTGAATAGCGCGATTTTGCGTAAGTCATCATTTTCATTGACGACGTCTGGTTTTTCCTGAATATCAAGCCGGATGTTACCTTCAACTGTTTTTTCGCGTGCGATGTCGCCAATGTTCAGGTCATCAAAATCCAGGGACTGGCTAAGGTCTTGTTGTGCATCACTCATGATATTTCTCGATAGTTCTGTCATTAAATTCACAAAAAAATAACTTGCCTCGGTCTTCGGCGATTTCAGCATCAAAGATTTGCTCTTTCCCAATAAAAACCGGGACAGGATCATTAATAAGGACAGGAATAATATCCCCGGGTTTTATCTTTGATAACTGAGCAATCGTTAAATTCAGGCTTGCGACCTTACCGTTTAACTTCAAAGGCATGCTGTGAAACAGTCGCTCCAGTTGTGCCTGAGTCGGTGGCGTTTGCGGCGCGACAGCCATATTTTTTTCCGGTGCGCGTATTTTGGCTAATAACTGATCAACATGGTTGTCATCGAATAACAGGGTAAAATTGCCATGTTCATAGCCCTCAAGCGTAAAAGTTACGCACCATGCCCATTGCGTCATTACCGTCGTGCTGTCACTTTTTATTGCAATGTCCTGACCAAAAATTTCGCTATCAATGAGCAGGTTAGTAAGGTCAAGGCCGATTTTTGTTTTTAAACGTCCTTCTGTCTTTGTTACGGGCTGATTAATATCTGGTGTTAAATTGTTGTTGTCTTTACCGAGCCCATAATAGTCATGAAGTATTTGCAGCAGAAGGGGGCGTTCAATATCAAAGGCAATTGAACCAAAACAGGTAGAGAAAATTTGTGTGTTTTTATAGGCTTGATCGATACTAAATGACAATGATTTTAACGCAATATTAACCCGTAGCTTCTTGAGAAAATAAATACTGATGCGTGAATCAAAGATATCAAAGTTATCATTCATCACTTTCGGTAATTTATGCCAGGGCCGACCAAGCTTACTGACATCAAGCTTCACGATGTCAGTGAGTTCCTGACGCTGGTATATTTTTATTCTTTGAGGCGCTACGTGCATACTTGTTCCGCATGAAAATGATGAGCAATGAATTACAATGCCGATGATTTGACCTGGATCAGGTTTTCCAAACCGGAATTGTTATGGGTGCTTATCCAGTATTGCTTTTCTGTCTCACTGCTTTTTGTTTTATAACAGAGGTGAATTAAACCCTTTTTTAATAAGCGGGTCAATAAACCCTGAATTATTAATTCATTATACTTAAATTATTAATCACATCTTATTATAATCGTAAATTACTGATTTTAAACGATTAAAAAATTAATACCAATTAATAGCGCGACAGGTTGTTTTGCATGGATAAACTAAGACAAATTAAAAGAAGTCTTCGGCAATCATTCTTATTCCCCTCTTTTTTTGAATTAGTGGTTGCATTATAAATGCGTTCGCTGTCCTGAGGCGATATAGGCTTTCAGCTCTGCGAAAGGTAAACGAAAAGTGATGAGTGGTGGATCGTTATGCGTTTTTTGAATGAGTGCGATGTGCGCGATGAAAACAAATTTGTGGCCAGTTCGCCAGAAAGCTTAAGTGTATTTTCATTAGCTCGCCGCGTGGCGAACTTCAATGTTGCTGTACTCATCACAGGTGAGACGGGGACGGGAAAAGAGTGCGTATCGCGTTACATTCATGAAAAAGCCTCGGGCTGTTCGGATGCACCCTATGTGGGGGTTAACTGTGCCGCAATTCCAGAAAGCATGCTAGAAGCTGTCCTGTTTGGTTATGAAAAGGGCGCTTTCACTGGGGCAGTGACGGGCGTTGCCGGTAAGTTTGAACAAGCCAATGGCGGAACATTATTGCTGGATGAAATTGGCGATATGCCGTTAGCGTTACAGGCAAAATTATTGCGTGTTTTGCAGGAGCAGGAAGTCGAACGGCTGGGAAGTAATAAACGCATCCCGTTAGATATTCGGCTAATAGCCTCCACCAATAAAGATCTTCAAAAAGAGATTGCTGAAGGGCGTTTCCGCCAGGATCTGTTTTATCGTATTTCCGTTGTGCCTATTCATATCAAACCGCTGCGTGAGCGACGTCGAGACATTATTCCTTTGGCACTCAGGTTTATTGCTAAATACAAAGATTTCCATAAAGGGAATATGCAGTTAAGCGATGAGGCGCGTCAGGTCTTACTGGAATACGACTGGCCCGGCAATGTGCGTGAGTTGGAAAATGTTATTCAACGCGGAATGATTTTAAGTAATGGTGAAGAGATCGCCGCCAGTGATCTTGGTCTTCCTTTACGCAGGTCACTGGAAAAACCCGGTCCAGACATAATGCCAGAATATCGTGAACAGCTTTCAGTGCCAGCCTCCGCAATGAGCAATGTAAAACTCCACGGCCGACTGGCTGAGTATCAGTACATTATTGAATTACTGAAGCGCCATAACGGTAATAAATCGAAAACGGCTCAGTGCTTAGGCATTACACCACGTGCATTACGTTACCGGTTGGCATCGATGCGTGAAGAAGGCATTGACGCTGAATATTACTCATAACAGGCGTAAGAGATTGAAGCATTGAACAAGATTAACACCATCGGTTTCGATATAGGGGCCAGCCAGCAGGCGATGCTGGCAAAAATGCAACAGGCTGCTGCATTGGCGTCATCAGGCATTCATCCGGCAGCACCGTCAACGGTTTCAGCCTCATCCTTTTCTGAGACGGCGGCGACGAGCGCTTATTCCTTTTCGCAGGTGCTGAATCAGGCCATTGACAATGTTGACGCTGTGCAACATGCCGCCGCTGCAAAACAGCAGGCGATTGAAATGGGGCAGAGCGACGATCTGGCGGGTGCCATGATTGAAACACAAAAAGCGAGTGTTATGTTCTCAGCCATGATGCAGGTCCGTAATAAACTCACCACCGCACTCGACGAAGTCATGAATACTTCGCTGTAAGGTCTTCTCGTGCTGAATAAGTTAAAAGAAAAGTTTTCAGAATCATCACTTCCTGTGGGCCTGCTAAAACCAAAGTGGCTCATTACTGTTGGTGGTTTTTTGCTGGGGATGGCGATTGTTTTTTCCCTTTGGCGCACCAGCCATGGCTACGTGCCACTTTACGGCAGTCAGGAACGCATTCCCGTCGCCCAGGTTGTTGAGGTTCTTGGTGCGGAAGCCATTGCCTATCGCGTTAACCCCGACAATGGTCAGATTCTGATCCGGGAAAATCAGTTACCACGTGCGCGTATGGCACTGGCGGCTAAAGGTATTACGGCGGTGATGCCCGATGGCTACGAGCTGATGGATAAAGACGAGATGCTCGGCAGCAGCCAGTTTGTTCAGAATGTCCGTTATAAACGCAGCCTGGAAGGTGAACTGGCACGCAGCATTATGGCGCTTGATCCGGTTGAATCAGCGCGGGTTCATATGGGGCTGAGTGAATCGAGTTCATTTGTGTTAACCCATAAGCCGCAAAGCAGTGCCTCCGTCGTACTGCAATTACACTATGGAAAACAGCTTGATGAGCAACAGGTGGCGGCTATCGTGCAACTGGTCGCTGGCTCGGTGCCCGGTATGCAAGCCAGCAGCGTTCGTGTTGTCGATCAGGCAGGGAATCTGCTGTCTGACAATGGTCCGCAGGGCGCCAGTAACGTTGCCAGTCTGCGCCAGGCACGGGATGTGACCGGGCGAATTAAACAAGAAACGACGGCCAATATTGCTAAGTTGCTTAATCCACTTTTTGGCAGTGAAAACTACAGTATTAGCGTGACGCCCACCGTCGATATGAGCAGTGTAGAAGAGACACAAGAACGCCTGGGTTCAGAGCCAAAAGTCAGCGACGAAAATATCTCTCAGGAGAACAGCACCAACGAACTGGCGATTGGCATCCCGGGTTCGTTAAGCAATCGACCCGTTAACCCGTCACCTGCGCCAGCCCAGCAGACCGTGCCAGCAGCGCCCCAGACCGGGGAACAATCTCAGCAGCAACCGCAGAACAACGACCCACGTTCACTTTCCAGTCGTAGCCAGCAGCAACGCAAGTATGCGTTTGACCGTGATATCCGCCATATCCGCCATCCAGGTTACAAGCTGGAAAAACTTCGCGTCGCGGTGGCGCTGAACGAAAACGCAGAGGCCTTAGCAAAAATGACGCCAGAGCAACTCAGCACGCTGACACGTCTGGTTGAGGAGGCTGCAGGCATCGAAAAGGCCCGAGGAGACTCGCTGACCCTTAACAAGATGGCGTTTGTTCACCTGGCGACCGATGTAGTGCCGGAACTGCAATGGTGGCAGGACCCGTCAATTCAGTACTGGGGACAAAATGGCGGTATTGGCATCCTGGCACTGCTCACCCTGATATTTGGCGTGCGCCCCCTGGCACAACGCTTTGGCCGAAATGACCTTATCGAAAACCAGGAGAAAGACGTCATCGTTCCAGATACAGCGCCAGCAAAAGAACTGATCGCCACTGACGCGGGCCTTCAGGGTCTGCCCGGGGCCGCATTCAATAAGGATACCGAGCTGCCACCGCAAAGTTCCGGCCTGGAAACCAAAGTGGAATATCTGCAAATGTTGGCAGAGAAAGAAACTGAACGTGTTGCTGAAGTGCTGAAACAATGGGTTAACAGTAATGAGCGAACTACTAATAAACAAGAATAGTAAAAGCAGTGTTAAAACGGGAAGGAACCGCCTGGAACAGGCCGCCATTTTATTGCTCAGTGTGGGGGAAGAAGCCGCTGCCAGAGTAATGCAAAAGATGAATCGGGATGAGGTTCTGTTGCTGAGTGACACGATGGCACGCTTGCATGGCATTAAGGTCGATCATGCTCGCAATGCAATGAATAACTTTTTTGATGATTACCGTGAGCAGAGTGGCATCAATGGGGCATCGCGTACTTACTTACGCGGCATTCTTGAAAAAGCGCTTGGGGGTGAAATTGCCAGCAGCGTAATAAACGGTATTTACGGTGACGAAATACGTCATCGCATGGCGCGCTTGCAATGGGTAGATGTCCCCCAACTGGCCGCACTGATTGAGCAGGAACATTTGCAAATGCAGGCGGTATTTCTTGCCTTCCTGCCGCCGGATGTGGCTGCCTGCGTACTCAGCGTGCTGCCTCAGGAACGTCAGGATGAGATCGTCTGGCGCATTGCCCGCCTTGATGACATTAACCGTGATGTTATCGATGAACTCGACCGCCTGATTGAACGCGGTGTCGCCGTTCTTTCTGAACATGGTTCTAAAGTTCTCGGCATCAAACATGCGGCTAACATCGTTAACCGTATTCCGACTAATCAGCAGCAACTGCTGGATCAGCTGCGGGAACGGGATGCCGAAGTGGTGGATGAACTGGAAGAAGAGATGTACGAATTCTTTATCCTCAGCCGCCAGACACCGGCAACCCTGCAACGCCTGATGGAAGAGATTCCGATTGAGGAATGGGCTGTGGCATTAAAAGGCACCGAGCCGGTTCTGCGTCAGACCATCTTCAACGTCATGCCGAAACGTCAGGTGGCACTGTTGCAATCCACAACGGCGCGAATGGGGCCCGTACCTGTAAGCCGAATCGAACAGATTCGTAAAGATATTATGATGACCGTACGACAACTAGCGGAAGAAGGGGAAATCCAGGTACAGCTGTTTGCAGAAAAGACAATGGAGTAACCATGTTTAAAAAGCACAGTTTACCCTTGAGTGCACTCACTGACAGTCGTGATGCCGTTGTTAAACCGCGCCTGCATAAATTCCCGCCATTGCGTAAACGCCGGCAGGCATCAGAGAGTGATGTGTTATCGCCTGAAGAAGGCAGTGCCGCCGTCCATGCGCAGTTGAAACATGGTTTTGAAGAGGGCATGAATCGTGGTTTCGCGCAAGGCATGGAGGAGGGCAAAGAAGAAGGCTATCAGGAAAGCGTTCGCCTTGGTGTTGAAGAAGGGTTGCGTAAGGGACTGGCAGAGGGAAAAGTTCAGGCCCGCCAGCAGTTTCTGGAAGCGGCCCAGCCGCTGGACAATCTTATTCATAGTGTCTCGTCGTTTATGGCCAGTTACGAACAGCGCCGTCGGGAAGAACTGCTGCAACTGGTAGAAAAAGTCACCCGCCAGGTCATCCGTTGTGAATTAACGCTGCAACCCACGCAGATTTTGACGCTTGTCGAAGAAGCCCTTGCGGCATTACCGCAGCGACCAGAACAGATCAAAGTGCTGCTCAGTAGCGATGAATATCGTCGTATTAGCGAAGCTGAACCGGAAAAAACCGCCCAGTGGGGGCTGATGGCCGAGCCGACGCTTGCCCCAGGTGAGTGCCGGGTCATCACTGACACGACAGAAATGGACGTCGGCTGCCAGCATCGTCTGGACCAGTGCATGGACGTGCTGAAAGAAAACTTATTACCGGACACCCATGATGAGTGATAACGCGTTCGAACAGGCTTTACGCTCTATCGATAAGATTCATCTCGCCAGAGTGGCAGGGCGCCTGGTACGGGTGGCCGGCATTTTACTGGAGTGCGTCGGATGTCGTCTGGCGGTTGGACAGTTCTGCCAGATTGAAGGCATTGATGGCCAACTGATTGATGCGCAGGTGGTGGGTTTCGATCGTGATGTCACCTTCCTGATGCCTTTTAAACACACTTCCGGACTCATTGCCGGTGCACGTGTCTTTCCTCTCGACAAGCAGCAGGGGGTTCTGATTGGTGATCAGTGGTTGGGCCGGGTGGTCAACGGTATTGGCGAACCGATTGACGATAAAGGCAAACTCTCAGGCGATAGCGTGCTTCCTCAACAGGTGACACAAGTGCACCCCTTGCGTCGGCAGCCCGTCGTGGCGCCGCTGGATGTTGGCGTCCGGGCCATTAACGGTTTGCTCACCATCGGTAAAGGCCAACGCGTTGGCCTGATGGCAGGCAGCGGTGTGGGCAAAAGCGTGCTGCTTGGCATGCTTACCCGTTATACCCAGGCGGAAGTGGTCGTGGTCGGGTTAATTGGTGAACGTGGGCGTGAAGTCAAAGAGTTTATTGAACACTCACTGGGGGAAATCGGGCGTCGTAAGTCGGTTATTGTGGCGGCACCCGCCGATGAATCCCCGCTGATGCGAATCAAAGCCACCGAGCTGTGCCACACCATTGCCAGCTATTATCGTGACAAAGGCAAAGATGTTTTGTTACTGGTGGACTCCCTGACCCGTTATGCCATGGCACAACGTGAAATCGCACTGTCACTGGGCGAGCCGCCAGCCACTAAAGGTTATCCACCCTCGGCATTTGGTCTGATCCCCCGCCTGGTAGAAAGCGCCGGAAACAGCGAAAGCAGCGGCTCCATGACCGCGATCTATACCGTGCTGGCTGAAGGCGATGATCAGCAGGACCCCATTGTGGATTGTGCTCGGGCGGTACTGGATGGACACATTGTATTATCGCGTCATCTTGCAGAGGCTGGGCACTATCCGGCCATCGATATCGGACAGTCCATCAGCCGGTGTATGAGCCAGGTCACGGATATCTCACATCAGCGTAACGCGCGTACGCTCAAGCAACTCTACGCAGAGTATCAAAATATTAAGCCTCTAATTCCCTTGGGTGGTTATGTCGCCGGCGCAGATCCAATGGCAGACAAAGCCGTCAATCTCGCTCCCGCGATTGCCCGTTTTTTACAGCAGGAGGTGCAGGATGCGGCATCGCTGGAGAAAACCCTTTCTGATTTGGACATGCTGGCGAAAGCAGGATAATTCATCATGAGCAAACTGATACACACACTTGAACAACTTCACCTTCTGCGCCATCGCGCGGTGAACGACCTTACCCGTAAACTTGCCAGCCAGCAGCGACTTTGCCAGCGCCTGGAAAACAACATTCACGCTTTATCCGGGCTAAAGCAGAGCGTGCAGTCCAGCCAGGAAAACGCGGTGATGTTGAGCAATCAGTCGGTGTATAAACGCAATCTGCAACGTGTTATCGACTGGCAAAAGCAGGAGCAGGCGCTGGCGAACGTCGAAGCGCAAAAAATACAGCGCCATTTACTGGCTGAGTTTCGACGGGAAAAGAGCATTGAGCACGTCATGGATGCACGAAGGAAAACGCTCAGACAGGCCCAGGATCAACGTGAGCAAAAAACCACGGATGCGCTGTCGACGCAGAGTTGGTTGAGACAACAGACATCACGGCAGAAATAAGATGGCTGAAACACCAACCCTGATGCGGTCACTGATTAACCGCCGACAGCAAAAAAGACACAGCGAATTACCCTTTGTCAGTGTGGTATGCCCTACCTGGAATCGTCGGGCCTTTTTACCTTATCTTCTGTATATCTATCAGTATCAGGATTATCCCGCGCTCAAACGCGAACTGATTATTCTGGATGATTCTGCTGAAAGTAATGAAGATCTGATCGCGATGCTGGTCGATCACACCTGTCAACATGTGCGCTATGTCCACAGCCCGGTTCGGCTGGATTTGGGTAAAAAGCGCAACATGCTCAATGATATGGCCCGTGGTGAATACATTATCTGTTTTGATGATGATGACTATTATCCCCCCAGCAAAATCAGCCACCAGGTGGCGTCGATGCAGCGTAATAACGCGCGCTTCTCAGGCTGCGATACGATTTATATCTGGTACAGCCATCTTGATAAAATCTACCGCACCGTTTCTTTTGGTGAACGGCACGCGTTGAACGGCACCTTTGGTTATCACCGAAATTACCTAAGGAACCATCGCTATAACGACAGTGCCACGCTGGCTGAAGAGCAGGCATTTCTGAATAATTTCACCACCCCTGTGCAGCAAATTGACCCCAAAGAGGCCATTCTGTGCATCTCTCACAGCGCCAATACTTACGATAAGGACTTTGTGCTGGGGTCGTCACAACCGGTGAATTTAACGCTGGAAGACTTCGTGACCGACCGTAATTTGCTTAATCACTATCGACGTCTGGGACAGGCGCCACTCAGCACCGTGGTCGCCTGGCAAACCTTTGACAAAATCGCGGTGCTTTATGACGCCACGCAGCCTGAAGCACTGCAGCAGCAGCGGCAGAAACTGAACATGCTTGGGGTTGATCCGCAGCAGATAGTGCCGTTTGCAAAACGCCGCGCCGCTGACGCCAGCACAGCAGAACTGGCAAACCACTGTGAGGTATTAACGCACGCACTGCATCACCACTGGACAAGCGTACTGCTGCTGGACGCGGCGGTACGCTATGTCCATAAAGAACGATCGCTCAAGACGCTTAACCATCTGTTAGTCCGTTTGCCGCATATTCACTGGCAGGTCACCTTGCTGGGTGGCCGCTATCATCGGGTTGTTCCCCTCAACGCGTTGCCTGGCGTGTCACGGATTACTGATGGTGACTGCGGTTGCGCCTATGCCGTTAATGGCAACTATATCCCAACGCTTCTTGCCCATTACCAGCGGGCAATTCAGCAGGGGAGTTCACTGAATGCCTGTTGGACCGAGCAAATGCGGGACCATTGCTGGCTTGGTCTGCAGCCAGGTTTCGCTTTTTTATCTGAAATAACCGATCCCATTGATGGCGCGGTTGTCGACTGTACTCACTGGTTTTTCCGAAAAAAAGCTCACTAATCAGTGCCGCTTAACGGGCGGCCGGAGTATTACAAATGGAATTAATTGAAAACTATCGTCCAGAATATGTTGTTCGCTTCGATGCCATGCCAGCGCCCTGTTGTTGTCCCTCTTGCCGGGCATCAGAGCAGGATGACTGGCCGAGAGTCAGCATTAAACTTAAAAATCAGCAACGGCAAAGCCTCAATGCAGGATGCGAAACTGCCGCAACGGAAATCCTGTTAAATCCTCAGGCCTTTATCCTGCATACCACCCAGACCCCATGTCAGGATCGTCGCGAACTGACGCAATGGGATGAAAATTTAAATCAACAGTGCATCAATCTGGCAGTGCACCCGGCATTAGCCTTAGAAACCAGTTTATATGCGATTGGCGTGCTGCTTAGTAAAGCCCAGCATCACCAGAGCAACGGGCAGCATGACGTGCAACTGCTGGACACGATGGGGGAGCAACTATCACAACTTGCGGATAACGGCATTCTTGAGCAGCAACATGGGATGTTGCCGTCAATCGAAAGTAATCGCATCGATGCCCTGGCACAGATGGGGGCGCTTCGTTTAAACCTTAATCTACCCGCGACCCAAAAAATGAGTATGATGCTTAAACTCAGCGAACTGGCCGTTATGTCACCTTCAGCATTGCAACAACGATTACGAACGCTGGAAACCCTTGCTGCCAGCAACACATTCTTTAGCGAACATCCCCACATTTTACGCAATCTGTTGATTTATCGTCTCTATGGTGAGGTCTTTCCCTGTGGATGTGGGCAACATTATGGTCATGCATTTCTGTTACTCACTCGCCAGATATTTGAATTAAAAATGTTGTGCGCGCTGTGGCTGGAAGATCATAACCGGTTGATGCCGCGCGATCTGGTAATCCTGGCCAGCGCCTGGTTTAGCTGGCAGCAGCATAAAACCCCAGAGGCTGACAGTGAAGACAGTGCGGATTATATGTTGCTGTGTGGATTGTCATTGATTTAAGCAACGGCGTTAACATATAGCCTCCAGTGATTTATAAAACAGGGGGCGATAATCGACATGGCGTTGCTCAATATCACTTCTGTCAGCCTGTTGGAACCCTGCACAAGGGTAAAGGCCAAGCCAGCAATCTTTTGCCATTAACTGCCACCAGTGTACATCCAGAGCATAGCGTTGTGGCTGGCCACCCTGTTCCAGAAACCGCAGACTCTGGCGTAAATTTTCCAGCAGTTGCGAAAAATAATGCTGTTTAACCCAATATGCACACGCACACCATGCCCGATTAACGCGCAGCAGGTAATCGACACTTTTCAAAGGGGTAACATGTTGATAGTTGGCTGCAAGAAACGCCACGTCCCAGTGGACATTCCCCAGGCTTTGCAGCCAGAGATTGAGACGCGTCAGGCTGGGGGCATCATGGGTAAATTCAAAATCATCCTCAAGAATCAGAACATCTTCCCAACCCTGGGCGATAGCCATTTCCAGTACCGCAATATGTGATTTTACACATCCCACCGAACCGGGGCTGGCCTGTATAGCGTCAAAGCGTAAGACCTTCTCTTTAGGTGCCTTCAGTTCTCTCAGATGACGTTTCATGCGGAAATTACGATCGCGCCGGTGCGGCAGATTAATATAGATCACCTGAGAAAAGGTCGCCCAGTCAATAAATTGCATAGTATGTTGTATCGAATAAATGTGCGGATAACGTTCGCCGGACAGGAGAATCTGTGCTGACGTCTCCCCGGTAAACAGAAAATGAAAAGGACGTTTTAAGCGGCTTATCAGTAAAAGGCGGGTAAAACGCGCGGCCCAATGATGCGACACTGGCGCCCGGTATGTCAGCTGTACCTGGATAGGGCTTAAACCTGCTGATAAAGCCAGTTCTCGGGTTCACCTACGTTAACCAGTTTCTGGAGTATGTCCTGCTGCATACTGACAACAAGACCATTACCGTCATTCAGGGCCTGGCATTCTGTCGCCACGCTTTCCAGCGACTGCCAGAGTGGGTCAAGTTGAGCCTGGTGCCTGGCAGGCAGGCGGGAGAACAACAGGCGCAAGCCTTTGGAGCTTGCAGGAATACCCAACTGGGTCAGCAACTGGTAACGCTGCTGGCTGTTGTGGGCGAGTTGCTCATAAAGCGCAAAAATTTGCGGATTCAGCCGGTCCAGTTCAGCAACATCGCGGGCAATCAGCGCCTGACGTTGCTCCCTGAGCAGGGCTTTAAGCTGGCCATAGGCTTGATTGTCTTCAACCATATCCTGCACCAGCTGTTTTACGCACTGTGTGGCGTTACTCATGGTTACCTCTGATGATATTGCTCGATGGCGTGGGCCAATGCATCCAGATCAATGCTAATTTGCCCATTGGCAATGGCGTCTTTAACAGCAGCCACCTGCGCCATATCCACCTCTGGTAAAGCAGAGAGTTTAGTTTGAGCCTCTCCGATCACCGGATCGATTGCGGCAGAACGGCTAATTTTCATGTCTTCACGACCTGCGCTGCGAGAAGGCGTGGTAGCGTTGGCCTGATTGATCGCGCGGGTCATTGCATATTGGGTCGATGTTATTTTCATCATGTAGCTCCATGTTCAGGTCTGTCATGCACATCTCAAAGCGGAAGCTGGACTTCCGTTTGCCTTACCTGCTCAAAGCGACGTTTGAGGGCGTCAACTTAAACGTCAGCCACCTGTTTTTTCACGCGAGGCAGCCTGCGTGGTTCTGACCATCCCCATACCGATCACGATGGCGTTCACTTCACGCTCGCTGTTTTCATTTTTTATTTTAATCATTTCGCCTTTACGTCCTTTTTTGATGGCAATCCCGGTGGTGCGGGCTTCAACACCATCCTGTTCAGCAATCATCGTTACCCGCTGGCCGCGCTCAACGAGTACGGGAGAATCGAACAGGTTCGGGGTTAACACCTGCATTTCACGCACCCGGCGCTTCAGTGTAAGCCCGGTTATATCGTCAGGATGGGTCAGGTAACCACTGCGCACTTGAGTGATATTGAATTTTTTCTGGGTGACGTCGGCAGGGCCAACAATATGCCCACGTTCAAGGGTGTTTTTGGCCACAAGTACCGGCATATAGATATCGGGTTTTACCGTGACAGGCACCGCCCAACCTTTGCCGCTTTCACAGCGAACGTCATAGCGCAGCCGGCGTAGGTCAGGCCGCTCACTTCCAGAAAGCGTGGCCTTAAGTGGCGTAACGCAGGGCGGAAGTTGGGAAGCTTCAGCGGGGATAAACAGGTTTAATTTGGCCTGATAACGCTGCCAGCGCTGCTGATTAGCCTCATTTCGAATCGCCTCTGCTGCCATTTGCCGCACATGCACAGAGACTTGTTTATAGGCGCTAACCGACTGGGCAGAAGCAGGTGGCACCGCCAGGCCAACAACGCTGAGTATTACGATGACTTCCTTGCGGAAAAAACACTTCCTCTCTTCGACGAACTTCCTACAAAAAACTATATAATTCATGATGTTAATAACCTGGCACGATATTTGCTTATTAATTGGGGCAGCACAGGCTATCGCAGCGGTCATTATCACGAAGGAGTGAGTTGTGAGTATTAGTTTTGAAAAGGCTTTGGGCGTTCATCCGCAAGCTGTAGCACTTCGACTTTCCAGGGCGGAACTGCTTTCAGCAAACCTGGCTAACGTTGATACGCCGCATTTCCAGGCTAAAGATATTGATTTTGCCGCGGAGATGCAACGTTCACAACAGGGTTATTTCCCAGGCACCTCGGCGCAAGAGAGGTATCGCGTGCCCTGGCAACCCGCTTCGGACGGTAATACGGTTGCGCTTGATGTGGAGCAGGCTGAATTTGCAAAAAATGTTCAGGACTATCAGATGAGCCTGGCTTTTTTGAACATGAAATTTACCGGTCTGAAGCAGGCTATAGAAGGTAAGTAATTAATTCAGGTGACGAGAAATGGCTTTTACCGATATTTATCGCGTTTCAGGTTCAGCAATGACGGCACAAACCCTGAGACTGAATACGATCGCCAGCAATCTGGCTAATGCCGAAACCCCTGCGCTGGAGGAGGGCGATGTGTACAAAGCGCGTCGTCCGGTTTTTGCTGCAGTTTATAAAAACGATGAGTTGATGAATCACAACGGGCTATCCGGTGCGCGCGTGCAGGTACTCGATATTGTGGAAACAGACAATGCGTTACAGCGCTATGAACCGAATCATCCTATGGCAAACCAGGATGGCTACGTCTGGTATCCCGGCATCAACGTGGTGGAAGAAATGGCTGACATGATGTCGGCATCGCGCAATTTCGAAACCAGTGTCGACGTGCTTAATAATGTAAAAAGTATGCAGCAAAGCCTGCTGCGTCTCGGCGAGGCGTAACCGATGAGCGTGAATGGTGTTTCCACTCAATCTGTTACTACCGCCTATGGCAGTAGCAGCAGCGTTTCCGCAAATGACAACAGTGCGGCAGGAATGAACAGCCTTTTTTTGCAATTGCTGGTCGCACAAATCCAAAACCAGGACCCCTTAAATCCGACGGACGGTACTGAATATGTTGGGCAGCTTGCGCAACTGACTCAGGTTCAGTCTATGGAAACCCTGACTCAACTTATGGCCAACAATTCCGTGTTGATGGACAACCTGCAAACCCTGACAACCGGCAACCTGGTTGGGCAACAGGTCATGGTCCAGACGGATACGATCAATAGCGATGGTGTCACCACGCTTGAAGGTCGATTCACCCTCGATCATGCGGCCAATTCCGTTACGGTGATCCTTAAAGATGAGACAGGAAAGGAAACCGAAATTGAGCTGGGCAGACAAGAGGTCGGCGACGTCAATTTCAACATTAATCCGCAGGCATTGGGATTGAGTGAAGGTAAATACAGCATTTCGCTCATGACCGACGCCGAAAAAAGTCACGTCCCGGTTGAAATCGGAGGACGAGTCAGCAACGTGCGCATTCCTCTGGATGGCAGCGCGACGGTGTTGAATATCATCGGGCTGGGAGAGGTCGCTTACAACAAGATTACCCAGTTTGGCCAACCCGACGACTAAACAATCAACAAGTTATACGTTAACCAGGATCTATTATGAGTTTTGATATCGCAATTTCAGGCCTGAATGCCATAAACCAACAGCTTGGGGCCATCTCAAATAATATCGCTAACAGTGGCACTGTAGGGTTTAAATCCGGCCGGGCCGAGTTTGCTTCACAGTATGCGGAAGGGCAAGCGCTTGGTGTGGGAGTGACGAATCTCGCTCAAAGTATTTCCAAAAGCGGCGACATTTTTTCCTCTTCCAACAGTCTTGACCAGGCAATCAACGGCAACGGCTTCTTCATGCTGCGCGACAGTTCCGGTACGACATCCTATACCCGTGCCGGTTATATGCAAATTGACAGCAGTGGGTATCTGGTGAATAACCAGGGGATGTATTTGCAAGGATATCCGGTTGATGCCAACGGTGTCGTGCAAACGGGAACGATCGGCAATATTAATATCAGCAGTGGTTCTATCCCCGCGAAAGCGACCAGCACACTCGATTTTACGGCTAACCTCAACGCCAACGTCGCCTTACCTGAAACCACCACATTCGATCCTGCCGATGAGTCATCTTATAACCACACCTATGCAAGCCAGGTATATGACTCTTTAGGACGAGAACACACCCTGAAGCAGTACTTTGTCAAAACAGATGATAATCAATGGACCGTCCACTACTACATGGATGATACCAGGCTGGATGCCACACAAGAGATGATCTTTAGCGAGCAGGGCGGGCTGACTGTACCTAACGGCAGCGTAAGTGTCACTGCGAACATTGTGGGGGCTGAAGCGATTGAACTTGAGATTAATTATAATGGCACCACGCAGTTTGGGGCCGACTTGTCCGTCAGCAAAAACAATGGCAATGGCTACACGTCAGGCGAACGAACCGGGCAAGCGATTGAAAGCGATGGCAGCGTCTATGCCACCTTCTCCAATGGAAAACGGATGCTACAAGGACAACTGGTTCTGGCCACCTTTTCGAATCCCAATGGTTTGTCTTCGCAGAATGGCACCACCTGGTCCCAGACCTCTGCGTCTGGAGAGGCGCTGATGGGGACGCCCGGCACAGGGCTACTCGGTGCACTTAGCTCAAGTACGCTTGAAGGTTCTAACGTTGACCTGACATCGGAACTGGTCTCGCTGATGACGGCACAGCGAAACTATCAGGCAAACACCAAGGTCATCAGCACCAATGACAGCATGATGACTGCGCTTTTCCAGGCGGTGTAATGGACCACTTAATCTATACCGCCGTCAGTGGCGCATCGCGGAGTCTGTCTCAGCAACAAATCCATGCCAATAATCTGGCCAATGTGAATACACCTGGTTTCAGGCATGACCTGGATAAGGCGCTGTCGCAACAGATTCAAGGGGAAGGTTTTTCCTCTCGCTATCTGGTTCAGCAGCAGCAGGCAGGCATCGATATGACGCCTGGCCCGACACGTCAGACAGGGCGTGAGCTCGATATCGCGATTAAAGGTAACGGGCTGATTGCCCTTGTCAGCGGTAATCGCGAAGTTTACACCCGCAACGGCCAGATCGACGTGAGCCCGGACGGGGATCTCACCATTGATGGATTACCCGTGTCCGGTGATAACGGCCCGATTGTGCTGCCCGCTTTTTCCTCTGTCAGTATTGCCGATGATGGCATCATCACTATCGTGGCCGAAGACGGCAATATCACGGCACCGATGGATGTTGATCGTATCAAACTGGTGGATATTCCCGCCTCCGACCTCAGTAAAAACGCCGCCGGTTTTTTAGTCACCACTGCCAATGAAAATCCGCGCAGCGAAGAGGTGGAAGTGGTAGCAGGCCATCTCGAAAACTCGAACGTATCGGCTATCAATGAAATGGTCGCCAGCATTGCGCTGAATCGGCAGTTTGAAGCACAGATAAAAATGATGAAAGCGGCGGAAGAACTGGCTACGGCTGGCAACCGCCTGCTGCGTAATAGCTAATTTCGTGGTTACAACTGAAAAGGAAACGTCATGAATCCCGCTTTATGGATCAGTAAAACCGGCCTGGCGGCGCAGGACGCCAAGATGAGCGCCATCTCTAATAACCTGGCAAACGTCAACACCACCGGCTTTAAACGTGACAGGGTCATGTTTTCTGACCTTTTTTATCAAAATCAGCGTGTTCCCGGCGGTCAGTTAGACGAAAACAATATGTCTCCCACCGGAATACAGTTTGGCACCGGGGTGAAAATTTTAGGCACACAAAAAGAGTTCACCACCGGCAACATCCAAAATACCGGGCAAACGCTGGATGTGGCGATAACCGGGCAGGGTTTTTTCCAGGTCGAAAACAGCAATGGCGATCTGGCCTATACCCGGTCGGGTTCTTTTCAAAAGAATGCTGATGGTTTATTGACCAACTCCCAAGGGCTACCGCTGAACCCACGCATTGAGTTACCCGATAATGTGACGGATCTCCACATAGGTAAAGATGGCACGGTAATGGCCACGATAGCGGGGGAAACCGACCTAGTGGAACTGGGCCAGATCACATTGGTTAATTTTGTCAATCCGGCCGGCCTTGAGGCCATTGGCGGCAATCTGTATCGCGAAACCGCAGCCAGTGGTGAAGCGATAGAGGGCATCGCAGGGGAAGAGGCATTTGGTCAACTTGAACAAGGCTCACTTGAAGGCTCAAACGTCCAGGTGGTTGAAGAGATGGTCGATATGATCACGGTTCAGCGCGCTTATGAGATGAACGCCAAAATGGTTTCTGCCGCTGACGACATGATGAAATTTGTTACGCAGTCGATGTAATGCATGAAGTGAAGACGAAATGAAAAAGCAGATAGCTTTACTCTTTATCGCAGTGCTTCTGTCAGGTTGTGAAAGCCCGGCAATGCTGGTGCATAAAGATGATGTGGCCTATGCGCCACCTGAAGATTTTGACATGCCACCCGTGCAAGTGCAGGGCGGTGGTCTTTATAACGCCGGTTATAACTGGTCACTCATCCAGGATCGCCGGGCTTACCGGGTGGGGGACATTCTGACGGTAAAGCTGGATGAATCCACTCAGGCCAGCAAGCAGGCGAAAACAAATTTCGATAAGAAAAACGATGTCGCGCTGGGCATTCCTGAAGCCTTAGGTGAATCCGTGGAGAAATTTTCTGGCGCCGTCAGCGGCAACCGAAATTTTAATGGTAATGCGACCAGCCAGCAGCAAAACAGCCTGCGCGGCGCCATTACTGTCGCCGTGTACCGGGTATTGCCAAATGGTGTTCTGGCGGTGCGTGGCGAGAAATGGCTGACCCTAAACCAAGGGGATGAATATATGCGCGTGACCGGTCTGGTTCGTGCAGACGACATTGAACGGGATAACTCAGTGTCATCCCAGCGCATTGCTAATGCGCGTATTTCTTATGCCGGACGTGGGGCGCTGAGTGATGCCAATTCCGCAGGCTGGTTGACCCGTTTCTTTAACCATCCACTCTTCCCAATTTAATGGAGCCTGCTATGCGTAAAGCCATACTCATTTTGCTGCTGTTATGCACTCCCGGTTTACGGGCAGAGCGGCTAGGGAATCTTGTGGATATTCAGGGCGTGCGCGGTAACCAGTTGGTCGGTTACAGCCTGGTCGTGGGCCTGGACGGTACCGGTGACAAGAATCAGGTGAAGTTCACCAGTCAGTCAGTCACCAATATGCTGCGTCAGTTTGGCGTACAGTTGCCGACCAAAATTGACCCAAAAGTGAAAAACGTGGCGGCAGTGGCTATCAGCGCAACGTTGCCGCCCGGTTATGCCCGCGGGCAGAATATTGATGTCACTGTTTCTTCCATCGGCGATGCTAAAAGTTTGCGAGGCGGCACATTACTGTTGACGCAGCTGCGGGGTGCGGATGGTGAAGTCTATGCCCTTGCTCAGGGGAATGTGGTGGTAGGTGGGGTAAAAGCCGAAGGGAACAGTGGCTCAAGCATTACCATCAATACGCCCACGGTAGGTCGCGTGCCCAATGGCGGCTCGGTGGAACGCGAAATCCCCACTGACTTTCAACAAAATAATCAGGTCATTCTCAACCTGAAACGTCCTGGTTTTAAATCTGCCAACAGCGTGGCAGTGGCACTGAACAGCACATTTGGGGCGGGAACCGCAACGGCACAAAGCGCCACCAACGTGGTGGTGAATGCTCCCTTGTCGGCCGGCGAGCGTGTGGCATTTATGTCCACGCTGGAAGATGTACAAATCGATGCCGGCAAACAGCAGCCGCGCGTGGTGTTCAATGCCCGCACCGGCACGGTCGTGATTGGTGATGGCGTCGTGGTGCGTGCTGCAGCGGTTTCCCACGGTAATCTGACCGTGACTATTCGTGAATCGTCGAATGTCAGCCAGCCGGGTGCCTTTAGTCAGGGGCAAACGGCGGTAACGCCAGACAGCGACATCAATGTGAATCGTGGAAATGGGCAAATGCTGACCATCGCCGCCGGTACCAGTTTGCGCAGTATCGTGAATACCATAAACAGTTTGGGTGCTTCGCCAGATGACACCATGGCGATATTACAGGCATTGCATGAAGCCGGTGCGCTTGATGCAGAACTGGTGGTGATTTAAGGAGAACGCATGGTACAGGCGATTACTTCTGGCAAAAACATGTTGCCAGCAGACATGGGTGGTGAGGTCAAACCGCAAAATCTGGAGCAGGCCGCCGAGCAGTTTGAAGCGATGTTTCTACGTTCAATGATCAAACAGATGCGTAAAGCCTCTCAGGCACTGGCGGACAACAATAATCCGTTCGACAGCAAACAGCAGCGAATGATGCAGGAATTTTATGATGACAAGCTGGCCTCTCAGCTGGCATCACAACGTAGCACCGGCATTGCACACATGATCATCTCACAACTGGGAAGTCGGGCTGATGAGGCGCTTAAGATTGCACCGGACAGGGTCGCTTTAAATCAACATTCTCAGCAATTAGCGCCCCCTGTGCTCCCCGTAATGTACCGTGGGCAGGAGTAAAAAATGAACATGATAAATATCGCCTGGAGCGGTTTGCAGGCCGCCCAGTTAGGGATGAGTGTCACCTCAATGAACATCTCAAATATGCTGACGTCAGGCTACAGTCGTCAGGGTATTATCCAGAGTTCAGTGGTCACTATGGGGCAGGGAGGATTATCAGGCGGTGCCGGGGTAAAGGTTGAAAGCATACGCCGCATTTCCGACCAATATTTAACCAATCAGGTCTGGCAGAGTAACAGCCAGGCTAACTATTACAGCCTCAGCAATCAATATCTCAGCTCACTGGAAAAGGTGATTGGCACGGATTCAACCAGTCTGGGCACAGGACTGGATGACTTCTTTTCGGCACTGAATGCGTTAACCACCCAGCCAGAAAGTGAAGCTAACCGCCAGCAGTTACTCAATCAGGCAGATTCGCTGGCAACGCGCTTCAATAATATGAATGACTTCATCAATAGCCAGAGAAGCGCCATCGCGAGCCAGCGTAATACGTTGGTTGAGCAGATGAACACGCTGACATCCGGTATCGCGGATTATAACCAAAAAATCATCCAGATGGAGTCGACGGGCGGGAATAGCAATGTCCTGCGCGATCAACGCGACGAACTGGTAAAACAGCTTAGTACCTACAGTGATATTAACGTGACTGAAGACAGCACGGGCAGTTACACCGTTGCCATGAAAAACGGTCAGCCGCTCGTCAGCGGCAATGTCGCCGGGCAGCTAAACATCACCACAGACAGCAATGGCAATCAGCTGTTAGGTCTGCGTTTCGCCGAAAGCGAGTTTTCATTAACGCCCTCGACAGGAGGACAGCTGGGCGCATTGTACGACTATGAAACCGGCGATCTGGCTGACATGCAGTCATCCATTCAGGGGATGGCCGAAGCGCTCACCAACGTATTCAATGAACAGCTGGCCCAGGGTTTTGACAAGAATGGCGAACCCGGTAAGCCCCTGTTTATTTTTGATCTGAAAAACCCTGATGGCATCTTAAAGGTTAACGATCTTAAGCCGGATGAACTGGCCCTGTCTGCGAACCCGGATGAGCAGGGGAACGGGGATAACCTGCAAAAGTTGATCGATCTGAAAAATCAAAAGGTCAATATCGGCGGAATGGGCAACATGAGCCTTAACGAAGGGGCGGCGGCGATTATTTCTAACATCGGCATTGCCAGTAAAAAATCGCAGAGTGAGCTGGAGGCGGCACAAAGTGTGTATGAACAGTCGCAGTTGCAACGCAACAATCTTAGCTCGGTCAATCAGGATGAAGAGGCCATCAATCTGCAGGTCTACATGCAAGCCTATCAGGCAAACATTAAAGTCATTTCTACAGGCAATCAGATTTTCGGTGATTTACTTGGCCTGTTTTAACCTCAGCAAGGAGCGTAATTATGCGAGTGAGTAGTCTTTATAATTCCGATGCCATGCAATCTCAGCTCAATGTAAACGGATCACGCCTGATTAAGCTGATGGAGCAGATGTCGACGCTGAAGCGGGTCAACGTCCCGTCGGATGATCCTGTCGCCGCGACGCGTATGGTACAACTTAACCGCGAGCAGGCAGCCATCAAGCAGTATCAAAAGAACATTACGGCACTGAGTGGCTCACTGGCTATTCAGGAGTCCCACGTCAGTGCAATGAGTAATCAGCTTTTAGCGCTAAATGATAAGTTGCTGGTCGCCGCAAATAGTACGCACAACAGCAGCGACATGGCAGGTTTCGGTAACGAATTGTCGTCGATGCTGGATTCTCTGGTGGCGTCTGTGAATGCCCAAAATGAAAGCGGTGGTTATGTGTTTTCTGGCACGAAAACGGATGCACAGCCGATCGTCTGGGATGAAGAGAAAGGCGCGTATCTTTATCAGGGCAACCACGGCGTGCGTGAAACAACGGTAGCAAATGGCGTTAACATTACAGAGAACACCAATGTGGTTCAGGCATTTTCCAGTGAAGGTGACGACCTGGCGTTACTGAATAAACTGAAAGACCTGAGTGAGAAGATGAAAAACCCCGATATACCGAGCACGGAATACCAAAGTGAGATAGATGATGTGCTTGCACTTTCATCAACCAGCCGCGATAAAGTGGCCGCCCTGTTTACCGAACTCGGCGGCCGCCAAAATCGTCTGACGATGATAGGGGATGCGCATGTCGATGTCAGCATGGCGAATGAGCGAGTGATAAGTGATTTGTCGGATACTGACCTGGCAACATCGAGTATCAATTTGCAGCTGTATGTTAATTCCGTCCAGATTACCAACAAAGCGTATAGCATGATCAATGAGCTATCGCTGTTCAGCATGTTGTGATGCCATGCAAATAGGCTTAAAAACAACCACAGGGTCGGCGACGGCTGCGTTTATCCGGACGCCGGCCGACACGACGCAGCCCATTACGGCCATTGATCGTACAGCTCGCGATCGTGCGGTTGTGGCGCAGTTTCCAGAAGCTGCGCTGCTTTCCCGTCGGCCGCTACGTTACAATATTCAACTCAACCGCCAGCTGACCGCCATGCAGCAGGCGGAAAACTATCTTTCTGAAACCGAGAAGCACCTGTTAGTGCTGCGTCACCAGGCAGCAAGAGGCAATGTCGTCGCGCCGCTGGCGTCACTACACCAACTGCTTCAACAGCGTAGTCAGGCTTCAGGCGGCACCGTAGATCGAAATCTTAACGTGACGCTGCAACAAAAAAGCCATGTTAATTTCACGTTGCCTGCGATAGAAAACGTCCTGCAACAGCCAGGAGGGGAGATACTGGTATTTGCCCTGGGCGGGAATAAACGTGAATATACGGCAGTGTCTTTACCGCAGCAGCCTTCCCCTCGCCAGACATTGATACAACTGAATATCGGGCTCGGACGCCTGGGGATTCACGCCGCTTTAAACGATCAGGGCAAGTGTGTTTTTCAGGTAAGTGAAGATCGGTGGACACGGGTAAACCAATACCTGAGTGTTCGCGGTGAAGGTCTGCATTTTCCTGCTGATGCATTTACCCTGCTAACCTCGCAGGCTGAAGCCAGTCGCGAAGATGAAATCGGTTTATTAAGCCAACAATGGACGCGCGGTGCTTCGGCTAAGCTTCAGAACACGCTAAACAAAATCACCCGCGAAAGAACAACCCTGCATCATCATCAGGAGCGGGTTTCCTCCCGCATCAAGGATATGTCGACGTTCTATACGCCAAAGGAGGCACTGGAAACGTCCCGTGCGCTGAGCCAGATTCTGGCAAACAGCATCGACCAGTATCAACTGCTGTCAAAAGCGCTGTCGGTACAGGGAAACGTTCGGGCAGCAACCGTCAGGAATATCCTGGGGTAATGCGGTAGGTTGCGGATAAAAGCGTGCAAGCACGGTGACGCACTGAAACCGGTTAACCGCGCGACAACAGGAACCTATCCCTCTTTGTCGGGTTCCGGCCTGATGTTTCAGCCATCATGGGGGTGCAGATTTTCAGAAGGGCTTGCAGGGGGAAGCGGTGGTGGGGAGTGCGGCGTGTAAAGTATGAGCACGCCATTTTCAGTTGCTATCAGGGGCTGCCCATGCACATCCATCGTTTGTGCCCAGATACCTGTATGCTGCAACATGTCTGCCATGCCTTCAAGCATCGCATTTGATTGCGAAGGCTGGTAGATGACGGGATTGTAAGAAAAAAAATGATGTCCGCTGATCTCATTGGTTTCCGTAAAATTCGTTTTAAGCATGAAGTGGCTATCTTGCGCACTGGTTATTGTCGCGAGATGTTTGCCGTCTTCGGTTTTAACCTCCGCGTTATAAATCTCCTGTCGCTCTGACATCACGTCGTAAAACCCAATTTGCAACGAAGCACCCGCATGATTCGGGGCAGGGATAATGGGGTGAAAATAGAAAACAAATGCAAAAACGAGCGCCGCGCAAAGCACGCCGGCTCCAAGCCATTTGCCTTTAGGAACAACTAACCATCTCATTCATTTTTCTCATTGTTTCATTAAATATCAGGCTGTTTGACCGCGCATGACTGGTACGCCAGTGGTAAATGACCATAACCAGTTGTTTGTTGTCACACTGACTGGCTAAAGCAAAAGAGTAATTGAGCGTTTGATCCTGTGTACGGTAGTAGATTTTCAGGGTCATTCCCCTGCTTTTGATCTGCTCATTCAAAGCAAAAAGCGTATCTTTAATGCTGAAATAAACATGATCTTCATCGATCGCGGTGCGGTCAGGACTGGCTATTTCATACATTTGAATATGACTGTATTCTCCGGCGTGCTGTTCGACAGCGGCCAACCGTGCAGTGCGGGAGTTCGCACACTCCCAACTGATTGCCGCGCTGAATACAACGACAAGCAGCATAATAAGAAAGCCGGTCAGCGAATGGCGGCCCGGCATCGGGCCGTCTGCGGTGGGCAGATTTGAGCCGGGAAGCGGCGATGTTGCGGGTGAAGGCAAGAGAAGGGGAAGCGTGGGCGTGTCGCTTTTCGCTATGGCAATGACGGGCTCGGGGATAACCAGATCGGCATCTGTTTTAGGGGGCGGTTCACTCTCCGTGACATCTTTTTCAAAAGACTGGCACCATTTCTTTTCTAACACATAGCCTTTCTTCGGCACGGTTTTAATGATTTTTTGCGTTTTACCGTCATCTTCAAGCGCAATACGCAGCGCATGAATTGCACTGGGCAGACTGTTGTTGCCAATAATCCGGCCTTCCCATACCAGCGTAGTCAACTCATCACGAAGGAGTATTTTTCCCGCGTTTTCAGTTAAAATACCGAGTAATTTTAATTGAAATTCACCCAGACGTTTTTTCTCACCCGATTTTAAATGGATGATTGAGCAAGATGGCACGTCAAGGAGCCAGTTATTAACAACGTAGTGAGTCTTACACATGTTAGGTGAAGGTGAATTACCACTCCTGAATGGACTATCCTCAAGCTGCAGTATAATACGGATGAATATTATTAACCGTACATGAATCGTTATTCTTTCGTGTGCCTTGCGGATCTTGCCACGGGGCCTGATTATTTCGGCTAATAACGTCGCTTTTTATTGACCTCCTTATTAGCTTACCTGCCATAAGTGTAGTCTGTACCGCATCGCCCGGATGAGGGCGATTTCCTATGGGGGGCTATTTTCACGCGAAATAACGTGATGCGCAACACATTATTAAGGTTTGATGCTGCAAACTTGTAGCGCTAATAGGCTTAACGTTAACTAATAACGCGAAATGGGATTTTTTATGACGTAAATTAACAATATTGTAATGCGCTGTCAGTGCAGGATGAAGAAAGAGAAATAGCGCGCTATGCCAGGTAAGTAATATTAACCTCAGCCCCTGGGTGTCGTCTGACAGGCATTTTTAGTGCCTGTTTATTGCACGGCCTGGTTCTTTTTTTTCTTATCATAAAATTATTTTCATCACCTGTTTAATTTGCCGAATCCCTGTGCCGTTTTATAGGACTACCAGATGAATGAATCTGAAAGGCAGATTCACCAGGAGATTATAAATATGGCACTTTCAATTTTTACTAACGCTTCTTCTATGGCTTCCGTGAACGCGCTGAATAAATCCAACAGTATGCTTTCTACTGCGATGGAGCGCCTGGGCACCGGTAAACGTATTAACTCTGCAGCCGATGACGCAGCCGGTTTACAGATTGCCACGCGTCTGCAAGGGCAAACGAACGGCATGGACGTGGCTCAGCGTAATATCTCGGATGCCACTGCACTTTTGCAAACGGCTGAAGGCGCGTTTGATGAGGTAAGCAACATTATGTATCGCATGAAAGATCTTGCTACCCAGGCATCGAATGACACCAACGGTGCAGAGGATCGCAAAGCCCTGCAGTCTGAAATGGATGAACTGAATAAAGAACTGACCAACATTATGGACAACACCAAATATGCCGGGGAAAGCCTGTTTGGCAGCACTGGCAAATTAAGTAAAGCAATGAACTTCCAGATCGGTGCGTCGAAAGATGAAAAACTGGAAGTCGACTTCAGCGCGGAATTGACCGGCGTGACTGGTGCCAGCGGTATGACAGGATTACAAACCGCTGATGCATTAACCACCTCATCCGGTGCGCAGGAGATGATTGGCAAAGTTGAAGATGCCCTGACCCAGGTGGGTACACTGCGTTCCAAATTAGGTGCCAATATTAATCGTCTGGGTCATACGTCTTCTAACCTGGCGAATATGAAAGACAACACGGATTTAGCATTGAGCAATATTCGTGACGCTGACTTTGCTTCAGAAGCATCGAACATGACGCGTAACCAAATGCTGGTGCAAACCAGTATGTCAATGCTGAAACAGTCTAACAGCATGTCAAGCATGGTAATGAACCTGCTGGGCTAAGTCACACTGTCAGAAAAAACACCGCTTTGCGCGGTGTTTTTTTTTGCGGAAAGCGCTTCCGCCTTTATCCAGGAGGAAGGAAGTTTTCTTTCCGTGGCTCAATATAACTCATTGTAAATACGTAATTATTAAGTTGGCATGAACCTTGCTATACAGAAGTGTCATTTTAGTAGCAGGTGCGAACAAGGAGATAGACATGGCCGATTTTAGCAGTATTGATCCGCAGAGCCTGGCTCAGCAGTTGGCAGCGTATGACATCGTATCTTTACAAAACCAGCTGAGTACCAAAACGACAACAATGAATTCTCAAAAGAAGGCATTGAATGAATTACGCACGGCGTTGACTGATTTCCGCACTGCGATGTCAGGCTTAAACAGCACGAACGACGGCGTGTTGAAGAACAGCGCAACGCTCAGCAGTGCCAGTGTTGCAAATGTGACGGCGAATTCGAACGCGTTAAAGGGCACCTATAACCTGGATGTTAAGCAACTTGCCTCCTCACACCAAATTGGCTTTAGCGACCTGACCGACGAATCCATTAGAAACGCGTCCGGAACGATGGAGATTACGCTTGGTGAAGGGGAGACGGCAAAAACCATCACGGTCGATCTCACTGACATGGAAACACTCAGCGACCTGACCAGGAAAATAAACAATCATGAGGATAATCCCGGTGTAACCGCTTCGTTGATGCGCACCGATGGCAATGTGGCTCTGATGTTCAGCAGTGATGAAACGGGTGCTGCCAACACCATATCCATTGGGGGAACGGCAGGCATTGATTCAGCCAATGCCACGGAAATTTCCAAAGCGGCCGATTCCATTGTTGCTATGGGTGATATGACGTTCACCAACAGTACTAACACACTGGATAAGCTGATTGATGGCGTGACCATAAATCTGAAATCAACAACAGAAGCCGGCAAGCCGTTGACGATCTCCGTGGAAACTGACACGGAAGGGACCAAAGAACAATTAAAAACCTTTGTTGACGCTTATAACACCTTGCAGGACACCTTAGGCAAACTGACCAAAAGCGGCAGTGGTGAAGAGGAGACGCGCGGTGCTTTTGCTGGGGATGCCACTATGGTGTCGCTTGATCGTGAATTAAATCAGGTCATGCGTCAGGTTTTTGGTGGTAAACAGATGTCAGCCTTCGGTATTACCGCCGATAAAGAGGGCAAGCTCGAAATTGATGATACCAAGCTCACGGCCGTGTTGAAGGACGATCCACAGTCTTTAACCAACTTATTTAATGGTAAAGAAGGTCTGCTGTCTTCTATCGATAAATCCCTTGATCGCTACCTTAATTCCAACTCTGGATTATTACAAAGCCGTCAGGATGTGCTCGATCGTCAGCAAAAAGATATTGATACCAAAACTGACGCCATGAATACCCGCTACAACTCTTCTTATAACCGCTATCTGAAACAATTTACCCAGTTACAACAGGCCATGGCGCAGATGAATAGCACCATGAGTATGTTTGGATTAGTTTAAGGAACACGATGTCATGTATCACCCCGAACAACCAAGCCTCAGTGAATATCAGCAATCCGACCTGTCTATTCAGGCAGCGGCGGCTAATCCACACCAGCTGGTTCTTATGCTTTTTAGCGGTCTGATGGATGAACTGGTCCGTGCCAAAGGTCACATTGATGCCCGTCGTTATGACCGTAAAGCCAACAGTATCAATAAATGTATCGATATTTTGAATGCACTGACGAGTGCCCTGGATTTTGATAAAGGCAACGAACTGGCGTTGAGCCTGGCCAATCTTTATGACTACTGCGTTTATCGGCTTTACGATGCCAGCCATAAGCTTTCCGTGGTTGCCATTGAGGAGGTTGAACTCATTCTGGGCAATATTCAGGACGGATGGGTAAAAATGGGACAGGCAAATGGATGATATCGACGTCATGCGCTCGCTGGCTGACTCACTTGAGCAGGCCGCCGCGCATCAGGACTGGTCAAGGCTACAACAGGTGGATGCGCAGATTGCATCGCTCTTGATCTCCCTGAAAGGGCAGTCGATGGATACGGAAAAGCGCGAAGCTCTCCAGCAGCTTCGCGCTGTTCACCAGCGCGTTAATCAATATTGCCAACATAAGCGTGACGAACTGGAAACAGAGATGGCCCGCACGCGTAATAACCAGCAAGGTGCAATGGCATACGCGCAGTTTTCTGACGCAAAGGATTAAAAATGAATCCGGTTCTTTCACAGCTGACGCCGTTATCCGTTAAAAGTGAATCCGCGTTGCCTGTCTCCACTGGCACAGCGGCGATACTGAGTGAAGATGTGCCCTCGTCCGCCTTTAATGATGCTCTGCTGGGTATGCTAAACACCCTGATCACGCCAGATGCAGAGCCAGATACCAGCCTGGTGCTCGCCGGGAATGACGTTGAGAATCCCGCCGAAGCACATTATTTGACGGAGGAAACCGATCCTCAACAACTACTTGATACATTGCTGATGGCAAGCGAGTTGCCACTGAACAATACGGCAAACCGGAACGCGTTCCTCCGGGCTGATGACCGTTTGATAACGATGGATTTTTCAGCAGAACCAGCGTCGTCTGCGCGTTTATCGGCAACGCCGTCGCCCGCATTGCCGCCGGCTTTAACTGAAACAGCGGTTAACCAGCTACGGCAAATGACCGTTGATAATACAAAGCCGGGAATGACCGCGGTCGTTTCACCAGCATTAGCAGGGGCCATGTCACCGGGTGTGATGACGTCAGAACACCCTCAACCGGTGATGCTTTCTACGATCAACCCCGATACTGACGATTCATTATGGGCACAGCAACTCCAGGGAGCCTTGAAGGCGCGTTTACAGGTTCAGATAGATAATCGGGTCCAGCATGCGACGTTGCGACTGGACCCACCCGAAATGGGAAAAATGGATATTTCCCTGCAATTTGATAATGGGCGTTTAAACATACATATCAGCGCCAGCAACCATGAGACGCTTCGTGCCTTGCAGCAGAGCTGTAACGAGTTAAGGCAGCATTTAACTGAGCAATATGCTTTGCAGGTAAACATTAATGTTTCATCCCAGTCCGGGCAACAGCAGGAACGCGGACAGCAGATGTACACCCCGATAAAAAGCCCCGACGCTGGCGCTAAGATCGCTTCTGAGGATCATTCGTCCGCAGAAGGGGAAGACGATTTACTTTTACTAACGGTTTAACGATTTATTATGACAATTAAAAATTTTTCTCTGGGGCTGGTTATTGCCCTTATCGCGGCCATTTTTGCCGCCGGGCTAACTGTTTTTGCGACACAGTATCTGAATGGGGATGAACAAAAGCGCTCACTGATAAATGACTTTTTTAGTGCATCAAAAGAGAGTGTGGTGGAATTTGTTGAAATAAAAAATGTTGTAGTTACTTTAAGAAGTGATGAAAAAAGTGTCCGATATTTATTACTTGAATTCGCACTGACGACAAATTCAAAAGAGGATGCCACGCGTACCGAAGATATGTCGCCGGCGATTCGTGGTGCCACGGTGAATCTGCTATCCAGCATAGATTATAAAGCCGTGCGGGCAATGAGCATCGAAGAACTTCACGACAGGTTGATGGATGCCTATAGGGAAAGCTTTAAGAGTCTGAATACGCGTATCCCATTTAAAGACGTGATCATTAATAAAATGGTTTTCCAGTAATGAACAATCGCTGATGGAAATGATGGATTTTATTGCTCATGACGCATTGACGCCCAAACAGGAGGCGCAATACGTTGACGCCTATTTACCGCTGGTTCACAAAGTGGTTAAACAATTAGCATGGCAAACCAGTAGTGTTATGGACCGGGAAGATATGGAGCAGATAGCCCTGATGGGCCTGCTCACTTCCCTCCGCCGCTATGGGCATCCTGACGATCAATTCGCGGCCTATGCCGTACAGCGTATTCGTGGAGCGGTGCTGGATGAGTTACGGCAGCTCGACTGGCGTCCACGTCGTTTACGACAGAAAAGTCATAAAACCAATGACGCCATACGCGAACTGACACGTAAGCTGGGAAGGGTTCCTGACCTTAACGACCTGCGACAGCATCTCACCATTACGGCTGAGGAGTATCAGGAATATCTGCTGCTGGATTGTGCCAAATCTCTGGAGAGCCTTGATGATTTACTCAGTGAGGATGCCATTCAAAACGGCCTGAACAGCAGACCGCTGGAAGATGAAATTATCATTGGCCGAACATTACGAGCTGCACTGGCTGAACTCGATGAGCGTGAACAGTTAATTCTTACGCTTTATTATCAGCAAGAAATGAACCTGAAAGAAATTGCACTGGTTCTCGACCTGACTGAGGCCAGAGTTTGTCAGATCAATAAAAAGATAGCTCAGAAAATTCAATCTTTTTTTCAGAAGTGAAAATTTAATGCAAAAGATTCTTGGTGTTTTTATTATTTTCGGCTGCGTAATTGGTGGCTTTATGATGTCCGGCGGCAACCTGTCTTCATTTTGGCAGCCGGGCGAAATTATCATTATTTTAGGAGCCGGATTGGGTGCCATGGTGTTGGCCAATCCGCGGCCTGTGCTGGCAGAAATGTATCGTCAGTTTCGGGGCATAATGAAAAAAAATGAGTACAACACGGAGGAATATCAGCGTCAGCTACTCATGCTGTTATATGAATTACTGGAACTGGTACAGGACGGTGGGTTAAAGGTACTGGATGAGCATATTGAAGTCCCCCAAAGCAGCGCGCTGTTTCAAAAATACCCGTTAATTTTACAGAACGTCACTATCATCACCTTTATTGCGGATAATTTTCGGCTCATGGCGATGGGTAAAATCAATGAGCATGAGCTTGAAGGCATTCTGGAACAAGAGTTGGTTTCAATGGAAGATAATCTGCTGCAGCCCTCACGCTCACTGCAACGTACCGCTGAAGCCATGCCGGGGTTTGGTATCTGTGCTGCGGTACTGGGGATTATTATCACCATGCAGTCTATTGATGGTTCCATTGCCATTATTGGCGTAAAAGTGGCGGCAGCATTAGTCGGCACCTTTCTTGGCGTGTTTTTTTGTTACTGCCTGATGGACCCTGTGGCAAATGCCATGGAACAACGGACTAAGAAGCTGATGTCGGTGATTGAATGCATTCGCACCGTGCTGGTTGGCCATGTGGCAGGAAAACCCACGCTGTTAGCGGTGGATGCCGGGCGCAAAATGTTACCTCTGGATTCAAAACCGACCTTTGCCACCCTGGACGGTTGGGTCAATCAGATGACGGGTGAACTCTGATGCGTGGTAATCGCAGTAAAGAAAATACAACCATCATCAAGCGTTCAATGCACAAAAGTCATGATGCTATGCATGGCGGTGCATGGAAGGTGGCCTTTGCCGATTTTACACTGGCGATGATGGCGCTGTTTATGGTGCTGTGGATTATGGGATCGGTCACGGAAGACGAACGCAAAGAGATTGTTTCACAGCTTCAGGGCGAATCTATTTTTGAAGGCCATACGTTAAAAGCCATTACTCAGCCCAATGGCAGCGGCGGGAAAATTGCGGTTACCGATAAGCGCGATCGCGACGCGCAAAAAAATAAAGAAGACGCTAAACAGGAGCACGCTCAGACAGTAAAAAATCAGGTGCTGGCGGCAAGTGGTGAAAGCCTTGAAGATGTTAATGCGCGCTCACAGCGTGAAATAGAGGAACTGGCGCGCATTATTATGGAGATCACGTCTGCTTACGATGCCCACTCGAATCTCAAGATAGAAATTGTGCCGCAAGGGCTACGTATCCTGGTCGCTGACGATCAGAAACGAGAAATGTTCCAGCGCAGTAGCGCCATATTGACACCTTTTTTTAAACGATTACTCACAGAGTTCGCCTCGGTACTTAACACCATTGATAATAAAATCATTATTACCGGTCATACGGATTCGACCCGTTTTCGCGATCAAAATCGCTACAACAATTGGAATTTATCAGGGGAACGTGCCTTACAGGCCAGAAAGATATTAACGGCGGCGGGTTTGGATCAGAAAAAGATTTTGCAGGTCAGCGCCATGGCTGATCAGATGTTAATCGACGAGGCTAATCCGCTCAACTCGACTAACCGACGTATTGAAATTATGGTGTTAACAAAATCGGCGAGTGAGTCGCTATATCAGTTTTTTGGCACTAATGGGGGGAAAGTTATCAAACCAATCGCTAACAGGCTTTCTCAGCGGAATTAAATGGTTATCGGATGTTCAGCATAGTTAAATCAGGCCGCAGCCGCATTAAGGTGTTTGCTGCAATATTATTCGTGAGTGCGGTAATACCCGCTCAAGCCCACAATAATAAACGGCCCAATAATAACCCAGATACAGCATTGCAAGCAGCACAAGCACGTATGCATAACCGTGATGTGTTACTTAAAAAAGGGCGCAGCCGTGCCGCCCTGGTACCGCTTACGCCTGAACAGAAACACAGCCTCAGCGAGCAACGTCGGCTTGAACGTGCCGCTAACCGTAACATGCTGGCCATGTATCAACGCCGTAAGCCCGGACACACGTCAAAAGACCCGCGTGAGGAATTGCGGTTCGACGAACACATTAGCCAACGACTGCACGCCTCGCTGACAAACGTGCTTAGCCGCCTGCACGAGCAGATTGGCAAACCTTATGTATGGGGTGGACAAAGCCCTGCGCAAGGCTTTGATTGCAGTGGCCTGGTATTTTTTGCCTTTTCGCCGGTGCTCAATCGCACATTACCCCGTACCGCAGATGGCCTGTATCAGGACCGGACCTTACATCAGGTTGAACCGCATAAATTACGCACTGGCGATTTGGTTTTTTTTAATATTAATCAGCGTCCGGGAGCCGATCACGTAGGCGTCTACCTCGGTGATGACAAGTTTATTGAAGCGCCACGGCATGGTCTGAATATTCGCATCAGCCAGCTTTCTAATGCCTTCTGGCAGGCACGTTTTCTTGGGGCGCGACGAATTTTAACGGAAGAGGCGATTCTGTAACGCTGCCGCTTATGCTTAAAACGCGACGCTGTAATCTGACAGCTTTATTATGAAATTGATTGAGAACAAACCATGACACAGACACACATGAAACTCGCCATTGACGATGGGTCAACTAACGTAAAAATTAGCTGGATTGACAACGGTATTCTGAAAACGGTGGTTTCACCTAACTCCTTCCGCAAAGACTGGAAAAGTGCGGCCTTACTTCGTGGTCAGACCGTTTATAACTATACCATTGGCACCACAAAATATACTTATGACGCGACGTCAGATAAAGCGCTGTCAACCACGCATATTGACTATCAATATGACGATCTGAATTTACTGGCTGTACATCATGCCCTGCTGCAGACCGGTATCACACCCTGTGACGTCACCGTCATTGTCACGCTGCCCATCACCCAGTTTTATAAACCGGATGACTGTCAGCGCAATGAAGAGTGCATAGAAGCAAAACGGCGTAACCTCATGCGTGATATCTCGCTGAATAAAGGTGAATTATTTCGCATTGTAGATGTTGAAGTTATGCCGGAAAGTTTGCCCGCTGCGCTGTCGCACTTATTGAATTCTGATGTTAATGAGTTTACGAAATCTTTGGTGATTGACTGCGGTGGTACCACCCTGGATATGGGAATAGTGATCGGTGAGTTTGACGATGTTTCTGCGATATACGGGAACAATGAAATTGGCGTGGCGATGGTCACAGATGCAACCCGTAAACTACTGGCTGCGGCAGACAGTGATTCAAGCTACCTGGTGGCAAATGAACTGATAAAACGTCGCCATGACAGCCATTTCGTTGCCAGTGTCATCAATGATGATTCGCGTATTGATTCGATTCTGGAAAAAATCGAAATTAAAATTCAAGAGCTCGGTGATCAGGTTGCCTATGAAGCGAAGAAATTTGCCAAAAACCCCAACCGGGTTTATTTAGTCGGTGGCGGGGCGCATTTGGTTGAAGGCGCTGTTCGTCAGGCGTATCTCTCGCTCGGCGATCGTGTGGTTACTATCGAAAATCCTCAGAGTGCATTGTCTCGTGAAATCTGCCTGTATCACTCTGGGGCCGGAGCCACCTCGGTTGAAGAGCCCGTAATGGCTGAGGTGGATGATAATGCGTAAGGGACAGATACGCCGCGTCAATCTGTCCCTTTATCTGACGCCAGAACAGTCCCGTGCCGATTTCCGTGCAATGCAACAATTAGAGCAGTGGCATCGATCGCTGAACCACACTGATGATATTGATGACGCGAATATGGAAATCCGGTCATTTCATCGGAGTATCTATCTGGCGGGGCTGCAGCTCCACCAGATGGAACCGGCATTATGTCGGCATATCGCCGAATCGGTTGGACGAGAAAATCTTACGCTGACAGCGCTGATGCAAGAACTGGTCGAGCAGAAGTTGCTGCCTCTGCAACTTCCCGCTCCACAGCCTGAAACATCTGGCGAGCAGCTCGATAAGATTTTACAAGAGGTGGCGGTACTCAAAACGCTGCTGGAACAACAAAAGTTGGCCATGCAGCAGCTACGCTTGACGACGAAACCGTCTAACAATCAGGAAGGCCCACGAGCGCCTACAACGCAAGAAGTTGAGCTGGACAAGTTTGATGCCCCCACAGAGAAAATGCAGAAGATACGACAGAAAGGCATTTTCTAAAAACAAGAATGACTGTTATATATTGTGATTTGGAGCGGTAGCAGTATCGTCCATCGACTGTTATCGTTCTTTTTTGCACGCACGCCGCTGACCCGCACAGTTATAGAAAAAGCTTACTTCGGGTTATTATTTTTTTTCGCCATATTTACGCAAAATAGTCCAGGGGAGAAGATATATATGCTTATTTTGCGACCGTCCGTTTTCATGTAAAAAGGGTTGCTAACCACCTTGTCAAATCGCTATTTAAAAATAGCCATCTCTTTGTTAATTCAGTGATAAATAACATCGCAGTTCGTTAAGCCTTACACTTTCAGTCCACAACCTGATATACAGTCGGGAGTCGGTTATCTTAACTTTCACGACAGACGTGAGGAGGCGGGATACGTTTTTTGGCAAAAAACGCGTAGAGCAGTCTTCACTTCGAAGCACAATACAGAGAACTCGTTAACATTCACCCAGTAACGCATTCTGTTGACTATGGAAATGCTAAATATGAATGATATATCAGTACCAATACCCCCCCAACCAGCTCAGAATAGTAATTATATCATTGAGGAGTTAATCCGTTTCATACCGTCTCAATGTCTCCTTTGCCTGAAGGACAGTCCGGAGGCAAACGTCCCCCTCACACCTGCGTGTAATCAACTTCTTGAACTCTTTTTAAATAATCAGGGCGTCGTCCTCTCGCGGGAGGTCATACTGGATTACTTCTGGAAGAATGCCGGCACAACACCGTCTTCAAACAGTATAAACTCTTATGTGTCAGCCATACGAAGAGGATTTGTTTCACTGGGATTGTCGCAGGAGGTCATCACAACAGTATACAAAGTCGGTTTTGTCGTTAATCCGGATTTACTCATTTCTATCGAGAAAAATGAGGCCGTTGCCGTACCTTCAGTGACGCCGAAAGTTAATACTGAAACGGTTTATAAATCACAGTCAAAGCAATGGTTTTTTTACCTGCTGATGCTTATTTCAGGGGGACTGGCAACATTATCGATGTTTCTTAGCGAACCCAACCTTATCTATCCACAATACCTGGCAACCATTGGAAAATGTCAGGTGAGTTTTCTGCCGGTTTATCCGGATCATCATGCTTACCCTAATCAAGAGACTGTCGGCGAAATCATTAAGACGAGCGGTTTTACCTGTTCAGAAGGTGATGAAATTATGTTTTATGCTGACCGAAATATTCATGCTGGAGACATTGGCAACGTCTTTGTTGCCTATTGCCGGAAAGTATCCAAAGGGAATGAGTCATGTCAGAACGCGACATACCTTAACTGGAGGTCAACGAAATGACAGCCAATAAAAAAATTTTAAAATTGGGAGCGTTGTTTTTATCTGTATTTCTTCTTGCATATGCATTCTATAACTATCATCAACATAAAAAATACACTTACAACTTTGCCTGCTCAGGAAACGTTCTTCAAAAAAATGAGCTAAGCAATGAGGTCATCAGCGTCAGCGTGGTCTTCTCTATGGCTGAAAATTCGCATGGCGTCATTTCATTAGACGGTTTTTATCGCTCGAACAATAAGGAATACGTCGTCCGACGAACACTTAACTTTACATATTCGCATTTTAGTTCCTCGCTATACAAACTCTCTGATAAAGAGCTTATTGTGGGGAACCGGGATACGGTACCCAATGACTTACTCATTACGAATTTTTCCTATGTTACGATAAACCGGATATCCAAAATTGATAGTGCATTCCTTATCGGAACGCATATCATCCCTGCTTTTATTTGCAAGACGGGTTAACGTTCTGTAGCGGACTCAGAAGGACGTAAGACGACTCCACTGCGCCACTTGTACGCTAAACCTGAATGGGCTTGGCGTTTTTTTTTACTAAAAATCCACATTAGAAAAAAAATCATTCTTTTTTTTCACCTTAACTCACGTTCTGCATCCCGCCCTGGCGTTTTTTTTACGCGCTCTGCTTGTATTCCTTCTCAATTTTCATTCATCAACTTATCCAAAATAACGTTGAACAAATCAACGCGCGATAATTAGTATCGTAATTTTTTATAAAAATAGCACAATATATCGTAAAATGGCGTTTATCAATACTATGTTGCGGCAATTTGCCGTGCTGAGTAAGATTTTATTCGCCACCTGATCTTGTGATGAGGGGCTGGGAATAAACAAATGCTCATATAAAGCGTTACTCAGGTTTTATTTTTTATGACTTTTGCTGTTCACACCATCTGTTAAACAGGGCCTCACGAGCGTGGGCTAACAGCGTTTAACGGGTTTGTAATGGCATGAATTTTTAATCACCCGGTAGCCCGATATCCATGCTACCCATCAGAGATAAAAGAGTAGGGAGTTCGAACCAACATGTTAAAAGAAATCACCGCAACTGCTGCTGTATTAATGTTGCTGTCTGGTATGGCAAATGCCGGCACTAAAACAGCCAATATGGACGTGACGCTGACTGTAGAGGAATCCTGTGTACTGACGGTCGATCCTCTGGAATTTGGTAACCACGTTATTGTTGATGAAAACATTAAGGCTAATACGAAAGCACATGTGACCTGTACGACTGGCACGCCCTATTTGCTAACGTCAGATGTTACTCATAGCTATGAATTAAAAAATACGTCAGACCCCGATGCGCACCCAGTTAAATATGCCTTGTATTTAGATGCAGCCATGACGCAGGCACTCGCTCAGGCGGCGCCTGATGAAGCCGCCGTTGCGAGCTCGTCCAATATTGGCAATGGCGAGGTTCAGTCTGTCGATATTTATGGCGCACTCCTGGACACCGAACTCCACGATGTTTCAGCGGGCGAATACAGCGATACCGTCATGCTACAGCTCACTTATTAACAGTAACAGAGGCCGTATATGAAACCTTTACTCTTTTCCGCTCTGTGTATTTTAACCGGATGGACGCATATCACTGGTTCATATGCGGCCAGTTTGCAAATGTATCCGTCAACGGTAAATTTTTGCAATCAGGAACGAGCAAGACCTGTTTATATCAGAAACACGGGGGCATCCCCAATTAGTACGCAAATACGTCTTTATAAATGGCAGCAAATAGATAACAAAGATGTGTTAACGCCAGCGAGTGATGTCATCAGCAGTCCTCCCATGGCTAAAATTCCTGCGGGGAAGGAACAACTGATCCGCATCATCATTCCTAAAGAAAAAAAAGCAGGAACCTATCGGTTGATTGTTGATGAGTTACCTGACAGAACTTCATCAGATAGTCGCTCGAACGTTAATTTTTTGTTGAGATATTCCGTGCCTGTTTTTACCTCTTGTAAAACTGTCAAAATTGATAAAGCAAAAATTACCACCTCGATTAGCAAAAGAAATAACCTTAATTACCTTGTCATTAAAAATAGTGGTTCCGAAAGTATTAAACTAAGCAATGTCTCTCTTGCTTCAGGTCATGACCAGCGTGTAGTTAATCGGGGATTGATGGGTTATGTTTTGCCCGCGAGTGAAATGTCCTGGAAACTACCTAATGGGCTAAATAACAGTGTGAAATTAATTGCAAATATCAATGATGAATCCACTTTTACCACGATTGACATTAAAAAGTAAGACGCTATTAATCGCGCTTTTACTCAGCGCTGACGTTGTCAGCGCTGCGACCAATGCCGAGTCACTCTATCTCAGCGTCAGTGTTAATGGTTTTCCCATTGACGGTTATTATGAGGTGATTAAGCAAAATGAAAAGCTGAGTATTATGGCGATCGATGCTGAAAAACTCAATGTCCGTATGGATGATATGCCAGCCTCTGGCGACTATATTGAACTGAAATCGGTGAATGGGTTTAGTTATATTTATGATGATCTTAATCAGACGCTGTTGATTACCGCAGATCCGTCGCGGTTGAAAAACAAACAAAATATAAAAACGAACAGCAATGCGCGTTTTCTGAGTGAAGACCAGTATTCATCTTCGATAAGTGGTGCAGCTGTAAATTATAGTCTTTTTGCCAGCCGTAACGAAGGTAATGAACAGCTCACCGCATTCTCTGAGTTACGAACCTTTGGAATGGGAGAGGGCACATTTTCATCTTCGTTCAACAGTAAGTTTTATCAAAAGAACAGACTGAGCAATAAGTCCGGTACAACAAGGCTGATGACTAACTGGAGAAAAGATAATGTGGAAAAATTGCTCTCCTTTACATTAGGTGACAGCTATACCGCCAGGAATTCGTGGAGCAACAGTGTCCGTTTTGGTGGTATCAGTATTGCCCATAACTATACGATGCAGCCAGGTGTGAACACCACGTCCAGGGACATTTTAACGGATACCGTTGCGATGCCCTCAACGGTGGATCTCTATATTCAGGGAATCAAAACAGCATCCCAACAGGTCTCACCAGGCCAGTTCACGCTGAATACTGCACCGATTCTCTCGGGCAACAGTAGCGCACAGGTGGTGATTACCGATATTAATGGTCAGCAGCGTATGGTCAATCTTGACCTGTATGGCACCAACAAACTTCTGACTCGCGGCTTAAACCTTTGGGAAGCGAATGTTGGTTGGGTTCGTAAAGATTACGGTTCACGTTCGTTCAGTTATCAAAGTGAATTTATCGGCGTTGCTGACTGGCGTTCTGGTGTCACTAATCAGCTGACAATGGAATCTCACACTGAACAGGGCCAACATTTAAACAATATCGGCACAGGAATGAACTATCTGCTTTCTCCTTCGATGGGGATTATGCATGCTGACCTTGCATGGGGACGTTACCAGCAGGACAGCGGTATTCAATGGGGAGCAGGTTGGCAATGGAATAATCGTTATTTGAGTGTGGGTCTTAATCATACTCAAAGAGGCAAGCAGTATCGCGATATTACAGCCCTGGCAAATAATATTTTGCCCAGGCAACAAGATAGTGCCTTTGTTAACCTGAGTATTCCTTATGTAGGCAGTCTGGGCACCAGCTGGATCAGGCAGGCTTATTCGCAACAAACTTCTGAATACGTCGGTTTAACATGGTCCAAATCTTTTTCCGAAAGTGGAACGATTACCGCCACTTTCTCACAGTCGTTAAATAATGAGCGGGATAAGACGTTCTATTTAGGCTATTCATTACCGTTATTTAGCAACCGAAACTATCTGAGCCTCAGGCATAACGCCGGTTCTCATAGCCGTAATAATCAGTTGAGCCTGAGTCGCTCGCTGGAATCAAACCAGCCAGGTTGGGGATGGAATGCCTCTGCCCGTAGCGGAAAAATGTCGAGTCAACATGCCAGCTTACAGCGTCGTAACAGCTGGAGTGATATGGCCCTGGGAACCAACCAATATCCTAATCAGCACGAATACTACGCTTCCATGTCCGGATCGGTAGGCTTTTTTATGGGAAGCCTGTATGCCACGCGAGAATTAGGTGAGGCTTTCTTATTAGTTGATACGAATGGACAGCCCAACGTGCCGGTACAGCTTGATCATCGTCCGGCAGGGAAAACAGACAGCCGTGGGCGATTATTCCTGACAAACCTGGTGCCAAATCATCCCAATAGTGTCGATATCGATATTCTGGATTTACCGGAAGACTATCGGGCTGCCTATACCCGTCAGGTGGCTATTCCCAGAAGCAAAAGTGGTGTCTTCACAAAATTCGATGTCTACCAGACGCGCGCACTATTACTGTCAGTTTTTGCATCTGATGGCAGTGTGATACCTGCTGCTGCAGAGGTTCAGGTACGTGATAAAGATGGAAACACCCCGACTCATGGAACCCTTAATACTATTGTCGGTTACGAGGGTGAGGTTTACCTGGAAGATCCACCGCCAGGGGGATATGCAGAAATTAACTGGGCAGGCGAAAAATGCAAGATGACGTTGCCAGCGTCAGACGCGCTTAATAAAACCTCTATCCGGAGCAAGATCACATGTCAATAAAAAAAACAGGTTTAATCCTACTATCGGTATGCATTTTTTTGGGCATTTTCAGCGCCAAAAGCCATGCGGCTTCCTGCTGGGGTCTGAATCCAGCGCATTTTTATTTTGGTGATGTTACCAGTGGAGAGGCGGCTCAGACCAATGCAACGCTCGAATACCAATGTAATGATTACGATCCCAAAGCTGAATATATACGGCTTTGCCTTGGGTTAACCTCTGGCGGCCCACTGGAATTGAACACTAACCCTGCCAGTACGCCGCTACAGTTTATGGTTTATCCAGCAGATGATCCCAGTACCGATTTGGATACGGGATATGCAGAAAAAATAATTCACCTTGCTTCGGGAGAGGGTAACACTACCTATGAATTTAATTTACTGGCCAAAATAGCGGCTGGCCAGACCGGACTCAAAGCAGGCGATTATCATAACTACGGAGTTAGCCTGACCTTAAAGTATGCCTATCATTCGACTTTAGCAGGATTGCCGGCCTGCTCATCGGTTACCGATAACGGTGTGCCAGATTCATTTGAGGTCTCTGCGAATGTCAAAGAAGGATGTGAACTGGTGAGTGTAGATCCTATCGCGTTTGGCAGAAAAAACCCGGCGGCAAACGATAAGCTTTCAGGTAATGCCACGGGTAATATCACGGTGCGCTGTCCGGTCAACAGCAGCTTTACTGTTGGACTGGGAGCCGGTCAACATAATGACGGTAATAGCCGGCGTATGTGCAATGGCGCTGATTGTGTGGTGTATGAACTCTATCAGGATTCAGGACATAGTCTTGCGTGGAATGATAGTGATATGAAAAAAACGGTACTTTCAGCGACAGGGAATAATATGTCATTAACGGTGTATGGAAACATACCGTCGCAAGAGTGGGTAAAAGCAGGAGACTATAAGGATACGGTTATCGTGACCTTAACCTATTAAAGAAAGTGCACGTTAAGAAAGTAAAAACAGATAATGTCGGCATATTAATACTGCCCTGTAAATTGCTTCGATCTAAAAAGAGACAGTAATGATGACCTACAAATATTATCCGTCAACTGGCGTAGTTGAGAATATATCCAAAGATAAAACGTATATTTTGGGTGAATACGAATCAAAATTGCTTGCCGTTATGCTGAGTCAACCCGGCCATTATTTTTCCAAAGAGCAACTGATTAAAAAGGCATGGGCAAAAAGATGTGTTTCGTCCGGCAGTTTGACTAAGGCAATTCATACCTTACGCTATGTTTTTCAGGACAAACAGCCATGGAAAATTATCATGACCGTGCCGGGGTATGGTTTTTATATAGATATGGAATCAGCTTCACATGTTCATATCGCCAATGAGTAAGTGACGGCTTGTTCGGCCGTATGAATAGACGTTTTGTAGTTATTTTCTACTAATTGTAAGTTTTATGTTATATGCCATCTTATTGCACATGCCATAAAACAATCAATTTTTAACTATGTTTTAAAGACATCTACGTAGTAACATAACTTAATCATGGGCTTAGTGTGTTTATCTGCTAAATTAACTTGCATAAATTATTTTTTAAGAGAAAATTTCCTGAGGTTTTTATGACGTGAATTGATAATTTAATTCAGCATAATTTTAACAATAATCACAGGAGTGCTACGTGTGCAGAAACCAGACAGTAATAGCATGTTAACGTTGTGGTTTCTGCGGAATCTTCAGGAGAGTAATCCTTCCGAATAAGTGACAGCACAGGGTAAAGATTAAATAGCTTAATTGTAAAAAAGAGGTTGTTATGGAAATGCAATTTAAAAGGGAGTCCTTTCTGAACGCGAACGTAGGTGTAGAAAAAAAATACAATCAGTTAAGTGCCGTGTGCGGACTAAAGCTAGAACCCCTGATTAATCTAAGAGATGGCTCAATAGTGGGTTATGAAGTGCTGAGTGTATTAACGGATGGGACAAGCGCTGAAAAGTGGTTTGCCTTACAGAAACCTTCGCATCTGATGTCTTTGTTAAAACTTCAGCTTGCATGTATAAAAAAGCTTTCTCTTCCGGATGAGTTGAAATTATTATTTAACATCTCCATTGAAAGTTTGCTGGGGATGAACATCAAAGACCTCAATTATTTCTCACAATTCAAAGGCGTTTCGTTCGAGATTTCAAACGCAAGTAACATTAAGCGTTTAACGAATGAAGTAAGGGTGGTTTTGTTTCGTCGTATAGATGAATTGCGAAAATTAAATTTTGAGGTGTGGTTTGATGATTTTTACATCGATGATTTGATTATCCTCAACGTTATCATGGGCCACATAGATGGTGTGAAAATTGACAGAAGAGAGCTGCATAAACCCTGGCTAAAAGAAGAAATAAGAATTCTGCGGAAAACCCTAACCAATATTCCCGTAATCATTGAAGGTATTGAGAGTGAAGAAGATCTCTCTTTGGTATCAAACCAAGACGTTCTGTTTGCACAAGGCTACCTTTGGAAGGAAAAAATTATAAAGTGCACCCGATTCCAACATGAATAATTTTTTAATTAACGCTGAGCGCCAGCTTGTCTGCTTCCTGTGATGGGTTATTGCATTAACGACAATGGAAAAAGCTATTTTTTAGCGACGTCGCGTGGAGAGATATAATTGCACTTATTTTACTTCTCCTGACAGAAGGCTTGCTGGGCCTGTTCAGACTCGCTTTTCGCCTGGCACCGCACTCTCAAAGAGAGCGTCATGTGGACGGCTTTTATGTGCGTAAAATGAATTCATATTATCTGATATTTTTCTCCTGTTTAAATTGTTAACTCTTGCCGTCGGGTTTTAAATGGAAATACTTATGCCCTCAGAAAACAAACAACTATCTTTTAATATCCCTATAGTTACTGGTATATCAGGGTTGCTTTTTTGTAGTGTTATTGTTGCAGTCACGCTCATTTTCTTACAAAAAAAGAGTCTTATTGGAGATAATCATAAAAGAAACAGCGATGTCACTTACAATTTAACGCTTAATTATACGGGTGTTGCACTGCGTGAGGCGGAAAACTTCCTGACGCAATCGGCGCGTTATTATGCACAAAAAGACACGCTTAGTAGAGCAATCAAAAATGAAAATAACCAGGGTATGATCCAGTTAATGCAGCTACTGAAGCTGTTGCCATCGGTATCATCCATTACTTTAGTTGATACGGACGGGGAATATATACATGTCCCAGAAGCAGGCGAATGTATAAAACTATCATCAAAGACATCACCATGGTTAACAAGAAAAGCAGACAGAAAAACACTGAGTCAATATACAGGTGTTTATAAAGATCCGATAACTAATGAGTTATCTGTGTTGCTCTATAAGCCGATTATTTCTATTGATGGCAAAGACAAAGGTACGCTCGCGTTCAAACTGGATTTATCCTATCTCAGTACATCATTGCGGCAGATGAGATTACCCGTACAGGGCGCGTTGTTTGTCATCAACCCGCAAGGTGATATTTTAATGAATGCCGATACAGGCATCATCCTGGAAAAAAGATTTAACCACGATCTTATGGAGAAAATCTCCAGAGCAGAAAGCCACTTCTACGATAAGGCCACCATGTCATGGTATTACACTCACTCCTTAACCAATCCTGACTGGATTGTTGTTTACAAAGTTAGTGAAAATGATATTAATGAAATGCACACTCAGTATTTTATTATCATGGGATTCAGCTTTTGCGTCTTGATAATGTTAATTATAGGTTTTGGTTTGTATCTAAATTATGCATCAAGAAATGTCCTTATCAGCATTATAAATGCCATCCAAACAGGTGGAGTGAATAAAAAGCCGAAACTTGAGTCGATGCTCGGCAAAGCAATCGCCAGCTCTAAGGAAAGGGAAAGTACACTGTTAAAAGAATCGGTACATGATGCCCTGACAAGCTGTAAAAACCGACGCGCCTTTGATGCTGAGATTTCCCTTTTGATGTCGGAAAAGCATCCGTTTGTTTTCGCCATGATTGACATTGATAATTTTAAATCTATCAATGATACCTACGGACACCTGGTTGGCGATATTGTTTTAAGAAATGTCGTTCGTGAAGGTATGAATGTATTGACGACTAAAAACATTTCAATCTATCGCTATGGTGGAGAAGAGTTCGCGGTTATCTTCCCAGATCTTAATCCCGAGGAGGCCTGCGTACTCCTGAATGACTGGCGGCGTAACGTTGAATTACGCACATGGCGGGAAAAGGGACTGAGTGTTACTTTTAGTGGTGGCTTTGGTGAATGGCGGGGAGAGTCGTTAGAGGATTTAATCAGCAAGGTTGATAACGCGTTATATTATTCGAAAAGGCTAGGGAAAAACAGACTGACAGAAAGCTAAGGATAAGTGCTGCAAAAATGACAATTACAGAGAGGGAGTGAGCTTGTGGTAAATGCTTCTCATGTTAAGTATGAATATTTTTTGTTGGTAAATGCTTTCACATGTAAATATTTAGTCAATCTAACCCCTAAATTAAGCGTGTTTTTATCCTGAATTTCAGTAATCGCCAATAACTGGAAAGTTATCATTTAACAATCCGATGCATTGAGACGCTTTAAACTAAATGAGTACAAGAAAAATCAGGCAATGTTATTACGAAAGGAAAAAAGTAATGAATACGCTACTTACAGCAATAGAAAATGTCCATATTGCGCAGACGGAACTGTTAACGCGCTGGCACAACACGCTTTCAATCCTGAGACAAGAAAATGAATTACTTCTTCAGCAAGTCGATTACCTGGAAAACAGGTTGGCTTTGCTGGAAGGTAAATTGCTGGAAGAAAGGCTCAAGGTAAGCCGAAGCACGATGCTTTAAGCGCGTTAGGATGACTACCGACGCGATATCCAATCTGTCAGTTATGACCAGCGTCCTGGGTCGTTAGGTTGCAACCGCACTGGCGACGTGATTTACGTAACCTTGCTCTAAGCAGGCATAAAGGGCAAGAGTAAGGGAGGTCGTCATAAGGCCAGGGATCGAAGCCTGAGTAACCAAATCCTTATCATCACTCAGGATGATATCCTTTCCCCTTACGCCCATGATAAAACCGGTAAGGGGAGTGGATTATTTTTTGCCGTTGCGCCGCCTTGTGATCTCGTTCAGTAAGGCGTTAATCTGCGCATCCGCAAACATCGCCTCCAGCGAGATACTGAGCTTACGCCGCCAGTTTGGATAAGCGGCTACCGTACCGGGAACATTGACCGGTGAGGCCATGTCCAGCCAGTCTTCAGGTTGTAAACCCAGCAGGGCGCTTGTGCTGTCCGCAAGATAGTGATGGACCACCCGATTAAGTAACCGGCTCATCTGCGGACTGTTTACCTGCACGTACGCGCGCTCCTTCAGATAACCGTAGCGCTTCAGGCTCTGGAGGAGCGCCAGTCGGGCCGCCCTGCGCTGATGATACAGCCCGGCAAGCACCGTTTTATCAGGATACAATCCTAACTCGCTGCCCAGCGTTAAATCATCGCGTTGCCACCAGCCACGTAGCGTTGGCATATCATGCGTGGTTGCCACGGCCATCGCCTGGCGCGGCCACGCCGCAGGCGGGCGGAATCCCTTGTGCGAGGTTTGCTCAAAATAGAGCACTTTATACGAGTAAACCCCGGCATTGTGGAGCTTATCGACGATCGCCTCCGGCACCGTGCCTAAATCCTCGCCAATCACCATGCAGCGATGACGTTGGCTTTCCAGTGCCAGAATGGCCAGCAAATCGTCGATCGGATAGGCGACATAAGCACCTGATGCAGCCGTTTCCCCTTGCGGAATCCACCATAATCGCAGCAGAGCCATGACATGATCGATACGTAGCGCGCCGCAATCGCGCATGTTCGCGCGCAGCAGCGTAATCCAGGGTTCATATGCCCGGTCATATAAACCCTGCGGGTCCATTGGCGGTAATCCCCAGTTCTGCCCGAGCGGGCCCAGGATATCAGGTGGTGCGCCCACGCTGGCATCCAGGCAATACAGCGCCCGCTGACTCCAGGTTTCTGATCCGCCAGCGGCAACGCCCACCGCGAGGTCGCGATAAAGTCCAGGTGCCATCGGATGCTGCTGACTGTCGCGCCAACAGGCGGAAAATTGACTCGCCGCCAGCCACTGCAGCCACAGATAGAAACGAATCTCATCGCCGTGATCAATTCTGAACGCGTCCACGGCGGCCGTGTCCGGCTGTTGGTAGGCCAGGGGCCACGTTTGCCAGCCGTGGCGTAGCGGATCTTCCTTGATAAGCCGGGCCTGCAAGGCATCAAACAACCCCTGATGTAGCAGGCTTTCTCCGCCCTGAACCACAAAGTCGTCAAACGCCACGACCTGACTATCGTCTTTGTCACGCTGCATAAACCGCTGCCACGCAAATTGCAGGGCATTCAGCTTAAGTGATGCCACCGCAGCATAGTCTACCCACTGTGTATGACGCGCCTGCCGCAGTGTGTTTTGCGTATCCGCGGACTGCCACCAGCGCTGCGCGGCGTCACTCAGGTTAAAGTCCTCAACTTCGGGAACACAGATGTAGAGCACGTTAAGCCAGCGCCGGGAAGAGGGGCTGTAGGGGCTGGCCTGCTCGGGTAAGGCGGGGAAAAGGGCATGCAGCGGATTCAAGCCCACAAAAGCACCACCGCGCAGGCCGACTTCATTCACCATGTGACGCAAGTCGGCAAAATCGCCGATTCCCCAGTTTTGTGCCGACCGTAAAGAATAGAGCTGAACACAGGTGCCCCAGCATTTCTCGCCACGGCGTAACGCGTCCGGTTCATAGCAACGTGACGGTGTCACTATTATCTGGCATGTCGTGCGCTGCGCATCCAGGATGACGGTCAAACGATGATAACCTTCAGGCAGATCAGGAAGCGCTAACGGTTGTCCCGGTTCAGCGTGCCCCGACCAGCGCTCTCCCGCTTCGCTTTCCAGACACCAGCGAGCCGGGCCAGACACCAGCGAGCCGGGCCAGACAGAGAGGGCGTTAACGTGATGGGCTTGCCCTGTGTAAAAACCGCCACCGGCGCGATCATTTCCGAAGCCGAACCCGGCTGCATAGCGGCCAGTAAACGCTGACGCGTTAACGCAGACACCTGGCGGACCGCGCCATGTGCATCAATGTAGTCCGTAGCTATCCTGCCGATCCCGGCAGGATAATGAAGTGGTTTCATGATGATCCTTATCGTTGACGCTGCCAGATGCGCTGTTGATAGTGGCGAATCGCCCGGTCAGCGCTGAACATACCGCAGCGTGCGGTGTTTAATATCGTTGCGCGCGTCCAGGCGGCTTTATCGGCCCACAGCGCTTCAACGCGTTGCTGAGCGTGGAGGTAATGCCGGAAGTCGGCCAGAACCAGATAAGGATCGCCGTTTCTGGCCCCCAGGCTGTGTATCAGCAGATCAAAAGCATGTTGGTCACCTGCGCTGAACGTGCCATCTTCAAGTGAGGTCAGCGCCCGGTCGAGCTGGGCATCTTTTTCACGCCACTGTGCAGGTGCGTAGCCAGCCGCCTTGAGCGCGTTGACCTGTTCCACGGTGTGACCAAAGATAAAGATATTCTCATCGCCGACCTGTTGAGAAATTTCCACGTTTGCGCCGTCAAGCGTGCCGATGGTCAGTGCCCCGTTCAGGGCCAGCTTCATATTGCCGGTACCGGAGGCTTCTTTGCCTGCCAGTGAAATCTGCTCTGACAGGTCTGCGGCAGGGATCAGCCGTTCCGCAACCGAGACGTTATAGTCGGGAATAAAGACCACTTTGAGACGATCGGCCACGCGCGGATCGTTGTTGATGACGTCGGCAACCTTGTTGATGGCGAAGATAATATTTTTGGCCAGCGCATAGCCCGGTGCCGCTTTTGCACCAAATATCACCACGCGGGGACAACAGTTTGCCTGAGGATCGCTCACCAGGGTTTGCCACAAGGCGATGGTATGCAGCAGGCTGAGATGTTGACGTTTGTACTCGTGCAGCCGCTTTATCTGCACGTCAAACATCGCCTCGGGATTCACCGCAATACCGGTGCGTTGCGCAATCCAGCGGGCTAAATCCGTTTTGTTTTGCTGCTTAATCTCCCGGTATTCAGCGCAAAACGCGGGGTTGTCCACCTGGTTTTCCAGCCCCTGAAGGGCATCCAGATCGTTAAGCCAGGGTTTATTGAGCGTTTTTCCGATAAGCGCCGCCAGCCGGGGATTGCACTGATGCATCCAGCGGCGCGGGGTAATGCCATTGGTCACGTTATGGAATTTTTCCGGCCACAGGGCAACGTATTCCGGGAACAGATCTTCTTTTACCAGCCGTGAGTGCAGGGCGGCCACGCCATTCACCGCAAAACAGCTCACCACGCATAAATTGGCCATGCGCAGCTGTTTGTTGTGCACGATCGCCAGTTTTGACCAGACCGTCTCGTTTTCCGGCCAGCGCGCATTTACCGCCTCTTTAAGCTGGGCATTAATGCGGTTAATAATCGCCATATGCCTTGGCAGCAGGCTGCGCACGATGGCGGTATCCCAACATTCCAGGGCTTCCGGCATCAGCGTGTGGTTGGTATAGGCAAAGGTACGCTGGGTAATATCCCAGGCGTCCTGCCAGCTGAGCTGATGCTCATCCAGCAACAGCCGCATGAGTTCAGGGATCGCCAGCGTAGGATGCGTATCATTAAGCTGAATAACTTCGTGATCGGCTAAGGTGTCAATCCGGCGTCCCGCCAGACGGTGACGACGAAGGATGTCAGCCAGCGAACAGGCGCACTGAAAATACTGCTGCATCAGACGCAGTTTTTTCCCCGCCAGATGATTGTCGTTGGGATAAAGCACTTTGGTCAGTTTTTCGGCATCGATACCTTGCTTTTCTGCCCGTAAAAAATCACCGGCGTTAAATTTCTGGAGATCGAAAGGATGCGCATGTTTAGCCTGCCACAGCCGCAGGGGCTGAGTGAGGCCATTTTCAAAGCCCACGACCGGCAGATCCCAGGCTTCGCCCTCCAGTTGAAACGCAGGCTGCCAGCGCACAGAACCCTGGTCGGAAATCACTTTACCGCCTAATCCCACCGTAACAGTCAGTGCAGCGTTGTGGGTAAACCAGGGATAACGGTCACGCTGCCAGTCATCGGGCATTTCGTCCTGTGCACCCTCAACAAAGCGCTGACGAAACAGACCATATTGATAGTTAAGACCATAGCCCGTTGCGGGCTGGCCCACCGTGGCCATTGCGTCGAGAAAACAGGCCGCCAGCCTGCCCAGTCCGCCATTACCCAGCGCCGGATCGCTCTCGCGCTCCAGCACCTCACTGAGCGAAACATCCCAGCGTTTTAATGCGTCATTTACAGCGTCATACCAACCCAGATTCAGCAGGTTGTTGCCGGTCAGGCGTCCGGTCAGAAACTCCATGGAGAGATAGTTCACATGGCGCTGATCCCCGGATGCAGGCCGGGCGGGCAGTGCGTTCAGCATCTCTGCCAGCGCACCACTCAGGGCTTGCCACCACTGATGCGGGGTCATGTCACCTGCCTCATGCAGGCCAAAATGCTGCCACTGGCGCGTCAGCGCAGCGGTAAAACGGTCGTGATCAAAAGGGTGCTGTGTCATAGCCTGGTGTCCTGTCGATAAAGTAGAAAAGGGATGACATTCAGTCTGCCCTGGCGCGCAGGCCCGCTCCTCATCCCGGCAAAGGTTCCGTCAGGATGAGGGCAAGGGAGGAGAGGATAAGGCAAGCCTGAAAATTTAACTTAAGTGTGATTAGACTCGCTTTTGTGAAGATCCACTTAAGCGTCCACTTGCTTTATCAGAGGCGATAGCTGAACGTGTGAGGAATAATTACGAAGCGTAAAAAAATGATGCGCCAGACGTTAACGGAGAAGCGTGCGTTCATGTTAATCCCCTCAAAACTCAGCCGTCCTGTCCGCCATGAAACCACGGTAAAACGGGACCGCCTGATACGAAAATTATCGGCTGCGGGTAATTATCGGCTGGTACTGGTGACCAGTCCGGCGGGCTACGGCAAAACCACATTACTGTCTCAGTGGGCAGCAGATAAGGCCGATTTAGGCTGGTATTCTCTTGATGAAAGTGACAATCAAACGGAGCGTTTTGCAGACTATCTCATTGCTGCGCTTCAGCAGGCCACGCAGGGCGCTTGTAGCCGCAGCGAGGCGCTGGCCCACAAGCGCCAGTACGTTAACCTGAATGCGCTCTTTACCCAGATCTTTCACGAACTCCAGGCCTGGCATCAGCCGCTGTGGCTGATTATCGATGATTACCATCACATTACGAATCCTGTGATTCATGATGCGATGCGTTTCTTTTTACGCCATCAGCCCGAAAACATTACCCTGGTGGTGCTCTCACGCAATCTGCCGCAGTTAGGCATCGCCAATCTGCGTGTTCGCGAGCAGTTGCTGGAGCTAAGCAGTCAGCAACTGGCCTTCACCCATCACGAAGCCCAACAGTTTTTTGATGCCCGCCTGCCTGCGCCGCTGGCCTCCGACGAGACAGGGCGGCTGTGTGATGATGTGGCGGGCTGGGCTACCGCGCTACAGCTTATTGCACTGTCGGCCCGGCAGGGTGCAGGCGCCGCGCAACACTCGGCACGTCGTCTGTCTGGTATTAACGCCAGCCATTTAACCGATTATCTGGTCGAGGAAGTTCTGGATAACGTCAGTCTGACGACACGCCATTTCCTGCTTAAAAGTTCGCTATTGCGTTCGCTCAATGCGGCGCTGATTACCCAGGTGACAGGTGAGGATAACGGTCAGCGCTGGCTGGAAGAGATTGAGCGTCAGGGGCTGTTTCTGCAACGAATGGATGACTCGGGTCAGTGGTTTAGCTATCACCCGCTGTTTGGCAGTTTCCTGCAACAGCGCTGTCAGTGGGAACTGGCCGCCGAGCTGCCGGCACTGCATCGGGCGGCGGCGACAAGCTGGATGGCGCAGGGCTTCCCCAGCGAGGCTATCCATCATGCGCGCGCCTCGGGTGATGCGGAGATGCTGCGGGATGTGTTAACCGAGCACGCGTGGTCACTGTTTAATCAGAGCGAACTGCCTTTACTGGAGTCCTCGCTCAATGCGCTGCCCTGGGCGATGCGACTTGAGAATCCCAGCCTGGTGCTGCTGCAGGCCTGGCTGATGCAAAGCCAGCACCGTTTCGCAGAGGTTAACAGCCTGCTGGCCCGGTTTGAAGAGGAGAGCCAGTGTGAAATCGATGCGGTGCTGCGCGGTGAGTTCAATGCGTTACGGGCGCAGGTTGCGATAAACGACGGCAATGCTGATGAGGCCGAACGTCTGGCGATGCTGGCGCTGGACGCCCTGCCTGAACGTCGCCATTACAGCCGTATTGTCGCCACATCCGTGCATGGCGAGGTCATGCATTGCAAAGGGGAGCTGAGTAATTCGCTGGATCTCATGCGCCAGACGGAGCACATGGCGCGACGGGATGAGGCCTGGCACTATGTGCTCTGGAGCCTGATCCAGCAAAGCGAAATCCTGTTTGCCCAGGGCTTTTTGCAAACCGCCTATGAAACCCAGGAGCGCGCCTTTGTGTTGGTGAAAGAGCAGCATCTTTCTCACTTCCCGCTGCATGAGTTTCTGCTGCGTATCCGTGCCCAGCTGATGTGGGCCTGGGGCAGGCTGGATGAGGCCGAGCAGGCCGCACGTGAAGGCATGAAGGTGTTGCAGGGTTATCAGCCTCAGCAGCAGATCCAGTGCCTTGGACTGTTGGTGCAGAGCGCGATTGCCCGGGGAAACCTGGACAACGCCCGCAACCTGTTAAACCGGCTGGAAAACCTGCTTAACAATGGACGCTGGCACAATGACTGGCTCGCCAATGCCGATAAGGTGCGGGTGTTGTACTGGCAAATGACAGGAGACACGCAAAGCGCCAGTGAGTGGCTGCGTCAGACACCCAAACCGGCCTGTGCCAATAACCATTTTTTGCAGGGGCAGTGGCGCAACGTCGCGCGGGCGCAAATTTTACTGGGGCATTACACTCAGGCCGAAGTGATTCTGGATGAGCTGAATGAAAACGCACGTGCCTTGCAGTTAATGAGCGATCTTAACCGTAATGTACTGTTGCTGAACCATATCTACTGGGAAAACGATCAGCGCGCCAACGCGCAGCACGCACTGTTGGAGGCGCTCAGGCTGGCTCGCAGCACCGGCTTTATCAGCCATTTTGTCGTTCAGGGCGAACCCATGGCGCAACAGCTACGCCAGGTGCTGCAGCTGAATGCACTGGATGAGCTGGATAACCATCGGGCACGGCGCATCCTTAACGAGATCAATAAATACCACCGTCATAAATTTGCCCATTTTGACGAGGGGTTTGTCAGCCGCCTGCTGAATCATCCTGACGTGCCCGAGCTGATCCGTACCAGCCCACTGACACAGCGCGAATGGCAGGTGCTGGGGCTAATCTATTCGGGTTACAGCAACGAGCAGATTGCGGCGGAGCTGGAGGTGGCGTCAACCACCATCAAAACCCATATCCGTAATCTTTATCAAAAGCTGGGGATTACGCATCGGGCTGAAGCCATGACCCAGGCGCAGTCGATGCTGAAAATGATGGGCTACGTGTGAGAAAGACGACAGGCAGCAGCACGCTGCCTGTCTGTGCCGTTATTTAACGCGACGTGTATCGGGCATCAGTAAGGTGGCAAAGCCCAATAGTGGAAGAAAGCCACAGGCGTTGTACACCGTGGTGATGCCGTACCAGTCCGCAAATTTCCCCAGCGCCGCCGCCGCAATCCCGCCAATACCAAACATGGTGCCAAACATAATCCCGGCCACCATGCCGGTGCGGCCCGGCAGGACTTCCTGCGCATACACCACCAGTGCGGCAAACGCCGATGAAAAGACCAGACCGATACAGACGGTCAGCACGGCGGTCCAGAACAGATTGGCATGCGGCATCAGCAGCGAGAACGGGATAACGCCCAGAAACGAGATCCAGACCACTGCCTTACGACCAATACGATCGCCGACCGGCCCTCCCACCAGGGTGCCGATCGCCACGGCGGCCAGAAAGGTAAACAGGTAGATCTGAGCCTGAGGGATCGGGAGCTGAAAACGCTCAACCAGATAGAAAATGTAGTAGTTACTAATAGAAGCAATGTAGGTAAATTTTGCCAGCAGCAGCACACCGACCACCGATAACGCCAGTTTCACATCTCGCGGGGACAGCGATCGCATTGCCTGACCGTTATGTTTTTTCATGTGTGCATGGCCGTGCTTAACCGTCCAGCGGCTGATGCCGGAAAGGACAATGACCGCAAACAGCGCAATCAACATCAGCCAGCCCACCGCCAGCTGCCCATGCGGAATAATCAGCATCGCGGCCACTAAAGGCGCAAAGGCCGTGCCGATATAGCCACCGACCTGAAAGGTGGACTGCGCCGTACCAAAGTGCCCGCCCGATGCCATGCGTGCCACACGGGAGGCTTCAGGGTGAAAGGTTGCGGAACCCACGCCGATCAGCGCCGAAGCAAGCAACACCACGGAGAAGTGCGGGGCTATTGCCAGCAGTCCGATGCCGAACAGGGTTGCCACCATGCCAGAGGGCAGCAGCCAGGGTTTAGGATGTTTGTCGGTATACAGGCCAATCCAGGGCTGCAACAGCGAGGCGGTCATCTGATAGATAAGCGTAATCAGGCCAATCTGCGCATAGCTGAGAGAAAAATTGGATTTCAGCAAAGGATAAATCGACGGCAGCATGGCCTGGATAAAATCGTTACAGCAGTGGGAAACCGCCACCGCGCCAAGAATCGACACCAGAATCTTCTGGCTGTCGTCAACGGTCGGGGCCAGGCCCGGCGGGTTTGATTTTACGTCGCTGGAGTAATCAGACATGAGGATTTCCGTATAGGCGGCTTTACGTTAGTTGACGTATCTTACCCCACGAAAAAACAGCGGTGCTGACAAAAGTGCTATTTATGGCAAATTAGTAAAATAATTGTTAATGCTCATAATGTTTTACTCAGGCAAACCGAGGCGGGCCTGTCCACATACACGCCATAGCGGTCGGTTTCCTGATAACCCTGACGCTGATAAAACGCCACGGCCCGGGTATTGATGACGCGGGTAGAAAGCCGAATCGCTTTATAGCCCCGCTGCCGGGCAAGTTGCTCTATGGCTGCCAGCAGCGCCGCGCCGGTTCCCGCACGCTGTCGGGTGGAAAACATGCGTTTCAGTTCGGCCATATCAGGGGAAACATGCAGCAATGCGCCGCAGCCAACAGGGTTATCCGCATCATCGGTGGCCAGTATCCATAGCGCATCGTCTGAGGGAGTAAAGTGATGCGTCCCGTCGTCGCCGGTGATTGCCAACAGCTCGGCTGACAGACGGGCCGTCAACACCTGCAGCGCCGGTGTGCATGCGGGGACGATCCTGGTATGGATCACTTTGTCTGGCCCCAACGGCTGCGCAGGTAGTTAACGGCCTGCTGGGTTTGCGGCTGATTCAGGTAATCTTCCCGGAACAAAATAGTGCCATCGATCTGCGGGATGGAATCGTTAAGATCCAGTTGTCTTTTCAGCTCCGGCACACCACCGTTAATCGTCCACTCCGGCTCATTTTTAGCCGGCACGCCAACCTTGTATAAGGCAATGCCGATATACAGGCGGGTTTTGGTTGGCTTCACCACGTTAGCCCACCAGTTTGCCAGCACATCATAGCGGGCGGCGCTGCGCGAGAAGGGCCAGTAAATCTGCGGCGCAATATAGTCCAGCAAGCCTTCCTGCACCCAACGGCGCGTATCCGCATAGGATTCATCATAAGCCGCCGCACCGCGCGTATCCGAGCCTGCCGCATCATGGGAGCGGTTACGCCAGACGCCAGCCGGGCTGACGCCAAATTCTACATTCGGCTTGAGCTGCTTGATGGTGTGAGAAACCTGTTCGATTAACAACTGCGTATTGTGCCTGCGCCAGTCCGCTTTAGACGCATAACCCTGACCGTATTTGATAAAGGTCTGGCTGTCATTCAAGGCAGAACCCGGTGATTCGGCATAGAAATAATCATCAAACTGCACGCCATCGATGTCATAACGTTTGACCACTTCTGCCACGATGCTGGTTATCCAGTCCCGGGCATCCGGAATGCCGGGGTCGAGCACATAGCGATCCCCCGAGGTACGAATCCAGTCGCGATGCAGCACAAACACGCTGGCTGGCTGCTGTGACAGCGTGCGGTTAAGCTCACCCACCGTTGAAGGTTTGGTATTCACCGAGACGCGATAAGGATTAAACCAGGCATGTACCCGCATACCGCGCCTGTGCGCCTCATCGAGCATAAACTGCAGCGGATCGAAGCCCGGGTCCTGACCAATCTTTCCGGTCATCATGTCTGACCAGGGCAGGATTTTTGATCTCCACAGGGCCGTGCCGTCTGGTTTAACCTGAAAAAACACGGTATTGATGCCCAGACTTTTCAGCTTATCCAGCTTATCGGTCAGCGCTTTTTTTTGCTGACTGACGCGCACGTTGTCATTGCTGATATTCACGGAGGCGATCGGTGGCCAGTCAAGCCGTGAAACCGTCGTCAGCCAGACGCCGCGCACCGGTTCATGATGTTGCACCGGTTGTGAAGGCAGCGACGGTTTACTGACGGGCGGGAAGGGCGTAACCAGCGATTTAGGCGGTTCAGAGGCACAACTGACCAGCAGCAAGGCCGATGCGGCTAACAGGCCAGTTTTTACCACCGCGTTGAAGCGGAACAGGTCGCGAAAGGTGATGATGATAAACTCCGTGTAGCGCAGTCCTTGATGCAGGCTATTCTGATCCTATTTGCCGCAAAGTCAATCAGCCCTACCAGCATCAGGTCACGCAGTTTGCCTTACCCGGCGGCTATACTTTTTATGCTAATGCGTAACCTGAGCAAAGGAGCGATAAATGAAAACATGTAAAGGCAATAAACAGTCATTGCCGGTTCGCTATTGCAAACAGTGCCAGAAACCGATGACCTGGCGCAAAAAGTGGGAGAAATGCTGGGAAGAGGTGCAATATTGCTCCGAGCGCTGCCGAAGACAACGGCGCGGGAATACGCTGCAAGCCTGATCAGGACACATAATCGGCCCATGAGTCAGCCTAAACGCAACGATGTAACATTTAGCAAAGGTTATCCTGACATTTACATCACTGTTCCCACGCACCATCGCAATTACTGTACCAGGCTTAATGAAAAGCGAATAACAGTGATTGTGGAGCAATATGAAAGAGCAAGAGAATACATCGGGCATTCATTCCTATGAGGGTGCCGCAGGCGGCTGGGGTGCCCTGAAAGCGGTGGCTGGCGCCATTCGTGGACAGATGGCGGTCAAGCAGGACGTCATCGCGTTGTTCAAGGTCAACCAGCCCGAAGGGTTTGACTGTCCGGGCTGCGCCTGGCCCGATCCCAAGCACACCTCCTCGTTTGAATTCTGTGAAAACGGCGCAAAAGCGGTTTCATGGGAAGCCACCAGCAAACGCACCACACCTGAATTCTTTGCTGCGAATACCGTCAGCGAACTTTGGCAGCGCAACGCCCATGAGCTTGAAGGCGAGGGCAGGCTGACGCATCCGATGAAGTACGATCCCGCCAGCGATACCTATCAGCCCATTGAATGGGAAACGGCCTTTAACGAAATTGGCGAGCGGCTGCGCAGCTATAACGATCCGGACAGCGTGGAGTTTTACACCTCGGGTCGCGCCTCCAATGAAGCCGCGTTTCTCTGGCAGCTGTTTGCCCGTGAATTCGGAACCAACAACTTTCCTGACTGTTCCAACATGTGCCACGAGCCGACCAGCGTTGGCTTGCCTGAATCGATTGGCATAGGCAAAGGCACGGTGGAACTGGATGATTTTGACCACTGTGATTTGGTGATCTGCATTGGCCATAACCCCGGCACCAACCATCCACGTATGCTGGCAACCTTACAGGAAGTGGCAAAGCGCGGAGCCAGAATTGTGGCGATCAACCCGTTACGCGAACGCGGGCTGGAACGTTTTACCGCACCACAAAGCCCGGTCCAGATGCTGACGCTGAGCTCAACAGAACTGGCCTCGACCTACTACAAAATTCGGGTAGGCGGCGATGCCGCGATGCTGAAAGGCGTGATGAAATGTCTGTTAGCGATGGATGAGGACGCCAGAGCGAAAGGCGATCCGGGCATCTTCGATCTCGCCTTTATTGAAGAACATACCCAGGGCATTGACGCGTTGAAAGCCGATTTGGCGGCGACAGACTGGGAGCACATCCTCAAAATCTCGGGTATGGAGCGTGAGCAAATTCAGCACATTGCCCATCTTTATGCCAATGCTGAACGCACAATCATTTGCTATGGCATGGGGATTACCCAGCATCAATACGGCACGCAAAATGTTCAGCAGATAGCCAATCTGCTGCTGTTGCGCGGCAATATGGGCAAGAAGGGCGCGGGGATCTGCCCTTTGCGCGGTCACTCAAACGTGCAGGGCGATCGTACCGTGGGTATCACTGAGATTCCCACAGAAAGCCTGCTGAACAGCATTGAAAAAGTGTTTGGTTTTAAACCCCCAGCCAAACACGGCCACGGCGCAGTTCAGGCCGTGCAGGCGATTCGCGATGGAAAAATCAATGCCCTGCTTTGCCTGGGCGGTAACCTGGCCGAAGCCATGTCCGACCCGCAGGAGACGTTCCCTGCCATGCGCAAGCTGGATTTAGTGGTGCATATGGCCACCAAACTGAATCGTTCTCATTTGTTGCTGGCAAAACACAGCTATCTGTTCCCGGTGTTGGGACGCACAGAGATTGACCAGCAGCAATCCGGTGCGCAGAGCGTAACCGTTGAAGATTCCATGTCGATGGTTCACGCCTCTCGCGGTACGCTTGAACCCGCCTCACCGCATCTGAAATCCGAGCCAGCGCTGGTAGCGGGTCTGGCAAAAGCCACGCTGCCGGGCACTGTAGTGGACTGGGACAGCATGATCGCTGACTACAGCACCATCCGTAACGCCATTGAGAAGGTGGTGCCAGGCTTCGACAACTTTAATGAGCGTCTCCAGCAGCCGGGCGGTTTTCGTTTACCTAATGGCGCGTCGGAACGCGTCTGGCATACGCCGTCAGGTAAAGCACAATTCCTGCTCATGGACGGCATCAACGAAGATCCGCGATCGTTCAAATGCCATGATTTGGTGCTGACCACGTTACGCAGTCACGACCAGTACAACACCACGCTTTACGGCCTGGACGACCGCTATCGCGGTATCAAAGGACGCCGGGATGTGTTGTTTATCAGTGAAAATGAGGCGGAGAAAAACGGGGTTCGCATGGGCGATCAGGTCAACATCATTGCGCTGGACCCGGACGGTAAACCTACCCATCGTCGACTCGATAATCTGACCATCGCGGTCCATGACATGGCCGACGGCTCTGTCGCAGCCTATTATCCCGAGGCCAATGTGCTGATCCCACTGGACAGTTACGACACAAAGAGCGGTATTCCCTCCTATAAAAGCACCCCGGTGATGATGGAACCCGCCCGGTCAGAAGTACCAGCGGACGCGGCGACCCTGCGCTAATCGCTTTCTGCTGGCATAAACCAAACCTTAACGAACAGCCATCTGAGTGGAAATCTCTGCTCAGATGGCTATATAATCGCCGCGAATTTTACTCATGAGGCAATCAACCTTGGACAAAAGTCCCGAACGATTACACCTGGCTTCTGCAGTAAGATAGTCTTCTGGCTGTCTTAACTGCGCGTTAAGATGGCGGTTTTACAATCATCCCTCCACAACGTGATGCGCTCTGTGCATCAGCGCCTGCTGTAATCCATTTTATTCATCTTTACTTTTCCGTCCTGCGCATACTGCGTGGCGGAGAGAGGTTTATCATGGACTGGAAAATCTTTTTACTGCGCGTGTCGGCTGCGCTGATTCTGGGTGCGCTCATCGGCAGCGAACGTCAACTGCGTCAACGCATGACCGGCTTACGCACCAACGCGCTGGTCAGCACCGGCGCCTGTTTGTTTGTGCTGATGACCCAATGTGTACCGGGCATTGCCACCGATGCCACGCGCGTAGCCGCCTATGTGGTTTCTGGCATCGGCTTTCTCGGCGGTGGCGTGATTATGCGCGACGGGTTAAATGTGCGCGGCCTGAATACCGCCGCCACTTTATGGTGTACAGCGGCCGTGGGCGTATTGTGCAGCATGGGGTTATTGCTCGAAGCGGCGATTGGCTGCATGGTGATTCTGTGCGCCAATATCCTGCTGCGCGAGCTGGCGCTGGGCATCAATCGTCAGTCGATCGTGTCGGCTGACGAGGCGGTACAGCATTATAAAGTGCAAATCGTTTGTCTGGCTCAGGATGAAGTTCAGGTGCGCAGCCTGATGCTGCACAGCCTGGGCAACAGCGGCTTGCGGCTGCAGTCGCTTCACAGTGAAGATCTGGACCCGCCGCACCGCATGGAAGTGAATGCCGAAGTGATGGGGCAGCCCAGCATGACCGGGCAGCTGGAAAGTCTGGTAAGCCGTATCAGCCTGGAGAAAGGTGTCAGTTCAGTGCGCTGGCAGGTGTGCGGGCTTGATCCCGGTGAAAACGGGTAGGGAAAAAACAAGCAGCGCTACGTGAATTCTGAACGATGAGCAGGAGAGCGACCCAGTCAGATTAAACGTAGCGTTATTATTTGGGTTCAATAAAATCTGTTTTCAGAAGGGGGGTTTTACGCTATATAACTATGACCTGATGCTCAAAGTGTAAGGTTAGGTAAAGCGGAGCTTTGATATTTCTATAGGCGAATGAATAGGTTATAAAGCTATTAACTTTGCTGGCCTCTTATCTTTACTGTGCGGATCACTCGATGAAGCGTAGAACATCTTTCTTTTTACTTTCCGGCCTTATATTGCTGATGTCCGGCTGCAGTCATCATCCTCGCTCAGACGCTCCCGAGGACACTTCCGCATCGGATTCAACGCAAAACCCTGACTTAATCCCGATTGTTGCTGCACTGCATGACCAAATGCATACCTGGCATGACACACCGTACCAATGGGGCGGAACGCAACTGTCGGGCGTCGACTGTTCGGGCTACGTCTGGCGCACCTTGCATGACCGCTTTAATCTGCCGATGGATCGCGTGACTACCGCCGATCTCCTGCATATGGGTGTTCGCGTCACGCCGGAACATTTGCAGCCGGGCGATTTGGTCTTTTTCCGCATAGGCGGTGGTATGCATGTTGGGTTCTACGATACTGACCATCAGTTTATTCATGCCTCTGCCAGCAAAGGCGTGATTCGTTCTTCACTCGATAATCCGTACTGGAAATCCGTTTACTATCAGTCTCGCCGTCTGACACGTGAATATGGCGCACAGGTGACGCTGAATCGGGCAAGTTAACGGGCTGAACACAGGCATTCTGCCCGAGCAAAGCATGAGTGGGGAAATCAGCCACGCGTCTCACGACAGAATGGTGGCTTATCTCCGCTCACTCCAACCTCAATGTGCCATGTGTTGCAGCCACGCTTAACGGGGCGACGCAGCCGTTATGTAGCAGGTTGGAGTTTCTATTGGTTACTGTAAAGGCGCGCGTTACGCCTGCGGCTCCACAGATGCCTTCGTTTGCAACGCGTTATTTAATGGTTTGTCGTGATGCCCATTGCTCGGGCGTCAACGTTTTTACATCAAACTGATCGCGCGTTCGGCAATAAGTATTCCCACCCATACGACCAATCGCGTCCATAAGGTGCTGATCGATGTGCAGGTTTTCCGGGTTAACCGCATCGCTACGCACATAGACGCCGACCACTTCACCAAGAATAATTTCGCGCGCGGGGCCGACCTGCAAAGTGGTATGTCGGCGGCATTCCAGCGCGGCTGGCGCGGCAAGAATGCGCGGGCTGCATACCTTGTTGCCCGGAACGGTAGCCAGGCCAGCTTCACGCAGTTCATCAACCTCTGGCGCAAATTTAATCGCGCAAACTTCCATTTGTTCGACCAGCGCCTGGTCCACAATATGCACGGTAAATTCGCCCGTTTCACGGATGTTCCGGGCTGTGTCTTTAAAGCGCATATCGGCATAATTTTCGACACCGATAGCAACAATGGCCGGATCGTGAGTTAACACGTTGAAGAAGCTAAACGGCCCGGCATTCGCGTGCCCGTTTTTATCAACGGTAGTCACCAGGGCTACGGGGCGCGGTATCACCGTACCAATCAGTATTTTGTAGCGTTCCCGTTCGCCTAATGACGCGAAATCAAACCAGGTGTGCGAATTCATATCAAACTCCGGCTGCAATACGGTGGGTTTCAAGCGGCGTATGGCGGCTAAGGTTTTCGAAGCCGTCCTGGGTCACCACATAACAATCCCCAATGTTGCAACCGGCCGATAACGGCTCAAGCCATTGGGTGTGCAACACAAACACCATACCTTCCTCCAGACGATCGTAATTGTGAGACGAAATGTTGAAGCTGTTTTGCCCGCCCGCCATGCCGACTGAATGGCCCAGGTTCGGGTTATGTGGGCCATGAGTGGCAGGGTAAACATGCATGAGTTTGCGTCCCTGTGCTTCCCAGTCTGCATCCGGGACATACTGTTGCGGAATTAAACGTGCTTCGCCGTCCGGCATGGGTGACCAGTTATACGGCATGCTGCGGGCTTCGGGTGAGGTCAACAGTCCTTGCGCGATCATGGGCGCAAAGGCTGCATTGTTGATATCGCGCATTAACGCGCCCGGCTTAATGCGTTGCTCCGCACGTTTAACGCCTTCAGTACAGGCGTTTAACACCAGCTCCTGGCGGGCGGTGATATCGCCCACGGCAATCATGCGCGCCGTCTGGGCGGTATAGCCGCGCCAGGTGACATTTGAGATATACAAATTGATCAGGTCACCGGGGCGAACAATATGTCCGTAAGGTTTACCGCAGTGCGTGCCAAACGCATTGATACCAATTTGATAGCCATCGCCGGTCTCACCACCGAATGCCATTTGCGCGGCGGTAAAGGCCGCAAAGATTTCATAATCGGTGATACCCGGTTTCGCCACATGGTAAGCCGCTTGCGTACCGATGCTAATCAACTGTGCCGCCGCCCTGAACATCTCGATTTCACGCGCGGAGCGCACTTTTTGCAGTCGGTCCAGAATGGCGTTGTCTGCAATCCATTGACTGCCGGGTAACTGGATTTCCAGCGACGCCCAGAAAGTCAGGCTGGTACGATCGCCAATTTTGCCAATCTGCGCGCGCGCTAATCCCAACTGACGCAGTATCGCGGCACATTTTTCGGCCGTTTTCACCACCGCGTCGCCGGGACGGTCAGCATATTCACGACCTATTGGCCCAATCTGCCAGATGTCCTCGACCAACAGGGGCTCACCGGCTGGCGGAAGCAGCACTGACTGGGTGAAAAACGACAGCAGCGTCAAGGGCTTATTGTTATCTGTGGGGATGATCAGCACACCTTCGCGCATCCAGTCGCAGATATAGCGAAGATAGGGATTTGACGCATGAAACCAGCCCACGCTGCCTGCGTGAACGATCAGCGCATCGTGTCCGGCCTCTACGGCCTGACGACGGATTTTACGCAGCCGCTCTTCAAACTCCTCCAGCGGCAAGGGCGGCGGGGCGGAAAACGTGAAGTCAGGCTGGAAATCAGCCAATAACGCGCCGATGCGATATCCTGCGGCGGCAGTCGCATGAGTAGTCATAGTGAATCCTTTTTATTTACGGGTTTTGCGGACGCGGTGCCAGTACACGGCGCGCGACCAACATGCCCATCAGGGTTATCGCAATCAGAATGCCGGAGATGGCCGCAACGCGAACATCCAGCGACTCTTCAATCAGTGCAAACATGCGCAGGGGAAGGACTGTGGTGCGAGCGTCAGCAAGAAACAACGTGACCGTGACGTTATCCAGAGACTGGATAAACACCAGAAATGCCCCGGCGGTGATGCCCGGCATCAGCAGCGGCAAGGTGACGCGGCGTAGGGTCATAAACCAGCTCGCTCCCATTACCGTCGAGGCTTCAGCCAGAGAGGGATTCATTCCCTGCGCAACCACAGATGCTGCCCGATACATCAGCGGGCCGAACACCACGATGTGGCCCGTAACCGTTAACCAAAGTGACGGTGTCACGCCAAAAAAGTTGGCAACGATTAAGGCCGCCAGGCCGTAGACCAGGCTGGGCAGCACCAGCGGTGCCAGCAGTAATGGCTCAATGGCATTGACGCTTTTACGTTTCATTCGCGTCATGCCAATGGTGGCGGGCACGGCGAACAGCAGCGATCCCAACACCGCCAACCCGGCAATTTTCAGGGAGTTCCAGGCCGCGATCTGCTCCGTTCCGGAACGAACGGGGTCCAGTAAGGCCTCGTACCAGCGCAGGGAAAATCCCTCGGGCGGATACTTCAGTGTTTGACCGGCGGTAAACGACATCATGATGGCAATAACAATGGGCGCAACCAGATAGATAACGCAAAGCGTGCCAAAGCCATAGACGAACAGGTTATACAGTGCAGCAGGCACCGGGTTTTCTCGATGATTACGCATGGCCGCTCAGTCTCCGGTGGCGTGAAATCATGGTCAGGGCAACCAGCAGGCAGCCAGTAGAAAGCAGCAGCACCACGGCGATGGCAGAGGCCAATGGCCAGTCAAACAGCGTGCCGACTTCGCGATAAATCAGCTGTGGAACATACACATTGCGCGCGCCACCGATCACGGACTGGGTGACAAACGAACTACTGGTGCTGGCGAACACCAGAATCCAGCCGGCCAGTAAGCCCGGGAGCATTAAGGGCAGCAGTACGGTGACGAAAATTCGCCACGGACCTGCACCTGAAACCTGCGCGGCTTCCATGAGTGCGTAGGGAGTCCGCGTCAGAATCGCAATCAACGGCAGGATAATTAACGGCAGATCGATCTGGCACATTGCCAGGACCAGACCCAGCTCGGTAAACATCAGGCTGGTTGGCATGCCGGTGATGCCCAGCGCCATAAGGGCATCACTGACAGGGCCCTGGCGTCCCAGAATGACAATCCAGGCAAAGGTTCGCACCACGTTGCTGGTCAGCATCGGTATCAGCGTCAGGAAAATGATCGCCTGACGCACTGTGCGACCGCTGTGCCAATACAGCAGAGCGATGGGAATCCCCAGCAAAGTCGTCCCAATAACGGTTTCAATGCCCAGTCTTGCGGTATTAAGCAGCACGCGGAAGTTAAACGCATCGCCAAAAAAGCGAGCGTAATGCTCAAGCGTGATACCGCTTTTGGTGATAAAGCTGAATCCGACTAAAACAGCGAGCGGCGTTGCGAAAAACACCACGGACAGCAGCAACATGGGCACCACATACGGAAAGCCGCTCTGTTTCATCACGCCACCTTATCCTGCAACAATCGTATCGAATTTGCGTATCCAGGCATCGCGATTTTTGTTGATCGCGGCCCAGTCGGGATAAACCAGCGAAGGCAGGTCCTGGCGAGTAACGTATGCCGAGATGGCAGGCGTCAGCGCCACATTGTTGTTGGTGGGAAACATTTCTGCTGGCGGTAGCTTGAACTGATCCTGAGCGGCTTGTGAGATAGCGGCATCCATATAGGCATAAACTGCCTCTGCGTTTTTACTGCCTTTGGTCAGGTGAATGTTGACCGGTGCCGCCGGTGTGCCAGTTTTAGGATGCACAAATTCGGCATTCATGCCCAGGCTCTTCAGCCGCGCGACGTTACTGGTGCTGCACATGAATACCGCAATTTCACCTTGCTGGAACAGCGTCATCTGGTGATTGGTGCTGTCGACGATGCTCTTTAGCTGCTCAGGGTGTTTCTGGAACAGTTGAAACACGGCATCCATATCATCTGGCCCTTTGCCGTATATTTTGGCAATTTCGGTATAGGCCATGACGGCGGTGTTTGAGCCAAACCCTGTCCAGGAGACCAGCCCTTTAAACCTGGGATTCTCAAACAGATCGGCATAGCCGTCCGGCCTCGGTACCATATCGGGATTGTAGGCAATGCCGTTGACTTCCACGGTCACCGTCGGCCCGTATTCTCCCTGAAAACTTTTATCGAGCAGGTGCCAGTTTTTCAGTCGTGAAGGATCGATTTTTTCAATCAAATTATTTTGCAGGGCAACGTCAGTTTGCCCCGGAGACATCAGCAGTGCGTCATAGGGCGGATTGCCAGGGCTGGCCATCACTTTCGCGAGCTGGTCCTGGGCCATCGCTGGCGCAATCGTCAGGCCAATGCCTTCTTTCTGCAGCATCGGTGTTAATACCGTGCGATAAGCGTCCTCCCAGTTGCCAGGGAAGGTGGCTACCACGGCTGATTGCGTATTGGCTGCCAATGCCCGTAACGAAAGCGGCAGCAGTGAGGCTGCCGTCGCCCCGGCAATCAGTTGACCGAACCGACGACGACTGATGTTAACGTCTTTCATAGTTTTTCCTTCTTATGCGCTTAGGATTGCGGTTCTGCCGGAAAGGCATGGCAGCGTGTGGTATTGATCTCGGCGAACAACTGCGCGCCGGGGCGAAGAAGCGGGGTACCGGTACCACGCACTTCAGACGCGCGCAGGCTGCCACCACAGGGAAGCGTCATCTCGTGGAGCAACGTCGGGCCCAAAGGAACTGACACGCTCAGCGTGACCGGCTGCGTGTTTTCGTTGGGGTGCGGCATCAGGGTGATGTCTTCTGGTCGGCAGGTGATGATGACCTTAGCGCCCAGAATAAAGTTGAGTCGCCTGGGCAGCCGCAGCGTCATGTCGTCAGGCAGGCCAATTAAGGTGGTATCGTTGTCAAAGCGCAACACCGTGCCCGGCAATTGGTTGGTTTGACCGATAAAGGTGTTAACAAACAGCGTGCTGGGCTGGTCATAGACCGCCATCGGCGTATCAATCTGCTCGACGTTCCCCTTGTTCATGAGCACCAACCGGTTCGCCAGGCTCTGGGCTTCCTCTTGATCATGCGTGACGATCAGCGTGGTGATACCCAACGTTTTTTGCAGGTGCAGCAACTCAACCTGGAGATCAAACCGCAGGGCGCGGTCGAGCGCACCAAAGGGTTCATCAAGCAATAATAAAGAAGGGCGGCCGGCAATGGCGCGGGCAACAGCAACACGCTGCTGCTGTCCGCCCGATAATTCGCGCGGCAGGCGATTGCCGTACTCTTCCAGCCGCACCAGCGTCAGCATCTCTTTCACGCGCGCTTTGCGCTCAGCGCGCGACATCTGCTGACAGGACAAGGGATAGGCGATGTTCTCAGCCACGGTCAGATGCGGGAATAAGGCGTAGTTCTGAAACACCATGCCAATACCACGGGAGCGCGCTGACATTTGCGCAAGGTCCTGATGACCTAACACGATTTTGCCTGCTTTGGGTTGAATCAGTCCGGCAATGGCGCGCAAGACGGTCGATTTACCGCACCCGCTCGGCCCAAGCAGCGCCACAATTTCACCCGGCTCAATGGTGAACGAAATATCACTGATAGCATTACTGCTGCCGTAACTGTGGGTAAGTCCATGAACGCTAAGACGTTTACGTTCTGATGTTTTAGGCATAGTTGACATAGTGCTTCCCTGGTACGGCATCGTTTAATGGAACGATCAAGTCGATGTGAGGAATTTTGCAAGTGGCGTGCCAGCCTGAAATACAGGGGGAGGCGAAAAAGCACAATACGTTGATTATTAATGTAAATTATTTTCATTAACTTATTCGTATATATTTGCGAATATCTTTTATTCAATTTTTATTCATACATAATCGATCAGCATTCACTTTTATAGTGCGAAACTTCCTTAATTTGGTGCAGCCTGATGTCATTTTATGCCACCGCCGCAGCAGGGCTTGTTAACGGCAAAGGCGGTAATCGCGCGAGAATGCAGGCTGTGCAAGGGATTGAGAGAAGAGTAACGAAAAAAATTCCGTACAGAATTAATCGGAAAATAATTCGCAAAAATATGCGAATGTTTTTAATTTACTTTTTAGTTATTTGCATCAGGGGGTTAGCCATAGCTGTACCTTGAGTGGCATGAGGCTTGCACGCAACAGCCTACAATGACATCTAAAGGGTTCGTCTATGAGATTGGGAATTGATGGGTTAAAGCTGCCGGAGGCAAAAAAACGAGGTCCGCTCGCCAGCCTGGATCATGTGAAGGATCTGGGGCTGAGTGGCATTTTTTTCAGCACGCTGCTGGATATGAGCCCACAGCTCGATATCGCTGAACTGCGAGACATCCGGCAAAAGGCTGATGATTTAGGCCTTTACCTCGAAAGTGGATTAGGCAAAATTAATCCCTATTGCAGCGCTGAATCACCCGAATTACGTGACATTGGCGACGGCGATATCATCGCAGGGTTAACGCGGATGATTGAATCGGGGGCAGAAATTGGCTGCCGAGAGCTTTGGGTGTCACCTGGCAATTTCAAACCGGCTTATCGCGGTCGGCTGGCGGTCGATCGCTTTCGTACAGATGTCACCTGGGATGAGCAGCTTAGCGCCACAGAAAAAGTGCTGCGCAAACTGGCGCCGGTGGCACGCGCTAATGGCGTACACATGAACATAGAAACCCATGATGAGATCACCTCATTTGAGATTCTACGTCTGATTGAAGCGGTCGGGGAAGATTGTCTGGGCGTGGTGCTTGATACCGCCAACATGTTGCAGCGTGGGGAACATCCGGTCTGGGCAACGCGCCGCCTTGCGCCCTGGATTCGTCAGACGCACATTAAAGATGCCTATATTGGTCGGGCGGAAGGCGGGCTTGATTTCCAGCCGCGGCCATGCGGCACGGGGATAGTGGATTTCACCGCCATTCTTACCTTACTGGCGGAAGTGAATCCTCAGCTAAACCTCTCGCTGGAAATAGCCCGATCGTCAGACGATCAGCGTCGTGATGCAAACCCACGGCAATGCATCCAGATTGACGATCCTGTCTGGCGGGCAGGTCATCCGGACCTGACGCCAGAAGAACTTGAGGCGTACTTCGCGATGCTCAATGCGTATGAAAAACGGGTAATGGCAGGTGAAGTGGCTGACTTTGAGTTTTATGAAACAGCGAACTACGGCTATCCCAGCTATCAGTATCAGTCCTACGGTTTTGAACAGGCGATTGGCTTTATTCAACAATCCTCTGAGCATATCCGTGCGGTATGTGCCCGACTGAATATTGTGCTTGGCTGAGGTTTGCGCAGCGAAATTATTACAGAGATAGTACAATCCGGTTTTCAACAAGTGCGATAGCGGCTTGATGCCTGCTATTGCCTGACAAGGAACAAGAGATGAAAAAAACGCGCAGTCGGGCAGGTGCGGCAGTTTCTGGCACAGCGTTGACAGGTGGGGAAGGTCATGACGATGTTTCTGAGCGCATCCGTGCCACCCTGGCGGCGGCCATTGGCGAAGGTGCACTCAAACCGGGAAGCAAAATTCTGGAAGAAGCCATAGCCGAACATTTTGGCGTCAGCCGCACTGTGGTTCGCGGTGCTTTAGGCGTTTTAGAAAGCGATCACCTTCTGGAGCGTAAGCGCAACCGTGGCACCTTTGTTGCTGAGCCGGGCATTGAAGAAGCAAAAAGTCTTTTTGAAGCGCGGCGTAAAATCGAAGGGCTGCTGCTCGAAATGGTTTTACGGCGAGCCACGCCAGCCCAACTGGATGCGCTGACGGCGTTAACCGACGAAGAAGAGCACATCCATCAGCATGGCGATGAGAAATCCAAAACCGTTTTATCCGGTAAGTTCCATCTTGTTTTGGCGGAGTTGGCCGGCAATCCCGTACTAACCGAGATGTTGTCGAAAGTTGTGGCACGGTTATCGTTGGTGATGGCGTTATATGAAGAAAAGCACAGTGACGATTGTGGTGCTGACCATCACCGCATGATTGTTCAGGCACTGAAGGATAACGACCTTAAACAAGCTCAGCATTTGATGGAACATCATCTGTCGGACATTGAAAGCCGCGTCCGCTTAACGGCAGGTCAGGGCGACCGTCACTCATTTATGTCGGTGCTGGAGAATTTTTCCTGACAAACTTGTCGACGCCGAGGCAACCGCACTCAGTCTGATGTTGGTTTGGGGCTTAATCGAGAATGACGTTATCCGGGCTGGAACTGAGCATGGCCTGGCAACAGGCTGATTTTTCACGGTAACGCGCGGCAGTGAAAACAGATCGGACAGAACCAACAAAACGCATGTCGGGTAAACGTGGCGAGGTTACTGTGAAAAAACGTAGCAATGGCCAGACTCAAACTGGCAACGCTACGTGAATTCTGAATAACTCGCAGGGGGATTATGCGCCAGTTTTCGCGTAGCGCGATCGATTTGGAATGCGCTTCAAGACATAAAAGTGCGCAGGTGAGGAGCCAGTGATGCCGGGGAGTCATCTGAGTACGTAATTAGATATCTTATTTAACATAATATACATTATGCGCACTTTAATATGGTGGGCTTTGACAGGTTCATCTTACGTCTTTTATGTCTGCTACGGCTTTTCAGGATCTGAGCCCGTTTTGCATCTCACTGCTTTTGTCTGATGACGTTCCTCTCTCATGCCGTCTTCAGGCCACCATCATAAAGACCTGTGCTGCTATGCTGCATTTCTATTTAATCAGACAACCCAATTTGAATGATGATCAACGACCACATCTCTTGTGCTGCGACTTATTTTCATCACCCCAAACGCGCATCAATTTCGTTTTTAGAAAACGTCTTCATCGAGAACTCACAGTGCTTTCCATAAAGACGGTCATCCACGTCTCACTTCGCTTTTCGAAAACGTCTCATGGCAGAACTCACGCTCAGTTCCGTCATGCCGCGTCGTGATATGTTGTCAGGCTCAGTTGCTGAAGCCTGCTCAGCTGCAAACTGACGCCTGTAAAAAACTGACGCTGCTACGTGAAAGTTAGCGTACTCAGGTGCCGCATTCCCCACAGAATCCACCCAAATCGATCACGAAATTTTGGCTGTCTGGTGTCGACATACAGATCATTATCAGGAAAAAATCAGCCCGTCGGTAATCACAATTTCGTCATTCATCTTCAGTCGTGCCTGAGGTTGAGATGTGATGCGTTGGCAGCTTACACCGCCAGGGCGTGCAATGAAGAACAGCGCTGCCCTTTTCTTCTTTATCCTGATTAAGCCGTTTTGACCAGACCCGGTTAACGACTTTATCTCTGTTTTGTTTAAGCCTGCCGCAGGCTCTGCTCGAACATCGCCAGATTTTCCCGCGCTTCCTTGTACTGATAAGACGTCAGCTCAATCTGATTTCCATCGGGATCGGAAAAATAGACGGACATCGACACCCAATGATCGCTGACGCTGTAAGGTATTGATTGCGTGACCAGGACGTGCAGTAACTGACTGAAAGACGATGCATCCAGGCTAAATGCCACGGTATGACCTGGCGACTGATGCGTTCTTAAAAACAGCGAAATTGCGGCATCGTTATTTTTCAGGACCAGCGGACCGCCTTGCGAAAACCAGAACAGTAATGTTTCATCGCGCGAAAACCCCAGTACCTGCTGATACCAGTGTTCTGCCTTATCCAGGTCATGTACATAAATGTGCACGTGGTCGATCTTGAGTAAGTTCACTTTCACCTCAATGGGCAGGCGTAGAGAGAACCAGCATTAAACAGATTATTTGTTAATGCAAAAAATCGCGCATCAAATAGCACTTAATTTAACATAATTAAGACGCAATGCTTTAACGCCCCGTTATAGTTTTAATGTAGCGATAACAGAGCGCAATTATTTTAGAATAAGGATCTGCTTAATGAACGTCGGCGACGGTTTCCCCCGCAGCCTGACAATACGGTAATTCAGGCAGACCCAATTAACTAATTTAAAGCAGGTAGGAAGGCGATTTGTTGGTGAACTGCGTTATACAGTCATCTAATATTTGCTGCGTGACTTCAGTCACTTTGGCATAACTATGCGCCCGCCATTGCGGCAACGTATATTGCGGCGTGCTGGCCGTACTGCCGCACACAATACTGGTATAAAGTGACTTGCCATCTTTATCTTGCGTTGCGCGGGATAAGGCTGTCGTCATGATAAGCTCATAGTTATCATCGCCACCGGCAAGGTTTTTATAAATCAGCTTCCATGTATATGGGCTAATTTTCACTGCGTCCGGGTATTTTTTGGCAGGATGTTTATCCATTTATCCACTTAATAACAGCGCCATTGCCAACAGTGAATAATTCCCTTTTATCATCATTCTCAATCAATCTATTATTGTATGTGGAATGACTATCGGCGAGTAGACAGGAAGCTTTAATTAAATATGAAATATAATTTATGTATTCAACGAAGTTAATTCGATGCTGCCATCACCACGCCCTGCTCTTCCTGATACAAACCGCGCGGCGATGACGGTTATTTTGAATATATTTTATACAACCGTTCTCATTTTATTCAGGTCTGTTTCAGGGTAGCAGACGCAGGATATTGGCAGGATAAATCGTGTCGGCTGTTTCACTGAGTGCCTTGATGGTCCACCAACGTGCGCTGGCAATAACTGACTTCTCATTTTCACTCCAGCCCTGCGTGTTAATCTCGTCACCCGAGACAGTGACAACATAAAAACGCTCGTGTGCCAGAACACATTCACCTGAGGGCAGCGTCATCTCAAACCTGCGCTCACCCACGGACGGACCAACCTTCTCCTGACGTATACCGGTTTCTTCATAAAGCTCTCTGACCGCTGCCTGCTCGAAGGATTCACCCTCCTCTACGCCACCGCCGGGCGTCGCCCAGTAGGCATTGCCTGCCAGCGCATCCTGTTCCTGTTTATGCACGAAACGAAACAGCAAAACGGCATGGGAAGCATTGAGGATCAGTAATCGGGCCGAACGACGAGTCCGCATGTCATCTTCCTTTTTGATTGGGCCAGAAGCGCATTTGTGCGTTCTGGCCTGCCCTTGTCCATCAACTGGCGCGCAAAAAATCCTGCCAGCGACGCGTCAGATAGTTGTGTTCATCCATCACGGCGTTCCACACGGCAATATGGCTCATGCGCTGTTCGTAGCTTCCTCCGTCACGCACTTCACCTTGCGGAATCAACGGTGCGCCCCAGGCATCCAGCAGCACCTCGCTTGCCGGCTGACCGCCATACCAGAAGTCCCATTCTGCCGCAGACAGATGCGCCCGGCTGCGCTGCGCGTTGGAAATATAGTAACCCTGTCGCGCCATGACAGCGCCCGGCCAGCCGGATTGCCACCAGTTTAAATAGTCATAGGCCGCGTCTTTGATTTTGCCGGTCGCGCAGCGCGAAAGCGACATGCCGCCATACCAGGCGCGATAACCTTCTCGCGGGCGTGCCATTTTATAGCCGCGCTGATGAAAATGATGACGGAAATAGATGGGCGCCCAGAGGCTCTGCACTTCCACCTGCTGGTTGGCGATAAGGTCGCATGCCTCGTCCTGCGAGGCCCAGAATGCCGCGAAATGCCCATTGCGATTAAGGCGAGCCAGTTGCTGAGTCAGCAGATCAATCTCTTCAAGCGTAAGATTACCTGGGTTGGCAAAACGCGCCAGGCCAGCGCCCTGCATGGCAAGCGCGGCATCAATGCCGCCCATTGCCGCATCTTCCTGTAAAGCCACCTGCCCCGTCAGCGAAGGATGCAGGAGCCAGCCCCAGCTCTCCTCCTGCTGCTGCAACGCCGCGGGCAGTCGGTCGGCGTGATAAGCAAAGCTGTCTGCATTGTGCGTGAGCGGCAGCATACTGATGTGATCGCTGGCATGGCTGCCCAGATGCATATCGCGCTGCACATACAGCCGTTCAGAAGGCACGCTGCCATCGGCCAGCGGCAGATCCGGACGTAACCTGCCGGTTTTCGCCAGCGGGGTAATTTCATCCCAGTATTTGAGACGTTTGATTTCCAGCGGCTGGATGGCCCGGGCAGGCCAGACAAAATCGATGTTGTGAAACCACTGATCGTACAGGTCATAACTCTCCGGCTGCATGACGGCAATGCGTTGCGCATCTTCCACGCTGTGCAGCAGGTATTCGATACGAATGCCCAGATCTTTTTCGGCCCTGACGCGCAGCATTTCCAGCAGCGTGACGGAGGTGCCGAGTACGCGTAATGTCAGTTGATCGTTGACTTTGGCTGCAGAGTTCATCGTTTTACTTATCCTTTAACGCCTGCTGGAAGCGGTTAAACCCTTGTTTCAGCCGTTCTGCGTCGAGTCCGCGCAGAATAAAAACCAGCTTCGATGTTTCTAAATCCCCCGGCCAGTCATTCATGTGTACCGGCGGATGTAACGTATGCTGAACCCCGTGGATCACCACCGGCGCACTGCTGCCGCTGAAGCGTAAAATGCCCTTCATTCTTAGTACCGATTGTCCATGGCTATGTAACAGCATTGACAGCCAGATAGCAAACGCCGGCCAGTTCAGTTCGTCTTCCAGCGTGATCACGCAGGTTTGTGTCAAAGGGTGATGATGCGTCTCCTGTCCGGTCAGACTGTACGCGGCGCTGCCCACGGCACCGAGCCAGCGAAACCGCTGCGCGTGCGTGCCTTTTGCCAGGCGCAGCGCAAATAACGCCTCAGGTTCGGCTAGCGCCTGCGCTGTGTCACTCAGTTCCGCCATGGGGTTTAAACCGGCAAGCCAGCTCTGCAGCGCCATCATCTCGTGGTGATCAATACGATCGCGTTTGCTGAGCAACAGTTTATCGGCCGCACTGACCTGGGCTAACCATTCCGGCTGATGGGCCGACTGCAGGCGAGCGTGTTCGGCATCCACCAACGTGACCAGCGTTCCCTGACTGAAATGGTGCTTGAGTTGCGCATCGTGCAGTAACGTCGACAGAATGGGCGCGGGATCGGCCAGACCGGTGGTTTCGAGAATCACCTGGCTAAACGGCGGCAGTTCGCCGCGGGTACGGCGTTCATACAGATCCAGCAGGGCCGTTTTCAGTTCACCGCGAATCTGGCAACACACGCAGCCGCTGGGTAACAGCACCGTATCCGGTGCCACTTCATTTAACAGATGGTGATCGATGCCAACTTCACCAAACTCATTAACCAGCAGCGCCACATCGTTGAGATTTTGATGCGTCAGCCAGCCTTTCAGCAACGTGGTTTTCCCACTGCCCAGGAAACCGCTCAGGATATGCAGCGGCAGTTTTTCATGTTTCATAGCCGCTCCTTTTTGGGCCATCAGAGCGCCGCCAGCCAGGTTTCATCCAGCGGATCGAGGGTGCGTTTTGTCATCTTCTCCGCTTCTTTCCACAGCAGGTCCAGCGAGCTGACCATGACCTGCTGTCCGGTCGGGCTGGACAGCACCCAACTGGTGTGAAATCCCGTTAAGCTCAGGCGCCAGGGTTTGAGTGCCCGGTTAAGCAACGCCAGTTGCTTCAGACGCAGCTGGCGCTGGGGCAAGTCGTTTTCCAGCGCGTCGCTCCACTGCGGGCCGTTATCCAGTAATCCACACATTCCACACATAACCAGCTCCTTAGGGCATAACATCGCCGGAATTAGGCCCCAGCGTCTGACCGACAAACAGATTGCCGCCCGGCTCGCTGGCGAGTAGCAGCGCGACCGGTGCCACCTCTTCTGCCCGTCCAAAACGCCCCAGCGGCAGCTCAGCGGCCTTGGCGGTTTTCCATGCCTGATTGATGCCATCAATCAGCGGGGTTTCGATCGGTCCCGGCGCAATCGCGTTCACCAGCACATTGTCTGAAGAGACCTCCAGCGCCAGCGATTTGGTAAAGCCGATTACGCCCGCCTTCGCGGCGGCGTAATGGCTCAGTTCGGCACCGCCTTTGATGCCCAACTGTGACGCAATGTTGATTACCCTTCCCCAACGCTGTGCCAGCATCGAAGGCAGCGCCCGCTGGGTTGCCAGAAAGACGCTGCGCAGATCGACCGCCATCATCTGCTCCCACATCGCCAGCGTGATGTCGGTGCAGCGGGCCTGCGTCAGCATCCCGGCATTATTAACCAGAATATCAATCCCGCCGAAGCGTTCGAGGCAGGCATCCACGCCCGCCGTCGCCCCGTCCACCTCACCGACATCGGCCACCACGCCAAAGCACGGCGCGTTCAGCGCGCCACAGCGCGCGACCATCGCCTCCAGTTTGTCGCCGTCGCGGTCAGTCAGTATCAGCTGCGCGCCCTCCCTGGCAAACAGCGTGGCAATGGCGGCCCCGATTCCGCTGGCCGCGCCACTGATCACACAGCGTTTGTTTGCTAACTGCATACTCTCTCCTTAATCAGGCCAGCGAACGGTCAGGCCGCCATCGACAATCAGGCTTTGCCCGGTGAGATAACTGCTTTCTTCGCTGGTCAGAAACGCAATCGTCTTTGCCACCTCCTCGGCCCGACCAACCCGTCCCAGCGGAATCGCGCGAGCCGCCTTCGCCAGCCCTTCCGGGCCAAGCGAATTTTGTTTGTCCAGCGACTGCGGCGTTTCGATCAGGCCGGGGATAATCGCATTACAGCGCACGCCGCGCGTTGCCAGTTCGACGGCCAGTGACCGGCAAATGCCCGGCACGGCAGCTTTGGCGGCGGCGTAGTGCGCATGTTCCTGCCAGCCATAAACCCCGCCCGCAATCGATGACACGGCAACCAGGCTGGCCCCGGTCTGAAGATGCGCGGCGGCGGCGCGGAACAGCCGCATCACGCCTGTCAGATCGACATTCAGCATCTCATCCCAGTGCGCATCGCTCATCTCATCAATCCCTGCGCGGCGCAGAATACCGGCGTTGGCGACCACGTAGTCAAGCCGACCAAAGTGCTGCACACCCTGGGTGATAAACGCATCGACTGAGGCGGTTGAAGCGACATTGAGCGGCAACCAGAGCGCATCGCCGCCCGCCGCTTCAACCTGCGCGGACGCCAGCGCCGGATCGTGAGGGTCCTGCGGGTAGTAACCCGCAATCACCCGCACGCCGCGTTGCGCATACAGCGTTGCCAGCGCCAGACCAATGCCGCTGGCCGCGCCGCTGATGGCGGCAACCGGTGTTCCCTTATCATTCTGCATGTGCTGTCCTTAAGCCTGAGGCTGGGTAGAAGCGGTAGCGACCTGGCTATCCCGTTGCGTCACCGGGCGGGCAAACAGAATGATAATGCCCGAGACAAAACACGGCACTGCGCCGAACCACAGCGCGGCTTCCTGCCAGTGTCCGCCCTGGCTCAGCACCGAGGTGGTACCGACACCGGCCACGATAGCGCCCACGGGACCCATCGCCATGATCAGTGCGCCAGCGGTGGCGCGGATGGCCGTCGGGAAGCTTTCACTGATAAAAAACAGGGCCGCCGCATAGGGGCCGATCAGGAAGAACAACCCTACGCTGTACAGGGCCACGATGATGGCAAAGTTGTCCGGACAGAACAGCATGGCGGCAAAGGCAATACCGCCCAGCATCCAGCCTCCGGCGATGGTGTTGCGGCGACCAATGCGATCACCGAGCCAGCCGTGTGCTAAATAACCGCAGTAGCCCACCAGGTTCGAGAGAATCAGGATCAGCAGCGAGTTATTAAATGACACGGCATGGGTTTTGGTAATCACCGTGGTGCCCAGAACGCTGAAGATCTGAATCGCGAACCAGTTCAGCAGGATAGCAATGCCCAGCACGAGCGTAGAACGCAGCGCCGTTCCCCGAAACGCCGAGGCAAAACCTGACTTAGGCTGATCTTCATAAGGCACTAAATAATCCGCGGCCACCTGACGCGCATCCTTATCATTACCCTGCTCGCGCAACGTTTTGATTTTTTTCTGCACTTCAAACTGTGGCGTTTCTTTGAGCCGGAGTGCCAGCAATGCGATGACTAACGAAGGACAGGCGGCAAAGATAAAGCTGCCCTGCCAGCCGATGATCGGCAACAGGATGGCGGTCAGCGCTGACGCGACCAGCGCACCCACGGGCCAGCCGCCCTGCACCAGGCTGTAAACGAAGCCCTTGCGTTTATTGAGCTTGGGATCGTCCAGTGCGCTGTACAGCTCGGACAGATAGGTCGCGTTTACCGTCTGCTCTGCGTAACCCAGACCGGCCACGGAACGGATGGCGGTTAGCGCGCCCTTGCCCCATAAGCCGCCTATCGCGGTCAGCAGCGAGCACAGCGCGGCGCCTCCGACCGTGATCACAATCCCCATGCGCCGTCCCAGCCTGTCAACCAGTGGGCCGATGGCCAGGGCGATTACCGCCCCGCCAAAGGCCACCCAGGTGGCAATCTCTGACTGCTCAACTTCACTCCAGCCAAAATGTCCGCCGATTTCCGGCAGCAGCGTGCCGAAAAGGATGAAGTCGTAGACGGCAAAAATCCAGGCGAAGAAGGCAATCCATGTGGCGAACTTCACATCCCTGATGGTTAACTGCTGCGGCTGCCAGCCATTTACAGATTTTTTTTTGTAGATGCTCATGTCGCGATCGCTCTGCTAGATAAAGGAAAAAGACTTAACGCGGTTTGCGCGCTAAGAAGTCGTCTGCGATTTCGTCAAAAGTGACAAATCGCACACCCTGGTGGCTTTGGATGTACTTGATCAAACGTTCCAGCATCAGCAGAACCTGCGGGCGGCCTGAAACGTCGGGATGGATAGTCATGGTAAACACGGCGTAGTCATTTTCGCGGTAGACCCAGTCAAACTGGTCGCGCCAGATCTCTTCCAGATGACGAGGATTAACGAAGCCGTGGCTGTTTGGCGACTTTTTGATAAACATCATTGGCGGCAGATCGTCGAGATACCAGTTGGCGGGAATTTCCACCAGATCGGTCTCTTCACCGCGCGCCAGCGGTTTCATCCAGCTGTCGGGATGCTGGCTGTAATCAATTTTGGTCCAGCTGTCGCCAACGCGAACGTAGTAAGGATGAAAGTCGTTGTGCATCAGGCTGTGGTCGTACTTAATGCCTTTTTTCAGCAGCAGTTCATTGGTTACATTGCTGAACTCCCACCAGGGCGCAACGTAGCCTGTCGGGCGTTTGCCAGCCAGCTGGGTGACCAGCTCAATACTGCGGTCCAGCACGGCTTCTTCCTGCGCAGGCGTCATGGCGATGGGGTTTTCATGGCTGTAACCGTGCACGCCAATTTCATGACCCGCATCTACCACCGCTTTCATCTGCTCGGGAAAGGTTTCAATCGAGTGACCGGGAATAAACCAGGTGGTACGTAACTGGTGCTCGGCAAACATTTTCAGCAAACGCGGTGCGCCTACTTCGCCGGCAAACAGGCCGCGTGAGATATCGTCCGGGGAGTCTTCACCCCCGTACGAGCCCAGCCAGCCCGCCACCGCATCGACATCCACACCAAATGCACACAAAATTTCTTTAGCCATGATTCATTCCTCTGGAGGAGTTAAGCGCAGACAGACGTGTCTGCTGTGAACGTGCCTGCTACCGTGCTGGCAGCATGAAGAAGCCGGCGATCTTCGCCAGCAGGAAGGGAAAAAAGCAGGCTGGTAGGCAGCCCGTCCGAATCGGTTCCGGTCGGAAAAGCGATACCCGGCATGTCCAACAGGCTGCCCGGCATGGTTAACCGCAACGTGGCCAGATTAGTGTCGGCAAACAAGGTGCTGTCACGCATCAACGGCGCAAGTTCCGGTGCGGTATGGGCGACGGTGGGCGTAATCAGCACCGCGCCATCCAGCTCTGCGGCGAGCGCCTGTTGCCACTGTTTACGCTGGGTAAGAAAGGTCGTGAGAACCGCCGGGTCCTGATGGCTGGCGGCAAGCAGTCGGTCGCGTACGCGCGGGTCCATTACCTCCGCGTCAGGCGAGGCTAACAGCTCGCGATGCAGCAGCCAGGCCTCACGTCCGCCCGGCCAGCCGTTGTCTTCAATCCACGCCAGCGCCTGGTTAAAGGCCGCCAGAGGCGCGCGCTCGATGTCAAATCCGGCAGCCGTCAGCTGCTCTAACCGGCGATAACCGTTGTCGCGTACCGCGGGTTGGCATGCGGCCAGTAAGGCGTCATCGAAACGAAAATGCGGTGCGGGAAAACGCATCTTTTCCCGTCCGCACAGGATGTCATCCAGGGCGATGGCATCACGCACGCTTCGGCAAAGCGGTCCGACCGTGTCCAGCGACTGCGCCAGAGGATATACGCCGTCCATCGCGTAACGGTGGCGGCTGGCGCGATAGCCAATGGTGCCGCTGAATGCGGCGGGAATGCGTATTGAGCCGCCGGTGTCGGTGCCAAAGGCAATGCAGGCCAGCCCTTCGGCGATTGCCCGTCCGGCACCGCTGGAGGAGCCGCCCGGCGCATAAAGGTGCGGCGTGTTTGTACGGATGCCCGGCGTGCCAAAATAGGGATTTAATCCCAGGCCGGAGAAGGCAAACTCACTGAGATTGGTTTTACCCAGCGTCACCAGGCCTGCAGCCGAGCACTGGGCCACCAGCGCCGCGTCCTGCTGTGCGACAGGGACATTTTTTCGCGTGGCCGATCCGGCGGTGGTCTGGCTCGACTGAATATCGAACAGATCTTTCCAGGCCACCGGAATGCCATCCAGCGGACTCAGTGGGCGGCACTGCTGCCAGCGCAGAGTTGAGGCTTCAGCCTCGTCGCGGGCACGCGCGGCGGTTATGGCGATAAAGACAGAGTTGGCGTTTTCTGCCGCCTTCAGGCAGGCCTCGGTAAACGCCAGCGGTGACAGACGCTGTTGTGCATAGAGTGCACTGATGCCCAGTGCATCAATCTGACCAGCCATAAATAACTGACGAACGTTTTCGGCCTGCACGCGATCACCTTTAAATGTATATTACGTTTCAATGTACATTTGAAGATAGCAATAACGGTGCCAAAAAAAGCACTGTTAAGTTGCATAATTGTGATCGTGTCGATCATTAAAAATAAAAAATGAGTTTATTCAACTACTTAATTATCGTTGTTTAATTTTTATTACGGCATAGCAGAATAAATGGCGCGCCAACATTAAATGTATTAATTTATAAATGATCCATTATTGGGCGCAGTGCACTGTATCAGTGCTGCATCAGTGCTGCGCTGCGCAGGCATCGGGAGTCGTGTCAGGTATGCTAATGTGGCTGGCAGGACGGGGAACTGAAGATGACACAATGCAAAACAAGGTAAATGGGACTGACATGGACGAGGCAGGTTCTGCGCGTTACGAGAGTATCCGGCAGGTTTTACTGAAGGTTTTTCAGCAGGATGGCGTGCCTGAGGGGCTGGTATTACTGGAAGGTCCCCTGGCGCAGCTGTTTGGCACCAGTCGTGTTCCCGTCCGGCGCGCGTTAAGCATGCTGCACGAAGAAGGCTGGATTGCCCGCTTTGAAGGGCGAGGCTTTATTGTTGCACGTGATAATCAGGAAGTGGAGCCTCTCCGCATTGCGCTGACGCGGGAGTTGTTCGGCCTTGAACAGCGCGATGAACTGGTTGATACCCGCAGCACGGGCGAAAAAGTGCTGGAGAACCTGCAAGGTATTCTTTCTACCGCCATGGTCTTTGGCTGCTATCAGGTTGATGAGCTGGGCGCCGCGAAACATTACAACACCAGCCGCGCGGTAATACGTGAAAGCCTGATGCGCCTGCGTGATAAAGGACTGGTGGAAAAAGAGCCCTATTCTCAATGGCTGACAGGGCCGCTAACTGCGCGTGAGCTGGCCGACCATTTTGAGATCAGAGCGAACCTGGAACCTGCGGCATTATGCAAAGCGGGCGACCGGCTCAGTGTGGCCTGGCTTAATGAACGACTCGATAACGTCCAAAAGTACCGAGGCAAACAGCTGAACCCCGCTGAACTCGAAACGTTGGAAGAAGATCTGCATATACGCTGCCTTGAACCCGCCGGAAATAAGCTGATGATGCAAATTTTGCGGCAAAATCAGTCGCCGTTTATTGTCACCCGCATTTTTTATGATCTGCTCAAAATTCCCGTCGACAGCGCAATGCTTGATGAACACGGTCTGGTTTATGAGTTTTTGCTGAAACGAAACTGGGCGCTGGCGGCGGCCTGTATGCGAGACCATCTTGAGCGGGCGCAGGTCAGGACGTTGCAGCGTCTGAAAGTGTTGTCGGTATTACCGGTGCCTGAATTGCCGGTATTTATGGAGCGCCAGTAAAAATGAAACTGAGAGCCAGATAAACATCAGGCCGGCCTGGCTCCGGCTGCCGCGTTAAATAATCTGCGCAATTGTCGGGTGTAATCGTAAATTATCAGCCCAAAATCGCGTTGCCTGTAAAAATGCGGCTGTAGCGCCGCATTATCGATATAGCGATGAATCCTGCGGCAAGCCCTTCACGTGAATACACCGCGCGTAACCTGTCCGTCTTTCACCTGACAGCGCTTGTGTTAAGAAGACTTAATGTAATTGTTAGCTTATAATAACTTCGCTTTTCAATAACACTAACAAAGCTGCAGCCTGCTGAGACGGATCTCACGCCATTTTCCTTATATGTCGGGAACCCTTTTCAGTATCGCCAGATAATAAACAGCTTGTCCCTCCCACCGACAGTTAGCGAGCTTATTATTGTGAATAAATTAACGGCATTGAAAAAAGGATATGCAAAGGTCTTTTTATGGCTTTTGCTCACGCTGTTTTTAACCCCTGCTATTACGTTGACGTTTGCCAAATACGGCAGCAACGAACTCGACAAAGAATATACGCAAATCTTTATCGATGATGCGCGTGCGCAAAATCAGAATGTGGGGAAATTAACGCGTTTCCTGCAAGCTAATCCCCCATCCACTGTTTGTGGCCCTGTCGCCGACGATCTGCTCGACTATAAAAATGCCGTCTGCGGCCCGGGTTCTGAGCTGTCGCAATTTTATCTCATCGGCAAAGTCGCCTTGTGGACAATGGTTTTCAGCGGCGTCATTTTGCTGATGATTTTAGTGTTTAGCGCCCTGGCCTTTAAAAGCAGACAAGGACAGTTACTCAGTCTCAGGCTCGCACGTCCTTTTCTGATGCTGGCGTGCTCGTTGCAGGTGCTGGTACAGGGCGGGATGCTGGTATGGCTGTCGTTCTGGGGCACCGCCTTTTTCACGCAAAAATACTATCCAAAGCTGGTGCTGCTGGTCGCACTGCTGGTTTTAGCCGGTATGTATTACATGATCAAAGGCATCTTTAAAAAGCTGCCGCCGGAGGACAGCATTGAAGGCGACGTGGTGACCCGTGAAGCCGCCCCTGCGCTCTGGGCGCGCGTTGATGCGCTGGCCGCGAAGGTCGGCACCCCGTCACCGGATCACATCATTGCCGGGATCGATACCAACTTCTACGTGACAGAAGCCCCGCTGAGCGTGAATGATCAGCCGCTGCAGGGCCGAAAACTGTATGTGAGTATTCCCCTGCTGCGTCAGCTCAGTACCGCACAAGCGGATGGCGTCATGGTGCATGAACTGACGCACCTGCATGAAGGCGATACCGCGTCGGGTGCACTACTGGGGCCGAAGCTGCACCGGTTTGATATGTACACGCATTTGATGAGTGAGAATCTGGCAACGCTTATCGTTTTCTATCCGCTCTATCTGTACCGGCTGTTTTTTGAACTGGCCTGGCAGCGCAACAGTCGTGAACGCGAATTTGTCGCGGACCGAAATGCGGCAACGCTGGTTTCCTCGTCGGCGATTATCGAATCGCTGATCAAAATCTCAGCCTATGCCAGCTATCGCTATGAGGTGGAGCGTAAGCTTTTTGAGAATAAAACGCTGTATGAGAATGAACCTGGCATCAGTCAGGCGATCGCAGCCGGTCTGCCTCACCATGTTAGTTCTTCCGATTTTGTCAGCGCGATGCGCGAACAAAACATACCGCATCCGTTTGATTCGCATCCCCCGCTGTCTGAAAGGATGCGCAACGTTAACTATTCTGTGGAAGATGCAGATTATGCCGCTATCGCCGCGACCTCACCGGCAGACAGTTGGGTCGATCTGATCCCCGTAGCCGATCAGATTGAACAACAGCTCTGGCAGAAATATGAGCGTGACTTTACGTCGCAACATGAAGAGAGCCTGGCCTGGCGCTATCAGCCAACCGGTGAAGAAGAAACGGCGCTGGTCTTAAAGTACTTCCCGGATGTGCCCTTTACGCTCAAGGATGGCTCGCAGTTGACCATTACCTGGCAGGGCATTGTGCAGCCACAGTCCGCCGGGCTGCTGGAATGGGATAATGTCAAAAACATCAACGTCCTCCGCCAGTTCGGCAGAGATATTTTGTATGTGCAGCATGTCCAGCCCAATGCGCAGGGCAAAAAGCGCAGCAAAATCCGCTTATCGGGTCTGAAAAAAGAGATTGAGAACGTTAAGCACTCACTCAACTATTACTGGCATCGTCACCAGACCGTGCAGGCGCTGAAGGCACAGGAACTCGCCGAAAACAGCCAGGGCACGGCGTAACCTCACCCGTCGCTGGCGTGCTGGCGACGGTTTTATTTCCCGCCTGCAAACAGCGGTTGCCGGTCAGGTTCAGCACGAACCCGTTATCGGCCTGTCGCCGCGGTTGCTTCGACCTCCAGTAACACACCGTAGTGAAGTTCAGGAACGGGCACGATGGCTCTGGCGGGTTTCCACGCGCCAAGCCATTGTGCATACAACGTATTAAATTCCGCCCAACGTTCGACATCGACCAGATAGACTCTCACCATCACCAGATGATGCTTGTCCAGGCTTTCCTGCTGCAGGCAGGCCTCCAGGTTAGCCATTACCTGCAAAGCCTGCTCGGCAAACGACGCGGTGCTGAGCATTTCGCCCGCTGACGTAACCGGCAACAGGCCGGAGATAAACATCATCCCCGACGCCAGAGCATAATGTGAATAGTGGCCCGGATGCGGTTTGTCGTGGATATCGTGCGCGTGTATCACTGGTTGCATCTTTCCTCCTTACATCATACCAGGCTTTTTCATGCTGCTCCCGTCACGGAAACGGGAATAGCGGAACGCGGCAGGATCGACAATCGGTGCGTCTCCGGTCACCAGGTCCGCCGTCAAACGTCCCGCACCGGGGCCAATGCCAAATCCATGACCGCTGTAGCCGGACGAGAGGATAAGTCCCGGAAGCTGCGGCACGGTTGAGATGACCGGAATGTCGTCCGGCATACAGTCAATCACGCCGCCCCAGGCCTGGCTGACACGAAGCGATGCCAGCGCCGGAAACTCGTTGCCGATGGCTGCCAGCCCCTTTTCGACGACGCCGTCAGAGACCTGCGGGTCCAGTACACGGGTTTTCTCGAAGGGTGAAATGCCCTCCATGGACCAGCTCGCCCGCGACTCTGGGCCTGTTAAGAAGGACGCCAGCCGGATTTTGGTTTGAAGATTTAAGCGGCGAGCTTTGTATAGCGGGAAAAACTCGCGGGCATAGCGTAATCCCTGAAAGCCCGGTTCCAGTCGTCCGGTTCCCGACAGCGCAATGGTATATCCGCCGTCCAGTCGTGGACGACAGGCAAAAGCATCCGTGTAAAAAGGCATGGTGATGAGTTGCTCTACGGGACAGGTACGAAACGCACTCCCAATCACGTTACCGGCCGGTAGATCGATGCCGTGACGGCGACAAAACAGCGATGTCCAGGCACCGGCGGCGCACACTACGCTGGCGGTTTTTATCAGCCCGCGTTCTGTGATCACCCCACTGACGCGCCCTGCCGAAATATCCAGACCGCGCACCGCACAGCGCTGAAACAGGAGTGCGCCCTTTTTCACGGCGGCTTCCATCAACCCCGGCGCGGCTAACGCCGGATCGGCGTGACCATCATCAGGTGAATGTACCCCGCCATTCCAGGCGGTGGTACTGCCCGGCGTCATGGCTTTGGCCTCGGCGGCACTGAGCATCCGACTGCGAATACCGTACTGCTTCGCCATTTTTCCCCAGTTATCCCAGTTGCGGATATCTTTTTCCGTCCGCGTGGCATAGACCAGCCCGCTGGCACGAAACCCCACGTCCATGCCAGTTTCGTCACTCAGCGCATGCCAGCGTTGCAGGGCATGCATAATGAGCGGAATTTCCCGTTCGTCGCGGTTAAGCTGACGGCACCAGCCCCAGTTACGGCTTGACTGCTCTGCCCCGACCAGGCCCTTTTCGATCACGGCAACCCGATAGCCTTTTTGCGTCAGTTCCCAGCAGGTGGCTGCCCCTGCAATTCCTGCACCGATAATCACCACATCCACCGAATCGGGGAAATGGATACTGTCCTGAACAAGTCTGAGCGGTGCGGGCATAGTCTGTGCTCTCCAGCGAAGGTGTTAGCTGATTAAAAATCGATTAATACACTTTTGTAGCGCTGGCAGGACTCAAAGGCCTGCCTGCCAAGATCCTTGCCAAAACCGGACCCCTGGAAGCCCCCGGTCGGGATGATAAAGTCCCAGGTCCGACGATAACGATTAATCCAGACCGTGCCGCTATCCAGCGCTTTCATCAGCCGCATTGCACGCGGCATGTTCAGAGTATGCACGCCAGCACACAGGCCAAAGACATTGTGCTGCGCCAGTGCAAGGGCTTCTTCTTCATCGCTAAACGTCTGAATGGTCAGCACTGGTCCGAAGATCTCCTGCTGATTCGCGACGTTATCCTGACTGACACCGGATAAGAGCGTCGGTTGCCAGAACCAGCCCTGCGCGGTGTTTTCGTAGCGTTGACCGCCCGCCAGAATGCTCGCCCCCTGTGCGACGGACTGCGCGATAATTGCCGCCACTTTTTCGCCCTGACGCTGGTCGATAAGCGGACAGTAACGGGTGGAAGCCTGCCAGGTCATACCGGGCACAGGTTTCTTGCACAAGGCAATCAGTTTTTCGATCACCGCTTCTGCTATGCCTTTCTGGATGATCAGGCGCGTGCCTGAGACGCAGGCCTGGCCAGCATTCACGGTGAAACCCAGAAACAGACGCTCGGCTATCTCGTTGGCATCGCCTGCATCATCAAACACCAGTTGGGGACTTTTTCCACCCAGCTCCAGCGTCACCGGTTTGGTGCCGTGCAGCGCGGCCTGGCTCATGATTGCGGCGCCGGTCGCAGTGGACCCCGTAAAAGACACTTTTCTTACCTGCGGATGCGTGACCAGCGCATTGCCCGTGACCTGCCCGCCGCCCTGAATCACGTTGAGCACGCCTGCCGGAATGCCCGCCTGCACCGCCAGTTCAGCCAGGCGCGCGGTAGAAAACGGCGTCAGCTCAGAAGGTTTCAGCACCACCGCATTGCCTGCCGCCAGGGCCGGCCCGCACTTCCATGAGGCCATCGACAGCGGGAAATTCCATGGCGTAATCGCACCGATCACCCCATAGGGTTCCGGCACCAGCATTCCCAGGCTGCTGCTCTGGGTGGGAAAAACATCGCCACTGTATTTATCTGCGCATTCTGCATAAAAGCGCAGGGCCGCCGCAGTAAACGGCACTTCAATATTGCGGGTGTCCGTGATCGGACGCGTGGAACCGACCGCTTCGAGTTGCGCCAGGTAATCTCTGTCGCCGTCGATTAAATCTGCCCAGCGGGAAATCGCCGCTCCCCGTTCCCGTGGTGAACAGCTCGACCAGCCGCTGCTGATGCGCTTTTCGTCCGCAATAGTCACCGCATCAGCTACTGTAGCGGCGTCCGCCTCGTTAATGTCGGCATAATGCTGACCATCAGAGGGACGTTTGATGCCCAGCGTGCGACCGGATGCAGAAACGAACTGGCCGTTGATAAAGTGGCCGGTAGAAAGACGGACCTTATCTGGATCAAAATCTGACATGATGTCCTCGCACAATGAATGAAAAAACGCCCGGCTACCAGCCCACAACCCGTTGCCAGACTTCATGTTCGCCGTTCCGGGTGTCGATCACCTGGTAATGCGTATGCATCGCGGCGGTCGCACAGGCATGATTGGGCAGCACGCGCAGCACGGTGCCGAGCGGGAAGTCTGCCGTCGAATAATCACCGTAATGTGGCAGCGCAATAATCCCGTGTTCCTGATTCGTGGTCGTCAGGAGCAGCCCCAACGGGCAACCTTCGTCGTCGCACACCAGCCCATAACCGTAATCGGTGTGCTGAGCGGCGGTGCCGCGATCGCGTGACATGGCCATCCAGCCTGCATCGACGAAGATCCAGCCTTTGTCGTGATTGTGCCCGATCACCGTGGTGACGACGGAAAGCGCGATATCGTCGCGGGTGCAAACGCCCAGGTTGTGCATAAAGAGATCAAAGGTGGAAAACACCCCGGCTCTGACTTCAGTCACGCCCTGCAGATCATGGGCCGCATGCGCCGTCGGTGTGGAGCCTACGCTGACCACCGGACACGGAATCCCGGCGGCACGAATATGATTTGCTGCCGTGACAGCAGCCTGACACTCTTCCTGTGCGGCAAGGATAATCTCCTCCTGCGACCGGCAGTGGTAAGACTCACCGGCGTGCGTCATCACACCTTCCACCACCATCCCGGCCTGGTGCAAATGACGGGCAATCGCCGTCAGCGCCGCGTCGGCAGGTTGAATTCCCCCGCGATGGCCGTCGCAGTCAATCTCGATAAACACGGAAAAGATCACCTGATGTTGTAAGCCGTAGTCGCTGACGGCCTGTGCCTGCGCCATGCTGTCCAGCAACACATGCACCTGTTTCCCGTTGCGGCGCAGGGCGGCAACGCGGGGTAACTTACCGGGCGCAATGCCCACCGCGTAAAGCACATTGCTATAGCCGGCGGCGGTAAAGGCCTCGGCTTCGGCCAGGGTAGAAACGGTGGCAGGCGAAGACAGATCCTGCAGCAAACAGGGTGCCGCCTGGAGGGTACGAAGTGTTTTGAGATGCGGGCGAATCTGACAGTGCTGTCCTTCAATCCGCTGGTATAACCGATTGATATTGCGTTCGAACTTAACTTTATCTAACAGGAGATAAGGTGTCGTCAGGGTTAAGTGATTGAGCATCGTCGGCATTCCTGTAGAGGTTTAGTTGATGCTCTCATCGTTTAAATCTGTTTAAAATGCGGTCATGCCCAATTAATGATTAGGTTTGAACCTAATGATCAACAGTGAAGATTTACGTTTTTTTCAGGTCATCGCCTCACATCCAACCCTTGCCGCTGCCGCGCGCTATCTGGATATCACCCCGCCCTCGGTGACGCAGCGCCTGCAAAGCATTGAAAATAAAATTGGGGTTAAGCTGATTCTGCGCCCGGCAAAACGCATCATCCTGACCGATGAAGGCGAAGCCTTGCTTGAGCGGGCGCGCGTGATTTTGCATGAGATAGACCAGTTGCAGGACGTGATTGACCAGACGCGAAACCGTATCAGCGGTACGCTGAGAGTGCTGGCTCCGCTGGGCTTTGGCTCTGAATATATTGCGCCCTTGCTGGCCGATTACGCGGACAGCCACGAAGATCTCAGTATCGATCTGACGCTCTCCGATAACCCCGACTGGATGCAGGCCGATAAGTGGGATGTGGTGATCTATATTGGTCATCTGCGTGACTCAACGCTTTACAGCACGTGGCTCGCCGCCAATCCGCGTATTCTCTGCGCCTCGCCCGCTTACCTGCAACACTATGGCACACCGACACATCCTGATGCGCTTCATCGCCATCACTGTCTGGTGATCAGGGAGAATGCCGAGGATGTCACGCGCTGGATATTTACCCATAACGGTGACGAAACCATCGTCAGAATTACGCCGCGCCTGGCCAGCAACGATGGCCGCATCATCAAAAAATGGGCGCTGGGCGGGAAAGGGATCATGGTGCGTTCGGCCTGGGATATCCGCAGTGAGCTTCGCCAGGGGTTACTTATCCCCCTGCTGCCCGCGTTCACCCTGCCGGCGGCGGATATCGTCGCCCTGACCAGCCTGCAGGAGAAAAAACGGCTTCCCCGCACCCAGGGCTTTATCGAATTAATGAAAAAAACCTTCAGCTCGCCGCAGTGGGAAGCCTGGTAGGTTTTCTCTCATCCGCCTGCCGCCAGCGGTGGCTCAGGATAAAAATTCTGCCTCTGTGACTTTCTCAAGCCAGGTCACTGGGCTGCCGTTAAGGGATTCGGCAATCGCAATATGTGTCATAGCGGTGTTGGCAGTTGCCCCGTGCCAGTGACGGACGTCTTCCGGTATCCACACCATATCGCCCTGATTGATTGTGTGCTTCTCTTCGCCTTCACACTGAATCCAGCCCTGACCGGCGGTGACTATCAACGTCTGGCCCAGGGGATGCGTGTGCCATGCCGTCCGGGCACCTGGCTCAAAGGTGACGGTAGCGCCCCCGACCCGGGCTGGTGAGGTTGTGCTGAACGGGGCGTCAATGCGGACCTGACCGGTGAAATACGCCTCAGGCCCTTTGGCTGAGGGAACGGATGCATTTTTGATGATTTTCATGATGGCTTTACCTCTGATGAATGGGATCGATACAGTTTATGCGTGAAAAACAGGAATACCCTTCTCGCTTTTTCACAGACGAAACCTCAGGTGCTGAAAGAGAAGGTTAACGCGCTGATTGCTTTTTGCGTGGCGGTAGCAAAAAAGTTTCATGTGTACCGCTGCAATACTGCGTCTTTCCCCCTCGGCGCTGAGCCATATACGGGAACGTGAAGAACGGATGGGAGCAGGTCTTCTGTCGCCCACCATCCGACCTGTCGCGCCCATACGGGCAGGAGAACGCCGGTTGAAAAGGCCAGGCTTTGCGACTGAGTGTGATAACAACGCGCCACGTTGAAAAAAATTATTTTTTTTCTGCATCCAGTTTGTATCCCGCTCTCGTATATCTCATTGAAAGCCACTTACTCCACGCTCTAATGAGGATTTACGATGAAAAAGCTAATTGCTGTTACCGTTGTATCAAGTGCATTGCTGTTTACCACCGCATCCATGGCCGCTATGACCTCGGATTCTGTTATGGTGGGCGGCGCGGCTATGTTCCCTCAGAAAAATATTGTTGAGAACGCGGTCAATTCCAAAGATCACACCACCTTAGTGGCGGCGGTTAAAGCGGCCGGTTTGGTTGATACCTTAGAAGGTAAAGGCCCTTTTACCGTGTTTGCCCCCACTAACGCGGCGTTTGCTAAGCTGCCAGCTGGCACCGTGGACAATCTGTTGAAGCCAGAAAATAAGGCCATGCTGACCAGCGTACTGACCTATCACGTGGTTGCAGGTAAGTATGATATGAAGGCGCTGGAAGCCAAAATTAAACAAGGCGGCGGTCATGCTGAGTTGAAAACCGTTAACGGTCAGCCGTTGTGGATCATGAATAATGGGCCCCATAACATCCAGCTGAAAGACGGTCAGGGCAACGTAGCCAATATCAGCACCTATGACGTCAACCAAAAAAATGGCGTGATAGATGTGATTGATACCGTATTAATGCCGAAGTAATTATTTATACTCGAACGGAAACAGATCATCCGGGACGCTTATGGACAAGGTGCAGGCAGTGGAGCAGGTAAAACTAATGAAGGCAGTCGTCGACGGCGATCGCCGGGCATTTGAACACCTTTACCGGCTGACATCGCCACACCTGTTTGCCATCGCGTTGCGCATGTTGCAGCACCGCCCCTGGGCAGAGGAGGTGCTGCATGATTGCTATATCACCATCTGGAGCAAGGCGGAAACCTATAATGCCGAGCTGAGCTCCCCGTTGACCTGGATGACCCATATTGTCCGTAATCGCTGTATTGACTGGCTACGTAGCGGACAGGCGCGTATGGCCAGTTCGGAAGAGGCGCATAATGATGCGCTTCTGGTTGCTGAACATGACGAACTGCATAACAGACAGGATGATGCACAAGCCGCTCGTTTACAGCGCTGTCTGGGAAACCTCAGCAGTGAGCAGCGTCAGAGCATTACGCTTGCCTACTATCAGGGCATGTCTCACAGCGATATTGCTCACTGGCTCCAGCAGCCGGTCGGATCGGTAAAAAGCTGGATCCGCCGGGCGATGGCGCACCTTCGGGAGTGTGTCGGACTATGAATAAACAACACCAACGTGACGATGCACTCTCTGCTGAATATGCGCTTGGTACGCTACGCGGTGGCGCGCGATTACGTTTTCAGAAGCGCCTGCAGACCGAGCCTGGACTCGCTGAACAGGTCGCCAACTGGCAAAACCTGCTGTCCGGGCTGGATCTTCACGTCATGCCGCAGGTGCCACCAGCGTATGTCTGGAAGAAAATTGCGTTAAGTCTGCCGGCCAGGAAAAGGCCCCGCGCTGCTCGCGCCTATATTGGCTGGATGGTTGCCGCCGCCCTTGCCGCCCTGACGCTGGTGTCTTATCAGGCCATCAAGGCCCCGGAATTTACGCCGCTTACCGTGATGAATGACGCCCAGCACCAGGGGCAATGGGTCGTCAGTGCAGACAAGACGCTCACACAATTGCGCGTCACGCCGTTGCAGCCCGCGACGGTAGCCGCCAACAACAGCCTGCAACTGTGGCTGATTCCTGCCGGTCATCAGCCGGTTTCTCTGGGACTGCTCCACGCGCGGGACACCACCGAGCTTAAACTCGCAGGACGTGATGCGGTAAAAAACGGGGTTATCGCGATTAGCCTTGAACCGGAGGGCGGTTCACCAACAGGTCAGCCCACCGGTCCGGTGCTCTACAGTGGCAAAATATAATATCGAAATGCGATACGACTCGTGATGCAGACCCCGGGCATATTCGAGTGAAAAAAGCCCCTTTCGAACGTTATAGCGCGCCCAGGGTGGTCACTATCAGTGCGACCGCCCTGGGCGACATCCACTAAAAACGTTGCCAGTTATCTTCCTGCTTAGCATAGGCCGCACGAGCCTGAACAAAGGCCGGAGAAATGGCGGCAGGGCTGGCCTGGACAACCGGCGCGTGCTCCGCCAGCACAAATGCTGCGACAAGTTCGTTCAGGGCCGTAGCCTGATCCATCAGTGAACGAGAGGCCGACGAGGCTTCCTCCACCAGCGCCGCATTCTGCTGTGTCACATCATCCATCTGATTGACCGCCTGATGCACCTGACCAATACCGAGCGACTGCTCCTGAGACGCGACGGCAATTTCATCCACAAGATCGGTCACCTGACGGATCGCCTCATTCATGCGCCCCATGTTCTCACCCACCTGCTCCGCCTGATTCACTCCGGTTTGCACATAACGCATGGAGGATTCGATAAGCTCTTTAATTTCGCGCGCCGAAGCCGAAGATCGCTGCGCCAGATTGCGAACTTCTCCGGCTACGACCGCGAATCCCCGACCCTGCTCACCTGCCCGCGCCGCTTCGACGGCGGCATTGAGCGCCAGAATATTGGTCTGGAAAGCCACGCCTTCTATCAGGGTGATTATGGCGGTGATCTTTTCAGAGCTGTGTTTAATGTCAGTCATGGTGCCGAGCATCGTATGGACTTTCGTGGAGCTGTCATCGGAAATTTCACGGGCGTTTTTCGACAGTTGACTGGCAAGTCGGGTGTTTTCTGCCGTCTGACGGACGGTTTCACTCAGCTCTGACATGCTGGCGGCCGTTTGTTCCAGCGAAGCCGCCTGCTGCTCGGTGCGGGAAGAGAGATCTTCATTGCCCGCGGAAATTTGCGAGGAGGCTGAACTGACCGAATGGGCCGACCGTTCAACCGATGAAAGCGAGTTCGCGACATTCCCGATAAGATGATTAAAGGCTTTAGCCGTCAGACCAATTTCATCCTTGCGCGAATCATCGGCACGCAGCGTAAGATCAAGTCGCTCACTGGCGCGTTCCATAGCCGCTCGCATACCGTTAAGGTTTTTACGGATGCCCAGAATCGTCCTGATGGAAAAAGCCCCGAGCAACAGGATAATCGCGACTGAACCGGCAATTAACGACCAGAGTGTTTGCCGGTAAACCCGGTTATTCTCTTTTTCAAATGCCGCGCCGACCTCTACATTGAGCTGGAGTTGTTTCTGATAACTTTCAATTAAATCACGAATAGTCTGACCGACGCCGCTATTTCCCTGCAAATCCACCAGGGCGGTATCATTATGTGTCCGCGAATTTGTCAGAAAAGCCGGCAGGCGCACTTCCATTTGTTTAATCAGCGCTAAGGCATTTTCACTGAGCTTCGTATCCTGATCGTTAGTGGTTTCGTTCTTGAGATAAAATTCAGTCAGTGCTTTAAGCGCTTCAATACGCGTGGAAATTTCCTTTTCAAATTCAGCCTGTTTATCAAGGGCTTTTGCACTTTGATGCCGATAGAGCGCTACGTTAAGTCGGTTACTGCCGTTAACCATTTTATCCAGGTCAACAATCGAGGGCAGTGTGTTGGTTTGCACGTACTGGAAGCGCGACTGAAAGCCGCCTAATACCATGATGACGATCACAACCATAGCAATCATTGATGCTGAGAGTAATGAAAACGTCAGGAAAAGCCGCTGAGTAATAGTCATGTAAATTTCCCCGAATAATAGGTTCGCCAGTCTGTACACCGTACTGAATGACATTCGCTATTCAGGTATCGACAGCGCGAGAATAAGCATTAATGCGCCAAATGATCATTGCGGGGAATAACGGAGATATCGGGTATAATCGGGATAAAAAGTATTAGTGCGTTGAATGCATAAAGAAATTGACAACCTTATCTTATCTAAAAACAATAAAAATAATTAATGGATAGAGCAAAGTGGAATTTATCATTGATGATGGCGGAATACGCTTTTTAAAAAAAGCATGTGACGTTAATGCATGAAAGTTCGGTTAAGGGTAGTTAAATATCGTTCCTGACGGCGTGCAGAAGGACGATATCTTTGCCAACATCTTTGAAATAAATTAACCGCATAAAATGACGAGCGAATTAATCATTAGTAAGGACTATTTTTAAAATATTTTCATTTTTTGTGTCACGTCTTCCAAAAAAACGGTTATCTGCTCCTGTGATGTTGTTTACGTGCAGACAGTGGGTGTCAGTCAGGATGACGCTGTTCTGCGTCAGCCTGGTAGTGCCGTTTGGCAACTTATCTGGCTTGCTTCATCTCGCGCATTGCGCGGCCCTGATGTGGTGAAGCCGTCGGGAATTTGCCTTAGTGCATCATTATTTTACAGGCCGTTTTAGGCTGTGACGGAATAACCCGGTCAAGGGCGCAAAAGAAGTGATGAGTTAATCGACAACCGTGTAAAAATGCCGTAAAAAAAAGGCACAAACCTGTAAAAATGTAGTTCATAACTTCACCACCTACTCCCTAACGCACGCTAAACCGCGTAATCTCATCCTCACCTCTGACCGGGATAATGACCCGGCGGACGTTGGTGATTACGCGAAGCAAAACAGGATATTAAATGGCGCAGTCTGAAAAGCAGTCCCTGCCTGCAGGTATGTTGGCGGCAGCGGGGATCGTATTTGGTGATATCGGTACCAGCCCGCTCTATACCTTAAAAGAGTGTCTTTCTATTCTTCCCTCTGGGGCGGTGACAGAAGAAGCCGTGATGGGTTTTCTGTCCCTGATATTCTGGGGGCTGACGCTGATTGTGACGGTTAAATACGTCATCTTTATCATGCGCGCAGACCACGATGGCGAAGGCGGAATACTGACGTTAATGTCGCTGGCCCGACAAAATGTTGGCGCACGGCTCAGTCGCATTATCGTTCTTGCTGGCCTGACGGGCGGGGCCTTTTTTTACGGTGACGGTATTATTACTCCCGCTATTTCTGTGCTTTCCGCCGTTGAGGGGATTGAGGTGGTGGCCCCGGCCCTGGATCGTTATATCGTGCCGCTGTCCGTGGTGATCCTGACGTTGCTGTTTGTGATTCAAAAGCACGGTACTGAACGCGTCAGCCGCATCTTTGGGCCAATCATGCTGGTGTGGTTTATTACCCTGGCAGTCCTTGGGGTACGCGGCATTATTATGAATCCCCACGTTTTACATGCGCTTAATCCGGCGTTTGCCCTGACCTTTTTACTCAATCATGAAGCCCTGTCCTTTGCTGCCTTAGGCATGGTGGTGCTGGCCGTTACCGGGGCTGAAGCCCTGTATGCGGATATGGGACATTTAGGCAAAACCCCTATCCGCCTCGCCTGGCTGATCATTGCCCTGCCCGCACTGGTGCTGAACTATTTTGGTCAGGGTGCGCTGGTGCTGGCCGACCCCAGCGCAGTCAAAAATCCGTTTTATATCCTGGCCCCGGTCTGGGCACAGATTCCCCTGATTGTGCTGTCAACGCTGGCCACGGTTATCGCTGCCCAGTCGATTATCAGCGGCGTGTATACGCTGACGCATCAGGCTATCCGCCAGGGCTTTCTGCCGCCGATGCGCGTGATATTTACGTCTGCTACAGAATCGGGGCAGATTTATATTCCGGTCGTAAACTGGCTTCTGTTTGCGGCTGTTACGGTGGTAATCCTGGCTTTCCGTCAGTCTTCTGCGCTCTCTTCTGCTTACGGTATTGTGGTGACGGGAACCATGGTGCTGACGGCCTGCCTGGCCGGTATTGTTGCCTTTAAAAACTGGAAGTGGCCATTACCTGTTGCGCTGTTTTTCCTGCTCTGCATGTTGTTAATCGATGTACCGCTGTTTGCGGCAAACCTGATGAAGCTGCTGTCGGGAGGTTGGGTGCCGGTGCTGCTGGCGATGATGATGCTGGTGCTGATGCTTATCTGGAGCAGTGAACGCTCCCGGCTTATCCGCCGTCTCACCGACGATCCAGTCAGGCTGAAAGCGTTAATCAGCTCTCTGGAAGCCTCTCCGCCCATGCGCGTGGGGGGAACAGCCATCTTCCTGACGCGCAAAGAGTATGAAATTCCGCAGGCCCTGCTGCATAACCTGAAACACAACCGGGTGCTGCACGAGCGTACCGTGTTACTGCACATCAAAACGGTCGATCTGCCCCGCGTGCACAATCAGAAACGCATCGCGCTGCGCCAGCTGTCGCCTTCGTTCTGGCAGGTTACCGCCGCGTACGGCTGGCATGAACGCCCGTCAATGAAAGATGTGTTGCACCTTTGCGGGCTGGAAGGATTTGGCTGTACCTTGAATGAAGCGTCGTTTTTTACCTCTCACGACACGCTGGTAATGAAAAAACGTCGCGGCCTGGCCCATGCTAAAGGGGCGATATTCCACTTCTTCCAGCGTAATGCATTACGCGCGCATGAACAGTTCAGGATACCGGCCAATCGGGTGATTGAACTGGGTGGGCAAAAAGAGTTCTGATAAGGGATTGCGGCAGAGTCCCTGAGGGGCTTTGCCGCTTTCCGCTTGCGTGATGAATCTTAACTGCCAGCGCACCGCGTTCAACCTTCTGCTGCCAGCCCACAATCCTTCGCTGCGCCTCGTCAGGCTTTTTTCAAACTCGCTGGCTTCACTCTGCGTCAGCCGCATGTGCGCAGGCTGTGCGACGTCAGCCCAGGGACAGGCTTGCTCTTCTCGTGGCTAAAAAACCTTTCGTTGCTTTGGCGTTCACTTTCTGCTGAGTTCGCCTGTTTTAGCGCAGCGCCATAATGCTGTGCAGGCGTCTCTGTTTCTTGTCATCGGGAAGCCGTGGATTATTGCCATCAGGCCGGACTGACACACGGCGAATATCCTGCTCGGGAACAGCACAAGCGGCTCACGAGTCATCGGCGTGCTGACGCCTTTCACCCTGACGGGCACGTCATGCTAAAGAAAATCGCTGCACGCTTCGGGCGACATGCTGGTGTCTTTGACGTTAACCCTTCACAATAACCTTACCGGTTCACCTGTTTTGTTGATGCCACTAACACTTCATCCCTGTCGCGCGACGCAAGGTTGCAGGATGAAAAAAGGAGCAAGCCATGTCTGATGCTACATCGGGTCAGTGCCACTGCGGCGCTGTTGCGTTTAACGTTGAACTGCTGGATGGCCTGAAAACCGCCCGGCGCTGTAACTGTTCGTTTTGTCGTATGCGCGGTGCGGTCGTGGTATTCGCCCCCGTTTCCGGGCTTGAGGTGGTCAAAGGTAAGGACAAGCTAAGCGAGTATCGGTTTAATACGGGTGAGGCGGTTCATTACTTTTGCTCTGTCTGCGGCATTTACACCTTTCACCAGAGCCGTTCCAACCCTGAACAGTACGGCGTGAATGCCGCCTGTCTGGCGGGGGTTTCTCCTTTCGATTTTGCCTCCATTCCTGTGACAGATGGTAATCATCATCCCAAAGATGGCGGTAAAGGCGGTGTGGCCGGTTATCTCCACTATGTGGCAGAAAAGCCCTGACGGTCAGTCCGTCAAAGCCAGTCAGGCTGGCGTACCCTTTCCAGCATGATCATCGCATGGCTGAACACCGCGTCAGCCATCGCCAGAGGATAATCGTCCGACAGGCTGTCGCGCAGCTTAACGATCGCAGCCGGTAAGCCCGCAATAAAGGCCGTCAGTATCTGCTGCATCTTCGCCTGACTCAATCCGACGCTGCCCGCGCTGGCGACAAAATGCGCTGGCCAGATCGCGTCAATGTGATGCCGTTTCCCCTCAGGGCCGGGCACGCCAATCGCCAGCTGAAAATCTTGCCTGTCTGTCCTGCGCTGTGAAAGCCCGGGACAGGCAGACAGGATTGGGCTAAAGGGGGCCAGTCGGAAACTGCCGCCACGGGCGATGAGTATCCTGATCTGTTTGGCGTGCCCGCCGGTAGCCCCAATCAGCCACTGAAAAACCAGATAGCGCATCATCTCTTCACGGTCTTTCATGGCGCAGCTCGACCCCATCAGCAAGGCCATCACATCCTGAAGCCCCGGTCCACCCTGCTGTTCATAACGGCTTGACGCCGGTAATCCCAGCGCCTGGCACACATCCTCTTCAGGAAGATAATAAAGATGTTTTCCGTCGCGGCTCCAGCGGCGATCGTAGCTTTCGATGCGTAATTTCCGGCGGCCATCCTCATGAAACAGCCTGGCATCCGCTACCGGGAGCCTTAGCTCGCGGGCAAGGGCCATACACAGATAGGCATTGTCGATATCAGACTGCTGTGCCTCGTCTGCAGCGCTGACCACGCGGTAGGTCGCGTTATCCGGCGCAAGGGATTGCTGCTTCACCGGCAGCAGCGTGATCGCGCCGGGCAGTTTGTGTCCCACTTTTTGCAACAGTGCAAAGACATCGCAGGATTTTATCGGGTGCTCAGCGTAAATATCGCTTTTAATCAACGTGCTGGGTGAGAGAAGGTTTTCAAAAAAATAAGCTACCTTCGCAGAATGTATCGCGGCATGCTGCAAGGGCAATGAAAGCGACAGCGGCCTGGCAAGCGGGTGCCTGAGCCACTCCTCGTCATACTGGAAACGGAGTGCGCCGCTGTGATGCCGCGTCAGCGTGCCCGTCCGCGCCCCGTTCATCCAGGCAATCAGCTTCGCCATTACCAGGCATCCTCAGATGAGGCTGACGCGGGTGGATTCCCCTGAAGCACGACGGCGAGATTGAGCGCCTGCAAGATTTTGAACAGGGTAGCCAGCGACGTCGTCTCCGGGTTGTTTTCGAAGTGAGACAAAGTTGCCTGTTTAAGGCCCACGGTCTTCGCCAGTTCAGCCTGCGTCAAGCCATCTTGTTGACGCAATAGCTTTACCTGGTTCGCCAATTGCCTGGGGCTGTAGATCATGTGGCACGCTCCGTAATAAGTGAGTTTTATCCCCGCCAGAGGATATTATCAGACTAACTGCAACGTAACCCGAAAAGCAAAAATATCCTCTGTAGCGGATATTTGAGAGAAAGCATCGCCTCGCTTTCTCCGCACGCGTTTCTCCCTGAGGGTAACGTATTCCACTACAGAGCAGGACAGGCAAGATTTGCTCGCTGACCATAATCCGTTTATCGATACCGCGACATATCGCCCGCTGGCGGGATGTTGCCGCGATAAGCAGGGGAAATTACAGGTCGGGCTGACTGGCAGCCAAAAAGGAAACGGGCTGTGTGTTGCGTTTCGCTGGGCAGCGAATCCCTGCGGTTCAGGCCTGGATTAACGCTGGGTTATTGCAGCAGAACAGCTATCGCGGCGGATGGCCGTGGTGCCCTTGCCAGATAGCTTCAGTTTTCAGGCGTTGCCCTTCTGCTTAATGTATTGCAGATGTCACTGACGGATTTCCCCGATGTCGGCATACTGCTTCATTATCTGATGCGCGCGTTAAACAAGGTGAGCTGACTATTAGCCATGAAAGACACAAGGATGATGCCCTGCCCATTCCATGATGGGCAGGGTTAAAGGTCAGGCAATGTTTATCGTGCAGTCGCTTAACATGCGCCAGTGGCAAGGCAGAACGCGTGTTTCACCCGTCACCGTTACTGTACTGACGCCGTGGATATCGCGACAGGAAGAACCGACCTGCAGCTCAAACTCGCCGGGTTCTACGATGCGCTGACCATCGCGGCGCGTGAAGTTGAGCATATCCACCGGAAGCCTAAAGCACAGTTCAGCGGTTTTACCCGGCTGCAGCGTGACGCGCTGGAAAGCTTTAAGCTCCTGAAGCGGTCGCACCATGCTGGCCACCTTGTCCCGGACATAAAGCTGCACCACTTCACTGCCCTGCCGTTCGCCGGTGTTGGTGAGCGTGACCCGGAGTTGAATCTCCCCATCAATCGCCACGTTGTCCTGTTCTGGCTGCGGCTGGCCCCAGTCAAAGGTCGTCCAGCCGCGGCCAAACCCAAACGGATAGCGCGCGCCAAAATGGAAGGCGATCGGCGTACCGCCGCTTTTCAGTTTGTGATTGTAATAAAACGGCATCGCACCGACGTTTTTCGGTACGCTCACCACCAGGCGGCCCTGGGGTTCCGCGCGGCCGGTCAGAATATCCGCTATCGCCCAGCCGCCCTCCTGCCCCGGTGCCCAGGCCAGCATAAAGGCGGCAACCTTGTCTTCCAGACCTTGCAGGCTATAAGGCCGTCCCCCGGTCATCACGACGATCAAGGGTTTTCCGGTTGCGGCAAGGGCCTCAAGCAATGCTTGTTGTACGCCGGGCAAATTCAGGCTGTCGGTGTCAGAACCCTCACCCACAGTGCCGCTCTGGAACAGGCCCGCCAGATCGCCCACGCAGGCAATCACCACATCGCTGTCTTGCGCCACGCGAACGGCATCGGCAATCAGGTGGGTATCCTGTGACACAGGCGATTGCTGCATGGGTTTCGCCGCACTGTCGCCGGGGAAAACAGGGGCACCTGCAGTGCGTTTTTCAATAATATGACAGCCTTTGGCATAGCCGACGTTTTCCTGCCCCAGGTAATGCTGCAGCGCGGCGAGCGGCGTGGTGACCTGTGACGTTTCCTCCAGCATATCGCTGATAATCAGGTGAACGGGAAAGCTGTAACCGCTCAGTAGCGCAAGCGGATCGTCCGCACAGGGCCCCACTACCGCAACGTGCCCGCCGGTTTTCAGCGGCAGAATACCGTTATTTTCCAGCAAGGTGATCGACTGGGTTGCCACATCACGTGCAACCTGACGGGTGGCATCGTGCTGCAGAGAAATCGCCGCTTCATTGATATAAGGATGCTCAAATAAGCCCAGGCGGAACTTCTCGGTCAGGATGCGTGCCACGATCTCGTCAACCTTATCCATCGACAGCAGATTACGCGACACGGCGTCGGCCAGATGGCGAGCGCAGTCATCCTTCGGCAACTCCACGTCCAGCCCGGCATTAAACGCCAGCGCAGCCGACGTTGCCGCATCCTGCGCCACGCCATGATGCTGGTGAAGCAGACTGACACCGCCATAATCAGCCACGATGATGCCGTCAAATCCCCACTGTTCACGCAACACCTCGGTCAGCAAAAAGCGATCGCTGTGGCCGGGTTGATTATCAATGTCATGGTAGGCCGGCATCACCGATCCTGCGTTCGCCAGCTTTACCGCCATTTCAAACGGCAGCAGAAAGATATCGTTTAATTCGCTGAAGCCGAGATGAACGGGCGCGTGATTTCGTGCGCCTTCGCTGAATGAGTGACCAACGTAATGCTTAAGCGTGGCCAGCAGATCGCGCTTATCGCCTTGCAGGCCTTCGACATAGGCGGTTGCCATCACCCCCACCAGCCAGGGATCTTCGCCAAAGGTTTCTTCTGTCCGGCCCCAGCGGACATCGCGGGAAACATCCAGCACGGGGGCCAGTCCCTGTTTGCAGCCAATTGAGCGGGCTTCGTCGCCAATGTGCTGAGCCGCTCGCCTGATCAGTTCAGGCGCCCAGGTTGATCCGTAGTTCAGCGATGAGGGAAAAAGCGTTGCCCCTTTGCACAGCAGGCCGACCAGGCACTCTTCGTGAAACAGCGCTGGAATCCCCAGGCGCGATCCTTCCATCACATCACGTTGCAGGCGATTCGCCGCCCGTACGCCGGTTGCGGCGTCAACAATATGTGTTCCCAACGGGCGGGTAATCTGGCCGATGCTGCGGGTTAATCTCTCTTTAAGGGCATTCTGGGCACTCACACCGGTAAAGGTGTCGCTTAAATCTGTCCGTTCCTGATGGTTGCCCTTTTCATCCAGGATAAGCCAGTAAGCATGCATCTGCGCGAACTTTTCCTCTGCCGTCATGCGTGGCAGCAGGTCGGCAACACGTTCACTAACAGAACGCTGAGGGTCCTTGTAGATTACGGTCATGTTTCACTCCTTCGTACTGATTTCAGATAGCGTTTTGGGCGTCCATTTTCTCTTCAGCGGCACGCTTTGCGGCCAGCTCAAGGGCAATCGCATTGACGCGGGTGCTGTTAAGCTTGTAGAGGCAAAGCAGCAGCAGCATGGCAATAAATAAAACGCCGGGAATAAGGTTGTGCATCAGATTGATAGTGGTAATCACGTGAGGCGTTTGTGCCGCCACGCCAGGCTGGTAGTGCACCAGCCCCAGAATCCAGCCCACGACGGCACCGCCCATGGCGAGGCCAAATTTGATGGCAAATAAAGCGGTGGAGAAGACCAGGCCGTCCAGCCTTCTCCCGCTGCGGTGTTCTTCGAAATCCACGACATCGGAGAACATATTCCACTGAATGGGTGTGGTCAGGTTTTGAACAAAGCCAAAAACGATATTTATGCCGATGATCAGCCAAACCTGTGAAGGCGGAATAAAATAAATGGTCGTGACGAAAAAAACAAAACTGACCAGGCAAATCTGATAAGCACGCACGCGGTCAAATTTCCCCAATAACCGCTCTGAAAAAAATGCACCGCACAATGCCGCTATCATGCCGGTAATAATAAAGGTGAATACCAGGTCAGGCCGCAATAAAACATAGTTCATGTAATATATTGTGGACGAGCCACGCGTTACTACCGCAGTCAGCAACAGGATGTTGAAAATAACAATGATGAGCCACTGGCTGTTTTTACTTAACAGCTTCAGGTCGGACCACATCGAGCTTGCACTATCGCCGCGCGGTAAATAACGTTCCCGGGTCATAAAGAAGCAACAGTAGATTAAAATCACCCCTAAAAAACCCATGAACCCCATGGCAAACAGGTACCCTTTCGCCTTGTCGCCCTGACCTAACAGATCCACCAGCGGTAGCCCGATGACCGTGACCACCAGTCCGCCGATAAAGGCACAGGCAAAACGCCAGGATTGCAGAGAATGGCGTTCCCGCGGATCGAGCGTCAGCGCACCGGGCATGGCGCAATAAGGGACATTTACTGCAGAGTATATGAAGCTGAGGATGGTATAGGTGACACAGGCATAGACGATTTTCGCGGTCGGACCCACATCAGGAACATAGAAGGTTATCAGGCAACTCACGCCAAACGGAATCGCGAACCACATTAGCCAGGGGCGAAAACGTCCATGTCGGGTTCGGGTTCGGTCAACTAACGCCCCGATACAGGGATCGACAAAGGCATCCGCCAGGCGCACCATCAAAAACATCGTCCCCATAATCGCGGCGGGTAAACCAAATACGTCTGTATAGAAGTAGGCCAGAAACAAGGTAGCGGTTTGCCATACCATGGAACTGGCGGCATCACCGATGCCGTAACCAATTTTATCTTTTGTTTTAAGCACAGAGGATATAGTCATTGTTATGAGCCTTATAATTAGGTAAACACCTTGATCAGTCAGCTATCCACGGCCTGTATGGACAGACAGGTCCGGCTCAAGTATTAGTAATACGGCCCTGTGCCAACAATTCCAGAAATTAACAGCCAATTTATGATATTTGGTTTTTTTACCGCTTTGTGATGCAGGCCATATAGATAACCAATAAATCAATTAATGTTGAGCGACATATTTATGACATTCGGCGGGGTTACTTTGTTAAAAACCGGCAGGCGTCCCATATAAAATTGGTATGACACGGGAATATGCACTATTGAAATAGTACAGGGCGGTGACTATTTGTATTGTTTTCTGTTGCGTTATGGCAAATAATATCCCCTCAGGGAGAATTTTACCGCTTGAGATGCGTTATCCTGCCCACTGACAGACAGAGAATCCCTATTTCAGTCGAATAAAGTGTTATTTAGCTGAACGTCAGCGCGAAAAGTTAGTAAAATCAGTACAGGATAGCCGTGAGGGCCGCAGTAACTTTTTAGAGGAAATGGAATGCTTGAACTGTTTGACGTCAGTTACGAAGAGCTGCAAACCACACGTTCAGAAGAACTTTATAAGCTCAGAAAAAAAACTTTTAGCGACCGCCTGGGATGGGAAGTGGTATGCAGCCAGGGCATGGAGTCGGATGAGTTTGATGGGCCAGGGACGCGCTATATTCTGGGGATCTGTGAAGGGCAATTAGTGTGCAGCGTGCGCTTTACCTGCCTGGATCGGCCCAATATGATCACTCACACCTTCCAGCACTGTTTTAACGACGTCCCCCTGCCCGCCTGTGGCACGGAGTCAAGCCGCTTTTTCGTGGATAAAGCACGCGCACGCGAACTGCTGGGTGAACACTATCCTATTAGTCAGGTATTGTTTTTAGCGATGGTGAACTGGGCGCAGGATAACGCGTACAACCATATCTATACGATAGTCAGCCGGGCAATGCTGAAAATTTTGAAACGGTCCGGATGGCAAATCAGCGTCGTCAAAGAAGCTTTTCTGACTGAAAAGGAACGGATTTATCTGCTGACTCTGCCAGCCGGAGAAGAGGATAAACAACAACTGGGTGGCGATATTGTCTCACGTACGGGCTGTGCGCCCGTCGCGGTAACTACCTGGCCGCTGACGCTGCCGGTCTGATAAGGTCTAACTCCACACCCAGTCTTATAGCCTGTCGGGCGTTACTGACGCCCAATTTAACCACGACGTTTTTGATGTGGAACTTCACGGTACTGACGGAAATACCAGTAATGGCGGCAATTTCAGAATAGGTTTTACCCATGCTCGCCCAGTACAACACTTCATTTTCACGCGACGAAAAAATCGTTTTGTCGGCGTTCTGATTCACCGTCGGTGCTCTTTCGGCTTCTGTCCCGGCCAGTCGATACATCTGCTCATTAAAATCAATCAACAGCATCTGCATGGTGCCCTGCTCAGACGCAAGGCGCTGCTCCAGGGCTGCCTGATCGTTGCCCTTAATAATGACGGAGAGCAACGCGAGGTTGTTCATATGGTCATGGAGCACGTAGGTAAAGCCATTAACGATGTTGTACTGCTTTGATAATGAGAAAATTTTGGTAAACCGCAGATCGGACATCAGGGTAATGTTTTCATCCCAGGCAAACGGCGAGGTCCGTTTGAAGGCGGTGAGGATGACCGGATCGGTTAACTGAAAATTGTTGGCACGGTATAACCTGATCCATTCGTCAGGATAACTGGAAATAATCAGAACATTTGAAGGATTTTTTTTGCTCACCACCGTGTAAGCGTACTCAGGACTGCCAAGCGGAGATAACTTTCTCTGTATGTAAGTCTGAAGCGTATCCATTATTGTTTGATTTTCAAGAAAAAAAGAAAACATTCAGGCTCCATGCTGCTTCTTTTACTTAATGATGACATAACCTGCACTTTAGTACAGGTAAGATAATACTTAAGAATAACTTACAATGATTCATCCAGAGGTTACAATGGCTTCAAGTTGTTTAGCGGTAAAAAAAAACCTGACCTGCAAGGCCAGGTCGCTAAAACAGCCAACACCAGGGAAAAACTTTCCGGCCAGACGTCACAAACTATAAAGTGGTGCTGGCCGGGACACTCATAGTAACATCTTAGAAACATTTGTACAAACATTTAACATCACTCCGCATTGCTTTATTCTCCTCCTTAATCTCCTTTAATACAATCGCTTATTCATACTCGTCATAACTGCCCTGTTCTCAATAGCTTAGCGTAAGCAACCCGCGATTATTCGTCGCTGCTGTTCTCTTCCGTTTCGTGCCTGCGCCTGCCGCCAAAACACATAATCGATATATTCTGCTATTACCGCTGCGCTTAGCGGACATTATGTCGGGGAATTTGTCTGATAAAGTCCTTTTTTAACTGGCTTCGTGCATTAAATAAGCAGTTGAATGTGACAAACATCACATCTGTGCCAGGCTTAAGTACCTGACAACAGTTCAAGGAGCTCACTATGACGACGTCAAATAACGCAATTCTCGACCCAGATCGCTTTCCGAAGCCGCCATTCAGGCAGCAGCCGCAACAGGCACCCGGACTGGCCAGCGAAATGGACCCTGCTCCCGATCATGGTGAAAAAAGCTATCGCGGCCACGGTCGTCTTGCCGGACGTAAAGCGCTGATTACCGGCGGCGATTCAGGTATTGGTCGCGCCGTCGCCATTGCCTATGCACGTGAAGGGGCGGACGTAGCCATTAACTACCTGCCGGAAGAAGAGTCAGATGCGGTTGAAGTGGTTAAACTGATCGAGGCCGAAGGCCGTAAAGCGGTGGCGATTCCCGGCGATCTGCGTTCCGAAGCTTTTTGTCAGAAGCTGGTTAAAGAAGCGGCTGAGAAACTGGGCGGGCTGGATATTCTGGTTAACAACGCCGGACGTCAGCAGTTTAATGAATCCATTCGGACGCTGAGCACAGAAGACTTTGATGCCACCTTCAAAACCAATGTCTATGCGCCATTCTGGGTCACGAAAGCGGCACTGGCTTATCTGCCGCGCGGTGCATCTATTATTAACACCTCTTCTGTTCAGGCCTTTAAGCCCAGCGATATCCTGCTGGATTATGCCCAGACAAAAGCCTGTAACGTGGCCTTTACTAAGGCGCTGGCCAAACAGCTCGGCCCGGAAGGGATTCGCGTTAACGCGGTCGCCCCTGGCCCTTACTGGACGCCTCTGCAGCCGAGCGGCGGTCAGCCACAGGAGAAAGTGGAGCAGTTTGGTGCCGATGCACCGCTAGGCCGTCCAGGCCAGCCGGTAGAGATCGCCCCGCTCTACGTTACCCTGGCTTCAGATGAATGCAGCTTTGCATCTGGACAGGTATGGTGCTCTGACGGCGGTACCGGTACGCTCTAATCCGCATTGATCCCCTAATGGCCGCGCACAGCGGCCATTTTTTTAGTCTCTGCGTTACTGAATGGCCTCCAGGATGGCGGCAGCCGCTTTTATCCGCGCCGGGTTGGGGTAGTTTTTATTCGCCAGCATCACAACGCCGCTGTTCAACTGTGGGATAAAGACAATGTAGGCACCGAATCCGTTTGTGGAGCCGGTCTTATGAATCCAGCTGGCACGATTCGCCAGTTTGGGCGGGTTCAACAGCGTTGCCGGTTGTGCCTGTAGTGCCATGTTGTTGTCGCTGGCGTCAACGATCGTTTGGGTAGCCATCGGCCAGGGATAGATTTCCCAACCCAGCCCCTGAGACAGCTTGCCTGCCGTTAAGTAGCGCGACTGTGCCGTGATCATGCCATTTCGCAAAACGGTATTACCGGACGATAATCCGTTCGGATTTGCATTGGCCTGCATAAAGGTCATCATGTCGCGCGCGGTAGACTTCACGCCATAGGTTTCTGCTGACAGCATACCGGGCGAGACGCGCACCGGCTGTCCGTCTTTATATCCCCACGCATAGTCAAACATCATGGAAGCCGGAACCCTGTAAAAGGTGCGCGTCAGCCGCAATGGCGTAAAGACGTTCTTCTGCATCGCCTCTTCAAACTCACCTTTTATCATCAAATATCCCAGCAACCCCAGGCTGATATTGGAATAGCGGCGCTGCGTGCCGGGCGCGGCGTCAGGCTGCCACTGTTGCAGGTAAGTCAGCAACGTATCCTGGTCGGTCACGCTGGCGGGAAGCTGTAATGGCATGCCGCCAGCACTGTAGGTGGCAAGGTGCACCATTTTAATCGCCTGCCACTGGGGGCCTTTCAGGGCGGGCCAGTACTTTTGTACCGGGTCGTTGAGATGAAGTTGGCTGTTACGCATCATCACGCCCGCCAGTACGCCGGTAAACGTTTTGCTCACAGAACCCAGTTCAAACAACGTGTTTTCGGTTACGCGTCGATCGGATGCGGTATCGGCTACACCAAAGTTCAGGTACTGCGGGCGGCCTTTATACAGCACTGCGACCGACATGCCAGGTATCCCCTCCTGCTCCATCAGCGGCGTAATGATGTTCTTCACCCGCGAGGCAATGTCCTGCGAGGATAAATCTGCAGCGCTGCTGCTGGCGCTAAGGGCGACAAGTAATGCAGTAAGGTATCGTTTCATCAGCACTCATTCAGGTGGCAGGTTATTTACATTGAGCCGCGCATGATTGCACGCAAAGCTGTGCCTGGGTACTGCAGGCACCGGAATTACGCGTATTACAATGCGATTGCTCAACATAACAACGCGTCTGACAGCTGGAGAGATCACATTTTGCAGCGGCGAGCGTCAACTGAGGTAACGGCGCGCGTGGGGGAAACGTGGGTGCGGGTTGTGACAATGCGCTGCTGACCATCAGGCCGGACAGCAGCAAAGCAAGCAGATATTTCATAACCGATCTCCAGAGAAACGCGTCAGTTAAGTATGGTGACTCTGGCGCGTAACGTCTGATAAATCTTACTAAATTGAGATCGCGGGTGGATGTTCAACAACATCGACGACGCCACGACGATAAATTTCGTTAAGGCGCGCGCAATACTGGCGCGGATCGTGCTGCTGTTTAATGCGTAAAATCGATCCTTCAGCCTTTTCCGTTAATACCTGTGGATGCGCCAGGATATCCAGCAGTGTTGATTTTAGGCCGTCAATTAACGCCCGGCGCAGACGGTGTTTATCAGCTTCGCTGTTGACCTGATATTCGCGATCGTCATTCAGCGTACCGCCAATCGTCCAGCCTGCACTGGCAGGATTAATTTCCGGCAGCGCGCGCACATTACTGGTTAATACCGGGCACCCGCTCGCCTGCATTTCCAGTACCGAAAAGCCGTAGGTTTCCTGCCAGGTGGGTAATAAGCCAAGATCGCTGCGCTGGAACAGTTTCAACAGTTCCGGATTCGCCATCTGAGAGTGATGGGTAATAAAGCTGAGGCGGGAAATGCGATCCTGAATCGTGCGATAAAAGGCGTCATCGTCCTGGAACTGACGGTGTGCCACATTATGCCGCTTATTCAGGTCACCAATAAGCTGAACGTCTAGCTGCGACGCATCAATCTGGCCGGCTTCGACCAGTTCGCTCAGCGCCAGCACAATTTCTGCGCCACCTTTGCGATAAAACTCGTTGCCGACAAACACCAGACGGATGTTGTCACTCTGGTGTGCAGTTTTTTCTGGGGTAAACAACGTTTGCGGCGGATGCATCACCAGGGTTTTGGCACGAATTTTTGCGGCGACATCGGGTTTAAACAGCTTCATCTGAATATGAAGCGTGGCCTCTGAAATGGCAATCAGGCCGAAACAGTTGTCTTTCAGTAAATACGGAATCAGGCGCTTTAATTCTGGGTTGTCCTGTTTGGCAACCCCCGCCACCGGCAGCACGCGCGGCAGTTCTGTTTCAAATGTCGCCACCCAGTTCATCTGGGTGATCGCCACTTCATTAAACAGATGCAAAATATCGGGCTTCTGCCCCATTGCAAATGGCACAGGTAAAAAGACAAAGCTTTTATTTTTTTTCAATAAACGGGTACGCAGCGGATTGAGGAAATAGAAAACGTTACGTTTTTTCAGGTTGATATAGTCGTTTTCCGGATTGACCAAAATATTGCGCTGCTCCGGATAGTGATTGTTACTTATTCCGATTTTCATGGAGGATTCCGAAGTCATTGTGAGGGCGAACGTGATCTATATCACGCTAAATATGAAACGGATTATAGGTAACATCTTAAAAACGCAGGGTTACTGTGGTTTACAGATTTCTCTGCACCGGCCAGGTGCAGATCGTTGCACAGCTACCGTGCATCGACTGAGGTTATCTGTTGTGTTATCCCGACAGATTCAGGCATCCGGCCCTTTTCGCTTCTGGTACAAAAGTTGCAAATTACTGATATGTACACAGGAGATAACATATGAAAGCGATCGTCATTGGTGGCGGAATGGGTGGGATGACCGCCGCACTGGCTCTGGAACAGGCCGGTTTCGAAACTGAAGTTTATGAGGCGGTCAAAACGATACGGCCTGTTGGCGCGGCGATTTCTGTCTGGCCAAACGGCGTGAAGTGCCTTAATGCACTGGGACTGAAAGAAAAAGTCCGCGCTCTGGGCGGTAACATGGCGTTTATGGCCTATCAAGACGCGTTTTCGGGTGACACGCTGACCCGCTTTAGCCTGGCACCGCTGGTGCAACAGGTGGGCGAATTTCCCTACCCCATCGCCCGCGCGGAGCTTCAGGCGATGCTGCTGGATGCTTATGGCCGCAGTCGGGTGAATTTTGGCAAACGTATCGTCCAGGTGGAGCAGTACGCCAGCGGCGTTATCGCCACCTTTGACGATAACAGCCAGGCGCAAGGCGACTTTCTGGTCGCGGCTGACGGGACGCATTCGGTGATCCGCGATTATGTACTGGATGAAAAATTGCCACGCCGCTACGCGGGCTATGTGAACTGGAACGGTCTGGTCAGGATTGATGAGTCCATCGCGCCCGCTGATCAATGGACAACCTTTGTGGGTGATGGCAAGCGCGTTTCACTGATGCCGGTAAGTGGTAATCGTTTTTACTTCTTCTTCGATGTCCCGCTGCCCGCCGGTCTGGAGCAGGATCGTTCAACGATGCGGGACGATTTGCGCCACTATTTCAGCGACTGGTCTGAACCCGTGCAAAAGCTTATTTCGGCAATTGACGTGGACACCACCAACCGGGTCGAAATTCACGACATTGAACCTTTTCAGCGTTTTGTTAAAGGCCGGGTGGTATTGCTTGGCGACGCGGCACACAGCACCACGCCCGATATCGGCCAGGGCGGTTGTGCTGCCATGGAAGATGCCATTGTGCTGGCGTCCGCGCTGTCTGCGCATTCGCTTGGCATCGAGGATGCGCTACTGCGTTACCAGATGCGCCGTGTCGAGCGCGTTAAGGATTTGGTGTTGAAAGCGCGTAAACGCTGTGACATCACCCATGCTAAAGATCCCCAGATGACCTCGGCGTGGTATCAGTCGCTGAAGACGGAAACCGGTGAACGGGTACTGGCTGGGTTGTGCGAAACCATTGAAGGCGGCCCGTTGGGTTAATAAAACAGGGCGGCATCGCCGCCCTTTCGCTTCTCGCTTATTCCGCTAAGCCGCGGTTTTTCAACATAGGTTCGAGCTGCGGCTCACCGCCGCGCCAGGCTTCATACAACGCTTTAAGATCGCTGCTGTTGCCGCGTGACAAAATCTTTTGTCGAAAGATATCGCCATTTTCCCGCGTCAAGCCACCCTGTTCGACAAACCACTGGTAGCCGTCGTCGGCCAGCATCTGGGTCCAGATATAGGCATAATAACCCGCAGAATAGCCGCCGCCCCAGATATGCTGAAAATAGCTGGAGCGATAGCGTGGGGGAACGGCAGCCAAATCAATATCGTCGCTGCGTAACGCCTGCTGCTCGAATCCGTCAACGGACTGCACCGGCGTTCGACCGTCAAGGCTGTGCCAGTGAAGGTCCAGTAGTGCGGCAGCCAGCAGCTCGGTCATCTCATAACCTTTGTTGAATTTACCTGCCCTGATGATTTTTTCATGCAGCGCCACCGGCATGGGTTCGCCGGTCTGGTAATGCCGGGCGAAATGGCGAAACACCTGCGGCTCACTTGCCCAGTGCTCGTTAATCTGCGAGGGGAACTCGACGAAATCACGCGGCGTTTCCGTTCCTGACAGGCTGGGATAACGCTGACTGGCAAACAGGCCATGCAACGTATGACCGAACTCATGGAACAGGGTAATAACCTCATCCCAGCTCAGGAGTGCGGGCTCACCGTCGGCGGGTTTGGTGTAGTTACAGACGTTGTAGATCACCGGTTTGGCGTCGAGCAGCGTGGACTGGTTAACAAAGTTGCTCATCCATGCGCCGCCGCCTTTACTGTCACGCTTGAAGAAATCGGTATAAAACAGCGCCAACCCACTGCCGTCAACATCAAAAATTTCATATACCTGTACGTCTGGATGGTAAACCGGCAGATCGTGACGCGGGGCAAACTGAATACCATAGAGCTGGGTCGCAGCCCAAAACACGCCATTTTCGAGCACCGTGTTGAGTTCAAAATAGGGTTTGATCTGGCTTTCATCCAGATCGTACTGTGCCCGCCGCACCTGTTCTGCATAAAAATTCCAGTCCCATGCGCTGAGCGTGAAGTTGCCCTGCTGGCTGTCGATGGTTTGCTGAATGGCCGAGGCTTCCCGCTCCGCACGGGCTCGGGCGGCGGGAACGATATTACGCATAAAGGCGAAGGCAGCATCCGGGGTTTTTGCCATCTGATCCTGTAACTGCCAGGCGGCAAAGCTGGCAAATCCCAGTAGTTTCGCCTGCTCAGCGCGCACCTGTGCCAGACGCAACACCAGCGCTCGCGTGTCGTTGTCATCGCCTTTCTCACTGCGCGTCATGGCGGCATGGAACAAGGCCTGCCGCGTCGCGCGGTCTTCCAGAGACTGAAGCGCAGGCTGTTGCGTGGTATTTTGCAGTACCAGCCACCAGGCATTCTCCAGGCCACGCGCGCGGGCAGCCGCCTGGGCGACGGCCAGATCGGACGGGCTCAGCCCCGCGAGTTGCTGGACATCATTCACCATCAACCCGCCCGCCTTGGTAGCGGCCAGCAGCTTGTTGGTAAACTGCGTGCTGAGTCGGGCCGCTTCCTGGTTCAGCGCCTTTAACTGCTGCTTTTGCGCTTCCGGCAGGTTCGCCCCCGCCAGCTGAAAGCGCTGCCATAGCACGTCGACCAGGCGTTTCGATTCGGCATCAAGTTGGTTGCGCTGCAAATAGACCTGATCGATGCGTGAGAACAGCGGCCGGTTCAGCATGATCTCATCGTTTAGTGCGGTGAGCTGTGGCGCGATGTCCTCGTCAATCTGCTGAAGATAGGGGCTGGTATGGGCGGAGGTCATCGCGTTGAACACCAGGCTTACGCGGGTCAGCAGTTGGCCGCTTTTCTCCAGCGCCTCGCAGGTGTTAATAAAGGTCGGCGTATCAGGATCGGTGGCGATGGCCTGCACTTCCTGGCGCTTTTCTTCAATACCGGCCTGCAGCGCAGGGAGAAAGTCGGTTTCCTGAATCTGATCAAAGGGTGGCGTGTGATAAGGCAAACTGCTGACGCTAAAAAAAGGATTTTGACGGGCGTTCATAGGCGCTCCTGGAGAACAACACAGAGTCTCATAGTGGCAGGTTGCCTTTGACAGAACAACCTACCCGCGTGGTTGTTGATACACCGCGATAATTTCCCCCGCAATCGCGACGGCGATTTCGGCGGGCAGCTTCCCTTTGACATCGGGTAAGCCCATGGGACAGCGCAGGCGCGCCAGCCGGTCTTCACTAATCCCTTTGCCTTCCAGCCGGTAGCGAAAGCGCTGACTTTTGCTTTGCGAACCGATGACGCCGGCATAGCGAAAATCACCCCGCCGCAGGATAGCCTCGCACAGGGCAAGATCCAGCGGATGATGGTGGGTCATAACGATATAATAGCTTCCGGGGGCCGCCCCGGCCACGCAGTCCAGGGGATCGTCGGGCTGCTGGACGTTGACGCCAGGCGGCACCGACACAAACTGGTTATCCCGACTGTCAATCCAGTTAACGTGACAGGGTAACGTCGCCAGCAGGCTAACCAGCGCCTGACCGACATGACCGGCACCAAACACCAGGATTTCTGGCTGCGCCTGCATGAGCGGTTCAAACAGAATCGTGGTCATTCCGCCGCAGCACTGCCCCAGTCGCGCGCCCAGGCTGAACTCTTCGGTATGGGGGCGCCGCTCTCCACCTTCTAACAGCGCCCGTGCCTGAGCGATGCACTGAAACTCCAGGTGACCGCCACCGATGGTGAGAAAGGTTTCACTGTCCGTCACCACCATCTTGGCACCACCGTCACGCGGTACTGAGCCTCGGTCTTTCAGCACGGTGATCAGTACGCAGTGTTGCCGCTTCTGGCGCAGGTCGTGCAGAATGGCAATCCAGTCATGATAAATCATCCGCACCTCCGGTCATGCGCTGTACGCCCCAGAATACCCGCTCCGGCGTGGCGGGCGCATCCAGCCCGGGATGCAGGCGATAACCGGCCACGCTGGCCACCGCATCCTGCAATGCACACCAGGCGGCGATCCCCAGCATGAAAGGCGGTTCGCCCACGGCTTTCGAATGAAAAACCGTGTCCTGCGGGTTCTTGCGGTTTTCCACCAGGGTGACGCGCATGTCGGCCGGTACATCACTGATGGCAGGAATTTTGTAGCTCGCGGGGCCGTCAGTCATCAACTGGCCCTGGTCATTCCAGACCAGTTCTTCACAGGTCAGCCAGCCCAGCCCCTGTACAAATCCGCCTTCAACCTGTCCGATGTCGATAGCCGGATTCAGCGACGCGCCCACATCGTGCAGAATATCCGCCCGTAGCAGCCGGTATTCACCCGTCAGCGTATCAATAATCACCTCACAGCAGGCCGCACCGTAGGCGAAGTAGTAAAAAGGTTCGCCGCGACCGGCCTGGCGATCGTAATGAATGCCGGGCACGCGATAATAGCCGGTAGCCGAAAGCGGCACCTGGTTCAGCCAGGCAAGCTGGGCGACCTGAGCAAAGGTGTAATAGTGATCTGCCGCCCGAACGATGCCGTTGCTGAAATTCACCGCATCTGGCGCGCACGCGTGCAGCGTGCACAACATGTTCGTCATGCGCTCACGCAGGATTTCGGCGGCGTTCTGTGCCGCTTTGCCGTTAAGATCTGTGCCACTGGACGCCGCCGTCGGCGAGGTGTTGGGTACTTTACCCGTATCGGTGGCGGTGATTTGAATGCGATCGACCTCAATTTGCAGCACCTGGGCGACAATCTGCGCCACTTTGGTGTTGAGTCCCTGACCCATTTCCGTCCCGCCATGGTTGAGCTGCACCGTACCGTCGGTATAGATCAGAATCAGCGCCCCGGCCTGATTAAGGAAACTGGAGGTAAAGGAAATACCGAATTTAACCGGCGTCAGCGCCAGTCCGCGTTTCAGCACGGGATGCGTCGCGTTAAACGCTGCGATGGCTTCGCGCCGGGCATAATAGTCACTGCTGGTTTCCAGCTGCGCCGTGATCTCATCCAGCAGATTGTCTTTCACCTGCTGGTGGTAATGGGTGATATTGCGCTCATGTTTGCCGTAATAGTTGCGTTTGCGCAGTGTGAGCGGGTCCAGCCCCCGTTCACGGGCGATGTGGTCCATGATTTGTTCGATGGCGACCATGCCCTGCGGACCGCCGAAGCCGCGAAAAGCCGTATTGGATGCGGTATTGGTACGACAACGGTAGCCCGTGATCAACGCATCCCCAAGGTAATAGGCGTTATCCGCATGAAACATGGCCCGATCCACTATCGATCCGCTCAGATCGAGCGAGTAGCCGCAGTTCCCGGCAAGATCGATTTTTACACCGCACAGCCGTCCGTCGTCGTCCACGCCCACATCGTAACGCACATAAAAAGGATGCCGTTTGCCGGTAATACGCATGTCATCACGCCGGGCCAGGCGCATTTTAACCGCGCGCCCGGTCAGGTTCGCCGCAACCGCACACAGGCAGGCAACGCTCGCCGCCTGGGTTTCTTTGCCGCCAAATCCCCCGCCCATGCGCCGCATATCAATCGTCACTTTGTTCATGCTGATGCCCATGACCTCCGCCACCAGCTTTTGAATTTCCGTTGGATTTTGCGTGGAGCAAAAGACCTGCAGCGCATCGTCTTCACCGGGGATGACCATTGCCGTCTGGGTTTCCAGATAAAAGTGCTCTTGTCCGCCGATATGAAATGCGCCCTGAACGCGGTGCGGGGCACGCGCCAGCGCCGCCTCGACGTCACCGCGCTGGTGGATGTGGGGTTCCTGGACAAAGCTGCCCTGTTGCAGCGCCTGTTCCACGTCCAGTAATGCGGGCAGAACCTCATACTCGATGATGGCCGCCATCGCGCCCTGCCTGGCCGCGTCTGGCGTTTCGGCCAGGACGGCAAGAATGATCTGCCCAACGTATTCGACTTTTTCCTGCGCCAGCAGCGGATCGCCGGGCTGCAGCGGCCCGACGTCGTTTACCCCGGGCACCTCTTGCCAGGTCAGGACGCGCACCACGCCGGGAATGGCATAGCACGGCTGCACGTCAACCTGCGTGATGCGGGCATGTGCATGTTCACTCAGGCGAGGACAGAGATGCAGCAGGCCGGGCTGCTCCGCTTTATCATCGATATACATCGCTTCGCCAGACACATGTTTATCGGCGCTTTCATGTTTATTGCTGCGCCCCACGCCGCTGCTGATGTCACGCGCATGGGCAATGGGTAAGGCGGAATCGGGCAATGCCGGACGGTTATGAGACATAGCGGCTTACCTCGGTAATGGATAATCCATTCAGGCGGTAGAAATAACGGCGCAGTAGGTTGCCCGCCACCTGCAGGCGGTAATCGGCACTGGCGCGGAAGTCGCTGAGCGGCTGGAAGGTTTCTGCCAGCGCCTGGCAGGCCTTTGCCATCGTTTCTGCGGTTAAGGGTAATCCGACGATGGCCTGCTCACAGCCCGCCGCGCGCACTGGCGTTGCTGCCATACCGCCAAAGGCGATGCGCGCCGCGGTGACAACGCCGTTCTCGGTCTGGATGTTAAAGGCGGCAAACACGGCCGAAATATCATCATCCAGACGTTTTGACACCTTCCAGGCCACAAAATCAGGTGACACCGTCACTTTTGGAATGATGATGCTATGAATAAATTCCCCTGCCTCCAGCACGGTTTGGCGGTAATCGGTAAAAAAGTCGTCGAGTGACAAGGTGCGTTGCGTGTTGCCTTTCTGCAGAAGCAAGGAAGCATTTAACGCCAGCAGCGTAGGTGAAGCATCGCCAATCGGGGACGCATTCGCAAGATTACCGCCCAGCGTGCCGAGCTGACGAATTTGCAGTGAGGCAAAACGCGTCAGCATCTCGGTCAAACCCGGTATGCGCGTCGCCATAAAATCGGCGATTTTTTCCAGCGAGGCCGCGGCTCCCAGCCGATAATACGCGTCATCCTCATGGCACACTTTCAGCGCATCAACCTGTCCTAGCGCAATCATTAACGGAATGCTCTGGTAACGCTGGGTGATCAGCAGGCTGAGATCGGTGCCCCCTGCCAGCAACGCGGCGTCGGGCTGCGCCGCGTAGAGCGTGGCGAGCTGTTCAACGGTTTTGGGGATATAGCAGTAGCGGCCTTTGTCCTGCACCACCTGGACTTCCTGGCTATTCAGCGCGGTCAGGCGCTCAACCACCTTCTCTTCCTGCCGATCAAAGCGGTCAGGCTGCGGCTGCGTCACCACCTGCTCGGCTGCCGCCATGATGGAACGATAGCCGGTGCAGCGGCACAGGTTGCCGGCCAGCGCGTGCTCTGCCTGCTGACGATCCCAGCCATGATTGTTTTTCTGCAAACTGAACAACGACATCACAAAACCCGGTGTGCAGAAGCCACACTGTGAACCGTGGCAGTCCACCATGGCCTGCTGAGCGGGATGCAGGGTTTTGCCCTGACGTAAATCTTCAACCGTAATAAGCTGTTTGCCCTGTAATCCACTCACCAGCATCAGGCAGCTGTTAACGGTCTGATACTGTAATTTTCCGTCTACCACACTGCCCAGCGTCACGCTGCAGGCACCACAATCACCAGAAGCACAGCCTTCTTTGGTTCCACAGCGGCGCTTGTGGGTGCGCAGATAAGACAGCACTGTCAGATTAGGATCGATCTGTTCTTCGGTAATCGGTAAATCGTTAAGTAGGAACTGAATCATGCGGCATTCTCCCTTGTGGCGGATTGCCAGACTGGCTGACCGTTAACCCAGGTCTGAACGATGTTTCTGTCATCGCCCAGGGTCATCAGCACAAACAGTTTCTCCCAGATATCCTTGCAGTTACTCATGCGCAGCTTTTGCAACGGGGAAACGGCCATATCCAGCACGACAAAATCGGCTTCTTTACCTGGTAAAAAATTACCAATGTGCTGGTCAAGATCCAGGGCATGAGCACCGCCCAGCGTGGCATGATAAAAGGCTTCTGCCGCACTCAGCCTGTATTGTTGCAGCTGGCCGACCTTGTAGGCTTCCCCCAGCGTTTGCAACATATTAAAGGTGGTTCCCGCCCCCACATCGGTGCCCATGCCGACGTTAATGCCCTGCTGCCAGCTGCGTTTGATATTAAACAGGCCGCTTCCCAGAAACAGGTTTGAGGTCGGACAAAAGGCAATGGCGGAATCGGTATCATGCAGGCACTGCCATTCATGATTTTCCAGATGCAGGCAGTGCGCAAACACACTGCGACGACCGGTCAGCTGGTATTGGTGGTAAACGTCGAGATAGCCATTGTGGTCGGGGAACAGCGCTCTCACCCAGGCCACCTCCTGCGGGTTTTCGCTGAGGTGCGTATGGAGCCAGACATCAGGATAGGCCGTACGAAGCGTCTGCACTTTTTCCAGCAAGGCGGGCGAAGACGTAGGCGCAAAACGCGGCGTAAGGGCATAGCCCAGGCGGCCCCGCTGGTGCCAGCGTTCAATCAGCGCACGGGTTTGCTGATAGCTTTCTTCCGGCGTTTCGACGAGGTAATCGGGCGCGTTGCGATCCATCATCACTTTTCCGGCAATGATGCGCATATTCAGCGCTTCAGCCGCGCTGAATAAAGCCTCTACCGACTGAGGATGAACCGTGCCAAAGATCAACGCGCTGGTGGTGCCGTTGGCCAGCAGTTGGTGAAGAAAAAATGCCGACATTTGCGCGGCATGTTCCGGGCAGCGGTACTGGCCTTCCACCGGGAACGTATACTGATTCAGCCATTCGAGAAGCTGTTCACCAAAGGCACCGATCATTTCCGTTTGGGGATAGTGGATATGGCAGTCGACAAAACCCGGCATGATCAACTTACCGCGCAAATCGATGACGGCGTCTGGACGCAGGCTGTCGCTCACCTCATGCCAGTCATGCAGCGCCACGACGCGGCCCTCACGTAAAATGAGCAGGCCATCGTCGATATAACGCGCCTGGGCTAAAATAGCCTCAGGATCTTTTGCCACGTCGACGAAATCGAAAAAGCTGGCGCGAATCGCTGTGTCCGGGCTTGTAAACATAGGGTTTCCTCTTACCGGACGCATCATCTCCTCGTCCTGTTCATTTAACACTGTCTATATGTAATCACTTTGCAAGAGTCGTGCCAGCAGCGATTTAATTAAAATCCTTTATTTTCATAAAGATAGATGGATTTCTTTGTTGCGCAACTTTTATGCTGACAAAATCACCACGCAACCGATTGCTCACCCAAGGCAATCGGTTGCTAACCCATCAGCCGCCTGAATGCTTCCCCGGCAGCGTCGGGCACTGCACGGTTTCAGTGCATCCTGCGCTAAAACAGCGCAACGTCGCGGTCATCATTGCCTCAGAATTCAACGGGCATACGCAAAACTGACATGCTAAGGTGATGCAAACACCACGAAACGGGATAAGGGAAAAGCGAGATGATTATATTTGTTACGGGGGCCACCGCAGGATTTGGCCAAAGCATTACCCGCCGGTTCATCGAAACCGGTCATAAGGTCATCGCCAGTGGACGTCGTGCAGAACGGCTGAAGGCGCTAAAAGCGGAATTGGGCGACAATCTGTATACCGTTCAGTTAGATGTGCGTAACCGGGCATCCATTGAAGAAGCCATCACGCAGTTGCCTGATGCGTGGCGTCATATTGATGTTCTGGTGAATAACGCTGGCCTGGCGCTGGGCATCGAACCGGCGCACCGGGCAGATGTGAATGACTGGGAAAATATGATCGACACCAATACCAAAGGGCTGGTCTATATGACGCGCGCCGTCTTGCCTGCCATGGTAGAGCGTAACGTCGGCCACATTATTAATATTGGTTCCATTGCCGGGAGTTGGCCTTATGCCGGGGGCAATGTCTATGGGGCAACCAAGGCTTTTGTGCGCCAGTTCAGCCTCAACTTACGTACCGACTTACACGGCACCGCACTGCGCGTGACCGATATTGAGCCGGGCCTGGTCGGCGGTACCGAGTTTTCCAACGTGCGCTTTAAAGGCGACGATGACAAGGCCGATCGGGTTTATGAAGGCGCGACAGCCCTGACGCCGGAAGATGTCACCGAAGCCGTTTACTGGGTGGCGACACTGCCGAAGCACGTCAACATTAACACTCTGGAAATGATGCCTGTCAGTCAGACCCTGGCGGGACTGAAAGTCCACAAACCCTGATCGCAGCGCCAGCCGCCCGGGCTGGCGTTTACGCTTTGCCCCAACCCACCACGATAATTACCATGCCGCTCAGAGCAATGAGTGCGCCACTCCAGTCCCATACGCTCAGCCTGATCCCGTCGACCACGCGCAGCCACAGCAACGCCGTCAGCACATAAACGCCGCCGTAAGCCGCATAAACACGTCCGCTGGCGGCAGGATGTAAGGTGAGCAGCCAGACAAACAGCGCCAGGCTTAATGCAGCAGGAAATAACAACCAGACAGAGGCGCCCTTCTTCAACCAGAGCCACGGCAGAAAACAGCCAATAATTTCCGCCAGTGCGGTTATAAAAAACAGGAAGGTGGTTTTGAGCAGCACGATAATCTCTCTGACAGGTAAACAACATGCACACAACTGGTGAGCAAGTAATCGTCAATGGTATACTATCCTCATTTGATGCAATAGTTTTACCCATAGGTAAAAGCAGAGTTAATCGAAGGATATTACGATGAAAAAATTGGTTCCGGTTCTGATGGTGGCCCTGCTTTCTGCGACCGCCCTGTCTGTGAGTGCAGCTACCGATCACCTGATTATTGAAAACGGCAGCAGCGCGCTAAATAACGAAGCGGCACGCCAGAGTAAAGAGCAGTGGAATGATACGCATATGCTGCGTAATAAAGTGAACAATCGGGTGGAAAAAGAGTTCGATAAGGCCGATCGCGCCTTCGACACACGGGATAAGTGCGAACAAAGTGCTAACCTGAATGCTTACTGGGAACCGAACACGCTGCGCTGTTTAGATCGCCGCACAGGCCGCCCGGTATTGCCGTAAATTTCAGCTATAGTAATGACTGACGCATGACAAAAGGAAAGGGTTATGAAGATCAAGACTGCATTACTGACCGCGACGTTTTTGGCATTCCCCTTGCTGGCTCAGGCATCCTGCGAATCTGTAAAAGCGGATATCAGCCAGAAAATCATTCAAAACGGTGTGCCCGAATCTGGCTTTAGCCTTGACGTGGTCGCCAATGATCAGGTTGATCAGGCGGGCGGTCAGGTGGTCGGCCATTGCGACAACGACAGCCAGAAAATCGTCTATAAAAAGCTGGGCCGCGATGAAGGTGCATCTGTGCCGGACAGCGCAGGCAGCTCGCAAGATACCTCGACACAATAACGTTCAGGGCGACGATAACTGTCGCCCTTTCTTTTGCCGCGCTATCCCTCTGACCGCCTGTCACGCAACGCGTTACTGCTGCTCCCGCCTTATTCAGCCTGCTGTGGCTGTTGGCGCGGCATTTTCCATGCTACCCACATCGTCAGTAACGCAATCACCAACGCCACGATAAATACCGAGTGCAGCGATGCGGCAATGGCCTGCAGCATATGTTGCAAGACATCGGGGGCCAGACGATCGCGGGTTTCCTGTGACATGATTTGCTGAACCGGGTCCTGCGCCTGCGGCAGTCGCCACTGCAGATTCAGATTCAGCACGGCACCCATCACCGCCGTACCCAACGCCGAACCGATCATGCGGCTAAACATGACCGACGCGGTACAGATACCGCGCACGTCATAATCGGCATGATTCTGCACGGACACCAGAAACGTCGTGCTGGTCATTCCCATGCCGGTGCCGATGACAAACGCCGTAAATCCGGCCTGAAACAGCGAGCTTTCTCTGTGTAACAGCAGCAGCAAGGCGCTGCCGCTAATCAGCAACAGCGCGCCCAACAGCGCGGTAAAGCGGTAGGATGTCACCAGCATCAACCGGCCACTCAGGGTGCTTGCCAGCGGCCAGCCTATCGACATCATCGCCAGCGCGGTCCCCGCCTGAAGCGGCGAACCTCCCGTCACGCCCTGAATCCAGGTCGGCAGAAAAGCGCTGACGCCCATCATGGTCGCACCAATCACCAGATTGCCTAAGTTTCCTGCGATGATAAGCCGGCTCTTCCAGATGACTAACGGAAACAATGGCGACCGGGTGCGCTGCTCATGGCGGGTTAACTGCCAACCCGCCACCAGGCCAATGAGCAAAAACAGCAACAGCCAGTATCCCAACTGCTCCGCCTGCAACAGCGCAATCAGTACGGCGCTGATGCATAACGTCAGCCAGCCGCTGCCGGTCAGATTCAGGGACTGAGACGGCTGTGCTTTCTGCGGGTGAGCGGGCAACAGCGCCGCCAGCATCAGCATACTGATCATGCCAATCGGTACGTTGACCCAGAAGATCACTGACCAGCTAAAGTGCTGAACCAGCCATGCGCCAGACAACGGGCCGATAATGGCGGCGACGCCCCACACGCTGGACAACCAGCCCTGCACGCTGGCCCGTTCACGCGGGGAATAGACGTCGGCCACGATGGTGGAACTCAGCGGCATGATGGCACCGGCACCCAGCCCCTGGAAGGCGCGGAAAATAATCAGCCAAAGCATACTTTGGGCAAAGCCGCAGAGCACGGACCCCATAAGAAAGAGGATGATGCCAAGGAACAGCATCTTTTTTCGTCCCCACAGGTCGGCCAGCCGTCCATAGAGCGGCACGCTTACCGCCTGCGTCAGGAGATAGACCGAGAAAACCCAGCCGAACTGCGAAAAGCCGCCCAGGTCAGCCACAATAGTGGGCATCGCGGTCGCCACAATGGTGACTTCAATAGCCGCCATAAACATCGCCAGCATACAGGCAAGAAGAATCCAGTGACGGCGCGATGGTGCGGAGGTGCTGTTGGTCATGATGCTCCCTTTTTAAGTCCTCTAAGGCTAGCGCAAATTTAGCGCGACAGGAATCACTTCAGCTCAATATGTGACACCGTCACCTAATAGATGCGTTTTTAGGTAGTTTCGCCCTTAAACCAGTTGCTATAAGGGCTGAGGCGCTTTTGGGCTATTCCTATCTTCCTGATTTTTCCGATAAAAACTGGCGCGCTTCGCTTGGCGCTGCTATAGGAATAAAGCTGTATTTTCTGCAGTTGCTGAAATTACGCAGAAAATGGCAGCGGTTTTCGATCTTTAGCGACAGTCATGGTTTTGGAAGCTGCAATCAATTTAGCCGCTTTTGTCATGCTGTTTTGGGTATCTATAACAACAGATCTGTTAACAGGGAGAATCCATATGCATAACGCTTCACTGGCCAAACGTGCCGGTCTTGCGCTGCTTGCTGTTGTAGCAGTGTTGGGCGCACTGGTCTGGGGGCTTGGCTGGGATACACTGGTCGCCCGCAGAGTCGATCTGATTTACCTTGGACAGCAGCACCTGTTTTTGGTGTTTTGGTCAATGCTGTTCGCGCTGCTGGTCGGTATTCCCAGCGGTATCCTGCTCAGCCGCCCTTTTGCACGTCGCTGGGCGGAATACGTGATGCAAATCTTTAACGTCGGCAATACGCTGCCGCCGTTGGCCGTACTGGCGCTGGCCATGGTGGTCATCGGCATCGGTGACAAGCCTGCCCTGATCGCGCTGTTTCTGGCCTCCTTACTGCCGATTGTCCGCAACACCTATTCCGGACTCAGCGCAGTGCCGCCTTCCCTGCTCGAGGCGGCAAACGGCATCGGTATGACCAAGTGGCAACGCCTGCGTCAGGTTGAAATCCCTAACGCCTTACCGGTAATTCTGGCTGGCGTGCGTATCGCCACGGCCATTAACGTAGGCACCGCCCCGCTGGCCTTCCTGATTGGCGCCAGCAGTTTCGGCGAGCTGATTTTCCCCGGCATTTATCTTAACGACTTCCCTGTGCTTATTCTGGGTGCGGTTGCAACCGCGCTGGTTGCACTGGTGCTGGATATGCTACTGGCGTCATTAGGGCGCTATCTCAGTCCGCACGCTGCGGCATAACAATAAGGGGTTTGTAATGCTAACGCGCTGGATTAAGAGCTGTACTCTGGCATTGATGACCACGCTGGCACTCAGCCAGACCGTACAAGCCGCCACACCGCTGGTGCTCGCGACAAAAAGCTTTACCGAGCAACACATTCTGTCTGCCATGACGGTGATGTGGCTGCAAAAGAAAGGCTTTGACGTTGTCCCGAAACGCAACATCGCGACCACCATCAGTCGTAATGCCATGATCAATAAGCAGATCGATATGACCTGGGAATACACGGGTACCTCGCTGATTATCTTCAACCATATCAACAAACCGATGTCCTCTGAGGAGGCTTACAACACCGTTAAAAATCTGGATGCCAAACTGGGCCTTATCTGGCTCAAACCGGCCCCGATGAACAACACCTATGCCTTTGCTATGCAGCGCGCCCGGGCTGAAAAAGAAGGCATTTCTACTCTGTCGCAACTGGTTGCAAAAATGGAACAGGTGCGAAAAACGGACCCAAAACACAACTGGCGTCTCGGTCTGGACCTGGAATTTTATGGCCGTTCCGATGGGATGAAGCCCCTGCAGAAGGCCTATAACCTGACGCTCGACAGGCCACAGATTCGCCAGATGGACCCGGGCCTGGTCTACAACGCTGTACGCGATGGTTTTGTTGATGCCGGGCTGATTTACACCACGGACGGGCGCGTGAAAGGGTTCGATCTTAAGGTGCTGGAAGACGATAAACACTTCTTCCCCAGCTACAACGTGACGCCGGTGGTGCGTAAAGACGTCCTGGAGAGCCATCCCGGTCTTGAGGCGGCGCTGAATCAGCTTTCCCCGCTGATTACCGACGAGGCCATCACCGAGATGAACAAGCGGGTGGACATCGACCACCAGTCACCTGAACAGGTGGCGCGCGATTTCCTTCAATCCAAAAACATGCTGTAAGGAGGCATCATGGATACCCTTCATTACATCATTGATAACTGGAATAACCTGCTCACGCTCACCTGGCAACATACCTGGCTGGTGCTGGTCGCGGTGGGATGCGCCATTGTGATTGGCGTGCCGCTTGGCATTTTGATCGTGCGGTTCAAATGGCTGGCAACGCCGGTGCTTGGGGTTGCCACGATTGTACTGACCATCCCAACCATTGCCCTGTTTGGCCTGATGATTCCGCTGTTCTCCCTTATTGGTAAGGGAATTGGTGCCTTGCCCGCTATCACAGCGGTGTTCCTCTACTCATTACTGCCCATCGTGCGTAATACCCATACCGCGCTGGAGAATCTGCCAGATGGCCTGCGTGAAGCCGGTCGCGGCATTGGCATGACGTTCTGGCAGCGCCTGCGTTGGGTGGAGATTCCCATGGCGCTCCCGGTGATCTTCGGTGGTATCCGTACCGCTGTGGTCATGAACGTCGGCGTGATGGCTATCGCTGCCGTAATTGGCGCGGGCGGCCTGGGCATGCTGTTGCTGGATGGTATCAGCGGCAGTGATATTCGTATGCTGATCGCCGGGGCGCTGATGATTTGTCTGTTGGCTATTGTTCTTGACTGGCTGCTGCACCGTTTGCAGCTGGCGCTGACTCCTAAGGGAATTCGATAATGATAAAACTTGAAAATCTGACGAAAACCTTCAGCCAGAAAAATGGCACGCTGATGAAAGCGGTGGACAATGTGAGTCTGGAAGTTCCCGCCGGAGAAATGTGTGTGCTCCTGGGCCCTTCCGGCTGTGGTAAAACCACCACGCTGAAAATGATTAACCGGTTGATTCCCGCCACCAGCGGCCGGATTTTAATTAACGGCGAAGATACCAGTACGCAGGACACCACCACCCTGCGCCGCAATATCGGTTACGTGATCCAGCAAATCGGCCTGTTCCCCAATATGACGATTGAAGAGAACATTACCGTCGTGCCACGCATGCTGGGCTGGGATAAGAAGCAGTGCCGCGAGCGGGCAACGGAGTTGATGAGCATGGTGGCGCTTGATCCGCACAAGTTCCTGCACCGCTATCCGCGCGAAATGTCCGGGGGCCAGCAGCAACGTATCGGGGTGATCCGCGCGCTGGCGGCGGATCCACCGGTGCTGCTGATGGATGAACCTTTCGGCGCAGTAGACCCGATAAACCGGGAAGTGATTCAGAACGAGTTTCTGGATATGCAGCGCCAGTTAAAGAAAACGGTGATGCTGGTCAGCCACGATATTGATGAAGCGTTAAAGCTTGGCGATCGTATCGCGGTCTTCGGTCAGGGCAAAATTGTCCAGTGCGCCAGCCCGGATGAGTTGCTGGCAACGCCAGCAAACGAGTTTGTTGGCTCGTTCGTCGGTCAGGACCGTACCCTGAAGCGTCTGCTGTTAGTTCAGGCCGGCGATGTCACCGACCAGCAGCCAACGATCACGGTGAAACGCTCAACGCCGTTAACGGAGGCCTTTGGCACCATGGACGACAACGACATGCGTTCCATTACCGTGGTGGACGACGACGGTAAGCCATTAGGTTTTGTGAAACGTCGCGAAGCACGAAACGCCAGCGGTCGCTGCGAAGAGATGCTGCATACCTTTAAAGTCACCGGTAAAGCCGAGGAAAACCTGCGTGTGGTGCTGTCAAAACTCTATGAGCACAACACCGTATGGATGCCAATTGTGGATGAGGATGGACGCTACAGCGGGGAAATTTCTCAGGATTATATTGCTGACTATCTCAGCTCAGGGCGGACTCGTCGTCGTCTGAATCCGTAACGAATCAGGGCCGCAATCGCATTGCGGCCCTTTTATGATTGACCTTGCTTCTCATCCCATATCACTGTCTGTTGGTGCTCTCAGACACATCACGTCTGAAAAAATAAAGCGTTCTGATTAGCGGACTACCCTGATATTGCGGTTTATATCAGGCTATTTTTGCACGGGCAAAATGCAGGTTATCCGCGTTTAGCCGCGAGATATCAAGATATGGCGACAGGTCGCGTTGCTCTGCGCGCGGTAAATAAGGCAACTCACCCAGAAGGGGCGCGGAAATCTGTTCACGCAGGACGGCAATGATATCGGCATAGTGCGCCAGTCCGGGATTAATACGGTTTGCGACCCAACCCACAAGCGGTAAACCGTCTGCCAGAATCGCCTCGGCCGTCAGCAGCGCATGGCTGATGCAGCCTAACTTAATACCGACGACTAAGATCACCGGCAGTTGCTGCTCGACCACCCAGGTCGAAAGCGGTTGCGTATCGTTCATCAGGCTGCGCCAGCCACCGGTGCCTTCGACCACCACGCGGTCGACAAGCTGATTGAGGTGCTGCAACCCTTGGGTGATTTGCGCATAGTCCACCTTTTCAGGCGGATAGCCGCAAATTTCCTCTTTCTCAAAAATCACCGGATTGACGGCATGATACGGCAGCGCAAGGGAAGAGGCGTTTTGCAAAAATAAACCGTCCTTGTTTCTCAGGCCCTCTTCTGTCCTGACCCCGCAGCGGGCAACCGGTTTGTAACCCGCTGCCCGCTCGTTCGCCTGACTAAAACTTTGTAGCAGCGCGCGTGAGACTACGGTTTTTCCCACTTCGGTATCGGTTCCAGTAATAAATAGCGTTTTCACTCGACTTCTCCTTCACAAGCGGTATGGGCTAATCGACGATTAGGCTTTCGTGCGAATTCACATTCTAAGGAAGGAAAAGACCGGGCAGATTGCGTTAGCGCAAGGTTAGTGATGCTTAACCTTGCAGTAACTTAACTAACAGGTAACCACTGTAGAGTGAATCCTTGATCAAGGCGGCGGCGCCAAGTGTGCCAGGCTCAGTAAATTCAGTCGGTGCTAGCTGAATTTCAGCGCTGTAAGCAGGTAAAGACTGCTGATGAATCGTGTTCTGTACGGCGGGAAATAAAATATCTGCCGCCTGATTTAGCGGCGAACCTATAAGAATTTGTTGAGGATTAAAGATGTTGACCATCATGCCCAGGATTCTGCCAACGTGATGTCCCACCGTCGCGATCGCATCCCGGGCGAGCCGATCGCCGGCCTGCGCCGCCTCGCAGAGAGCGGAAAGCGTTAACGCCTGATGATGTAACAGGCTGTCAGGCTGGCCTGGCAGCCGTTGGGCGACCAGCGCCAGCAGGCTGCCGGTGCTGGCAACCGTCTCCAGACAGCCGTGATTGCCGCAGTAGCACTGCTGACCGTAAGGATCGACCTGAGTATGGCCCACTTCGACCAGCGCCCGTCCGCTTTTGTGCAGCAGTTGACCGCCCGTGATCACACCCGCGCCGACGGTTTCATCGATCACAATCTGTATCACGTCCTGTGCGCCACGAGACGCACCAAACAACGACTCAGCCAGCGTCCAGGCTGAGATATCATGCTGGATAAATACCGGCAGACCGGTGCGTGCCGCCAGGGTGCTGCCCAGAGGCATGTCATGACAACGGTAACCCGGTAAACGGTGCACGACGCCGGAGGCGGCATTAATCAAGCCCGGCAAGGTGATGGCAATCGCGGTGAGCCTTTCTAACTGCTTCTGATGCCGAATAAAAAACGCATCGACATGGTCGGTCAGGGTCGTCAGCAACGGCTGTGTTGGGTCATCGGGCAAAGGCAGATGATCCTCAACCCGCGCCCTGCTGCTCAGATCGCGTAAGGTGAGCGTCAATATGCCACGATGCAAACGGATAGCCAGATAGTGCCAGGCATCCGTATCAAGGATAAGGCCAATCGCCGGACGTCCACGGGCACCCGGCTCCTGAAACTCGGTTTCCTGAACCAGGTGGGCATCAAGCATTTCCCGCACGATTTTTGTGATGCTGGCAGGGGCCAGTTGGGCCCGTTTTGACAGTTCAATACGCGAAATGGGCCCATGCTGATCGATTAACCGGTAAACGACCCCCGCATTAATTTGTTTGATTTGGTCAATATGGCCAGGTTGACTGTCCGAACTCACACCCTGCTCCGGTTATTTTCGCGCTTCTAAATAAATATCCGCTATGGTGCGGCAGATTGGCTTGTTACGGCAAAGATTTGCTTAGATATGTGATTTATCACACATAATTTTTCTGACATTGTGGGATAGCTGCCCTTTAGCGACGCAGCAAAGCCATCATATGCGTCATCTGCGCGCTCATCTCTCTTTCACCCGACCACACCAGCCACATCTCCGAGAGCGCATCCGGTTCCTTAAGCGGCAGCCATACCACATTCGCGAGGCGCGCGTGGCTGAATGACAAAGGCAGGATGGAAACGCCCAGCCCGGTCGCCACCAGTCCTAATATGGTCATCGCCTCGCCGACTTCCTGAGTGATATAGGGCCGGATCTGATAGCGCTGCAGGAGATCAAGAATTTCGCTATAAAGCGCTGTCCCCACCTGGGGATCAAAAAACACAAAAGGTTCGTTTGCCAGTGCCTGTAGCGAAATCTGCCCTGCTGCGGCCAGCGGATGCGCTTTATGCACCACGGCACACAGCGGCTCACGCAGCAAAAGCTGATGATGCAGATCCGCCGGAAGCGGCGTGTTACGCATCACCCCAAGGTCCAGCTTCCCTTCATGCAGCGGAGCCAATTGCTGGCGGGTATTAATTTCCTGCATCTGAACATGCACCTCAGGCCAGCGCTGACGAAACCGATAAAGCGCATCCGACATCACGCCGATAAAAGCAGCAGAAGAGGTAAAACCAATGCGCAGCTCCCCCTCTTCACCGCGATGCAAACGCGCAGCGCGCTGCGTCGCCTGATCAACCTGCAGCAGGATGGCCCGCGCGTCCTGTAAAAACTGCTGTCCGGCGGGCGTGAGCTGCACGCTGCGATTGGTGCGGTTAAAGAGCTGCGCGCCTGTTTCCGCCTCAAGCTGCATAATTTGCTGACTCAGCGGCGGTTGCGAGATGTGTAAGCGTTGGGCTGCGCGGCCAAAATGAAGTTCTTCCGCAACGGCGATGAAATAACGCAGATGACGCAGCTCTATATTCATATGTTAAACATCTTATTTGAGATTATTAATATATTAGACAACCTAATCTGCCTTTTCTAGAGTAACGCTATGTTTTTACTCATAAGGACCCATTGTGAATCGCTCCTCACCTGCGCTGCCGCTGGACAGAAACGTGCCGGAACAGTCTGATGTTCCCGCGTCTGACGGCATCGTGCGCGGCACACGCCCGTTTATGCGCGTCACGCTCGCCTTGTTCTCTGCCGGGCTGGCGACCTTTGCCTTGCTCTATTGCGTACAGCCTATTCTGCCGGTGCTCTCCACACAGTTTGGCGTTTCACCCGCCGCGAGCAGCATTTCTTTGTCCATTTCAACCGCGATGATGGCCCTGGGGTTGCTGGTTACTGGCCCGCTGTCGGACGCGATAGGACGTAAGTCCGTGATGGTGACGGCATTAATGCTGGCGTCAATCTGCACCCTGCTGTCGGCCACCATGACCAGCTGGCACGGCATTTTGCTGATGCGGGCGTTAATCGGCCTGTCGCTGAGCGGTGTGGCCGCCGTGGGGATGACCTACCTGAGTGAAGAGATTCATCCCAGCGTAATCGCCTTTTCAATGGGGCTGTATATCAGCGGAAACTCGATTGGCGGTATGAGCGGCCGTTTAATCAGTGGCGTGTTAACCGACTTTTTTTCATGGCGCGTGGCTATCGCGGCAATTGGCTGCTTTGCCCTGGCCGCCGCCCTGATGTTCTGGAAAATCTTACCGGAATCCCGTCATTTCCGTCCGGCCTCGCTGCGCCCACGCCATCTGGCGATCAATTTTCGACTGCACTGGCGGGATGCGGGATTACCGCTGTTGTTCGCAGAGGGCTTGTTATTGATGGGGGCCTTTGTGACGCTGTTCAACTACATTGGCTATCGCCTGCTGGGCGCGCCCTGGCATTTAAGTCAGGCCGTGGTGGGATTGTTGTCGGTTGTCTATCTGACGGGTTCATGGAGTTCGCCGAAGGCCGGGGCATTAACCAACAAGTTTGGTCGCGGTCCGGTGATGTTGGGTTCTACCCTGATTATGCTGACAGGCTTACTCCTGACTGCCTTTAACGCCATTGTGCTGGTGTTTGTCGGTATGATGCTGTTTACCGCCGGTTTTTTCGCCGCCCACGCTGTTGCCAGCGGCTGGATTGGCCCTCGCGCCCGCCGGGCAAAAGGTCAGGCCTCTTCGCTGTATTTGTTCAGCTATTACGTGGGCTCCAGCGTGGCTGGCACGGCAGGCGGCTTTTTCTGGCATCAGTTTGGCTGGGGTGGTATTACGCTGTTCATCTCCGCTTTACTGCTGGTGGCACTGTGGGTTGCCTGGCAGTTGCACAGGCGCAAACTCTAGCAAATCTTAATAAATATTCCGGGTGGTTTGCTGCCCGGAATATCTCCTGTACAAGAATTGTCCGTATTATCAGCGTGATTGCTGATTTCACGCGTTTCCCCGCTATACTCGTTTTGATCCCAAAGATTAATGTAATCTTTGAATTCACAGCAAAGGGGAGACCTAATGGCGCGTTACTATTACGTCAACAAACAATCAGGCTACAACAATAATCATGTTGTGCATGCAAATGGCTGTAAATACCTTCCGGACCTGGAAGGTCGGCTGTTTCTTGGCACGTTTTATTCGGCGACCGCCGCCATTCAGCAGGCGCGCAAATATTATCCCGGCTCTTTAGGCTGTGAGGAATGTTGCCCGGTGACCGCGGCTAAACCTCAGCCTGCCCAGGACAGTGTGGCGCTTAAGCACGGCGTCGATTTCTGATTACGCGCGCCCGTTTGACGTAACGATGGCGGTTCCTGGCCGCCATCCTCAACCACTCCCGTGTTGCCCTTCATATCGCCTCTCTCTGCTGCCTGACGCGGCCAATCATCCTTTCGTTATCCCAGCCAGAAGTGGTCAATTCGTTAAGCTTTTTCGCTTTTTTCCGTTATCTTAGAGCCCTTACTTTCTGACAGGGATTTACCATGCGTGATAAATTTGCCGCATCTCAAATTGCGCTTCACTGGCTTACCGTTTTGCTGCTCATCGTCGCCTATGCCACGATGGAACTGCGCGGCTATGTCGAACGCGGCTCCTGGCAGCGCTTTGCCATGATGGTGACGCACTTCAGCGCCGGGGCGACCATTCTGGTGGTGATGTTGTCGCGGTTGCTGCTGAAAATCCGTCATCGCAGTCCTGCAATTATTCCCCCGGTGCCGCGCTGGCAAACCGGCCTGGCCCACCTGACGCACACACTGATTTATGCGCTTTTCATTACCCTTCCGGTGCTGGGTCTGGCGTCGCGTTATCTGAAAGGACGTGAGTGGTGGTTATTTGGCATTCCGATGCCGATGGCCGGCGAGCCTGACTTTGATCTGGCGGACACACTGACCGACTGGCACGAGACGCTCGCTCCCTTAGGCTACTGGCTGATTGGCTTGCATGTGGCAGCGGCGCTGTTTCATCACTATGCCCTGAAAGATAATACGTTGCGGCGCATGATGCCCGGACAGCGTAATCGCCAGCCATAAACAGCGCCTGCAGGCGTCAGGCTAAAAAATTTCATCTTAATCGGCGCCTGGTGGTTCCACCCGGCGCTTAATTCCTCCACAATAACCGCTAAATTGTGACGCAGGTCACTCTCATGGGGTGAGCACTCTCATCCATTTTTGACGCACAGACTGATTTAACTTCTCATGCCATCAACAACTGTTTCCCGTAAAACGGCCTGGCTACGCGTGGTGCTGCTGGCCATTGCCGCTTTTGTTTTTAATACTACCGAGTTCGTGCCGGTGGGATTGCTTTCAGATATTGCTGCAGGCTTTTCGATGAAAACATCGGAAGTGGGCATTATGCTGACGATCTATGCCTGGGTGGTGGCCTTGTTGTCACTGCCTTTGATGCTGTTGACGCGAAATTTTGAGCGCCGGTTACTGTTAACGGTGCTGTTTAGCGTCTTTATTGCCAGCCATGTGCTCTCGACGTTTGCATGGAGCTTTAGCTCCCTGATCGTGTCACGTATTGGCATTGCGCTATCCCACGCCGTGTTCTGGTCCATTACGGCTTCGCTGGCCATTCGCGTTGCGCCTGCAGGTAAAAAGACCCAGGCGCTGAGCATGCTGGCGACCGGGACTGCGCTGGCGATGGTGCTGGGCGTGCCTATCGGCCGCATTGTGGGCCAGGCACTGGGCTGGCGTACCACATTCGGCGTGATCGGACTGTCTGGATTGGTGCTGATGATTATGCTTGTCCGCATATTGCCCCGACTGCCCAGCGAGCACACGGGATCGCTCAGCAGCGTTCCGCTGCTGTTCCGCCGTCCGGCGCTGGTGGGAATGTATCTGCTGGTGACGTTGGTGGTGACCGCGCACTACACCGCTTACAGCTACATTGAGCCCTTTATGCAGCTCGTCGCCAACGCCAGCGAGGGGTTCACGACGTTACTGCTGCTGCTGTTTGGTTCGGCGGGCATTGTCGGCAGCCTGTTGTTCAGCTCGCTGGGTAAAAAATTCCCCTCTGCACTGCTGATTGCCGCTATTGCCCTGGTGACCCTGTGCATGGGGCTGTTAATCTTCGCGGCTGTCCGCCCTGGGGCTATCATTACCCTGTGCGTGATTTGGGGAATGGCCATGATGATGATCGGCCTGGGGATGCAAATCCGCGTGCTGTCTCTGGCCCCTGATGCCACGGATGTGGCGATGTCATTAATGTCCGGTATTTATAATATCGGCATCGGCGCGGGTGCGCTGTTAGGCAGTCAGGTTAGCGCTTATATGAGTCTGTCTGATGTGGGTAATGTGGGGGCGATGATTGGTCTGGCCGCACTATTATGGTGTGTCTATATTTTCAAACGTTATCCGCAGTTACGTTCTAATGGCTGATAATAACAGGCTTCAGATTTTATCTGGAGCCTGATGTTATTTACTGCTCCCCGTCACGCTCGTCTCAAATAAGATCACAGACCGCGCGACGTAAAACTCCGGTCCCCTTCTATGCCCTGCTAAATAGCCGCTTATCAGGGTGAATCATTCTGACGTCCCGCGAAATAGCGCTGGGTTCCGCCTCACCGAAAACGCTCAGTTGCTGAACAGTCATGCACCGTCCAGCCTGACGTACCGGACACCGGTCTGGCTGAAGTAACGCGTCTGGCGGAAGTAAGTCCCCGGCCCTGTTTACCCGCCCATCGACGATAAAATGCCCCCTGAAAATACCTGCAATCCTTAAGCTTATATTCTTAGCCCTTTTTATGGTCGTTACGCCCAGCGGTGCAGGATCAACAGGTTTAAACGTGTTGTATTAAATGCTTAATTAAAATGCATCGCTCATTGATCAAGGAACGTATCGCGCATTGATTTAGGCCAATAGAATTTAACCTGCGGGTTATAAAGCCCGTCGGTTACTACGCAGAACTTAATATCACATCAATAATCTCAACACTTCCATTACATCTGTTTACCCCGTATAACAGAGAAAATAATTAACGTCAGGTGTCATGATGACGAGAAAATGGTTAACGCTCTATTTATCGCGCAACGTCAGCCAGGTGATGCTGGAAGACTTTCGGGCAATTTTACCCGCGGATGGGTTGAAAATTTTTGTTAATGACTTAGACGACACACACCATGCCACAGTAGAATGTGTTCAGGCCGAGGATTCATGCGCACTCATCGCCTCTGCCGTTGTCGTGTGGCGTCAACTGGGCCATATCCACACGATGATGTACACCAAAGGCGAGCTGCAGCGTTCGGTTAATGAAGCGACCCAGTTTGAGCTGTTTACGTTGCTGAAGAACCATCGCGCCGTGCTACGGCTGGCGTAGCTCAGGAATAACAGTGTCCCTGAATATTCATCCCTAACAACCCTGACAGGATAAACATGAGAATTGGTCTGTTGTTCCCCATCGCTATCATCGTGGCCGGTATCGGTTTTCTCGCCTGGTTTATTGGCAGTGGCCTGGCCATGCCGGGCTCCTGAGCTTAACGTAGCTGGCTGTCTTTACTGCCGCGACGGTTATACAGACTGCTGTCTTTTTGTTGCTTATCGATTTTTTCCTGACAGGCGACACAGTAGCGCACGCCTTTCAGTGCCTGACGACGCGCAGCCGGAATCGGCTCACCGCAAAGTTCACACTCTGTCGCGCTTTCTCCCTGGCCAAGCGACTGACGTACGCGTTCAATACCGTCGTTGACCGTACTGTCGATCTGTTCCTGTACCGCCCCTTCTGAAGCCCAACCGTTTGCCATTGCCATTTCCTTACTTCGTATCAAACACCTCTTAAATGTACAACATATCTGATATTTTGCAGGCAAAACGGCGCACGTCCCTGTGAGCCTGCTCAGCATGGGTTACTGTTTAATATCGACCTGATAAAAGATGTGTTTGCCAAAAGGATCGACTTCATAGCCGCTGACCGTATTACGGACTGGCTCGTAAATGGTCGAGTGCGCAATCATGACGGCAGGCATTTGATCATGCATCATCTGCTGTGCCTGCAGGTACATGCTGGTCCTTTTACTTTGATCCGGTTCGGCCCGCGCCTGGGTGATCAGCGTTTCAAACGGCTGATAGCACCATTTTGAAGAGTTTGAACCGCCTTTCGCCGAGGTACAGCTGTAGAGCGGCCCGAAAAAGTTATCAGGATCGCCCGTCGCAGTGGTCCAGCCCATCAGCGCGGCCTGATGTTCGCCGCTGCGCACGCGTTTAAGGTATTCACCCCATTCATAACTGACGATATTGGCTTTAATGCCAACTTTGGCCCAGTCAGCCTGAATCATCTCCGCCATCCTGCGCGCGTTGGGATTGTAAGGGCGCTGAACCGGCATTGCCCACAGCGCGATTTCCGTACCCGGCTTTACGCCGGCCTCTGCCAGCAGTGCTTTTGCCTTTTCTGGATCGTAGTCATAATCCTTAAGATCCTTGTCCGCGCTCCATACACCCGGCGGAAGGATGTTTTTGGCAACCGTACCTGTGCCTTTAAAAATCGCCTCAATGATGGCCGGCTTGTTTATCGCCATAGCCAGCGCCTGGCGGACTTTCACATTATCTGTCGGCGCTTTGGTGGTATTAAACGCCAGGAACCCCGTGTTCAATCCTGCCGCCTGCTTCAGGGTAATGTCCTTGTTCTGCCGCATTTTTTCGAGATCGGCCGGATTCGGGAACGGCATCACCTGACACTCATTTTTTTCCAGCTTGGCATAACGGACCGCCGCATCAGGCGTGATGCTGAAAATCAGCCGATCAAGTTTGGCTTTTCCCTGCCAGTAGTCAGGAAACGCCTTATACAGAATGCGTGAGTCTTTTTGATACTGAACCAACTGGAAAGGCCCGGTACCGATCGGGTCCATATCGACCTTCTCAGGCGTGCCCGCCTTCAGCATTTTGTCAGCGTATTCAGCAGAGTGGATGGAGGCAAAATACCAGGCCAGATCGGCAAGAAAAGGGGCTTCAGGATGAGCCAGCGTAAAACGCACGGTATGGTCATCTACGCGATCGATGTGGGTGATGAGCGTCGCCAACTCCAGGCTGTCAAAGTTGGAATAGTTGCCACCCGATACCGCATGATAGGGATTTTTACTGTCCATCTGGCGCATAAAAGAGAAGATCACATCATCCGCGTTAAACGCGCGGCTGGGCGTAAACAGCTTATTACTCTGGAATTTGACGTTATGACGCAGATGGAAGGTATAAACCTTACCGTCGGGACTGATGTCCCACCGCTCTGCCAGGCTCGGAATCAGTTCCGTTGTGCCAGGCTTAAAATCTACCAGGCGGTTGAATACCGGCACTGCGCTGGCATCCACGCTGGTTCCCGAGGTGTAAAGTTGCGGATTAAAGTTCTCCGGGGAGCCTTCTGAGCAGTACACCAACGTTTTCGCATTGACGCCGCTCGCCAGAGCAATACCCGCAGTAAGCAGTGCCAGGGTCGTTAGCCTGTTTCTCATTATTGTCCTCGCTTTCTGTTGACTTCCGTTAGTCAGAATATCTAAATGAATTATTTAGATGTTTGATAGATAGCATGAATCTCCACCATAGCGAACCCCGCAGTACGTCAACTAATAAGGATTAGTGATGACCGACAAACTTCAGACGCAACTGATCACGCGTTTTTTTCGTTACCTGGCGGTAAGCAGCCAAAGTGATGCCAGGTCGAGCACATTGCCGAGTACCCCGAGTCAGCACGCGATGGCGAAGCTCCTGGCGGACGAATTGCGCGAGCTGGGCCTTGAGCAGGTTGTGATTGATGAACATGCCACAGTGACCGCGGTAAAACCGGGCAACTGCCCCGGCGCGCCTCGCATTGGGTTTATTACGCACATCGATACGGTTGACGTCGGGCTGTCCCCTGACATTCATCCACAGATCCTGACCTGGCAAGGAGAAGATCTCTGCCTGAACCCGCAACAGGACATCTGGCTGCGTCGGGATGCGCATCCGGAGATCGCGCCCTACACCGGTCAGCCGATCATTTTCAGCGACGGCACCAGCGTATTAGGGGCGGATAATAAAGCGGCGGTGAGCGTCGTCATGACGCTGATGGAGAATTTACAGGGCAAACATGGCGATGTGGTGGTGGCGTTCGTCCCGGACGAGGAGATCGGCCTGCGCGGGGCTAAAGCGCTGGATCTTGAAGCCCGCTTTAACGTGGATTTTGCCTGGACGATTGACTGCTGTGAACTGGGAGAAGTGGTGTATGAGAACTTCAACGCGGCCGCAGCGGAAATCCGCTTTACCGGCGTACCGGCGCATCCGATGTCGGGGAAAGGCGTGCTGGTTAACCCCTTGCTGATGGCCCACGATTTTATCAGCCACTTCGACAGACAGGCGACGCCGGAACATACAGAGGGCCGTGAAGGCTATATCTGGTTTAACGAAATGCAGGCCAACGCCAGTGTTGCAACGCTTAACGCATCGATTCGCGATTTCGATCTGACAAGTTTTGCGGCACGAAAACAGCAGCTTCAACAGGTTGTCGAGCTTATCGCCGCACGCTATCCCACGGGCAAGGTAGAGATGACCGTTCGCGATATTTACAGCAACATTAGCAACGCTATTGGTGACGATCGTCGGGCCGTTGATCTGATTTTTGCTGCCCTGCGCGAACTGGATATTGCGCCCAAAGTGATCCCTATGCGTGGCGGTACCGATGGTGCAGCGCTTTCTGCCAAAGGATTATTAACACCGAACTTCTTTACGGGCGCGCATAACTTTCATTCACGCTTCGAGTTTCTGCCCGTCACCTCGTTTGTGAAGTCCTATCAGGTGGCAGAGAAGCTGTGCTATCTGGCAGCGGAATAGTTCATCAGGAAGGCCGTTGTAAAACACCGCCTTCGCGATGAAGGCGGTGCACAGGTTTCGCTTAGAAGGTTACCCAGTCGCCGTTATCCGCGGTGGCGGTTTTCGGCTGAAGAGGTGCCGATGGGCTGGCCGGTGTTGATGGCGGTTTTCGGCTGGTCACGAGTGCCGCTGGCGCATCACTGGACAAACGGAACTGCGCCACCGAGGCCTGCAGGGCTTCCGTTTGCAGGGCCAGCGCACTGGCAGCGGCAGACACTTCTTCGACCAGCGCGGCGTTTTGCTGCGTCACGCTGTCCATTTCGGTCACCGCCGTGCCGACCTGCGAAATGCCTTTGCTTTGTTCTTCTGAGGCCTCGGCGATTTGCTTCATGATCGCATCTACATCCTGAACCGACTTCAGGATACCGCTCATGGTGCCGCCGGTGGTGCTGACCAATTGGGCGCCCTTTTCCACGCGCTCAACCGAATCGGCAATCAGGCTGGCGATCTCTTTCGCTGCACCGGCGCTGCGTTGCGCCAGGTTTCTGACTTCACTGGCTACTACCGCAAAGCCACGGCCCTGTTCGCCGGCACGGGCAGCTTCCACTGCGGCGTTGAGCGCCAGAATATTGGTCTGGAAAGCAATGCTGTTGATGACGTTGGTGATCTCTGCAATTTTCTTCGAACTGTCAGAGATGCCGTTCATGGTGGTCACCACTTCACCCACCAGGCTGCCGCCCTGTTTCGCCGTTACCGTTGCCGCTTCGGTCAGCGTGCTGGCCTGGCGCGCATTTTCCGCATTAAATTTCACGGTCGCCGTCAGTTGTTCCATACTGGCTGCGGTTTGCTCCAGCGCGGCGGCCTGCTCTTCGGTGCGGGATGACAGATCGTTATTACCAATCGAAATCTCGGCGGCACCGCGTGAAATATTTTCCGTACCGCTGCGAATAGCACTGACGGCTTCGCGCAGACTGTCCTGCATGGCGCTCAACAGCGGCACCAGTTTACCGACGCAGTTACGGCCCATATCCTCGACGGGTTTGCTCAGGTCGCCTTTGGCAATCACTGAAAAATGTTCGCGGATTTTTTCCAGCGGCTTGACCAGCATTTTGACCAGATAACGGTCGGTAAACAGCAGAATCAGCAAGCCAATCACCACCGTGACTGAAATCATTGTTTTCGTCATCGCGGTCAGACGATCGACTTCGACGCGCGTTTGCCCCAGTTTTACGCTGGCCACTTTATTGAAGTTTTCAGTGCTGGCACCGAAGGCACGGCTCAGGGCGGGCGTGACGTCATTCGCCTGTTGGCGATAAACATCCAGCGAATCCTGACGGGCACGCTGAAGCTGAACAGTAACGCCCTGGTCGAGCAATTTTTGCCATTTATCAATCACGTCATTGGCAACGGCAGGGTCCATCGGGCCAGGAGAAAGCTGTTTAAACAGGGTTAACTGCTGAGACATGCTGTCTAATGCCTGTTGTACGGGTGCAAAAGCCTCATCGTTTTGCGCCACACCGGCCGTTTTTTTCTCCATTACGCGCGACAAACGCGTGATCATACGAAAATACTGATCGTTACCTTTACTCAACGCGGTCATCTGCTCAACGATATGGCGGTCGACATCATTGCCGTCACTTAATGACGTAAGTGAATGAATGGTGAACAGACCGATACCGCTCCACAGCAGGCAAAACAGCCCGAGTATCGTCAGCATTACCGCGCGAATAGTGAAATTTTTAAGCATACCCATACTGAAATCCCTTAAACGTTAACCCGTAAAACCGGGCGTATGGGATATATCGGCAGAAAAGCCGAAAATGTAACGGTATTGTTATACTTTTTTATGCGGTCACGGCTGCGTGGCAAGAAATCATAGCGTGCTGTGAAAATCAGGCCCGGCGGTGGGCGCAAGTGCATCCGGTACTGACGAATCTGGCCCTACAGCCGCACCATTCGCGCCATCATCAGGCGAAACAGAGACAGGCGGCGACGCATAAAGCCCCGCAGCAGCCTGAATGACGCCTTACCCTCGCCACCAAGTGACATTGTCATGTCACTGTCTGCACGCCAGATGGGCCATGAGCGTTCTCCTTCAAGCTGCGTCGTCTTACTGTTAACGTCGCGGGCGAAGCGGAACCAGTAGTCGCTAACCTGCTGCGCAAAGGCGCGGTCTGCAGCCGTGAAGCAGCGGTCTTCACTGATTACGGGCATGTTCTCAAGGGTATTCATCACGTAGGGAATTTCATTACCGTGCCAGGTGCCGTGCGGATAGAGATCCCGGGCATTTTCAGAGACGTAATCAAACCAGTAACGCCAGCCCGGCATAGCGACTTTTTGCTGTGCCCGCATCACCAGCCAGGGAAGAAGCGTAAAGGTCATATCGCGTGCTGCGGCACGCCCGAGCAGCGCATCCTGCTCAACACGGTAAATCCACTTCAGCACACGATAGCTCAACCGGTTTTGGCGGCGAATCCGATCTACCACGGTGGCGGCATCGACGCCGAAATACTCCAGCACACTGGCCTCGTCGCTGTTGCTCCCTGCCATCAGCGGCAGGGGATGCTGGCGTCCGGCCATAAAGGTCTCCAGCACAGGGGCAGGCAGAACCGCATCGCCCGCGATAGCAACCGGGCCGAGTCCATAGCGGCTGTCCAGGGCCCAAAAGGCATCGGCAGGCAGCGCGCGGAGCTGTTCCATGCTGGCATCAGCGGGTAAACCCAAACCGGTGGCGACCTTCACCCCTTTCTTAAGCGCCGCAGCGCGGGGAACGTCAGGCAGGCTGTAGGCACTTTGCACTATCCCTTTGTGGAAAAGACCAGCCGCCAGCGGTGAGCAGCAGAGTGATAACACGCTACGTGCGCCCGAGGATTCACCGAATAGCGTAACGTTACTGGCATCGCCGCCAAAGGCGTGAATGTGCTGCTGTACCCATTTTAATGCCGCGATCTGATCCAGCAGGGCAAAATTATGAAGTGTGCCGCTCGCCGCCTGCTCCTTTTCCATCGCCGGATGCGCAAAAAAGCCCAGATGGCCCAGTCGGTAGTTAATCGTGACGATCACCGCCCCGCGTGAGGCCAGCGGTTTGCCATTATAGGGTGCCAGACCACCCGAACCGATCGTGAAACCGCCACCGTGCAGCCACACCATCACCGGCAAGGGTTTTTCTGGTCGCAGCTCTGGCGTCCAGACATTCAGGTAAAGACAGTCCTCGCTGAAATCACCGGGATCGCCCCCGCCCATGGCAAGACAATAGTCGCGGTTCTGCCAGCTCGCGGCAGAAAAGTGCAGCGCGCGTCGTACGCCCTGCCAGGGTAGCACCGGCTGGGGCGCACGCCAGCGTTGTTCCCCCACTGGCGGTGCAGCGTAGGGAATGCCTTTAAACACGAAGATGCCCTCATCAATGCCGCCCTGCAGCTCTCCGTCAGCGAGGGTGATCTTCAGGCTCTTTTCATTTTTCATGCGTTGTTCCTTGTCTGCGTCCGCTGTCATTATTTCAGGCAATTTGCCGTTGTCCAGAAAGGGGAACGGTAAATACGCCTAAAACGCACCGGTTACGCACGCCGTCGTTGACCGCTACCCGCGAACGTGTGTTTAGTACAGCGTATCGTTTAACCCGTTAGAGGAACGGAAAATGTTCAGTGGTATCAATCAACTTTTTGTTCGAATGACCGATCATCCTGATTTTGGCAAGCTGTTGTTACGTTTGACGTTAGGTGGATTACTGCTGTTTCACGGTGAGTTCAAGCTGGTACACGGCGTGGGCTGGATTGCTCACCTGCTGCGACAGCACGGCCTGCCGGGCTTTCTTGCCTGGGGCGCATGGCTGGGTGAAATAGTTGCTCCGCTCATGCTGATTGTGGGATTCATGACGCGGCCTGCGGCGTTTATTATTGCGGTAAATATGGTGGTGGCGACGCTGCTGGTAAAAACCGGGGCGGTCTGGCACCGCACGGACGTGGGAGCCTGGGCGCTGGAAACCGAAGCGCTATTCCTGCTGGGAGCCTTTATCATTATGTTGCTGGGCCCGGGGAAATATACGCTGATACGCGATTCCCGGTTGCAGTAGCTGAGTAAATCGGGGCGATAGCCGCCCCGATATTGTTATGCCTGTATACCACACAGCTGTAGTGAGGCTTGTTGTCGTGCGGCGTACAGCGCCATTTCGTCCAGTACGGCACAACCCAGTGCGGTTTCAAAGCTGCTGCGGCTTGCCTGACCCGCAGAACGCGCCTGCGTTTTATCCCCAAGGTTAGACTGAAAAATACCTGCCGCACTCACCGGCAGAAAATCCTCATAAATAATGGGATCGGCCAGCACCCGGCCCTGGTCGATCAGGCTATCCAGTGATTCACCGTGCCGAGGCGGTTCCGCCTGCCCCTTGTCACTGAGGCGATAATGAAACCAGGCGAGTCCCGCCTGGCGCAGTTGCGTTTCGTTATCCGGGAAAGCCTGAAATACGGCGGTCAACTGCTGCTGATGCTGTTGATTGTCAGCCCCGCTACCGGCCTCATTCAGCAGCCGATCGTAAAGCGCGCGCCCTTGCGGCGTTAAGGCGGCACCGCGCTGTTCAATCTCACCAAAACGCGCAGTGTGGGTGCCCTGATAGCCATCTTTGAAAACCACAGGTTCTTCCAGCGCTTTAAAACTGGTCTGACGCAGTAAAATGGGGACGCTGCGCCGTGGTGGGCCTTCAATAACCGCTTTGGGATCGATACCGCGTGTCGGCATTAACGCCTGGACGCGGTCAATGTCCAGCGTGCGTGGCGTAAGATGGTTGATATGACAGGCAGGGAAACACACCACGTCGGCAATCAACCGGTGTTGCTGATTGAGCGCCTGATAGGTTTTACTCTCAACGAGGCTGTGTGAGTGCCAGCGAAAGGTTTCTAACGCCTCGTCGATAAACTGCTGCGCCTGCGCCTCGGTCAGTCCGCCCTGCTGCTGATGCTGTTTAATCAACGCGCGGCAGCCTGCGGTGAAAATATCCCGCGAAGCCAGAATAGTTGTGGCTTCGTCGCGCAGCGCCTGATCCTCGATGAGTTCCAGTCGCAGTAATGAGGTGAAGATACGGAAGGGATTGCGCCGCAGTGCCTCGTCATCAATGGGACGAAAAGCGGTTGAGTGAACCGGCACGCCCGCCTGAGAAAGGTCGTAATAGCCTACCGGGAGCATGCCCATCACAGCGAACATCTGGCGCAACATGGCCAGCTCTTCAGCACTGCCGACGCGAATCGCGCCGTGACGTTCCAGGTTTAAACGGCTCATCTCATCAGCCTGGGTTAAGCGTTGCTGCAATGCACTATCTGCCGCCAGCGTATCCTGATTAACCTCTTTGACTAACTGCATCAGCGTGCCGTAGAGCGGCACCTCTTGCTGATACATGTCCGACATTGCCCTTGAAAAGCCGGTACGGATGGCATCCGCACTTAAAAAGTTATCCATAATAACCACCTGACAGCGTGAGCGTTGCAGCTACTGTAATCCAACGCGTTGTCGCCAGCGGAAAATATCATGAATTTGTGATCGGCTTAAAACCATAACGGTTTTTAATCACCAGCATTATCGTCGTGAGCACGGCCGGAATCGCCAGCAGTAAAAAGATCAGGTTGAAAGACCAGCCCAGCGTCAGCATTTCGGCTCCCACAAACGCGCTCAGGATGGCACCAAGTCGTCCAACACCGTGCATCCAGCTGCAGCCGGTCGCGCGGGCATGAGTGGGATAATAGCTGGCTGATAAGGCATTCATGCCGGTGTTGGCCCCGTTAAAACAGAAGCCGCTAAAAAAGGCAATGCTACTCATTATGGTGACCTGTGCCGGTGAGAACCCTAACGCCACAATGGCAATGCCACCGCAAAAGTAGATGACGGCCAACGCCAGGTTGGCATTGAACCGGTCCATCAACCATCCGGCAAATAAGGAACCCAGCGTGCCGCCCGCTTGATACATCGCAGTAATAATCGCGGCCTGGGTAACGGTCATCCCCTGCTTGCTCACCAAAGAAGGCAGCCAGCTGCCTATCAAATAGACCAGAAACAGCCCCATAAAATAGCCGCCCCACAGCATCAGGCTGCCGGTGCGATAACGAGGGGAAATCACCGTCGCGATGGCATTCTTTTCAGGCAGCGCAGCGTCCGCTTCAGAGGCGTGAAACTGGCTATGCGAGTGGGTGCTGCCGGGGATAATACGTTCCAGAATGGTTCGGATGCGTTCTGCTGGCGCACCCCGGCTAATGAGGAAACGCACGGATTCAGGAAGCTGCTTTACTAATACCGGCAGCACCAACAGCGGCAGAATGCCGCCTAATAACAGGACGGAATGCCAGTTGTAGCGCGGCAACAGCCAGGACGCGGCAAATCCGCCACTGGCTGCACCAAAGGTGAAGCCGCAGAATACCACGGTGATAATAAACGAGCGTCGGCGTTCAGGGGCATATTCAGCAACCAGCGTGCTGACGTTCGGCATGGCTGCGCCCAGCCCCAGCCCGGTCAAAAAGCGGAACAGTACCATCTGTTCAATGGAATGGGAAAACGCGGTGGCCAGCGTCCACAGGCCGAAAAAAAGCACGCTGAAAATAATCATTAAGCGACGGCCAAAACGGTCAGCCAGCGGCCCGGCAACCATTGCGCCCAGCGCCAGGCCGATGAGTGCCGCGCTGATCACCACGCCCAACTGCGAATTGGTCACGTTCCAGGCCGTTTTCAGCGAGGGGGCGATGAATCCCATAATGGCGATATCCATGCCATCGAGGGCGACCACGATAAAACAGAGGACAATCAATCGAATTTGGCCACCGCTCAGGCTACCCTGATTGATTAACCGGCGAACATCTACCGCCTCAACGCTGCTCACGGGCAACCTCTCCTTAACGAAATAAACCATCAGTTTTGGTAGAAAAAACGGCGCTTATAATAGCCGATCGTTAATGATAAAACGCAGAATTTTGCATGCAAATAATAATCATTCAACAAGCGGATAATTAAGTCGATGATTTTACAGCGACTGCGCGCAGGCCATGACGAAAGGAATCGTAGCGCAGGTATTTATTATCAATAACTTACTGGGATTACCGTCAAAAAGTACACTTTGTTAATAAATATTTGCAGCAAAGTTAACAAAATCCGGTTTAAATAGTTGCCAGTCACCTGGCAATGTCATTAAGTTTGGGAAATGGAAAAAAATATCCTTTTCAATCAGCGCATTCGCTTGCGTCATTTACATGCCTTTGTTGCCGTTGCGCAGCAGGGAACGCTGGGGCGTGCAGCCGAGACGTTGAGTCTCAGCCAGCCTGCACTCTCTAAAACCCTTAACGAATTAGAGGAACTGACAGGCGTCAGGCTGTTTGAACGTGGCCGACTGGGCGCACAGCTCACCACCATGGGGGAGCAGTTTCTGACCCATGCGGTAAAAGTGCTGGATGCACTGAACCATGCCGGTCAGAGCTTTAACGAACAGATTAATGAGCGTCCGGTGATTATCCGCCTTGGCGCGCTGACCACGGCCGCCATGGGCATGCTGCCACAGATTCTCGATCGCTTTCATCAGCTGCGCCCCAATACCACCATTCAGGTGGCCACCTTACATAACAATGTGTTGCTGGCCGGGCTGAGAGCCGGTGAATTTGACATTGGTATTGGTCGCATGGCCGACAAAGAGATGATGACCGGCTTAACATATGAGCTTCTGTTTCTAGAGTCGTTAAAGCTGGTCGTCAGGCCCGAACATCCTCTGTTAAGTGACAATGTCACGTTGTCGCGCGCGATGCAGTGGCCGGTGGTCATCTCTCCCGAAGGAACTGCACCGCGCCGTCTTGCGCAGCAGATGCTGGATGAACAAGGCTGTTGTTTGCCGCCGCACTGCGTTGAGACATCCTCAACCTCACTGGCACGCCAGCTGGCGCTGCGCTATGACTACATCTGGTTTGTGCCTTCAGGTGCCATTAAGGAAGATCTCAGCCACAATGCCCTGTTCTCGCTGCCGATTACCTCTCCCGGGCCTGGCGAACCGGTCGGTATTATCACCCGCACTGGCGATACTTTAAGCCTGAGCGCTGAAGTGCTTATGAGCACCATTCGTAAGTTTCACAGCTAGCGACTGCGTTTTGCATGTCGCTCCCAGTTTTCCTGGCGCGCTTTTTCGGTCTTACGCAATCCGACGTAAAGCGCGCCAGCCCCGCCATGCTGCTTTTGCGCCACACAAAACGTCTGTACCTCATCCAGTTCGCGCAGCCAGCGATCAAGATAACTGCGCACGATATTGGCGTGGGATTCGCTGTCGCGCCCTTTACCATGAATGATTAGCAGGTTGCGAAACCCGGCTTGTCGCACGTCCCGAATAAACGTAAACAGGTTCTGTCGACAGGCTTCCACGGGTTGACGCAGTAAATTAAGGCTGGCGTCCAGCGCATACTGGCCTTTGCGTAATTTATCTAGCACACCCTGCTGAATACCTTCAGCTTTGTATTCCAGCGGCTGATCCAGCGGGATAATGTCCAGATAGCCGCGGGTTAAAAAATTTTCATCTTCCTGTTCTGGCGGCGGCTGGCGGGTTTTCTTGCTGGCGGAGAGATTATTCCACAGCGTATTATCCGCATCCTTCAGTGGCGTAACGTCATTCATCGCGTCACGGAACAGATTGTCATCGTCAAGGTTCATGGCTCGCCCCTGTTAAATGATATGACGCAAAATTGTATATAACCCGAATAGTAGCAAAATCGGGAAAGTCTGCGCTAATCCCGTTTTTAACGTTTTCGCCAGGCATGACAGTGAAGATGGATTCTGTTTGAGATCAAAAAAGCGTAAACATTTATTTACGGATGTTACACTTTGACATCAAAAAAGCCCGTCAGAACAGCCTTTAGCCGCCGTTAACAAACCACACTTTCTGTAGGCCTAAAAACTGCTCGGATGAGTTCCTTTACGACCAAAAAATGGTAAAATTGACCACAGTCAATTATCGTCGAGCAAACCATTATGTTCCCTGAAAAACGTATACAGTCAGGCGGTTGTGCGATTCACTGCCAGGATTGCAGCATCAGCCAGTTATGCATCCCTTTCACACTTAACGAACATGAGCTGGACCAGCTTGATAACATTATTGAGCGAAAGAAACCCATTCAAAAAGGCCATACGCTGTTCAAAGCGGGTGACGACCTACGATCGCTTTATGCTATTCGTTCCGGCACCATTAAAAGCTATACCATTACCGAACAGGGCGATGAGCAAATTACCGGCTTCCACCTCGCCGGCGATCTGGTCGGCTTTGATGCCATTATGAATGCCAGCCATCCCAGCTTTGCCCAGGCGCTGGAAACGGCGATGGTCTGTGAAATCCCCTTTGATACGCTGGATGATTTGTCGGGCAAAATGCCTGCTCTGCGTCAGCAGATGATGCGTTTGATGAGTGGCGAAATCAAAGGCGATCAGGACATGATCCTGTTGCTGTCGAAGAAAAACGCAGAGGAGCGCCTGGCGGCCTTTATCTGGAACTTATCCCGCCGTTACGGCCAGCGTGGTTTCTCCCAGCGTGAGTTCCGTCTGACCATGACGCGTGGCGATATCGGCAACTATCTGGGTTTAACCGTTGAAACCATTAGCCGTTTACTGGGCCGCTTTCAGAAATCCGGCATGCTGGCCGTGAAAGGCAAATATATCACCATTGAGAACCACGCCATGCTGGAAGGTCTGGCGGGTCAAAGTCACCAGGCCGCCTGACAGATAAGCCGGGTTAATAAATCTTATTTTATTGATCCGGCTACATCTTTTTCACTTTCTTAGTGCACTTAACATAGGCTATCTTTAATCCAGTCGCTTTGGTTTAAGGAGAGTAGCCTATGTCCCAGTATCAAAATATTCTGGTCGCCATCGATCCGCAACAGGATGACCAGCCCGCGCTGCGACGTGCGGTATATCTCAACCAGCTTATCGGCGGCAAAATCAAAGCTTTTCTGCCTATCTACGACTTCTCATATGAAATGACTACCCTGCTCTCACCGGATGAGCGTACCTCCATGCGTCAGGGCGTGATTAGCCAGCGCTCAGAGTGGATACGTGAACAGGCCAAAGCCTATCTGGATGCTGGCGTGGATATCGATATCAAAGTGATCTGGCACAATCGCCCTTATGAGGCCATTATCCAGGAAGTGTTGGCGCACCAGCATGATTTAGTGCTTAAGATGGCACATCAACACGATCGGCTGGAGGCGGTAATTTTTACCCCCACGGACTGGCATTTGTTACGCAAGTGCCCTTGCCCGGTGTGGATGGTTAAAGATCAGCCCTGGCCCGAAGGCGGCAAAGCACTGGTGGCGGTTAACCTTGCCAGTGAAGAACCTCACCATGATGCACTGAATCAGAAATTAATCCGCGAAACCGTCAAACTGGCAGAAAGCGTAAACCATACCGAAGTTCACCTGGTCGGTGCCTATCCCATTACGCCTATCAATATCGCCATTGAGCTGCCCGACTTTGATCCCAGCGTGTACAACGACGCCATCCGCGGTCAGCACCTGGTGGCGATGAAAGCCTTGCGGCAGAAATTCTCCATCAGTGAAGAATTTACGCATGTTGAAAAAGGCTTACCGGAAGAAGTGATCCCCGAATTATCGTTACATCTGGACGCGGGAATTGTTGTCTTGGGCACTATCGGCCGTACCGGGTTGTCTGCGGCGTTTCTGGGTAACACGGCTGAACAGGTCATCGATCATCTGCGCTGTGACCTGCTGGCGATAAAACCGGATGATTTTGTTTCACCGATTACGCTGGATGACGAAGACGAGAACGACTGATCCTTCTTACTGCAAAAAGGGCGACCCGGTGAGTCGCCCTTTTTTATTACAGCGCTTTCAGGATATTTTCCACGCTGGCTTTGGCATCACCAAACAGCATATGGGTGTTTTCTTTAAAGAACAGGGGATTCTGGACGCCGGCATAGCCGGTATTCATCGAGCGCTTAAACACAATCACATTCTGCGCCTTCCAGACTTCAAGCACCGGCATACCGGCAATCGGGCTACCGGGATCGTCCTGAGCGGCGGGATTGACTGTGTCGTTGGCCCCGATGACCAGCACCGTATCCGTGTCGCTGAAATCATCATTGATTTCGTCCATCTCCAGTACCACGTCATAAGGCACTTTTGCCTCTGCCAGCAGCACATTCATATGACCGGGTAAACGCCCGGCGACCGGATGAATACCAAATCGTACTTTTATGCCACGGGCACGCAGCTTTTCCGTGATCTCCGCCACCGGATATTGCGCCTGCGCCACCGCCATGCCGTAGCCGGGCGTGATAATGACGCTACTGGACGCTTTAAGCATTTCAGCCGTGTCTTCCGCGCTGATTTCACGGTGCTCTCCAGCCTCTCCACTGTCCGCTACCGCGCTGCTGTCGCTGCCGAAACCGCCTGCAATCACGCTAATAAACGACCGGTTCATGGCCTTACACATAATGTAAGAGAGAATCGCCCCCGACGATCCCACCAGCGCGCCTGTCACGATCAACAGATCGTTGCTGAGCATAAAACCAGCCGCCGCCGCCGCCCACCCGGAATAGGAGTTCAGCATGGACACCACCACCGGCATATCTGCCCCGCCGATGGAAGCGACCAGATGCCAGCCAAACGCCAGTGCGATCACCATCATGACAAACAGGGCAAATCCCTGCGCGCCGGGACTGTCAGTGTTAACGAACCAGACCAACAGCAGGAACGACACCACCAACGCCAGCAGATTCAGCTTATGGCGGTGTGGCAGCATCAGCGGCCGCGACGACAGTTTGCCACACAGCTTACCGAAGGCGACCAGGGAACCGGTAAAGGTGACCGCGCCAATAAAAATGCCGATAAACACTTCACTGAGGTGGATGTTTTCCATCACCGCAGGCAGACCTGGCGCATGATCGATATAACTGTTAATCCCCACCAGCACCGCGGCCAGGCCGACAAAACTGTGCAGTATTGCGACCAGTTCGGGCATTTCAGTCATTTCAACCCGTTTTGCCAGCCGGATGCCGATGGCGCCGCCGATGATCATTGCCAGCAAAATCCAGACGACATTGCTGCTGTCCGGGCCGAAGATGGAGGCGAACAAGGCAATTGCCATGCCGCTGATGCCAAAGATATTTCCTTGTCTTGAGCTTTCATGTTTTGAAAGACCCGCAAGGCTCATAATAAAAAGTATTGCGGCAACAATGTATGCTGCAGTCACTAATCCGCCAGACATCGGTTACCCCTTACGAAACATTTTCAGCATACGCTGCGTGACGGTGAAGCCACCGAAGATATTGATACTGGCGATCAATACGGCAATAAAAGAAAGGAAACTGACCCAGCCGCCATGACCCATTTGCAGTACGGCCCCCACCACGATAATGCCGGAAATGGCATTGGTGACTGACATCAACGGTGTATGCAACGCATGGCTCACGTTCCACACCACGTAGTAACCCACCACGCAGGCGAGCGCGAACACCGTAAAATGCGAGAGAAATTCACTGGGTGCCACATTGGCCAGGCAGCCAAACAGCACGATAAACACGGCCAGCAGCAGATACTTACGCCGTGGTGATGCGGCCGTAGCCTCGCTCTTTTTCTGCACAGGTGCAGCGGTGGTGGTGGCTTTCGGAGCGGCTGACACCTGAATTGGTGGTGCAGGCCAGGTGACATCGCCTTCACGCACGACCGTTACGCCACGAATAACTACGTCATCGAAATCAATATCGATCTCACCGTTTTTCTCTTTACACAGCAGTTTCATCAAATTGACGAGGTTGGTGCCGTAAAGCTGTGAGGACTGGGTCGGCAAACGGCTGGGTAAATCGGTGTAGCCAATAATTTTCACGCCGTTCTCTGTGACCGTCACCCGATCGGCAACGGTGAGTGCGCAGTTGCCGCCGGTTTGCGCCGCGAGGTCAACAATAACGCTGCCCGGCTTCATGCTGGCAACCATCTCTTCGGTAATCAGCGTTGGCGCCGGCTTACCTGGAATCAGCGCCGTGGTGACGATGATATCCACCTCTTGAGCCTGCTGAGCAAACAACGCCATTTCAGCTTTAATAAAGGCATCGGACATTACTTTGGCGTAGCCATCGCCGCTGCCTGCCTCCTCTGCAAAATCCAGTTCGAGAAATTCCGCTCCCATACTCTGGACCTGCTCTTTGACTTCAGGGCGCGTATCAAAGGCGCGCACGATGGCACCAAGGCTGCCTGCCGCACCAATCGCCGCCAGGCCGGCAACGCCTGCACCAATCACCATGACTTTAGCCGGTGGGACTTTCCCCGCCGCCGTGATTTGCCCGGTAAAGAAGCGGCCAAACTCATGAGCGGCCTCGACGATGGCGCGATAACCGGCAATATTTGCCATGGAACTGAGCGCGTCGAGCGACTGGGCGCGAGAAATGCGTGGCACCGCATCCATGGCCATGACGGTGACATGACGCGCAGCCAGCTTTTCAAGCAGCTCAGGATGTTGGGCGGGCCAGATAAAGCTTACCAGGGTACTGCCCTCGCGGGTGAACGCGATCTCTTCGTCATCCGGTGCATTGACCTTTAGCACGATATCGGCCTGCCAGACCTGCTGGCTGTCACTCACCGCAGCGCCAGCGGCCCTGTAACTGTCATCATCAAAGCTGGCGCGCTTGCCTGCATCATGTTCAATGGTCACGCTGAAACCCAGCTTGATGAGCTGTTCAACGGTCTTGGGCGTGGCTGCCACGCGCGACTCGTTAGCCAATCGCTCTTTGGGTATTCCAATTAACATAGTTTTCCCTTTCATCGATTAAAGGAGGATGATCCTTGTGGTACACAATGCCGTGACGACACCCGCTTTCAGGCGTTGTGAATGAAATGCAATAACCTAATCGTATCTAAACCTACTGAAATTGTTACGGACGATCTACTACACAGACCCACATCTGTCACATTTGCCGTAATATCCAGTTGAAGCACGGCAATTCCGCCTGTCCGCACTGCACGAAGACTCTCGCAGCAGATAATCTGCTAAATATCACCTGTTCCGCCCTGATATTCCTTTTGGAAAAAGCCAAAATTAACAATGTATTAACCACTTTATCGATACATTTACTGGTCAATTCATCTTATTGTCGTAAGCGTAAGGCAAAATAGCGTAGCGTGACGCTGTGATTAAATAATCTGGTTCACAACAAGAGAGATATCGCAAAAAATGGCTGCGACAGCGTGTTTATAACATGTAATAATCAGCGGCTAATCTGTTATACATCAAGAGTCCAGCACGTTTTCGTACTCATTTTGCGTAAGGCGAAGGATCATTTTTATGAAGCTGAAGAACACTATTCTGGCATCTACCCTGTTATCTCTGCTGGCAGCAAATGCGTTTGCGGCTAAAGAGCTGACGCCAGAACAAGCGGCCGCGTTGAAGCCATTCGAACGTATTAATATCACCGGTCGTTTTAATGCAATTGGCGATGCGGCTGATGCTGTATCAAAGCGTGCTGATGAAATGAATGCAGATTCCTATTACATTCAAGGCATTAACGACAGCAACGGTAACAGCGGTAACTGGCGTGTGACCGCCGATCTGTACAAGGCTAATGCCCCTAAAGCCAGCCAGGAAACCGACTATCGGATGTTCAATGGCCTGAAAGAGCTGCCGAAGGCGGAAGCTTATCGTCTGGAGCCTTTCGATACCGTTACCGTCAGCGGCTTTTTCCCAAGCCAGCCTGAGGTAAATGAAGCCATTTCCAAAGCCGCGAAAGAAAAAGGCGCAGCCTCCTTCTTTATTGTGCGTCAGGTTGATGCCAATACTGGCGGCAATCAGTTTGTGACGGCCTACATCTATAAGGCCGATGCCAAGCAACGTGTGGTACAGAGCCCGGACACTATCCCGGCCGACTCTCAGGCAGGTAAAGCGGCTCTGGCCGCAGGCGGAGCCGAAGCGAAGAAAGTTGAAATTCCGGGCGTGGCTTCATCCGAAACCCCAAGCAACGCCGTGGGCCGTTTCTTTGAGACCCAAAGCTCAACCGGTAAGCGTTATTCGGTGACTTTGCCGGACGGCAAGGAAATTCAGGAAGTGAATGCGGTGACCGCGGCGCAGATGCAGCCGTTTGATACCGTGACCTTCAGTGGACATTTCGGTTCGCCGACTGAAGTCTCACAGGAAACCGCCAAGCGCGCAGGCGCGAAAGGGGCTAAATTCTACCATGTGACGCGTCAGTGGCAGAACCAGAGCGGTGGTAACCTGACCGTAACGGCTGACCTGTTTAAGTAACACGCGCCAGGGCGGCGATCGCCGCCCTGCTGTCTGTTTGCATAATTCCTGCTCGATTTTGCATAACCACGCATTGCCATCCCGCACCGCACTCCGTAAAATCCTCCGCCTGTTTTTCAGAGTATTAAACGCGTTATACGTAACACAATCACGATATAACGTTGTGTTTATGCTGGTTATCCAGCCACTTATACTAGCAGGAAGAACGTTTTGGAGAAAAAATTAGGCCTCAGTGCCCTGACAGCGCTGGTACTCAGCTCAATGCTGGGGGCCGGTGTTTTCAGCCTGCCGCAAAACATGGCGGCAGTTGCAGGTCCGGCGGCCCTGTTAATCGGCTGGCTGATCACCGGCGCGGGCATTATTTTTCTGTCGCTGGCCATGCTGTTACTGACGCGACTGAAACCCGAACTGGACGGTGGCATTTTTACCTATGCCCGCGCCGGATTTGGTGAACTCACTGGTTTTTGTTCCGCCTAGGGTTATTGGCTGTGCGCGGTTATCGCTAACGTTTCGTATTTAGTCATTGTTTTTTCTGCGCTGAGTTTCTTCACCGACACGCCTGACAGAATCCTCTTTGGCAATGGTAATACCTGGCAGGCCATGCTGGGCGCATCGGTATTGCTGTGGCTGGTGCACTGGCTGGTGCTGCGCGGCGTGCAAACCGCAGCCAGCATTAATCTGCTGGCGACCCTGGGCAAACTGGTCCCGTTGCTGCTGTTTATTGTGCTGGCCGTGATCGCCTTTAATTATGACCGCTTCCAGTTTGATTTTTCCGGGCTCAGTCTGGGCGTACCGCTGTGGGAACAGGTTAAACAGACAATGCTGATTACCCTGTGGGTGTTTATCGGCGTTGAAGGTGCGGTGGTTGTGTCATCACGCGCCCGTCATAAAAAAGATGTCGGACGCGCCACGCTGCTGGCCGTGCTGGCTGCCCTGCTGGTCTATTTACTGGTTACCCTGCTGTCACTGGGTGTGGTTCCCCGCGCTGAGCTGGCGGAAATGCGCAATCCCTCCATGGCAGGCTTAATGACGCGGCTGACGGGGAGCTGGGGCAACGCCATTATCGTGGTGGGCCTGATTATTTCTGTTTGTGGTGCCTATCTTAGCTGGACCATTATGGCGGCTGAAGTGCCCCTGATCGCGGCACAGCAAGGTGCGTTTCCACGCAGCATTGCCCGCCAGAACGCACGTAACGCGCCTGCCGCCTCATTGTGGCTGACCAACGGCAGCATTCAGGTTTGCCTGATCCTTATCGCCCTGACCGGTGCGGATTACAACACCCTGTTAACCATTGCGTCTGAAATGATTCTGGTGCCCTATCTGCTGGTCGGCCTGTATTTGATTAAGGTCGTTAAAGGACAGCAAAAGCCCTGGGCACTGGCCGTGGGTGTCGGTGCCAGCCTGTATGGTATCTGGCTGTTGTATGCATCAGGCCCACTGCATCTGTTTATGTCGGTGGTGCTGTATGCTCCAGGTATTTTACTGTTTATTTTTGCGCGACGTGGCGGACATGAGGTGGCGTTGAAGCCGGTAGAACGGGTTGCCATGATGCTAATCGTAGCGGCAACCCTTCCTGCGATGTGGGAATTGCTGGCTTAGTGAGACTGCCCCAGAACCACACACAGCAGGTCATCCTGCTGTGTCAGCGCAACAGGCTTGCGGTATTCTTCATGAATCGCCTCCAGCTGTTTATCCGACAACGGATACGGCAGCTGGATATCGAAGCGGCAAATCTGTTGCTGCTCAGCGAGCGTAATCAGACGGGCGATGTTAATTTCATCGCTGACCTGGGTTGAAATGATTTGTAATGCTAATTCTTTAAGCTGATCTTCACTCGCCTGCAAGCTGTGCGCAGATTTGCGTGTCACCATGCCGAATATAGGCAGTACGCCGTAGATCGCATCCACAAAGCTCCATCGTTTTTTACAGGATGCCGACAGGAAATCACTGTAATTAAAGCAGATGCGATCGCGGTATACCGCTGATGCCAGCTCTTTATCAAACACTTTGGCTCCTCAAGGTGATCACAATGAATCCGGAACTCACGTTAAACGCAGGGTTAATGATTGCATATTTTGCGGAATATATCCCAGTTACTCAAGGATATTTCGTGTGATTGCATAGAGCTCTGCGCCAGGAAAAGTTATGCTTTACTCCTCCTTTTTACGTTAGAAAGAATCATGCACAAAATCGTTTACGTAGAAGATGAACCCGAAGTCGGTTCGTTGATTGCCGCTTATCTTGGACGGCATGATATTGAAGTGATTGTGGAGACGCGCGGCGATCGGGCGGAAGCGACCATTGCCGAACAGCAACCCGACCTGGTCATGCTGGATATTATGCTGCCCGGTAAGGATGGCATGTCCATCTGTCGTGATTTGCGCGCAGAATGGCAGGGGCCGATTGTGCTGCTGACCTCTCTCGACAGCGACATGAACCATATTCTGGCGCTGGAGATGGGCGCGCAGGATTATATCCTCAAAACGGCTCCCCCAGCGGTGTTGCTGGCTCGGCTGCGGCTGCATCTGCGGCAGTCCCAACAGGGACAGAGTGAAGAAGCCCCTGCGCCGGCGAAAAACAATCGCATGTTGCGCTTTGGTTCACTGACGATTGATGCGCTCAATCGCCAGGTCGTGCTGTTTGATGAAAACATTGCCCTCTCTACGGCGGATTTCGATTTGCTTTGGGTACTGGCAAGTCATGCCGGGCAAATTCTGAATCGTGACGCCCTGCTGAAAACCCTGCGCGGCGTCAGCTATGACGGGATGGATCGCAGTATTGACGTGGCGATTTCGCGCCTGCGTAAAAAGCTACACGACAGCGCCACTGAACCCTTTCGTATTAAAACTATCCGTAACAAAGGCTATCTGTTTGCGCCGCAGGCCTGGGACACGCGTTCGGTATGAAAAAACTTTTTATTCAGTTCTACCTGCTGCTGTTTGTCTGTTTCCTGGTGATGTCGCTGATGGTCGGGCTGGTATACAAATTTACCGCCGAGCGCGCCGGTCGCCAGTCGATGAACGACTTAATGGCCAGTTCGCTCTATCTGATCCGCAGTGAGCTGCGTGAAATCCCCCCGCGCGACTGGAATAAGACCATTAAAAGTCTGGATCTCGGCTTGTCGTTTGAGCTGCATATCGAGCCAATGAGTAAATTTGAACTGGATGAAAACGAACTTCGTCGACTGCGCGCAGGCGAAATCGTCGCACTGGATGATAAGTACACCTTCCTGCAGCACATTCCGCGCAGTCACTACGTTCTGACCGTGGGGCCAATCCCTTATCTCTTCTACCTGCATCAGATGCGACTGCTGGATATGGCGCTGGTGGTGTTTATCGGCATGTCGCTGGGGCTGCCGGTCTTTATCTGGCTGCGCCCGCACTGGAAAGAGATGCTACGACTGGAACACGCCGCCCAGCGTTTCGGCCAGGGGCAGTTGGATGTCCGAACCCACTTTGACAGCACCTCCAGCCTGTTCAGGGTTGGGGTGGCGTTTAACCAAATGGCAGAGAACATCAATACACTGGTCGCCAGTAAAAAGCAGCTGATTGACGGTATTGCCCACGAATTACGTACCCCGCTGGTGCGCCTGCGTTATCGCCTGGAGATGAGCGATAACCTGACGGAAGCGGAGTCGGCGGCATTAAACCGCGACGTCAGTCAGTTAGAGAGCCTGATTGAAGAGCTGCTGACCTATGCTCGCCTTGACCGGCCGCGCGTCGATCTTAATTTGCAATCGCTTGATCTGGCGAACTGGTTACGTGAACGCATGGAAGACTTCCGGGCAATCAACCCGGAGACGCAAATTGACCTGGATTTGCCCCAGCGTGAAAACTACGGCATCTCGGACACCCGGCTCATGGAGCGTGTGCTGGATAATCTGGTGAATAACGCCCTGCGCTATGCCAGTCAGCGGTTACGGGTCAGCCTGTGGTTTGATGGTGCCCAGGGAAATCTGCAGGTTGAGGATGACGGCCCAGGCATTCCCCTTGACGAACGTGAACGCGTATTCGAACCTTTTGTACGGCTCGACCCGAGCCGTGATCGCGCAACAGGCGGCTGTGGACTTGGCCTTGCCATCGTTCACTCTATCGCCCACGCGCTCAGCGGCAGGGTTTCCATTGAAACCAGCCCGCTTGGCGGGGCCAGCGTCCGTCTCTGCTGGCCACTGGATCTTCCCTTTCGGGAACTCCCACGACATTAACGCATTCAGGAGCTTTGTGTGACTTCAGCTTATCAACAACTTTGTGCCACTTTTCAGCGCCTGTCGCGCTTCAGTCACGTCAGCGCCATCGCCGGATGGGATATGCAAACCATGATGCCCGCCGGTGGCAGCGCCGCACGTGGCGAAGCGCTGGCAGAGATGAGTGTTTTGCAACACCAGATTCTGACGGACAAACGTCTGGGCGAGTGGCTGGAACAGGCCGAGCAGCAACCGCTGAATGATGTAGAGCGCGCCAACCTGTTTGAGATGCGTCGCGCCTGGACGCAGGCCACCTTGCTGCCCGCTGAACTGGTCGAGGCGAAATCCATCGCCGGTTCCCGTTGCGAACATGCCTGGCGCAGCCAGCGTCCGGCGAATGACTGGCAGGGTTTTGCCCCGAATTTAAAAGAGGTGGTGCGCTTAAGCCGTGAAGAAGCGCAGCTACGCGCGCAGGCCAATGGCTGTTCCCGTTATGATGCCCTGCTTGACGTGTTTGAGCCGGGGATGACCAGCGCCCGGCTGGATGAAACCTTTGGGCAGTTAAAAACCTGGTTGCCCCAGCTGTTACAACAGGTCGTGGAAAAACAGGCGCAGCAGCCGGTGGTAAAACCTCAGGGACCGTTCGCTATTGATGCGCAGCGCGAGCTGGGGCTTAGCATTATGGCGGAGCTGGGATTCGATTTTAACCATGGTCGGCTCGATATCAGCGCACATCCGTTCTGCGGCGGTGTACCGGAAGATGTGCGCATTACTACGCGTTACAATCAGGATGAGTTCCTGAGCGCGATGATGGGTGTGATTCATGAAACAGGTCATGCCCGTTACGAGCAAAACCTGCCAAAACAGTGGCGTGGCCAGCCGGTCGCGCTGGCGCGATCCACGGCGATCCACGAGTCGCAGAGCCTGTTTATGGAAATGCAGCTGGGCCGCAGCAGCCAGTTCCTGCAGCGCATCCTGCCGCAGGTTATCAGCAAAATGGGTGACCAGCCGGCACTGCAGGCCGATAACTTCGTGCGCCTGACTCAACAGGTTAAACCCGGTTTAATACGCGTTGATGCTGACGAACTCAGCTACCCCGCGCACGTTATTCTGCGTTATGAAATCGAACGTGCCTTGATCGAAGGCGATATTGAGGTTGAGGATATTCCCGCCCTGTGGGATGAGAAGATGCAACAGTCCCTTGGTATTGATACGCGCGGAAACTATCGCAACGGCTGTATGCAGGATATTCACTGGACTGACGGTGCATTTGGCTATTTCCCGACCTACACGTTAGGCGCGATGTACGCCGCACAGCTGTTTCAGGCCTTGCAAAAAGCCATTCCGCAGTCGGCCGAGCTGATTCAACATGGCGAGTTACAGCCCATCTTTAACTGGCTGCAACAGAATATCTGGCAACACGGTAGCCGGTTCTCTACCGAGCAGTTGATGCTTAACGCCACGGGCGAAGCGCTTAATCCGCACTATTTCCGCAAACATCTTGAGCAGCGTTACCTGAACAGTTAAGGTAGCAGGCGACCTGAGGGTCGCCTTTCTCTGTCCCCTTCCACATGTTGTACAATCGGTTACACGGCGATACCAATGACCCACGGACGCGCTGATTATTTTCTCATATAGTCATTTCACCGGCCCCGCAGTGGGCTACACATGAAAAAATAGTCCGAGGGTTTTGCAATGAAAAAATTATTTGCACTGGTAATCGCCGCTGCTATGGGTCTGTCTTCAGTTGCTTTCGCTGCCGAGACAACTGCTGCTCCAGCAGCAGCTGCAACCACTACTACTACCGCTGCACCTGCTAAAACTGAACACAAAGCTGCTGCTCACAAGAAGCATCACAAAGCTGCACAGAAAGCACAGGCTGCTAAGAAGAAAGCCGTTAAGAAAGACACCGCGCAGAAAGCTCAGGCTGCTAAAAAGAAAGTAGCTAAGAAAGATACCGCTCAGAAAGCGCAGGCTGCTAAAAAACACCATAAAGCTAAACCAGCTCAGAAAGCCCAGGCTGCTAAAAAGCACCACAAAGCTAAACCAGCCCAGAAAGCTCAGGCTGCTAAAAAACACCACAAAGCTAAAGCAGCCCAGAAAGCTCAGGCCGCTAAAAAACACCACAAAGCTAAACCAGCTCAGAAAGCCCAGGCTGCTAAAAAACACCACAAAAAAGCCGCTAAAAAATAAGGCTACCCCTTCGGGTTCCGAGTAAGCGTTAATCATTAAAAACACCCGGTTCTGCCGGGTGTTTCTTTACTGGAGTGGCTAATATGGTCCGTCGCTATCGCTTCGAAATTATTCTGATTGTGATGATCTTATGTGGCGTTATCGCGGCCAGTTTTTTTATTTAGTCGCTGTAGCGTACTGATTAACTGAAAAAACTCCCTTTTTTACCGCTCACTGACTATAGTTATGTCACTTCAGCTATAACAAAAACGTTTTCTTTTTCTCGCTATTGAGAGTTCTATGCGCCTGGCTACCCTGTTAATCGTTGGACTTTTCAGTTTCACCGCTTGTGTTCATGCCGATGATGATGACGACTCGCCGACGCCTGCCGAAATAAAAATGCTGTTTTTCGGTAAAGATCACCGTCAGGCAATTACCGACGTCAGTTCCGCGCCCTGGGATGCGATAGGCCAACTGGAAACCGAAAGCGGTAACCTGTGCACCGCCACGCTGATCTCTCCCCATCTGGCCCTGACGGCGGGTCACTGTTTACTGACGCCACCGGGCAAGTTTGATAAGCCGGTTGCGCTGCGTTTTATGTCCACCAAAAAAGGGTGGCGCTACGAAATTCATGATATTGATGCCCGCGTTGAACCCTCTTTGGTTAACAAACTGAAGGCCGATGGCGAGGGATGGATCGTGCCCAGCAGCGCGGCACCGTTCGACTACGGTCTGGTTATTCTGCGTAATCCGCCCTCAGCCATCACCCCTATTCCCCTGTTTGACGGTTCACGCAGTGACTTAACGGAAGCGCTGAAAGACGCTGGACGTAAAGTCACGCAGGCTGGCTATCCGGCCGATCATCTGGACACCTTGTATTCGCATAGCGACTGCCTGATAACAGGTTGGGCGCAACGCGCCGTATTATCGCACCAGTGTGATACCTTGCCAGGCGACAGCGGTTCGCCTTTACTGTTGAAAGGCGATAAAGGCTGGCAGCTCATTGCCGTACAGAGTTCGGCACCGGCAGCAAAAGACCGCTATCTTGCCGACAACCGGGCCATTGCCGTGACCTCGTTTAAAGACCGGCTTGAAGCGCTGGCCCAGTAGCTTGCCTGAGGGGTTACACGCTCTGAACGCATAAAAAAGCCCGCATCCATCAAGGTGCGGGCTTTTTTTCGCTCATCACATCAGGCATCAATGGCTACCCTGCAATTTGCTCCATCGCCTGTAAGATACGTTTATCCGAGATCGGATAAGGCGTGCCAAGCTGCTGAGCAAACTGGCTGATACGTAACTCTTCTATCATCCAACGGATATGCTGCACGTCTTCATCATCCTGACGCTGTGGCGGCAGTTTGTTACGCCAGGCCTGCCATGCTTGCTCAATGGCCTGCACTTTGAGCATACGGGCACGATCGCTGTGAGGATCGACCGGCACCTTCTCCAGCCGACGCTCAATGCCCTGTAAATAACGTAACGTATCTGCCAGATGCTGCCAGCCGTTCTGGGTGACAAAACCCCGGTAAACCAAGCCATTCATCTGCGCTTTAATATCCGACAACGCCAGTGCCAGCGTCATATCAACGCGTCCTTTAAGACGCTTATTGATGTTAAACACCGCTGTAAGAATCTGCTCAACCTGCTTCGCAATCGCGACCACGGTGTCATTCAGCTCGGCGCGCACTTTCTCACGCAGCGCTTCAAACTGCGTTTGTTCCCATGCCGGACCACCGGCCTCTGCGATTAACTTATCCACGCCGCAGGCGATGCAGTCATCGATCAACTCCATCACCTTGCCGTAAGGGTTAAAATACAGCCCCAGTTTGGCTTTGTTGGGTAATTTTTCGTGCAGATACTTCACTGGTGACGGGATATTCAGTAACAGTAAACGACGCTGACCGCGCCACATCATTTTCTGCTGCTCATGCTCACTGTCAAACAAACGGATGCCGACGCTGTCCTTCTCGTCCACCAGGGCTGGCCAGGCTTTAACCTGATAGTTGCCGCGTTTTTGCTCGTAACTCCGGGGTAAATCGCCGAAGCTCCAGAGATGTAAACCGCTCTGCTCCAGGCCATCGTCCGCCACCTGGGACAGCGTTTCCTGTACCTTGCCTTTTAACAGCACTTTCAGCGCGGCCAGATCTTTACCTTCCTGCAGTTTGCGGTTGTGTTCATCGACAACACGAAACGTCATTTTCAGATGATCGGGCACCTGTTCCCATTGCCAGTTGTCCCGTTCCAGCGTCACGCCGGTCATCCGGCGGAATTCCCGCGACAGCGCATCGAGCAATGGCATCTCCATTGCAGTAACCCGGCCTAAGAAGGCTTCAGCATAGTTAGGTGCAGGCACCAGGTTGCGCCGCAGCGGCTTAGGTAAGGATTTGATCAGTGCGATGATAAGCTCACGCCGCACGCCGGGGATCTGCCACTCAAAGCCGGCTTCATCCACCTGGTTAAGCAGCGGTAACGGAATATGGACCGTGACGCCATCAGCATCCGCGCCCGGCTCAAACTGGTAACTCAGTTTAAGTTTGAGGTTTCCCTGATGCCAGACGTTGGGATAATCGAGCTGACTAACCTTATCTGCGCCCTCTTTGATCAGCATCTGCTTGTCAAAATTCAGCAGCTCAGGATTGGTTTTGCTGGCCTGTTTCCACCAGCTATCAAAATGGCGGGCTGAAACAACGTCTTTGCCAATGCGCTGGTCGTAGAACGCAAACAGAGTTTCGTCATCCACCAGGATATCGCGGCGACGGGATTTATGTTCCAGATCCTCGACTTCACTGCGCAGTTTCTGATTGGCACGGAAGAATGCGTGGCGCGTTTGCCAGTCGCCTTCAACCAACGCATGGCGAATAAACAGCTCGCGGCTGAGGGTCGGATCGATGGTGCCGTAGTTCACCTTGCGCGCGGCCACAATCGGCAAACCGTACAGGGTAACCTTTTCGCTGGCCATAACGGCGCCCTGCGATTTCTCCCAGTGGGGTTCACTGTAGCTGCGTTTAATCAGGTGCTGAGCCAGCGGCTCAATCCACTCGGGATCGATACGCGCCGCGATGCGGCCCCAGAGGCGGCTGGTTTCAACCAGTTCTGCCACCATTGTCCACTTAGGCGGCTTTTTAAACAGACCGGACCCTGGGAAGATGGCAAAGCGAGCATTGCGCGCGCCCGTAAACTCCTGTTTGTCGGCATCTTTCTGACCGATGTGTGACAGCAATCCGGTCAGCAAGGCACAGTGAATCTCTCTGTACTCCGCTGGCTCGCTGTTAACGGGAATGCCCAGTTCACGCACGACCTGGCGAAGCTGGGTATAAATATCCTGCCATTCCCGTACCCGCAGATAGTTTAAAAAGTCTGTTTTGCACTGGCGACGGAATACGTTACCGGACAGCGCTTTTTGCTGCTCGCCGAGGTAGTTCCACAGATTCACAAACCCGACAAAATCTGACTCTTTATCCGCAAAGCGACGGTGTTTTTCATCCGAGGCCTGCTTCTTGTCTGCGGGACGTTCGCGGGGGTCCTGAATGGATAAACCAGCGACGATAATCATCACTTCCCGGACGCAGCCATACTGCTGCGCGGCCAGCACCATGCGTGCCAGGCGCGGGTCCACGGGCAACTGCGCCAGCTGGCGGCCCGATCCGGTAAGCTTATACTGCCCGTCGTCACTGAGGGTTAATGCTCCCAGTTCCTCCAGCAGCCTTACGCCGTCCTGGATGTGACGTTTATCCGGCGCTTCCACAAACGGGAAAGCGGCGATATCACCCAGCCCCAGCGCCGTCATCTGCAAAATAACGGACGCCAGATTGGTGCGCAGAATTTCAGGATCGGTAAATGCCGGGCGGCTGAGAAAATCATCTTCGGCGTAAAGCCGGATACAGATCCCTTCGGATACGCGCCCGCACCGTCCTTTACGCTGGTTAGCCGATGCCTGAGAAATCGGCTCTATCGGCAAACGCTGGACTTTTGTCCGGTAGCTGTAGCGGCTAATACGCGCGGTGCCGGGATCGATAACGTATTTAATTCCCGGTACGGTGAGCGAGGTTTCGGCGACATTGGTCGCCAGCACAATACGCCGCCCGCTGTGCGACTGAAACACCCGGTTCTGCTCGCTGTTAGAAAGACGGGCATACAGCGGCAACACTTCGGTATGGGGCAGATCGCGCTTCATCAGCGCGTCGGCGGTATCACGGATTTCACGCTCCCCGCTCATAAAAATCAGGATGTCACCCCGGCTTTCACGCCCAAGCTCATCCACCGCATCGAAGATAGCCTGAAGCTGATCGCGGTCAACATCTTCAGCCTCTTCTACTACCGGGCGATAACGCACTTCTACCGGATAGGTGCGGCCCGACACCTCAATCACCGGCGCGTTATTAAAATGCCGCGAGAAGCGCTGTGGATCGATGGTCGCTGAGGTGATGATAACTTTGAGATCGGGACGACGGGGCAACAATTCACGCAAATAGCCCAGCAGGAAGTCGATATTCAGGCTGCGTTCATGGGCTTCATCAATGATGATGGTGTCATATTGCATCAGCAACCGGTCCTGCTGGATCTCCGCCAGCAGGATGCCGTCTGTCATGAGTTTAATCTGGGTGGTTTCGCTGACCTGGTCGTTAAAACGCACCTTGTAACCCACACAGCCACCGAGCGACGTTTCGAGCTCGTCGGCGATGCGGTTGGCAACGGTTCGTGCCGCCAGCCGACGCGGTTGGGTATGACCGATTAAACCGGTAATACCGCGCCCCAGCGTCAGGCAAATTTTCGGTAACTGGGTGGTTTTACCCGAGCCGGTTTCACCCGCCACGATGACCACCTGATGGTCACGAATCGCGTCAGCGATGGCCTGCTGCTTCTGGCTGACCGGCAGGTTTTCCGGAAACGTAATACGCGGCGTCGCCGCAACACGATGTGTCACACGCTGTTCTGCAGCGATGATATCCTGCTCTAGCTCGGCAGCAAGACTTTGCTGTGCCTCAGGATTTTTGATTTTTTTAGCGCCGTGTAGCCGACGCTGTAAGCGTTGACGGTCGCGCAGCATTAACCCATCAAGCCGCGACCAGAGCGGCGTTAATGGCGATGAAACCGGAGAAGACATAGTGATGACGTACCCTACTCAGACGGGGTGGACTCAGCGCACGGCGCTAAGATAACCGGCTGATTAACGATAATAATTGCGCCTAGCATAGCACATTCCCTTTCGCGTCGTGGCCGTCGGCAAAACCAGCTTGTTCAATTAATTCGAATATAGCTCTCGAAATATTGCGCTTTCACCCTCGGCCTGATGTTTGTAGAGTGTAAATCATTGAGCGGAAAGCCTTCCGCATAACAGACAGGAAACTACCATGAGCAAAGTATTAGTTCTGAAATCAAGCATTCTTGCGGGTTATTCTCAGTCAAGCCAGCTGGCTGACTTCTACATTGAGCAGGCTCAGGCTAAAGGCGACCAGATCACCGTTCGCGATCTGGCAGCAAACCCGGTTCCGGTACTCGACGGTGAGTTAGTCGGTGCGTTACGCCCTTCTGATGCCCCACTGTCACCCCGCCAGCAGGATGCACTGGCGCTGTCTGATGAACTGATTGCAGAACTGCAGGCGCACGACGTCGTAGTGATTGCAGCCCCGATGTACAACTTCAACATTCCTACCCAGCTGAAAAACTATTTCGATCTGATCGCCCGTGCTGGCGTTACGTTCCGTTATACCGAAGCGGGCCCTGAAGGCCTGGTGAAAGGTAAGCGTGCTGTGATTCTGTCCAGCCGTGGCGGTATTCACAAAGACACCGCATCTGACCTGCTGACCCCTTACGTTAAGCTGTTCCTGGGCTTTATCGGTATCACCGATGTCGAGTTCGTGTTTGCTGAAGGCATCGCTTACGGCCCTGAAGTCGCCACCAAAGCAACCAGCGAAGCCAAAGACGCGATTAAGCAGATCGTCACGGCGTAATTATGCTGTTTTGATCCAGAACCGGGCACCCGCCCGGTTTTTTTATGCCTGAAATGTATCGCCCGGCCAGGTTATTTCTTCAGCCATTGACCGTTAATGCCGCGCACGTATTCACCCGCAGCCGCACGCGTGACCAGCTTTTGTCCCGCAATTCGGGCCACGTCGTCTGTTTTCAGGTTGTTCTGCTCGGCAAGACGTTGGTACTCGGCGTTTCGTCCGTCATTAATGCGTTTAACCAGCGCCAGCGTTTCACTGTCGTCTGATCGCGGCGCAATATAGCCCGACAGGGTTTCGCCCACCCGACCTGACTGACGCGCCTCATCAAGCGTTAAAGCCCAGGCGGGCTGGCTCATCGTCGTCGCCAGTAAAAGTGCAATACCGATGCGTTTCATGCTGGCTCTCCTCAGAACAGGCCGCTCTGATTTTTCAGTAAGGCTTCGACATCCTTGTCTACTTTAATGTGGATCTCATGCTCAATTTTCACATTCATATTAATGGTGATGGGCTCTTTCGGTGCGGTCACTTCAATGCGCGGCACGCAACCCGTTAGCGGTAGCCAGGCTACCATCAGCAGTACAGCCCTGAGGCTCATGGTGATTGATCCTTTTTCGACGGCAAGGTGGCATTTTGCTCCACCCAGGATTGCAAATTATCGCCAAAACGCAGGCTGCGCCACAGCTGGAACAGGTTTTCCTGATGACGATAGTTTAAATTCACGGTCTGAGTGCGATTACTGAAACGGCTGGTGCCTTTCACTTGCGACTCCATGGTTAGCTCCCCGAGATTATCCAGATTAAGGGTGGCCCACGAACGCGAAATCTCCATATAGCGCAGCCAGTCCATTGCCGCACCAGCGGCGATGTTATTCCGGGTAATGGCATCGGCCATGTCTTTATCCAGGCGGAAGGTTAGTGGCCCGCTGTTGGCTATCCAGCCGTTTTCAACGATCCAGCGAGGATTGTTGATCCACAGCGGTAATTCGCCGTTCACGCTTCCTGACATGGCAAACTGTTTGGGATCAATAGCACTGACAAGCTTGCTCAGGCTGATGTTTCGCAGCGAAACGCGCGCCGGGCTGTGCTGCGGCAGCCGTAATGACGGCATCGTGATCTGGCCGTCCAGCAGATCCATGCTGACATCCTGTAACCATAGCGGATCGCTTTCACGCCAAGGATAAGCACCTTGTAAATCGACCCGAATATTCTGCATGGCAAACTGGTTTTTGACTTCAGCGATACGTAATGAAACCGGCCCGCGACGTCCAAAATGCCACTGCTGATGTTGTAGACGGAAAGGCAGGGAAAAATCGATACCGTTGACCTGGCTGTCGGGTGTCCAGACGCTGCCGTTTTTCACGGTCCAGTGTCCGCCAGCCTGAAAGCCCTGCTTAGCCGCGGCAGAAAATGCTACCTGGGCGCGCAACTCACCTGACTGAATCTTCATTTTCAGTTCAGGACTGAGCAGCGGCTGGAACACCGTCAGCGACTGAGTTGGCCACCAGGCCTGTCCACGTAAACGCTCGCCGTCCCAGCGACCGTTAACACGCACCGGTCCGACCTTGCCCGCTTTCAGCTGTCCGCCCCAGACGAAATGACCTGGATCGCGGCCTGTTGCCGCAAAGTCGAGGGTGGAATCTGCCAGCCAGCCGCCGTAGCTAAAGCGCGTTTCCCCTGCCTGCATCTGGAACTTACCGTTAAATGATGGATGGCGCTCATCACGCTGCCAGTTGACCGGTGCCGTCAGCGTTAAGCGGGGCTTTTCAACCCGAACACCACCGTATTCAAGTTGGTTAAACCCTGTAGACAAGCGATCAAGATGAATCAGCGTATCGCGCCAGCCGCCGGTGCCGTTCACATCCCACCTCGCCTGCAAGGGGCGCATTTCGCCCTCACCCCAATAGCGCCAGTTCCACACACCCGAATCGGGCCAAAAGTTATGCGCGCCACCATCAAGATGCAGAGTAAACCGGCCAAAGCTGGGATCGTGGGCACGCAGAATTGCCTGCAGGCGTCCGGAGATCCCTTGTGAGGATAAACGTATACCTGCCAGCGGCCAGCGCGCTTCATCGACTTCCAGCGTGGAGAGTAAACGCCCGCGCAGGCGTAAAAGCGCTTTGGGTTTTACCGTCAGTTGCGGGTTGAGTAACGAGCCGTTCAGCTCGCCAGGAATAGTGCCAAAAAGCTGCATCGCAGAGAATTTGCTTTCACCCGTCAGCTGTAAAGGTAGTTGGCTTTGCGTGAGGCTGAGATGGCCCGGCCCTATTCCCAGTACCACATTACCTTTGCCGCCGCGTCCCTGGGTTAACATATTAAGACGCCCCCTGATCTCGGTGGCATCCAGGCCGGCTTGCCAGTTGTTCAGCGTCAGATTCACAAAGCCAGACAGCGGTTGCGCCGCAAGTGGCCAGTAATATTCCCCGCGTTCAATCGTTATGCGATCGCGGCTGGCCTGCCAGGGAAGATGGAGCAAGGGCTGGTCAGTTCCCGCCGTAGTAATATTGAGCACACCACGCTGATGCTGCCAGCTTAACGCGGCTTGCACCGGCTGTGGAAAAGCCGCCAGCGCCAGCATGCCGGTAATCTCGCCGTTAACGGGTAAGCCGTTGGCATATTCAGGCAGTTCGAAGTGACCATTAAGGCTCAGCGGTTCGGGTAAAGCCGGATGCGTCAAGGTCAGTTGGCTAATATTCAACTGCTGGCCCTGTAAGGTGGCATCGAGCTGCAAGTTGGTGCCGCGGTAGTGCAACTGTTGGCGGGATGAATCCAGCGTCAGATCCAGCCCCCCGGCATAATCTTGCCAGGGAGAGAGCGTGAGTTTGCCAATATGGATGTCAGCGCCCGGTAACATTGCCTGCCACTGGGCCAGCGTTTTGGGCGCGTCCGTCGCATTTTCCGTTTCAGGAAGCCGTTGAAGACATTCGCTCTGTAGCGTCACCTGCTCCGCATTAAGTTGCCAACGCGAGTGCTGCCAGCCAAGGGCCGCGTGATTGACACTTGCCAGACGACAGTCCCCCACCTGGTAATGGATTTGGGGAAACACGACCTGTCCGTTGCGCCAGCGCGGCGCGCCTTCCAGTTCGACGCGCGTGCCGACAGGCAGCCAAATGCCAACCAGACGCGGCAGCCACTGTGTAATGGTCAGCAATAATCCCAGCAGCAACACTATCAGCGCCAGGACAGCGGCGAGACGTCGACGGAAAATCCGCGGCATGAAAACAAGAATCCTTTTTTTTCTCAATATCCTGAGAATAATGATGGCACGTAACGCCGGGAAGGTGAAGGTTTCACCCCCTAAGGTAAACAGGTATCAGCAAAAAGTAACAGAAAACGTTATTCTTGTTGCATCCCCTTTTCAGGAGCACAACGATGAAAATCGCCGTATACAGCACTAAACACTATGACCAGAAGTATCTTGAACAGGTCAACCAACAGTATGGTTTCGAATTGGTCTTCTTTGATTTTTTACTCAGTGAAACCACAGCGAAGACGGCTGTAGACTGTGATGCGGTTTGTATCTTTGTGAATGATGACGGTAGCCGTCCGGTACTGGAAGAGCTGGCCGCGCTTGGCGTCAAATACATTGCACTGCGCTGTGCGGGATTTAATAACGTCGACCTTGATGCCGCTGCGGCGCTGGGACTGCAGGTCGTGCGTGTACCGGCTTATTCCCCGGAAGCCGTCGCCGAACATGCGGTGGGATTGATGATGACGTTAAACCGCCGGATTCATCGCGCTTACCAACGCACCCGCGATGCCAATTTTTCCCTGGATGGCCTGACCGGTTTTAATATGCATAACAAAACCGCCGGAATCATCGGCACCGGCAAAATTGGCATTGCCACTCTGCGCATATTAAAAGGATTCGGCATGCGTTTACTGGCTTTCGATCCCTATCCGAGCGAGCAGGCTTTAGCGCTCGGCGCGGAGTATGTCGATCTGAAAACCCTGTTTGCGGAGTCGCACGTGATAACGCTGCACTGCCCACTCACGCCGGAAAATCACCATTTACTGAATGCGCAGGCTTTTTCACAGATGCGCGATGGCGTGATGATCATCAATACCAGCCGGGGAGGATTAATTGATTCTCAGGCCGCAATTGACGCGCTGAAACAGCAAAAAATTGGTGCGCTCGGCATGGACGTTTATGAAAATGAGCGGGACCTGTTTTTTGAAGATAAATCGAATGATGTGATTCAGGATGATGTTTTCCGCCGTCTGTCAGCCTGTCACAATGTGCTGTTTACCGGCCATCAGGCTTTTCTGACAGCCGAAGCCCTGACCGCGATTTCAGAAACCACGCTGGAAAATATCAGTCAGCTCAACCGGGGAGAATCCTGTCAAAATCAAGTTACCGCCTGACGCGGTGGGCCGGCACCATCCGGCCTGCTTCATTTAGCGTGCGCAGTTGCCACCGATCAACGCCTGCTCGCTGCAGCGACGGCCGTTAACTAACTGGCACATCCCGATGCGCGAACCGTCCAGTTGACTTGAAAACGCCAGGGTACCTCCTGCATTGGCACAGTTTGCCTCTGCCATAGACGACATCACCACGTGTGGCTGAACATGGGCGGCAGTAGCTTGCTGTGGTGGCTCGTTGTCGTCGCTGTTGCTGCTACAGGCAGACAGTAGCAACGCGGCACCAGCCAGCAGAAAAGTAGCGGCTTTCATCAATCAGACTCCGGGAAGGTGAGTTAAAGGCTAAGCAAGAATATGTCAGGCCTGACGCGGGGTCGATAGAAGAAACAGCTTTTTACAAAAAATATGACGGCTAATTGCAAGCAGAATTATCCTGTTATCACACTGTCACGTAACTGCACTTATCTAAGCATGATGATTACCGGAGAAAAACAATGTTAATGGATATGCTGATTCGTATCGCTTTGGCTGGGATTCTGGGCGGTCTGATTGGCCTGGAACGCCAGATGCGCGCCAAAGAAGCCGGATTGCGGACCCACATCCTGGTCGGGATCGGCAGCGCCATGTTTATGCTGGTGTCCAAATATGGCTTTGCGGATATGTTGATAAAAGATCACGTCGCCCTCGATCCCAGCCGCGTCGCGGCACAGGTGGTGAGTGGTATGGGCTTTCTTGGCGCAGGCACCATCCTGATTCAAAAACAGGTGGTAAAAGGCCTGACCACGGCGGCCGGACTGTGGGTTACCGCCGCTATCGGACTGGTAATCGGGAGCGGCATGTATGAGATTGGGATTTACGGTACGGTACTGGCCCTGGTGGTGCTGGAGGTGTTCCGCCGCCTGAGCCATTTATTGATTGGCAAACATCACACGCTGATTGTTTATCTTAAGGCCAAGAGCGTGCCACTGGTCCTGCTGGTAATGCAACGCGAAGGCATTCGCTACGGTAATATTTCGGTGATTAACCGGGATGAAGAAAGCGGCCAGTGTGAATTAAGCGTGCAGGTGACCTTGTCCCGCAAATCCAGCGATGCGCATCTGTATGACAAAATTATGGAAGTTAAAGGCGTGCAGTCGCTGGAAATGATGTAATCGGTGAAGGCTGGCGTCAGATCATTACCCTTGACACCTGTGCAAACAACGTTGAGTGACCCAGCCACATTGACGGGATAACTTTGCTCAGGTGTCGCATAGATTGATAGACTCTGAAAGTACTCATGAGGTTCAATATGTGCGATCTCTGCTGGGCGGACGCAAAACCACTATTCATCGTCGACGTCTGCCACTGTCTGTATATGGAAGCATAGTTGTATTAGGGAAATATGATTTTGAAAAATGCCAGATTCATTAAAAACACTGCGCTGTTTATCGTGTGCTTCTTATTAGCCTTCTGGCTTTCAGCATACAAAATGCCTCTGAACGCGTTAACCCAGACAATAGTCGGCTGGTCATATTCGCACCTTCATGGCCTTATAACAGATACTTATGAAAGCGGATCAGATCCGATTACTTTTGCAACGTTGGTCGCGGTCCTTCTCGTTTATTCATTCATACTCTATGCCGCTTGTAGAAAGCTCATCGCTGTCTTCAAAAGATGATAAAAACTCCAATGACGTAAGCCAAAACGGGGGAGTATGACCAGAGTTTAATCGCACTCCCCCGGAGTGCAACTTAGGCAGACGCTGTTGAGTCATTGCCCGCTTGCCGGGCTTTACTTAGTTATAAAATGTTATCTCGCTAGCGCTTTAAATAAGAAACGAAGCCACCACAACTTTTGCCAGACAACATCTCTTTTAAAATCTGGAGCAGGAATTGATGTCGATTTTACAATGTGCCATGTGAAGTTAAGAAAACATCTACTGTGGCCGTGCTCATAGCCATATGTGCAAACCTCGTAATGTTTCTGGCTGTCTACAGGTGTGTTAGTGCTTAAATCCCTGATAAGTGAATGATATGAATCATTCCTGTCGAGGTTCCGCTCAAGACAAAAATAAGCCTTCGGAAGGTAACGCTGACGTGAACCATGATATTTATGAAATTTTACAAACCTGTAATCCTCAGCGCCATAGTGTCCTGAAAACTCTTCATCATAACCCCAAAAACGCATAAATCTTGCGCGAGAAATAAAGAACAAATTACTGTGGCCTTTGTAAAAACCTCGCTGATTTTTTCGATAAATCTTGTAAAAATTTCGATCTGGATTTTTATGATTGATGAGATAACGGAACGTTTTTTCCGGTAACTCATGATCGAGATCAGTTATTAATACTTTGTCTGATTTGGCATAAGTGACCCCTAAATTTCTTGCGCCACCCTGATTCCACTTAATATCACTGTCTATACACAGCCAGGTCAGATTCAGTCTAAACTCAGGTACTTCATACTTTAAAGGAGAGCAGTCGTCTACTATTACAAACTCTGTGACCTGCAATACTTCTTCAGGCATCTTTTCGTATTTCCTGAGAAGGCTTATTACAGAATCAATATTATCTTGATTGCAATAAAAATGTGTTATGTAAGTAAGTTTTATATGCTGCTTATCTGTTATTCTATTTGCCATATTTGTTTTCAGTTCGTTGCAACAAGGAAGCTAATCAACTTCATATGTATATTACAGCGAAGAAAGATAAAGCAAAAAAAACTAAACTCAATAATTAATCACAGCACCCTGAAAAGAATTAATTACTTGACATAAATTAAGATTGGCTCCAACAAAAAATACTGGATACTGTTAACGCTCACATAACCTTGGTTAAAAATCTTCGCTTATATTAACTTTTTATTTGTGGTTTTTTACTTTAATGAAAGCTGACGGTGTATTGCCCCGCTGTCGCGTTCAAGATCTGACGAAAGGTAATCATCGTTTTGTAGTCACGGAGCATTTTCCTGTATCCCTTTCTTTCTCTGCTGATACCCAGCATCAGCCATCATCTGTATTAATCAATACACATCAATTGTGAGAATTGTAACCTCTATGATGTATAAGTGATTTTTTTTGGTTAAAGCATCTGTGATTGATCGTTTTTACCGATCGTTTTTGCATAATTGATCTGCACATACGATTACACACACAAACTGTAAGCCTATAAGATTGAATGGTTGCTGACACGAGGGAATGTATGATGACTTATATAATTATAATTCTGGCCATTCTTATAGCTGTAGGGATTATATTTTGGTTAAAGGATCGACCAGGCGATAGTCCGCAATATCAGGAAGGCGGCTACGACTAAATCAAATGACTATCAGCCCGTAATACCGGGCTTTTTATTATCCGCAACCGGCAAAGCTGATTCAGTAACTGACCGTGAACCCATAATCTGCTGTTTGGTTGGTGCGAATTCCTCAAGCTCTAAACAGGGTTTGCCGCGCAACTCCCTAACAATTCGTTCTCAAGCTTGAAATATGGTGCACTCATTGAGATTTTTACCGCCTTTGCTTCTGCAGAACGGGCAATTACACACTCATCGTTATGACTCAGTACAGCTATGGGTTTTCTGCGCAGGTCTGGTCTAGATACTGTCTGACAGCTGGCATAAAACGAATTAACGTCAACCAGGGCGAACCACAGTCGCCACCATTAGGGTTGAAAACCTGGAACACCCTTTCCTCACCCGCTAACGTTGAAATATCGCGAAAGGTTGTAGTGTGCGTTTCAATCCATTTGTTTGCAGCGTGTAGCGTGTAAGACCAGTTTAGGCGATCAAGTTCCCGAACAAAATCAATCGTGCTGAGTGTGGAGCGCCCTTTGCAGTCGCGCTTAATAGCCTGGCGAAAAGCAATCATGATTTCGTACTCACGGTGCATTTTTTTGCGCTCCAATTTTATCTGTATATAAATACTGCAATATCAATTCATGATTTTGATCAAGCTTTACGGTTGAGAGATTTGTGGAGCCTATGAATTCCAATAATTTTTAGCGTGAATACTCTTCTATGAGCAATTTTACTGTTTACTTAAAAACTCAATAACCATAAATTATACATGGTTAAATTTTTCTCATTACTATGGCTTTCATTTAGTAACGGCGGATCGATAGCACGAACATTAAGGACAACGAAAAGGATAAGAAAATGTATTACAGGGATGAAATAATAAATTATTTGCAAACCAATAACATATTGGCTTCTAAATTAGATCGTGCGTTAACAGGTGTCATGGATTTAGTTTCAGACCAGATAGATACGATTAGTGCAGGTGCAAAACGTGCAATTTATTATACATCGTGCTTTACTCAAGAATACCAAGACGTGTGTAAAAAACAGCTGAATGAAGATGTAAGATTTACTAAAGGTCTCTACCATTTCTTACAGCGCAAAGATATTGTTTATGAGATATTGCATATTTATTTTGAAGAAATATTCAAGAAAAAAACATCAGATCAATTAGAATACATTAAAAAAAACCTGATGGCTGTTAATATTTACATTGCTGCAAACGCTTTAACTAAATCCGGGTTTGCTTTGGCAACGGCAACATGTGTTTCAATCGGCTTGAATCTTAGCCTTAATATGGGTTCTATTGCTGGTCGTACAGCGAGAGTAGCAGTTGCATATGCGGGAATGTATGGCATTGTGCAGAAGGCCGCAGATAGCGCTGATCGTCTTCGAACTAGCTATCCAGCATTCTTTTCAACGCTATATGCTAATGAACTTGAAATGCTTTATTTCCTGGTTGAGCCCATATTTATTCGTGCCGACGCGTTCCGGGCTCAATGGGCATCAGATGCAGATATTGCTAAAATCATTGAAAGAATGATTAGGTAGCCATGATGTCATTTATTAAGAAAGCTTTTTTGTGGCTGTTTCAACAGCTATTTTCGCTTTATGCGCCACCAATTTGCGTTTTAATATTTGCAGTTGCTTTTTTTCAGGTATTCCCTGATGGGCCTCTATGGCCTGTTGGTATATTTGCTATATTCATCATGTTTATATTTGTAAAATATTTAAAATGGTAATGTTATGCATGAGCGCTTTAGTGGGTAAGTCTGTCGGCGGCAGTTGTGGCTGTGTTAAGTGTTTACTGAGTTTTTAAAAAAGCAGCATAAAGTGGCCGATTTCTTTTGCGCTTCATTATCCGTTCCCACGTGCCCCATTCCCTTTATCAAAGTCTGTTCCAGGGCTGAGGAGAATCCAGCCATCGCGAACGGGCACGATGTAGTCTGTCTGAACTGCCTCAGCTGTTTCAGTGCTGTAGGCAGTCATTTCCCTGTCATCGTTAACCGATTCCTGTTTCAGGCCATCTCACTTATGGCGTAACACGCATCGCTCATCTTTGGAACGCAGCAGTAAAACGTGCTGGCATTCGTCGCCGGAATCCGTACCATACGCGGCATACTTTTGCCTGCTGGCTGTTTACTGCCGCTAGCGCAAATCCATCATTTATTACGAGTCAGCTGGGGCATGAAAACGCGCTAAGGGTTTATGAAGTCGATACTTCGTGGATACATGAACTGGACGCCGATCAGGTGCAGATGCTCAACAGTCAGCTTGCCCTTTAAAAACGTTGCCCCCTGCATGCCCCTTTTGGTTTTAGAGATTGAATAAAATGCAACAAGATCAGGAAATTAATAAGAAAGAGCAGTACAACCTCAACAAACTTCAGAAGCGTTTGCGTCGTAACGTCGGCGAGGCTATTGCTGATTTTAATATGATTGAGGAAGGCGATCGCATCATGGTGTGCCTGTCGGGCGGTAAAGACAGCTACACCATGCTGGAAATCCTGCGTAACCTGCAAAAAAGTGCGCCGGTGAAATTCAGCCTGGTGGCGGTTAATCTGGATCAAAAACAGCCAGGATTTCCAGGTCATATCCTGCCCGAGTATCTTGAAGCGCAAGGTGTTGAGTACAAGATCGTTGAAGAAGACACCTACTCTATCGTTAAAGATAAAATTCCCGAGGGTAAAACGACCTGCTCTCTATGCTCACGTCTGCGCCGTGGAATTTTGTATCGCACCGCCACGGAGCTGGGTTGTACCAAAATTGCTCTAGGTCACCATCGTGATGACATTCTGCAAACGCTGTTTTTGAACATGTTTTACGGTGGCAAGATGAAAGGTATGCCGCCGAAACTGATGAGCGACGACGGTAAGCACATCGTGATCCGTCCTCTGGCTTACTGCCGTGAGAAAGATATCATTCGTTTCTCAGAAGCCCGTCAGTTCCCGATTATCCCGTGCAACCTTTGCGGTTCACAGCCTAATCTGCAACGCCAGGTTATCGCCGATATGCTGCGCGACTGGGACAAGCGCTATCCTGGACGTATTGAAACGATGTTCAGCGCCATGCAAAACGTCGTGCCTTCTCACCTTGCCGATATCAACCTGTTTGATTTCAAAGGCATTCAACACGGTGATGCGGTAGTCGACGGTGGCGATCTGGCATTTGATCGTGAAACGCTACCGGTCAACCCGGTTGGCTGGCGTGCCGATGAGGAAGAAACCCCGGCTGTCAGCGATCGTCTTAACGTGCTGGAAATTAAGTAACGTTTATCTATTCGTTAAAAGCAAAGGGCACGCGTCATGTCGCGTGCCCTTTTTTTATACGTTGCGGTGAGGGGGCGGGTCCATTACCGGCGGAAACTCAGGATCCGGTGGCGGATCGGGTTGCGGCTGCGGAATGGGGGGCGGATCGGTCGGAATTGGCTCGCTGCTGTGTATCGCCATTATGCCGTTCTCCTCTGTAGCGAATGGATTTTAAGCTTAGGAAAGAATTGACATCTCAGCCAGCGGACAAAAAAAAGCCGGCGAGTTAGCCGGCGTATTTCGAATTAAAAATGCTATGCAATAATTCTAAAAAAGGAAGTAAGACAATATGGAGCGCAACGCCCATCGCTTGACGTTGCATTCACCTGCGGGAGAGATTTTGCGCGCTTTGCGCATCGCAGATATTGATGTCGATCAGCTTTAGCCCTGTTAATGTGATTTTCCTGCGCAACGCCCCCTGCACCTCTTCCCATGGCCTTATAGCCAACGTCGCTTACGCAGATAGCCTGCTACACCCAACGCCAGCAGCACGAGTAAAAGACAAAAGACACTAAAGCCATAGCGCCATGCTCCGCCGGGAATGCCGCCCAGGTTGACACCAAACAGGCCGGTCAAAAAGGTAGCAGGCAGAAAGATCATCGCCATCAGCGACATAGTATAGGTTCGGCGGTTCATGGATTCTGCCATTACCGAGGCGACTTCATCTGCCAGTACGGCGGTTCTGGCTACGCCAGCATCAAGATCGTCCAGGCCGCGTCCCAGCCTGTCGGCAATTTCCTGCATTCGACGGCGTTCGCTGTCGTCCATCCAGGGCAGTTTTTCACTTGCCAGACGGGAGAAGACATCGCGCTGCGGTGCCATATAACGTCGCATCACGATCAGCTGCTTGCGTAACAGGCCCAGCTCACCGCGCGGTGGAATACGCTGGTCCAGTAAGGCATCTTCCAGCTCAATGATTTTGTCATGTAAATCTTCGATAAATTCGCTGGTGTGACCGGTTAAGGCATCGCAAACCTCCACCAGCCAGCTGCCACAGTTAACCGGCCCGTTGCCGTTTTGCAGATCGGTCAGCACTTCGTCCACGGCAAACACTTTGCGGCGGCGGGTAGATACAATCAGCTGATCGTTGATAAAAACCCGCATCGCCACCAGCTGGTCGGGACGCGCGTCACTGTTGTGGTTCACGCTGCGCAGAACGATCATAAAACCATCGCCCAGGCGGTTAACCCGCGGGCGCATGCTTTCACCGGCAAGCGCATCGCGCACGGCATCCGGAATCTGGGGCGTTGACTGCAACCATTCTGCGCTACGCGGATGCGTATAGTTGAGGTGTAACCAGCACGGATGCTCGTCGTGCAGCAACTGCGTTTCGTCAATCGGCACCATGCCGCCCTTGCCATCCAACTGGCAGGAAATGATGGCATCGGTCACCTTCAGCGCTTTTCCTTGAATCACATCCACAACGTCACCCCACTATCAAAATCAATACGATACAGTCTAGCGTGACGGGATTGAGTTGCAATCTTCAGCCTGTATACAAAGATGTCAAAAGGCGGCCGCATGTTGGCCGCTATCTCTTAATGCTTCTCTATCCACAGCTCGCGGCTATAGGCAACGTCTTCGGGATTGGTAATCGGATAACCCTTCACCCACGGCTTAATCAGACGACCATTGGTGTACTGATAAAGTGGCGCGATGGGTGCCTGATCAGCGATGATCTGTTCTGCCCGGTTGTAGTCAGCGTTACGTGCCTGCTCACTGGTTTCCATGCTCGCTTTTGCAAGTACCGCATCATATTCGGCATTGCTGAAACGCGGAATATTGCTGCTGTTGCCTGAGGTAAGGAGATTCAGGAAAGTCGAGGGTTCATTGTAATCCCCTACCCAGGAGGCGCGAATAACGTCAAAGTTGCCACTGTTACGGCTGTCTATGTAGGTTTTCCACTCCTGGTTTTGCAGTTTCACGTCCACGCCGAGATTCTTCTTCCACATTGAGGCCACCGCAATCGCTATTTTCTGGTGGCTTTCAGAGGTGTTGTACAGCAACGTCAGCTTGAGCGGCTTCCCGGGGCCGTAACCGGCGGCAGCCAGCAATGCTCTGGCCTGGGCATCCATTTCTTTTTGGTTGTGCTGTTGCTGCAGCGTGGGCAGCGGTTTAAAGCCTGCCGTCACGTCCGGCGTGAAATGCCATGCCGGTTTTTCCCCCGTGCCTAAGACTTTTTCGGCGATGACGGCGCGATCGATACTCCACGACAGCGCTTTGCGGACACGAACATCGGCGGTTGGCCCTTTCTGGGTATTAAAGGCGTAATAGTACGTTCCCAGCTGATCGGGCGTAAAGACCTGGCCCGGCAGCGTCTTTTTCAACAGCGCATACATGTTCTTAGGGAAAGATTCCGTGATATCCACATCATCGGCACGATAGCGTTTGGTGGCGCTGGACTCTTCATTGATGGGCACAAAGGTCACTTTGGTTAAGACGGAGTGGGCGTTGTCCCAGTAATGCGGATTACGCTCCAGGACAATTTTTTCATTCACAACCCGTTGGCTGAGTTGGTAAGCGCCGTTGCCCACCAGTTTGCCCGGCAACGTCCACTGCGCACCCTCTTTTTCAACCACAGCTTGCGGCACAGGATAAAAAGCAACGTTGGAGAGCATGGCAGGAAACCAGGGAACCGGACGCGTCAGCGTAATCCTGAGGCGATTTTTATCCAGCGCAGTCACTCCCAGCTTATCCGGCGGCATGTCGCCTTTGGTGATTGCTGCCGCATTGCTCAGGCCGCTCAGCGCAATAAAGGACGCCTGAGAAGAAGAGGTTTTAGGATCGACGACGCGCTGCCAACTGTAGACAAAGTCCTGCGCCGTCACCGGTTCGCCATCAGACCAGCGGGCATTATTTCGCAGGGTAACGATCCAGACTTTGTTGTCACTGCTGCTCCAGCTCTGTGCCACGCCAGGCACAATTTTGCCGTGCGCATCCTGGCTGGTCAGCCCTTCATACAGATCGCGCATTACCTGTATTTCAGGCAGACCTACGGCTTTAGCGGGATCGAGCGAGGCGGGCTCATCTTTAATATGGCGGACAATTTCTTGTTTAGCGGCAAGTTGGGCACCGGCGGGAACATCGGCTGCGAAGATCGGCATGGACGCGCTAAGCAGGCTCAGGGCCGTTAGCGTCAACGAAAAGCGGATTACCATTATCACCCCTTTATAATAAAGAAGCGCTGAATCAGCATATTACTGACTCAGCCTGTTAACGGTCACTTTATCGCAAATCGCTGATTGATAAATAGCTATTTTCCCTGACCCGCTTTTCCGCTACTTTGACATAAACCCTCAGGAGAAAGTCACTATGTCATCCCTTCACCCGCGACCGCTACGCGGCAAACTGGCTATTTCCTGGCAGCAGTATGGCCGATCGGTTCTGGGCGCCCCACTGCTCTGGTTTCCGGCCGTGCAGGCAGACAGCGACAGTGGCCTGATTCTGGCCGGTACGCACGGCGATGAAAACGCGGCAATAGCGGCCCTTTCCGCTGCGCTGCGGACGTTGCCGGAGGCGCAGCGTCGCCATCATGTGGTGCTGGCGATGAATCCTGACGGCTGTCAGTTGGGTTTGCGAGCCAATGCGAAAGGTGTCGATCTGAACCGCAATTTTCCAGCCGCCAACTGGCAGTCAGGCGATACGGTTTATCGCTGGAATAGCGCCGCAGACGAACGGGACGTAACGCTGTCGACGGGCACACATCCGGCATCCGAGCCAGAAACCCAGGCGCTGTGTGCGCTGATTCATCAGCTTAAACCGGCCTGGGTGGTTTCCTGGCACGAACCGCTGGCCTGCATTGATGATCCCGATCAGACGGAAATCGGCGCCTGGCTGGCGGCACAGACCGGTTTACCTCGCGTCAGCAGCGTGGGCTACGCCACGCCGGGTTCCTTTGGCAGTTGGTGTCACGACCTGAGTTTGCCGTGCGTAACTGCCGAGATGCCTGTCATTTCGGTGGATGAAGCCACTGAAACCTATCTGGAGACGATGCTCACTCTGCTGCGCTGGCAGCCGTAATCAACGCACCGTCCTGCACCTTAAGGGCCGGTTCGGCATCGACAGCCAGCCAGGTTGCACCGTCTAAATCGGCAAAACGCACCAGCGGCACCAGCGGCAGTGCGGCGCGAATCGCCCTTGATGTGCAGATCATACAGCCCGCCATGAGCGTAAAGCCCTGCTGTCGTGCAGCATGTGCCAGGGCTAGCGCTTCGGTCAGTCCGCCCGCTTTATCGAGTTTAATATTCACCATCTCATAGCGCCCACGCAGTGCAGGCAGGCTTTCACGCGTGTGACAGCTCTCGTCGGCACAAATGGGGAGAGGATGAATAAAGTTGGCCAGCGCCTCGTCTTCCCCTGCCGGTAAGGGCTGTTCGAGCATAGCAACCTCAAGATCGGCTAATAGCTGGCAACGCGCGGCCAGGCCCTCAGCGTGCCAGGATTCATTAGCATCGATGAGTAATGTCGCCTCTGGTACGGCGGCACGAATCGCCATCAGCCGCTCGGTAATAAAGTTATTATCCATTTTGATTTTGAGCAGGGTTGCGCCATGTTGCCATAAAGCCTGCGCACTACTGGCCATCGCCTCCGGTGTATCAATGCTCACCGTGTGGGCAGTGATCACAGAACGGGTCGGTTCGACGCCAACTAACTGCTCCAGACTCCGATGCTGCTGGCGTGCAGCAAGATCCCAGAGCGCGCTGTCGATGGCATTTCTTGCCGCGCCTGCCGGCAACAGGTTCTGTAAGTCATCACGTGACAACCCCTGCTGCAGTTGTGGCATGACGGTCGCAATTTGCTCCAGCACCAGCGCTTCGCTTTCGCCATAGCGCGTGTAAGGTGTGGCCTCACCAATGCCTTTCACGCCATCTTCTTCAATTTCCACGACGACGACTTTAGCTTCGGTGCGAGTGCCACGAGCAATGACAAACGGCGTGTGCAGCGGCCATGCTTCGGGATAACATTTTACCGTTCTCATTACCTCTCCTTATTGTCGGTGATTCATCACTGTCATTTAACTTTAGGCAACAAATGCTCTCGTAAACCCTTAAAATTTATGTCATAAACAATGGCTATACCTGTACTGACGCGTTATTTTTGTCAGATCACATCATTAGAAGGAATGCTTATGTCTCAGACTGTTCACTTTCAGGGCAACCCGGTCGCGGTTGCAGGTCAGTTCCCGCAGCCGGGCGACAGCGTTAAATCGTTTACTCTGGTGGCTAAAAACCTGGCTAACGTCTCACTCTCTGAGTATGCAGGAAAACGCAAGATTCTGAATATTTTTCCCAGCGTCGATACCGGCGTGTGCGCCTCTTCGGTACGTAAGTTTAACCAGCTGGCGGGTGAACTGAGTAATACCGTGGTGTTATGTATTTCCGCTGATCTGCCCTTTGCCCAGTCGCGTTTTTGTGGCGCGGACAACCTGAATAATGTGGTTACGCTCTCCACGCTGCGCGGGGGTGAATTCAAACGTGATTTTGGTGTGGAAATTGCCGATGGCGCCCTGCAAGGCCTGACCGCACGTGCAGTGATCGTTCTGGATGAGCATGACAAAGTGCTTTACAGTCAGTTGGTGAATGAAATCACCACTGAACCCGATTATGACTCCGCACTCGCTGCGCTGAAATAATGACCACAGCGGATAAGCCAGACTTATCCGCTGCGTTTGTTTTATTCGCTGTCGCCGCGTTTTTGACCTAAACCGTACTCTCGCAATTTATTGGCAATGGCCGTATGGGAAACGCCCAGGCGTTTTGCCAGTTTGCGCGTGCTGGGATAAGAAAGGTATAAACGCGTCAGAATTGACCGCTCAAAGCGGCTGGTGATCTGGTCCAGCGTTCCTTCCATCGCCTCTTCCCCGAGTGACACATCCAGTGCCTGTTCAGGTAAAACGATATCCTGAGGCCGTAATTCGTGGCCTTCCAGTTGCGTTAAGGCACGATACAGCGCGTTTTTGAGCTGACGCACGTTTCCGGGCCAGTTATAGCGCATCAGAAAAGCATTCAGCTGTGAGGACAACCGTGGACGCGGAATGCCCTGTTCATCGGCGAAGCGCGCCACAAACATGTCCGTTAACGGCATAATGTCCTGAACCCGCTCGCGCAGGGGCGGCAGGTTTAGCGTCAGCACGTTGAGCCGGTAAAAAAGGTCTTCCCTGAACTCACCACGTTGCACCAGCTCAAACAGATTCTTCTGGGTCGCGCAAATCACGCGGACATTGACGTGAACTTCGTGCTCTTCACCCACCCGCCGGAACGTGCCGTCGTTGAGAAAGCGCAGCAGTTTGGTCTGCATGGTCGGCGACATCTCACCAATCTCATCCAGCAGTACCGACCCGCCGTTAGCCTGCTCGAAAAAGCCTTTTTTTCCCTCTAGCGCATTAGGATAGGCACCCGCCGCGTGACCAAAAAGCTCACTTTCCGCCACATCATCCGGCAGGGATGCGCAGTTGAGGGCCAGAAAAGGCATTTTCCCGCGAGCGCTGCGTAAGTGGCAGGCCCGCGCCAGCATATCTTTGCCCGTACCGGTGTCACCGATGATCAGGAGCGGCGCATCATGCATCGCCAGCTTGCGCGCCTGTTCCACGACCTGACGCATTTTGGGCGTGACCGCAACGATATGATCGAACTCGGTTTCGTCGGTGACGACCAGACTCTGCAACTGGCGGCCCATGCGAGCGGTGGACTTCAGCATCACCATCGCACCGACAAGCTGTTCTGCCTGGTCATTTTCTTCTGACAGGTAGATCGGATGCGCTTCCATCAGGAAATCGCGCCCTTCTATCACCACATGTTGTGCCTGAGCCTGAACGCGGTCGCTTTCCAGCCAGCGCATAAAGTTGAAGCCGTTGATCAGATGATCGGCCGTCACGTTGCGGATCTTGTTTTCATCAAGATTAAACAGGTTTTGTGCCGCCGGGTTCGCCAGCTCAACCTTACTTCTCAGGTCCACCGAAAACACCGGCTCCGGCATGGCCACCAGTAAGGCGCTCAGAACCCGGTGCTCACGTTCGGAAGGCATATAGGGCACAGTGCGGACATCAGTCACGCCCGGCGTACGGCGGATTTCCGCCATCAGATTACTGAACTGTTCGAATTCCAGCGTAGAGAAATTAAGATAGATGCGGCCTGAGGCGGCGACTTCAATGCCGCGAAGATCGATGCTGCGCGCCACCAGCAGGTCGAGCAATTCGCGCGCCAGCCCGATACGGTCCTGACAAAACACTTCTAAACGCATTGCGTAGGCCTTAATCCGTTTGATATTTGGCGATAATACGCTAAATAACCCGCCCGCAGAAAGAGGGCTGTCAGGAAAAGTTGACAGCGCTAACGCACACGCGTTTTTTTAAATGCGTAAACGGCATCAGCCAGGATGACGGCCTTACGCGTGCTGAGTTGGTTGGGAATAAACACGCACCGGCAGGCATGTCACAATACGGCTGATGCGCCTTCGTTCACGTACCGCAGAACGACATGACCGCGCCGTTGGGCCACTGCGCTCGTCATCCTGTTTCATTTACTGGCGTTTGTCGCCGCCCTTTTGTAGCGCGTCTTTTAACTGCCCCAACAGCTCACGACGGTAATCACCCAGGCGCGGTTTATCGTTTTCGAGCCAGGGTAAGGGGCGGCATAACTCCATCGCTTTAATGCCCAGACGCGCCGTCAGCAATCCCGCGCCGATGCCCTGCGCAGCACGCGTCGAAAGCCTGGCGGCGATGTCCTGCGACATCCAGTCCATCCCAACTTCACGCACCAGCTCGGAAGCCCCGGCAAAGGCCATGTTCAGCAGCACCAGTCGGAACAAACGCAGCCGACTAAAATACCCCAGCTCAATGCCGTAGATGGCGGCAATCCGGTTGACCAGTCGTAAGTTACGCCAGGCGATAAACGCCATATCGACCAGTGCCAGGGGACTAACCGCGATCATCAGCGCGGATTCGGCCGCATGACGGCTGATTTCCCGCCGCGCCTGGCGGTCAAGAACAGGCTGCACCATCTGGGCATAAAGCCGGACCGTTTCCCCGTCATTGTGGGTTTCATGGCGCGCAGCATGCCAGCGCTGCAAGGCAGGATGCGCCTGATCGAGTTCGGCCTGGCGCGCCAGCTTTTCACAAAAGGCACGTCCTTTCCCAATGCCGTGACTGTTGAGCAGTTCCCGGCCCAGATCGCGCTCTTCGGCCCGCTGACGGAGCTGATACAAACGACGCCACTCGCTGGTCAGCGCGCCGACGCCAGCAAGCACAATCAGCCCGCCCGCCATGCCGCTGCCCAGTGCAAACCAGTCCTGAGCCAGCCAGGCATTGTGGCTCCATTGCACGCCCTGCGCCACCACGCTGACGCCAAACAGCGCCAGGCCAGCGCCCACCATTTTACGCCACAGGCTGCGTTTGGGTTTTAAGGCCGCCTCGACCGCCCGCTCGCCTGCACTTTCTTCTTCAACCGCCGCCTCGTTATCCTGCACGGCTAAAAAGGCGGCCTGTGAATCGGCTTCAAACGTCTGAGCCGGACGCAACACCGCGTCGGGCTTATCGTCCAGAGGCCGGGCAAAATCAATGCGCGGTTTCAACGGATCGCTCATCGCAATTTATCTCCCAGTAAAAATTCCAGTGCCGCATCCATGCGGATATGCGGTACGGGGCGATCGATATCCAGCTGCTGCGGGCGAAACTGCTCAAACTGAAAGCCTTGCTGCTGCCAGAACGCGCTGCCTGGCAGCCGCGGCGGAACCTCACCCGGATAAACGGTTAATGCCTCGCCGTCCTGCAGGCGATGACCTCGTAGTGCCGGAATTTTTTCGCCACGATGATCGACCAGCCCGCTTTGCGTGGCCTGAACCGAGGCCAGGCCGATGCAGTCCATGCTGATGCCTTCGAACGCCGCGTTTTGCCAGGCATCCTGCACCAGCTGCTGCAACAGCGAAACCATATTGCCATGCTGATCGCTGGTGATGTGATCGGCTTTCGTGGCGGCAAATAACAGCTTATCAATCACGGGTGAAAACAGCCGCCGAAACAGCGTACGCTGTCCGTAATGGAAGCTCTGCATCAACTGGGTTAGCGCCAGGCGCATATCGTTAAACGCCTGCGGCCCGCTGTTGAGCGGCTGCAGACAATCCACCAGTACGATCTGGCGGTCAAAGCGCAGAAAATGATTTTTATAGAACCCTTTCACCACGTGCTGGCAGTAGTAATTAAATCGCTGCTGCAGCATGGCAAAGTTACTGCCTTTGTCCGCCTGCGCCAGCTTAGCCGCCTGGGCTTCATCAGCTGTCGGCCACGGAAAAAACTGCAGCGCTGGCGCGCCCGCCATCTCGCCGGGCAGCACAAAACGCCCCGGCTGAATAAAGTGCAGCCCTTCCGCTTTACACCGATGCAGGTAATCAGTCCAGGCTGCGGCGATCCCGGCCAGGCGGTTTTCATCGGCGGGGGCAAGCGGATCGAGTTTTTGACAATGTTCGCGCCAGGGTGCGGCCCAGTCTGCGCGATCGCCCTGCATTAAGCCGTTCATCTGCCGCGACCAGGTCCAGGTGAGGTAATCCTGTGCCAGCATAGGCAGATCGAGCAGCCACTCACCTGGGTAGTCAACAATTTCAAGATAGAGCGTGGCGGTATCTTTGAGATGGCGGAGCAATGAATCATTGGGACGGTAACGGAGTGCCAGCCGCATTTCACTGACGCCTCGCGTGGGCGTGGGCCAGGCGGGCGGCGTACTGTACAGCTGCGCCAGCCCTTCATCATAGGTGAAACGGGCGGTGCCCATATCCCGTTGCGGCACACGTTTCACGCCCAACAGGCGCTCATCGCGCACCACAGAAAACAGCGGCAGTCGTGCGCCGCTGTGTACAGAAAGGAGCTGGTTAACCAGCGAGGTAATGAAGGCCGTTTTACCACTGCGGCTCAGTCCCGTCACCGCCAGACGAAGGTGTCGATCGACGCCGCGGTTCATCAATGCCAGCAACTCAGTTTGCAGTCTTTTCATCTTTCTCCTTGATGAAGCGTGATGCAACCCGGCTCATCACGCGTTTCAGCAGCGGCTCAAGCGCCAGTCCTAACAGAAGACGAAGTGGACGGCGCGCCACCGATTTTACGGCCCAGCCGGTCACGCCAGCAGGACCATAGGTTACCGCATTGATAATGATAAATTTGGCGGCTGACTTCAATGCAGGTGTTGCACGATGACGAAAAGCCGCAGTGCGTGAAACAGTCATCACTTCCTCCTGACGGTCCGCAGAGGGCCAGTCTGGCCCGCCGCAGGACAACGGTTAAATCTGACGGAAACGACTGCGCACGCTAAAGGTTTCAGAGGTGACGTAACGTTCGATATCCCGGACATTACGTTCGTCCTGCTGCAGTGCAGTTTCCAGTTGGTCCAGCAATTCGCCGGGGCTGGGTTGATGTTCCCCGTTGTCTGCGCCTGGCGGTTTGACGTCCAGGACAAAACCCAACACGAAATAGGCAATCACCGTAAACACGAACAGACCAAAGAACAGCGACAATACGACAATGACACGAAGCAGTCGCACCGGCACATCAAGGTATTCGGCTAAGCCGGCACAAACCCCCATCAGTTTCCCTTCGTCAGGCTTGCGCCATAGCGTGCGGCCTTTCATCATGGTTGCCTCCAGTTAGGATGTTCAGCATCAAGGATGGCTTCAAGGGCATCAATACGATCCCGCATGCGCTGTGCATCTTTGGTCACCTGTTGCAGGCGCTGCATCTGGCTTTGCGACAGATCTGCCCCGCCGTTGCGCTTGTTACTGTAATGTAGCCATAGCCAGACAGGTGCCACAAACAGCACAAATATTGTTAAAGGTATGGCTAAAAATAGTGCGCTCATTGACTCTCCTTAATCCTTTCCAGCAGAAAGCGGCTTATTATTCGCTGCGGTTCATTTTGGCTTTCAGCGCGTTGAGTTGTTGACTGATTTCATCATCCGCTTTCAGGTCGGTGAACTGCTGATCCAGCGTTTTAGGTTTACCAAAACCGTGGCTCTCTGCTTCCGCTTCCATGTGGTCGATGCGACGTTCAAATGATTCGAAGCGGGCCATCGCCTCATCAATTTTACCGCTGTCCAGTTGGCGACGCACATCACGTGAAGAAGACGCGGCCTGATGACGCAGCGTAAGGGCCTGCTGACGTGCACGGGTTTCGCTCAGCTTTTTCTCCAGCTCGGTGATTTCACCTTTCATACGCGCCAGCGTCTCTTCTACCTGCGCAACTTCCTGCTTCAGCGAGGCAATCAGATCGGTCAGTTTCTGTTTTTCGATTAACGCTGAACGGGCCAGATCCTCTTTATCTTTACGCAGGGCCAGTTCGGCTTTGTCCTGCCATTCCACCTGCTGAATCTCGGCCTGTTCGATGCGGCGTGACAGCTGTTTCTTTTCAGCCAGGGCGCGGGCAGAGGTGGAACGGACTTCAACCAGCGTGTCTTCCATTTCCTGAATCATCAGGCGCACCAGCTTCTGCGGATCTTCTGCACGCTCAAGCAGTGAATTAATGTTGGCATTAACGATGTCAGTGAAACGAGAAAAAATACCCATAATGATGTTCCTCTTATTTGTCATGGTTTCATCTTGCTGGTGATACCTGATTCAAGATGCGTGCCAACTTTTATCTTATTGATTTTATTTGCATTGGTGGCTTTGCAGTTTTTTTAAACTGTTCTAAGATAGTTAAATTGATTAATCCGTGGCGAAATTCATCATGTCCGTTAATAACGACAACCTGCTGGGGGAATCGAACAACTTTCTGGAAGTACTGGAACAGGTGTCGAAACTCGCTCCGCTGGAAAAACCCGTGTTGGTAGTGGGCGAACGCGGTACAGGTAAAGAGCTGATCGCCAGCCGTCTGCACTATCTTTCAGACCGCTGGCAAGGCCCTTTCATCTCACTCAACTGTGCTGCGCTGAATGAAAACTTGCTGGATTCTGAGCTTTTTGGCCACGAAGCCGGAGCATTTACCGGTGCGCAGAAGCGTCATCTGGGCCGTTTTGAGCGTGCAGACGGCGGCACGCTGTTTCTTGATGAGCTGGCTACCGCGCCAATGCTGGTGCAGGAAAAACTCCTGAGGGTCATTGAATATGGTCAGTTGGAGCGCGTCGGCGGCAACCACGTCTTTCAGGTCAATGTGCGCCTGATCTGCGCCACCAATGAAGACTTACCGGCGCTCGCGGCCGCAGGGCAGTTTCGCGCAGACCTGCTGGACCGCCTGGCGTTTGATGTCGTTCAACTGCCGCCGTTACGCGAGCGCCGTAGCGATATTTTGGTCATGGCCGATCATTTCGCTATCCAGATGTGTCGTGAACTGGGGCTGCCCCTGTTTCCAGGCTTTACACAGCAGGCGCAAAACACCTTACTTGATCATCACTGGCCGGGTAATGTGCGTGAACTTAAAAACGTCGTTGAGCGGTCGGTGTACCGCCACAACACCAGCGATGAACCGCTGGATGAGATTATCATCAACCCGTTTGCGCGTCGTACGGCCCCTGAAGAAGCTCCGCTTCCTGCCAGCACGCCAGATGTACCCGCTGCCCTGCCGTCTCTGCCGCTCGACCTGCGCCAGTGGCAAAACCAGCAGGAGCGCGATGTGGTGGAAATCAGTCTGCAACAGGCGAAATATAATCAACGCCGCGCTGCCAGCTTACTTGGCGTCACCTACCACCAGCTCAGAGCCATTATGAAAAAGCACGGTATCCAGGCGCGGGACGTCCAGGCATAACGGACGATCGACCGGATTAAATTGCAGATAAACGCTGAGTTGTTGCTGTGGTAAACAATGATCATTGTACGGCTGAGACCGGGCGGGTGGAGTCAAAAGGATGGGGGCGGGAAAAAAGGGCCCGCCGAAGCGGGCAACTGGAAGCAATGTGAGCAATGTCGTGCTCTTCTTCGGTAGAGCCACCGTCGAAGCGCAACTGAATAATAATCATTCCTGTTCGCATCTGTAAAGGGGTTGTTGAGAATTTTTCTCATTTCCACACCAATGCTGCGCCTTTATTACAACGCCCCCGTCGCCTTTACCCTGCTGCAACGGGCTGGTCGCGCTTGACTTTGCATTGAATTTAACAAGGTGACGACGGGGATACCTTTCACGCCGCCAACCTGGCCGAACCCGCCCGGGTACAACCCCATCGGAATCGGGCCAGGAAGCATTAGCCGCTTCTTTCTACGCTCAGGTGCGCGAAAAACCGGCAATCGACGATGCGTATTTGGGGCCGCGCCCGCTTTGCGATACACTCTGCCTAATGCCTGAGAATCGTTGAGTTCTATGTTAAAACTAATTCCTTCGCTGTTACTGAGTCTCAGCGTGTTAAGCGCGCCTGCCTGGTCTGCGCCAACACCGGCTGGAGATATTCGTCAAAGCGGATTCGTCTATTGCGTTAATGGCACGCTGAACACGTTTAATCCGCAGATGGCCAGCAGTGGCTTAACGGTGGATACGCTGGCTGTCCAGTTATATGACCGCCTGTTGGATGTCGATCCTTACACCTACCGTTTGCAGTCCGATCTGGCCGCCAGTTGGGAAGTGCGTGATAACGGCGCGACCTACCGTTTTCACCTGCGCCACGGGGTACAGTTTCAGCACACCTCAAACTTTGCACCCACGCGCGCGATGAATGCCGATGACGTCGTTTTCAGCTTTGCCCGCATGTTTGATCGCAAACATCCCTGGCATAATGTTAACGGCGGCTATTACCCCTATTTCGACAGCCTGCAGTTTGCCGATTCGGTTCAGAGCATTAAAAAAATCGATAACGACACTGTCGAGTTCCGCCTTAACAGCCCGGACGCCTCGTTTCTCTGGCATCTGGCGACACATTACGCGCCCGTTCTGTCGAAAGAGTACGCCGACAGTCTGGATAAAGTGGGCCATCAGGAAGAGCTGGACCGGCTACCGGTGGGAACAGGCCCGTTCCAGCTGAGCGAATACCGCAGCGGGCAATATATTCGTCTGGCGCGGAACCCGCATTACTGGAAAGGCGTGCCGCGCCTGCAGCAGGTGGTTATCGATCTTGGTGCCGGGGGAACAGGACGGTTATCGAAGTTGCTCACGGGCGAATGCGACGTTCTCGCCTATCCCGCCGCCAGCCAAATCTCGATTCTGCGCGACGATCCCCGGCTGCGCATGACCCTGCGCCCCGGCATGAACATCGCTTATCTGGCATTTAACACCCGCAAGCCGCCGCTCGACCGGCCGGACGTTCGTCACGCGCTGGCGCTGGCGATCAATAATGAGCGCCTGATGGAATCCATCTACTACGGCACCGCTGAGACGGCCGCCTCGATTTTACCTCGCGCGTCCTGGGCTTATGATACCGATGCCAGCATTACGGGTTTCGATCCCAAAAAAGCCAGAGAAGCGCTTGAGGCGGCGGGAGTAAAAGATCTTCATCTGCGTCTGGTTGTGCCTTCCGCCTCGCAGTCCTGGAACCCTGCACCGCTTAAAACGGCCGAACTTATTCAGGCTGACCTTGCGCAAATTGGCGTGCGCGTCACTATCGTTCCGGTTGAAGGCCGTTTTCAGGAGGCGCAGCTGATGGCGATGAACCACGATCTGACGCTGGCAGGCTGGGCAACCGACAGTAACGATCCTGACAGCTTCTTTCGCCCCCTACTGAGCTGTGCGGCCATCAGTTCCCAGACCAACTATGCTCACTGGTGTTCGCCCGCGTTTGACGACACGTTAAAAAATGCCTTGCTGTCACAGCAGCTGTCTGGCCGCATTGACAACTACGATAAGGCGCAGCAGATTCTGGCGCGCGAGCTGCCCGTACTGCCGCTGGCTTCATCCCTGCGCCTGCAAGCCTATCGGCATGATATTAAAGGTCTGGTATTAAGTCCGTTTGGCAACGCTTCGTTTGCCGGCGTTTATCGTGATGAGCGAGAGGATCGTTAAGTGATCATCTATATTCTGCGTCGCCTGGTGTTGCTGGTCATTACCCTGTTTTTTCTTTCCCTGGTGAGTTTCAGCCTGAGCTATTTCACGCCGAATGCACCGCTGGAAGGCGCATCGCTGTTTGACGCCTGGTGGTTCTGGTTTAAAGGCATGCTGCAACTGGATTTTGGCGTGTCCAGCACCAATGGTCAGGAGATTGGCGTACAGCTGCGCGAAGTCTTCCCCGCTACGATGGAGCTGTGCCTGATGGCGTTCACCCTGGCTCTGATCGTCGGCATTCCGTTGGGAATTTGTGCCGGTGCCATGCGGCATAAATGGCAGGATAAGGTCATCAGCGCGCTGGCCCTGCTGGGATTTTCTATTCCGGTGTTCTGGCTCGCGCTGCTGTTTACCCTGTTCTTCTCACTGACGCTGGGCTGGTTGCCCGTATCCGGGCGCTATGACCTGCTGTATCCTGTTCAAAACATTACCGGATTTGCGTTGATTGATGCCTGGCTCAGTCACTCGCCATGGCGACATGAGATGATGATTAGCGTAGTGATGCATCTGATTTTACCGGTTACCGTTCTGGCGATGGCCCCCACCACCGAGATCGTGCGTTTGCTGCGCATCAGCACCAGCGACGTCGTCGATAAGAACTATGTGAAGGCGGCCGCCACCCGCGGATTGTCCCGCTTTACTGTGATTCGCCGCCACGTGTTACACAACGCGCTTCCCCCTGTGATTCCGCGTCTTGGCTTACAGTTTTCCAGCATGTTAACCCTGGCGATGATTACGGAAATGGTGTTTAACTGGCCCGGATTGGGGCGCTGGCTGATTAACGCGATTCGCCAGCAGGACTATGCGGCAATATCCGCCGGTGTGATGGTGACCGGTGGCGTAGTGATCGTGGTGAACGTCCTCTCTGACATTGTCGGTGCGGCGCTGAATCCGCTGAAACATAAGGAATGGTATGCCGTACGATAACATCTACGCCGAAAAGCGCCTGCCCAGCGCGTTTCGTCAAAGCTGGCACCATTTTTATGGCGATATGCCGGCGATGATTGGCCTGTACGGCTTTGGCGCACTGCTGCTGCTCTGCCTGTTTGGGCATTTCCTGGCACCCTATCCCATCGACCAGCAATTTCTGGGTTATCAGCTGCTGCCGCCCTCCTGGTCGCGCTACGGTGAAGTCTCATTCTTTCTCGGCACTGACGACCTGGGGCGTGATTTACTGAGCCGCTTACTCAATGGCGTTGCCCCGACGGTAGGTTCTGCCATTCTGGTGACGCTGTTTGCCACCTTTTGGGCGCTGGTGCTGGGCATTGTGGCGGGTATGACGCACGGCGTGCGCTCTGCGGTGCTGAACCACGTGCTGGACACGTTACTGTCGATACCTTCTCTGCTGCTGGCCATCATTGTGGTGGCCTTTCTCGGCCCGCGCCTTGAACATGCGCTGCTGGCGGTCTGGCTGGCGCTGATGCCACGGCTGGTGCGCGAAATTTACAGCGCCGTCCACGACGAACTGGAAAAAGAGTATGTGGTGGCGGCCCGTCTCGACGGCGCGACCAGCATCAATATTATGTGGCACGCGATTTTGCCTAATGTATTACCGATGTTGATTAGTGAGATTACGCGCGCGCTCTCTATGGCTATTCTTGATATTGCCGCTCTGGGTTTTCTTGACCTTGGTGCCCAGTTGCCCTCGCCGGAATGGGGGGCGATGCTGGGTGATTCGCTGGAACTGGTTTATGTGGCTCCCTGGACGGTGATGTTGCCCGGTGCCGCCCTGATGGTCAGCGTCTTAGTCGTTAACCTGCTCGGTGATGGCATTCGTCGGGCCGTTGAGGCGGGAGTAGAATAATGCCGTTACTGGATATTCGTAATCTGACGATTGAGTTCATGACCGCTGATGGCCCGGTTAAAGCGGTGGACCGCATTAACCTGTCGCTCAGTGAAGGGGAAATCCGCGGTCTGGTCGGTGAGTCCGGTTCGGGCAAAAGTCTGGTCGCCAAAGCCATCTGTGGCGTGACCAACGATAACTGGCGTGTTACCGCAGACCGTATGGTATTTGATGACGTCGATCTGCTGCGCCTGTCCCCGCGCGAGCGACGTCGCATCGTGGGTCATAACGTTTCGATGATTTTTCAGGAGCCGCAATCCTGTCTCGATCCGTCGGAAAGTGTCGGACGTCAACTGATGCAGGCGATTCCGCGCTGGACCTATAAAGGCGCGTGGATGAAGCGCTTTTGGTTCTGGCGTAAAAGCCGGGCTATTGAGTTGCTGCATCGGGTGGGCATTAAAGATCACACCGACATTATGCGCAGTTTTCCTTACGAGTTAACCGAGGGCGAATGCCAAAAAGTGATGATCGCCATCGCCCTGGCGAATCAACCCCGCCTGCTGATTGCTGACGAGCCGACTAACGCGATGGAGCCGACCACGCAGGCGCAGATATTCCGCCTGCTGAGCCGGCTTAACCAGAACAATAACACCACCATTTTGCTGATTAGCCATGACCTGCGAACCATGAGCCAGTGGGCAAACCGCATTAACGTGATGTACTGCGGTCAGACCGTAGAAACGGCGCAAAGCGAAGACCTGATGAGCACACCGCATCATCCTTACACGCAGGCATTGATTCGTGCCATGCCTGACTTTGGTCGTCCGCTTCCGCATAAGAGCCGTCTCAATACCTTATCCGGTGCGATTCCATCGCTGGAAAGCCTGCCTATCGGTTGCCGTCTGGGGCCGCGCTGCCCCTACGCACAACGCAAATGTGTAGAAGCGCCACGGCTCACCGGCACGCGATCGCACCTGTATGCCTGCCACTTCCCGCTCAACGTTGAGGGCCAATAAGATGGAAACGTTGCTGGAAGTCCGCAATCTCAGCAAAACCTTTCGTTACCGCACCGGCCTGTTTCGTCGTCAGCATGTTGAGGCGGTGAAATCCGTCAGCTTTACGCTGCGTGAAAAGCAGACTCTGGCGATTATTGGCGAAAACGGTTCAGGCAAATCCACGCTGGCAAAAATGCTCAGCGGCACCGTTGCGCCCAGCGACGGCCAGATTATTATCGACGATCACCCGCTGAGCTTTGGCGATTACGGCTATCGCAGCCAGCGCATTCGTATGATCTTCCAGGACCCATCAACCTCGCTGAATCCACGCCAGCGCGTGAGCCAGATTCTGGACCTGCCGCTGCGCCTGAATACCGTTCTGGATGCTGAGGCGCGGGAAAAGCGCATTATTACCACCCTGCGCCAGGTGGGATTGCTGCGCGATCACGCCGGTTATTATCCGCATATGTTGGCACCGGGCCAAAAGCAGCGTCTTGGCCTGGCCCGTGCGTTAATCCTGCAACCTAAAGTGATTGTGGCCGATGAGGCCCTTGCCTCGCTGGATATGACCATGCGTTCACAACTGGTCAATCTGATGCTGGAGCTACAAGAAAAGCACGGTATCGCTTACATTTATGTGACCCAACATCTTGGTATGATGAAGCATATCAGCGATAAAGTGCTGGTCATGCATCACGGCGAAGTGGTGGAGCGCGGCGGCACGGCAGACGTGCTTGCGTCGCCACTGCATGAGATGACAAAACGTCTGATCAACAGCCATTTTGGTGAGGCCTTAACGGCTGAAGCCTGGCGGCGGGAGCGTTGATTTTGCGGCATATAGTGGAAAACGCTGTGCGTTTTTCCTGATTTCAAGCAGACGTGCTAGAATCCGCACGTCGATTAACGTCGGTCGTCTATTATTTAAACAACACGACCGCCAACTACCATGACCATAAGGATTACAGCTATGGGTTTTCTTTCCGGTAAGCGCATTCTGATTACTGGTGTTGCCAGTAAACTTTCCATCGCCTACGGTATTGCACAGGCGATGCGCAAACAGGGCGCAGAACTGGCTTTCACCTACCAAAACGACAAACTGAAAGGTCGTGTGGAAGAGTTTGCCAAAGATTTGGGTTCCGACATCGTGCTGCCCTGTGATGTTGCAGAAGATGAAAGCATCCAATCCCTGTTCACTGAGCTGGCAAAGACCTGGCCAAAATTTGACGGTTTCGTGCACTCCATCGGTTTCGCGCCTGGCGACCAGTTGGATGGCGATTACGTTAATGCCGTAACCCGCGAAGGTTTCAAAATCGCGCACGACATCAGCGCCTACAGCTTTGTTGCAATGGCTAAAGAGTGCCGTGCCATGCTGAACCCGAACGCTGCTCTGCTGACCCTCTCTTACCTGGGTGCAGAACGCGCTATCCCTAACTACAACGTTATGGGCCTGGCAAAAGCGTCTCTGGAAGCTAACGTGCGTTATATGGCTAACGCGATGGGTCCAGAAGGCGTGCGTGTTAATGCCGTTTCTGCGGGTCCGATTCGTACGCTGGCAGCGTCAGGCATCAAAGATTTCCGTAAGATGCTGGCCCACTGTGAAGCGGTAACCCCTATTCGCCGTACGGTAACTATCGAAGACGTGGGTAACTCCGCTGCCTTCCTGTGTTCCGATCTGGCGGGTGGTATCACCGGTGAAATCGTTCACGTTGACGGTGGCTTCAGTATCGCCGCCATGAACGAACTGGAACTGAAATAAGTTTCCTCACGGGCGAGCCTTGCTCGCCCTGTGCTGTACCCGCCCGATTGCCTCGTTATTCCTTATCGCTATTATTTATCACCGATTGGTCTTTTGCCCTGACCTGCCCGTGGGCGACGATAAGTCAGCCCTGCGGCCTGCGACTAAATCACCGCCTGCGCCGCATCAGATTTTGCAAAAGGACGGATGATGCAACAACGCCGCTATCCCGGCCAGGATCACTGGTTTTACGAAAGTCAGACCCGCCCGCGGACCGTACAGGCTGCCCCACTTTTTCCTGAAGCCGCCCATGTCGATGACCGGTTTTTACTGGGGTTAGCACAGGAAGCCTCCGTTATTCAGCCTTTACTCCAGACAGACCAGCCCGCGATACAGATCGCCCACAACGTCGTTCTCCAGCTGTTTCCCGACCAGGTGAATACCACGCTGACGCATACGCTCACGCTGTATGATCGGTTAAGTACCGCGCTGACCGTCGCCCAGGTGACAGGCATTCAGCGCCTGTGTAATCACTATTCCGCCCGACTGAACCCCCTGCCGGGTCCAGATTCCTCCCGTGAAAGCAACAATCGCCTGACACAAATTACGCAATATGCACGCTTGCTGGCGATGCAGCCTGCGCTAATCACGGCTGAAAGTGTTCGTGCGCTACATGCGGCCGGGCTGAGTGAAGCCGATATCGTCACCCTTAACCATTTAGTGGGCTTTGTCTGCTATCAGGCGCGTGTCATTGCCGGTATTCATGCTCTGCTGGAATTACCGGTACGCTGGATGCCGGGGATGTCACCTGCCCCGGATGCCGAGGCAGCGACGTTTGATCAGCCCTGGCAGTGGCAGCCGGTCCTGACGCCGCTGGAGCCGCGTTATGCCAGTGAGGAGCAACATGCTGCGGTCACGCAGTGCCAGGGCTCGCCCGCACTTCAGGATGCGGTCTGGCTGCTGGCGCACGCTGCCGGGTTATTGCAGAGCTGGTTTGCCCTGCGTCATCAGCTTGAAAATACGCTGACCTCATCTGTAGAGGCCACTGCGGCAAGGATTCTGGGCAGCCGCTGGCTCTGTCAGCAGGCTGCAGACGCTAAAAATCTGCTGGATGAGGTGGATGCGGCGCAGCGGCCGGGTGAACAGCAAGTCATTATGACCCTGGCCGCGCAGTTGACCCGCCAGCCGGAGCGCTTTAACGCGCGCGATCTTCAGCCGCTGGCTGACGCAGGCTGGTCACATGCCGCGCGGTTCAGCGTGATTCAGTCCATCGCGCTGGCCAACTGGAACAGTCGTTTATTTTATGCCTGCGGTGAAGCCCGCTAGCTATCGAGATGACTGCGCGCTTCATCGTAAAAATGTTGCGCCAGCGGCGTCGCCCTGCCAGGTTCGGCGACGACCAGCGCCGCCTGGCGCGCCATTTTAGGCATTGCAATGGTCCGTTTTTCCAGTCCGTGTAATGAGGCGGGCAGTAAATGTCCTCGTGGTGAGATCAGCACGCCAAGACCGACCTGGGTGCACTGTAACAGCTGCATGATGGACGCGCTTTCGACCACCACGCGCGGCACCAGCGCGACGTCGCGAAACGTCATATCCAGATAGCGGCGAAAATAGCGGGTTGGCTCCGCCAGACACAGCGGCTGCTGTGCCAGCGTTGGCAGGTCAAGCGTTTCATGCGCGCATAAGTGCTGAAAATGGTCGGGATGAAAAACGGCTTCCACGCCACTATCCGGCAGCAGGGATGCCTGAAAATGCAGTTCCCGCAACGTCGCCATTTCAAAAAAGCCAATGCCGACATCGACCGTGTGGCTGTTCAGCGCTTCCAGCAGTTGATCGGCGCTTAATACGGCAATACGATAATCCAGCTGTGGATAGCGCGCCTGCACCGCTTTTAACAACTGCGCCAGCGAGACGCTGCACTGCGGAACAACACCAAGACGAAGCGTACCGTTCACCCCGTGTTTTAACGACTCGACCTCCAGCTTGAGTCCCTGATAAACCGAAACGATTTCCCGCGCCCAGGCCAGTACCCTGTCGCCTTCCGGCGTAAAACCCGCAAAATTGTTGCTGCGGTTGATCAGCGACAGACCCAGCTCACGCTCCAGGTTTTTTAACCGCATCGATAAGGTAGGCTGGCTGACAAAGCTGGCTTCGGCGGCACGACCAAAATGGCGCTCGCGTTCGAGATTGCAAAGGTAGATGAGCTGTTTGATGTCGATTTTCTTTACCCGCCGTAACACCGGTTTTATGAATACCTATTATGTGCCGATGGATTAACAGAATGCCAGTCAGAGATAGTGCCATAACCAATACCGCGAAGGCCTTAAACGGACGCAACATATTCAGGGCGCAATAAGGTTATGAAGGTGGCTGTCACAATAGCAGGTCAGATAATCGTGGAAGCGTTGTCAGCATTCACAGGTGAATACCGGTGTTGATGATCTTATAAACGCGTTAATTTGTAATTTTTATTGGTGTTTCCCTGGTGTTGCAGGTGCTTACTTGTGCGGATAAGGCCAGGCGTGTTCAACGCCGGTGGAAGAGAGAACGCCCGTGACCAATAAGTAGATCACCACCAAAGCGAAGATAACAATTGCTGATATTTCAAAGATTTTAATCAGACTGTGTTTAGCCATAAATAACCCCCTGCTCATTGCGTGTATTTGACGTTCACCTCTTACCTTAGAGTGTTACCGGTAAAGTACAAGTCCTGATCACAAAATGAAACATAAAGTATTACTTATATATTTAATGGATTTATCGTAGACAGAGAAAGCCAACTGCAGGAAGCGGATTCAACGTGGATTTTTTCTTCAGGCGCAAGGCGCTATAACGATGCAGAAATGGCGAAGGCGCATCACTCGCGCCTTCGCAAGTGTGAAGAGGTTTACCCGACGCCCAGGGCCGCTTTCACCTCTTGTGCAATTTTCTCTACCTGCGGGCCGTAAATCACCTGCACATCATGTTCACTAACGCGGTTGATGCCATTGGCACCGGTGCTCATTAGCGTCTGATCCACCACTTCTTTCATGTCTTTGACCCGAACCCGCAAACGCGTGAAGCAGCAATCGACATCCTCTATATTGGCTGCGCCACCCAGACCACTGATGATCACGTTGGTGCGCTCGCTGCCTTCAACCAGCTGTGGTTTTTCATCATCCGTTTCACGTCCCGGCGTTTCGACATGCATACGCGTAATAATAAAGCGGAAAGAATAGTAATAAACCGGGGCGTAAATCACCCCAAGCGCCAGCGTCCACCACCAGTGGGTTTTACTGCCGCCAAGCATGCCAAAGACCACCAGATCGATCACACCGCCCTGCACATTTCCAATCATCAAATGCAGCATCGACATCAGCATAAATGACAGGCCGGTTAAAAATGCATGCAGCAGGTAGAGCACCGGCGAAACGAAGATAAAGCAAAACTCCAGCGGTTCGGTGATGCCAGTAGTGAATGACGTCAGTGCTCCAGCCATCACCAGCGCCCTGACGCGCTGTTTGTGTTCAGGCCGCGCGGTGTGATAAATCGCCAGGGCAGCAGCAGGCAGACCAAACATCATGACCGGTATTTTTCCCTGAGCCAGGAACTGGGTGGCGGTGCGAAGCGTCGCGTCCGGGATAAGTCCGGGATGGGTGAGCGAGGCATTAAAGATGTTTAACGCACCGACAATCGTCTGTCCGTCCACGATAGCCATGCCGCCAATGGGCGTGAAACGCACGGTTTCGTTCAGGATGTGATGCAGGCCCGTGGGGATCAGAATGCGTTCCGAAGCACCCAACAGAAATGCCCCGTACTGCCCGCTCCGGCCGATCATCTGTCCCACCCAGGCAATGCCTTCGCCAATGGTCGGCCAGACCAGCGCCAGTAAGATGCCGATCAGCGGCAGGAACACCACCGTCACAATCGGCACAAAGCGACGCCCGCCAAAGAAACTGATCGCCGTGGGTAACTGCTGCGTATAGAAGCGGTTATGCAGCATCACGGTGATCAGCCCGGCAATTACACCGCCCAGTACGCTCATATTGTAGGTAAAAATACCCAGCATCTGAATGTACTCAGCCGAGGTCATCATGGCTGTGGTCTGATCCAGCCCGGCCTGTTGCAGCGCCTGCGGCGTGGTTGTGGCTGCGGTAATGCCCTTCGCCGCCAGCGTGGCATTGATACCGACATTCATGGCGATATAGCCGATAACGGCGGCAAAGGCTGCGGTAGGCTTTTCTGCTTTCGCCAGTCCAATGGCGCTGGCGACGGCAAAGAATAGCGGCAGATTAGCAAACAGCGCGCCGGCCACTTTACGAATAAACCCGATGATGAGCTGGGCAACCTGCATGTGTGCGAAAGCTTCGCCGGTGACGGCAGGATTCTGCATTGCCGCCGCCAGCCCCAGAAAGATACCGGCCGCTGCAATCACCGAAATTGGCATCATCAACGCCTTGCCAAACGCATGGATCTGGCTGGTGAGTTGTTTCATGGTGTCGCGCCCTTTTCTGTTTTAAACAGCAAGTATTAGCGCGATGTGCCGATAACACCCGTTATGGAGAGGTTACGAGAAGGTAAAACATGAACATCATCACAGTTGGCGCGCCACCACGATAAACGCCAGCTATCGCACCATTAAGCCAATCAATTAGACAAGCTTTGTCGTCGATAGCACACTAATATTTACCATCAGGATATATCCTTGCAACATTCGTCCAACATAAAAATAAGCCTGCACCTATGATGAAATTCAAGCGTCAAATTAAACCATACCGTGCCGCAGCGGGCGGCTGGGGTTCACTGGAAGCTACCACACGTTTTGTTTTCGACAGTAAAGCTGCCCTGAAAAATCTGCGCAATTTAATGCGCATGAACAAAGCTCGTGGCTTCGACTGCCCAGGCTGCGCCTGGGGTGATGACAATAAAAGTACATTTAGCTTTTGCGAAAACGGGGCGAAAGCCGTGACCTGGGAAGCGACGCGCCGCGTGGTCGATACCGACTTTTTCGCGAAACACAGCGTTACGACCCTGTATGCGCAAAGTGACTACTTCCTGGAATATCAGGGCCGTCTGACGCATCCGTTACGCTACAACGCTGAAAGCGACCATTACGAACCCATCAGTTGGGATGACGCTTATGCGCTCATCGCGAAACACATTAAGGCGATGGATAATCCGGATCAGATGGAGCTTTACACCTCGGGTCGCGCCAGTAATGAAGCCTCCTGGCTTTATCAACTGTTTGGCCGCATGTCAGGCACCAATAACTTCCCGGACTGCTCCAATATGTGTCACGAGGCCAGCGGTGCTGGGCTGAAACGCAGCATCGGCGTGGGTAAAGGCACCATTCGTCTTGACGATTTTGATCATGCCGATGCCATTTTTGTCTTTGGGCAAAACCCAGGCACTAACCACCCACGCATGCTGCACAGCCTGCGTCACGCGGCCGACCATGGTGCTAAAATCGTTACCTTTAACACGCTACGTGAGCGCGGTCTGGAGCGTTTTGCCGATCCGCAAAAGCCGCTCGAAATTGTCACCTCCAAAGCGGGCACCATCAGTTCTGCCTATTATCAACCCCATCTTGGCGGTGATATGGCGGCCGTGCGCGGCATGGTGAAAGCCCTGCTGGAAACCCATCGCGCGCGTATTGCAGCGGGCGAAAGCGGCTTATTCGATCAGGCCTTCCTGAACGCCAAAACGCACGGCGTTGAGGCGTACTTCGACGCCGTAGATAACACAGACTGGATGCAGATTGTGGCGCAGTCGGGCCTGACAGAAGCACAAATCCGCGAAGCGGCAGCGATCTATCAGAGCGCCGATCGGGTGATCTGCACCTGGGCAATGGGCATTACGCAGCACAAGCATTCGGTTGATACGGTGCGTGAAATCACCAACCTCCAGCTGCTGTTTGGTCAGTTAGGTAAAAAAGGGGCCGGCCTCTGTCCTGTGCGTGGTCACAGTAACGTTCAGGGTAACCGCACCATGGGCATTGATGAAAAGCCGTCCAAACCTTTCCTGGATGCGCTGGGTCAGCACTTTGACTTTGAGCCTCCGCGTGCGGCAGGCCATAACACCGTTGAAGCCCTGAACGCGATGCTGCGTGATGAAATTAAGGTTCTTATCGCCCTGGGCGGTAATCTGGCCGCCGCAGCACCGGATTCTCCGCGTACTGAAGAAGCTTTATCACGCTGTGGTCTGACTGTGCACATCAGCACCAAGCTCAACCGTAGCCATCTGGTGCCGGGTCATGAAGGGTTGATCCTGCCGACATTGGGTCGTACCGAACGCGATTTGCAGGCGACAGGTAACCAGTTCATTACCGTGGAAGATTCGTTCAGCATGGTGCATGCGTCAGAAGGTGTCGGTATTCCTCTGGCAGAAACACAGCGTTCTGAAACGTCGATTGTTGCCAGTATTGCCCATGCGGTTCTCGGTGATGACAAGGTGAAGTGGTTAGATCTGGCGGCTGATTACAACCTGATTCGCAATCATATTGCGGCAACCATTCCCGGTTTTGCCGACTTCAATACCAAATGCGATCAGCCTGGTGGCTTCTATCTTGGCAATGCCGCGGCAGAGCTGCGTTTTAATACGCCGACCGGTAAGGCCGAGTTTAACCCGGCAGCGCTGCCCGAGTCGCTGTTTCCGAAGCTTGATCAGGAAGTGCCTTTCACGCTGCAAACCCTGCGCTCGCATGACCAGTACAACACCACGATTTACGGTCTCGACGATCGTTATCGCGGCGTGTACGGCCAGCGTGAAGTCGTCTTTATTAACCCCGACGACATGGCTGAGTTAGGGTTTAGTGAAGGCCAGAATGTGGATATTGAAACCCTGTGGAATGATGGCATCACCCGTCGCGTGAGCGGCTTCAAACTGGTGCCTTACAACATTCCGCGTGGCAATCTGGCGGCCTACTATCCTGAAACAAACCCGCTGGTCCCGTTAAACAGCTATGGCGATATCAGCGGCACACCGACCTCGAAATCGGTGCCGGTTAAGCTGGAATTGTCGCAGGCGTTGACCACCCAACGAATCGCCTGATTCAGGCTTTTCTCCAGGCAAAAAGCCGGTTCGTCCGGCTTTTTGCCTTGCCGCGAGACCCCGATTCGCGTAAAACTGTCAGCCGCTATTAGGCCACGAAACGTAAAAATCATGTTCCAGGATAATCCGCTGCTTGCGCAGCTTAAAGAGAAGCTTCATTCGCAAACGCCGCGTGCAGAAGGCGTTGTAAAAGGCACCGAAAAGGGATTCGGCTTTCTGGAAGTCGATGCACAAAAAAGTTATTTCATCCCGCCGCCGCAGATGAAAAAAGTGATGCATGGCGACCGCATTGTTGCCGTCATCCACAGCGATAAAGATCGTGAAAGCGCAGAGCCAGAAACGTTGGTTGAGCCTTTTCTGGGCCGCTTTGTTGGCCGCGTGCAGAAAAAAGACGACCGTCTTTCTATCGTGCCCGATCATCCGCTGCTGAAAGAGGCCATTCAGTGTCGTCCGGTGCGCGGACTGACCCATGATTTCCAGAATGGCGACTGGGCCGTCGCTGAAATGCGTCGTCATCCGTTGAAAGGCGACCGTGGCTTTTATGCCGAACTCACCGAATTCATTGTCAAAGCCGACGACCACCTCGCCCCATGGTGGGTGACACTGTCACGTCATAATCTGGAGCGTGAAGCGCCAGAAATCGGCTTTGGCGACATGCTGGACGAAAACCTGACGCGTGAAGATCTGACCGCCCTGGATTTCGTGACTATCGACAGCGCCAGCACTGAAGATATGGACGATGCGCTGTATGCCGAAGCACTGGACGATGGCGCACTGCGTCTGACCATCGCCATTGCCGATCCCACTGCCTATGTCGCAGAAGGTAGCGAGCTGGATAAGCTGGCGGCGCAACGTGCGTTCACGAACTATCTGCCGGGCTTTAATATCCCGATGCTGCCCCGCGAGCTGTCAGACGATGTCTGCTCGCTGCGCCCTGACGTGCGTCGTCCGGTTCTGGCGTGCCGCGTGACCGTTGCTCAGGATGGTAGCCTGGCTGACGATGTTCAGTTCTTTGCAGCCTGGATCGAGTCAAAAGCCAAACTGGTGTACGACGAGGTTTCCGACTGGCTGGAAAACAGTGGCGAATGGCAACCGCAAAACGAGGCTATCGCTAACCAGATTCGCCTGCTGCATCGCTTGTGTCAGTCCCGTGCTGAATGGCGTCAAAACCATGCGCTGGTGTTTAAAGATCGTCCTGACTACCGTTTTCTGCTGGGCGAAAAAGGGGAAGTGCTGGAAATCATCGCCGAACCGCGTCGTATCGCGAACCGGATTGTTGAGGAAGCCATGATCCTGGCGAACATCTGTGCCGCCAATGTGCTGCGCGAAAAGCTGGGCTTTGGTATCTACAACGTTCACGCGGGTTTCGATACGGCGAATGCCGAGCAGGCCGCCGCTGTGCTGGCGACTCACGGCATTACCGCCGATCCGCAGGCTATCACCACGCTGGAGGGGTTCCGCGTACTGCGCCGTGAACTGGATGCACAGCCTACTCAGTTCCTCGACAGCCGTATTCGTCGTTTCCAGACCTATGCGGAGATCACCACCGAACCGGGCCCGCACTTTGGCCTGGGGCTGGACGCTTACGCCACCTGGACCTCCCCGATCCGTAAGTTTGGCGACATGATCAACCATCGTCTGCTGAAGGCCATCGTGCGCGGTGAGCAAATCGGTCGTCCGGATGATGCGCTGACGGTCACCATGAGTGAACGTCGTCGTCTTAACCGCATGGCAGAGCGTGACGTGGGCGACTGGCTCTATGCCCGTTACCTGTCGCCCTTTGCGGCTACGGATCGTAAGTTCAGCGCGGAAATCATCGATGTTTCTCGTGGTGGCATGCGCGTCCGCCTGCTGGAAAATGGTGCCGTGGCGTTCATTCCAGCGCCGTTCCTGCATGCTGTGCGTGACGAACTGGTTTGCAGCCAGGAAAGCGGTACAGTACAGATTAAAGGTGACGTGGTTTACCGCGTATCCGACGTGATTGACGTGACCATTGCTGAAGTCCGCATGGAAACGCGCAGCGTCGTTGCACGCCCCGCAGCCTGAGACTAAACCGGTGGGACAGCCTTGTCTGTCCCGCCGACACATTCCACCTCGCCTTCCCTCTGCATGTGCGTGCTAAATTTGCTCCGCGCTTCACAGTTTTATCTTTATTAACTTCCACTTACATTCCATTACATTAACGTTAGCTCGTTGTCTTCGATCGCCTTCCATTCGGTCTCTACAAGGAGTGAGTTATGAAGAACGTCAAAAACGGCGTGCTTTGGTTAGCAGTGGCGTTAATTGGCGCGGGTGCGTTCGCGATGCTGGCGCTTAACCGCGGCGAGCACGTCAACGCAGTCTGGCTGGTGGTTGCCGCAGTTGCCTTTTACAGCATCGCTTATCGTTTTTACAGCCTGTTTATCGCCCGCAATATTTTTGAACTGGACGACCGCCGTCTGACGCCAGCTGAGCGCCTCAGCGATGGTCTTGACTATGTTCCCACCAATAAGTGGGTGCTGTTTGGTCACCACTTTGCGGCTATCGCCGGTGCTGGCCCGCTGGTCGGCCCGATTCTGGCGGCACAGATGGGTTTTCTGCCTGGCACTATCTGGATTCTGATCGGGGTGATGATGGCGGGCGCCGTTCAGGATTTCCTGATTCTGTTTATCTCTACGCGACGTGATGGCCGTTCGTTAGGCGAAATGGCGCGTCAGGAGCTGGGCGCTTTTGCCGGTGTGATTACTATGCTGGGTGCGCTGGGCGTGATGATCATTATTCTCTCTGCGCTGGCGCTGGTGGTGGTGAAAGCCCTGGCGAACAGTCCGTGGGGACTGTTTACCATCGCGGCGACCATTCCGATTGCGCTGTTTATGGGCATCTATATGCGCTTTCTGCGCCCGGGAAAAATCGCCGAAGTCTCGTTGATCGGCTTTGTGCTGATGATGGCGGCCATTATTTACGGTGGTGATGTCGCACAGCATCCTTACTGGGGCCCGTTCTTTACGCTGAAAGGCACCTCGCTGACCTGGGTGCTGGTCATCTATGGTTTTATCGCCTCAGTGTTACCGGTCTGGCTGCTGCTGGCCCCGAGGGATTACCTTTCTACCTTTCTGAAAATCGGCGTCATTGTCGGGCTGGCTGTGGGCATCGTCTTTGCCATGCCAGAAATGAAAATGCCTGCGGTGACACGATTTATTGACGGCTCGGGGCCGGTCTTCTCTGGCGCCCTGTTCCCGTTCCTGTTTATCACTATTGCCTGTGGCGCTATCTCCGGCTTCCATGCGCTGGTATCCAGCGGAACCACACCTAAGCTGATTGAGCGCGAAAGCCATATTCGTTTTATTGGTTACGGTGCCATGCTGATGGAGTCGTTCGTGGCCATCATGGCGCTGATTTGCGCCTCGGTACTGGACCCGGGTGTGTACTTTGCGATGAACTCGCCCGCGGCACTGATTGGTACTACGGTAGAAAATGCCTCTCAGGTGATTAATGGCTGGGGATTTGTGGTCACGCCTGAGATGTTAAGCGGTATCGCCCGGGATGTGGGCGAAGCCTCCATCCTGTCACGTGCCGGGGGTGCGCCGACCTTTGCAGTCGGCATGGCACATATCATTACTGAGGTGTTTAACAGCCGCGCCATGATGGCCTTCTGGTACCACTTCGCCATCTTATTTGAAGCCCTGTTTATTTTGACCGCCGTGGATGCCGGTACCCGCGCCTGCCGCTTTATGGTGCAGGATCTGGTTGGCACGGTCGTGCCGTCTATGGCGAACAACCGTTCATGGCTGGGCAATATGTCAGGGACCACCGTCGCCGTCGCCGGCTGGGGTTTCTTCGTTTATCAGGGCGTTATCGATCCACTGGGCGGTATCAACACCTTGTGGCCACTGTTTGGGATTGGTAACCAGATGCTGGCCTCTATGGCGCTAATCCTGGGCACGGTGGTGCTGTTCAAGATGAAAAAGCAGCGCTATGCATGGGTGACGATTCTGCCCACCATCTGGCTGTTTATTACCTCGATGACAGCGGGATGGCAAAAGATTTTTCACGAAAAACCGTCAATTGGTTTCCTTGCTCAAGCCAATAAATTCCGAAAAGGTCTGGATGAAGGCGTTATCATCGCGCCAGCTAAAACCGTGGCCGATATGCAAACCATCGTATTCAGTAACCAGATTAATGCTGCCCTGTGCGGGTTCTTTATGCTGGTTGCCGTCACGATGCTGATTGCCGCCTTCTTTGTGATTCGCCGTGCGCTAAGCAGCAACGTGCCTACCACGCATGAGTCAGATGTGGAATTGCGTAAGGAGGTGCGCCATGTATGACAGCATCCATCGCGTAGCGCGGCCCCAGGGGAGCTGGCATATTATGCGTTGCGATTTACTTTCCACCCCTGTTCGCACCGGCTTTCGCTGGCGCGCACTGTGGCAGGGACTTCAGCAAAGTTTTCGTTTGATGGTTGGCGTGCAGGATTATCAAAAATACCTGCAGCACATGCGGCGGCGGCATCCTGAAATGACACCGATGAGCGAGCGGGAGTTTCATCGTTATTGTCTGGATGCCCGCTTTCCCAGTCAGGCCGGAAAGCTGGGTAAATGTCCGTGCTGAACATAAACTGAGCCCCGCTTCGGCGGGGTTTTTTATGCCCGTTTTTTCTGGAAAGTAAAATAAATACAGTTTCATCTTGTGCTGGCATCAGTTGATGAATACTGTTGCTAAAATAACGAGATAACGCCAGCAATGTACTTCCTGGAGGGAGTGACCATGACCGATGAACAAGGGCAATCATTGTTGTATACCTTGTTTGGTACAACCAGCCCTCATTGGCGATTAAACGCGGACAGTGATGCGCTGCTATTTGCCTTAGATGAATCATCGAACACCAGCGTGGCTGTTCCCCTGACGCCGGGTCAATGCAGTTTGCTTCGCGCGATGCCGGTTATCACTTCCAGTATAAATCTGACGTTAACAATACACGGCGAGCAGGTCGCCATGCATTTTGTCGGTCGCAGGATCAATAAATCCGTCTGGGCCGGTACCGCGTCGGCATGGGGCGATACCTCGGCCGTGGCTCGCGACCTGACGCTAGGTCTGTCTTTTGCTGAACAGGTCGTTTCGGAAGCCAATTCCGTCATTGTGATCCTGGACCAGCGCGGCAACATTCAACGCTTTAACCGACTCAGTGAAGAGTACACCGGCCTGTATGAACAGGACGTGATCGGTCGGAATGTTTTTCAACTGTTTATGACCAAACAGGAAGCTGCCGCCTCACGTCGTAACATTGCGGGTTTCTTCCGCGACGGTAACTCCTACGAAGTCGAACGCTGGATCAAAACGATGAAGGGACAGCGACTGTTTCTGTTTCGTAATAAGTTTGTTCACAGCGGCAGCGGTAAAAATGAAATTTTCCTCATCTGTTCAGGAACGGATATCACGGAAGAACGCCGCGCGCAGGAACGACTGCGCGTTATGGCCAATACCGATGGTATAACTGGCCTGCCCAATCGTCATGCGATTCATCAGCAGATTAGCCAGGCGCTGGAGCGTGCAGAAGGCAGCGAAACCGGCGTGGTCTATCTGGATTTAGATAACTTTAAGAAAGTTAATGATGCCTACGGTCATATGTTTGGCGATCAGCTGTTACAGGCCGTTTCTCTGGCTATCCTGAGCTGTCTGAGCAAAAACCAGACACTCGGACGGCTGGGCGGTGATGAATTTGTCGTGTTGGCGGAACACACCAGCCAGGCGGCGCTGGAGGCGATGGCCACGCGTATTCTCGATCGCCTGCGTCAGCCGTTTCGCATTGGCCTGATCGAAGTTTACAGCGGCTGTTCAGTGGGCATCGCCCTTGCCCCGCTGCATGGGGAAGACCGTGAATGTCTGATTCGTAACGCCGATACGGCGATGTATCACGCCAAAGAGAATAACCGCGGTCGATATTGTGTTTTTGCTGAAGAGATGAACCGGCGGGTTTTTGAATACCTTTGGCTCGATACCAATTTGCGTAAAGCGCTGGAGCAGGACCATTTATTAGTGCATTACCAGCCCAAAGTCGATTCTGACGGTAAAGTACGCAGTGCGGAAGCGCTGGTCCGCTGGAATTCGCCAGAGCGCGGGCTGGTATCACCCGGCGAATTTATCCCCTATGCGGAAGAGTCCGGCCTGATTGTGCCGCTTGGTCGCTGGGTCATGCTCAATGTGTTGAAGCAGATTCTTGCCTGGCGGCAGCAGAATATTCACCTGCGTGTCGCGGTGAACGTCTCTGCGCGTCAGTTGCTCGATCAATCGATCTACAGTGACCTGAAGCAAGCCCTGACGGATGCGGGTTTGACCGAGTCGCCAGTAGATATTGAACTGACGGAAAGCTGCCTGATAGAGAATGAAGCCGAAGCGTTGAAGCTGATGCGTAAATTCCAGGAACTGGGCGCGCAGATTCACCTTGATGACTTTGGCACCGGCTACTCCTCTTTGTCGCAGCTGGCGCGCGTGCCCATTAATGCCATTAAGCTGGATCAAAGCTTTATCCGAAATGTGAACAAACGGCCGGTATCGCAGTCTCTCGTCAGGGCCATTGTCGCGGTGGCGAAAGCGCTGGATTTGCAGGTGATTGCCGAAGGCATTGAAACTGTCGATGAAGAAGAGTTTGTCGTGAAAAGCGGCGTCGATGGGCGACAAGGCTATTTTTACGCAAAACCAATGCCCGCAGATCAGTTTGGGCACTGGCTGGCTCAGCATCCTGCCCGCGTCTAGATCGCTAACCCGCTTTACGCAGTGATGCGCTGTGGCGGTTTTGTAACTGTACTAAACGTTCCATATAGGCAATATCTTTCGCTTCGAGCGTAAATGCGTAATCTACCCAGTCCTCGGTAATATCCATTAATTCAGCGCGTGACAGCTGTAATACCCGCTGGCGCGCCTTTAACATGGCACGAACGCCATTGAGTTTTGGCCGCAATGTATCGATAAACGTGCGGGTAGCCCGGTAACTGTCGCCCGGTTGAAATACCTTATCCACTAAGCCGCGCGTTTCGTACCATTCAGCACTGTGGGACTCACCTTCCATAATCAGCTCTTCAGCCAGTTTCATGCCCGAACGCCGCGCCACTAACGAGTAGCCCCCCATTCCCGGAAACAGGTTAAAGGCGATTTCAGGAAAGCCCATCCGGGCATTGTTCTGGGCCAGGATAAAGTGATGCGCCAGCGCGGCTTCAAAACCGCCGCCAAGGGCGCTGCCTTCAATCATCGCGAGCGTAACCGCACCGGTATCAAATCCGCGGGCGGCCGAGTGGATGCAGTCAACACAAGCCCGTGCATAGGCACGCAAAGCTTCACGGCGGTTATTGCGAATACATTCCACGAAAAAGCGCAGATCGCCACCGGCATTGAACATTTGTGGTACTAACGAGCCGGTTACCCAGAAATCGATAGGTAAGCCCGAACGCTGAGCGGTATAACTCAGGTTCATGATTTCTTCGATCAATTCATGATTAAAACTGGGGCGTGGTTGGGCGCGCAACATCATCCACATGGTGCGACGTCCTTCCTCGTAATAGGCAACTAACTGCGTAGTGTGTCCGGCTTCGGAAAACAGTCTGCATGTGGGTTGGTTAATCACGGTCATTGTCTCATCCTCTGTTATTTTGATGCGCTAATTGCGCCACATCAGCCTAATCCAGAGTGAGGCCAGACCAAATGAGAGATTGATTTACAACATAAATTCCAGAGTGATCCCCGATGCATTCGGTTTAAATGATTAGTATGCTTTCTTGATAAAGTCAGGCTAAATCACAGAAAGACGCGAACCTATAACGGGTATTGATGAGACTGAAAACTGCTTAACATGCCGCCAGCAAGAAACGGGTCGGGACGCAGACAAGGCTGCGCCCCCATAATTATTTCTGGCCGTACCAGGCATTTTCACCGTGCTTACGCAGATAATGCAGATCAAGCAGGGTTTGCTGAATCGGCGGAAGACCGGCAGTGAGTTGCTGGCTAAACAATCCCATGTAAGCCACCTCTTCCAGCACCACCGCACTGTGCACCGCCGCATGTGCGTCTTTGCCCCAGGCAAAAGGACCATGCGAGTTTACCAGCACCGCTGGGATGGCGGTCGGGGAAAGCCCGCGTTGTGCGAAGGTTTCAATAATCACCTCACCTGTATTCCACTCATACTGGTTCTTGATCTCTTCGTCACGCATTGCTCGCGTGCAGGGAATTTCACCGTAGAAATCATCCGCGTGCGTGGTGCCCCAGGCAGGAATCGGCCTGCCTGCCTGTGCCCAGATGGTGGCGTGGCGGGAATGTGTATGGACAATTCCGCCAACCTCGGGCCAGGCCAGATATAGCGCCCGATGCGTTGCGGTGTCGGATGAAGGGCGTTTCTCACCTTCAACCACCTCACCGGTGGCCAGACTCACCACTACCATGTCCTCAACTTTCATCACATCGTAGCTGACGCCGGAAGGTTTAATCACTAACAGGCCTTGCTCACGGTCAATGGCGCTGACGTTTCCCCATGTAAAGGTGACAAGGTTATATTTGGGGAGATCCAGGTTAGCTTCCAGAACCTGTTGTTTAAGATGTTCCAGCATTTTTTTCTCCTGCTGAGAAGGGTCTTAATATTCTGCTGAGCAGGCAGGAAAAGCGTTATGGAGCAAATGGCTAAAAAGCAGCGGAAAATGGCTGTGAATGAAAAATTGTGCTGCGAATTAAGAATTATCTATCTTCGGAAATTCTTCAAAATGAATAGAATTCTGTCAGGCATCCGACAGGTCCACCTGTTGATGATGCTTTTCAGCCGCTACAAACAGATCGTCCATGGTGTCTGGCGTTTTTATACCAAAAGGGATGCGGTAATAATGCGACACATGCGGCCTGAAAAAATTTCACAGCTATACTTACTGTGTTGCCTCTGCATACACAATAAAGGAGAAGTTTATGACAATTACAATGAAAAAAATGACCGCTGTTGTATTAGCAACCACGCTGGTTATGGCGTTAAGTGGCTGTTCAAACTGGTCTAAGCGTGACCGTAACACCGCAATCGGTGCAGGTGCCGGTGCAATTGGGGGTTCTGTATTAACCAACGGCAGCGCGCTGGGTACCGTCGGCGGTGCAGCAGTGGGTGGTATCATCGGTCATCAGGTTCACTAAGAACCGCATTACAATAAATAATAACGGCTACGCAGCGCATCTACATAACAAGCCGGGCTACTTTGTAGCCCGGTTTTTTTATCCACCCGCCAGTTTGACCTTCATCCCTTTGGCTTCCAGCAGGCTTTTTAATAAGTCACGTTTGTCGCCCTGAATTTCAATCACACCCTCTTTTACCGCGCCGCCGCAACCGCATTTTTTCTTCAGTTCAGCGGCCAGCTGATTCAACGCTGATTCATCCAGATCCACGCCGGTAATAAGGCAAACGCCCTTGCCTTTTCGTCCGCTGGTTTGGCGCTGGATACGGACAATTCCGTCGCCTTTAGGACGTTCTGCCTTTGGCTCGGACTGAGTAAGGCGACCTGCGTCCGTAGAATAGACTAAAGGGTTATCACGGCTCATTTTACCGTCTCCAAATCCTGCAGTAGCGCCTTAAGCGTCGCTGCGGGGTCCGCGGACTGAGTAACAGGACGTCCTATTACCATATAATCCACGCCAGCAAGCCGGGCCTGCTGCGGCGTCATGACGCGACGTTGATCCCCTGCGTCACTACCCAGGGGCCGGATTCCTGGCGTAACCAGCGTGAAATCATGACCGATGACCTGTTTGAACCGCGCGGCTTCCTGTGCCGAACAGACCACGCCATCAAGTCCGCATTCGTGCGTCAGTTTTGCCAGTCGCTCAGCCTGCTCTGCGGGTGACATGGTGATGCCAAGGCCCAATAAGTCATCGGCATCCATGCTGGTCAGGACGGTAACGGCAATCAGCAAAGGCGCCTGCTGACCAAATGGCAGCAGCGCTTCACGGGCGGCATTCATCATACGTGCCCCGCCGCTCGCGTGAACGTTCACCATCCAGACACCGAGATCGGCGGCGGCGGCAACCGCACGAGCGGTGGTATTAGGGATATCGTGAAATTTCAGGTCGAGAAAGATGTCGAATCCACGCTGCTGCAGGGTTTTCACAAGTTGCGGGCCAAACAAGGTGAACATTTCTTTGCCCACCTTCAGGCGGCAACTGCCCGGCTCTATCTGATCGACAAAGTGCAGCGCGCTATTCATATCGTGGTAATCAAGCGCCACTACCACCGGCGAAGTCTGGGATAAGGCCATGCTATTTCCTCTGCAGTAGGCACCTGCTGGCGCGTTAGACAAACGGCACGCATTCTACCTGCCTGCTTTTCGCATCACAATCCCTGTTGTTCTGCTAAGCGATATGCGCACGGAGCTGGACTGTTATTTTGAATAAACGCCGATAGTATGTTGTAACTAAAAAGCAGCGACCGACGCCAGCGCTTCGGGGCTATTGTCCATCGAGTCCGCGAATCGGTTTAACGGATGACCAGGTCCGGCATGAAGGACAGTGCCAGTAAAGCGCATGCGCCGTGAAGCCGCATTTGTGGCAGCGATAGCGTGGCTTGGTGCGGATTTGTTCGCCAACCAGATCGCGCAGCACCATCAGGCTTTCTTTTGCACGCCCATCTTCTGCCTCGTGCAGGTGAAACTCCATCAGGCGATGAAAGACGCGCATATTGGGGTGACGTTGTAACTGATGATTAATGTAGTTTTGCGCGGCTTCGGCGCCCTGCTGCCGCTCCAGAATCTCTGAAAGATAAAGCTCCGCTGCAGCACCTGTATTCTCGTCAACACAACGCTTAAGGAATTCTGCCCAGGCATCAGGCTGGTTGAGGCGCTGAAAACACGTCTCCAGCATTGGAAGCGTTTCACTGACCAGCTCTTTATCCTGATCCAGAACGCGCTGCAAATGCTCGACGGCTTTTGCGTACTCCCCTTTTTCCATCAGGATACGGCCCATCATAATAGAGACGCGGGCGCTCTGCCGATCGGCCGACTCCCCTTTTTTCAGCAGCGTCATGGCTCTGTCGAGGTCGTCGCTGCTCATCGCCTGCAGGGCGAGTTCACAATAAAAATGGGCAATCTCACCTTTCTGCCGGTCTTTACCCAGCTTCACCAACCGCTCAGCGACGTCAATAGCCTGCTGCCAGTCGCTGGTCGCCTGATGGATAAGCAGAAGTTGTTGCAGCGCGCCAATACGAAAATCCGTCTCATCCGTCAGCTGTTTGAACATGTCTTCGGCACGGTCGTAAAGGCCTGCCGCCATGTAGTCCCGCCCCAGTTGCTGAATCGCTAACAGGCGCTGTTCGTAGCTCAGTGATGCGCTTTCCATTAAGGACTGATGGATGCGGATCGCGCGATCAACCTCGCCCCGGGAACGGAACAAATTGCCAAGCGTAAGGTGGGCTTCAACGGTGCCGCTGTCTTCCTTGAGCATATCAAGGAACAGGTCGACCGCTTTATCTTGTTGATTGGAGAGTAAGAAGTTTACCCCCGCCACGTAATCACGCGACAGGCGGTTTGATTCCTGTTGCTTGTCCTGCTGCGCACTGCGTCTGCCCATGTACCATCCATAGGCAGCGGCGACAGGAAGTAACAGAAACAGCAGCTCTAACATGGAGGCTTATTCCTGCACAGCCGGCGGCAGCGGTTTACCACTTGTGCCTGGCGTGCTCTGATCGACCTGCGCCTGCAGACGCTTAATTTTACGCTGCGCATTGGCAAGAGAGACGCGAATACGTAACCAGAAGAGCCCACAGATAACCCATCCCAGCAAAAAGCCAACACCAAAAAGGGTTGCCAGTAAGGTGGAGATACGGAAGTCGCCCTGCGCCAGCAGATAGTTAAAGGTGATAACCTGGTCGTTGTGCGCGCCAAGGGTCACGGAAATGATAAAAATGACCAAAACCACTAAAAAAATCAGCAAATATTTCACAGTGCATCCCGTTGTGAGGTAGTCGAAAAGAATTATGCCAAAATTACGGCAAAAATACTGCTCCTGGCAGCATCAGATGACGCGCTTTTGCTCAATCTCAAGATAAAGATATGGTGCTGAATGTTGCAATTACAATCCTTGCTCCCGTTCAGCGACCTCTTGCTGTTCTTCTGGCGGCAAGCTCAGTGGGCCACAGAAGCGTTGGGCGAGCCAGGTCGCCAGGACAACAAACAGCCAGGAAATGAAAGTGGCAACGGCCAGATCGCGCGGCCAGTGCATACCCAGCAGCAAGCGACTGCCCATTACGGCCACAGCCCAGACGCCGACAAGCACGATGGTTTTATAATGCCGACGCGGCCATAACAAACCGATGACCAGCAAGGCCCAACTGGCGGCAAACATGGTATGTCCGGATGGGAAAGCAAAACCCGTTTCAAACGCCCAGTGTTTTTTCAGCCAGCCGGGAATGTGCGACTCATCCGCGATCAGCTCGGTGACGCGCTGGCCACGTTGCTCGCGGCTCAACTGGTAAAAGGTCTTATCATCCAGCCCATGGGTTTTCTCCAGCCAGACAACATAAGGGCGCGGTTCCTGCACCTGCTCTTTGATAAAGGATTTCGTGTACTGGCCGGCTAAAATCGTAGCGTTCATGATCAACAGCAGCAGCAGCGCCGGTTTAAGCCTGAAACGCAGGCACCACATCACCCAGGCACTTAACACCAGGCTGGTCAGCATGCCCCAGGGCCGCGTTACCGTTTCCGTCATCCAGAACAAGATTTTAAGAAACGTATTACTTTCGCCAGGCTGCCACTGCCAACCGGACAAGCCGACCGCAACAGGCATAATGAGCAGCAGCACCATTCCGGCCAGCGTACGTTGAAAGATGTTAACCATCCCTTTTCCTTTCTCCTGGTGAAAACCTATAACAAAAGCATAACTTTAGCTTAAAAAAGAATAACATAACCTTTTCAGATTAGATAATCGTGCTTTATCACAACAATCGTTTACACAGATTAACAGCCTGCCTCGCGGTTGTGGCACAATATTCCTCGTTTGTCAGGCCGCATCGGCCTGTGCACTATTATGATGATAGTGCATCCTTTGAGGGTTCTGGAGAGTCACATGCAGCTTAAACGGGTGGCAGAAGCCAAACTGCCAACGCCATGGGGAGATTTCCTGATGGTAGGTTTTGAAGAACTGGCAACCGGTCATGACCACGTTGCTCTGGTCTTTGGCGATATTAATGATAATCAACCAGTGCTGGCTCGCGTCCATTCCGAGTGTCTGACTGGCGATGCGCTGTTCAGTTTGCGTTGCGATTGTGGCTTCCAACTTGAAGCTGCGCTGAATGCCATTGCGGAAGAAGGCCGTGGTGCACTGCTTTATCACCGCCAGGAAGGTCGCAACATTGGCCTGCTGAATAAAATTCGTGCCTATGCTTTACAGGATAAGGGATACGACACTGTTGAAGCCAATCATCAGTTGGGTTTTGCCGCTGACGAGCGTGACTTCACCCTGTGCGCGGATATGTTCAAGTTACTCGGCGTGAATGAAGTTCGTCTGCTGACTAACAATCCGCGCAAAGTCGAGATTCTCAGCGAAGCCGGGATTAACATTGTTGAGCGCGTGCCGCTGGTGGTGGGGCGCAATCCTGAAAATGCGCACTATCTTGATACTAAAGCAGAAAAAATGGGCCATCTGTTGCCTAAGTCCTGAATGAAACAGCCGGGTCGCCCCGGCTGTCTTATTAGTTAAGCATGTTGCGAATGACGTAGTGCAGGATGCCGTCGTTGCGGTAATAGGTCAGCTCATTACCGGTATCAATCCGGCAACGCGTATCCAGCGTCTCTTTACTGCCATCAGCTCGCGTTAACGTAACCGAAACGGTACATCCCGGCTTAAGCTGAGACAGATTTTCTACGTCCACCGACTCATCCCCCTTCAGACCCAGGGTTTTACGCGTGACACCCTGTGGGAATTCCAGCGGTAAAATGCCCATACCAATCAGGTTGGAACGGTGAATACGCTCAAAAGATTCGGCGATAACCACGCGAACGCCTTGCAGACGCGGCCCTTTCGCGGCCCAGTCACGGCTGGAACCCGACCCGTACTCTTTCCCCGCAATCACTGCCAAAGGTACGCCCTCAGCCTGATATTTCATCGCAGCATCGTAAATGGCCAGTTGTTCACCGCTGGGATAGTGTTTGGTATAGCCGCCTTCAACGCCGGGCACCATTTCATTTCGAATACGGATGTTGGCAAACGTACCGCGCATCATCACTTCGTGGTTGCCGCGACGTGAACCATAGGAGTTAAAATCATTGCGCTCAACGCCATGCGACAGCAGATAACGACCCGCCGGACTTTCGGCTTTAATGCTACCGGCAGGCGAAATGTGGTCGGTGGTAACCGAATCGCCAAGGATCGCCAGCAGGCGCGCGCCATGAATATCTTTAACCGGTTTAGGTTCTTTCTCCATGTCATCAAAGAAAGGTGACAGACGAATATAGGTGGAACCTTCATCCCAGTCATAGGTTGCTGCTTCACTCACCTTGATTGCCTGCCACTCTGGCGTGCCGTCAAAGACCTCCGCGTACTCCTTATGATACATATCGCTGGTCACCTGCTGTACGGCGGTCGCAATCTCTTCAGGTGACGGCCAGATATCTTTCAGGAAGACCGGCTTGCCATCACGATCCTGTCCAAGCGGTTCGGTTTGCAGGTTGATCTTCATATTACCTGCCAGCGCATAGGCGACCACCAGCGGTGGAGAGGCCAGCCAGTTGGTTTTAATCAACGGATGAATTCGCCCTTCAAAGTTGCGGTTGCCCGACAGCACCGCCCCCACCGTCAGGTCGCCTTCTTTAATCGCAGACTCAATTTCATCCGGCAACGGACCCGAGTTACCAATACAGGTGGTACAGCCGTAGCCCACCAGGTTGAAACCCAGTTTATCAAGGTGCGGCGTAAGCTGCGCGACGGCCAGATAGTCGGACACCACTTTGGAGCCCGGTGCCAGGGACGCTTTCACCCACGGCTGACGTTTTAAACCACGCTCTACCGCTTTTTTCGCCAGTAAGCCTGCGGCCATCAGGACGCTGGGGTTAGAGGTATTGGTACAGGAGGTGATCGCCGCAATAGCTACTGCGCCATCGGTCAGCGTATGCGTCAGCCCGGTTGCACTGTCGGTGTACTCAACCTGCTTATGTGGTTTTTGTGCGTGATTGACTTCAAGTTCATTACTGGCGTCAAAAGCGGCAGGCACATCGCCAAGCGACACACGATCCTGTGGGCGTTTAGGACCGGCAAGGCTTGACTCTACCTCATTCATATCCAGCGCAAGGCTGCTGGTGAAAATAGGCTCGTCGCCAGCGTTTCGCCACAGGCCCTGACGTTTAGCATAGTGTTCGACTAACGCCACCTGCTCCGCATCGCGGCCGGTTAACGTCATATAGCTCAGCGTCACTTCATCAACCGGGAAGAATCCGCAGGTCGCGCCGTATTCTGGTGCCATGTTAGCAATGGTCGCGCGGTCGGCCAGCGGCAGGTCAGCCAGACCATCGCCATAGAACTCGACGAACTTGCCGACGACGCCATGTTTACGCAACATTTGCGTAACGGTCAGCACCAGGTCGGTCGCGGTAATACCGGCGCGCAGTTTACCGGTGAGTTTGAAACCGACCACGTCGGGAATCAGCATGGAGACGGGCTGCCCCAGCATGGCGGCTTCGGCCTCTATCCCGCCCACGCCCCATCCCAGTACGCCAAGGGCATTAATCATCGTGGTGTGAGAATCGGTGCCGACTAACGTATCGGGCCAGGCATAGTTTTCGCCGTTAATTTTTTGTTGCCAGATAGCTTTACCCAGGTATTCCAGATTCACCTGGTGACAGATACCGGTACCTGGTGGTACGACACGAAACTGGTCAAAGGCCTTTTGGCCCCAGCGTAGAAAAACGTAACGTTCGTGGTTACGTTCCATTTCCAGGCGCACGTTCTCTTCAAAAGCCTCATCGTCGCCAAAATGGTCCACTGTTACCGAGTGGTCGATAACCAGATCGACAGGTGAAAGTGGATTCACTTTCGCCACGTCACCACCGAGGCGATTAACCGCTTCGCGCATGGCGGCAAGATCGACCACCGCCGGCACACCGGTGAAGTCCTGCATTAATACACGTGCCGGACGGTAGGCAATCTCGCGATCGGCATGGGCTGTTTTCTGCCAGTCGACGAGAGCCTGGATATCCTCTGCCGTAACAGAGTCACCATCCTGCCAACGTAACAAGTTTTCGAGCAGGACTTTCATGGACTTGGGCAAGCGGTCAATGTTGCCCAGATGTTGTGATGCGCGAGGTAGACTGAAGATGTGATAGTTTTGATTATCTACCTGCAGTGTTTCCTGACTCTGCTCGCGTAGTGTTAACGACATAGCTCCTCCTTTATAATCATGGTCTTTAAACCTCAGAGACAACAAGGTTTAGTATAAAGATAGACCACTTTTCTGTTAACGTTTTGATTACAACACCAATTGCTACAATCTGACGCAAACAAAAATGCCTCGTAAAATTACGAGGCATTTTTTATAAACCGGAATCGTTATATTACAGGGCAGCCCAAAACGCGGTCATCCACACGGTAAAGGAGAAAGCATAGGCACTGAACCAGGTCATTTTAATCATATTCATAAGATTACTCCTGCGCCGAATGGGCAATAAAAAGCCGTACAACCATCCTTTTTATGGGATGTCATCGTTTATACTGTGTGTGAAAAGGGCTTAATTAAGCAGCCTGAATGACAGAAGATGTGTCTAAAAGAAAAGAGCGATGTTTAATTATTTTGCTTTCGGGTCCAGAAAAGACTCGATGAAATTACGTTGATGATCGTTTAAATCCCAGTTTTCGGGGATAGACACTTTTTCCGCCTTTGCAACCGGCTCTTTTGCTTTGTAGCCAGAGAGACGGTGCTGACGAGTGGTGGTCGTGTGCTTATGGCAGAGTGCGTTTGCCCACATGGCTTAACCCCAAATGCGCCAAATCATTAATGCTACAACAACCCAGAACAGCGCTGAGGCAGCGAATACAGTCAACCAGGCGTTGCGACGAGTGTTACCTGAGCGCTTAACCTTGGTGCTTTTAACCGGGAAACCCGGGTCTACAGTCAGTCTCGTAGTCATAGTTTTTGATAATCACTCTCAACAAAACGATTGATAACATCGATTAAGATTTAGGAAGAATCCTAAACCCGTTAAGGCCAAAAATCCAGTAATTTTTATTGCACAAAACGATTAACGCAATTTATCAAAACGGTTAAAATTACTTAAGTAACGATTAATTACTTATTATTAATAAACCTGAATCGCGGTCACAAAAATTTGAGTTAATTTAACTTTAGATCCAGCCATAACTAAACACCCCTTTCTGCAGCCCCTGAATAAACGCTTTACCGTCAAGGCTTAACTGGAGTATGGGAATTATCCTGGCGAGTCGCAAAGATATCACGTCAAAAATGTGTCGTAATTCGCATTTAAGATACAGCAAACTTTAAACATGTGATCGACACAGCATTAACAAAAAAATAATAAAACTTTTCAACCTAAGCATGGCGCTAACGTTCAAACAAAAAAAAGGCTGCACTAAGCAGCCTGAGACTAATGGATTGCACCTACCGGTTACTTAAACGGCAGCTTTATGTCCTTAAACATGGCTTCAATATCGTCGTTAGAACGCAGCGCCACCGCCGTATCCACCACATCGCGCGTCAGATGCGGCGCAAAGCGCTGGATAAAGTCATACATGTAGCTACGCAGGAAGGTGCTGCGGCGAAATCCAATCTTGGTAGTGCTGTTGATGAAGATTTCAGAGGCTTCAATTCTGACCAGATCTGGATCAGCGACAGGGTCCACTGCCATGCTGGCGATAACGCCGACTCCTAATCCCAGCCGGACGTAAGTTTTTATCACGTCCGCATCTGTCGCGGTAAAGACGATACGCGGCGTCAGGCCCGCGCGCATAAAGGCGGTATCCAGCTCTGAGCGTCCGGTAAAACCAAAGGTGTAAGTGACCAGCGGAAAATCGGCCAGTTCCTCAATGGTCACCTGCCCTTTGCCTGCCAGGGGATGATCGGGCGTGACGACAATAGCCCGGTTCCAGTGATAGCACGGCAGCATGATCAAGTCGTCGTACAGGTGCAGCGCTTCTGTGGCAATCGCAAAATCGGCATTACCCTTTGAAACTGCCTCGGCAATTTGCGTCGGTGATCCCTGATGCATATGCAGTGAGACGCGCGGATAGCGCTCGATAAACCCTTTAATCACGCCGGGCAGTGCATAACGTGCCTGCGTATGGGTGGTTGCCACATACAGCGAGCCTTTATCGGGCCAGGTATGTTCACCGGCCACGGACTTAATCGCATCGACTTTAGAGAGCACTTCACGGGCGATACGAATTATTTCTTCACCCGCCGGCGTCACCTGGGTGAGATGCTTACCGCTGCGGGCAAAAATTTGTACGCCAAGTTCATCTTCCAGCATACGCACCTGTTTACTGATCCCAGGCTGCGAGGTGTAAAGACCTTCTGCTGTCGACGAGACATTAAGATTGTGGTTAACGACTTCTACGATGTAGCGCAACTGCTGTAATTTCATATCTGTTTTTATCCTGGTCGGTTACAGAGTCGCATCCCCGGCTGACGTACTGTCGCCCAGGCGGGTGAAGTATGGCTGAGCAGTAAGAAGGGATCGGAAATGCTATAACCACTATAGCATTTTAAGTACCACTGTAGAACGGATTGATATAAGGCAAGAAAAAGGCCAGCGGGCGCTGGCCTTTAGGGGAATTACTTTTTCGCTTCCTGCCACTTACCGTCAATATAGAACGCTGACCATCCTGTGGCTTTGCCTTCTTTTTCGGAAGCAACATACTGCTGTTTGGTTTTGCGGCTAAAACGGACCAGGGTTTTATTCCCGTCCGGATCGGTCGCTGGCGCCTCAGCAAGGTATTTCAACTTCTCAGGCAGGCGATCGTGGAAACGTTGCAGTTCCTCAACCAAGGGTGCCCGGGTTTCGCGTGATTTTGGAAACGTGTTGGCGGCCAGGAAAACACCTGCAGCACCATCACGCAACACGAAATAGGCATCCGACTTCTCGCACGGCAGTTCAGGCAAGGGTACCGGATCTTCTTTCGGCGGCGCGACATCACCATTGCGTAATATCTTGCGCGTGTTTTTGCACTCATCATTGGTACAAGCCATGTATTTACCAAAACGCCCCATCTTCAGGTGCATTTCAGAACCACACTTTTCACACTCAACAATGGGACCGTCATAACCTTTGATTCGGAACTCGCCCTCTTCGATTTCATAGCCATCGCATTCAGGGTTGTTACCACAAACGTGCAGTTTGCGTCCGTTATCAATCAGGTAGCTGTCCATGGCCGTACCGCATTTCTCGCAACGGCGACGTGCACGTAACGCATTGGTTTCAGCATCATCGCCTTCCAGAATATTCAGGACTTCATTTTCAGGAATCAGATTGATGGTTTGCTTACAGCGCTCTTTGGGCGGCAGTGCATAACCTGAGCAACCAAGGAAAACCCCGGTGCTGGCAGTGCGAATGCCCATTTTGCGGCCACAGGTTGGGCAGTCGATGGTCGTTAATACCATCTGGTTAGGCTGCATCCCACCTTCTTCGGGATCTTTTTCCGCCTGTTCCAGCTGCTGACTGAAGTCAGAGAAGAAGCGATCGAGCACCGCTTTCCATTCCGCCTGATTGTTAGCGACCTCATCGAGGCTGCTTTCCATATGCGCGGTAAAATCGTAATTCATCAGCTCGCGGAAGTTTTCTTCCAGGCGATCGGTGACGATTTCACCCATTTTCTCAGCATAAAAACGGCGATTCTCAGACCTGACATAGCCGCGATCCTGAATGGTGGAGATAATGGCAGCATAGGTTGACGGACGACCAATACCGCGCTTTTCCAGTTCTCGCACCAGGGAGGCTTCACTGAAGCGCGCCGGTGGTTTGGTAAAGTGCTGGCTTGGCAACAACGCCTGCAGACTCAGTTCGTCACCCACGTTAACCGGCGGTAATGTGCGATCTTCATCGTTCTTACGCAGTGCCGGCATAACTTTGGTCCAGCCATCGAAACGCAGCGTACGCCCTTTCGCTTTGAGTTTGTAATCGCCCGCGGCTACCGTCAGCGTGGTCGAATCATACTGTGCAGGCGTCATCTGGCAGGCAACAAACTGACGCCAGATGAGCTGATACAGCTTCTGTGCATCCGCTTCCATGTCTTTAAGTTGATCGGCCACAACCTCTACATCAGAAGGACGAATCGCTTCGTGCGCTTCCTGTGAATTCTCTTTACTGGCAAAGGTATTGGCATTGTCCGGCAGATATTTTTTACCGAAATTGCCGTCGATATAGCCGCGAACCATGGAAACCGCATCCTGACTCAGGTTGGTCGAGTCAGTACGCATATAGGTAATGTGGCCCGCTTCATAGAGTCGCTGTGCCATCATCATGGTTTTTTTTACGCCGAAGCCCAGGCGCGTACTGGCGGCCTGCTGCAGCGTGGAGGTGATAAAAGGTGCGCCAGGCTTGCTGCTGGTTGGCTTATCTTCACGATCGGTAACCTCAAAACGCGCTTTTTCAAGCAGCGCCAGTGCGGCATGTGTCTGTTCGTGATTGACCGGACGGAAGGGTTTATCACCCGCGTGGGTGACCTCCATCGCCAGGTCGTCGCCCTTCGGTGTGGTCAGGTTGGCGTTGAGTTCCCAGTACTCTTCAGGAACGAAGGCTTTGATCTCGCGCTCGCGCTCGACCACTAATCGCACGGCAACCGACTGAACGCGACCGGCCGATAAGCCACGGGCGACTTTTTTCCACAACAAAGGGGAAACCATATAACCCACAACACGGTCCATAAAGCGACGGGCCTGTTGCGCATTCACACGGTCAATATTCAGCTCGCCCGGCGTTTCAAAGGCCTGACGAATCGCGTTTTTGGTGATCTCATTAAACACCACGCGGCTAAAGCGTTTGTCATCGCCACCGATCACTTCCCGCAGGTGCCAGGCAATGGCTTCCCCTTCGCGGTCAAGGTCCGTTGCGAGATAGATGTGGTCAGCGTTCTCGGCTAAAGCCTTCAGTTCAGCAACCACTTTCTCTTTATTTGGCAGAATCTGATAGTCCGCTTCCCAGCCGTGATAGGGATCGACGCCCATACGACTGACCAGTGCGGCCTTCTCGTCCTTCTTTACTTTTTTGACTTTTTTATCTGTCGAGGTTTCAGCACTTTTTTTGGCGGTTGAACCACTGGTCGGCAGATCCCGGATATGGCCCACGCTGGATTTCACCACGTAGCCACTGCCGAGGTATTTATTGATTGTTTTGGCCTTTGCCGGGGACTCAACAATAACGAGTGCTTTACCCATATTTACCTTTACCTAATGAATACGTCCTGCTCTACGGGAGAGGATTGGATGCCCAAAAACCCATGAGGTTCACTTTTGCTACGCCTGTTTTTCATTTCAGGTCGTGGGGCTCAATCTCTGGTCAGTGAAAACAGCTCATGCAACGTTATGATAAAAATCGCTTTTTCTCCCTGACTTAATCGCACTTCCCGGTGCAATATCCCTAGAATCTGAAACGCCCACACTGTACCTGATAAAATCTGTTACGCAACTTAATTAGCATCTGCTGTGAGTAAAGCCGCTTTTTTACCCCTCACGGCGGTTTGTCGAACAACGCGGTACGCAAGTAATATAGAAAGAATTAACAGACTGTCAAAAAGGAGCCGACACATGCACAATCAGACCCAGGGTATTTCATCTCAGGCACTACTGGAGATCGCCAATAGGCTGCTTGTACAACATGATGATTATCTCGCCGACATCAAAGCCGATGCGGTCAGTCAACAGGGTGATGTCCTCGTTTTCCGTGGCCCCTATTTTTTGGATGCGCAAGGACTGCCAACGGCAAAAACCACTGCCGTCTTTAATCTCTTTAAACACCTCGCGGTTGAACTGTCGCCCCGCTACCACCTGATATAAAAAAACCCGGCCTTGGCCGGGTTTCCCTTATAACAGCGGTTTGTCACCGCGTTGCCACCACTTCAGCATTAAGCGTTCCAGGACATGCCCCGCGCTATGAGTCAGGCGATCAATCCTTGAACGGCGGCGCACATAGTTAACCCCGAGCACGGTAAATTTATCCATATGCTGAATAATAAGGTCGTCACTGGTAGAGATACGATCGACCAGGCCCAGCGTCAGGGCCTGGCGTCCGTACCAGTGCTCACCGGTTGCCACCTTGTCAATATCCAGTGACGGGCGCATTTCATGCACGAACTGCTTAAACAGCAGATGCGTTTCATTCAGATCCTGCTGGAACTTTTCCCGCCCTTCTTCCGTATTTTCACCAAACAGCGTCAGAGTGCGTTTATACTGACCCGCCGTATGTAGCTCAACATCAATGTCGTTACGCTTAAGCAGACGGTTAAAGTTGGGGATTTGCGCCACGACGCCAATCGAGCCGATGACCGCAAAAGGGGCGGAAACGATCTGGCTGGCAACACAAGCCATCATGTATCCTCCGCTGGCGGCCACTTTGTCAACGGCAGCGGTGAGGTTTAAGCCGGCATCCCGCAGGCGTTGCAGTTGCGACGCCGCCAGACCATAACCGTGTACCATGCCACCAGGGCTTTCCAGCCGCAGTAGCACTTCATCACCCGGCTGGGCAACGGCGAGTACCGCAGACACTTCTTCACGTAATGACTTAACTTCGCTGGCATCGATACTGCCATTAAAGTCCAGAACGTAAAGCGTGGGTTTAGTGGTTTCCTGGTTGCCCTGCTTCGCTGCGCGTTTCTCTGCTTTGGCCTTTTGTTTTTCGGCCTTTTTATTGTTTTTTAACCACAGCTTTTGAGCCTGAGGTTTCATTTTCTCAAGCTGCAGCTCTTCTTTCATTTTGGTGTAGTCATCACCCAGTCGCGTCAGGCGGAGTTGCCCACTCTGATGACGTTTGCGCTGTGCGGCGTTAACAACAATCATTACGATAGCTGCAATGGCAATCACCACCGTCACCGCTTTTGCTAAAAACAGTCCATAACTCAAAAGAAGATCCATCGTGTCGCCTTATTAAACAGAGGATTACTGACAAACGGTTAGTTTAACTGGTTTATCCAGACCCGTCGCCTGAAATGCCAGCACCTGGCACAGAATGTACTTATTGCCAATTGCGTCATGGCATGAATTGAGGCATAAAGCGTGAAACCCTCACGTTGCGGGAGGCTCCCAACATGCACTATCAACCTAAAAATGATCTACTCGCGAATCGCCTGATTCTTGTCACCGGTGCTTCTGACGGCATTGGCCGGGAAGCGGCCCTGACCTACGCTCGCTATGGGGCTGAAGTCATCTTACTGGGCCGTAGCGCGGAAAAGCTGCAGCACACCAAAGAGGCGATTGGCCAGTTGAATCAGCGCCCGGCGCACGCGGTGGTATTTGATTTGTCTGATGCAACGCCAGAGCAGTGCCATCAACTGGCCGGGCAACTGGCGCAACAGTTTTCGCATCTGGATGGCGTATTACATAACGCCAGCATTTTAGGAGAAATCATGCCGCTGGCGGACCTTGATCCGCAGGTTTGGCAACAGGTCATGAAGATTAACGTTGATGCGACCTTTTTCCTTACCCAGGCCCTGCTACCGCTGCTGTTGAAATCAGAAAGTGGATCGCTGGTCTTCACCACCTCCAGCGTGGGCCGTACCGGTCGTGCGGGATGGGGCGCTTATGCGGTATCAAAATTTGCGACCGAAGGCATGATGCAGGTGCTGGCAGATGAATATAAAAACCACGCGTTACGCGTCAACTGCATCAATCCCGGCGGCACGCGCACAAAAATGCGCGCCAGTGCGTTTCCGCAGGAAGATGCCAGTAAACTTAAAACGCCTGCCGATATTATGCCGCTCTACCTCTATTTAATGGGTGACGACAGTCGCCGTAAAACCGGTATGAGCTTTGATGCTCAGCCAGGCAGAAAACCCGGAGCAGCTGAATAATGACGGACGAACGCCACCAGCAACGTCAGCAACGTTTAAAGGAACAGGTGGATGCCCGCATTGCCGCAGCCAGTGAAGTCAGAGGTATCCTGATGGTATTTACCGGCAATGGCAAAGGCAAAACCACCGCCGCTTTTGGCACCGCGTTACGCGCCTGTGGACATGGCAAGCGCGCCGCGGCCATCCAGTTTATCAAGGGTGAGTGGCCAAATGGCGAGCGCAACATGCTGGAACAGCACGGTGTTGAGTTTCAGGTGATGGCTACCGGTTTTACCTGGGAGACACAAAATCGCCAGACCGATACCGATGCCTGCCTTGCCGTCTGGCAGCATGCGAAGCGCATGCTGTGTGATAGCAGCCTGGATCTGGTGATTCTTGATGAAATCACCTACATGGTCAGTATGGATTATCTGCCCCTTGACGAGCTGGTCACTGCCCTAAAACAGCGCCCTGCTCAGCAAAGCGTGATTATTACCGGCCGTGGTTGCCATCGCACCCTGCTGGATATGGCTGATACCGTCACGGAAATGCGGCCAGTGAAACATGCTTTTGACGCCGGTATTCAGGCCCAGCAGGGAATAGACTGGTAACCTTATTACATGCTATTCAGCAAAGGTCAGACGGGATGCCTGTCTGACCTGCATCTTTTCGGCATAAATCTGTAAACCTGATCGTCAGCCTGTCACCCGATCGTTACATGAGCCTCTTGCCCAATACCGTTAAACCCTCGTCCGTCGCACCTCAGAATTCCGCTTGCCGCGAGCGCGCTGTTGGGTCGGTTTCGGCAAAAATGCGATCTCTGACGCGCCTGTTTACTCCAACCTGCCAGCCATAAATGTAAATTTTCGATTACGCTTTACGCGCCCTTTCCAGTTTCCGTTACCTGAAATTGACCGCCATGATTTACATCAGTCATTGATCACAATCACATAATGCCCGGTGAACGGTCGCAAAAACCGATCGGGATCACTCTTCTATGTTAAAAAAATGATAAAAAAAATTTAGCTTTAATATCATCTCTTTGTGCATGGTTAATCAAAACAAGAGGTTAACCATTAACACGCTAAGTAAATCCATAAATTATTATCTTGTTCGATAACAATTGAATAACTTTTGCCAATGAGAGGGCTGTTATTTTGTTGACCATACTGGGCTTTACGATGGTTGTTTGTTTCATGTATCTGATCATGACCAAACGCATGTCAGCGCTGATAGCGCTAATTCTTATTCCCACCCTGTTCGCTTTGCTGGGTGGTTTCTACCAGGGGCTGGGTGCCATGATGCTGGATGGGGTGAAAACCCTGGCACCTACAGGCGTCATGCTCACCTTCTCGATTCTCTATTTCGGCCTGATGATTGATGCTGGCCTGTTTGATCCACTGGTGCGTTTTATTCTTAAAATCGTGCGGGGCGATCCGCTTAAGGTGCTGGTTGGTACAGCGGTACTGACGCTGCTGGTCTCACTGGATGGTGACAGCTCAACCACCTATATGATTGCTATTGCCGCGTTCCTTCCCCTCTACCGTAAGCTGGGCATGAATGTGCTGGCGATGACCTGTCTGGTTAACCTTGCCAGCGGCATCATGAACCTCTCTCCCTGGGGCGGACCAACGGCACGTGCCGCTGCCGCGTTGCGAATTGACGCACTCGACATTTTCATACCGATGTTGCCTGCCATTTTTATCGCCTGTGTTGCCCTTGTGGGCCTGGCCTTCATGTTTGGCTTGCAGGAGCGTAAACGCCTGGGCGTGATGAGCATCAGCGACCATCATCTGGATAATATTGAGTTGGGGCTGGGTGATGCTGAAGAGTGTGCAGCCAATCGTCGGCCTAAAATGTTCTGGCCAAACTTTGTTCTGACTACGGTGCTGCTGGTCCTGTTGGTTATTGGTGCCATGCCCATTCAGATCCTGTTTATGCTGGCCTTCGCGATTGCGGTGATGCTGAACTATCCAACGCTGGAAGAACAAAAGGCCCGTATTGGTTCCCATGCCAGTAATGTGCTGGCCGTGACGGCGCTGATTTTCGCTGCAGGTATCTTTACCGGTATCCTTTCGGGAACCGGTATGGTGGATGCCATGGCGAAAAGCCTGTTGGCCTTTATTCCACACAGTTTTGGCCCCTATCTCGCCGTGTTCACCGCCTTAATCAGTCTGCCTTTTACCTTTTTTATGTCTAACGATGCCTTCTATTTTGGCATCCTGCCGGTGATTGCCCAAACGGCGGCCAGCTACGGTATTTCCGCAGAGGAAATTGCCCGGGCCTCCATTGTGGGTCAGCCTTTCCATTTACTGAGCCCGCTGGTTCCGTCGGTCTATCTTCTGGTCGGTCTGGCGAAGGTGGATATCGGTGACCACCAGCGTTTTGCCATTAAGTGGGGAATTTTAATCAGCCTGGTGCTGATGGCCGGTGGGTTAATTACCGGTGCGTTTCCGCTGTTTCACCGGTAAGCCGTTGTCACCTGAACAGTGAGAAAACACAAAAGCCGCAACGATCATCGTTGCGGCTTTTTTAGTGAATCTGTTCTGACGTGCAAACCGATATCAGGTTGCGTTACGCTTACTGCCGGGGTTACGGCGGGCAGGTCTGCCACTGGTCTGACTGTGGCGCTTCACGGCCCGACGGATCTGATTGGCCTTGGTACGGCGACGGTCTTTCTCGACAGCCAGTTTGGTGACGGTTTCATCATCCATCCCCACCATGTTACGCAGATAATTGACCGCAGACAGATCAAGCTCCATCCAGCCACCGCGTGGAACGCCTTTTGGCAACGTGATATCGCCATAACGAACACGCATCAGTCGGCTCACCTGGACGCCCACGGCTTCCCACAAGCGACGAACTTCACGGTTCCGTCCTTCGGTCAGCGTCACGTTGTACCACTGGTTGATACCTTCACCACCGGCAAAGCGCAGCGTTTTGAATGCGGCGGGGCCATCTTCAAGCTGCACGCCTTTGCTGAGCTGCCGAATTTTGTCGTCATCAACCTGACCAAATACGCGCACCGCATATTCGCGTTCCACTTCACGGCTGGGATGCATCAGGCGGTTAGCCAGTTCGCCATCTGTGGTAAACAGCATCAACCCGCAGGTATTGACGTCAAGACGACCCACGGCAATCCAGCGCGAACCGCGCAACCGTGGCAGTCGATCAAAGACCGTTGGACGCCCTTCCGGATCGCTGCGTGTGCAGAGTTCACCTTCTGGTTTGTAGTAGGCCAGTACGCGACAGACTTCCGTTGCAGATTCCGCAATAGAAACCAAATGACCGTCAATACGGATCTTCAGGGCTTTGCTGTTTTCGATGCGATCGCCAAGCGTGGCCAGCTTACCGTCAACGCTAACGCGTCCGGCAGCGATCATCGTTTCAATTTCACGACGCGAACCGTGACCGGCACGCGCTAAGACTTTTTGTAACTTTTCGCTCATGGAGCTACCTCATTGTCGCCTTCCCAGGCGTCGGATGGATTAGGAATTTAACCTTAAAAATCAATGGGTTATATTTTCCTGTTGGCCCCATTATACAGGATGTCCCTCGTAATGTAACCCGTATTATGGCGTTGCCCTGACACGCACCGCGGGCAGGCAGCTATCCTGATGGAATCCACCTTCTGCAGCGCTGGCGCGCATTCGTCTGGCAGCAGACCCTGCCAGATATCAGCGGCAGGCATAATTATAATAATGAACGCGCTGTACTCAAAGAATCGAGATTGTCCTCGCCACCAACAGGACATGTTGTGAAGCACAAAGCCTCAGGAAACGCTTTATAGCTTCACGTTTCATCAATTTTATCTGCCTTATTGTGGTGAAATGGCGCTCTGATGACCGATAAATTGCCTCAACAGCAAAAAGTAACGCTTTGTTACTTAATTCAAGTTAATGTTTCACCGTCAGCAGTTTTAGATAATGTTGCCGTTAACCCTTCTTAGAGAATTCGCATTAAAAAGATTTGTATTTAATGATTTCTACGCTATGGGTTTATCGCGAAACATTAAAAGCCGAGTAAAAGTGTCGTAAGCAGCGCAAATATAGTGGTGAGAAAAGTTTATTTTTACAGGCGGAATGTCATTTGAGTTAATTTAAAAATGCAGAAAACCACACTTAAGCCAAATATTTATTTTTTTAATCATCCGCAGGGTGGGCTTTGCACATTGACCGCACTTTACCGCCGCTTTCCGTCGCATCTTTACTTGATAATTCATAGAGTAACCCACAATAAAGTTGTACAAGAAAAAACATGTTGTACAATTTTAATTATTGCGGGATACTGTGCGAAATAATGCCACCTGGCCGACTCACTTTTGGTCAGACGGCTGTGTCGATATTCGCTCTCTCATTACAATAAATTTACATTAAAAAAAATGGACTGGCGGCAATCTCAGCCGATAACCATTATACGACCTTTTTAGCAGCCCTAATCTAATAAGCATACAGACGACGCAACGTTTCAAACGGCGCTGTATGAAAAAGCCGCTAACTGGTTGTTATTAAATATATATACACCGGCGCATCAGGAATATTTGCGTTAATACGGCTCACGATGAGCTTTAATTTGCATGTCTTGAATCTTCACCAGGGATTTTACTGACATGCTCACCTGAAGACACCACTATGCAAAAACAGTTTGTGTGCGCAGCGTTATTGACGCTGGCTCTGAGCGGTTGTTCTGTGGGCCATACTGAGTACAGCCGTACGGCGATGCAGCATGTTGATATGAGCGTGACAGGCATCCCTACCATTCTTGGTTTAGGTACATTAGGCACCAGCATTCCTTTAACGCCCGACTACAGCCTGACCGCCGCTCACGTGGCAAAATTCGCTGTGCAGCGCGTGAAGTCTTATCACCCTTATTGCGATCTCGCGATTATTTATCATAAGAATCCGCCAAATACACTGACTCAATTCCGCAGCACCGATATTGGCGATGCGGTAAAAATGTATGGATACAGCTATATTTCGGCGCTGCCCGTTGAGTCCAAAGGGGTAAATCTGGCGCGCACGGCAATACGTAATTCCTGGAATAAAAGCCCGTGTATTGCCATGGCCTCTAATGCGGGAGTCGTTCAGGGCATGTCCGGCGGCGGCGTCTATAATAGCGACGATACTTTGGGTGGGGTTATCGTAGGTTACTCAGATGCAATTAAAAATGGCCGTAGCGGGAAAGTGATTTTAAAAGATGTTTCACTCTATATCCCTTACGGCCAGTTCAAAAACTGGTTACAGGCGACGATTCCCGTCACCCGTAAAACCTGAGTGGGTTACAGAAAAGGTTTCACATCTCCCACACCTTCACGGACGACTTCAGGTGCATCACTGGTGAGATCAATGACGGTGGTGGGCTGCTGTCCAAGCGTGCCACCGTCGATAATCAGATCGACCTGCTTGCCAATACGCTGTTGAATATCTTCCGGATCAGATTCCGTGAAGTCATTACCCGGCAGAATTAACGACGTCGACATCATGGGTTCGTTCAGCACCTCAAGCAGGGCAAGTGCTACCGGATTCGACGGTACGCGTAATCCAATCGTTTTACGCTTTTCATTCATCAAACGACGCGGCACTTCTTTCGTCGCCTTAAGAATAAACGTGTAATTACCCGGCGTGTTATTTTTAAGCAGACGGAAAGCGCTGTTACCCACCTGAGAATAAACAGACAGTTCAGATAAATCACGGCACATCAGCGTGAAATTATGATGACCGTCCAGCTGACGAATGCGACAAATTCGCTCCATCGCTCCTTTCTCTTCCAGCCGACAACCCAGGGCATAGCCAGAATCCGTTGGGTAAACAATCACGCCGCCTTTATTAAGGTACTCTACGGCCTGGTTAATCAGGCGTGGTTGTGGATTATCTGGATGAATATGAAACAGTTGACTCATAGAAACCTCTTATCCCCTTTCCGTACATTCCACTGCGGGTGCCAGTGCGGGAAAACGTTCCCAGACCGGTTCTACCGCCGCAGGTAGCCACAATTTGCGGCCCAGTTCAATCCACGGGCAGGGTTGATGAAAATCAGAACCTTGCGATGCAGCCAGATTGTTATCTCTGGCATATTGCGCTAACTGCGTGCGCTCAGCGGGTGCCTGCTGACATTGTGCGACCTCGATCGCATCCCCGCCAGCAGCGCTAAAACTGGCAATCAGGCGCTTTAGCCATTTTGCCGACAATCCGTAGCGTCCCGGATGTGCCAGCACGGCACAGCCACCAGAATGGTGAATCGCATCAATGGCTTGATTAATTGTACACCATTGCGGTGGGACGTAGCCCGTTTTGCCCCGCGCCAGATAATTTTTAAACACCTGCGCCATGTTATTCGCTTTGCCCAGATCGACCAGATAGCGGGCAAAATGGCCGCGCGTAATCATTCCCCCCTCGGCTAAGCGCTGCGCCCCTGCCAGTGCGTCAGGGATCTGCGCTTTATCCAGCCGTTCAGCAATGCGCTGTGCGCGCTCCAGTCGCGCCGTATACTGACCCGCAAGGAACTGGGTCATCACCGGATGCTGGATGTCGATGTTTAACCCGACAATATGAATTTCATGATTTTCCCACAGCGTTGAAATCTCAACACCGGCTAAAATCTTTATGGGCAGTTGCTGATTCAGTACGGCCTGCTGCGCCTCAGGGATACCCGCGACGGTGTCGTGATCGGTAATTGCCAGCACCCCGACGCGCATGTCTACTGCGCGCTCAACCAGTGCCTGCGGCGACAACAATCCATCGGAAGCCCGCGTGTGACTATGAAGATCGTAAAGCGGAAAACGGGCGATATCGCTCAAAACAACTCCTGCTGGCTACTGATCGGGTCAGCATAATAACGATTTTATCGGCCACTGAAAAAGTGTATTGACATTTTTGTCACGAACCAGTTAACTAGTACACAAGTTCACCGCAGACGGGTATTTGATCATGAAAACTGTTATTACGCTTTTAATGGGTTGGTGGCGCAATGTTTCCCAGTACGGGCGACGTTGTCGTGCACACCTTGCGTAAACACTGTGCAGATACCTGAGCCCGCCTCCAAGCGGGCTTTTTTTTGGACGATATTCAGAGAAATCATCATGCTTAATGCAAAACCTACAGTGAAGTTAATTACCGGCAGCGCGCCCTATCGGGAAGATCCCGCCGCCGTTTTTCATCAGTTATGCGGCGCTCGCCCGGCGACACTGCTGCTTGAATCCGCAGATATCGACAGTAAAGAAAACTTAAAAAGCCTGATGATTGTTGACAGCGCCCTGCGCATCAGCGCATTAGGAAACCGCGTCACTTTACAGGCCCTGTCTGACAATGGCCGTGCGCTGCTGCCGCTGCTGGATGACGCTCTGCCCTCTGAAATCATCAATGAACCTCGCCCAGACGGGCGTGTTCTGACATTTACCCCTGTGCAGGATCAGCAGGATGAAGACTCACGCTTACGCGCCCTGTCGGTGTTTGACGCACTGCGTCTGATTCCACAGTTGGTGAATTCCCCAAGCGAAGAGCGCGAAGCCGTGTTTGTCGGCGGCCTGTTTGCCTACGATCTGGTGGCAGGCTTTGAAGATTTACCGGAACTCAGCAGTGAGCAACGCTGTCCCGACTACTGCTTTTACCTGGCGGAAACGCTGCTGGTGCTGGATCACCAGGCACGCAGCGCACGTCTGCAGGCCAGCCTGTTCTCGCCTTCTACCCACGAATTTCAACGTCTGCAACGCCGCATTGAACAGTTGCATGGACAGATGTTACAGCCTGCACCGGCGCTGCCCGTTCAGCCTGTCGAAACGATGACGCTGACCGTCAGCCAGAGCGATGAAGAGTATTGCGCAGTGGTGCGTAAGATGCAGGAGGCCATTCGTATTGGTGAAATCTTCCAGGTTGTGCCATCACGCCGCTTTTCGCTGCCCTGTCCTTCTGCGCTCGCCGCTTATGACACGCTGAAACGCAGCAATCCAAGCCCGTATATGTTCTTTATGCAGGATCAGGATTTTTCACTGTTTGGTGCCTCGCCCGAAAGCTCGTTGAAGTACGAGGCTGCGTCTCGTCAGATTGAAATTTACCCCATTGCCGGTACCCGACCACGCGGTCGGCACGCTGACGGTTCGCTGGATCGCGATCTCGACAGCCGTATCGAGTTAGAAATGCGCACAGACCACAAAGAACTGGCCGAGCACCTGATGCTCGTCGATCTGGCGCGCAATGATTTAGCCCGTATCTGCCGTCCCGGAAGCCGTTATGTTGCCGACCTGACGAAAGTTGACCGCTATTCCTTTGTGATGCATCTGGTCTCGCGGGTTGTGGGCACGCTGCGCGATGACCTGGACGTGCTACATGCCTATCGCGCCTGCATGAATATGGGCACCCTGAGCGGTGCGCCTAAAGTCCGGGCGATGCAGCTGATTGCTGACGCTGAAGGCACACGACGCGGGATCTACGGTGGCGCTGTGGGCTATTTCACCGCCAACGGTGATTTAGATACCTGCATCGTAATCCGCTCAGCCTATGTAGAAGATGGCGTAGCCACCGTGCAGGCCGGAGCCGGTGTGGTGCTGGATTCGGACCCTCAGGCTGAAGCAGATGAAAGCCGTAACAAAGCCCGCGCCGTATTGCGCGCGATTGCCACTGCTCACCACTGCAAGGAGATTTTCTGATGGCTGACATCCTGCTGCTGGATAACATCGACTCATTTACCTACAACCTGGTCGATCAGCTTCGTACCTTCGGGCACAACGTGGTGGTGTACCGTAATAACATGCCGACATCGCTGTTGATCGATCGACTGCAAAGCATGAATAATCCGGTGCTGATGCTGTCCCCGGGGCCCGGCGCGCCGAAAGAGGCGGGCTGTATGCCAGAGCTGCTGCGCGCGATGCGCGGAAAGCTGCCGATTATCGGCATTTGCCTGGGTCATCAGGCGATTGTGGAAACCTATGGCGGTCATGTCGGTCAGGCCGGCGAAATTCTGCATGGCAAAGCCTCTGCCATTCGTCACGATGGTGAAGCGATGTTTGCCGGGCTCAGCAATCCCCTTCCCGTTGCCCGTTATCATTCGCTGGTTGGCAGTAACACGCCGGACGAATTAACGGTGAATGCCAGTTACAACGGCATGGTCATGGCGGTCCGCCACGAAAAAGATCGTGTGTGCGGATTCCAGTTCCATCCCGAATCCATTTTAACCACTCAGGGCGCACGTCTGCTTGAACAGACACTGGCCTGGGCGCTGGCGAAGTAACAGGGAGAAAAGTATGAATACGATTCTGGAAAAACTTTACCAGTCGCAGATCCTGACTCAACACGAGAGTCATCAACTGTTCAGCGCCATTATTACTGGTCAGCTTGAACCGACTCAACTGGCAGCGGTTCTGATTGCTATGAAGGTGCGTGGCGAAAACCCCGAGGAAATCGCCGGGGCGGCCAGCGCCTTACTGGAAGATGCCAAACCCTTTCCACGCCCGGATTACGCCTTTGCCGATATTGTTGGCACCGGCGGCGATGGCAGTAACAGCATTAACATCTCGACCGCCAGCGCCTTTGTCGCAGCAACCTGCGGGCTGAAAGTCGCGAAACACGGCAACCGCAGCGTATCAAGCAAATCAGGATCGTCTGACCTGCTGGCTGCGTTCGGTATCAATCTGGATATGCCTGCCGAGCTGGCACGTAAAGCGCTGGACGATCTGAATGTCTGTTTCCTGTTTGCACCGCAGTACCACACGGGTTTTCGCCATGCCATGCCGGTGCGCCAGCAGTTGAAAACCCGCACGGTATTTAACGTGCTCGGGCCGCTGATCAATCCTGCCCGCCCGCCGCTGGCCGTGATTGGGGTTTACAGCCCTGAACTGGTGCTGCCCATTGCGCAAACCCTGAAAGTGCTGGGCTACCAGCGCGCAGCGGTCGTGCATGGTGGCGGAATGGATGAGGTGGCGCTACACGATGTCACCCATGTGGCTGAGTTGCGTGAAGGTGAGATTACCCGCTATCAGCTCGGCCCGGAAGATTTCGGCTTTGGCTTCCATCCTAAAGAGGCTCTGGCAGGCGGCACACCGGAAGAAAACCGTGACATTCTTACACGTTTACTCCAGGGTAATGGCGAGCAGGCCCATGAGGAGGCGGTTGCCGTAAATGTGGCGATGCTGCTTAAAGTGTTTGGTAATGAAGATCTCCGTGAAAATGCACAGCGTGCGCTCAATGCCATCCGTAGTGGTCAGGCCTATGAGCGCGTGGTGGCTCTGGCATCAAGAGGATAATCATGCAGGGTACAGTGTTAGATAAAATCGTGAAAGACAAAGCCATTTGGGTTGAGGCACGTAAGCAGCAGCAACCCCTGGAGAGTTTCCAGCAGCGCATTACGCTTTCCAACCGTAGTTTTTATGACGCACTGCAGGGCACCCGCACTGCCTTTATTCTGGAATGCAAAAAAGCCTCTCCATCCAAAGGGCTGATTCGTGATGATTTTGATCCCGAGATGATAGCCGGGGTTTATCGCCACTATGCATCTGCGGTTTCCGTGTTGACCGATGAGAAATATTTTCAGGGTGACTTCGCCTTTTTACCTGTCGTCAGTGCGGCCATAACGCAGCCTGTGCTGTGCAAAGACTTTATTATCGATCCTTATCAAATCTATCTGGCACGTTACTATCAGGCCGATGCCATCCTGCTGATGCTGTCAGTGGTGGACGACGAGCAGTATCGTCAGCTTGCTGCGGTTGCGCACAGTCTACAGATGGGCGTGCTGACCGAAGTCAGTAACGAACAGGAGCTGGAACGCGCCATTGCGTTGGAAGCGAAAGTGGTGGGCATTAATAACCGCGATTTACGTGACCTGTCGATTGATCTGAATCGGACACGCGAACTGGCACCCCGTCTGGGCCAGGGCATCACCGTCATCAGCGAGTCAGGCATTAACAACTATCGTGATGTCCGTGAATTAAGTCATTTCGCCAATGGTTTCCTTATTGGCTCTGCATTAATGGAAGAAGACGATCTTCATGCAGCAGTGCGCCGTGTCACCCTGGGCAGCAACAAAGTCTGTGGTTTGACCCGTCCTGAAGATGCCTGCGCCGCCTGTGATGCGGGCGCCCTTTTTGGTGGGTTAATCTTTGTCGAGGGTTCGCCGCGTCAGGTTGATACCGATAAAGCGCGGGCGGTTATCGCAGGCGCGCCGCTGAAGTATGTCGGTGTGTTCCGCAATGCAGCAATAAGTGACATTGTCACTAAAGTAACTCAGCTACAGCTCAGCGCCGTGCAGTTACACGGTGATGAAGACCCCGCCTATGTAGCTGCGCTTTATCAGGCCTTGCCTGAACAGGTGCAAATCTGGAAAGCGCTGAGTATTCAACATGCCCTGCCTGAGCGTAACTGGCCCCATGTGGATCGTTATGTTTTTGATAATGGCAACGGCGGCTCGGGCCAGACGTTTGACTGGTCACTGCTTCAGGGCCAGGACCTCAAGAATGTCATGCTGGCGGGCGGCCTGAGTGCCGATAACTGCGTCGAAGCTGCGCAGCTTGGATGTGCAGGACTAGACTTCAATTCGGGTGTGGAAAGCGAGCCAGGTATTAAAGACGCCAGCAAAATTGCCGCCGTATTCCGGACGCTTCGCGCCTACTGATTGACCGGGCCCGTGTTGTGGCGGGCCACAAAAAAGGATAGCAAAACATGACCTTACTCAATCCCTATTTTGGCGACTTCGGCGGCATGTATGTGCCGCAAATTTTGATGCCAGCGCTAAAACAGTTAGAAGAAGCCTTTGTTAGCGCGCAGAAAGATCCTGAATTTCAGGCTGAATTTACCGACCTGCTGAAAAACTATGCGGGCCGTCCCACGGCGTTAACCCTGTGCAGCAACCTGGCAAAAGGGACAAAAACCCGCCTGTATCTGAAACGCGAAGATCTGCTGCACGGCGGTGCGCACAAGACTAACCAGGTTTTAGGTCAGGCCCTGCTGGCGAAACGCATGGGCAAGAATGAGATCATCGCCGAAACCGGTGCAGGTCAACATGGCGTTGCCTCTGCGCTCGCCTGTGCGTTACTGGGCATGAAATGCCGTATCTATATGGGTGCTAAAGACGTGGAGCGTCAGTCGCCGAACGTCTTCCGTATGCGCCTGATGGGTGCCGAAGTGATTCCGGTACACAGTGGTTCAGCCACGCTGAAAGATGCCTGTAATGAAGCGCTACGTGACTGGTCAGGCAGCTATGAAACCTCGCACTATATGCTGGGCACCGCTGCCGGCCCGCACCCCTTCCCGACGATTGTGCGCGAATTTCAGCGCATGATTGGTGAAGAGACCAAAAAACAGATTCTGGAAAAGGAAGGTCGCCTACCGGATGCGATTATCGCCTGTGTCGGCGGCGGTTCCAACGCCATCGGTATGTTTGCCGACTTTATTGACGAAGAAAGTGTCAAGCTGATTGGCGTTGAGCCTGCGGGACACGGTATTGAAACGGGTGAACACGGTGCGCCACTGAAGCATGGCCGCGTCGGCATTTATTTCGGTATGAAATCACCGATGATGCAGACCGACGAGGGGCAGATTGAGGAGTCGTACTCAATTTCAGCCGGGCTTGACTTCCCTTCTGTTGGCCCACAGCACGCCCATCTCAACAGCATTGGTCGGGCCGACTATGTGTCAGTCACCGACAATGAAGCGCTTGCTGCCTTTAAAAAGCTGTGCCGCGCCGAAGGCATCATTCCTGCGCTGGAGTCGGCTCATGCCCTGGCGTATGCCCTGAAGATGATTGAGGCAGAACCGGAAAAAGAGCAACTGATTGTGGTGAACCTTTCCGGTCGCGGGGATAAAGATATCTTCACCGTTCACGATATTCTGACTGCGCAGGGAGAAATCTGATGGAACGTTATGATCAACTGTTTACGCGCCTGGCGGCGAAGAAAGAAGGCGCACTGGTGCCCTTCGTCACGCTGGGCGATCCTTCACCCGCGCTGTCATTACGGATTATTGATGCGCTGGTAGAAGGTGGGGCTGACGCGCTTGAACTGGGCATTCCTTTTTCCGATCCGTTAGCGGATGGGCCAACCATCCAAAGCGCCACGCTACGGGCATTTGCGGCCGGTACCACGACGGCACAGTGCTTTGAAATGCTGGCAGCTATACGTCATAAATATCCTGAATTACCTATTGGCTTACTGATGTATGCCAACCTTGTATTCAGCAACGGTATTGATGAGTTCTATGCGCGTTGTGCCCAGGCTGGAGTTGACTCAGTGCTTGTGGCAGATGTGCCTGTGGAAGAATCAGCGCCGTTCCGCCAGGCTGCGATGCGACATGGCATTGCGCCAATTTTCATTTGCCCACCTAACGCCAGCGATGAGCTGCTACGTGAGATTGCCTCTCACGGGCGCGGTTATACCTATCTGTTATCCCGTGCCGGCGTCACCGGGACTGAGAAGCGGGCCAGCCTGCCGCTGGATCACCTGATTGCAAAGCTACGTGAATATCACGCCGCGCCACCGCTACAGGGCTTTGGGATTTCCGAACCCTCACAGGTCAAAGAATCGCTCGCGGCGGGGACTGCCGGTGCGATTTCCGGCTCGGCTGTGGTCAAAATTATTGAGCAGCATCAGGCCGAACCCGAGGTGATGCTGGATGCCCTGAAAACCTTCATTGGTAACCTGAAAGCCGCTACCCGCTAATCGCCTTCATGCCTTACCGTCCGGTAAGGCATGATTTCCCTGTTTTTTTTCATTACCGGTTTGCTAATTTCGGATTTCCTGCACCACAATTAACAGGCGCCGTTATGGTAACGTCGCATCCAATTTGTGACAGGGAGAGAAGCAATGAAATGGTTTAAAGTGCTGGCAAGTGCCATGGTCGCGGCTGTTGTTGCATTAACACTGAGCGCCTGTGCGCCAACGCCAACTAAAGAAGGCACCGGCGGTTATATTGATGACACTGTCATCACGACCAAAGTGAAAGCAGAACTGTTAAAAGATGAGTCGCTGAAATCGACTGAAATTAACGTTGAAACCTTTAAGGGTAAAGTGCAGCTCAGCGGTTTTGTCAGCTCGCCGCAGATGGCTAACCATGCAGTACAGGTTACCCGCAGCGTGGCCGGCGTAAGATCCGTCGTCAATAACATGCAAATTAAATAACGCCGTATCCATCACACGAAGGGCCACTTTTCAGTGGCCCTTTTTTTATCAGAAGCGGTAACCTGCCCCGAAGAAGAATACCCAGGGATCAACGCGCATATGGATGTTCTGCTGCTGATCGCCGGCTTTGAATTTCACGTCAGTATCAATATCCATGTACCACAGAGACGCGTTCAGCATCCAGTCACGGTTGATCTGATAATCCAGCCCGACCTGACCGGCTACGCCCCACGAATTTTTCAGACTCAGATCGCTTAAGCCCGCATCACGTCCGGTCTGGTTAAAATCCGCATCATAAAAGGTGGTGTAGTTCACCCCCACGCCGACATAGGGACGGACCTTACTCTGGCTGTCAAAAAAATAGTACTGTGCCATCAACGTAGGCGGCAGTTGTCTTACCGTCGCCAGGGTGCCGGTTGGGCCAAGCCCCACTTTATGACGAAACGGCGTGGCGGCCAGAAGCTCGACGCCAATATTGTCAGTAGCCATATAGGTAAAGGTTAGGCCCAGCTGGGTGTCATTGCTGGCGCTAAAGGACCCCATTCCCAGCACATTGTCCGAGCCTTCGGTGGGGCGAACGGTAGCACTCCCTGCACGCACAAAGAAATCGCCAGCCTGATGGGCCAGCGCAAATTGCGGTAACGCAAGCGCCAGCAGCATGGCGCATTTAGCTAGTTTCATGTTCACTCCTGTGAGAAATTAAATGCCTGCACTGAATTATTTTTGCCCGCACAGATTTAGCGCGATTCTTTGGTAAATGCATCTTAATCAACTTAGAAAAATGATTTAAAAAACAATGAATTGATTCAAGTCAATTTTACACCTGCTGCTGCAGGCTAAATATCTCTTGCCGAAATAATATCGCCGCATTACTTTGCTCTTCTTTCCTGACTATTTTGGTTCGATGCCTTAGAGGTGGCGGGCGATCAAATGAGCGAAAATATCAATCCTTGTATTAGCTGTGGTGCCTGCTGTGCCCACTTTCGTGTCTCTTTTTACTGGGCTGAAGCCGATGATGCCGGCGGTCTGGTGCCCACAGAACTCACCGAGCCATTGAGTCTGTTGATGCGGAATATGCGCGGAACTAACGATCGCTCACCGCGCTGCGTCGCCCTTAAAGGCGATATTGGCGGCTGCGTTTCCTGCGGTATTTATGAGAACCGGCCCTCACCCTGTCGTGAGTTTGACATGTCCGGGGAACAAGGTGTCTGGAATGAAGGTTGCGATCGCGCCAGAGCACGGTACGGCCTCCCCGCACTTTTTCACCCATCTTTACCTGTTATGACAGAAAGTTATCCGGTTGCGGGTGCCAGCGAGCCTCCAGAACATGTACAATCGCCGGGTTAATTAACCCGGTTCTTTCAAGGAGAGTACATGTCTATCACGGCAAGCTCGTTATACCGTGACACTGGAAATTTTTTTCGTCATCAATTGTTCACCCTGGTGTTAATGTCGCTGCTGACCGCGTTTGTGACGGTCATGCTGTTGCATGTTTTAACGCCCGGTGAAGATCAAATGGCGATCTTGCAACAAGGCGAGATAAGCAGTACGTCGCTGTTTGACCTGGTGCAGAGTATGACACCCGAACAGCAACAGGTGCTGCTCCGCGCCTCTGCAGCCGGGACGTTTGCGGGCCTGGTGGGGAATACGCTGCTGTTAGGCGGTATGCTCTGTCTGATTCCGTTAGTCTCTTCAGGCCAGCGTGTCAGTGCACTGCGTGCGATAGGCGCTGCCGCGCCCTTGCTGCCGAAGTTACTGCTGCTGACTTTTTTAGTCACCTTAGTGGCGCAACTGGGTTTTATGGTGTTGGTGGTGCCCGGCGTATTGCTGACTATTGTGCTATCACTGTCGCCGATTATTCTGGCCAGTGAAAAACTCGGCGTTATCGCCTCGATGCGCGCCAGCATGCGGATGGCATGGAAAAACGTGAAGCTGATTGCCCCTGCCATTATCCTGTGGTTACTGGCGAAGCTTGCCGTAATGTTTTTCTTTACCTCATTGACGGTATTACCTATAAACGTTTCAACGGTCATTTTCACCGCTATAGGTAACCTGGTTTCCACTCTGTTAGTGATTTATTTGTACCGGCTTTATATGCTGTTACGTTGATTGTCCGTGCGCCGCCCGGCGCACTGGCTGGAAAGGCAGCCTTAACTGGAATGACTATGAAGCAGCTACTCGACTTTCTTCCCCTTGTTGTTTTCTTTATTTTTTACAAGTTGTACGACATTTTCGTGGCGTCGGGCGCACTGATTGTCGCAACTGGTCTGGCACTGGTGGCGAGCTGGGTGCTGTATCGCAAGCTCGAAAAAATGACCATCTTTACCTTCGTTCTGGTGGCGGTATTCGGCACCCTGACGCTGGTTTTCCATAATGATGAGTTTATCAAATGGAAAGTCACGGTTATTTACACCCTGTTTGCGCTGGCGTTACTGTTTAGCCAGTGGTTTATGCAGCAGCCGTTAATTCAGACCATGCTGGGTAAAGAGCTGGAGCTGCCTGAGCACGTCTGGCGTAAACTCAACATTGCCTGGGCACTGTTCTTCTTGATTTGTGGTCTGGCGAACATATATGTTGCATTTTGGTTACCCCAGTCATTCTGGGTTAACTTTAAAGTGTTTGGACTGACCGGCCTTACGCTGCTGTTCACGCTCCTGAGCGGCGTCTATATCTGGCGTAAGATGCCGCAACAAGAACAAAAATAATCCTGTTGCCCGTGTTAGCGGGCAGCGTTTCTCTTACGATGACATAAGAAACCAGAGCAATGGACGATAAACATAAATTGCCCCAGGGCGAAATGGTGATGCGCACCCTGGCCATGCCAGCGGATACCAATGCCAACGGCGATATCTTTGGTGGCTGGTTAATGTCACAAATGGATATGGGTGGCGCGATTCAGGCTAAAGAGATCGCCGAAGGCCGTGTTGTTACCGTTCGCGTCGATGGCATGACGTTTTTAAAACCCGTCGCGGTGGGCGATGTCGTCAGTTGCTATGCGCAATGTATTCGAACCGGCAACAGTTCGATGACGATCAACGTTCAGGTGTGGATTAAGAAAGTCTCTTCTGAACCGATTGGGCAGACCTACTGTGCCACCGAAGCAGTGTTTATTTATGTCGCTGTCGATAACGAAGGACAGCCTCGCCAACTGCCCGCAGGACGGGATAATCAGTCATTCCCTTCCTGATTAAACGATGCATCTACAATCCCGCTAACAGCCCGTTCGCGGTGAGCGCTTGTCACGTGTAGATCGCTCACCGCTGCATCACTTTCGCCCCCGGCGTCACTCGATGCTGGCCCCGCCATTAATTTTGAACACGATATTCATCGTCAAACCGCTGCCCGGCTTACCACTTTGATAACGCCACGTCCGCATAGCCTGTTTAACGGTGCGCTCAAACATGTTACGCGGCTCAGCAGAGAGAATGTCGATATTATCGACCCGACCATCGCTATCCACGTCAAATTTCACCCTGACGCGTCCTTCGATACGTAATGCCGCAGCCCGAGGCGGATAAGACGGCTTACTGATATTAAGCGCTTTAGGCCCGTTGGATACGCTCTGCGTCGGTGCTGCCGACGGCGTACTTTTCGGGGCCGTCGTGGGTTTACTTTGCGTTGCAGGCGCATCCTGCTTAAACGGGTTCGCCTGCGGCTTCACGTCCTGACGCGGTTTAACTTCGCGTTTTGGCTGTTCGTGCCTGGGCTCTGGCTTAGGTTTAGGTTTAGGCTTAGGTTGCGGTTTGGGGATCGGCACAGGCGCGGGCTTCGGCGGCTCTGGTGCGGGTTGAGGCTCCGGCACGGGCTCCGGTTCTGGCTGGGGTTCCGGTTGCGGCTCGGGTTGAGCGACTGCAGGTTCAGGCTGAACGTCCGGTGCAACCATGGTCACGCTAATCGGCTGTGATGCCTTGGGCAACTCAATGGTCTGATGAAAAGACGCATAGAGAATCCCGCCAATGACTGCACCGTGAAGCGCAACAGACAAGAACATAGCAACAGGCGAGCGTTTAGGTAAGGGCATAGTCAGCGTGGTCATAACAATCGCAGTAATGAAATGAAGTCCCGATTTTAAATGCAAATAGCAATCAGTTTCAATAACCTCCTTATGATGCGGCTAAAAAAGCCTATTTAGCCCAATATGCTGCGTAGGTCATTGACGCAAGGTTTCGTTTGCACTCTACTTAACTATCACTTACCGTGTTGCAAAATTTAAGAGTTAATGGGAGCGCCCAATTGCTTTACGTCATTTATGCTGAAGATAACGCCGATTCTCTGGAAAAACGCAACGCCGTGCGCCCCGCTCACCTGGCACGTCTGAAGTTGTTACATGAAGAAGGTCGGTTAATCGTTGCCGGGCCTATGCCTGCGGTGGACAGTAACGATCCTGGCGTTGCTGGGTTTACGGGCTCTACCGTGGTCGCTGAATTCCCGTCACTGGAAACGGCGCAGGCCTGGGCGGCAGACGATCCCTATATCGCCGCAGGCGTTTATAAGCAAGTCAGTGTGAAGCCCTTCAAGCGCGTTTTCTGATTCGACTCCCATGCAAAAAAGCTTCCGGGCAGCCGCTCTGAAGCTTTTTTTTCGAGATGATGTTTTATGCAAGCGATCATTTTGACCCTGTTACTGGTCATCACGCTGTTAGTCGGGGCGGCGCTCTGTCTGTGGCGCAAACACGGCTGGCGTAATAAAAAACACCTGATTGTGATGCTGATTGTTCTGGCCGCCGCGGTACAGTTGGTCAACGTAAAATTATTGATGACCGGACAGTAGATTTATCAGCCGCTCAACGCGGCTGAATGATTACAGATTTTGCGTGATAAACAGAATCGAGCGACGTTGCTGCTGCGCCAGTTGATGGCGAATCCCGTGAATACGTTTATAGCGACGTGACTGCCCTTCCAGCCAGCGCGAACGTCGGCGCTGTACCTGACGCAACATTCTCCAGCGGGCAACTTCGTTTCTGCTTTTTCTCATTACGTCCTCTCTGACACCAAACTCACGCGCAGGCATTATAAAGATCTCTGAGCCAATGCCAAATCGGATCTTTCATCGAAAAGCCGTTATTATTAAGGGTTTCGCTCCTCTGCATCTCCACGTAAACTTCTCAAACTCAAGCGCGAACAGGATGTCCACTTAATGACCACGTTTTACACGCTTATCAGCTGGTTGTTGTTGTTTGGTTACTGGTTGCTGATCGCCGGCATCACGCTGCGCATCCTGATGAAGCGACGGGCCGTGACCTCAGCCATGGCATGGCTGCTGATTATCTTTATTCTGCCGCTGGTGGGCATCATTGCTTATTTATCCTTTGGTGAACTGCATTTGGGGAAACGCCGTGCTGAACGGGCGCGTACCATGTGGCCGTCCACCGCCCGCTGGCTGAATGATTTAAAAAAGCGCACCGAAATTTTTGCAACGGATTACAGCGACGTTGCGCGCGCTTTATTTCAATTGTGCAATAACCGCCAGGGCATTGCGGGCGTAAAAGGTAATCAGCTACAGCTACTGACCAGTTCTGATGACGTGATGAAGGCGTTAATTCGCGATATCCAGCTGGCGCGTCATAACGTCGAGATGGTGTTCTATATCTGGAATCCGGGCGGTCTGGCGGACGAAGTGGCCGAGTCGTTAATGGCTGCATCACGCCGTGGCGTTCACTGCCGGCTCATGCTTGACTCTGCGGGGAGCGTTGCGTTTTTCAGAAGCCCGTGGGTGGGCATGATGCGTAACGCAGGCATCGACGTTGTGGAGGCGCTCCAGGTCAGCCTGCTGCGCGTATTCCTGCGCCGCATGGATTTGCGTCAGCATCGTAAAATGGTGCTGATTGATAACTATATTGCCTACACGGGCAGCATGAATCTGGTTGATCCGCGCTTCTTTAAACAAGAGGCTGGCGTGGGTCAGTGGGTTGATCTGATGGCCCGAATGGAAGGCCCGGTATCGACGGCGATGGGGATTGTGTATAGCTGTGACTGGGAGATTGAAACCGGCAAACGTATTCTGCCGCCGCCGCCCGACCGCAATATCATGCCGTTTGAGCAGGAAAGTGGCCACACCGTGCAGGTTATTGCTTCCGGCCCTGGTTTTCCGGAAGACTTGATTCACCAGGCGCTGCTTACGGCAGTTTATTCAGCACGTGAGCAGTTAATCATGACCACGCCCTATCTGGTGCCGAGTGATGACCTGCTTCATGCTATCTGCACGGCGGCGTTACGCGGAGTCAACGTGAGTCTTGTGGTGCCCCTTCATAATGATTCTCTGCTGGTCGGCTGGGCAAGCCGCTCATTTTTTGGCGAGCTACTTGAGGCTGGCGTGAAGATCTATCAGTTTGAAGATGGCCTGCTGCATACCAAAAGCGTACTGGTGGACGGTCAGTTGAGCCTGGTCGGCACCGTCAATCTGGATATGCGTAGTTTGTGGCTGAACTTTGAAATTACCCTTGCCGTGGATGATGCCGGATTTGGCAGCGATCTGGCCTGTGTGCAGGACGACTATATTGCCCGTTCGCGCCTGCTTGACGCTAAACGCTGGGCAAAACGTGCCTGGTGGCAGCGGATTGTCGAACGACTGTTTTACTTCTTTAGTCCTTTACTGTAAAACGAGCGAAATTACGAACTGCCCTTAGATAAACGGGACTGAGAATGGATCTAAACAACCGCCTGACAGAAGACGAAACGCTGGAACAGGCCTACGACATTTTTCTTGAACTGGCAGGCGACAATCTTGATCCTGCCGATATCATTCTGTTCAATCTGCAGTTTGAAGAGCGCGGTGGCGCAGAGCTGTTCGATCCGTCAGATGACTGGCAGGATCATGTGGATTTTGATTTGAATCCCGACTTTTTTTCAGAAGTGGTTATCGGCCTGGGCGAAGCGGACGGCGAGCCAATTACGGATGTCTTCGCGCGCGTACTGCTGTGTCGCGAAAAAGATCACAAGCTGTGCCATATTTTATGGCGTGAATAGCTGACAGATGACAAATAAACGCCGGGCAAATGCCCGGCGTTTTGCTTTATAGCGGGTCCACCTTCAGGCAGGACACCGCGTGACGGAAACTGCCTTCAAGCAGCGGTCGGGTCTTCGCACACTCCGGGCCGGCAATCGGGCAACGGGTACGGAAGACGCATCCAGAGGGCGGATTAATCGGGGACGGTAATTCCCCTTCCAGAAGCTGAATCTGCTTGTTTTTCTCCAGGTCCGGATCGGGGATCGGCACCGCCGACATCAGCGCTTTGGTGTAAGGATGCTGCGGATTGGTGTACACCTCATCGTAAGTGCCCAGCTCAACGGCATGTCCCAGATACATCACCAATACGCGATCAGAGATATGTTTCACCACCGCCAGGTCATGCGCGATAAAGATCAGCGACAGCCCCATTTCACGCTGCAGTTGCTGTAGCAGGTTAACCACCTGCGCCTGGATAGAGACGTCCAGCGCCGACACCGGCTCATCGCAAATGATCAGCTTAGGCTCAAGTATCAAGGCGCGCGCGATGCCAATACGCTGGCACTGCCCGCCAGAGAACTCGTGAGGATAACGGTTGATCAGGTTAGGCAGGAGCCCGACCTTCATCATCATGGTCTTGACGCGATCTTTGATATCCTGGCGCGACAGCTCCGGGTGATAAGTGCGTAACGGCTCTGCGATGATATCGCCGATGGTCATACGTGGGTTTAACGAGGCCAGCGGGTCCTGAAAAATCATCTGGATATCGCTACGCGCCTTGCGCCACTCTTCCTGGCTCTGTCCAAGCAGGTTGCGTCCCAGCCAGGATACGCGGCCCTCTGTGGCCTTAACCAGGCCAATAATGGCACGCGCCAGCGTAGACTTTCCGCAACCTGATTCACCGACAACGCCCAGCGTTTCGCCCTCATACAGGCGCAGGCTGACCCCATCGACGGCCTTAAGGGTTTTTGGCGGCTGCCAGAACCACTGCTTGCCATCTTTGATATCAAAATGGACTTTCAGATCGGCGATTTCGAGTAAGACTTTTTTCTCTGCCAGGCTGCTCATACGAGTTCCTCCACCGGCTTAAAGCAGGCGCGTAAACGCCCTTCTGCAAAAGGTAACAGCGGCGGTGCTTTAGAACAGATATCCATGGCATGAGGACAGCGCGGCTGGAACGGACAACCCTGCGGCAAACGCAGCAGGTTAGGCGGATTCCCGGGAATAGTCGTCAGGCTTTCCCCTTCTGCATCCAGCCTTGGGACGGCGTTCAGAAGGCCAATAGAGTAAGGATGGGCTGGCTGATAAAAGACATCGCGTGCACGGCCATATTCCATCGTGCGTCCAGCATACATCACCAGCACTTTGTCGCAGATCCCCGCGACCACCCCCAGATCGTGGGTAATCATGATGATCGCCGTATTGAACTCGCGCTTGAGTTCATTCAGCAATGTCATAATCTGCGCCTGAACCGTCACGTCCAGTGCGGTCGTGGGTTCATCGGCAATCAGCAGCTTAGGACGACACATCAACGCCATCGCAATCATTACACGCTGACGCATCCCGCCTGAAAACTCATGGGGATACATTTTCATGCGTTTACGCGCTTCCGGCATTTTTACCGCATCCAGCATTTTTATCGACTCTTCAAATGCCTGGGCGCTGCTCATGCCTTTATGCAGCTTCAGCACTTCCATTAACTGCTCGCCAACCCGCATGTAGGGGTTCAGTGAGGTCATGGGGTCCTGAAAGATCATGGCGATTTGCTCGGCACGCAGTCTGTTCAGCTGTTTTTCAGGCAGGTTAAGGATCTCCTTACCGTTAAACAACGCCGATCCGCCGATACGACCATTGCTGGCCAGCAGCCCCATCAGCGCAAACGCGGTTTGTGATTTGCCTGAGCCCGACTCGCCCACAATGCCTAAGGTTTCCCCCGCGCGCAGTGAAAAGTTGAGATCGTTAACCGCCGTCACGTCACCATCGTGGGTGCCAAAAGTGACGCGTAAATCTTTGACATCAAGCAGCAGTTCGCTTCCCGTGCGTGCAGCCTGAGAAGGCTGAAATTCATGAATAGTCATCGGGAAACTCCTTAACGATCTTTGGGGTCGAGGGCATCACGCAGGCCATCGCCAATAAAGTTGAAACAGAACAAGGTGACAACCAGGAAAACCGCCGGGAACAGTAACAGCCACGGCGAGACTTCCATGGAGTTAGCACCATCGCTAAGCAATGCGCCCCAGCTACTCAAGGGCTCCTGGGTTCCCAGCCCCAGGAAGCTCAGGAAAGATTCAAACAGAATCATACTGGGCACCAGCAGCGAAGCGTAAACCACCACCACACCCAGTACGTTAGGGACGATATGGCGCGTCACAATTTTCCAGGTGGAAACACCACCGACATGCGCGGCTTCGATAAACTCTTTGCGTTTCAGGCTTAAGGTCTGACCACGCACGATACGCGCCATGTCCAGCCAGGAAACCATACCGATAGCGGCAAAAATAAGCAGGATATTGCGGCCAAAGAAGGTCACCAGCAGGATAACGAAGAACATGAACGGGAAGGAGTTAAGGATTTCCAGAATACGCATCATCACGGAATCCGTTTTCCCCCCGAGGTAACCAGCGATTGAACCGTACAGGGTGCCGACGATGACGGCGATCAGGGCGGCGGCAATCCCTACCATCAGGGAAATACGCCCCCCAATGGCGACGCGCACCAATAAATCGCGCCCTGATGAGTCAGTGCCGAACCAGTGACCTGAAGTCGTATCCGGCGGTGATGACATCATTCCCCAGTCTGTATCGAAATAGGAGAACTGTGACAGCATAGGCGCGAAAATCACAAACAGCGTGATGAGCATCAGCACCATCAGGCTAATTAACGCGGCACGGTTATGGATAAAACGACGTCGGGCATCCTGCCACAGGCTACGCCCTTCGACTTCCAGTTTTTCACTGAATGCATCAAGAGCTTCGCTATTTTTCTTACTTAACATCATGGCGAACTCCAGAATCAGTAGCGGATTTTCGGGTCGATTACGGCGTACAGCACATCGACAATCGCGTTAAACAGAATGGTTAATAACCCCACCAGAATGGTCAGGCTCAGCACCAGTGAGTAATCACGGTTCAGCGCACCGTTCACGAACAGCTGACCAATGCCCGGCAATCCGTAGATGGACTCAATGACCATAGAGCCGGTGATGATGCCGACAAAGGCCGGTCCCATATAAGAAATCACTGGCAACAGCGCAGGCTTCAGTGCATGACGTAATACGATACGACGCAACGGCAAACCTTTCGCACGCGCGGTACGAATAAAGTTGGAGTGCATAACTTCAATCATCGAGCCGCGGGTAATACGCGCGATACTGGCGATATAGGCGAGTGAGAGCGCCACCATCGGCAGCAGCATGTAGTTCCATTGTCCGCCGTTCCAGCCGCCGCCGGGGAGCCACTTAAGCGTGATAGCGAAAACCAGAACCAATAGCGGTGCGACCACGAAACTGGGTATCACCACGCCGGTCATTGCCACCCCCATCACAACATAATCCCACAGGCTGTTTTGTTTCAGCGCCGCGATTACGCCGGCCGTTACCCCCAGCACCACCGCCAGAATAAAGGCAGCAAGACCTAGCTTGGCAGAAACCGGAAACGCATGACCGACCAGGTAGTTCACCGAATAATCTTTGTATTTAAACGAGGGACCAAAATCGCCGTGCGCCAGTTGAATAAGATAATCAACATATTGCTTACCGATAGGATCGTTGAGGTGATATTTCGCCTCAATATTTGCCATGACCTCTGGCGAGAGCGTGCGCTCGCTGGTAAAAGGACTGCCGGGTGCCAGTCGCATCATAAAGAAGGAGATGGTAATCAGAACGAAAAGCGTCGGAATTGCTTCAAGCAATCGACGCAGGATGAATTTTAACATTGCCGTACCTACCAGGCTGGTGCTTCACATTGCATTAAAAAAAGTACAGGCGGCGCGCGAGGCGCCGCCGCTGTTCTTGGTATATGTTCTGTTAGTGCTTGATGATATACAGGTTTTTATCGTAGGTGTAATCCAGTGGATCCTTACCGGTATAGCCACCCACATACGGCTTCACTAAACGTGTATTGACGTAGTAGTAAAGTGGCACGATAACGGAATCTTTATCCAGAATCTGTTCGGCTTTCTGATAATCGGCGGCACGGGCTTTTTCATCCCCAGCAGCCAACGCATCTTTCATCACCTTATCAAACTCAGGGCTCTTATAGTGTGGCGTGTTATTACTGCTGTCTGACAGCATGGTGTTCAGGAATGACGTTGGTTCGTTGTAGTCGGCACACCAGCCAGCACGTGCAACATCAAAGTTGCCCTGATGACGCGTATCCAGGAAAGTTTTCCACTCCTGGTTCTCCAGTTTCACTTTGACGCCCAGGTTTTTTGCCCAGATTGAAGAGGCAGCGATAGCCAGCTTTTTATGCAAATCCGACGTGTTATACAGCAAATTAAACGTCAGCGGTTTTTCAGGCGTGTAACCTGCTTCGGCCAACAATTTTTTCGCTTCAGCGTTGCGTTTTTCCTGCGACCAGGTAAACCAGTCTGGTTTTAACAATGACATGCCATCAGTTGCCGGTGGTGTATAGCTATATGCTGGCTTCTGCCCCTGAGCCAGTACCTTATCTACGATGATGTCGCGATCAAGACCCAGTTTCAGTGCAGCACGCACGCGCGGATCGGTAAATGGCGCTTTCTGGTTGTTAATTTCATAATAGTAAGTGCACAGATACGGATCGACATGCAGTTCTTTACCGTTATCACGCTGTAATTTCTTAAACAGCTCAATCGGCATATTGTTATAGGTCATGTCGCTGCCGTTATCGGAGAAGTAGCGGTTAACATCACTAACTTCTGAGGAAATGGGCAGGAAGGTTACTTTGTTCAATACAGTGTGCGCATTATCCCAATACTCTGGGTTGCGTACTAACGTAATGCGTTCGTTGACAACATGGGAATCAAGCTTGAAGGCACCATTGCTGACCATGTTTTGCGGTAAAGTCCACTGGTCACCATACTTCTCGATTGCGCCTTTATTCACTGGCGACATCGATGAGTGGATCAGCAATTTGTAAAAATAAGGTACAGGTTCATCCAGGGTAACCTGCAGGGTGTGGTCATCCAGGGCTTTCACACCTAACTCAGACGGACTTTTCTTACCGGCAATAATATCGTCAACATTCTCAAGGTGACCATATTGCAAGAAGCTAGCATAAGGCGATGCCGTTTTAGGATTCGCCAGACGCTGCCAGCTGTATACAAAGTCCTGTGCCGTTACCGGTTCACCATTCGACCATTTGGCATTTTTACGCAGATGGAAGGTCCAGACCTTAAAATCTTTATTATCCCAGCTTTCCGCCACGCCCGGGATTGGGTGGCCATCCGTATCACTAATCACCAGCCCTTCAAACAAATCGTGGCTGACGTTTGATTCCGGCACGCCTTCAATTTTATGCGGATCCATCGACTGGATTTCGCTACCGTTTCCTTTAACCAGCTCCTGCTTCGCGGCCAGTTCAACCCCAGCAGGTACCGTGGCTGCCATAACGCTGTTCGCTGTGAACGCACTCATCGCTGCAAAGACGCTGGCAGCAATCAGGGTTTTCTTCGTGATGTTGTTCATTCATAACTCCAGTTTTTTATTTTCACTGAGGGTATTTGCGACCTCAGCGTTCCCCGTATTCGGGTCCCCGGTGTTTGCCTGCCGGGGAGTATTGACCCTGTAGTGTGGTCTGCACGGTCACGCCCTTCCCGGCTGTGCCGCCGGTTAAGCGCGTGACTCAGTGTTGTTTAATAAAATAATATTTCAGATCTGTCATGTCCTGCGGATCGTGGCCGGTAAACCCGCCAATCCAGGGTTTGACCAGTCGCACACTGACGCGATAGTAAACTGGCACAATTGCTGAGTCTTTGTCGAGTTGTGTTTCAGCCTGCTGATACAATAATGCGCGATCGGCTTCATTCTCAGTTGTTAATGTTGCGGCTAACAGGCGATCGTATTCCGCGCTGCGGTAAAACGCCGTATTGGTCGACGACTGACTCTGGAACATATTGAGGAAAGTAGAGGGCTCATTGTAATCCGCACACCAGGTGGCGCGAACCACGTCATATTGTGCCTGATGACGTGTTTCCAGCAGGGTTTTCCATTCCTGATTTTGTAACGTCACCTGCGCGCCCAGGTTGCGTTGCCACATGGACGCGGCGGCGATAGCCTGGGTTTTGTTTTGATCAGAGGTGTTATAAAGCAGCGTAAACCGCAGCGGGTTTTTATCGTTATAACCGGCCTCGGCCAGCAATTTTTTCGCCGCGTCATTTCGTTGCGGCTGTGACCAGGCCATCCACGCAGGCGCGGCCAATTTTGCGCCAGCAGTATAAGGCGGCGTAAAGCTGTAGGCAGGAATTTGCCCCTGTCCCATAATTTTATTGGCGATGATGTCGCGATCCAGCGTCATTTTGATGGCCGCGCGAACGCGTGCATCGGTAAACGGTGGTTTTTTGTTATTAATTTCGTAATAAAAGGTGCAGAGCAGCGGACTGACTTTCACTTCATCGCCGATGTCTTTACGCAATTTAGCGAACATGTCAGGCGGAACCGCGCTGTTGGTCATATCAATGCCACCGCTACGATAACGATTGATATCGCTGTTTTCCGAGCTGATCGGTAAAAACATTCCTTGCTCAATGACGGTCTGGCGGTTGTTCCAGTAGCGCGGATTACGCTTCAGGACGATTTTTTCATTCACTACCCAGTCGCTCAGCGTATAGGCACCGTTGCCGATGTAGTGGCCGGGTTGTGTCCATGCTTCGCCCCACTGTTCAATCGCAGGTGCATAGACGGGCTTCATTGCGGTGTGCGCCAGCATTGCCACTAAATAGGGCACCGGCTCGGTTAAGGTAACCTGCAGATGGCGGTCATCAAGGGCTTTCACTCCCAGTTGGTCTGGGGCGGCTTTACCGGCAAGAATCGCCTCAACATTGGCAATGTGCGCAGCCTGCAAATAACTGGCATAAGGGGAAGCCGTTTTAGGATCGGCAAGACGACGCCAGCTATAAACGAAATCCTTTGCCGTCACCGGCTCACCGTTGCTCCATTTAGCATTGTCGCGCAGCGTAAATGTCCAGACTTTGCCCTGCTGATTTTGCCAGCTTTCGGCAACGCCCGGCACGACCTTGCCATCATTATCCGTGTTAACCAGCCCGTCCAGCAGGTTGAGGATGATGTTCGACTCCGGCACACCTTCTGTCTTATGCGGGTCAAGTGAGGCCACTTCTGATCCGTTATTAATGACGATTTGTTGGTTTGCGGACAACGCGACATCTGATGGCACAGTCGCGGCACTGGTGGGTAAAACTGTCATAGTTAATGCTAAACAAGCCAGATAGTGCTGCGTGTTCATTTACCAACCCTTGTTAAGTGCCAACTTTTATTCTGCCATCCCGTCATCAATAAGGAATAAATCTTATTGTTTGGACATTCGGGAAAACTTTATCGATGCGCCGAAAATTAGCAGATGCCGTTGAGGGGCGCCAAAACTAAATAGCTAAAATGTTACCTGATTCTCTTTTATCATGAGATTTTTCCCAGAGGAAGTGTTAATTTTCGCCATAAAAATAGCTTAACAGACTGATTAATAAACAGACTCATCGATTTGATGGTAATTTAACCAAAAAATAACAATCCAGCCGTTTGACTGTGTTGTTGTAGGGTTATTTCACCTCGCCCCATCATTTAAAAACGCTTTTTGGGACGTATACCAGCATTAATCATGCCAACTTAGGCAGTTAAAGCAGAATGTAATGTGAAAATAGTGACAGGGTGAGAATGCGGGCACGGAGTGGAAGCAGGAAGCTATTAGTGGAAGTGATAACTGCTGAGGGATATGAAGACAGATAAATAATTGCATTAAAATGGTGCAAAACAACCGGAATTTGCACCAGATTAGCGCGTTTCTTATTATTTTTATTTAAATAAGTGCCTTTTATCCGACCAGACCGGGAAAAATCGCTTTAATTCCGGTAACGACAAATTCAATCCCCAGGGCCATTAACAATAACCCCATGATACGGGTGATGACGTTAATACCGGTCTGCCCTAACAACCTGACCATCAAGGGAGCAGCGCGGAACAGTAACCAACAGCTGAAGGCAAAAATGGCAATAGCTACGGTAAAACCCAGCAGATTAAGCCAGTTATGGTAACGGGTACCCCAGACGATGGTCGAACTGATCGCGCCAGGGCCAGCCATTAACGGCAGCGCCAGCGGAACCACGCCGACACTTTCCCGAATGGCCGTCTCCGATTTTTCCTGCTTGTTTTGTTTATCCTCGCCTAATTTTCCGCTGATCATCGACATGGCGATCGTCACGACCAGAATACCGCCTGCAATGCGGAACGAATCGATAGAGATACCAAAAACATGCAGGATCGCATCGCCTAAAAACAGTGAGGTCCATAGAATAATCGCCACGGCGAGATTTGCCGTCAGATTGGTTTTATTGCGTTCAGCCACGCCCTGATAACGGGTCATGCTGATAAATACCGGAATGATGCCAATGGGGTTAACCAGTGCAAACAGGCCTACGAAAAACTTGATATAGCCAGACAGATCTAATAGCGCAGGATTCACGGTTGACTCCACATCCCAGATGAAAAAAACGCGCCTAATGTAAGGGAAAAATGCCCTGGGCGCCAGATGACCTGTTAGTTATTTATTCTGTTAATTTACTTACACTTTAGCGCGTTCTACCAGCCATTAAATATCCTGCGGTAGATGTTACTTTTATTACGGTTTTTTTACTTCGTCGTATGGCTGTGATCGCAGGCTGGCTGAAAGGTGTCAGCCGCGATCAAAATTGATCTGAATCATCATTGGTCTCCCCCAAACCAGGTACTCTTTGCCTGTCAGCAACGCGTGTCTCACGTTTAAACCGCAAGAAAGCGCTTTTAGTAAACAATTGAAAACTTGCTGCTTTACTCCCGAAATGGTTGGCGTTTGCATCATAACTATACTCAGGGACTCAGGCTTGTTTACTAAAAAAGTTTAACTTCCTCAGGAGAGCACAATGGCCGTTACTAATGTCGCTGAACTCAATGCACTGGTTGAACGTGTAAAAAAAGCCCAGCAAGAATTCGCCAACTTTTCTCAACAACAGGTCGATGCCATCTTCCGCGCCGCTGCGCTGGCCGCCGCCGATGCCCGCATTCCCCTCGCTAAAATGGCGGTTGCAGAATCCGGTATGGGTATTGTTGAAGATAAAGTTATCAAAAACCACTTTGCTTCTGAATATATCTATAACGCTTACAAAGATGAAAAAACCTGCGGCGTGCTGCAAACCGATGACACTTTTGGCACCATCACGATTGCTGAACCCATCGGCCTGATTTGCGGCATTGTTCCCACAACCAACCCCACGTCGACCGCTATCTTCAAAGCCCTTATCAGCCTTAAAACCCGCAACGGTATTATCTTCTCACCTCACCCTCGCGCCAAAGACGCAACCAATAAAGCGGCGGATATTGTACTGCAGGCTGCCATCGCTGCTGGCGCGCCTAAAGACATTATCGGCTGGATCGACGCGCCTTCTGTTGAACTGTCCAATCAGCTGATGCATCACCCCGATATCAACCTGATTCTTGCTACAGGTGGACCCGGCATGGTTAAAGCCGCGTACAGCTCAGGAAAACCGGCTATTGGCGTAGGGGCGGGTAACACGCCGGTGGTGATTGATGAAACCGCCGATATTAAGCGCGCCGTCGCGTCCATTCTGATGTCGAAAACGTTCGACAACGGCGTGATCTGCGCCTCTGAGCAGTCTGTCATCGTGGTGGACTCCGTTTATGACGCCGTGCGTGAGCGCTTCTCCAGCCATGGCGGCTATCTGCTCAAGGGACAGGATCTCAGTGCCGTACAAAATATTATTCTGAAAAACGGCGGGCTCAACGCCGCCATTGTCGGTCAGCCCGCGGTGAAAATTGCAGAGATGGCTGGCCTCAGCGTTCCGGCAGAAACAAAAATCCTGATTGGTGAAGTTGAACGGGTCGATGAATCAGAACCTTTTGCCCATGAAAAGCTGTCGCCGACACTTGCGATGTACCGTGCTAAAGATTATGAAGATGCCGTCAGCAAAGCGGAGAAACTGGTGGCGATGGGTGGCATTGGTCACACCTCCTGTCTTTATACCGATCAGGACAATCAGACAGAACGCGTGCACTACTTTGGCGACAAAATGAAAACGGCCCGCATTCTTATCAATACTCCGGCCTCTCAGGGCGGCATTGGTGATTTGTACAACTTTAAACTCGCCCCCTCTCTGACATTGGGCTGTGGTTCCTGGGGTGGTAACTCCATTTCTGAAAACGTTGGACCTAAACATCTGATCAATAAGAAAACCGTAGCCAAGCGAGCTGAAAATATGTTGTGGCATAAACTTCCAAAGTCCATTTACTTCCGTCGTGGCTCTTTACCCATTGCACTGGAAGAGATCGCTACCGACGGGGCAAAACGCGCGTTTGTGGTGACAGACCGCTTCCTGTTCAATAATGGCTACGCCGATCAGGTTACCCGCGTCTTAAAATCCCACGGTATCGAAACCGAAGTGTTCTTTGAGGTTGAAGCGGACCCCACATTAAGCATCGTGCGCAAAGGCGCAGAACAAATGAACAGCTTTAAACCCGACGTCATTCTGGCGCTGGGTGGCGGTTCCCCGATGGACGCAGCCAAAATTATGTGGGTCATGTATGAACATCCGGAAACCCATTTCGAAGAGCTGGCGCTGCGCTTTATGGATATCCGCAAACGTATCTATAAATTCCCGAAAATGGGCGTGAAAGCACGTATGGTGGCGATTACCACCACCTCCGGTACCGGTTCTGAAGTAACGCCTTTTGCGGTAGTAACGGATGACGCCACCGGGCAGAAATATCCGCTGGCGGATTACGCTCTGACGCCGGATATGGCCATCGTGGATGCGAACCTGGTAATGGATATGCCACGTTCACTCTGTGCCTTTGGTGGTCTGGATGCGGTAACCCATGCGCTTGAAGCCTATGTGTCCGTCCTGGCAAATGAATATTCCGATGGTCAGGCGCTGCAGGCACTTAAGCTACTCAAAGAGCATTTACCCGCCAGCTATGCAGAGGGGGCCAAAAACCCGGTAGCCCGTGAACGTGTACACAATGCCGCTACCATTGCCGGTATAGCTTTTGCCAATGCCTTCCTGGGAGTTTGCCACTCAATGGCGCATAAGCTGGGCTCGGAGTTCCATATTCCTCATGGACTGGCTAACTCGCTGCTGATTTCCAATGTCATCCGCTATAACGCCAATGACAATCCGACTAAGCAAACCGCATTCAGCCAGTACGACCGTCCGCAGGCACGTCGTCGTTATGCTGAAGTCGCGGATCACCTGGGTCTGACGGCTCCGGGCGATCGCACCGCGCAGAAAATCGAAAAACTGCTGACCTGGCTGGACGAAATCAAAACCGAACTGGGTATCCCGGCCTCAATTCGTGAAGCCGGCGTTCAGGAAGCCGATTTCCTGGCGAAAGTGGACAAACTGGCCGAAGATGCCTTTGATGACCAGTGTACTGGCGCTAACCCACGCTATCCGTTAATTGCCGAACTGAAACAGCTGATGCTTGACAGCTATTATGGCCGCAAATTTGTGGAGCCTTATTCAAGTGCCGCTGAAGCGGCAGTGGATCAGCCGGTCGGTGACAGTAAAGCGGCGAAGAAAGCTAAAAAAGCCTAATCAGGTTAATGCCCGGTAATACGGGCTGTAAAACCCCTTGTCTGGCACGCGCCTCAAGGGGTTTTTTATTACAATTATTGTACTGTTATGCAGAACGTCGTCGCTCTCCTGGCTAGCGCGATGATCGCGATGACGAATGATAACGGTGTCCTGAACCGGACTTATTGATTATTTGAGGTCAGGCAACGCGACAGGCTTGAGGCCTTAACAGAGAAAGGTCTGGCAAACCGCAGCGAATCCATTGAGTGACGTCATCAGTCGACGGGCGTTTGCGCGCCATGAATGGCCTGCAAACATCCCTGCTCTATCGCCTTCTTATAATGCTTACGGCATACCGAGATATAACGTTCATTTCCACCAATCACCACCTGTTCCCCTTCTCTGAAAGGTTTGCCATCGCTGTCGAGGCGCAGCACCATGCCCGCTTTACGTCCGCAGTGACAAACCGTCTTCAGTTCAACCAGCTTATCTGCCCAGGCCAGCAGATACTGACTGCCGATAAAGAGCTCGCCAAGAAAGTCGGTCCGCAGCCCGTAGCACAGTACCGGAATATCCAGGTCATCCACCACGTCAGACAGCGCCTTAACCTGTTCACGCGTCAGAAACTGGCTTTCATCCACCAGAACACAATGCACAGGCTGGCGTGCATGCTCTTGTGCAATCTCTACATCCAGTTGGCTGTCAGCATTATACAGTACCGCTGGTGAGGATAATCCAATACGCGAACTGACCTTACCTGCGCCAAAGCGATTATCGATTTCCGCAGTATAGACCAGCGTTCGCATACCGCGTTCCTGGTAATTGTAAGATGACTGCAAAAGAGCGGTTGATTTACCTGCATTCATTGCTGAATAGTAGAAATAGAGTTGAGCCATGTGCGCCGTTTCTCAGATATGATGAAACTAAATAATGGCGATTTTACCATATCTGCTCCGTGATGCCGTGGTGATTTTCAGCATCTTCTGTTCAGATTAGCACCACTAATTGATAATATCGGGTTAATATGGCACGCCGATTTGTCTTGTTTAAGAGATAAATATTAAAGCACTTTCATGGTGAACCATTAATTTACCCTTTATGCGCAAGCGCATTTTCCGCTAAGCGCTTAATGTTCTCGTTGATTCACGGGTACAGCTGCCACAGTTATCAGGCCGAATTAATAATTCATTAAATTGCTTCTTTCCTCTTTTTAAGCTAAAAATTAATTTAATGTTGAAGTTATTTTTCTGCACCACTACTATTAGCGGGCAGAACAACTCTCCTATTAATTATTCAGAGATCAGGACAATGAGCGAAGCACTTAAAAATCTTAATAATATCCGCACGCTGCGTGCCCAGGCCAGAGAGTGTTCTTTGGAAACACTGGAAGAAATGCTGGAAAAACTTGAAGTCGTGGTAAATGAGCGTCGCGATGAAGAGTCACATTCCAAAGCAGAAAACGAAGAACGTGCGCGTAAACTTGAGCAATATCGTGAAATGCTGTTAGCCGATGGCATCGATCCCAATGAATTATTCGGCGCGCTGTCAGAATCAAAAAGTTCAGGCAAAGCCAAACGTGCTGCTCGCCCTGCAAAATATCAGTTTGTTGACGAAAATGGCGATGCTAAAACCTGGACAGGCCAGGGCCGTACGCCAGCAGCAATCAAAAAAGCCATGGAAGAACAAGGTAAGCAGTTAGACGACTTCCTGCTGTAATGAATGGCGTGTTTCGCTCTTTGTTGGCTTCACTTTAGCTATTTGATTACCAACACCAAAAAAAAGGAAGCGACTGCTTCCTTTTTTATTTTTCACACCGAGTAAAAATTACGGTACCAGTCAACAAAGCGTCTGACGCCTTCATCGACACCGGTTTGTGGTTTAAATCCAATGGCATTATATAACGCTGTCGTGTCGGCGCTGGTTGCCAGGACATCGCCGGGTTGCATTGGCATCAGGTTTTTATTTGCCGATATGCCAAGCGCTTTTTCAATCGCCTCAATATAGTGAATCAGACTCACAGGCTGGCTGTTGCCCAGGTTATAAACACTATAGGGGGCTGAGCTTGACGCGGCAGAACCCGTTTCAACGGTCCAGTTAACATCGGCTTGCGGAACCACATCCTGCAAACGAACGATCGCCTCGACTACATCATCAATATAGGTAAAGTCGCGCTTCATTTGCCCTTGGTTATACACATCTATCGCTTCACCGGCGAGCATTGCCCGAGTAAATTTAAACAATGCCATGTCCGGACGTCCCCACGGACCATATACCGTGAAAAAACGTAATCCGGTTGTGGGTAATTGATAAAGATGTGAGTAAGTATGCGACATCAGCTCATTGGCTTTTTTGGTCGCTGCATACAATGAAACCGGATGATCGACACTGTCCTCTGTTGAGAATGGCATCTTGTTATTTAAGCCATAAACCGAACTGGATGACGCATAGAGCAGATGTTCGATTTTATGATGGCGGCACCCTTCGAGTATATTCAGGTGCCCAATAACGTTGGCATCGGCATAAGCATGGGGATTTTCAATGGAATAACGTACCCCTGCCTGAGCGGCCAAATGAATAACGCGTTGAAAGTTGTGCTGTGCAAAAAGTGCGGCAATAGCCTGGCGATCGGCCAAATCGACTTTGATGAAGGTAAAAGATGGATTATCGCCGATGACATCAAGGCGAGCTTGTTTAAGGTTTACATCGTAGTAGTCATTCAGGTTGTCAATACCGACAACCTGGTGACCGGCGGCCAGCAGGCGTTGACTTACATGAAAGCCAATAAAGCCTGCTGCGCCGGTAACCAGAAAATTCATAAATCCCTCGTTAATCACACAGCCTGGATAGATGCTCCGCGGCCGATTGCATAATAAACGAAGCCGCGTTTGCTGATACGCTCTGGATCATACAGGTTACGCCCATCAAAAATCACGGGTTCTTTCAGTGCATTCTTAATAACGTCAAAGTCAGGTGCACGGAAGTTCTGCCATTCCGTACAAATCACCAGGCCGTCTGCACCGTGCAATGCCGCCTCTTTGGTACCCATCAGCTTCAAATCATCGCGATGACCATAGATGCGTTGCGCTTCATCCATGGCTTCGGGATCGAAGGCCTGAACGGATGCGCCAGCTTCCCATAAGGTTTCCATTAACACGCGGCTTGATGCTTCACGCATATCATCGGTGTTAGGTTTAAATGACAAACCCCACAGGGCAAACGTTTTACCCTTAAGATCGTCACCAAAGTGGCGTTTGATAAAGGTCGGCAGCTTGGTCTTCTGACTGTCGTTGACGTCTTCCACCGCCTTCAACAGGCGCGGCGTGTAGCCAATGGATTCAGCCGTACGAATAAGCGCCTGAACGTCTTTCGGGAAGCAGGAACCGCCATAGCCGCAGCCTGGATAGATAAAGTGATAGCCGATGCGTGAGTCAGACCCAATCCCCTGGCGCACTTTTTCGATATCCGCGCCTAAACGTTCTGCGAGATTGGAAATTTCGTTCATAAAGCTGATTTTGGTCGCCAGCATGCAGTTAGCCGCGTACTTAGTCAGTTCTGCACTGCGAATATCCATCAGGATCATGCGATCGTGGTTACGGTTGAATGGCTCGTACAGCTCACGCAACAGCTCCACAACATCGTCATTGTCCGTCCCTACGACGATACGCTCTGGGCGCATACAGTCATTAACTGCCGCACCTTCTTTTAGAAACTCTGGGTTGGACACCACATCAAAGCTGATGTTGGCATCACGCGCCTTCAGGGTTTCTGTCATGACGGCACGGACGCGGTCAGCGGTTCCCACTGGCACCGTTGACTTATCAATGACGACTTTGTGATCGGTCATATGCTGAGCAATGGTACGCGCCACCGCAGTAACATATTTCAGGTCGGCCGAGCCATCTTCGTCAGGCGGCGTACCCACGGCGATAAACTGCATCACGCCATGATTCACGCCCAGTGCAGCATCAGTGCTGAACTTCAGACGACCCGATTCGTAATTCGACATTACCAGCGGCGTCAGACCCGGTTCAAAAATGGGGATCTTGCCTTGTTTAAGGTTTTCGACCTTCTTTTCATCCACATCAATGCAGAGAACGTCATGTCCGACTTCGGCCAACACCGCAGCCTGAACCAGACCGACATAGCCGATACCAAATACAGTGACTTTCATTGAGCTATCCTGTGTTTAAAATTACTTTTTATCGCTAACGGTTTTGTTGAGCCATTCTGTGAACTCTTTGCCCAACACCGGATGGCGAACACCATATTCAACGAAAGCCTGCATGTAGCCCAGTTTGTTACCACAGTCATGACTTACCCCTTTCAGGTGATAAGCTTCGACGGTTTCTTTATCCATCAGCATGGCGATAGAGTCGGTGAGCTGAACTTCGCCACCCGCACCTGGAGGCGTTTTCGCCAGCAGAGGCCAGATGTCAGCAGACAGAACGTAACGACCAACAACCGCGAGGTTAGATGGGGCCTCAGACGCTTTAGGCTTCTCAACCACGCCCACCATTGGTGCGCTGTCGCCAGGATTCAGTTCTGCACCCTGACAGTCCACAACACCGTAAGCCGTCACATCGCTGACTGGCTCAACCATGATCTGGCTGCGGCCGGATTCTTCATAACGGCTGAGCATTTCTGCCAGGTTATCTTTGGTTGGGTTAGATTCGTATTCGTCGATGATGACATCCGGCAGAATAACGGCAACAGGCTCATCACCAATCAATGGATGCGCACACATAACGGCGTGGCCCAGACCTTTAGCGATACCCTGACGTACCTGCATGATGGTCACGTGCGGAGGACAGATAGACTGAATTTCGTCCAGCAGCTGACGCTTAACACGTTTTTCCAGCATGGATTCCAGTTCGAAACTGGTGTCGAAGTGGTTCTCAATGGCGTTTTTAGATGAGTGAGTAACCAGTACGATCTCATTAATACCCGCAGCAATACACTCGTTAACGACATACTGAATTAACGGCTTATCAACCAGCGGTAACATTTCTTTTGGAATCGCTTTGGTAGCAGGAAGCATACGCGTACCCAAACCAGCTACCGGAATTACCGCTTTCTTAACTTTGGTCTTATAGGCAGACATCAAAATACCTCTCTTATAGGCCGTTCAAGTTTTAATGCTTGATATGTCGGTTTAAATTCGGAAATGAGTATATCAGTTACTCGCGAACGGATTTATCCTGGAAGACATCTATCCGGAGAATTTAAGACTATTACCCAAGTGTAAAGCTAACTTCTGGCCCTGTCTTGCGGGCGATAATAAAACGTTCATCAGGGTTTACTGATCAGACGATAACATCAGTCGTATGCGGCCTCCGGCCCCCCAAATATGGCATTGCCAGTCATCCGCACGCTGACTAATTTGGTTAGTATGTGTACTGCCCATAGTGCCAAGAGGTACACCGTTACTGAGTTGTATTTGATGGGCCTGAACATGCAAAGTGGCATTTAATCCCGCAGAAACCAGCACCAAATTTTTTAATCCACGATGGTAATATCCCACCAGCAACGGGAACTGGCCGGTTAAGTTAGCCTGGCGCAGCAGTAAATTGACCTGTCTGAGCAAACTGCTCAGCTCCGGCAAACGCTGCTTTTGTCCTGATAACTGTTCTTGCAGTAATCCATTAAATAATGCGCGCAGGAGCAAAGCGGCCAAAACGCCGTTGTCGCCGGCGCGGGTGACATCAAGACAATAAAAGGCGAGGTCTTTATCAGAAAGCGCGGCAATATCCAGCACCAGACCGGGCTGCTCTGCCATTGTCAGTTGGCGATAATTAATTCGGCAGTTAGCAATACGTTGCTGGACAGGTGGCTGAAGCTCTTTAAGGAGTTTTGCTGCCGCTGACGGATCGCGAACCAGCGCATCCCAGTCCTGAAACAGCTGTTCGTCTTCCTCAACCTTCGACGTAAACATGGAGGGGTAAAGGCATTCGTAGACCGCCTCGCGGAAGCGCTCGAAGTTTTTTAACGGTTTGAGCAGCACATCCTGCACGCCAAGACGCAGCACCTGCGCGATATCGGACATATTTTCCGTGGCCGAAATGATCAGAATCGGCACGCTGTTGCCACGGCTACGGACATGCTCGACGAATTCGATGCCGCTCATGACAGGCATCTCCAGATCACAAATGACCAGCTCCACAGAATGCTGCTTAAGTTGCTCAATAGCCTGCAGGCCATCTTCTGCTTCAACCGTGACAGCACCCATGGATGACAGAAATTGGTTTAATAGCGAACGGAAAACGGCCTCATCTTCGACAATGAGTATCTTTTTGCCGATCAGTGGTTTTTCCATTCCATCCCCCTGCGTACCCGATAATTCAATAGTGGTTCATAAAACGCAGTTGCGCCTTTCAGAATAGACCGAAGTAACATCTGTGCGTGAACAACCAGATTATCTTCTACGGACCAGCGGTAATAATTCATCCATTTGTTTCTCAACGGCAACCTTCCCCGCCGCAATAGCTTCTTCAGCACGATGAAAGTCCAACGTGGATATTTGTGGACAAAACGGCTGGATGAGCACGTCGGGCGGATCGCCTGCCATCCGGTTTCGCTTCAGGCGATTTTCCAAAACCTGGATTGAAGTGGCCATGATCTCCATTGCACCCGGCATTTGTGATGCCCGTCGCTGGGTAAAACTGACCAGTCTCTGGCGCAACTTTCCGCGCCAGTCGAGATTGAGCGCAACCGCTGCGGCATGTTCCTCAGTACTTTGGGGTGTCAGCACCATTGAGTTGGGTTGCATGAGGTGCGCATCGTGCTGAAGATCCACGGCAATAACCACATCGGCTCCCAGTGCCCGAGTCAGTGAAACCGGTACCGGATTCACCACGGCACCATCTACCAGCCAATAACCATTGTAGCCGACCGGTGGCAATAAGCCTGGCATACTACAGGAAGCGCGCACGGCCTGATGCAATTCTCCCTCGGTGAGCCATAATTCACGTCCCGTGCTTAAGTTGGTCGCCACCACGCCAAAAGGCTTGTCACATGCCTCAAGCGCATTGTTGGTGATAAGCTGACGGACATGATTAAACACCCGCTCACCGCGCAGAAGTCCACCGCGCTGCCAGGAAAGATCCATTAAGCGGATGACATCCCAGTAGCTGAAGGCGCTGACCCATTTTTTCATGTGCGGCAGCCGATGATTGACATAAGCCGCGCCGACGAGGGCACCAATGGAACAGCCTGCGACGACATCAATTTCAATGCCTGCGCTTTCCAGCGCGTCGATGACGCCAATATGCGCCCATCCTTTGGCGGCACCGGAACCCAGAGCCAATCCAATCTTTTGTTTTCTCATCTTGCTCGGGTCCTGGCGTCAATACATAGCGTCACAAGCGTGGGTCGGATAAAGTAAACGATATCATCAACACCCACTGTTACTCACAGGAGAATATGTGTCCGAATCTTGCCCATGTTGTAGCGGCAAGCAGTATAGCCTATGTTGTCAGCCCTTTGTTAAAGGAACAGAAATTCCCTTATCAGCTGAACAACTTATGCGCTCTCGCTACTGCGCTTACGTTAAACACGACGTCGACTATTTAGTGTCGACCTGGCATCCCACCAGGTGCGATCCCGCGCTTGCCGGGCTGTTGTCTGAAAGTTTTGCTGGTACTGAATGGCTGAGCCTGAACGTCACGCACTGTGAGCCGGGGCGTAATCAGGATGAAGCCTTTGTTACTTTTTTCGCCCGTTATCGTGAAAACGGTGTTAATCGGGCGATGTACGAGCGTTCACGCTTTCTTCGCGAGGATCAACGCTGGTACTATGTAGACGGAATAACGCCCGCCATTGGGCGTAACGATCGCTGTCCTTGTGGCGCCGATAAAAAATACAAGAAATGTTGCGGCTAAGGCAGTTGCCTGCGTAACGGTTTTACCCTTAATGCTTTGACAGGACTCTGATTGAGATGCAAGCGCAAACCATGCAAAGAAAAGTTTTACGAACCATTTGTCCCGATGCAAAAGGTCTGATCGCCAAAATCACCAATATTTGTTACAAGCACGAACTGAATATCGTGCAAAACAATGAGTTTGTTGACCATCGCACCGGGCGTTTTTTTATGCGCACAGAGCTGGAAGGGATTTTTAACGATACGACCCTGCTGGCCGATCTCGACAGTGCCCTTCCACAAGGTTCCGTACGTGAACTGCACAGCGCAGGTCGTCGCCGTGTGGTTATTTTGATCACTAAAGAAGCGCACTGCCTTGGCGACCTGCTGATGAAGAGTGCATTTGGCGGTCTGGATATGGAAATTGCCGCCGTCATCGGTAATCACGATACGCTGCGTTCGCTGGTGGAGCGTTTCGATATTCCGTTTGTCCTGGTCAGCCATGAAGGTTTGTCACGTGAAGACCATGACAACCGTATGGCAGAAGAAATTGACCGTTATCAGCCAGATTATGTGGTGCTTGCCAAGTACATGCGCGTGCTGACGCCGGGTTTTGTGCAGCGCTATCCCAATCAGATCATTAACATTCACCACTCATTCCTGCCGGCTTTTATCGGCGCGCGGCCTTATCACCAGGCTTACGAGCGTGGCGTTAAAATCATTGGGGCGACAGCGCACTATGTGAACGACAATCTTGATGAAGGCCCGATCATCATGCAGGACGTCATCAACGTCGATCACACCTATACGGCAGAAGAAATGATGCGTGCCGGACGCGACGTCGAAAAAAATGTCCTGAGCCGCGCGTTAGATAAAGTATTAGGTCAGCGCGTGTTTGTTTACGGTAACCGCACGATTATTCTTTAACCGCCACGGCGCTGGATTGGCTGACATTCCAGCGCTACGGGCAAAAAGTGGACAAACGGTTCACCATTTGCCAGTCGGCGCTTTACAGTCCTGGCGCATTTGGTATGATGCGCCCCGCTTCAGAGCATAACAATTCAGTCCCTGGTGGGATTCCCGAGCGGCCAAAGGGAGCAGACTGTAAATCTGCCGTCACAGACTTCGAAGGTTCGAATCCTTCTCCCACCACCATCTGAATCTGCTGCCTGAACACACATATCATCCCCGGTGGGATTCCCGAGCGGCCAAAGGGAGCAGACTGTAAATCTGCCGTCACAGACTTCGAAGGTTCGAATCCTTCTCCCACCACCATCTCGTATATTGCACTCACTCCCAAATCAAGACCTTTATCATTATCTTCTTCGGGGAGAGGGATGAGAACCTTCGATCAAGGTTCGAGTCGAGCATCGCGAGACAACGCGCGCAAGCGCGGCCCGCAGGGTGAGGCGCAACGCGCCGAATAATCCTTCTCCCACCACCATCACGAAAATGCTGCCTTTCTGCCCTAAGAAACCAAAACCATCATAGTTATCTGGGGAGAGGGATGAGAACCTTCGATCAAGGTTCGAGTCGAGCATCGCGAGACAACGCGCGCAAGCGCGGCCCGCAGGGTGAGGCGCGACGCGCCGAATAATCCTGACATCAAGCCCCCTGATACAGCCTGTCTACCACTCGTTGAAATTGCCCTGCTCTGCCATGACTTTTACTGCAAAAATCGCTACCATCCTGCTTATCATTCGCTGAAGGTCATCCCATGAAATTTATTTCATTTAACATTAACGGCTTGCGGGCTCGCCCCCATCAACTTGAAGCACTGGTCGAAAAACATCAGCCGGACGTCATCGGACTGCAGGAAACCAAAGTTCATGACGATATGTTCCCGTTAGAAGACGTGGCAAAGCTGGGCTATAACGTGTTTTACCATGGTCAGAAAGGCCATTACGGCGTGGCGCTGCTGACCAAAGTTCAGCCGGTGTCCGTGCGCCGTGGGTTTCCGGGCGATGACGATGATGCGCAGCGTCGATTGATCATGGCCGAGATCCCCAGCCCGATCGGTGATATCACCGTAATAAACGGCTATTTCCCCCAGGGCGAGAGCCGTGACCATCCGACGAAATTTCCGGCGAAAGAGAAGTTTTATCGCGATTTGCAAAGCTATCTGAGTGACAGCCTGGCCGCCGATAAGCCGGTACTGATCATGGGTGATATGAATATCAGCAGTACCGACCTTGATATCGGTATCGGTGAAGACAGCCGCAAGCGTTGGTTACGCACCGGTAAGTGCTCTTTCCTGCCTGAGGAACGTGAATGGATGGATCGCCTGCTCAGTTGGGGCCTGGTCGATACATGGCGCGCACAGAACCCGGACGTTAACGACCGTTTTTCCTGGTTCGACTATCGCTCAAAAGGCTTTGATGATAATCGCGGCCTGCGCATCGATCTGCTGCTGGCGAGCACCGGGCTGGCGTCGCACTGCATTGAAACCGGGATTGATTATGACATCCGCGGCATGGAAAAACCGTCCGACCATGCCCCGGTCTGGTCAACCTTCCGTTTCTGATACGGCCCTGACGCGTGGTAAAAAGCCACGCGTTTTTATTTCACAATTTTCCAAATCAAATTGTTGGTACCCAGCGATTTCTCATCGCGCGCGCACTGCAGCAGCACCCCTTCTGACTTCACTACCGCGCCTTCCGTATAGTTACGGTTTTCAAAAATACAGCACTGCAGACAATTCTGCTGGCGGTTTTGTCCCTGCGTCCAGGCTTCCGCTGGCATATTAACGATCACATCGGTATCGCTACCGCCTGCATCATCCTGTTGGTGACGGTAGTTAGCCTGTGCCGGGTTGCAAACAGCCATCACAGCCAGGAGGAGCCATGCTGATTTCATTATTCGGTTTCCTTAGTTTTACGCCTTGCTTTACGCTGCGGACGTTTTTGTCCGGTGGATGGTAAACCACGAAACGCCTGTCCCGACGGCTGCTGCCGCGCCTGCTGAATTAACCCGCTCAGCGATTGTACCAGCGGCTGCATAAACTCATCGTAACGACAGGCTTTTTCACTGATACGCGTCAGGGTCGATTCCCATTGAGCCGTCATATCCGGCCGGGCAGCGAGATCCGGTAATGAATGGATCAATGCTTTGCCTGCATCAGTCGAATGAATATAGCGTCCTTTCTTGTGTAAAAATGAACGGCGGAACAATAACTCAATAATGCCTGCGCGCGTGGCTTCCGTTCCTAAACCATCGGTCGCACGCAGCACTTTCTTTAATTCTTTATCCTGAACAAAGCGCGCAATGCCGGTCATGGCCGACAGCAAGGTTGCATCCGTAAAATGGCGCGGCGGCTGAGTCTGCTTCGCCAGTACCTCACCGCGCTCGCACAGCAGCTCATCGTCTTTCGCGACGACAGGCAACGGCGTGCCATCATTTTCTTCATCACGCTCTTTACCGCCGAGCAGCGCTCGCCATCCTGCCTCAGCCAGAAAACGGGCTTTGGCAACAAATTTACCGCCCGCGATATCCAGATCGATGGTGCATTTACGGAACACCGCATCCGGGCAAAACTGCATTAAATATTGCCGGGCGACCAGTCCATAAACCTGCTGTTCGTTTTCATTAAGCCTGACGGCGCTGGCGCGAGCGGTGGGAATGATGGCGTGGTGCGCATCCACTTTTTTGTCATCCCAACAGCGGTTTTTGCGGTCTGCATCAAACTCCGCTGGTGGCGTCAGGTCAGGTTGATGCGCCTGAATCGCATTGAGTACGGCGTGGCGACCGGCAAAATGTTCGTCGGGCAAATAACGGCTGTCAGAACGCGGATAGGTGATCAACTTATGGGTTTCATACAAACGCTGGCACACATCCAGTACCGCCTGCGCACTCAGCCCAAAGCGTTTAGCCGCCTCGATTTGCAGAGTAGAGAGAGAAAAAGGGAGCGGCGCGATCTCGTTCTCGCGCTTGTCATTGTAGGCGGTAACGATAGCTGGCTGACCGCTGATGCGTGCCACCACATGCTCCGCCAGCGAGCGTTTCAGCAGCCGACCTTCTTCATCCTGCCAGGGCTCACAGGCTTCGCTGGGGACCCAGTTGGCGGTAAAGCGACTCTCATCCGGCGTCACAATGTGCGCTTTGACTTCAAAGTAATCTTTGGGGACAAAATTCGCGATCTCTTCGTCCCGGCGTACCACCAGCCCCAACACCGGCGTTTGCACCCTTCCCACTGACAGCACACCATCATAGCCCGCATTGCGGCCCAGCAACGTCCAGGCGCGCGTCATATTGATACCGTAAAGCCAGTCGGCACGTGCACGTGCCAGGGCGGACACGCAGAGTGGAATAAATTCGCGATTCTCACGCAGCCGGTTGATGGCCCGTTCCACCGCTTGTGGGTTCAGGTCGTTAATCAGGCAGCGCTGCACTTTACTGCGTTTCTCTACGGGGAGTTGCAGATAATCCAGCACTTCATCCACTAACAGCTGCCCTTCCCGATCGGGGTCACCTGCGTGGACCACTTCATCGGCCTGCGCCAGTAATCCCTCCACCACTTTAAGTTGTTTCGCAACGGAAGGCCGCGGCTGCAGACGCCATTTTTCAGGGATAATCGGCAGATCCGCCAGCGACCAGCGCGCATAACGGCTGTCGTAAACATCAGGCTGCGCCTGCTCAAGTAAATGCCCCACGCACCAGGTGACAATCTGATCATTGCCGCAGGCGATGAAGCCATCACCACGCCGGTGCGGTTTAGGCAGCACGTCGGCAATGGCCCGTCCAAGGCTGGGTTTCTCTGCAATAAACAAACGCATTAAATCGGGTAATCCTTAACGTCAGCAAACAACAAGGGTGACAGCGCAAACCGGTCAGCGGAGGGTTGAGCGGCACGATGCCTGCCCCTTAGCCCGCTGAACGGTTGCATCACACGCACAGGCCTGGAGAAGAGTATGCGCTGCCAGATGAAGCAGCGCTATGGTAGCCTGGCGGCGCGCGGCTGATAAGCTCGCCGGGTTCAATGCTGAACTATTCGCACAATAACCGCACAATCTCTCGTTTGGGAGCGTTCAGAAATAGCGAACGAACGGCGCCGTGTCGGGATGTACCACGGTAGTGCTGGATTTCAGCTGCGGTGTGCCCAGGTAAAGGAAGCCCACAATAGCGTCCTGTTCCCGGCAACCGAACGCGTCGCGTACCTGCGGATCGTCGGTCCAGGGACCGCTTCGCCAGATACCATTAAAGCCCTGGGCGACCGCCGCCATCTGCATGGCCATCACCGCGCAGCTTGCCGAGGCGATTTGCTCCCAGCGAGGAACCTTGTGGTTTAGCTCACAGTGGGCCACAACGGTAATAATCATCGGCGCACGAAACGGGGCCTGGCTGGCTTTGTTAATGGCCTTTTCATCCAGTTGATTGTCCCGCGCCGCCTTCTCAAGCAGCTGGCTGAGGCGATCGCGGCCCTCGTTTTCCACTATGATAAAGCGCCACGGTTGCAAGGTACCGTGATCGGGCGCGCGCATGGCGGCGCGCAGGATATTATCCAGCACCTCGCCGCCGGGTGCCGGCTCCGCTAAGCGGGAGGCCGAGCGACGATTAACCAATAATTCAAGTGCATCCATGTTTTTCTCCTGAGGGGTTAAAGCACGCATAATCCTGGCACAGGTGGATTTTTTGTAACAGTCCAGGGTGATTTCCTGCTGACTTTTGTTGCGCCGCTCTTTAGGATGAGGTCGTCAACGGAGACCTGGCCTACAAAGCGGCTATTTCCGGTATATCAATATGGAGAGTGTGATGCGCACATTGTGGCGAATAATTGCTGGTCTGTTCCGCGGGATCTGGCGAGTGTTGAACTTTATCAGGGAATGTATCCTTAACCTGTTCCTGATTTTCTTGATTGTCGTCTGTGTCGGGATCTGGCTTCAGGTCAGCGGCTCAGGCAGTCATTCTGCCCCGGTGCAACAAGGCGCTTTAAAAGTTGATCTGACCGGTGTGCTGGTCGATAAACCTTCCGTCAGCAATCGCCTGAGTAAAATTGGTCGCCAGTTATTAGGCACCAGCAGCGACCGCCTACAGGAAAACTCCCTGTTTGATGTGGTTGATGCGATTCGTCAGGCAAAGGGCGACAGCAATATTAAAGGCATGGTGTTAGATCTGCGTGACTTTGCCGGCGGCGATCAGCCGTCGCTGCAGTATGTTGGTAAAGCGCTGCGCGAATTTCGTGAGAGCGGCAAACCCATTTACGCCTTCGGCGATAGTTACAGTCAGGCCCAGTACTACCTTGCCAGTTATGCGACAAAAATCTACCTGTCACCTCAGGGGACCGTTGACCTGCATGGTTTCGCCACCAATGGGTTGTACTACAAAACGCTGCTCGACAAGCTGAAGGTCAATTCACATGTCTTCCGCGTCGGCACCTATAAGTCTGCTGTTGAGCCTTTCCTGCGTGATGATATGTCGCCTGCCGCGCGCGATGCGGACACCCGTTGGGTGGGACAACTCTGGCAGAATTACCTTAATACCGTGTCGGCTAACCGTCAGATCACCCCTGAGCAGCTGTTCCCTGGCGCGGCAGCCATCATTGCCGGCTTACAGGCCGTTAAAGGCGATACCGGTCAGTATGCGCTGGATAACAAACTGGTCGATGTTCTGGGCTCACGGGCTGATGCCGATCAGATGCTTATCAAGACCTTTGGTTTTGATAAACAGAGCAGCGATTATCGCAGCGTCAGTATTTATGACTACAACGTTAAACCGGACGCCAGCCAACAGAAAGGCAATATTGCCGTTGTTATGGCCAGCGGCGCCATCATGGACGGTGATGAAACGCCGGGCAATGTAGGCGGTGATACCACGGCGGCACAGATTCGTGATGCGCGACTGGACCCTAAGATCAAAGCGATCATTTTGCGGGTCAACAGTCCTGGCGGTAGCGTAACGGCCTCGGAAGCTATCCGTTCCGAACTGGCCGCGGCGAAAGCCGCCGGTAAACCGATTGTGGTTTCCATGGGCGGGATGGCGGCTTCTGGTGGTTACTGGATTTCTACCCCATCCAGCTACATTATCGCCAGTCCTGTCACCCTGACCGGTTCTATCGGTATCTTCGGCGTGATTAATACGCTGGAAAACACCCTGGACAGCATCGGTGTCCATACGGACGGCGTCGCGACCTCACCGCTGGCGGATGTCGCCAGCACCAAAGCGCTGCCGCCTGAAGTCCAGCAGTTGATGCAGTTGACCATCGAAAACGGCTACCACAACTTTGTTGGGCTGGTTGCGACCTCACGTCACAAAACGCCGGAGCAAATCGACGCCATCGCCCAGGGTCATGTATGGACCGGAAGCGACGCGAAAGCCAATGGACTGGTGGATGCACTGGGTGATTTTGACGATGCGGTGAAGAAAGCGGCCGAGCTGGCGAAGGTTTCACAACCGCAGCTTGACTGGTATCAGGAAGATCCCGGCTTTGTCGATTTGATGCTGAACCAGATGAACGCCTCTGTTCAGGCCGTGCTGCCTGGCCAGCTGAAAGCCTGGCTGCCCGCGCCGATGTACGATGTCATGAGCGCCATGCGAAATCAGCCTGGCCTGTTCGACCATCTTAACGATCCACAAAACCGTTATGCCTTCTGCCTGACCTGCGGTGAAGTGCGATAAACCTCTCAGCCCGACTGCTGGTCGGGCTGCTTTTCCCTGCTGTTCCCCTTATACTGCGCGTTTTACAGCAAGTCTGAGTTCACCTATGCAAAAGAAAAACATCTACGTTGCCTATACCGGCGGTACCATCGGTATGCAACGCTCTGCTCAAGGTTATATTCCGGTTTCAGGTCACCTACAGCAAGAACTGGCAAAAATGCCCGAATTCCATCGCCCGGAAATGCCTGACTTCACGATCCATGAATATCAGCCCCTGATCGATTCGTCCGATATGACGCCTCAGGACTGGCAGTCCATTGCCGAAGATATCCGGCTGAATTACGACCGCTATGATGGCTTTGTAATTCTGCATGGTACAGATACCATGGCTTTTACTGCGTCAGCATTGTCATTTATGCTGGAAAACCTGGCAAAACCGGTCATTGTGACCGGCTCGCAAATCCCGTTAGCCGAATTGCGCTCAGATGGTCAGCAAAACCTGCTGAACTCGCTGTATGTTGCCGCTAACTATCCGGTTAACGAGGTGACGCTGTTTTTTAATAACACCCTCTATCGCGGTAACCGTACGACGAAAGCTCATGCCGACGGATTTAATGCGTTTGCCTCACCCAATCTGTCAGCCCTGCTGGAAGCCGGCATCCATATTCGCCGCCTGAACACACCGCCTGCGCCGCAAGGTCAGGGCGAGCTCATCGTACATACGATCACGCCGCAGCCCATTGGCGTGGTGACGATTTATCCCGGCATATCGGCGGATGTCGTGCGTAACTTTTTGCGCCAGCCGGTTAAAGCCCTTATTTTGCGCTCTTACGGCGTAGGTAATGCCCCGCAGAACGCCGAGTTCCTGTCTGAGCTACAGCAGGCCAGCGAGCGCGGCATTGTGGTGGTTAACCTCACCCAATGTATCTCCGGTAAGGTCAATATGGGCGGCTACGCAACCGGGAATGCGTTGGAACATGCAGGCGTCATCAGTGGCTTTGATCTGACGGTAGAAGCCGCCCTGACAAAACTTCACTATCTGTTAAGTCAGGATCTCTCAAGCGAGCAAATCCGTGCCAAAATGCAGCAAAACCTGCGTGGCGAACTGACCGAAGATTGAGACGGAGCATACGGGAATGAAACGGGCACTGATCATTATTGATATTCAGAACGACTTCTGCCCCGGCGGCCCTATGGCCGTTAAAGAAGGCGATCATACGGTAGAGATTGCTAATCGCTATGCCCGTGCCTTTCGCGAAAAAGGTGAGTGCGTAGTGGCATTACAGGACTGGCACCCTGCCAATCATGGCAGTTTTGCCTCCGTGTCTGGTGAGCCGGTTTATACCCTGGGCGAGCTTAATGGTCTGCCCCAAATCTGGTGGCCGGATCATGGGATTCAGCACTCAACCGGCGCAGACTTTCATCCTGGGCTTGATCGCAGCCTGTTCGACGCGGTCTTCCACAAGGGTGAAGATCAGGACGTTGACAGCTACAGCGCCTTTTTTGATAACGGCCACCGGCGTAAAACCGAGCTGGACAGCTGGTTGCGTGCGCGCGACATCACGCATCTGGTGATGCTGGGCCTGGCGACCGATTACTGTGTGAAGTATAGCGTTCTGGATGCACTGGAACTGGGCTATCAGGTGAACGTGGTGGCAGAAGGTTGCCGGGGCGTGAATCTCAATCCTGAAGACAGCGAAATTGCCCTGGCGCAGATGGCAGCACAGGGTGCGGTTATTATCTGAAGCTGAACGTGAAGGGTTGGCTCGTTGCCAGCCCTTCACGTCTCGAACGGCCTGTCACTTTCACAGGCTGTCCAGGCTTAATGCAGGTTGATACGAGTCACGTCTGGCTCAATGCCAAACTCATCTTTCAACTGCTTTTTAGACTTGGTGACCATCTCGCCGTCTTTACCGATCGTCATATGCTGTGGGGCCTCGTTATTCCGCGCCTGCCACATCATCACCAGTTGCAGGCTGTTATCACGCTGCTGCTGGGTAAGCGCCACGCCATCCGGCCATTTTCCGGTTTCCACAGCCATAACCAGACGGTCATAGATTTCAGGCGTCATGACATCAAGCATCGCGTCAAGTTGCTGTTTCATCGTTATCCTTTCGTCTCGTCACCTTGCTGATCGGTAAAGTTCAGCGAGGCGGAATTAACACAGTAGCGTTCACCGGTAGGTTGTGGACCGTCCGGGAAAACATGACCGAGATGGGCATCACAACTGCCACAACGGATTTCAACACGCTGCATACCATGTGAATTATCTTCCAGATAGCGAATCGCATCATCGCTTACCGGCTGATAGAAGCTGGGCCAGCCACAACCTGAGTCATACTTGGTGTCAGACAAAAACAGGGGAGCGTTGCAGACCAAACAGTGGTAGATCCCTTCCTGCTTATTGTGCAGCAGCGCACCGCTGTACGGTGGCTCCGTTCCACGCTGCTGCGTGACATAACGTTGCATCTCAGTCAGTTGGGCGATTTTTGCTTCGGGTGCGGTTTCTTTAGGCATTTGAGCAATTCCGGGATGTCATTCTGTAAAAATCGACTACTATTCTAACAAACGATCAACATTAGTCGGGTCTTTTTTTGTGCTCAACCCTTCAGTCCGTATCCTACAAGGTAGATTTGTGACTTCGATCACCTTTTCTCTGGCATATCCCTATATATTCGGCGAAGGATTCAACAGAGCACGTTTTTTTCAGGTGCGCGCAAGCGGTTGCGGCACAAATAATTCCTGTTGAGTGGATTGACCTGTCGCAACAATTGACACGATTCCGCTTGACGCCTGGTAAGGTTTTTGTAATTTTACAGCCAACCTTTTATTCACTAACAACTAGCTGGTGGAATATATGACTATCAAAGTAGGTATCAACGGTTTTGGCCGTATCGGTCGCATCGTTTTCCGTGCTGCTCAACAGCGCTCTGACATCGAAATCGTTGCTATCAACGACCTGCTGGACGCTGACTACATGGCGTACATGCTGAAGTACGACTCTACTCACGGCCGTTTTGACGGCACCGTTGAAGTACAGGACGGCGCTCTGGTTGTTAACGGTAAGAAAATCCGCGTTACTGCTGAGAGAGATCCGGCTAACCTGAAATGGGACGAAGTCGGCGTTGACGTCGTTGCTGAAGCAACCGGTATCTTCCTGACCGACGAGACTGCACGTAAGCACATCACTGCGGGTGCCAAGAAAGTCGTTCTGACCGGTCCATCTAAAGATGACACTCCAATGTTCGTTCGTGGTGCAAACTTCGACAAATATCAGGGTCAGGACATCGTGTCTAACGCCTCTTGTACCACTAACTGCCTGGCACCACTGGCAAAAGTGATCAACGACAAGTTCGGCATCGTTGAAGGCCTGATGACCACCGTTCACGCGACCACCGCGACACAGAAAACCGTTGATGGCCCGTCTCACAAAGACTGGCGTGGCGGTCGTGGCGCGTCTCAGAACATCATCCCTTCTTCTACCGGTGCAGCGAAAGCGGTAGGTAAAGTGCTGCCAGAACTGAATGGCAAGCTGACAGGTATGGCGTTCCGCGTTCCTACTCCAAACGTTTCTGTTGTTGACCTGACCGTTCGTCTGGAAAAAGCAGCGTCTTACAAAGAAATCTGTGCCGCTATTAAAGCCGCTTCAGAAGGCGAAATGAAAGACGTGCTGGGCTATGTTGAAGATGACGTGGTTTCTACCGATTTCAACGGTGAAATCCTGACGTCAGTATTCGATGCTAAAGCCGGTATAGCGCTGAATGACAACTTCGTTAAACTGGTTTCCTGGTATGATAACGAAACCGGTTATTCAAACAAAGTTCTCGACCTGATTGCGCTGGTTTCTGCTAAATAAGGCAGCCAGACAGAAGAGAATAAGGGTGACTTCGGTCACCCTTTTTTTGATCCATTTCGTAAGGAGTCGGGCATGCAAGACAAACTTTTTTCTCTCCCCGTGGTTAAACAGATTACGCCTTACCTGTCACAGCGTCAGGTCGGGGATCTTCCGGCAATCGTTGTCAGCCATCCTCGCGTGCGTGCGGCCATAACGTTACAGGGCGCTCACCTTATTGCCTGGCAACCCAGCGGGGAAAAGCACGTGCTGTGGCTGAGCGATAAAAGCCCTTTCTCGCCAGGTAAAGCGATTCGCGGCGGCGTCCCCATCTGCTGGCCCTGGTTTGGACCTGCGGGTGAACCGGCGCATGGATTTGCCCGTAATCAATCCTGGAAGCTGTCTGCTCATGATGAAAACGAAGAAGGCGTGATCTTAACGCTGGTGCTGGAAAGCAATCCACAGACGCTAAAGTTATGGCCACACGAATTTACGCTGATAGCACGTTTTCGTCTTGGGCAGCACTGTGAGATCGAACTGGAAGCCTATGGTGACTATGAGTCCACCGCTGCGCTGCACAGCTACTTTAACGTGGCAGATATCAATGGGGTCGATGTCTCGGGACTGGGTGATACCTATATCGATAAGGTTAACGACAATCAGGAAGGCACCAGTGACGGTAAGCAGCGTTTTACCAGCCGGGTTGACCGTATCTTTACTGCGGCAAACGACTGCTCCGTGATTAACGATCAGGTGGGACAGCGGCAAATCGAGGTTTATCATCATCACCAAAGTGACGTTGTCACATGGAACCCAGGCGTTGAGCTGTCCTGCAGCATGACAGACATGCCCAACGAAGGTTACAAAACCATGGTTTGTGTGGAAACGGCTCGCATCAGCAAACCGTTACGCAGTGCGGGCGAAAAACCGGCCCGACTGGCGACCACGATTCGTCTGAAAGGGAAATCAAATTAAGGCTTAAGGGCGCTATTCATACGACGTCCAGTGGCAATTTGTGCCGCGGCGGCGGGAAAGCTTTGTCGATCAGGAAACACTCCTCATCACTCAGGCTAATATCCAACGCCGCGGCATTTTCCTGCACATGCAGCAGTGAGCTGGCTTTAGGGATAGCAATCACACCCGGCGCACGGATAACCCACGCCAACAGAAGCTGAGCAACCGTAATCCCCTTCTGCTGAGCAATGGCGACCAGGGTTGGCTCTGAAAACAGCCGATTGCGTAAGCGTCCTGCCTGAGCCAGCGGACAATAGGCCATTACCGGCATCGCATGTTGCTGGCACAGGGGCAGAAGATCATATTCGATACCGCGTGAAGCCAGATGATAAAGCACCTGATTGGTTGCGCAGGCTTCACCACCGGCTTCGGCCCACAGCTCATCCATATCATCGCTGTCGAAGTTTGAAACGCCCCAATGCACAATTTTTCCCTGCTGCTGCAGGCTTTGCATTGCGCTTATGGTTTCGTCCAGGGGCACGCTGCCACGCCAGTGCAGCAGGTAGAGGTCAAGGCGGTCGGTTTGCAAACGCCGCAGGCTGGCTTCACAGGCGGCTATCGCGTCATATTCTCCGGCATTCCATGGGTAAACTTTCGATACCAGCAACGCGCTGTCACGGCGCCCTTTTAGCGCCTCGCCGACCACCTCTTCCGCCCCGCCATCGGCGTACATTTCGGCCGTATCAATAATTTTCAAGCCCGCATCCAGCCCAGCCTGAAGCGCGCTGACTTCCTGCTGTCGGCTGTTACTGTCTTCACCCATGTACCAGGTCCCAAGCCCTATCGCCGGTATTGCCTGTTGACCTGCCACGTTAAGGTATTTTGCCATTTTACGCTCCTGCACTGTTATAGGGCAGACAAACTAACAGAGGGCAACGCCTGCCCTCTTAAAGTGCAAATCAGAAAGTGTAACTTACGCCTGTCCAGATCGTGAACTGTCCACTTTTATCAACCATGGGACTGTCTTTGATTTCACTGGCAAAACGGGTGTAGCGTCCTGACAGGTTAGCATTCCACTGTGGCGTAATGCTGTAGCTGGCATTCAGCTCCGCATAAGGTGACCAGCTGTCATCGGGATGATAGCGGCTGATACCGGTACGATCGCTCTCATGGCCAGATACGCCATAGTAGTAACGGTTCTGATTCGCGCTGTTCCACATGGCCCCAATCCCCGGCGTTAACGTAAAATCGCCGAAGTTAAAGCGGTAGAGGTAGGTAAGATCCCAGATGATGCCATTACTGTTGTTAAGTACGTCACCGAGCAGTGAAGTACGAACAATCCCCCAGTCTGCGGTATGTCTGTAGGTCGCACCACCCATCAGCGTCATGCGGCGCTTATCCAGCCCTTTCATATCGCCCAGATCGTTGTCACCCGGGTCATATTCTTGTGGTGAGCCTAACAACGTCAGAGACAGCTGATCCTGAGGGTCTTTCCACAGGTAGTAACCGCCCTGTAGCGTGTTAAACCAGAAGTTTTCTCCTTCATAATTGATGATGGGCACGGGCAAATAGCGGTCCTGCCCACCCCGATACGGGGATTGCGCATAAATCACTGATGCACCGAGTGATAAAGGCGCGGCCTGAACTGACTGCCCCAGAAAATAACAAGGGAGAAGTGCGATAAGCGTGTTAAGTTTGAATTGGTTCACAATTTATTCATTCCATAAATATAACAATCACTCATACAGTCTAACTCTTTTTACAGACTGAATTAACCTTATATGAAAATCATCTACCCAATTTAAGGCAGGATGTGGCATAACCGGGTTAGAGACATCACAAATTTGCCATTTATGCGTCAAAAAGGTTTCGCAACAAAATGATTTTGTTATTGATATGTGGCTCACTAATCAAAAATCTATGATGAAATTTCCTGAATGCCTTCTACAGTTAAACTTAATACCGAGGGTTTTGTTGAAAGAGAGTAACCATAAAAGTTGTGCATCCCGATAACAATGATCAGGTTGGCATAAGGGTTGCTGTAGTAAAAGATAATATCTTCCGGGAGCTATACGAGCACTGATTATTGCTCCTTTACCTGTGCTAAAAACGAAAGGACGGGCATCGCTATGAATATATTCGATCATTATCGTCAGCGTTATGAAGCTGCCAAGGACGAAGAGTTCACACTGCAGGAATTTCTTACCATCTGTAAACAGGATCGCAGTGCATACGCCAACGCCGCAGAGCGACTGTTAATGGCTATCGGTGAACCCGTGATGGTTGACACCGCTCAGGAGCCACGCCTTTCCAGAATCTTTTCTAACCGGGTGATGGGACGTTACCCGGCATTTGAAGAGTTTTACGGTATGGAAGAAGCGATTGAACAAATCGTTTCTTACTTGAAACATGCGGCACAAGGCCTTGAAGAGAAGAAACAAATTCTTTATCTGCTGGGTCCGGTCGGCGGCGGTAAGTCCTCTCTGGCAGAGCGACTGAAATCGCTGATGCAGCGTGTGCCCATCTTTGTGTTGAGCGCCGATGGCGAACGCAGCCCGGTCAACGATCACCCCCTGTGCCTGTTTAATCCGCAGGAAGACGCCAATATTCTGGAAAAAGAGTACGGCGTACCCCGCCGCTACCTTGGCACCATTATGTCGCCATGGGCGGCTAAACGTCTGCACGAATTTGGTGGGGATATCACCCGCTTCAAAGTGGTGAAAGTATGGCCGTCGATTCTGGAGCAGTTAGCCATCGCCAAGACCGAACCCGGTGATGAAAATAATCAGGATATCTCCGCACTCGTCGGTAAGGTCGACATTCGTAAACTGGAAAACCATGCTCAGAACGATCCTGATGCCTACGGCTACTCAGGTGCGTTGTGCCGGGCGAACCAGGGCATCATGGAATTCGTTGAGATGTTTAAAGCACCCATTAAAGTGCTGCATCCCCTGTTAACCGCCACCCAGGAAGGTAACTATAACGGTACAGAGGGCATCTCTGCTCTGCCGTTTAACGGTATCATTCTGGCGCACTCGAACGAATCTGAGTGGGTGACGTTCCGTAACAACAAAAACAATGAGGCGTTCCTTGATCGTGTTTACATCGTTAAGGTGCCTTACTGCCTCCGCGTATCCGAAGAGATTAAGATCTACGAGAAACTCCTGAATCACAGTGAGCTGTCCACGGCGCCTTGCGCGCCCGGCACGCTGGAAACTCTGGCGCGATTCTCCATTCTGTCACGCATGAAAGATCCGGATAACTCCAGCATCTACTCCAAGATGCGCGTGTATGACGGTGAAAGCCTCAAGGATACGGATCCAAAGGCGAAGTCCTGGCAGGAATACCATGACTACGCCGGCGTAGACGAAGGGATGAACGGATTGTCGACCCGTTTCGCCTTTAAAATTCTGTCCCGCGTCTTTAACTTCGATCATGCTGAAGTGGCAGCCAACCCTGTTCACCTGTTTTACGTGTTGGAACAGCAAATAGAACGTGAGCAGTTCCCGCAAGATCAGGCGGAAAAATACCTTGAGCACCTGAAAGGTTATTTAATTCCGAAATATGCAGAGTTTATTGGCAAAGAGATTCAGACGGCTTATCTGGAATCCTATTCCGAATATGGTCAAAATATCTTTGACCGCTATGTCACTTATGCCGATTTCTGGATTCAGGATCAGGAGTATCGCGATCCTGATACAGGGCAGCTGTTTGACCGTGAGTCACTTAATGCGGAACTGGAAAAAATTGAGAAACCTGCGGGGATTAGTAATCCTAAAGATTTCCGTAATGAAATTGTCAATTTTGTGCTGCGTGCACGGGCCCATAATAACGGCCGCAATCCGAACTGGACCAGTTATGAGAAACTGCGTACGGTGATTGAGAAAAAAATGTTCTCAAATACCGAAGAGCTGTTGCCGGTTATTTCGTTCAATACGAAAACGTCCACGGATGAGCAGAAGAAGCACGATGATTTTGTCGATCGTATGATGGAAAAAGGCTATACCCGCAAACAGGTTCGCCTGCTGTGTGAATGGTATCTACGCGTACGTAAATCGTCCTGATCAGAGTCTGTAAGCAAACCGGTGCGGGATAGCACCGGTCACTTAAGGACGGGACAGCCCGGCCTGCTTGCAATGTAGTTTGGGGGAACATCATGGCCTATTTTATCGATCGCCGACTAAACGGTAAAAACAAGAGCGCGGTCAACCGCCAGCGCTTCTTGCGTCGTTATAAGTCCCAGATTAAGCAGTCGATCTCCGAGGCCATCAATAAACGCTCGGTGACCGACATCAGTAGTGGCGAATCCGTTTCCATCCCGATTGATGACATCAATGAACCGATTTTCCATCAGGGTCGCGGCGGGCAACGCCATCGTGTCCATCCGGGCAACGATCACTTTATACAAAATGACCGTGTTGAGCGGCCGCAGGGCGGCGGTGGCAGCGGTTCCGGTCAGGGCAACGCCGGTCAGGACGGTGAAGGTCAGGATGAGTTCGTTTTTCAGATCTCCAAAGATGAATATCTGGACCTGCTGTTTGAAGATCTGGCGCTGCCCAACTTGCGTAAAAATCAGCACCGCCAGTTAAACGAGTATAAAACCCACCGTGCGGGTTTTACCTCAAATGGTGTGCCGGCCAACATCAGCGTGGTGCGCTCTCTGCAGAACTCTCTGGCGCGTCGTACTGCCATGACCGCAGGTAAACGTCGCCAGCTGCATCAGCTTGAAGATGAACTCGCCACGGTTGAAAAGTCAGAACCGGCTCAGTTGCTCGAAGAGGAGCGCTTACGCAAAGAGATTGCCGACTTGCGTGCGCGTATCGCTCGGGTGCCCTTTATCGATACCTTTGATTTACGCTACAAAAACTTTGAAAAACGTCCTGAACCTTCCAGCCAGGCGGTTATGTTCTGTCTGATGGACGTCTCGGGCTCTATGGATCAGGCCACCAAGGATATGGCAAAACGCTTTTATATTTTGCTCTACCTGTTCCTGAGCCGCACTTACAAAAATGTCGATGTGGTTTATATCCGGCACCATACACAGGCCAAAGAAGTCGACGAGCAGGAGTTTTTCTATTCACAGGAAACCGGCGGGACCATCGTGTCGAGCGCCCTGAAGCTCATGGATGAAGTGGTCAAAGAGCGTTACGATCCGGCACAGTGGAATATCTACGCTGCTCAGGCGTCAGATGGCGACAACTGGGCGGATGATTCACCGCTGTGTCATGAGATTCTGGCGAAGAACATCTTACCGGTCGTCCGTTACTACACCTATATTGAAATCACCCGTCGTGCTCACCAGACCCTGTGGCGCGAATATGAACACCTGCAGTCGATATTCGATAACTTTGCGATCCAGCACATTCGTGAACCCGAGGATATCTACCCGGTGTTCCGTGAGCTGTTTCACAAGCAGGCAATGGAAGCCTGAGACACGAAGCCGACGCCCTGTCGGCTTTTTTTTGTCTAATAACCTGTTAAAACATGGCCTTCCCCGTCACAAACCCTCCAACTACTCTATTAATATCGTTAAACTGGAGTAACCAAGGCATTAGCAATTGATATAAATTGCATAATGACCATGACAACTCATTGATAAAACATTATCTTGCAGACATAGCATGGGTGTTTCTACACATTAGCTAACATTGATTGCCGTATCTCAGGAGACCGGGTTTGAACCACACTATTGTTTATAGTCTTTTTATTATTGGGTCCGTGCTGGTTGCGTCGAGTATCTTACTCAGTTCCTTTTCATCCCGTCTGGGCATTCCTATCCTGGTCATTTTCCTGGCGCTGGGAATGTTAGCCGGGATTGATGGCATCGGCGGTATCGCCTTCGATAACTACCCAGCCGCTTACCTGATTTCTAACCTTGCCCTGGCGATTATTCTGCTGGATGGCGGAATGCGCACCAAAGCCAGCTCGTTCAAGGTGGCGCTGGGCCCGGCACTGTCGCTGGCAACGGTAGGCGTCATTATCACGGCTGGATTAACCGGTCTGGTCGCCGCATGGCTTTTCCGGCTTGATATGATGCAGGGCTTTTTGATTGGCGCCATTATCGGTTCCACCGATGCGGCCGCGGTGTTCTCACTACTGGGCGATAAAGGCCTGAATGAACGCGTAAGCTCAACGCTGGAAATTGAGTCTGGCAGCAACGATCCTATGGCGGTGTTTCTCACCATTACGCTGATAGAGATGATCGAGCAGGGCAAAACCGGCCTTGACTGGATGTTTGTGGTACACCTGATTCAACAGTTTGGTCTGGGCATCGTGCTGGGCCTGGGCGGCGGCTGGGCCCTGCAGCAGCTGATTAACCGCATAAACCTGGCTCCTGGCCTTTACCCTTTACTGGCACTCAGCGGCGGTATTCTGGTGTTTGCCCTGACCACGGTCCTGGAAGGCAGTGGGATTCTGGCCGTGTATCTGTGTGGTTTCTTGCTCGGAAACAGCCCTATCCGCAACCGCTTTGGTATTCTGCAAACCTTTGATGGTATGGCCTGGCTCAGTCAGATAGGCATGTTTATCGTGCTGGGCCTGTTAGTCACGCCGTCGGATCTTTGGCATATCGCGGTCCCGGCCATGATTCTCTCGCTGTGGTTGATTTTGGTTGCGCGCCCCCTGTCCGTCTTCATCGGCTTATTGCCCTTCCGTGGCTTCACCGGGCGCGAGCGGGTTTTTATCAGTTGGGTGGGCCTGCGTGGCGCGGTGCCGATTATCCTGGCGGTGTTTCCGATGATGGCGGGCCTGGAAAACGCGTCGCTCTATTTTAATATTGCCTTCTTTGTCGTGTTGGTCTCACTGATGCTACAGGGCACCTCGCTGGGATATGCCGCGAAGAAAGCCAAAGTGGTGGTACCGCCTACGGCGTCGCCCATCAGCCGCATCGGGCTGGATATCCATCCGGAAAACCCCTGGGAGCAGTTTGTCTATCAGCTTAGTGCCGACAAATGGTGCGTAGGCGCCGCGCTGCGCGATCTACAGATGCCGCGTGAAACCCGCATCGCCGCCCTGTTTCGGGATAACGTGTTGATGCATCCAGATAGCGCGACGCGTTTAAAAGAAAACGACGTGATTTGCGTCATTGGTCGTGAGCGTGACCTGCCTGCGTTGGGAAAAATGTTCAGCCAGTCGCCGCCTGTCTCGCTGGATCAGCGTTTCTTCGGTGACTTTATTCTTGATGCCGACGCTCGCCTGAACGATGTGGCGCAAATATATGGTCTTGAACTGGATGAACACACCAACGCGCAACAATCACTGGGACAACTGATGCTCGGCATGCTCGGCGGCACGCCCGTCGTAGGCGATCAGATTGAATGGAATCAGCTGACCTGGACCGTGGCGGAAAAAGAAGATAATCAAATCGTGAAAATTGGTGTGCGCCCAAGTGAAGACAAGGAATAATCTTAATTAATTGGCGCGGTTAATTGGCTGAATTGCACTAAGCTTTTATGACATTCAGTTAAAACGGGAGTTATCCATGGGTCACGTGGTTAAAATTGGTCGCTACGAAATTGTCGATGCAGAATTCAGCAGCGAAGAACCTGTGACAGTGAGTATTCCCTGCCACACCAACCCCGGCCTGAGTTATCAGCTCGACGGCTGGGATCACGACACCAGCGTTCCGGCCTGGATTGATGACCAGGAAGTCATCTTGCACATCGGGCATTACGATAAGCAACAAGACCGCTGGGTATTAAAAAAACCAGCATGATCCTGTGAATTGCCGCCAGACAGTCGATTTGGCGGTAATTCCTAAAAAAAGCCCCTGTACACACTGCTCATAAGTTATACTTTTAAAATATTATCTTTCAAATTAGCCACTTAAACAAAACTCACGCGATTATCGCCTGGTTTTTTAAGAATTATTCCGTATTAACTCTGTCAAATATCTCCTGCATACTCTTCCCCAGTGCTGCATTTTTACGTGACTCAACTCACGCTTAGCGAAATTTTTTCTTGCAGCGTTAATGGCTCTAATGACTGTAACAAACTGAAAACATCCCGGTTTTGGATTTTCAGTCGTTAACCCCTGAACGCGTACTTGATTCTGGTCAGGCCATCTTTTACTTAATTAAGAGAGCAGGTTTTATGGCAAGTACAATGGTAATAAACAATGCGAGTCGCTCATGGAGCGGTCTTCGTAAGAATATTCTTGTAAAGTTTGCACTCAGTTTTTCCGACCTTATTGCGCTGAATTTAGCGCTGTTTCTCTCTGCTGCCACTATTCAGGGTATTTGGGGAGATCTTGATGCGTTTATTCCACCGCATCAAATTGAAAACCGTTTTATTGCGCAGTTTATTATGTCGGTATTATGTACTGGCTGGTTTTGGATGCGTCTGCGCCACTACACTTACCGCAAACCCTTTTGGTTCGAACTGAAAGAGATTATCAAAACACTGGTTGTTTTCTCTCTGCTCGATCTGGCATTAATCGCGTTTTCTAAATGGGACTTTTCCCGCATGGTGTGGGTGTTCAGTTGGAGCTATGCCCTGCTTCTGCTGCCACTGATGCGCGCCGGCGTAAAAAAAGCCATTAATAAAGCCGGTCAATGGAAAAAAGAGACCATCATCATTGGTTCAGGTCGCAACGCCACCGAAGCCTTCGCGGCCTTACAAAGTGAAGAAATTCTCGGTTATAACGTTCAGGCGTTTATCTCTGTAGAAGACGCGCCGCAGCAGCAGAGTGTTAATGGCGTGCCCGTCATCTCGGCGAAGGATATCAACTGGAACACCATCGACCGAGACAATGTGCAGTTTATTGTCGCGATGGAGTATGAGCAGCAGCCGGAACGCGATCGCTGGTTGAAGTTTTTATCCAAAATGAACTGCCGTTCCGTGTCAGTGATCCCGACCTTACGCGGCGTGCCGCTGTACGGTACGGACATGTCGTTTATTTTTAGCCATGAAGTGATGATTCTGCGCGTAAGTAATAACCTGGCGAAGCATTCCTCACGCTTCCTGAAGCGTGGCTTCGATATTGTGGTGGCATCATTGCTACTGCTCTTCCTTGCACCGGTCTTCGGCCTGCTTTGCTACATGGTCAAGCGTGACGGCGGCAATGCGATTTACGGTCACGAACGTATCGGCCAGGATGGCAAAAAGTTCAAATGTCTCAAGTTCCGCTCGATGGTCACGAATTCCAAAGAGGTTCTGGAAAAACTCCTGGCGACCAGCGAAGAGGCACGCCGGGAATGGGACAAAGACTTCAAGCTCAAGAAAGACCCACGCATTACAGGCATTGGCGGCTTCCTGCGTAAAACCAGTCTCGATGAGTTACCGCAGCTCTGGAACGTGATCCGTGGCGAAATGAGTCTGGTGGGACCACGACCGGTGATTGAGGCTGAGCTTGAGCGTTATGCCGGCGATGTGGATTACTACCTGATGGCAAAACCGGGCATGACCGGGTTATGGCAGGTCAGCGGTCGTAACGATATTGATTACGATACCCGCGTCTATTTTGACTCCTGGTATGTTAAAAACTGGGCGTTGTGGACGGACATCGCCATTCTGTTTAAAACGGCGGGCGTGGTATTCCGCCGCGACGGCGCTTACTGATGTAGCCAGCGATGCCTGTTTCGGACAGGCATCGCGATTTCGTCCGGTAATTCGCTTTCCTTTTGTCCTGTTAATCATTACCCTCTTCCCTCGCTTTATCGAACGTTTACCCTCTGGTTGCTATGCAAAAATATACCTTATTGTTATTGAGCCTGGTGTTACTGGCACCTTTAGGCATCGATCTCTATTTACCGACGCTGCCCCAGATCGCCGAAGGCTTATCAACACCTGTTGCCCTGGTGCAAACGACTATCCCACTCTTTTTGCTGGTGATGGGCCTGGGGCAACTGGTCAGTGGCCCGCTGGTGGACAACTATGGACGTAAGCCCATCGCCTTGCTGGGCCTGGCGCTCTATATTGCTGGCAGCGCCATCGCCGCCACAGCGACCTCTTTTCCGCTGTTTTTACTGGCCCGTCTGGTACAGGGTTGCGCGGTATGTTGCAGCGCGGTGGTGGCCTTTAGCGGCGTGCGCGACCGACTGAGCGGCGATGATGCCGCCCGGGCTTATGGCTTCCTGAATGGCGCACTGAATATTGTGCCCGCACTGGCTCCGTTACTGGGTGGGCTGTTGGCCAGCGCCTTTGACTGGCGAGCGCCCTTCTGGTTCCTGTGCGCTTACGCGGCAGTAGTGATGCTGATGGTTATCGTCTGGCTCCCTGAAACGCGCCCGGCGGATACGCTGCGCGTTAAAGGCCTTCCCGTGAATCAGTACGCCACCATTCTCCGTCAACCTCGCTTCCTGGCCTTTGCTTTTGCCAATGCGGGGGCCCTGGGCATGGTGCTGACCTATGTGTCACTGGCCCCACAGGTATTAATGACCGAAGGCGGTCTGTCCCCTCTGGCCTTCTCTTTCGCCTTCGGCGCTAATGGTTTTTGGATCATGATGGTTAGCGTGGTGGTGAATAAAGCGATTCGTAAAGCGGGCCGACCGTTTTGCCTGGCCATCGGCTTTATTACGATGCTAACGGGTGCCGTGCTGCTGGTGGCAGGCATGACGTTATTACCTGCGAGTATGCAATCCCACTGGGCGCTGTATATGTTTCCGGTCGCGGTCGCTGTCGCTGGGCTGGCCTTCACCGTTGGGCCAGCCACCAGCTATGCGCTGGAACCCTATCAACAACAGGCGGGCGTCGCTTCAGCGCTACAGGGGTTTATTCAGATGGCGGGAGGCGCAGCAGGCAGTCTGATCGTCGTAGCCCTGCCGATGGCAGAAAAGCTGTCGCTGACGTTGATGATGCTGCTGGGCGCAGCGCTGGCCTTCCTGGCCTGGCGCTGCAGCAAAAACATGCAAAGTCGTATTACCGCTGTTAAATAAGCTTAACCGGAACGCGGGGTGCCAGTGCGCACATGAGCTCATAGCCCACGGTTCCGGCTGCTTTCGCCACCTGATCGATTTTGACGTTTTCGCCCCATAACTCGACAGACGAGCCAATGCCAGCCTGCGGGCAAGGCGTGAGATCAACCGTAATCATGTCCATAGACACCGCGCCGACAACCTGCGTCATAATGCCGTCAACGGCAACCGGGGTGCCTGTCGGCGAATGGCGCGGATAACCATCTGCATAGCCGCAGGCTACCACGCCGATGCGCTGTGGCTGCTTTGCATGATAGCGGTAACCATAGCCTACGCCATCTCCAGCCTGAAGTTGCTGCACGCCAATAATCTCACTGGTGAGCGTCATCACCGGCTTCAGACCACTGCTGGCGATATCCTGCCAGTCACCGCTTGGTGAGGCGCCGTACAGTATGATCCCCGGGCGCACCCAGTCGTGATGTGCTTCGGGATGCCACAGCGTACAGGCCGAATTGGACAATGAAAGCGGGCTTTCCAGCCCTTCCGTGGCCTGCGCGATGCGCTTTAACGGCTCGACAATACCGTCAGGATTTTCCGCATCGGCAAAGTGCGCCATCAACGTGATATCCCCGACGTTTTCAATCGCACGCAGTTTATGCCAGATCCCATTGACCTGCTCAGGACGGAACCCCAGACGGTTCATACCGCTGTTGATCTTCAGATAAATATCAACAGGCGCAGAAAGCGTGGCATTGGCCAGGGCGTGAATCTGCCAGTTGCTGTGCACACTGGTGGTCAGTCGGTAGCGATCGATTAATGCCAGGTCATCAGGGTGAAAGAACCCTTCGAGCAGTAATATCGGCTTTTTCCAGCCCTGCTCGCGCAACATAATGGCCTCTTCCATGTTAAGCAGAGCGAAACCATCGGTCGCTGACAGGCTTTCCCATACGCGGGCAATGCCGTGACCATAGGCATTCGCTTTGACCACTGACCAGATGCGTGACGCAGGAGCCGCCCGGCGCGCAATCGCCAGGTTATGTCGCAACGCGTGTTGATCGATGGTAGCGACAATTGGACGTGACATACTTCCTCTCCCTGAAGGCTTAACGGGTAGCGTTAACGTTGCGAAGCGGCGATCGGCTGGCCGCAAAACCGGGTAAATAGCGAAAGACGGTGAGATCATCTGCGGCTATCGCGGATGATGTCCCGGATATGACGTCAGCGAGTAACTGACCGGAGCCGCACGCCATTGTCCATCCCAGTGTACCGTGTCCGGTATTCAGATAAAGGTTCGAGAGCGGCGTAGCGCCAACCACTGGCGTTCCATCTGGCGTCATAGGGCGCAGGCCGGTCCAGAAACTCGCCTGGCTGACATCACCGCCTTCAGGATAAAGGTCTGTGACCACCATCTCCAGGGTTTCACAACGCGCCTCCAGCAGTTTGGTGTTAAAACCAACAATCTCGGCCATGCCGCCGACGCGAATACGGTTATCAAAGCGCGTCACTGCCACTTTATAGGTTTCATCAAGAATTGTAGAAACCGGTGCCGCATCGGGATTGGTCACCGGAATCGTCAGGGAATAGCCTTTAAGCGGATAGACGGGAATATCGACGATATTCTTCATCAGCGAGGTCGAATAAGAACCCAGCGCCACGACATAGCTGTCGCCTTTAATCACTTCCTCACCGCACTTCACGCCATAAATACGATTGCCGTCGCGTAGCAACTGATCGATTGGCGTATTAAAACGGAAGACAACTCCGGCTTCTTCGGCCATTTTAGCCAGACGTTGAGTAAAAAGTTGGCAATCCCCGGTTTCATCATTCGGCAGGCGTAATCCGCCGGTGAGTTTATGGTGGGTCGCCGCCAGTGCAGGCTCGACGCTGGACAGCTGATGCGCTTCCAGCAACTCGTAGGGCACGCCGGCCTCGCGCAGTACAGTAATATCTTTACTGGCGCTGTCAAACTGCTGCTGGGTACGAAACAGCTGCAGCGTGCCGCCCTGGCGGCCTTCGTAGGCAATGCCGGTTTCTGCACGGAGCGCTTTCAGGCAATCACGGCTGTATTCTGCCAGGCGGACCATGCGGCTTTTGTTTTGCTGGTAATGACGCATATCGCAGTTACGCAGCATGTTCCACATCCATTCAAGCTGAAAGCGACTGCCGTCCAGCCGGATTGCCAGTGGAGCATGACGCTGGAACATCCATTTCATTGCCTTCAGCGGTACACCCGGTGCCGCCCAGGGCGCAGCATAGCCCGGAGAGATCTGTCCGGCATTCGCGGCGCTGGTCTCCATAGCGGGCTGAGGCTGACGATCGATCACGGTGACCTGGTGCCCGGCGCGCGCCAGATACCATGCGCTTGTTACGCCTACTACGCCACTTCCAAGAATCACTACGTGCATAAGTCCCCCGCGAAATTAAAAAGCATAATCCACTGTTCACTGGTTTACATTCAGTGTGATCACAAAGTGGAAACATCCTCTAAACAATTCAACTATTTCACCTCTTTTTCCGTCAGCAGGTAACTAAAATCATTTCACAGACTGAAATTCAGAGATTTATGCGCCCTGATGCAAAAAATCAGGCATAAATGACATTGTTTATAGTTAATTCCTCCTCTTGCAGGAGAATCATTTGACGCGCGCCTTTACCCTAAAAAGCAGTGCTTTATGCTAAAAAAAACCCACAGCGCAGCAAGTAGGGCTATTTAATCCCAACCCTTTCAACCTGAAATGATTTTTCTGCCAAAGAATTCGTTTGAGTTCCCCGATCGGATAAGCGACAGTGAACTATCATTGATATGTTCACTCAGTTTTTTTGGGTTTCCTTTCTCAGGAAGAGCCTTAAATAAATCGTAACGGGCAGCCAGTCAGCGTTCGCTCGTTCGCCAAAACAGAGGTGCGCTATGACCACAATCTTTGACGATTCCCTCATGGACAGCAAACGAATTAGCGATGGTCCTGACTGGACATTCGAATTACTGGATGTCTATCTGGCTGAAATTGACCGTGTAGCCAAACACTACGGTCTGGACACCTACCCGCACCAAATTGAAGTGATCACCTCAGAACAGATGATGGATGCCTACTCCAGTGTCGGCATGCCGATTAACTACTCGCACTGGTCATTCGGCAAAAAATTTATCGAGACCGAACAGCGCTATAAACACGGACAGCAAGGCCTGGCTTACGAGATTGTGATTAACTCCAATCCCTGTATCGCCTACCTGATGGAAGAGAACACCATGACCATGCAGGCGCTGGTGATGGCCCATGCCTGCTACGGACATAACTCCTTCTTTAAAAACAACTACCTGTTTCGGAGCTGGACCGACGCCAGCTCCATCGTCGACTATTTGCTGTTTGCTAAAAATTACATCTCTGACTGCGAAGAGCGTTACGGTGTAGAGGAGGTAGAGCGCCTGCTTGATTCCTGCCATGCCTTAATGAACTACGGGGTTGATCGCTATAAACGTCCGCAGAAGATCTCGCTGCAGGAAGAGAAAGCACGGCAGAAAAGCCGGGAAGAGTATTTACAGAGTCAGGTGAATACGCTGTGGCGTACGCTGCCACGACGGGAAAAAGAAGCCACTCAGATTGAAGCGGCGCGTTACCCGTCAGAGCCGCAGGAAAACCTGCTCTACTTTATGGAAAAGAATGCCCCGCTGCTTGAATCCTGGCAGCGTGAAATTTTGCGTATCGTCCGTAAGGTGAGCCAGTATTTTTACCCGCAGAAACAAACCCAGGTGATGAATGAAGGCTGGGCAACCTTCTGGCACTACACCATCCTGAATCACCTCTATGATGAAGGCAAAGTGTCTGAACGCTTTATGATGGAGTTTTTGCACAGCCATACCAACGTCATTTTTCAGCCGCCTTATAACAGCCAGTGGTACAGCGGGATTAATCCGTATGCGTTAGGTTTTGCCATGTTTCAGGACATCAAACGCATTTGCCAGTCGCCAACCGAAGAAGATCGCTACTGGTTCCCGGATATTGCGGGTTCTGACTGGCTTAAAACGATGCATTTTGCGATGCGTGAATTTAAAGATGAGAGCTTTATCAGCCAGTTCCTGTCGCCTAAGGTCATGCGTGACTTCCGTCTGTTTACCGTGCTGGATGACGATCGTAATAACTTTCTGGAGATTGCAGCTATCCACGATGAATCCGGCTACCGCGCCGTTCGCCAGCAGCTTTCGGCGCAGTACAACCTGAGTAATCTGGAACCCAACATACAGGTTTATAACGTCGACTTACGCGGCGATCGTTCACTGACGCTGCGCTATGTACCGCAAAGTCGTGCACCGCTGGATAAAAGCCGCCGGGAAGTGCTTAAGCACGTCCATCGCCTGTGGGGGTTTGATGTGATTCTGGAGCAACAGAATGAAGACGGAACGGTAGAGCTACTGGACCGAAATCCACCGCGTAACTCCCCGCTGTAAATGGACAAAAAAAAACCGGACGTCACGTCCGGTTTTTTATTAACGCTTGCTGCCTAAATCGTCAGGCATCGTTTTTTGCATTGAATGCCAGATATCACCGCTCTGACGGCCATAGCGGCGCACGCACTCGACGATTTCGTCCTGAGTGGGCTCTTTATCACACAGGGCAAGCAGCGTCTGATAGAAATCCCGGGCCACTTTGCGGGCTTCCGGATTAGAAAAGTAGTGTCGTCCAACCCGGGTATAGAGCCCTTTCAGCCCGTTCAGGATCAGGCCATAGATTGGGTTGCCGGAGGCAAACGCCAGGCCACGGAACACCTTGTAATCCAGTTCGGTATAGCTATCGACCTGGTCTTCAGCACTATTGACGGCCTCCAGCACTTCGCGCGCCTTCTCAGGATAATGGCGTAATGCGCGGCTAATAAAGATAGAGGAAATATTGGTGCGAACGGATAACAGGTTATCGATCAGTGCGGGCACGCTGTCGTGATCGAGTCGCGCCAGGGTTTCAAGAATATTAAGACCCGAGGTTTCCCAGAAATTGTTAACGCGCGTGGGTTTACCGTGCTGAATCGTCAGCCAGCCGTCACGTGCCAGACGCTGTAACACTTCACGTAACGTGGTGCGCGTCACGCCAATCAGTTCAGAAAGCTCACGTTCAGCAGGAAGAATCGATCCGGGTGGAAAACGGCTGTTCCAGATGCTTTCAATTATATACTCTTCAGCAAATCCGGCTGGACTCTGCGCCTTAATAACCATAACTGTGTGTTCTCATTGCTTTCTGGATCGTAATGGGCACTCATCATACCAGACGCCCTATAGCGGATATAGCCTGCACAACGATTAAAAGCGCGGTTTAGCACAAAATTAAGACAGATTACCCTGATAATCTTTGACGCCATTTAAGCCCGCATCACACCTCATTTTTGCGCCTGCACCACCGCAACGGCTGCGGTCTTGCTCATCCGGTTTAGCGCCACCGACGAACAGCAATAACATGCTGTGTGGCGGTTTGCGTGAGGTCATTAATCTGGAGCAGTGTCAGGTCATGTTTGTACATGATTTTTTATCCACGCAGGATGGCGTGCAGCGACTTTTGGTTTACACTGCGGGCTTGACGTTTACAGGGAATGCAATATGTTGCGATATTTAAACCAATGTTCGCGTGGTCGCGGTGCCTGGTTATTACTGGCACTCACAGCACTGGCCTTGGAGCTTACGGCGTTATGGTTTCAGCATGGTTTGGGCTTCAAACCCTGCGTAATGTGTATTTATGTCCGCTGCGCGCTGTTCGGCGTAGTGGCGGCAGGCGTTATCGGCTTTCTTCTGCCTCGCTCACCGTTACGCCTGGTGGCGATTCTGATGTGGATTTACAGCGCCTGGAAAGGGCTGCAGTTGTCTTACGAACACACGATGATCCTGCTGCATCCCAATCCCTTTGTGACCTGTGATTTCGCTGCGCGTTTCCCGACATGGTTGCCGCTGGATAAATGGCTGCCGTCGGTATTTGTTGCCAGCGGGGATTGCTCAGATCGCGGATGGGATTTTCTGTCTCTCAGCATGCCACAGTGGATGATCGGTATTTTCGCCGCCTATCTGTTGGTCGGCGTGCTGGTACTGATCGCTCAGCCGTTGAAACCTAAACGCCGCGACCTATTTGGTCGCTAACGTAAAAAAGGCTGCCGCTGGCAGCCTTTCGTTTATAAACATCATCCGTTCCGATCTGGCCGATCGATAATATGATCTTCCCAGTCGCGGACTTCACTTTCCCGCACGGCAATGTAGCGCACCGAAATGCGCTGAGCGTGCATCTCGGTTTTTGACCCTGCGCGCAGCGGGTGCCAGGCCGGTAACGGTTTCCCCTCGCCCAGGAGTCGATAGGCGCAGGTGCGAGGCAACCAGTTAAAGGTCGTCAGGTTTTCGCGCGTCAGCTTGATGCAGTCTTCTTCATATTCAAACCGGCGCTCGTAATTGCGACACTGGCAGGTTTTGATGTTGAGCTGGTTACAGGCGACGTTGGTGAAATAAATTTCATCGGTATCGGCGTCCTGTAACTTGTTCAGACAGCACTGGCCACAACCATCACACAAGGATTCCCATTCCTCATCGCTCATTTGTGCCAGGCGCTTGTGTTGCCAGAAAGGGGTTTCAGTCATGATGGTTGTCCAGATTTAGCATAAACCGCACCTTATAAAGATATTGGCCCAATGATGCAAGTTTTACAGTACCCGCGTGCTGATGCCATGGCCCGCGATGGAAACCTCTAACGTATCGCCAGCGTGCATTGGCCCAACGCCTTCTGGCGTACCGGTCAGGATGACGTCACCCGCGTGCAGGGTAAAATACTGGCTCATATGTGCAATCAGCGGCAGGATTTTGTGAATCATATCGGCGGTATTGCCGTGCTGACGAACCTCACCGTTCACGACCAGCTTCAGTTCGGTGTTCTGTGGATCACCTGAAAATTCCGCAGTTGGAATAAAACCCGACAGAGGACAGGCGTTATCAAAGGCTTTCGCTTTTTCCCAGGGCTGCCCGGCTTTTTTTAAGCCCGCCTGGAGATCGCGCAGGGTTAAATCCAGTGCCACACCATAACCGGCAATGGCTTTGGCCACATGCGCGTCTGAAGCCTGTTTCAGGGTGGTGCCAATCAGCACCGCCAGCTCAACCTCATGATGCACTTCACCAAACGCATCAGGAATCGATAAAGGCTGACGCATATCGCATAAGGCCGTTTGCGGTTTAATAAAAATTACCGGTTCGGTTGGTGTCGCACTGCCCATCTCTTTAATGTGCTTCGCATAGTTACTGCCAACACACACCACTTTACCCACGGGATAATCTAACAAAGCGCCTTGCCAGTTACGATGCTGATACATGCTAATCCCCTGCTTATGTTACCGAAATGTCAGCCATATCGGCGAGTTGACGTTACGGACAGACAGCACGCAAAGCCAGCCTGTTCATAACGGTTAAGAGTGGTTAAACCTGACAGATGCGTGAAAATTGTCAACAAGTCAGCCAGGCTATTTGTGCGTCACCGCGAACCGATGACCAATCGGATTGCGCGGAAAAAGCAACAAAACAGCGGTGCTGCACAATTATTATTCGCCCCGGCTGGGAATATAAATTGGCTGCCGACAGTCGCGCAAAATTTATATTAAAGGAACAATCCGAGTTAATCTTTTCTGTCGTGTTCGAGATGCGTTTTTAACAAACTTTCGATCGGTGGGGGAATTTGCAAATAATATCCCTGCTCGCTTAAACCCTGCTTAACGTTATTGATGTCTGCATTGGCCAGTTTGTCGCGTTGGGCAAGGTTTACCACCATCGCGAGTTGTGGCTTACCAAAGCCTTTGAGCAGGGCGTCAGGAACGCGTGAAAAATCGTCCTTTTTTTCAACGTAGAGATAAGTTTGGTCGCGGACCGGACTTCTGTAGATCACACAAAACATATTTTTTACTCGAATTAACCAGCGCTGAGGCTTGTTTGAATATAGCGGTAACTATAACATGCTTGCAGTACTTCGAATATTCGCCGATCGCGCTTTAACGATGCTTTTATCATCGCTTAGCACAGGGTAGTAAAACAGGACTGAGTCGGGACAGATGCCGCAATCGCCAATCGAATTTAAGGGAAGCAGTTTTACCTTGTCCGTCGTTCATTTGCATCACCATGAGCCAGAGGTGATCCGCAAAGCGCTCCAGGACAAAATTGACCAGGCTCCAGATTTCCTGAAGAACGCACCCGTGGTGCTGAATGTTGCGGCCCTCGATGCCGCGGTGAACTGGAAACAGATGCAGCAGGCCGTGAGCGAAACGGGACTGCGTATCGTCGGGGTCAGTGGATGCAAAGATGATGCGCTGAAAAAAATGATTGCCCGCGTCGGACTTCCGGTGCTGGCTGAAGGCAAAGAGAGCCACAAGCGTGACGCGCAGGAGCCGGAACTCAAGCCCGTTGCAGCCGAATCGCTGGTGGCGAAAACACGCATCGTTAACACGCCGGTGCGCTCTGGCCAGCAAATTTATGCCCGCAATGCGGATTTGATCGTCACCAGCAGCGTGAGCGCCGGTGCGGAACTGGTCGCTGATGGCAATATTCATATCTATGGCATGATGCGTGGCCGTGCTCTGGCAGGTGCCAGCGGTGACAGAGATTGCCAGATTTTTTGCACCAACCTTGCAGCAGAGTTGGTTTCTATCGCCGGGGAGTACTGGATCATGGATCAAATCCCCGAAGCGTTTTTTGCTAAAGCAGCACGCCTCTGTCTTCAGGATGGCGCGCTGACTATACAGACACTTAATTAGGCCCCTTTTCTTTCGTTAAGGAAATCAACATTTATGGCACGCATTATTGTAGTTACATCCGGTAAAGGGGGCGTTGGTAAGACCACGTCAAGCGCGGCCATCGCCACCGGTTTAGCGCAGAAAGGCAAAAAAACGGTTGTCATCGACTTTGATATCGGCCTGCGTAACCTTGATTTAATCATGGGTTGCGAACGCCGGGTTGTTTACGATTTTGTTAATGTCATTCAGGGTGATGCCACGCTGAACCAGGCATTGATTCGTGATAAGCGCACTGAGCAACTTTATATTCTGCCAGCCTCACAAACCCGTGATAAAGACGCCCTGACTCGTGAAGGTGTCGAAAAGGTCCTGAACGATCTTGCAGAGATGGCGTTTGACTTCATCGTCTGTGATTCGCCAGCCGGCATTGAAACCGGGGCGTTAATGGCACTGTATTTTGCAGATGAAGCCATTATTACCACTAACCCGGAAGTCTCCTCTGTCCGCGACTCAGACCGTATTCTCGGCATCATCTCTTCAAAATCCCGCCGCGCTGAAACCAGCCAGGAACCGGTTAAGGAGCATCTGCTGCTGACCCGTTATAACCCGGGTCGCGTTAATCGTGGCGATATGCTGAGCATGGAAGATGTGCTGGAAATTCTGCGCATTCCTCTGGTCGGCGTGATCCCGGAAGATCAGTCCGTGCTTCGTGCCTCTAACCAGGGCGAGCCGGTGATTCTGGACGGTGAGTCTGATGCTGGTAAAGCCTATGCCGATACCGTTGACCGGTTACTCGGTGAAGTTCGCCCCTTCCGCTTTATTGAAGAAGAGAAGAAGGGTTTCCTGAAACGCCTGTTCGGGGGATAAACCATGGCATTACTTGATTTCTTTTTATCCCGGAAGAAGAACACTGCCAATATAGCCAAGGAAAGGCTACAGATTATTGTGGCAGAACGGAGAAGGGGCGACAGTGAGCCCCATTATCTTCCGCAACTTAAGCGCGACATTCTTGAAGTGATTTGCAGATACGTGAAGATTGATCCGGACATGGTGACGGTTCAACTCGATCAGAAAGGGGATGATATCTCCATTCTTGAACTGAACGTCACGCTACCCGAAACGGAAGACGTGCCTAAATGACGTCAACCGTTTCCTGACTTTCCCCTGCGCAGTTGCAGGGGAAATTTTTTACAGCCCGGCAAGGATGTCGGTAATACCGGGTTTCAGCACCTCGCCACGCCAGCCTGTTAACAGCTCGGGTTCGCGGTTCTGTGGCTTAAGCCCCCAGTGCTGACTTAACACCTGATTGATCTGTCGACGAGACGCCAGCAGTTCCTGACTAAAACCACTCTGCTCACTCACCTGCTGTACCAGCGCTTTGATTGCCTTAAACGCCCGCTTGTAATTCACATGATCCACCAGATTGCTTAACGGCGGCGGTAACGCACTGTCATCCAGCTCAGCGGCTTCTGCCACCTGCGCCAGCATCGCCCTGCCGTGGAAACGAATCTCATGGCCCGATAAGCCCAGATGATCTAACTCACCCTGAGAACCCGGCATAAAACGTGCGACTTTCCACAGGTTCTCTTCACGCACCACAAAATTGACCGCCATGTCTTTTTCACGCGCCACTTTCAGGCGCCATGCCGCCAGGCGTTGCAGCGCCGCCAACTGGCGCGGACGCAACTGCCAGGTGTTAGTGATGTCACGCCACGCATCCTCCGGCGCTAACGTATCCAGCCGACGCTGACACAGGTTTTCGCATTCACTCAGTGCCGCGGCCATATTACCGGCCTGCTCTACCTGCTGTATCAGTTGATGAGCAATCGGCAGCAGGTAATGCACATCCGCCGCCGCATACTGGCACTGCCGTTCCGTGAGCGGACGGGCTAACCAGTCGGTCCGCGCTTCACTCTTATCTAATTCAACCTGCGTAAAGTGCGCCACCATTGAGGCAAATCCCCAGGAAAGCGGCTGACCACTGAAAGCCGCCAGAATCTGTGTATCAATCATCGGCTGTGGCAGGACACCGAAACGGTGCAGGAACACTTCCAGATCTTCCCCGCCCGCATGGAGAAATTTCGTCACGCGGGTGTCCGTTAGCAGTTCAATAAACGGTGACCAGTCACGAACGGGTAACGGATCGATCAACACTAACTGTTCGCCATCAAACAGCTGAATCAGTCCCAGCTGCGGATAGTAAGTACGGGTACGGACAAATTCGGTATCCAGGGCGACGGCCGCATGTTGGCGTGCTTTGTGGCACACCTCGGCCAGGTGATCATCGTTCTCGATCAGGGAATAGTTCACGTTCAGTTTTCACCGCAGCCGACAACGTGCGGTGCTCCATGTTAAAAGCAATAAAAACGCCGGACAGCGCCGGCGTTCAACCTGAATCCTGACGGTGAATCAGCCTGTGCTGGTTTTCACCTCGTCGCGCAGTTCACGACGCAGAATTTTTCCTACATTGGTTTTTGGCAGTTCATCGCGAAACTCGACGATTTTAGGCACTTTATAGCCTGTGAGCTGGCGACGACAGTGATCCAGCAGTTCTTCTTTGGTCAGCGAGTGATCTTTTTTAACTACGCAGACTTTAACGGCCTCGCCGGACAGCTCGCTGGGCACGCCAATCGCTGCCGCTTCACGCACTTTGGGATGCTGCATCAGGACGTCTTCAATCTCATTAGGATAGACGTTAAAGCCCGACACCAGAATCATATCCTTTTTGCGGTCCACGATACGGATAAATCCTTCGGGATCAACGGTAACAATATCCCCGCTATGGAGCCAGCCATTTTTCAGGACTTCTGCTGTGGCCTCCGGGTGCTGCCAGTAGCCGAGCATCACCTGAGGGCCACGGATGCACAGTTCGCCAGGCTCTCCGGTAGGCACTTCATTCCCGCTCTCATCCAGAATAATCACGTCCGTTGAGGGCACAGGCAATCCGATACTGCCCGTGTGACAGCTGATGTCATAAGGGTTTACTGAGACCAGCGGGGAACACTCCGTCAGACCATAGCCTTCCAGCAAATAGTGTCCTGTGAGCTTTTCCCAGCGTTCGGCCACCGCTTTTTGTACTGCCATGCCGCCGCCCGCTGAAAGGCGTAACGTCGAGAAGTCGAGTTTGTTAAAGTTGTCGTCATTAAGCAGCGCATTGAACAGCGTATTCACGCCGGTAATGGCGGTAAACGGATATTTGGCGATCTCTTTAACAAAGCCGGGAATGTCGCGCGGATTGGTGATTAACAGATTCTGCCCGCCTAACTCAACAAACAGCAAGCCGTTAACGGTTAATGCAAAGATATGGTAGAGCGGTAACGCAGTGACGACGCACTCTTTACCGTCACGTAACAGCTTGCCGTAGGTCGCTTTGGTTTGCTCCAGATTGGCCTGCATATTGCGGTGGGTAAGCATAGCGCCTTTGGCCACGCCGGTGGTGCCGCCCGTGTATTGCAAAAATGCCAGGTCATCGTTGCTGACTTCCGGACGCTGGTACGCCATTTTTTCACCGGCATCCAGCACATGGCGAAACGATATCGCGCCTGGCAGATGATATTTGGGCACCAGCCGCTTCACATACTTCACCACAAAGTTCACCAGCGTGGCTTTAACCGGCGCAAGCTGGTCGCCCATGCGGGTCAGAACAACGTGTTTCACGGCGGTTTCACTGACGACTTTTTCCAGCGTATGCGCAAAGTTAGAAACAATGACGATCGCACTGGCACCGCTGTCATTGAGTTGATGTTTTAATTCGCGCGGCGTGTAGAGCGGATTAACGTTGACCACCACCATCCCTGCCCGCAGAACACCAAACAGCGCCACCGGATATTGCAGGAGGTTCGGCATCATCAAAGCAACACGGTCGCCGGGCTGCAGTTTCAGCGCATGTTGCAGATAGGCGGCGAAGGCCCGGCTTTTCTCGTCCAGTTGGCGATAGGTCATCTTTTGACCCATGTTATAAAAAGCAGGCTGTTCCGCGTAGCGGACAACGGCCTGCTCAAACATATCAACCAGAGAGTGGTAACGATCAGCATTGATTTCGGCAGGTACGTCTGCCGGGTAGCGTTTTAGCCAAACCTTATTCAAGGATTCACCCCGATAATCTTGTTGTGTACTCATCGCCGCCTCGACAATCGTATTTTTAACAATATTTTAACTGATTGTACCAGTTTGCTCTGCTTGTCATGTTGAGGTTGCGAAGTACATCACTAAATTTCGTGTTAGTTAACAATACAAATAAAAAGCCCGGCTGCGAGCACCACGACCGGGCTTATTAAAAACGGCTAACGCTTATGGCGTCAGGAAAGTTTCCACCTGGGCAGGCCCGGTGTTATACATGCCCCAGTAAGGATTGGGCCCCCAGTAACCGCCGCGATGACGCGTTGGCCCGTACCAAATCCACGGGTCGATCGGCTGTGGCGGCGCAACGATCTGGCGCGTGAGATGCCAGCGCTGGTAGCCCCGCACGTCGATGACCACAAACTGGTAATTTGCCTCGCCAATCTTGCCCTGCTCGGTGCCTTTTAGCGTGCCGAGCACCGTCAAGTATTGATCTTTCACATCGGTAGGATCAACAAAGCCCGGAATGTCAGCATAGATTCGGCCAAGCGAGCTGGCACCCAACACCGGTCTTGCGCCCTCATCCAGCGGCTGCGTTGCGATTTCCAGCCGGGTTTTGCCGTTGCGGTTGATAACGTTAACCACTTTACCGCCGAAGCGAGATTCCTGACCAACATAGATGGCCGGATCTTTCATTACGCGCAGCAAGTCCTGCTGGGGCATCGGCGAGTTGCCCTTAATATTATCCGGTACGGAAACACAACCACTTAAAACCAGGGCACAGGCCAACATCAAACCTGCAACACCGCGACGACACATTGACATGGGTATTCTCCTGAACGTTGCTGTTTAGAGTGCCTGGATAACAATAAGTTGCGTCATATTTTAGCGTCCGGGCAGTTTTTTCCATGCCACTTCGTTTCTCAGATAAGTGGGCTCGGCATGTTCAGGTTGCACGGTAGCGCCCTGCTGTAATGCGGCGACCGCCAGTGGCAACATATCTTCAGCGGCCGGCAGCGTCACATTGCTGTTGACCAGTTGCAGCGCGTGCCCCTGCTGCAGGTCCGGCCAGGCCTGCCAGCCCGTTCCAGCGGTGTACCATTCCCCTTCCAGCGCCTGCATCCGGGCCAGCGCGGCGGCGGGCGACAGCACGCTCTCCGTCGCTTCCCCCTGCCAGTTGCCCTGTTCATCGCGCTGATATTCGGCCCAGTAGACTTCACCCATACGGGCATCAATCGCGGTTAACACCCGGTTTGCGCCGTGCTGCCGCCAGGCACCCTGTGCCAGCGTGGCCAGGGTGGAGATGCCCGCCATCGGCAAGGCGGCACCTAACGCCAGGCCCTGTGCAATCCCGATACCAATACGGACGCCAGTAAAACTGCCCGGCCCGCGGCCAAATGCCAGCGCGTCGAGTTCGGTCAGTTCAAGCTGCTGAGACTCAAGCAGCTCTGCGATCAGGGGTAAAATGCGTTGCGTGTGATCGCGGGGCGCTATCTCAAAGCGCGCGTCAATCTGTTGCCCGTTGAGCAATGCCGCAGAACAGGCTTCTGTCGCTGTATCCAGCGCTAAAATTCGGACCGACATAACGACCTCTGAAGATTCAAAAACGGCGCGCATCTTAGCACACAATTACTCGCCAGGTTGCTGACGAATAAAGGCAATAGCTTGCGCAATATCACGTGTTCGTGGCGTTGGCGGCAGACTGTTAAGAAACAGCGCGCCATAGGGACGGGAAACCAGCCGCTGGTCGCAAATCACCAGCACGCCACGATCGTCCGTATCACGAATCAAACGGCCAACGCCCTGTTTAAGCGTAATCACCGCGTCGGGCAGTTGCACGTCGCTAAAGGGATCGCCACCCCGAATCCGGCAGTCTTCCATGCGGGCTTTAAGCAGAGGATCTTCCGGCGAGGTAAACGGCAGTTTGTCGATGATCACCAGCGACAGCGCATCGCCACGGACATCCACACCTTCCCAAAAGCTGCTGGTGGCCACCAGCAGTGCATTGCCTTTATCAATGAACTGCTTCAGCAGTTGCCCTTTGCTGGTTTCACCCTGCACTAACACCGGCAACGTCATAGAGGCACGGAACTCTGCGGCCAACTCACGCATCATCAGATGCGAGGTACAAAGAAAGAAACAGCGGCCTTTGTTCGCGTCGATCAGCGGCTTCATCATTTTTGCCAACTGACGCGCACCACCCGGACGATTGGGTTCAGGCAGATTGCGCGGCACGCACAGCAAAGCCTGCTGTGAATAGTCAAACGGACTGTTGAGGATCAGATTCTTAGCCTGGCTCACGCCCAGCCGGTCAGCAAAGTGGTCCATCTTTTCATCGACAGCCAGGGTCGCAGACGTGAAAATCCATGCGGCTTTACGGTTATCCATCACTTCGCGGAAGCGTTCGGCCACCGATAACGGCGTCAGCGCCAGCACAAAGTGACGCGATGTGCATTCATACCAGTAACTGAAGCCGGGTTCACTAATGGCGCGTATCCGTTTCAGTCGTGTGCGATAGAGCGCTGCACGTTCAAACGCCGCATCAAGCAGCGCCGAACGCCCCAGCGAGAGCTTGATCACGTCGTAACAAAGCTCCAGCGCATCATCGAGCAGGGTAAACATGCGCATGATGTTGTTATCGCTGAGTAGATCACGCAGGTTACCGCGATAACCCGGCTCGCCCAGCGCCAGGCGGAAGTCCTGCGCGCATTGTGCCAGACGGTCGGCTGATTTTTGCAGCTGCTGTACGTCACGGACTTCCGTGCGATAGGCAATAATGATGTCTTTTGCCAGATCGCCTAACTGGCGGCTGGAGAGCTGCTGACCGAAATACTGGCTGGCGATGTCCGGCAGCTGATGGGCTTCATCAAAAATCATCACGTCCGCTTCGGGGATAAGCTCACCGAATCCGCCCTCTTTCACCACCAGATCGGCAAGAAACAGATGATGGTTAACCACCACAACATCGGCGTCCATGGCCTTCTTACGCGCCTTCACCACAAAGCACTCTTTGTACAGCGGGCAGTCGCTGCCCAGACAGTTGTCATTGGTGCTGGTCACCAGCGGCCAAATCGGACTGTCTTCGGTAACGCCGGCACAGGAACTGATGTCCCCATCTGTGGTTTGCGATGACCAGGCGCGCAGCGTCACTAAATCCGTGAGCGCCTGAACGCTCAGATCGCCGCCGGTCGCCGACTGTTGTTCCATGCGCTCAAGGCAAAGGTAGTTAGAGCGACCTTTCAGCAGTGCCGTTTTACCGGTGAACTTCAGCGCGTTGGCAATGGTAGGCAAATCGCGGGCGTAGAGCTGATCCTGCAGGGCTTTTGAGCCAGTGGACACGATCACTTTTTTATTGGCGCGTAAAGCCGGAGCCAGGTAGGCATAGGTTTTGCCTGTCCCCGTCCCCGCTTCGACCACCAGCTCGCCGCTATTCTGCACGGCTTCCGCGACGGCCTGCGCCATTTCACGCTGGGCTTCACGCGGTTTAAATCCCGCAATGCCTTTTGCCAGCGCGCCATCAGTTGCAAAATCGTCTGCCACGTACCCTCTCAATAACGGCAAAAAACACTGTATATTATGCCAGCATTCCCTGACTTAAGGAAATCGCTGACGGTGGCGTCTTTATCACCCTGCCCTCCTGTTGCCTGCAGACCCAGGGATGACGCCGTTTTCAGCGCTAATGACTGATGTAAAGCGCGCCGGCAATCAGTAGCAGCAGTAACACCGCCAGGGTGATAAACCCCTGTTTGGCCGTGCGTGACATGCCGACAAAGGTCGATATCACGATAAACAGCAGTGCCAGTGCTCCAAACATCACCCAAAACAGATATTGCGTATTCGCCATGCCTTCATCCTGATAGTCCTGAACCGGTAAGCGACGTTTTATACCATTTTTCCGCCCGTGATGCGCGGCTGACGCCCAGTGCGCGCTGCAACGGATGACAATCGCACCGGGATTATGGCAGGCTAGGCGTTCAAAAAAACAGGGAGAAGATGATGAGCATTACGCGCATTGATCCAGAACATCGTATGTCCGAAGCGGTCATTCATAACGACACGATTTTTTATACCAGCGTGCCTGAAAACCTGGAGGCGGATGCCGAAGCGCAAACCGCCAATGCGTTGGCGGTGATTGATGCCCTGCTTACGCGGGTGGGCAGTGACAAAACCAAAATCCTTGATGCCACTATTTTCCTGGTGGATAAAGCTGATTTTGCCGCAATGAACCGCGCCTGGGACGCCTGGGTTTCACCCGATAACGCGCCCGTTCGCTGCACGGTTCAGGCAGGTTTAATGAATCCACAGTATAAAGTCGAAATAAAAATTATCGCTGCACGCTAAACCGCTTACGGGGCGTCAGCCTTCGTCGTCTTCATCTTCGAAGCGCGCCCGGATCAGTTCACCGGTGTGGCTTTCGCGAATCTCCTGCGCAACCAGGGTAATGGCTTCACCGCTGGACATGCCACCAGCCATTAATTGCTGAATACGTTCAACAGCGCGCTGCTGCTGGTCGTGTGAAAGTGCGGGTAATCCTGTAATCATGTTTTACTCCTGCTATGAGGCTGCCATTATTTCATGGGGAACAAACAGGTGCCAGTCAGGAAAAAATATGTCAGTCTAACGGCCTTACTGATGTCAGATTTCGTGCTCAATGATCGTTCAAACTCATAACCTAAGTTATTCGCCTGACGCCATCACCCACTATTTTTCCCGTATTGCGCATCTGCCGTGGGCGATGCTGTTGTCTTCAGGACAAGCTGACCACAGCGATAATCGTTTTGATATCCTGACCGCCGATCCGCTGACGACGCTGACGACCCGGGGCAGGATAACAGAAATTCAGCAGGGCGATCGCTCCCAACGTAGCCAGGACGATCCCCTGTCCCTGGTACAACAGCAGTGCGACGCGTTGGGCATTGCCCCGCAACGCCATCCGGACTTGCCGTTTTTAGGCGGCGCGCTGGGTCTGTTTGGCTATGATCTGGGCCGGCGTTTTGAGCAGTTGCCGCAGACCGCCCTCGCCGATCTTCATACACCGGATATGGCCATCGGCATTTATAGCTGGGCGCTGATTGCCGACCATCACCGTCATACATTAACGCTGGTTGCCATTGATGATGTTGCGCGACGTCTTCGCTGGCTTGAAGGCTGGCCCGAACGTGAAACCGCGCCTTTCTCGCTGACCAGCAAGTGGCAGTCCAACCTTAGCCGGGATGAATACGCGCAACGCTTCCACAAAGTGCAGGCTTATATTCAGGCGGGCGACTGCTATCAGGTTAATCTGGCACAGCGCTTTAAAGCAGGCTATCAGGGCGATGAATGGCGTGCTTTTTGCCTCCTGAACCAGACCAACCGCGCGCCGTTCAGCGCCTTCTTACGTCTGCCGGAAAGTGCCATCCTCAGCCTGTCCCCCGAGCGCTTTATGGCGCTGGATCAACACGTCATTACGACCCGGCCGATTAAAGGCACCCGCCCGCGTAACCGCGATCCTGTTGCTGACGCGGCTCAGGCCGAAAGCCTGCGTACCTCGACCAAAGACCGCGCCGAGAACCTGATGATTGTCGATCTGCTGCGTAATGATATTGGCCGGGTCGCCGTTGCGGGTTCCGTCAGCGTCCCGGAACTGTTTGTGGTGGAGCCCTTCCCTGCGGTTCATCATCTGGTCAGCACTATTCGCGCCACGCTGCCTGATCACCTACAGGCCTGCGATCTGCTGCGCGCCTGCTTTCCCGGCGGCTCGATCACCGGCGCGCCTAAAATTCGTGCCATGGAGATTATTGATGAGCTGGAGCCGCAACGCCGCAACGCCTGGTGTGGCAGCATCGGTTACCTGAGTTTATGTGGCCGTATGGATACCAGTATCACTATCCGCACGCTGGTGGCCGAAAATCATCATCTTTACTGCTCTGCCGGCGGCGGGTTAGTGGCAGACAGCGAACTCGAATCTGAATATCAGGAAACCCTGGATAAAGTCAGTCGTATTTTACCTGCGCTGGAAAAAGGGGCCTGAATGGCATTGACGCTCGCGGATTTCCGCACCCGTTTTTTACTGCAACAGCCCCTGGAGCCTGCACAAGCACTCTCAGGTCGTCATGCTGCGGTGTTAATTCCCATAGTGGCACGCCAGCAGCCGGGTTTGCTGCTCACCCAGCGTTCGCACGGATTACGGAAGCACGCCGGACAGGTGGCCTTTCCCGGCGGCATGCAGGACCCTGAAGATGCCTCTCTGGTTGCCACCGCATTACGCGAAGCGCACGAAGAAGTGGGTATTTCGCCTCTGCAGGTCGATGTCCTGGGCTGTCTGCCGGCTGTCACCAGCAGCACGGGGTTTCAGGTCACGCCGGTGGTAGGCATCATTCCAGACCAGATTGCGCTGCGCATCAATCCGGATGAAGTGTTAAGTGTGTTTGAAATGCCGCTCACGGAAGCTTTACGTCTGAGCCGTTATGCCGAGCTTGATTACTATCGCGCCGGGATTCGTCATCCTGTCTGGTTGTCGCGCTATCAGGATTACCTGGTCTGGGGAATGACAGCAGGGATTATTCGTTCGCTGAGTCAGCAGATTGCATTTTAATTGACGCAGCCTCCATTTTTGCGCCTGTTTACAGGCTGCCGCGCAATATCACACTATAATTTTTTCTCGTGGTGTTAATTAGTTTATTTCATGCGAAAAGCAGCGCGTTTACCCTGCTTAGCCGTTTACTATTAGCGCCATAAACTGCTGCGGCAGTCTGAACGTTTTTTGTGAGGAGTGTCACCCATGATTTCGGTTTTTGACATGTTTAAAGTGGGCATTGGCCCATCCAGTTCTCATACGGTCGGTCCGATGAAAGCGGGTAAACAGTTTGTGGATCTGTTGTCTGAACAGGGCAAACTGCATGAGGTGACACGCATCGCCGTCGATGTCTATGGTTCCCTGTCGCTGACCGGCAAAGGTCACCATACGGATATCGCCATTATTATGGGATTAGCGGGTGAGTCGCCTGACAGCGTCGATATCGATGCTATCCCCGCCTTCATTAAAGATGTGCAACAGCGGGAACGTTTGCTGATCGCGAAAGGTGCCCATGAAGTCGATTTCCCTCGTGAAGGCGGCATGGTGTTCCGCAGCGAGAATCTCTCGCTGCATGAAAACGGCCTGCGTCTGCTGGCGTTTTCCGGCGATCTGCTGGTGCTGTCAAAAACCTATTACTCCGTTGGCGGTGGGTTTATTGTCGATGAGGAGCATTTCGGTCAGTCTGCGCTGGATGAAGTGTCCGTGCCCTGGCCGTTCCATTCTGCCAAAGAATTATTATCCCACTGCCGCGAGACCGGGCTTTCCCTGTCCGGACTGGTGATGAAAAACGAACTGGCGCTGCATTCGCGTGAAGAGATTAACCAGTATTTCACGACAATTTGGCAAACCATGCAGGCCTGTATCGATCGCGGTCTCAACACCGAAGGCGTCCTGCCTGGCCCGTTGCGCGTTCCACGTCGCGCTGCCTCGCTGCGCCGTTTACTGATCTCCTCCGCCAAGCACTCTAACGATCCCATGGTCGTTATCGACTGGATCAACATGTATGCGCTGGCGGTAAACGAAGAGAATGCCGCCGGTGGGCGCGTCGTTACCGCACCCACTAATGGTGCCTGCGGCATTGTGCCGGCGGTGCTGGCTTACTATGACCACTTCATTGAAACGGTTACACCCGATATCTTTATTCGCTATTTCCTTGCCTCCGGTGCCATTGGTATTCTTTACAAAATGAATGCCTCTATCTCCGGTGCTGAGGTCGGTTGTCAGGGTGAAGTTGGCGTGGCCTGTTCGATGGCGGCGGCAGGTCTGGCAGAACTGTTAGGCGCAAGCCCGGAGCAGGTTTGCGTCGCCGCAGAAATCGGCATGGAGCACAACCTTGGCCTGACTTGCGATCCCGTAGCCGGTCAGGTTCAGGTGCCCTGTATTGAACGTAATGCTATCGCATCAGTGAAAGCCATCAATGCCGCACGCATGGCCCTGCGTCGTACCAGTGAACCGCGCGTTTCACTGGATAAGGTGATAGAAACCATGTACGAGACCGGCAAAGACATGAATGCGAAATATCGCGAGACGTCACGGGGCGGTCTGGCAATAAAAGTTCAGTGTGACTAATCATTTTTGAGATTTAATTCTAATTTTTTGCTTTTTAACCAGTGCATTAGTCAGTCCTGCCTGCTATAAATATTAACGATATTAAAGCGACCTGCGGGTCGCTCTGCTTTTCTTGTAGCCTTTCATTTTACGCTCGGGTCCTAAATTTGCGTTGGGCCGTGCCGATAACAACCCAGCTATATCTATTTTCTGGTTTTGGGAAGGTGATTCTTGATGTTCATGGCCCAGCAATATGTTGGACAATACAGACGTAAGCGATTGCTTATTGCTGTGGTGATTGCTTCTATTGTTCTCTCGTTAACGCTGGCTTTTCGCTACTTTGAAGAAAAATCATATGTTCAACAGCGAGCAATCAGTTTTGCCGATAATGCAATTACGCGTTTTGATCGCATGTTTTCACCGCTTGATGTCTCCGCCAACAACATGCAGGGATTGGTCGGAATGTCCTGTCCGGATGCCCGTTTTCCCTTAATCGAAAAAATTTCTTCACTACAAACCGTGCGCGCTATTTTGCTGGTCGAGGAGGACAGGCTTTACTGTTCCAGTATTTTTGGCTCACGAGATATCTCGTTCAGCCAGACCTACCCTGAACTTGCCCTTAACGAGAAGCGCATGCTGCTCTCCACGGATGACTATTTGCTCAAAGGTTCGCCCGTCTTGTTATTGTGGACGCCCACGATGCTGGATAACCGTTCCGGAATACTTCAGGCCATCAATATTGAATTAATGAGCAGCTACCTGCTGGAGCCGCAGGCACCCTGGGTTGAACGGGCAATTTTTAACGTGAACGGCAAAAGCCTTGAATATGGCAATCCTCTCATTGAGTCCACGCTGCCTTCTGAGGATGAAGTTACCTATACCGAAGCCTCGCTGCGTTATCCCTATACCGTTACCCTTTATGGCCCCTCACCTTCGCGCCTGGCCCTGGCCTCTCTGCCTTCGCAGTTGCCCCTGGCGCTCATGCTGAGTTTGCTGATTGGCTATGTGGTCTGGCTGGCAACCGCCAATCGCATGAGCCTGAGCTGGCAGATTAGCTACGGCATCACAGCCAATGAATTTATGGTTTACTGCCAGCCCCTGATCAATGCCCGAAACGGTAAATGTGATGGCATTGAACTTCTGTTGCGCTGGCATAATCCGCGTCAGGGCTGGATTCCACCCGACGTTTTTATTCCCCTGGTTGAACGCCAGAACCTGATTGAGCCGTTAACCCGCTTTGTGCTGAACCGCGTCGTCGACGCCTTGCCGGATCTTCCCCACAGTCCACACTTTCATATTGCCGTTAATGTCGCGGCCAGCCATTTTCGCGAACGTGCCATTCTGGAAGACCTGCAAAATATTTGGTGGCCCGCTAATCCTGTCCCCCAACTGGTGGTCGAATTAACCGAGCGTGATGCCCTGCCCGTGGTCGATCAGACGGTCATTGCTCAACTGCACGACATCGGCGTGCGTTTGGCGATAGATGATTTCGGTACCGGGCACAGTTCGCTGTCCTACCTGAAAGATTTGCAGCCGGACGTGCTTAAACTGGACAAAATCTTTACCGCCTCTATCGGAACGGATGCGATTAACGCCACCGTCACCGATATGGTGATCTCGCTGGCGCAGCGTCTGAATATCAGCCTGGTCGCAGAGGGCGTAGAAACCCAGGAGCAGGCAGCCTATCTGCGCGATCGCGGCGTAGATCATCTACAGGGTTATTACTTTGCCCGTCCGATGCCGCTGGAGGACTTTCCGGCGTGGTTGCGCCATCATCAACTGACCTGTGACCTGTAGTGCCCTCAACGCCATCCATTACGTCAGCAGGTCATGTCTTCGCGCAAAAAAAAACGCATCACTATGTGATGCGTTTTACGCTAAGAAGGTAGGTTAACCTTCTTCTTCCTCATCATGTTGTTGATCTTTGGTCACGCGCACCAGATCGATACGGTACTCTGTGGCTTCGATGATCTGAAAATGAAGCGGCTCAATATCGATGACGTCGCCAGGCTTAGGCAACTGCCCTTTCTGCGCAATCAGCAACCCTGCCAGAGAAGCGTGATCTTCTTCCGGCTTTACCAGCTCGTGGAAGTCGAGGAGCTGCTGCAGTGAATGCAGGTCGGTGCCGCCTTTCACTAACCAGCCATCACCGTCCATGATGATATCCGGCGTTTCATCTTCATCCGGGAACTCACCGGCGATCGCTTCCAGCACATCCAGCGGCGTGATTAAGCCCTGTACCACGCCAAACTCGTTAGTCACGATAACAAAGCTGCCTTTGGCACGGCGCAAGACGCCCAGCAGGTTAATCGGGTCAAGCGTTTCCGGCACGATGATGATCGGTGTATTGGCAGCAAAGGTCGCGACGTCAACGCCGTGATCCAGCGCCACCAACAGCTCTTTGGCTCTGACCACGCCAATGATTTCATCCAGCTCACCCCGGCATACCGGGAACAGGCTGTGCGGCGTATCCAGCAGCTGAATACGAATTTCGTCAACCGGACGGTTGGCATCCACCCAGGAGATATCACCACGCGGCGTCATAATGCTGCGAATCGAACGGGACGCCAGCGTCAGCACGCCATTAATCATATAGCGTTCTTCGTCTTTAAAGGCTTCCTGTGGCATGGCAATGGCAATCGCCTGCTCTTCCGTGCTCGCGGGAGCGGACTGCACCCGATTACGTCCGCCCATCAACCGCAAAATCGCCTCGGCGGTGCGTTCACGCATAGGTCGATGCGACTGATGACGGATAAAGTTGTGGCGGGCAATCTGATTGAACAACTCGATAAGAATCGAGAAACCAATCGCCGCGTACAGATAACCTTTCGGAATGTGAAAACCAAAGCCTTCGGCCACCAGCGACAGGCCGATCATCAACAGGAAGCTGAGACACAGCACCACCACAGTGGGATGCGCGTTGACGAATTTTGTCAAGGGCTTAGACGCCGCCAGCATCACGATCATCGCAATAACAACCGCTGTCATCATCACCGGCAGGTTATTGACCATACCGACGGCAGTAATCACCGCATCCAGTGAGAAGACCGCATCCAGGATGACAATCTGCGTCACAACCGCCCAGAAACTGGCGTAGCTGCGGTTGCCGTTGTTTTCCAACTCACGGTTCTCCAGCCGCTCATGCAGTTCCATGGTGGCCTTGAATAACAGGAATATCCCTCCCGCCAGCAAAATGAGATCGCGTCCGGCGAAGCTGAAACTTCCCACGCTAAACAGTGGGCGCGTCAGAGTCACCATCCAGGAGATAAGCGATAACAGGCCCAGACGCATGACCAGCGCCAGCGACAAACCAATCAAACGCGCTTTATCACGCTGCTTAGGCGGCAGCTTATCCGCAAGAATGGCAATAAAGACCAGGTTATCAATGCCGAGAACGATTTCCAGCACGATGAGCGTGAGCAATCCCGCCCAGATCGAGGGGTCGAACAGAAATTCCATTAGTGACTCCTGAACAAGGATGTGATTACGTTAAAGCGTGCCAGCGTCAGATGACGTGACTGAAATAAGCGCGGAAAAGCAGAGAAAACGCGGTCTGGCGTGAATTGACGCGCTGAAGAGCGCAAAGACAAGGTTAAGCAACGTCGGTGACGATCCATAAGGGTGGGCTGCTGCCCGCTACTCCTGAATAATAAACAGATCGCTAATGTATCAGTTCGTACCACGAGGTCAAAAAATTTTCTTATTTTTACACTCTCTCACGGCCGGGTTCAGGCGTCATAAAAACTCAATTTCCCTCTTTTATGCTGCAAATAGCCAACCAATATCACAAACTTTATTTTTTCGGACACTAAAATAAATCCGGCATTCACGTAGTGAGTTGGTTATCCCAACAATGTTGAAATTAGGTTAATTCACATTAACAAGATTTAGATGTTGTTAACGCGATAATTCTTAACGGTTCCTCACATTATGATGAACCAACAAGCGAACGGAGGTAGCACGTGACCATTGCTCTTGTAATTGGTACACACGGCTGGGCAGCGGAGCAGCTGCTTAAAACGGCAGAGATGCTTTTAGGCGAACAGAACAATGTCGCATGGATAGATTTTGTACCGGGGGAGAATGCTGACACCCTGATAGAAAAATATCAGGCACGACTGGCAGAGCTGGACACATCACAGGGGGTGCTTTTCCTGGTGGATACCTGGGGCGGCAGTCCATTCAATGCAGCCAGTCGGCTGGTCGTTGATAAAACGCATCACGAGGTGATCGCCGGGGTAAACATTCCTATGTTAGTCGAAACCCTGATGGCCCGAGACGATAACCCCTCTTTTGACGAACTGGTGGCGATTGCGGTTGAAACCGGCCGTGAAGGCGTCAGAGCGTTAAAAGCACAACCTGAAGAAAAACCGGCTGCTGTTGCCGCCCCGCCGTCTGCGCCTCGCGCAGCGGCCCCCGTCAACCGGCCGCTGACGCCTGACGAACACATGAATATTTGCCTGGCACGCATCGACGATCGTCTTATTCATGGGCAGGTCGCTACGCGCTGGACCAAAGAAACTAACGTCAGCCGCATTATCGTGGTCAGTGATGAGGTGGCTAACGACAAAGTGCGTAAAACGCTGTTAACCCAGGTGGCACCGCCGGGCGTCACCGCGCATGTGGTGGACATCGATAAAATGGTGCGCGTCTGGAATAACCCCAAATATGCCCGCGATCGTGTCATGCTGCTGTTTACCAACCCAACGGATGTCCTGCGGATTGTTGAACAAGGCGTGGATATCAAGAGCGTCAACATTGGCGGTATGGCATTTCGCCAGGGGAAAACCCAGGTGAATAATGCCGTCTCGGTCGATGAAAAAGATATCGCCGCCTTCCGCCAGCTTCACGCGCGCAATATAGAACTTGAAGTGCGCAAAGTCTCGGGCGATCAAAAACTAAAAATGATGGATCTGGTGGCTAAGGTGAGCGCATAACACGCCAGCTATATTTTTCTATCCTGTAGAGGACAAGAAGTATGATGGAAATAACCACACTTCAAATTATTTTAATCTTTATTGTCGCCTGTATTGCCGGTATGGGTTCGATTCTGGATGAGTTCCAGTTTCATCGCCCGTTGGTGGCCTGTACGCTGATCGGGATTGTGCTTGGTGATATGAAAACCGGCATCATCATCGGTGGTACGCTGGAGATGATTGCACTTGGCTGGATGAATATCGGTGCTGCTGTTGCGCCTGATGCCGCGCTGGCCTCCATTATCTCCACCATTCTGGTGATTGCCGGTGGACAGAGCGTGGGTGCTGGTATTGCGTTGGCCATCCCACTGGCGGCGGCCGGTCAGGTTCTGACCATCATCGTGCGTACGCTGACCGTGGCGTTCCAGCATGCGGCGGACAAAGCCGCGGAAAAAGGCAACCTTACGGCCATCTCATGGATTCACGTTTCCGCCTTGCTGCTTCAGGCAATGCGCATCGCGATACCGGCGCTGATTGTTGCCATCTCGGTGGGAACGGATGCGGTTCACTCTCTGCTCAGCTCCATCCCTGAGGTCGTCACCAACGGTCTGAACATCGCAGGTGGCATGATCGTGGTCGTCGGTTACGCCATGGTCATCAATATGATGCGTGCAGGCTATTTGATGCCGTTCTTCTATCTGGGTTTCGTCACTGCCGCGTTTACCAACTTTAACCTGGTGGCTTTAGGCGTGATTGGCGTCGTGATGGCGGTGCTTTATATCCAGCTCAGCCCGAAATATAACCGCGTGGCCGGTGGGCCCGCGGCATCGCCGTCAGCTAACGACCTCGACAACGAACTCGATTAAGGAACAGGTGACAACATGGTTGATATAACAAAAGTCGAAAAGAAACTGACGCCGGGTGACGTTCGCGCTGTATTTTTACGCTCAAACCTGTTTCAGGGTTCCTGGAACTTTGAACGTATGCAGGCGCTGGGGTTCTGTTTCTCAATGGTGCCAGTGATCCGCCGTCTTTATCCTGAAAACAATGACGACCGCAAGCAGGCGATCAAACGCCACCTTGAGTTTTTTAATACGCATCCTTACGTGGCCGCGCCTGTGTTAGGTGTGACGATGGCGATGGAAGAGCAGCGCGCTAATGGTGCAGCGATTGATGACGGTGCAATAAACGGTATCAAAGTGGGCCTGATGGGCCCGCTGGCCGGCGTAGGCGATCCGATTTTCTGGGGAACCGTTCGTCCGGTGTTTGCGGCCTTAGGCGCAGGCATTGCGATGAGCGGCAGTTTGCTCGGTCCGCTGCTGTTTTTTATCCTGTTTAACCTGGCGCGCCTGTTAACCCGTTACTACGGTGTCGCTTATGGTTATCGTAAAGGGATCGATATTGTCAGCGACATGGGCGGTGGCTTCCTGCAAAAACTGACCGAGGGAGCATCGATTCTCGGCCTGTTTGTTATGGGCGCGCTGGTTAACAAGTGGACGCACGTCAATATTCCGCTGGTGGTTTCACGCATTACCGATCAGACCGGGAAAACCACGGTGACGACCGTACAGTCGATTCTGGATCAGCTGATGCCGGGCATTGTCCCGCTCCTGCTGACTTTCGCCTGTATGTGGCTGCTGCGCCGCAAGGTTAATGCGCTGTGGATTATCGTTGGCTTCTTTGCTATCGGTATATTTGGTTACTGGATCGGTTTGCTCGGGCTGTAACGTTAACCGCATCGGGAGCCTCGGCTCCCGATGCTTTTAAGCGGCCCGCTGCGTGAGAAAGCCGGCTTTTATCTGTAAAGGAAGAACAATGTCATTGACCGACGGCATCATCGCCCTCTGCATCATCGCCCTTCTGTTTTTTGCTGTTTATGATGAAGCGGTTCTGCCACGTCGTCATGGCCCCACGCTGTTACGTGTACCGTTACAACGCCGTCATAAAGCCGACAGCCTGATCTTCATAGGTTTACTGCTCATCCTGTTGTGGAACAACGTCGCCCATCAAGGCCCGAAACTTACCACCGCGCTGTTGATGGTGCTGTGTTTTTTATCATTTTGGCTTTTCTGGCTGCGTCGTCCCAAACTGCTGATGAAAAGTCAGGGATTGTTTTATGCGGGCATGTGGACAGACTATCGGCGCATACAGGGTATGAATCTTTCAGAGGACGGCATTTTAGTCATGCAGCTTGAGCAGCGACGTTTGCTGATCGCCGTGCAGCAGCTTGACGATCTTGAGCGTATTTACCAAACGCTGGTCGAGGCGCGTTAGTCGCGTTGCCAAAGGGTAATCATAAAGTCCGCGTCACAGTGAAATTGCGAGCTTTCAGCGAGGGACTGCCAGACTTCTGGCCGCGCGCGCCAGGCAAACGGGGTCATCTGCAACAGGGTGGTTGCCGCCTGTGCGGTCAACGCCATCGGATAGGTCAAACGGTGCTGGGCCCGTTGCGTAAATCCCTGGTAGACTTTCTCTTCCGACGCGTGAAGCTGCACCTCGCGATAAATCAGCGCCTTGAACTGCTCCAGATGATGAGGCCCGGGCGTAACCGTTAGCAGCAGGCCACCCGGTTTGATGACGCGGCTCAGTTCCGCCTCGTTGCAGGGCGCATAGATACGTACCACCGCATCCAACATGTTGTCACTAAACGGCAGGCGCTGGCTTGAGGCCACACAGAATAACACCTGCGGATAGCGCTTAGCCGCCAGTCGAATCGCCATTTTCGCCACATCCAGACCGTATACCTGCCCTTCAGGGGCGAGATTGTCGGCGAATGCGCCCGTGTAGTAACCTTCCCCGCAGCCGATGTCCAGAATCTGCGCAGCCGGTTGCTGCAGGTGCTGATTAAGCACGCTCACCACCCGATCCCGCAACGGCTGGTAATAACCGGCCTGAAGAAACTCACGCCGCGCCTGCATCATGTCAGCACTGTCGCCCGGCTCACGCGAGCCTTTATGTTGAACGGGCAGCAAATTGACATAGCCCTCTTTCGCCTGGTCGAACTGGTGACGATTCTCACAGCGCCAGCTGCGTTCGGTAAGGCTCAGGGGAAAGTGACAAAGTGGGCAAATCAAAGACATCAGGCGCTCCGGCAGAAATCGACGCGCAGAAGTGTACTCGACGGGAAACAATATCGAAAGCGTAAAAAAAGCCTCGGCCAGATGGCCAAGGCTTTAATATCTGAGACTGTGGTGCCTGGCACCCGTCTGAGGCGAAATCAGATAGCAGTAACGTTAACTGCTGCTGGACCTTTCTGGCCGTCCTGAATTTCGAACTCTACGTTCTGGCCTTCAGCCAGTGTTTTGAAACCGTTGCCCTGAATAGCAGAGAAGTGTACGAACACATCTTTGCTACCGTCAGCTGGAGTGATAAAACCGAAGCCTTTAGACTCGTTGAACCACTTAACCTGACCTTTAATCTTTGCCATTTTACTAATTCCTTAAAGTGTTTATTTTGCCCGGAGGCTAACCTACAGATAAAACAGAGACATTACTGAATGAGGCACTGATTAAAGTTCGGCAAGGAAGCGGTATTCAACGTCAACGTCTTTACTCGTAACTTCTTTACTGAAGATGCCATACATAAACAGAACTGTACCTCGTTTAACCCACGAATTGTTATCACATATCCGCTAAATAATGGCAAGCCATTTTTATATGCCTGACCGGCGCTTTTTGCATAATTGCAAAGTGGCTCCCAGAGAATGTACTTCCTGGTACAAAACCCTGGATAGCGAACGCCAGTAATAGCCCTGACATCACTATAAAATAATGCTTTCCTGCCCGGACAGGATGATATCTGACTCCCTTACCCACCTCACTCGCGATGGATAACATTAAAAAAATAACATTGCACTAATATGGCAATATTGCACCAAATAAAGGAGCAGATAAGTGAAGCGCGAGTAATCTATTGCGGCAAGCTTGTACAACAAAACTTATTCCGTACACATATAAATATTATTTTCAGCAAAATCATAAGTTGAGCGTGAACGCAATCATTTATAGCTTGCGCGCAGGCGTTTTTTGAATTAGGCCTGCGCCATGTAGGATATTAAAATGGATTCCAGTCAACACGTAGCGGCGTCTGACGAGAATGTTATCACGACGGATTAATCGGGTTGATATATGTCAGGCTGCGGCTCTCGCCAATCTGCCATGGCGTAAAGTGCCTGCTCGCTTCACCGCTTTGCGTTAAAACACGCTGCAATTCCGCCGGAGGCGCATCCAGCGATTCATCGGCCAGTTCAAAAACCCCCCAATGGATTGGGACAGTAAGAGGCTGGCCGATTGCCCGCCACAACGCCACCGCCTGTTGAGGGTCCATATGTTGTGCCCCCATAAACCAGCGGGGTTCATAGGCCCCGACGGGCAGCGCGGCCAGATTGAACGGGCCGTGACGTTCTGCAATGGCATGAAGATTTTCCGTGTAGCCACTGTCACCCGAGAACCAAAAGCGCACTGAGTCGGTTTTAATGACCCAACCGCACCAGAGAGATCGGTTGCGATCGGTAAAGGTGCGCATACTCCAGTGGCGGGCCGGTACCGCATCAAACTGAATCCCACCCATCGCCTTGTGTTGCCACCAGTCCAGCGCGTGCACCTGTTTAACCCCACGACGTTTACACCAGTCCGCCAGACCCAAGGGCACCAGAAAAACAGCCTCAGGAAAATGGCGTACGATCTGCTTGATGGTTGGCTTATCCAGATGATCGTAATGATTATGGGAGATCAGCACGTAATCCAGACGAGGCAACTGACTGATGGTCAGCGGGGACGGCGTTTTCCGTTCTGGCCCGATAAACGGCAGAGGCGAGGCCCGCGGGGAAAGCGCGGGATCGATTAATATATAGCGTTGATTCAGCCGCAACAGCAGCGCAGCATGGCCCAGCCACCAGAGCCGGTCATCCTCACCGCTCAGGTCGGCAGGTTGCCACCACTGCGCAATAAAGTCGTCATAACCCCGCTGAGGCGGATGGGGTAATCCCTGGGCTTTACGTTCCTTACGCCAGCGCTTCAGGTCACCCTGCTGGCGTGTGTCAGGTTCAGGGTTACGAAAACCCGCCGGTGTGTGATGGGCTTTACTGCTGTCAAACCAGGGATTCTTCCAGGCCATCCGGCCTCCATGCAGGCGTTAACGTTCCGGAATGAGGCGAATAAAATCGCCATTTTCCGGCTGCGCGTCAGTTTTTTGCTCTGACGTACCACTTTGCTTCTCGATCAAACGCTTCAGCAATGCGTTTTGTTTCTTTTGCTCTTCCAGCAGCGACGCCAGCAACGCAATCTGTTCATTTGCCCGAACGCTGGCGCGGTTAACGTAGAACCACAGGATCAATGCCACAATCAGCATTATCCCCATCACGCCATAGCTGACCACTGGACCCGCATTAGCGGCTAACTCATTCATAACTTCCTCAAGATACCAGGTGAAACCACCATAAAAGGTGCGACCGTCTATTCTACCCTGCGGCGCAGTAAAAGATAATGGCGGAGTAAGGGATGGGCATCATTCTGCTCATTTCAGTTATCTCTGATCGCTTCCCGCGTCAAAGCGAGGCATGCTGCTGCGGTACATCATGTCAGGCAGCAGTCACTGGAACGCTGCGTTAGGTATCATAAGGAGATACAATGAAACTGTTTATTCGGGCGATTGTTGTTGTGGGGATCATCTGGCTGGCGATGCTGTTTACCGGCTATGGCATTCTGGCTGGCAGTAATAAGAATGCGGCGGGACTGGGACTTAAGTGTAACTACCTTACCGCACGGGGCATGATCACGGCACAGTATCTGCACACGGACAGCGGCGTAGTGGGCGTGACCGACTGCCCGCTGTTGAAGAAAAGTAGTGAAGTGGTTGATAACTGATCGCACTGAAGCGGGCCAACTGGCCCGCTTTTTTTTACGAAAACGTGTAATCGTGATAACCCAGCTCGGCGGAAAGACGTCGTCCCGCGTCTTGCAGCATCGTGACATAAGTCTGCTTATTCGACTCTGAGAAGCGAATGGTGGGAAAAGAGATACTCAACCCGGCGACGGCCACGCCAAAGCGATCAAAAATGGGCACGGCGATACAGCGCACGCCCGCTTCCTGCTCTTCGTTATCCTCACCATAACCCTGCTGCTTCACCTGACTCAGCGCCTCCAGCAGCGCACCCGCGTCAGAAAGTGTATTGGCGGTATGAATGCTAAACGTCATGCGCTGCAGAATCTCGTTGACGTCATCACGGCTGCGCCATGCTAATAACACCTTACCCAGCGCGGTAGAGTGCAGCGGATTACGGCGACCGATACGCGACGACATGCGCAGGTTATACAACGAATCGATCTTGTGAACATAGACGATGCTCTCGTCATCCAGCGCGCCCAAATGAATCGTTTCTTTGGTCAGGCGGGACAATTCCCGCATCTGCACATCGGCACTGCGAATCAAATCGATGTTCTGCAGCGCTTTCGATCCCACCTCAAACAGTTTTAGCGTCAGCGAGTATTTCTCACTTTCCCCTTCCTGGGCCACATAGCCCAGTGACTTCATGGTTTGCAGGAAACGGTAAACGGTGCTTTTCGACATCATCAGCCGTTGAGCCAGTTCGGTAATCCCATGATCGCGCGCGTCACTTAATGCCTGCAAAATGCCAAACACCTTTTGCACCGACGAGACCGAATCAGGCTGTTTGTCCTTTTCATCAGGAACCATGTGCCACCTTGAATACGTGTTTCAAAAAAAACGGAACGAGGTTGCAGTATAGATGGGCCGACATTGCCCCAGCAATCTTTCAACGCCTGTAACATCTGCAAAATATATTTTTCGGCCCGGCGCGATGCATTTTGTCCGGTAATTGATTAGGATCATGATATTCACCCCCTTTAATATTAGCCTCTATGTCACTCTCTTCTTCAGACGGCGGACTTGCTGTGCCACAACGGTACTGGGCCATTCTGACGATCGCCATTGGCCTCATCATGGCGGTGTTAGACGGTTCGATTGCCAACGTGGCGCTTCCCACCATTTCACGTGAACTGCAGGCCAGTCCGGCCCAGTCGGTGTGGGTGATTAACGCCTATCAGATCGCCATTGTTTCTTCGCTGCTGTCATTGTCATTTCTGGGTGATATCGTCGGCTACCGTCGCGTGTATCAGTTCGGCCTGGTGGTGTTTGTCGCGACCTCCGTATTCTGCGCCCTGTCGTCCTCCCTGACGATGCTGACCGTGGCGCGCGTCATGCAGGGACTGGGCGGTGCCGCGATAATGAGCGTGAATACGGCCCTGATACGCATCATCTATCCGCCCCGCTATCTGGGACGCGGGATCGCCATTAACGCACTGCTGGTCGCGATCTCAACCGCCGCCGGGCCTACAGTTGCGGCGGCCATTCTCTCGTTCGCCAGCTGGCGCTGGTTATTCCTGGTTAACCTGCCGCTCGGTGCGGTGACACTGTGGCTGGCGTTACGCTACCTGCCGGATAACCCACAACGGGCAAAAACACAGAAGTTTGATGTCATCAGTGCCGTGATGAATGCGCTTTTTTTCGGCCTGTTAATTTCTGCGCTGGGCGGCTTTGCACAGGGACAATCGCACTGGCTGATAGCCAGTGAAGTGGTGGTGGTCATCCTGGTGGGTTATTTCTTTATTCGTCGTCAGTTAGCGATGGCGGTGCCGTTACTGCCGGTCGATTTATTGCGTATTCCCATTTTCGCCCTGTCGATCTGCACATCAGTGTGCTCTTTCTGCGCCCAGATGCTGGCCATGGTTTCACTGCCTTTCTATCTGCAAAGCGTACTGGGTCGTGATGAAGTTGCTACGGGCTTGCTGTTGACGCCCTGGCCGCTGGCCACCATGCTGCTTTCGCCGGTGGCTGGCCGCCTGATTGAGCGGGTGCATGCCGGTTTACTGGGCGGCATTGGTCTGGCTCTGTTTGCTGTCGGGCTGTTCCTGCTCGCCCGGATGCCGGCCCAGCCTGAGGATAGTGATATTATCTGGCGCATGATGCTGTGCGGTGCAGGTTTTGGCCTGTTTCAGTCACCCAATAACCACACCATCGTCACCGCAGCTCCGCGCAACCGCAGCGGCGGTGCCAGCGGTATGCTAGGAACGGCACGTTTACTGGGGCAGAGCAGCGGTGCAGCGCTGGTTGCGTTGCTGTTCAATCTGATGGGAAATGGCGGAACCCACGCCTCGCTGTTATTAGCCGGGGGATTCTCTACCGTCGCCGCCCTGCTCAGCCTGTCAAGGATGAAAGCGTCCTGAGTCCGGCGACAAAAAAGGCGACTGAGCAGTCGCCTTTTTATCGGGGTTTGTCCCGTCCTGAATAGCGTTGACACATTTTCCACTGGTTTTGAGGAGAATGTGATGAAACAGTATGTTAAACGCACTCAGCGGGATTACTCTCTG
>NZ_NTMH01000002.1 GCF_002307475.1 Pantoea allii | reverse complement strand
AGTAGGGAACTGCCAGGCATCAAACAAGTGAAGAAGCCCTGAACGAAAGTTCAGGGCTTTTTTACGTCCGTAACCTGCGGAAAGCGGGGCGTCAGGCCGGTTATGCTGCGCGGCCGGGACCGCGCGAGCGCCGTCCGCGTCATTCAAACCGCCGGGCCGGGATGAAACGGCGCGTGAGAAAGCCGGATGGAATGCCGCACCTGGCGTCATGCACCTGCGGCCCTGACCGAAGACGGCGAACCGCCTGATCATCCGGATACAACAAACGCCGCGAATGCCTGCCCGTACCCGCCAAATTCCCTCTGTGTTTTAGATCCAGCACAGCGCCGCCCTGCATTAACTCGCAACAGCAATAAAGGTCGTGAATGGTTGTCGACTAAACGGCAGGATGAGTAAAGGTCGCCAGCGCTATCCGGCTCAAGCCAGACAGGCTCCAGCTATATTTGCGTTTATTGGCAGATGGGGCTTTTGGAAAGACGCACTTCAGAACCCTTTCCAATGTTGAAATCTGTGCGGCGGTATTACTGGCAGGCTTAATGATAAAATACCTAAAAAAGGCCAGCTGCTTTATAAAACGGATATCCGTTATATAAAAACAGCTGGCCCTTTTGCTTTTTAAGCGCTGGCATTATTTGTATAATTCAGCCGTTACATGGGCGTAATTATTCGTGTCTGCACTGATAACTTTAAAATGGTCACCTTGTTGTTTAGCCTGTCGGGCGATTTTAGAAACCGCGCCATCCAGCGTTAATGAGGTGGCAGAGACAGTTTGTGCGAAACAACCAAAAGACATCAGTGAAAAGGCTACAGCAGCCGCAGTTGACGTTACTTTATTGATTTTCATAACATTACCCCTTGATTCCGGTTGATGAAGGAGTCTGTATGGCTCCGTTAAAATCAAGTTAGCAAAATGTATGCATTATAAAATTAACGCCGCGTGCTCTAATTAATATCAAGCTGATAGCATTATTGTCAGAGTGTAAAAGAGAATATCAGTGAGTTAAATGTGTAGGGATTTAATACTGAAATAATAGAATTACACAGATGAGGCGTAATTTCCGCCTGACTTTTTTAGTTAATAGGGCGAATAATAAGTAATAGCCCTCCGACGCCAGGCAGATAAAGGCGTTGGCTAAAAACCTCAAAACTCTCCTGCCAGTTTTATGCAACTCACACAACGATTCTGTCTGGCCTTCAATCGTACCGGGTCAAACTGTTATCTGAATTGGGTACGAGAATGCCGTTCATCATGATCCTTGCACGGGCATAAGTATGTCTCAATGTCCGCCGCCAGTATGATCCAGGCAAAAGGCTCAGCCTGGCCCGTAAAATCACTTAGGCTGAACAGGCTTGCTCCTCTCCTACTCTTGCCTCAATCCTCAATCCTCAATCCTCAATCCTCAATCCGCCAATTCCCGATGAGCTTAATGGCCGCAGGCTGAGCCGTTCGCTACTGTTCCATTGCGACACGTGCCAGGCGTTGAGCATCAACAGGCTACCTTGCCGCAGATAAGCGCTATATAATCCATTGCATTACGCTTTGGAGACGCTTCATTGAAAACAATACTGACTCGCCTGGTCCTTGCTGGCCTGCTGACGTTGACCGCCTCAAACAGCTACGCCAGTCGTGTTGTGACCGATCAAATTGGCCGTACCGTCACGATTCCAGATCAGGTTAATCGCGTGGTCGTGCTTCAGCATCAAACGCTCAATCTCCTCGTGCAGTTAAATGCGACAGATAAAATCGTGGGAATTCTCGCTAACTGGAAACAGCAGCTCGGGGACGATTACGCAACCCTGGTACCTGAACTGACGCATAAAGCGCTGCTAGGTGATTTGACCCACGTAGATTTGGAAAAACTGGTCGCGCTGCATCCACAGGTGGTATTTGTTACCAACTATGCGCCGAAAGAGATGATTGACCAAATCACTGCACTGGGCATTCCGGTGTTGGCAATATCGTTGCGTCACGATGATGCCGGGCAGCAGGGTGAGATTAACCCCAATATGCAAAACGAAGATCAGGCGTACGATCTGGGTATCAAAGAAGGCATTACGCTGATTGGTGAGGTGGTGAACAGGCAGCAACAGGCCAGAGCATTACTTTCAGCGGCGTTTGCCGGTCGAAAGATAGTGACTGACCGTCTCAAAAACAAACCTGAACAGCAGCGTGTCCGCGCTTATATGGCCAATCCCGATCTCACTACCTACGGCGCAGGGAAATATACCGGCCTGATGATGGCCCATGCAGGTGCCCTCAACGTTGCAGCCTCGACCATTCAGGGCTTCAGGCAGGTCAGTATGGAACAGGTGGTAGTATGGAACCCGCAGGTGATTTTCGTTCAGCATCGTTATCCACAGGTGGTACAGGAGATTCAGCAAAATCCGCTTTGGCGAACCATTGATGCAGTGAAACATCATCAGGTATGGCTAATGCCTGAGTATGCCAAGGCATGGGGTTATCCGATGCCGGAAGCGATAGGTTTAGGCGAACTGTGGATGGCGAAGAAGCTCTATCCTGATAAATTTCGCGACATTGATATGCAGCAGCAGGCTGACCGCTGGTATCACCGTTTTTACCGGACCTCGTACCATGAAAACGTTACACGTTCTGGCAGCAGGTAGCCTGCGTGATGTGTGGAAGGCGCTAATCGCAGCCTTTAACATCCAGTCCGGCTTAATGGCAAACACGCAGTATGGCCCTGCCGGTTTACTGCGCCAGCGTATTGAGCAGGGTGACGTGTGCGACCTGTTTGTTTCGGCCAACCTGCAGCATCCTGCCAGGTTGCTGTTGCAAGGCCTTGCACAAGATACCGGTCATTTTACAAATAATACGCTCTGCCTGACGGTGAAACGTGATTGTGTCCGGGCCGGGGACGACTGGCTGTCGCTGCTGCGGCGTAATGATTTACGGCTGGCGATCTCAACCCCACATTGTGATCCCTCCGGTGATTATGCCTGGCAGCTGTTCGACAATATTGAACAGCGCCATCCCGGTTGTGGCGATTTTCTCAGGCGCAGAGCAATCGCGATGGTGGGCGGCCCGGACAGCTTACCGGTTCCAGATGACGAACTGGCGGCAAAGTGGTTAATCGATACAGGACGTGCTGACCTTTTTATCGGCTACGCCAGCTATGCGCCCCGCCTGACCCCTCATTCACAATGCCTTGTCCTGAGTATCCCTCCCGATTACAACGTGCAGGCGAAGTATGGCTGGGCCACGCTGTCAGCTGCCGCCAGGCCGCTTGCCATCTTCCTGCGCTCCGACGAGGCGCAACGTATTTTGCGGCAGCACGGTTTTCTGCCCCTCGGTTTTAAAATGCCTCTTTAATTTCTGTTCGCCTCAAACCCTGTGCTGAAGGGAAGGCCTCCCCGCGCCTTGAAACTTTTTCACCTGTCGATATGCAGGCTCGACATTTAGCGTTTAACTGGTTATCTTTGGCTGTCTGGATGTCTAAACGTATATATGGTTATGAGAGGTGATTAAGCCATGCCAATCAGGGTCCCCGATGAATTACCGGCAGTAAATTTTTTACGTAACGAAAACGTCTTCGTGATGACGTCGTCACGTGCCAGTGTTCAGGAGATCCGTCCGCTTAAAGTGCTGGTTCTTAATCTGATGCCGAAAAAAATTGAGACTGAAAATCAGTTTCTGCGGTTGCTCTCAAACTCTCCGTTACAGATTGATATTCAACTGCTGCGCATCGACAGCCGGGAATCGCGCAATACACCCAGCGATCATCTCAACAATTTCTACTGTAACTTTAACGATATTCAGCACGATAACTACGACGGCTTAATCGTTACAGGTGCGCCGCTCGGGCTGGTCGAATTTAACGATGTGGCGTACTGGCCGCAGATAAAACAGGTTCTGGAATGGGCTAAAAACCATGTCACCTCAACCCTGTTTGTCTGTTGGGCGGTGCAGGCGGCATTAAACATTTTATACGGCATTCCTAAACAAACCCGGCAGACTAAACTGGCAGGCGTCTTTGAACATCAGATACTGCATCCCCACTCATTACTGACCCGGGGTTTTGATGATAATTTTCTGGCGCCTCATTCCCGTTATGCCGATTTCCCTACCCAGTTAATCACGGATTACACTGACCTCGAATTATTTGCTGAATCGGAACAAACCGGTGCCTACCTTATGGCGAGCAAAGACAAAAGGCTGGCGTTTGTGACCGGGCACCCGGAGTACGATGCACTGACGCTGGCGGGAGAGTTTCAACGCGACTATGAAGCCGGGCTGAATCCTGAAGTACCCTATAACTATTTCCCACAGGATAATCCCCAGCTTACACCGCGCGCCACCTGGCGTAGCCATGGAAACCTGCTGTTTTCAAACTGGCTGAATTATTACGTCTACCAGATTACGCCGTTTGATCTGCGCCATATGAATCCCACGCTGGAATAATTCTTTTTTAGCTACAACTGAACCGTGTTAGCCGCTGGCAGCACGGTTTTTTTTCGTCTGTAAAACGTGAGTGAAAAGTATTACCTGTTAAAAAATAAAATAAATCATTTATTAATCATGATGATAAGTTGTTTATTTATTAAAAATGGAAATAGTTTTTGATTTTAAAATTAAAATGAATATGCTCTGATCCTGTAGCTCAATAATTACCCTATATGCGGATCACCCGTTTTGATCCGCCTGAAAACAGGAGAGAGCAAACATGACAGACTCCGTTATCAACAGTGAATTACTGTTCAGCAAGCCCTTTAATGACGCTGAAAAACAGCTGCTTACCGCAGATGCCATCGCTTTCTTACAGGCGCTGGTGACGCGTTTTGCGCCACAGCGTGAGGCGCTGTTAACCGCACGTCAGGTAAGGCAGAAGCAGTATGATTCCGGCCAGCTACCGGGTTTCGATATGGAAACTGTTTCCATAAGGGATCGTGAATGGGCCATCCGCGGCATCCCGACCGATTTACAGGATCGTCGAGTGGAGATCACCGGCCCGCCCGATCGCAAAATGGTGATTAACGCCCTGAATGCCAACGTAAACGTGTTTATGGCAGATTTTGAGGACTCCCTGGCACCCACCTGGGAAAAACTGATTGATGGGCAGCAAACCCTACGCGAAGCCGTTGCCGGCACGCTGCGTTATACCAGCGATAACGGCAAAATCTATCAGCTACGAGCCGATCCTGCGGTATTGATGTGTCGGGTTCGTGGCCTGCATCTGTCTGAAAAACATGTTAGCTGGCAGGGCAATGCGATTCCCGGCGGTCTGTTTGACTTCGCACTCTACTTTTTTCATAACGTCAAAGCCTTACTGGCAAAAGGCAGTGGCCCCTATTTTTACCTGCCAAAAACCGAGAGCTGGCAGGAGGTAGCATGGTGGCGGGACATTTTCAGCTTTGCCGAGGATCGTTTTGATCTGGCGCGCGGTACCATCAAAGCCACCGTGTTGATCGAAACGCTACCGGCTGTTTTCCAGATGGATGAGATCCTGTGGAATCTGCGGGATCATATCGTGGGACTGAACTGCGGCCGCTGGGATTATATTTTCAGCTATATCAAAACGCTGCGCGAACATGCGGATCGGGTTCTGCCCGATCGCCAGTCTGTAACCATGGCTCAGCCATTTCTGGATGCTTACTCACGATTACTGATCCGAACCTGTCATCGACGTGGCGCTTTCGCCATGGGCGGCATGTCAGCGCTCATTCCCAGCAAAGACAGCGCGCGAAATGAATGGGTACTGCAGCGCGTTACAGAAGATAAACAGCGTGAAGCCAACAACGGACATGACGGCACCTGGATTGCGCATCCCGGCCTGGCAGACACGGCGATGTCAGTGTTCAACGATGTGCTGGGTGAACGCCCCAATCAGCTCAACATTCTGCGGCAGGATGACCGCCCGATAACGGCTGAACAGCTTCTGGCACCCTGTGAAGGCGATCGAACGGAAGCGGGCATGCGCGCCAATATTCGGGTGGCGTTGCAGTATCTGGAAGCCTGGATTAGCGGCAATGGTTGTGTCCCCATTGATGGCCTGATGGAAGATGCCGCAACCGCAGAAATTGCCCGTACCTCTATCTGGCAATGGATACGCCACCATAAATCCCTGCAGGATGGACAGCCAGTGACGGCGGAACTGTTTCAGCAGCTACTGAATGATGAGTTGCAAACGTTACAGATGCATCTGGGTGATAAGTCTTTCAGTTCAGGTCGTTATGAGGAAGCGGCGCGCTTGATGGCGCAGATCACAACCCAGGACGAACTGGTTTCTTTTCTTACTCTGCCAGGCTACCGCCTGCTTCCCTGACTCAAGGAGCCGTTGCCATGACACGTACTCAACACATCCAGCAACTCGAAAAATACTGGCAGGACACGCGCTGGCAGGGCATTACCCGCCCCTACAGCGCAGAAGAAGTCGTTAATCTACGCGGTTCGGTACTGCCAGCCTGCACTCTGGCAGAGCGCGGGGCGGTGAAACTCTGGTCGCTGCTCAACGGTGATGCCAGAAAAGGCTATATCAACAGCCTGGGGGCACTCACAGGCGGTCAGGCGTTGCAACAGGCAAAAGCCGGTATAGAAGCGATATACCTCTCTGGCTGGCAGGTCGCTGCCGATGCCAACGTGGCAGGGCAGATGTATCCCGATCAGTCGCTCTATCCGGTCAACTCTGTGCCTGAGGTGGTCACCCGCATTAACCAGACGTTCCAGCGCGCCGACCAGATTCAGTGGGCCAACGGTATCGAACCGGGGGACAGCCGCTTTGTCGACTATTTCCTGCCCATCGTGGCCGATGCAGAAGCCGGTTTTGGTGGCGTGCTGAATGCGTTTGAGTTGATGAAGTCGATGATCAGCGCAGGCGCGGCGGCCGTGCACTTTGAGGACCAACTGGCGGCCGTGAAGAAATGCGGCCATATGGGCGGAAAGGTGTTGGTGCCAACCCAGGAAGCCGTGCAGAAACTGGTTGCGGCGCGCCTGGCCGCCGATGTGATGGGCGTGCCCACTATTCTGCTGGCGCGCACCGATGCGGATGCCGCCGATCTGATTACCTCTGACTGTGATGAATACGATCGGCCGTTTATCCGCGGCGACCGCACGGCGGAAGGTTTTTTCCGTACCAACGCCGGTATTGAGCAGGCCATAAGCCGGGGGCTGGCTTATGCCCCTTATGCCGATGTCTTGTGGTGCGAAACCGCCACGCCGGATTTGGCAATGGCCCAGCGTTTTGCCGATGCCATCCACGCCCGCTATCCAGGCAAGCTACTGGCTTACAACTGTTCGCCCTCGTTTAACTGGAAAAAGAATCTCGATGATAAAACCATCGCAGCTTTTCAGCAGGCGCTCAGTGACATGGGTTATCGCTTCCAGTTCATTACGCTGGCCGGTATTCACAGCATGTGGTTCAACATGTTCGATCTTGCGCACGCTTACGCCCAGGGCGAAGGCATGCGTCACTATGTGGAAAAAGTACAGCAGCCGGAGTTTGCTGCCCGCGAACGGGGTTACAGCTTCTCCTCGCATCAGCAAGAGGTTGGTACCGGCTATTTCGATCGGGTGACCACTACGATTCAGGGCGGTAAGTCGTCGGTGACGGCCCTGACAGGCTCCACCGAGGAGCACCAGTTTTGAGTTGAGTCTGTGTCTTTCCCGCCCGGTATTAACGGGCGGGCTTTTTCAGGAGGAAATCATGCCGCCACGCGAATCACTGATTGCGCATACCATTCTGCAGGGGTTCGACGCGCAGTATGGCCGTTTTCTCGACATTACTGCGGGCGCACAACAGCGTTTTGAACAGGCCGAATGGCAAGCGGTACAGCAGGCGATGAAGGCGCGTATTCATCTTTATGATCATCACGTAGCTCTGGTCGCCGATCAGCTACGGGCACTGAACGGGGCGGCACACTGGGACGATGCATTTTGGCTGGCGATCAAAAGCCATTATGAAACCTTGTTACCTGACTATCCGCGCTATGAAATTGCCGAGAGCTTCTTTAATTCGGTTTACTGCCGGTTGCATGGACATCACGCGCTGCAGCCGGAACGTCTGTTCATTTTCAGCTCACAGCCGGCCTCGGCACCCACGCACTCTGCGCGCCCGCTGGCGCGAACCTATCTGCCACATCAGGGCTGGCAAGTGCTGCTCGATCAGGTACTGCGCGACGTGCCGTTAACGTTGCCATGGCAGGATCGGGAGCGCGATGAAGCGTGGATTTTACGGCATTTGCATGAGCAATTTTCCGCATCACAGTTGGATAATGGCTGGCTGGACGTTTGCAGTGAACTGTTTTTTCGTAATAAAACGGCCTGGATTGTTGCCCGGCTGCATCTGCCAGACGGTATTTTCCCCTGTCTGTTGCCGATTCAACGTAGCGATAAGGGCGAGCTGTGGATTGATACTTGCCTGACGGACGTGAACGATGCCAGCATCGTGTTTGGCTTTGCCCGCGCCTATTTTATGGTTTACGCCCCGCTACCTGCGGCGCTGGTGGCCTGGCTCAAGCCCATATTGCCAGGGAAAACGCTGGCAGAACGTTATATGGCCATCGGTTGTCAGAAACATGGCAAGACGGAAAGCTACCGGGAATATCTGCAGGCGCTGGCGCAATCCGACGCCGCGTTTGAGATTGCACCGGGCATACGTGGCATGGTGATGCTGGTCTTCACATTACCGGGCTTTGACCGGGTATTTAAAGTCATCAAAGATCGGTTTGCCCCGCAAAAAGAGGTCACCGAAATGCAGGTGAGGGCCTGCTATCAACAGGTCAAAGAGCATGACCGTGTGGGACGCATGGCCGATACACAGGCTTTCGAACAGTTTGCGCTGCCGCTCGCGCGCATTGCGCCGGCGCTGCTGCTGGAGTTCCAACAGACCATTTCCGGGAAACTACGCATCGAAGGCGATCGCCTGATCATCAGTCATCTCTGGCTGGAGCGCCGTATGCAGCCGCTTAATCTCTATCTGGCGCAGGCCAGTGAAAGCCAGCGCCAGCACGCCATTGAAGAGTACGGCAATGCGATCAAGCAGCTGGCTGCCGCCAACATTTTCCCCGGCGATATGCTGTTTAAAAACTTTGGTATCACCCGACATGGGCGCGTCGTGTTTTATGATTATGATGAAATTCGGCCTATGCACGAACTCACTTTTCGCGATGTGCCACAGGCGCGTTATGAAGAAGATGAACTCTGTGCAGAACCCTGGTACAGCGTGGGACCGGATGACGTTTTCCCTGAAACCTTCCGTTATGCATTATGCAGCGAGCCAGCGACAGGTGCGCTGCTACAAAAGCGGCATCCGGAAATTTTTGAGGCGGGCTGGTGGCGCGCGCAACAGCAGCGTATCGCCCAGGGACATATTGAGGATGTGATGGCCTGGCAACATGCTCAGCGTTTCAGCATCCGTTACGGCAGCGCGTTGCCGCCCGGTGCGCCTGCCGTGACAGGCGTTCAGGCGTCAGTATTTGCCAGCGGCCATGAGTCAAACAGATAACCATCAAAGTCGAGGTCATCCACATTGGAAAACTCCAGCAGGCGCTGTTTAACATTTTCCAGATGTTGCCACATTGCCCGCTTGGCAGCGCGAGCATCTTTTTTGATGAGTGCAGCAAGAATTTGCCGGTGATCCACTAACCATGCTTTGCGATAAAGCGTATCACCAAGGTGGCTATGCAATTGAATCCACATGGGATTATTTTCACGCCACTGCCATGACTGACGAAACAGTTCGACCAGCATGCTGTTATGCGTCGCTTCGGCGATGGCAAGATGGAAATGCATGTCACCGCTCTCTGAGTTTTCCAGCGAGCAGGACACCAGTTCGCGCTCCTCTAACAGCAGGGCCTGGCGCATCTTGATGATATCCTGGCGGGTGGCCTGAAGCGCAGCAAACTCGGCGATATTACTTTCCAGCAGCTGCCGTGCCTGGAGCTGCTCAAACGGGCCCGCATCATTGCAAAAGCCGGTGTTCACATTGTTCATGTGCAGCGGCGTTTGGGACTCAACGACGTAAATACCCGCACCGCGTCTGACTTCAATCAGCCCCTCTATTTCCAGCATAATTAAGGCTTCGCGCACCACGGTCCGGCTGACGTCAAGCCTCTCAGCCATTTCGCGCTCTGGCGGCAAACGCTGACCACAGCGGTAAGGGGTTTCCAGAACAAGCTGCCGAATTTTTGCAGCCACCTGCTGATAGGGCCTCTGTTGAGAGGCAGATTTCATGATGATGCTCCTGTCGGACACGCGCTACCGGCAAAAACTATACCACCTAAATCCTGCGGCAACAGGGTTCTACGCACGACAGGATAAACAGGTCAACCAGATGGGTAGGGGATTTATTCTTTGCGTAACAAGTATTTAAATAATAATTAAAAAGCGGCGCTAGCAAGTGCCGCTTTTGAAACATCTTTGTGACGTGCAAGGGGAAACGGTCACTTAAGCATAAAGTCGTATTGTATGCCGGCTTTCACATCCCAGTAATAGAGTGTGTCACCCAGTGCGCTGCCAGGCCGTTTCTCTCTGGCGCGGTCAGCCGCCACATACATGTTGAGTCCTTTGAACGATCCCTCTGTGACGTTGTACATCACGCCGCCCATCAGCCCCAGCCCTTTGATCCTGGTATGGCGCTGCTTGTCTTCATAACCTCGGGTGATCACCGGCCCCAGCATCACACCGAGGTTCTGGTTAAAGAAATATTGCCCGCCAAGCTGAACCGACAGCATGTTTTCTTTATTGCGATCGATACTCAGTGAATCGGGGTAACCGATGTCGGTATAAATAATGCGACCATCAATGTCATGTGTCAGTTTACCGATAGCGCCAAACAGGCGCGCATTGTCAAACGAGTAGGTTAAACGACCCGAAACCAGCGCGGTGTCATGATGGTAGCTGAGAGGTTTACTCATTCCCTCAACCTGACCGTAAAACCCCATCAACTCCCATTTCAGCGAGCGATTATCATCAAAGGTGTGGGTTTTTTCGAAAATGCTTTGGATCTGCGTTGAAACATCTGGCTGGTAAGAGGCACCAACCGAATAGCGTGAAGAGGCATCGTGCCAGGAACCGGCCAGATAAGTGCGCGCCCGACGGGGATAATAGTTGCCCGTTGCGGTGTCAATCACCCCTTCATCACGTATACCGGTAGCCGAATCAACATAGTAAAAGGCGCGCTTACGCCACATTGACCACAACGTCAGGTTTTCTGTTGCCTCAAAGCGGGCCAGCACACCTTCAGAAAGGGTCTGTATCGTGCGCGACGAATTATCGGCAATCAATGGGATGCGGTACGGCAAACTACCGTAACCATAGTCAGTCCCAAATCGGCCCAGGGTTAAGTAAAGATTATCAGCGGGTTTAAGTTTGAGTGCGCCGATAGCCACACCAAAACTGTCGTGCCCGTCCAGATAGTAGCGCGTGCTCCAGCTGTCTTTGGCGCCCAGCTTGTAAACATAGTACGCACCTGCGCTAACGCCGATAAAGTCAGCGTAGTAGCGGGTATTCACGTCAATAAGTCCGCCTTGTACCCAGGCGTAAATATCACGCCCCGTGCCAGCACTGGGCTTATCTGCCCGTCTAAAATCATTTTTTAAACGAATTCTTAAACTGTCTTCATTGTCATTAATGGCGGCGGCGTACGGCAGCGCGGGGCAAAGCAGCAACGCGATAGCCATGTAGCGAAAAAAGTGTGTTTTCATAAAGGAACCCATAGCGTATTTATTATTTTTTTCATGACATTCAGGCGAAGGCAGAGTGGGCTGCTATCCGGTTGGATAAGCCATGCGTAACGGGCAACCCACTGTAAAACAGGCCTGGTTGAATTAAGGACGCGCGTTATTCTCCTGCTGCCACACCTGCTCATAGTCATAGCCGGTCAGGGCCTTCACCACGACTTTAGTCTCGGGTGTACAGTCGGCTTTATTCCCGCCCGCCTTCAGACGATCAATTTCTTTCACCAGAACCCGATGTGTTTCGCGGGTGAGCTTAAATTTGAAGGTCATATATAAGCTGATGAGTAATAAACCGCCGGTGCCAAAGACCAGCAGGCCGGTAATCGCATTCAGAGCACTTTCAGGCTGGATTAGCTGGCCTTTCACGAAATTACTGTGTTCCAGTACGGTACCGACCGCCATAATGGCGATGGCGACGGTACTTTTACGCATCAGCGTCATGACACCGGCAAAAACACCTTCACGCCGCTGACGCGTGACCATTTCATCCACATCAGGAATAAAGCTGTAAATATTCCAGGGGATAAAATAAAGTCCCGCGCGACCAAAGCCCAACAGAACAAAGACCAGTGTGGTCAGCCACCATGAAGAAACCGCGCTATGGCCGATATACATCAAAATGAGATAGCCCAGTACAACAAAAACACACAGATAAGAAATACGCATAGCAAGCGCGGGCCGGATATTCAGCTTGTCCAGCATAAACATAAAAAGCAGCGTTGCGGGAATGGAAACGGAGGTGGCAATCGAAAGGTAGGCGGATGCGTTTGCCGCATCCAGGTTCAGACCATAAACCACGAAATAAACAAAAACCGCAATGAAAATATCCAGTGCCGTGAATGATGAAATATAGATAATCAGGTGCTGTCTGAATATTTTTATCTTGAACGTCGTGGCCAGCTCGATGAACATATTTTTCAGGTGAGCTAAAAGCCCAATACCCGGCCCAGAATTGAGCCGCTCAAACGCTTCGGGATTCATATCTTTTGATTCCCAGGTACAGTACCAGGTGATCAGCACCACAATAAAAAACAGACCTGAAAACAGGATGCCGGTATAGGTAAAGGTCAGCGCTGAATCCTGGCCCAAATACTGGATCATAATGCCCGGTACTGAGGCGGTGAGAAACACACCCACCTGCGAAAACGTCAGACGGACTGCCGCCATCCGGGTTCGCTCACCAAAATCATTGGTCATCTCTGCCGCCAGGGTTTCCCAGGGCACCAGCACCATAGCCACGAGTAACTCGACGGCGAGATAGGTGCCAAGATAGTACCAGTAGCCCATGTCACTGACCCAGACCAGCGCATAGATAAACATCATCGGGGCGCTGATCAGCAGAAAGAAGCGGCGTCGGCCAAAACGTTTACCCAATCGGGTGCTGCCAAATTTATCGGTGATATAGCCCATTATTGGGCTGAGAATGGCGTCAATGATGCGGGCAATAGCAAAAATCGAGCTCGCCTCCAGCATGGAAAGTCCACAAAACGTCGTATAGAAAAACAGTAGCCATGTACCGATTAGCGCCATGGAGCCGCCGCCAAAAATATCGGTAATGCCATAGCCTATTGCGGTGCCCGTCCCCACCTTCCTGCGTGGCGGTATTGTTGTTGTCATCATGGTTTTCCCTTGATTAACTCAGTGTGACAGTCATAAAACATCTTCCGGTGGTTATGCGTTCGTGAAGATGAAGAAATATTTTCTGTTTGGTTTTTAATTAGATAAATAGTTATGTTTAATCGGAGTTTTGTTTAAATGATGATCCTCCTTTGTTGTTTTTATTATTTTCTGATCTGGCTGTTTTAAATAAGTAAAGCAAGCTGTGTATTAATGTTTGGTTTATTTTGGTTGACCAGTATTAAGCGCGGTAGAGATAAGAAGTCAGTTTGTTTTTATTGTTTATCAGTCTGTTTTTATAAAAGTGGTGCGAGGGCATAGTAATCACTCTGCTCTTTTAAAAAAAAGAGGTTGATCACAAATCCCCTGGATGTCCATCAGTTAGACTTAAATTCAATTTTTGGTTGACCAATTAAATAAGTGAGGTGTTTTTTGCGACAGGCGGATGTTATTTAGTGTGTTTATTATTTGGAGTGATTGTTAAGTAGGATGGTTAATAAAATATATATAAAGTGAATTTAATGCGTAATGCAAAGAATGCATAACGATAATGCCTTTCATTTTTCCAATTTATTCAAGGAATCGATAATGCTTTATTTTACATCAGGACTGGTTAAATACTCTGCGAAGCTTGAAGCCGCAATAGATGCGGCTATTGATTATGCAATAGATATACAGCGTGTTGTTGGGTGCACGGTGATGGTGGCAAAAGCGGGCGAATTAATTTATCAGCGGGCGGCAGGGCTGGCTGACCGAGAGCAAAAGAAAAGCATGACGCCGGACGCCATTTTCCGCCTTGCCTCACTGACTAAGCCCATAGTGAGCCTGACGGCAATGCGCCTGATTGAACAAGGCGACATGCGTCTTGATGACGATATTACCCGCTGGCTTCCCGATTTTCGTCCCTGTCTGGAAGACGGTCAGCCTGCGACCATCCTGGTGCGGCACCTTCTGAGCCACACCTCCGGTTTACGCTACCGCTATTCCGCTCCGGCGGATTCTCTTTACCACACGCTGAATGTGTCTGACGGGATCGATTACCAACCGGGATTGACCCTCGAGGAGAATCTGCAGCGCCTTGCAGGCACCCGGTTACAGTTCAGGCCCGGAACCGGCTGGCGTTATTCTTTGGGCATTGATGTCCTGGGCGAAATCATGGTGCGGGCGACGGGGAAAAGCTTACCGGAGCTGGTGAGTCATCACGTAACAACCCCACTCGGGATGAAAGATACGCTGTTTACCGTCAGGGACAGGGAGCGTTTAACCACGGTGTATACCGACGACAGTCCGGCGCCCACGGCGATGAGTGATAACCAGCGGATACCTTTCGGTGAAGGTGCCGCTATTTTCTGCCCTGATCGTATTCTTAAACCCGACGCCTGGCCCTGCGGTGGGGGTGGCATGGCAGGGACGGCACCAGACTTTATGCAATTGCTGGAAACCCTCCGGCGGCAGGGATCGCCACTCATCTCACAAGACAGTTTTGACTATATGACGCAGGAACAGGTGGCGGCGAAATATGCGACCCAGGGGCCAGGATGGGGATTTGGCGTGGGATGGGCATTGCTGGTGGACCCTGATGCGGCCAGATCGCCTCAGTCAGCAGGTACGCTCTCGTGGAGTGGTGCTTACGGCCACACCTGGTTCGTCGATCGCAAAAACGAATTGTGCGTGGTCGCCATGACAAACACGACACCGGAAGGGGTCAATGGTCAGTTCCCCATCATGCTGCGCGATGCCGTGTATAAAGGGTTACAGGCGCGGTGACGGGAAGGCGCTGGCCAGCCCGCAGGTGGCTCGGGTACAGGCTGTTGCTGATAGAGACCGGGGTTTATAACGTATGAGGGCGGCTGCGCCAGTGCTATCGGGCGGTCAGCCGTGACTTAGCGACCACTGTAGGCCAGCGTCACCTGACGCGCTTCACGGATGACCAGCGCACCCAGTTCGGTAATGCGATCGTCAGTCATGCGGGCGATAGGGCCTGAAATCGAAAGTGCAGCGAAAGGTTCGCCATGTTCGTCATAAAGGGGAGCAGCCACACAACGCAAACCGAGGGCATGTTCTTCATCATCGAAAGAAAACCCCCGCGTGCGAATCTGGGCCAGGTTCGTTTTCAGGCTTTGTGGCGACATCAGTGTCTTTGGCGTGTAGTAATGTAAGCCTTTCTGATGCAGCAGCGCGGTGACCTGTTCGTCGCTGAGATGGGCCAGAAAAGCTTTACCGGCTCCCGATGCATGCATCGGCAGTTTACCGCCGATCGGCGCGGACATGCGCATCAGTTGCGTGCACTGCACCTGATCGATAATAACGGCCTGAAAATCGCTAAGATCCAGCACCGCCAGGTTGACTGTTTCACCGGAATGTTCCATCAGCGTGCGTAGCACCGGGTGGACCAACGCCAGCAGATTCCGGCTCTGCAAAAAACTGCTGCCGATGACAAATGCCTGTGCGCCAATGGTCCAGTAGCCCAAATCGCCTTCCTGCCGCACGAAACCCTGCTGTTGCATCGTGGTCAGCAAGCGGTGGGTGGTGGAATTAGGCAGGCCCGCCTGCTGTGCCAGTTCGGTCAGGGCTACGCTGCCATGTGAATTGGCGATTAACGCCAACAGCGTTAATCCCCGGGTCAGTGACTGAACCTGACCGCCCACGGGCGCTGAAGGGGCAGGGGTGCCACGGGGTTTTTTACCGCGTTTTGCGGGGACAGGCGTTGCCATATTGTCTCTCCTTTTCACATAGTGGAAACCATTTTCGTTTTAATCTCATCAATTGCAAACGCTGACGCGCTGGTCAGACCTGATAGCGGCTTCTGCTGAAAATCTCAACTAAGGTTACTTTGAGCCATAACGACCTTATGCAAGAATGACTGGCTGGTATTTCACCAGCGGATTGACGTGGATGAGACAACAGTGAGCAATCTAACCGACGCGCTGCATCAGCAACTTGCCCAACGCATTATGCTATTAGACGGTGGCATGGGCACCATGATCCAGAGCTATAAACTGGACGAGCACGATTTTCGTGGCAGCCGTTTTGCTGACTGGCCCTGCGATCTCAAAGGCAATAACGATCTGCTGGTGTTAACGAAGCCAGAGGTGATCCGCGAGATCCATGAAGCGTATCTGGCCGCCGGTGCTGACATTGTGGAAACCAATACCTTTAACGCCACCCCCATTGCGATGGCGGACTACCAGATGGAAGCCCTGTCGGCGGAAATCAACTTCGCGGCCGCGAAGCTGGCACGCGCCAGTGCCGATGCGTGGACGGCGAAAACGCCAGATAAACCGCGCTACGTGGCAGGTGTACTCGGCCCAACTAACCGCACCTGTTCGATCTCACCTGATGTTAACGATCCTGCTTTCCGTAATGTCACCTTTAATCAGTTGGTGGACGCATACCGTGAATCCACTCGGGCGCTGGTGGAAGGCGGTTGTCACATCATTATGATTGAAACGGTGTTCGATACGCTCAACGCCAAAGCGGCCATCTTTGCGGTCAAAACGGAAATGGAAGCCCTGGGCGTGGCGCTGCCGTTGATGATCTCCGGAACCATCACCGATGCTTCAGGCCGCACGCTTTCCGGACAAACTACCGAAGCCTTTTATAATGCGTTGCGCCACGCTGAGCCCTTATCCTTTGGCCTGAACTGCGCGCTGGGCCCGGATGAATTACGCCAGTATGTCGCCGAACTGTCGCGCATCGCGGAAGGCTATGTCACGGCTCATCCCAATGCCGGTTTGCCCAACGCCTTTGGTGAATACGATCTCGACGCAGACGTAATGGCACAGCAGATTGGCGAATGGGCCAACGCTGGCTTTCTGAATATTATTGGCGGCTGCTGCGGCACGACGCCACAGCACATCGCCGCGATGGCGGCGGCGGTAGAAGGCGTTGCGCCGCGTAAGCGTCCCACGTTGCCGGTTGCCTGCCGACTCTCGGGTCTTGAACCACTGAATATCAGCGCCGGGTCGCTGTTTGTGAACGTGGGCGAACGTACCAACGTTACCGGCTCCGCCAGGTTTAAACGCCTGATAAAAGAAGATAAATACAACGAGGCGCTGGAAGTCGCGTTACAGCAGGTTGAGAGCGGTGCCCAGATTATTGATATCAACATGGATGAAGGAATGCTGGACGCAGAAGTGGCGATGGTGCGTTTCCTCAATCTGATTGCCGGTGAACCCGATATTGCCCGCGTGCCCATTATGATCGACTCCTCAAAATGGGCGGTCATCGAAAAGGGGCTGCAGTGCATACAGGGAAAAGGCATCGTTAACTCTGTCTCAATGAAAGAGGGCGAAGCCGCATTTATCCATCATGCCCGGCTTGTCCGCCGCTACGGGGCTGCCATGGTGGTGATGGCATTTGATGAAGTGGGACAGGCCGATACCCGTGAGCGGAAGATTGAGATCTGCCGTCGCGCCTACCAGATTCTGACGCAACAGGTGGGTTTCCCGCCGGAAGATATCATTTTCGATCCCAATATTTTTGCCGTTGCGACCGGTATTGAAGAGCATAACAACTACGCGATGGATTTTATCGGGGCGTGCGAAGACATTAAGCGCGAGCTGCCTCATGCCATGATCTCGGGCGGTGTGTCTAACGTCTCGTTCTCTTTCCGGGGCAACGATCCGGTACGTGAGGCGATTCACGCGGTATTTCTCTACTACGCCATTCGTAACGGTATGGACATGGGGATCGTTAACGCCGGACAGCTAGCCATTTATGACGACCTGTCCGACGAACTGCGTGAGGCGGTTGAGGACGTGGTGCTTAACCGACGTGCCGACGGCACCGAACGGTTACTGGCGCTGGCGGAAAAATATCGCAGCAGTAAAAGTGACGGTGCGGATGAAAAACAGCAAGCCGAATGGCGTGGCTGGGACGTGGTGAAACGGCTGGAATACTCGCTGGTAAAAGGCATCACGGAATTTATTGATCTGGACACGGAAGAAGCCCGTCAGCTGGCCGCACGTCCGATTGACGTGATTGAAGGGCCGCTGATGTCCGGTATGAATGTGGTCGGCGATCTGTTTGGTGAAGGCAAAATGTTCCTGCCGCAGGTCGTCAAATCTGCCCGCGTGATGAAGCAGGCCGTCGCCTGGCTGGAACCCTATATTCAGGCCAGTAAAGAAGCCGGGCGCAGCAACGGCAAGATTGTGCTGGCGACGGTAAAAGGTGACGTCCACGACATCGGCAAAAACATCGTTGGCGTGGTGTTACAGTGCAATAACTATGAAATTATCGATCTCGGCGTGATGGTGCCAGGCGAGAAAATCCTGAAAACCGCGCGTGAAGTGAATGCTGACATCATTGGTCTTTCTGGCTTAATTACGCCCTCGCTGGATGAAATGGTCAACATGGCGAAAGAGATGGAGCGTCAGGGCTTCACGCTGCCGCTGTTAATTGGTGGCGCAACCACCTCTAAAGCCCATACGGCGGTGAAAATCGAACAGAACTACAGTGGGCCCACCGTGTATGTGCAAAACGCTTCGCGCACGGTTGGTGTTGTGTCATCCCTGCTCTCCGACACGCTCAGGGATGACTTTGTCGCCCGTACGCGAAAAGAATATGAAACCGTGCGGATTCAGCATGCGCGTAAAAAACCCCGCACACCGCCGGTGTCACTCAGCGTGGCGCGCGATAATGCCACGAAAATTGACTGGGAGAGTTATACACCACCGGTGGCTAAGCACAGGGGCGTGAGGCGCGTGGAAGCCGACATTGATGTACTGCGCAATTACATTGACTGGACACCGTTCTTTATGACCTGGTCGCTGGCAGGTAAATACCCGCGCATCCTTGAAGATGAGGTGGTGGGCGATGAAGCGAAACGGCTGTTTGCCGATGCCAACGCCATGCTGGATAAGCTGAGTGCAGAAAAGGCGCTGACGCCACGCGGCGTGGTGGGCATATTCCCGGCTAACCGCGTAGGCGACGATATCCATATCTTCACCGATGAGCAGCGCGATACTGTACTGAATGTCAGCCATCATCTGCGGCAGCAAACGGAAAAAACAGATTTTGCCAATTACTGCCTGGCCGATTTCGTGGCACCGAAAACCAGCGGTAAAGCGGATTACCTGGGTGCCTTTGCGGTTACGGGCGGCCTGGAGGAGGATGTGCTGGCCGAGGCTTACGATAAGCAACACGACGACTATAACAAGATTATGGTCAAAGCCATTGCTGACCGCTTAGCCGAAGCCTTCGCAGAATATCTGCACGAACAGGTGCGTAAAACGATTTGGGGGTTTGCCCCCGACGAAAACCTGAGCAATGAGGCACTGATCCGCGAGAATTATCAGGGGATTCGTCCGGCTCCGGGTTATCCCGCCTGCCCGGAACATACCGAGAAAGCGGCTATTTGGGCGCTGCTGGATGTGGAAACCCATACCGGCATGAAACTCACGGAGTCTTTTGCCATGTGGCCAGGCGCTTCGGTGTCAGGCTGGTATTTCAGTCACCCTGACAGCCGCTACTTCGCCGTGGCGCAAATTCAGCGCGATCAGGTTGAAGACTATGCGGCACGCAAAGGCATGTCCGTCAGCGAAGTGGAACGCTGGCTGGCGCCCAACCTGGGTTACGACGCAGACTAAAAAAGCAAGGCAGCCAAAAGGCTGCCTTTTTGTTAGTTAAACCGGGCGTCACGGTCCGAGGTCATATCGTACAGCTGGTACTTACGTCCCAGCATCTGACCACCGTCACGGGTGAGCGGCACCCAGTTAATCTGCGCACGGCCACGGGTTGGCGTAACGGTAAACAGATCCATTGGAACAGAGATGTAGAAGCCTTTGGTAAAGTCGCCTTCACCATACTGCTGTGATGACACGTTGGTTTTAGTGGCATAAACGCCCACCATCACGCCACTGTCGAAGCGTTTGGACACATCAATGGTGACGCCTTTATCCTTCGCCAGATACTGCCCGACGCTGGCTTTGACCAGGACATCCTGCATAAACCAGGGACGCCAGTAGCCCGTGAGGTTACCGGTAGGTGCCTCGTAACGGGTGAATCTCATCATGTCATCCCAGTCACGCTGACGCACATAGTTGGCGTCCACCCCAACGGCCCAGTTGCTGTCAACCGGACGATAGAGCACTTCCCCACCTACGCCGCCATACATGGTTTCCAGATAGCCGCCATAAACCTGACCATAGAAGCCATTGCCCAGATAATCCATGTAGTTGGCTTGCAGATCGTTGACGTAAACATTGTTCTCAACGTAGTCGCGAATGTGCGTACGCACACGCGGCAGCGTTGAATCTGCAGGCGCGCCGTTGTAGTTAAACTTGTTGTAGTTATTCGCCACGTTAGCAAACAGGCTACCGCCGACCAGAAAATGATCGGTAAGCCAGTAATCGACATTGCCCATCACGCCGACCTGGTACAGATAGAAACTTTCCGGGCCGCCCACCGACTGGTTCAGTACCGGCGACAGGCTGTAACTCAGGCGCTCTTTACGAATAAACATGCCCTGCTCAGTAGGGTCCGGATCAACAGGATTTTTGCGGACCTGTTGTAACGGCTGCTCATGCCCTAACGGATAACCACCCAGTTCATTGCGCAGGCTGGCAACAGAGGTTTCCGTGGTGACCTGCGGCATATTGTAACGCGACTCCGTCACGTTAATGGTTTCAATACCGTCCGGCAGATTATTCATGATGATACGATTTGCGCGATCCACGCCTTCGCGCGTATCGCGGTATTTGGTTTGCTCGCCCGAGACGTATAACGTGCTGCCCTTGGTCTGAATTTTTGGCCCTGCCAGGCCAGCGTTAGACTTCAGTTCAGACAGCTGGCTACCGGTGACCGTGGTCTCCAGCAGTTTAGGCTGCGGATTCGGCTGGTAAGCAGGCTTCGGACTGTCGATATGATCCTGATGCATATCGTTGAAATTAGTGCGGATAGTAAAGCCGAACATAAAGGTGTTGCCGCGTTCATAGCTGGCATTGATATCTGCCCAGTCCGTCAGGCGATAGATCGCGCCCACGTTGACCTTGCTGCGTTGTGGCAGGCGTCCGGCAAAATCATCCTTGTAATCGTTACCTTCGTATTCCACCTTCAGGCGCAGCGGCTGCCACGGCGTCTGGTATTCGATTCCGCCGAACACGGCGGAAGGGCCATGGAACATCTGCGAGCCGTTGATCGATCCCGCCTGACCGACGCCAGGACGCTGACAGTAGCTGTCGCTGTAGGAACAGAAGGGGTTTTTGACGGTGCCGCTGTTGCCCAGATAGCCCCAGCCCATCCCCAACGTAAAGTCAAAGGGGCCCCAGGCTTTGGTGGCGACCAGATATTCACTGTCAAACAAACCGGTACCGCCCAGATCGCGTGTACCAAATGACACCTCCGGCAGCCAGTAACCTTCCTGCCACAGTCGCAGCTTCAGGTCGAAGGCCTTATCTTTATAGCTTTGATTGCCGCTGAAGCTTTCCACCGCACTGTAACGCCGGGTCCGCACGTCGGTATAACGCACGGTGGTTTCCAGCCAGGGGAACAGCTGTAACGAAGCCGAATAGTAGCGGTACTGGTCATTATCACGGAAATTCAGGCTGAATTCGCCCTCTTTCGCCATACGCGCGGTAGGCACCTGCATCAGGCCCACACCGCCAAAATCAGACTGCGAAGGCGTTACCGGGGCCGCATACATTTCCGCATGTGCCTGGCAGGCGCTTGCCACAGAAACAGCCAACAGGCTGAGAAGATAACGTTTTTTCATCAGTCTGGTATCCGGTGAGTCAGAACAGAAACGAGGCGGCTATTCAGGTCTTCATACGCGCCAGGCAGGCTCCATGACGAAAAGCCCGTCATAATGATGCTGCCGGGTTCGGGTTCGACGTGGCGGTGATTCCAGTAAGCGACGGGTGCTTCCTGCGTCGTACCATCCGGCGCAATCACAATCGCGATGTTGCGTTCTGCACCAGACAGGAGCGGGTGATCGCTCAGGTAATCCCGCACTGATTTACCCGGTTGCCAGCTCACAGCACCGGCCCCCGCGATGGGGCCAAACAGCAGGACGCTGGTGCTGGGCTGGGTCAGATAGAGATCGTAACGGCCTTCCAGGCGGCGGTTATCCATTGGGTGCAGGCGAATCCAGTCGGGGTCCAGTGACGTGAACTGCCGCCCGGTCACCTTGATGCTGCTTAACTGACGTATCACAGCATCAATGGCGGCGGCTTGTTCTCCGCTGCTGTCAGCACGCCAGGCACGTAGCTGCGCCAGTGTCTGCTGATACTGTTGTTGTGCTATTGCCGTCGCGCCGTATTCGGCAATGACGGCGCGACGCCAGTCTGTTTGTGCCATCAGTGCGGGCTGAGTCACCAACTGGGCCAGGTTCTCTACCTGATTGACCTGGACGCTGTTCGTATCATGGGGCGCATGCACGGTGACCTGGCCTGCGGCCTGCGCACCCAGACTGGTGAGCAGGCTCACTCCTGCCAACAATAGTGTTATTTTTTTCATGATTTTGCCGGCTTCAGAATGGTGATATCAACAGGGAAAGTATCGGCAGCCAGCATCTGTCGGGATTGCACCACCTGACCACTGCTGTTGTCGATCCAGAACGTGTTTTGCCACTCGCGGTTAAGGCTGTCGATATGCAGCTGCTCATGCCAGACGCGACAGGCAATGCGGTTTCCCGCAATATTCAGCACCTCATCGTCGCCACGCTCAAAGGTTGAGCTCAGGGTACCGCTATGAACGTTGCCCTGAACGGTCCACTGAACAATCCGCGTCCAGCGCTGACCATTGCTAATGTGCAGGCCTTTTGCCAGCGGGTCTTGCTGGAGATTGCTGACGCTTGTCAGGTTATCAGGCAAGCCCAGGGTTTTAATCAGTCTGCCGTGTGCGGTGACCAGCATGGACTGATCGCGCGTCACCCACTTTTGCTGACCGTTTTCGTTATAACCCAACACGACAAAAATGCGTGGACCGTCATTGATTCGGGCATACAGGCTGGCATAGGGCAGATTATCAATCTGCTGAGGCGTAACGGTGACGTCATCTGGCCCTTCAATGGCCATCATCACGGTTTGTTCGAGTCCTTTTTGCGTTTGTGTACAGGCCTGCAGCAGCAGGCAAACGAGCAGCAGAGGAAGTTGGCGCACAGTGTGTCCCTGATAAATGATGCCAAAGTAAAAATAACCACACGAAAGTGTGGTTATGTTTAAAGCTCCCGTACCCTTACTCTTTCAGGCCGCCGACGCGGTGGCGTCCTGATAGCGACTCATTAACTTGCGCAAATGAATCGTGATATGCGCGTTCGCAGCCTTGCTACAGCCCGAAGGAGCAGGGTACCCATCAACGTGTGGTGCCCGTTGTGGTTGTGGTTGTTGTACCAGTATTTGCCCCGTCACCACCGCCAGAAGCGGCAACACCGAGTCCTACTAACGCGCCAAGCACGCCGATACCCACAGCGGTAGTCGTACCTGCGGACATAGTGCCCGCTTGTGCGCCCGCTGCAGCACCTGCTTCTTCCGGCGCGGCAAACGCACTGGAAGAGACGGCTACGATGAGTAATGCCAGACCGGCAATCATGCGTTTTTTCATAACAACACCTACATTGAGTGAATGAAGGATTGCTATCCGACAATTCTGCACAACAAATGAACCGTTGCCGCAAAGTCGAAGGACAGACCCATTACGGGCGCGTCCAGTATAGGGCAACAAAATACCAGAGTTCAGTAACGTAAAAACCTGTCGAAATGCAGGGCAAAAAACGGGCTAAATTAAGTAAATTTAGCGTTAACTTATTTTAAAGCCGTGAGTTTGTCTTAAAAGGCCGAATATTTGTCTGCGAACAGGGAGAAAGCAAAGCGGTTTCTACTTATTTAGTATTGTTTGGTACGGAATGAGAATAATCGGAATTTCCTCACGCATGAATAAATTAAATAGCATTATAAAACAACAGGTAAGAATGTTCTGTGTGCTGATTTAGGTCCATTTTTAATAAGATTGTCATATTCAAACACCTGTCATCTTCAGATTTGCCTCAGCCTATTTTAAGAATTATCCAATCCGTTTGCGGGCTTTTCAGATTAAAAGCGGGTTGCACTCAGCGCCATGCAATGAAAAAGGCGACTAAATAGCCGCCTTTTTGTGCTTGTGGAAATTTAACGCCAGCTCTTGTAGCGATTAATTAAGGCATTAGTGGAGCTGTCATGACTGGTAATATTACTGTCATTTTCCAGCTCTGGCAGAATACGGTTCGCCAGCTGTTTACCCAGTTCAACGCCCCACTGGTCAAAGGTAAAGATATTCAGGATGGCACCCTGGGTGAAGATTTTATGCTCATACAGGGCAATCAGGGCACCCAGGCTAAATGGGATGATTTCGCGTAACAAAATGGAGTTAGTCGGCCGGTTACCTTCAAAAACCTTAAACGGCACGATGTGCGCCACCGATTCCGCAGATTTGCCGGCATCGGTAAATTCTTTCTGCACCACGTCACGCGATTTACCAAAAGCCAGCGCTTCGGTCTGGGCAAAGAAGTTAGAGAGCAGTTTAGGGTGATGATCGGCAAGCGCATTGTGACTCACTGCCGGTGCGATAAAGTCGCACGGCACCAGTTTGGTTCCCTGATGAATCAACTGGTAGAACGCGTGCTGGCCGTTCGTGCCCGGTTCGCCCCAGATAATCGGGCCTGTCTGGTAGGTGACAGGCTGACCTGCACGGTCAACGTATTTACCGTTCGACTCCATATTTCCCTGCTGGAAATAGGCCGCAAAGCGATGCATATATTGGTCATACGGCAGAATGGCTTCTGTTTCGGCACCGAAGAAGTTGTTGTACCAGATCCCGATCAGCGCCAGCAGTACCGGAATATTCTGTTCTGCGGGCGTCGTTGAGAAGTGCTTGTCCATGGCGTGGGCGCCACTCAGCAACTGCTCAAAATTATCGAAGCCAATGGAGAGGATAATCGACAGGCCGATTGCTGACCACAGTGAATAGCGACCGCCAACCCAGTCCCAGAATTCGAACATGTTGTCCGTATCAATACCAAATTCACCTACCGCTTTGGCGTTGGTGGAAAGCGCCGCGAAGTGCTTAGCAACGTGCTGTTGATCGCTGGCGGTTTTCAGGAACCAGTCACGTGCGCTGTGCGCGTTAGTCATGGTTTCCTGCGTGGTAAAGGTCTTAGAGGCGACCAGGAACAGCGTGGTTTCAGGGCTGAGATCTTTCAGCGTTTCCGCGATGTGCGTGCCGTCAACGTTGGACACAAAATGCATGTTCAGGTGGTTTTTATACGGACGCAGCGCTTCAGTGACCATAAACGGGCCGAGGTCGGAGCCACCGATACCGATGTTAACGACATCCGTGATGGGCTTTCCGGTATAACCTTTCCAGTCACCGCCGATAATGCGTTCTGAAAAGCCTTTCATTTTTTCCAGCACGGCGTTGACTTCAGGCATCACATCTTTGCCATCAACAATAATCGGCGTATTACTGCGGTTGCGCAGCGCGACGTGCAACACGGCGCGATCCTCAGTGCGGTTAATCTTCTCACCGGAGAACATGGATTTAATCGCACCACTTAAATCGGTTTCTTTTGCCAGTGCCTGAAGCTTATCGAGAGTTTCCTGGGTAATGCGGTTTTTGGAAAAATCCACCAGCATCTGGTCGTCAAAGGTGGCTGAGAATTTAGCAAAACGATCGGCATCCTGGGCAAACAGGTCGGCAATTTTTGCCGTTTTCATCTGTTCATAGTGCTCTTGCAGCGCTTTCCAGGCTGCGGTTTGGGTCGGATTGATATTTTTCATGGCAACACTCTTGTTGATATTAAGAACCGTCATTCCATCGGGGTCGCATCGTACCCGGTTAGCATTTCAGTATGACCACAGTTGCAACTGAAAGGAAAATTTTGTCTGCGCCATAATGGCACGGTAATGAAAACCGTCTGTTTCACGGTGGATAATGCCGCTAAATTTCAGTCTGATCCCATGGGAGAAAGGCTGAAAAGTATGGCGCATTGGCGGCCCGCATACTTTGTGCCGCATCAGAAAGTGGTGGCCTTGCTGAAGCCATTAAGCACTGTAGTCGCTGCGATAAGGCGAAATTTGTTATCCGGTGCGCTCTGCATGAAAAATTGTCCCACGACGGTGATTGACAGCAGGGGCAGAAATCGATAAATCTATGCGCGCTACTTGCGCACCTGTGCGCAAGCCAGAAGAGGCGCGTCGCCCAGGCAGTGTGTTGGAGGAACCGTATCCGGAGATAACACATCAGGGGGAGCGACGCCGAGGTGGTCAACACACGGTGTGTTGCCTGTCGGCTACAGGGGCTGAATCCTCTGGGTTGTCACCAGAAACGTCCACAGTCGGACGTTTTGCAAGGTGGAGCGCTTCTGGGTGACTCGTCTATTCGATCTTGTCTGCCCGTTTCTGCTCTTTCCTTGTGCTTAGGCTGAATTACTGTTTCTCATCCGTCAACGGGTGAGGGCAACGTACCCTGACACGAGGTCATACAATGTCTCTGAATCTGAATGTAGCGAAATTTGGCGGTACCAGCGTTGCCGATTTCGATGCCATGAACCGTAGCGCCGATGTGGTATTGCAGGACAGCAATACCCGGCTGGTGGTGCTCTCTGCCTCTGCCGGCATCACGAATCTGCTGGTCTCCCTTGCAGAAGGTCAGGAGACATCGCAGCGTGCGGCTCAACTTGATGACATCCGCCGCATTCAATATGCCATCATCGATCGCCTGCAACATCCTGACGTTATTCGCGACGAAATCGACCGAATGATCGACAACATCGGCATGCTGTCAGACGCGGCCGCGCTGGCCACCTCTAACGCCTTAACCGACGAGCTGGTCAGCCATGGCGAACTGATGTCGACCTTACTGTTCGTCGAGATCCTGCGTGAACGCCAGGTGAATGCTGAATGGTTCGATGTTCGCAAAGTGATGCGCACGAATGACCGTTTTGGCCGTGCTGAGCCGGATGTGGCCGTTCTGGCGGAACAGGTCAGCGCGCAGTTGCAGCCGCGTATTGCGGCGTCATTGGTGGTGACCCAGGGCTTTATCGGCAGCGAAGAAAAAGGGCGCACCACTACGCTCGGTCGCGGCGGCAGTGATTACACGGCGGCCCTGCTGGGTGAAGCGTTAAAAGCGTCGCGCGTGGATATCTGGACTGACGTACCGGGCATCTATACCACTGACCCGCGCGTGGTGCCTGCGGCTAAACGTATTGATGAAATTACCTTTGAGGAAGCGGCAGAAATGGCCACCTTTGGGGCCAAAGTGCTGCATCCTGCAACCCTGCTGCCTGCCGTTCGTAGCGACATCCCGGTGTTTGTCGGCTCCAGCAAAGATCCGGCAGCGGGCGGCACGCGCGTCTGCAATGAGACAGCCAATCCCCCGCTGTTCCGTGCATTGGCCCTGCGTCGCAAGCAAACCCTGGTGACGCTGCACAGCCTGAATATGTTACACACGCCAGGCTTCCTGTCTGAAGTGTTCAATATTCTGGTGCGTCACAACGTGTCAGTGGATCTCATCACCACGTCTGAAGTCAGCGTTGCGTTAACGCTGGATACCACCGGTTCAACCTCAACGGGCGACAATCTGCTGAGCCAGGCGCTGCTGACGGAACTGTCGTCACTGTGTCGCGTCGAGGTGGAAGAAAACCTGGCGCTGGTGGCGATTATCGGCAACGAGCTGTCAAAAGCCTGCGGGGTTGGGAAAGAGGTCTTCGGCGTGCTCGAACCTTTCAACCTGCGGATGATCTGTTACGGTGCCAGCAGCTATAACCTCTGCTTCCTGGTGCCGGGCAATGATGCTGAAAGCGTGGTGCGCACGTTGCATCACAATCTGTTTGAATAAGCGCATCGCCAGGATAAGTTTGAAGCCGGACATTGTCCGGCTTTTTAATGACCAGCTGCTGAACGGCAACGCGTTCTTTCACAGTAATCCCTCACTTGCTTATAAGGATGTCTGTTCATGCTCGCCACCTTAACTCGCTTGTTTCCTCTGTGGGCCGTCCTGTTATCTGCGGCTGCCTACTACTCACCCACGACCTTTCTTGGCATCGGTCCGTGGGTGGTGTATCTGCTGATGCTGATTATGTTTGGCATGGGCGTGACGCTGAATATTGACGATTTTAAACGCGTACTGACGCGCCCGGCGCCGGTAATCGCCGGGACCTTTTTACACTATCTGGTGATGCCACTGGCGGCCTGGGCACTGGCTAAGCTGTTTCATATGCCGCCCGATCTCTCTGCAGGCATGATTCTGGTTGGCAGCGTTGCCAGCGGCACCGCCTCTAACGTGATGATTTATCTGGCTAAGGGCGATGTGGCGCTTTCCGTCACGATCTCTTCCGTGTCGGCGCTGGTAGGCGTGTTTGCCACGCCGTTACTGACGCGCCTTTATGTGGATACGCACATTCAGGTTGATGTCGCGGGGATGTTAATGAGCATCGTGAAGATCGTCGTGATCCCTATCGGGTTAGGCTTGATCATCCATCACACCATGAACAGCGTGGTACGCCGGATCGAGCCTTATCTTCCGGCCTTTTCCATGATCTGTATTCTGTTGATCATCAGTGCCGTGGTGGCGGGCAGCCAGAGCTTTATTGGATCAGTGGGGGCGATGGTGATTGCTGCGGTCATCTTGCACAATGCCATTGGCCTGCTGGGAGGTTACTGGGGCGGGAAACTGTTTGGCTTCGATGAGTCCACCTGCCGCACGCTGGCGCTGGAAGTCGGCATGCAAAACTCCGGACTGGCTGCAACGCTGGGCAAACTCTACTTTTCCCCACTGGCTGCGCTGCCGGGTGCCTTGTTCTCCGTCTGGCATAACCTGTCCGGTTCGCTGCTTGCGGGTTACTGGTCGGGCAAACCGGTCGAGAAAAAAAAGTAACGCTGTGCGGGCGAAACTGACCTCGCGGGGGCCAAACGGCCCCCGCATGTTAATCGTCGTCCCGCTCATCATCAGGCTGCTCCAGCACCGTGTAGGCTACCGCGCTAAACAGCGAGTTCAGCCGCTTCATATCACCCAGCAACCCCAGATGCAGCGAACTGGTTTCAATGCTCTGCACGTTCTGCTGATGCAGGCGGTTAACATGGGAGTGGGAATTGCGGCGTATTTTCAGGCGGAAACGGTGCTTGGCGCGGCGCAGCCGCTTCGCGCTGGTGACGTCGTGGGAGAGAAAAACCGACAGGCTCAGCCGCAGGCTATCAATCAGCTGTTCATGTAATGCTTCCAGCTCTTTCAGCCCCTCTGGCGAAAAGGTGCGTCGCGCGGCAAGGGATTTGTCGGCCACATCGCCGCTCATGCGCTCGATGATATCGCCTGCCTGTTCCAGGTTCAGCGACATTTCAATGATTTCCCCCCAGCGGCGGGAATCCTGCTCGGATAAGTCCTCTTTGGGCATGCGCGCCAGATAAAGCTTGATGGCGGTATACAGCACATCCACGTCATCATCCAGCCGCCGTACCCTGCGTTCCGCCCGGGCTTCTCCACGCACCACTTGCAGAAACGTATCCAGCATCTGCTCCAGCACATCCCCCATGCGCAACACCTCACGTGCAGCATTGACCAGCGCCAGTGCTGGCGTATCCAGCGCGCTGCTGTCGAGATGCCTGGGCTTCAGCGTCGTCTCGCTTTCGGCATCGTCAGCGATCAGTCGGCAACACAGGCGCGCCATGGCGTCGGCAAACGGCACCATCACCACACAGCGAATCAGGTTGTAGAAGACATGAAAGAAGATCACCAGCTCTTCGTCATTTACCGGCAGCTTATCCAGCCACACTGCCAGCGGATCGACAAAGGGCAGAATAATCACGCAGCCAATCAACTTGAACAGCAGGCTGCCCATCGCCACGCGTTTACCGGCTGCGTTGGAACCACTGCCATTGATGACGGCCAGTAGACCGCTGCCAAGGTTAGCGCCAATCACCAGACACAGCGCTACTTTAAAGGCGATTACGCCGGTTGCGGTGAGCGTGGCCGTAATCAGCACCGCCGCCAGGCTTGAGTAGCTGATAATGGCAAAGACGGCCCCGAGCAGGGCGTCCAGCATCACGTCACCGGTTAAGCTGGAGAACAGTACCTGTACGCCGGATGCCTGAGTAATGGGTTTGGCGGCTTCGACAATCAGTTGCAGTGCCAGCAGGATGAGTCCCAGACCAATGCTGGTGCGGCCGAGCTGTCCGGCCCGGGTTTGCTTGCGGCTGATGAAAAAGACCACGCCGAAAAAGATAAATAGCGGTGAAAGCCAGGAGAGATCAAACGTCAGGATGCGCGCCATAATGGCCGTGCCGACATCCGCCCCCAATATCACCACCAGCGCAGGCGTCAGGCTCACCAGGTTTTGAGCAACGAATGACGTCACCAGTAGCGTGGTGGCATTGCTGCTTTGCACCAGCATGGTGACGCCAACGCCGGCAAGAAACGCCATGGGTTTCTTTTCCACGCTGCGGCTGAGTACCCGGCGCAAATCGGCACCATACACGCGCATAATCCCGGAGCGGGTAATATGTGTGCCCCATACCAGAAGCGCAACGGCAGAGAGTAAGTTAAGCAGGGTTAACACGTATAGTCGCTCCTCAACCATCAGGCTTCAGGCGGTGCAGATTGCCAGCCTGATGGAAAGCGCAATCTGAGAACGTGGCTACCGGACGCTGCGCAATTTTTTTCAGTGTTTTAAGCAACCTGCGCAATGTCGACATCTTTAAATGTAGACTACTCTACTGATCTGCATGGATAAATCCAACCCGGCGCACGTCGCTCACCTTCCTGATTGCGCACGCCTGAGACAGGACTGAACGAATATCCACGGTGGAAAGACTGGCTACAGACAAGACGAGGCCGCCCGTTTTAACAGCACTGAAGCGGAAGACGGCCGCCGTCTGTCCAGGGTGAGGTGCCGCTGCGGTTCATGATGACCCCGCGCGGCGGGAATGTGGAAACCTGTACGTTCTCTGCCCGGTCTTCAGCGCGTTAACGTCAGGACGCTGAACCCGCCAGCAAGGCGCGATGGACCGACTTATCATGTGTGACGCCGAGCAGCGAACACAGGATGCCGCAGAGTTCGGTTTGTTGCGGGGCCAGCCCGGCCTTTCGCGAGAAGCCTTCACCAAATACAAACAGGGGAACGGTCGTTTCTTCTGGCAACATGCCACCATGCGAACGGTCATCGTTCATGCCGTGGTCGGCGGTAACCATGACCTGATAGCCTTCTGCCAGCCAGCCTGGCATCCACTGTGACAGATAACCATCTGCCATGCGCGCCCTGTTGCGGTACGCGGCAGAAGACAGGCCATGCTGATGACCGGCATGATCGATATTCATCGGATGAATCAGCAGGAAGTCCGGGTTGTAACGTAACCGCAGGCTTTCGGCATCTTCAAACAGGTGGGAATCGGGATAGCCGTCGTCGGAGTAAAAGTGCCCAAACTGAACAGGCAGCGTCGGGGCGTCCGTGTGACGATCGCGGGCCGGTTCGAAGGGCGTGCGGTTATACAGTTCGCTTATCCAGTGGTAAGCGGCGGCGGCGGTGGTCAGCCCGGCGTCACGCGCATAGTGAAACACACTGCGTTCGTGGCTCATGCGGTTGACATCGTTATGAATAACCCCGCTTTCCACCGGTGCGACGCCGGTCAGAATGCACTCATACAGCGGACGTGACAACGAAGGCAGCGCACAATTCAGGCTGTAGTAATGGCCTTTGCCATGGGCACATTCTGCATGCAGGTAGCCCATAGCGTGTTGTGCCACGTGATGACTCAGGCCGTCCAGAATCACCAGAATCGTTTTCATGCTGTTCTCCTTACTGTGGCTTAGGTTGTGCGCGTCGGTACTCTTAACAGGGCACTATTGGGTTGTCTGATGCAGCGTTATTGTTTCGCTCATCGTGAAATATCAAGGTTTATCAATAGCTTTTTTGATTGTAAGTACACACAAACTTTTCTGCGAAAACGGAGTGGGTTAAATGCCTTTTCCCGGCCGCATCGCGTCTTATGCGCTGGCGCTTCGCCTGATTAGCCGCCAGTCGATACAGGCAATACCGCTACATAAGGCAGTGAATGCGTAGAGCTGAACGGTGTCGGGCTAAAACCTGGTCTGGATCATTCGGTCGCCAAAACCGAGTCAATGTAGCCCTCACATGTGAAAAAGGGATGACAGGCTTTACCAACAGGTGGAATCAACCAGGCAGTCATAAGGGGATAACCGGCGTCAGGCGTAGCAACGGCCGCAGTTGGCACGCGATGTGCGTGAAAACATCCATCCTCACCCGCGCTGTTCTTGCTTTATGATCTTGATCTTTCTGGGGTTATGGCGTTCATTGATAAGCCTTGCTCATGTCACATTGGGAGGCGGAAAGGCTGCGGGTGCGGTAAGCCTGACGGCTATATTGTGATTTAGGTCACACTCACGCATGATAGCGCCAATAAAACCCCATTTAATTTTTGAGGCGTGAGATGAGTGACAAAAACCCGGTAGCACAGAAGATTGCGCGCCTGATGCAGTGGGTACTGAACGCGGGACTGCTGATCCTGGCGGTGATTTTGATGGTGTTTTTGGGCAAAGAGACAGTCCACTTAGCCAATGTCCTGTTTAGCACCGGTGAGCAGGCGTCGTCCTACCTGCTGATTGACGGCATTGTGATTTATTTTCTCTACTTCGAATTTATTGCACTCATCGTGAAGTACTTCCAGTCGGGCTACCATTTCCCTTTACGCTACTTTGTGTACATCGGGATTACCGCCATCATCAGGCTGATTATCGTCGACCATAAAAATCCCATTGATACGTTATGTTATTCCGCGGCCATCCTGGTGCTGGTTATCACCCTGTGGCTGGCAAACAGTAACCGGCTTAAACGCGAGTAACGAAGCCGTCAGCATTCAGGACGGTGTTCCTCGTATCGCTCTGCGCTAAACTACCTCTCTGAAAATTTTTGGGGGAAAGTGCCATGACGCAAGACCCGCTCCGTTTATTACGTTCACTCACCTGGCTGGCGCTGGACGATGCCGCATTTACGCAACCGCTTCGTGACTGGCTGATGGAGGAGGACTCCATGACGCGACGTTTCGAACAGCATTGCCAGAAGGTCAGGGTGGAACCTGTACGCGAAGGCTTTATCGATGCTGACGAATTAGGCGACGAAGGCGCGTTATTACCTGCAGACCAGCGTTTCTGGCTGCGTGAAGTGATTCTCTACGGAGATGAGCAGCCGTGGCTGGCGGGACGCACGCTGGTGCCTGAAAGTACCCTCAACGGCCCGGAAACCATGTTACAGCAACTCGGTACGCGACCTCTGGGACGTTACCTGTTCTCCTCTTCAACGCTTACCCGCGATTTTATTGAGCCTGGCAGCGTTGAAACGCTCTGGGGACGCCGGTCCCGGCTGCGGCTGTCGGGTAAGCCGCTACTGTTAACGGAACTGTTTTTACCGGCATCGCCGGTCTATCGTGATCAAGGTTAAGGGTTTGACCTGTGCAAAACACACAAAAAATGACGAAATGGCAGGCTTACAGCCGCCTGATGCGAATCGATAAACCGATCGGTGCTTTACTGCTGTTATGGCCAACGCTGTGGGCACTCTGGCTGGCAAAGATGACCATCCCACCGCTGCCGACACTGGCGGTGTTTGTCGCGGGTGTCTTTGTGATGCGCGCTGCGGGCTGTGTGATCAATGATTATGCCGACCGTAAGGTAGACGGGCACGTTGAGCGCACCAGGAACCGGCCGCTGGCAAGCGGTGCCGTGACGGCGAAAGAAGCCAAAATGCTGTTTGTGGTGTTGGGGCTGATTGCGTTTGCCCTGGTACTGAGCATGAACCTGATGACCATTATGCTCTCGGTCGTGGGCCTGGCGCTGGCCTGGGTCTATCCGTTTATGAAGCGATATACGCATCTGCCCCAGGTGGTGTTAGGCGCGGCCTTTGGCTGGGCGATCCCCATGGCATGGGCAGCAGTTAGTGAGTCCTTACCTCTGGTCTGTTGGCTGGTATTCCTGGCAAACATTTGCTGGACGGTGGCCTACGATACGCAATATGCCATGGTTGATCGCGAGGATGACCTGAAGATAGGCGTTAAGTCCACGGCGATACTGTTTGGTCGCTACGACAAATTGATTATTGGTCTGCTGCAGTTGTCTACGTTGGTGTTGATGGCGCTGGTGGGGACGATGCTGGATCTGAACGGCGCGTTTTACTGGACGCTATTACTGGCTGGTGGGTTATTTGTTTATCAGCAAAAGCTGATTGCGCAGCGCGATCGTCAGGCCTGTTTCCGCGCCTTCCTGAATAACAACTATGTGGGACTGGTTCTGTTTCTGGGCGTGCTGATGAATACGCCGCCGTTCTTACAACTGCTGTAACAGGCGCGGCGAGCCACGCCTGCCAGCCTGCAGACGGAAGGATGCGTTAATGCAGGTTTGAGGGTGGTGTTTAAACGCGAATAAAAAAGGCGACCTGCAAGGTCGCCTTTTTCGTCTTCACTGATCCGCTAATCGTGCGCCACGGCGCTTTCGATGGTCATGCGTACATCGCTGGTGACCAGGTCAGCCAGGATGTGCCAGGTCGCCAGCGTCTGCGCCACGTCGGCATCACCGCTGTCGCTGATATAACCTTCATCACGCAGCGTGAGCACGAGTGAGGAGAACACCGCTTTATCAAAGAACTCCGGCGCATTGATCCCGTGCAACACGCTCAGGCGCTGCGCCAGGGTACGGCTCTCTTTTTCCAGCGTGCCCCGGTTAATGGTGGGCTTGGCGCTAAGAATCGAGAAGGTGATGGCGTAACGCTGCAGCGTCTCACGCACACCGGCGGCCAGCAGTTGAAGCGTACGGTAACGCGCGGTGTTAAACGACAACAGACCTGCCTCAACGGTAATCAGCCCCTGACGCGTCAGTTCCTGACATAAGTTAGTCAGTAGCTGCGGCAGCTGATCATGGCTCCAGCGCAGGAACAGCTCGCTCTTCAGCATGGGATAGATCAGGCTGACCTGACGCAGCAGTTCGGCTTCGCTCAGGTTGCGATGCTGCTGCACAATCGCCGCAATCAGCGACGGCATGACCAGCATATGATGAATGTTATTACGGTAGTAGGTCATCAGTACCGCCTGCTCGCGCGGCAGAATAATAATGTCACCAATACTGTCTTTTTCACTCTCGAATTTGTTCATGCTGAGCGCATGATCCAGCAGGGCTTCGGCAGACATGTCGGGCAAGGTGGCATCCGGCGAGTAGGGCACGTTGCGCAGCAACTGGGTATAGCACTCCAGTTGCTCAATCAACTGCTCGCGGGTCAAAGAGCGCTGACGCGAAGCAAGCAGAGCGGTAACGCACAGGTTCATGGCATTCGCCGCGCCAGCTTCGTTAATACGCACCATGATGGTGGCCGCGATATCGTTCGCCGCCGGGGTCAACCAGCCGGGACGCTGTGCTTCAATAGGATCGATAGCATCGCGCCATTCAGGAACGTGCTTATTCAAATAATTTATCAGCGGTAGCGGCTCGCCAAAGTTCACGTAACCCTGACCGAGATTGCGCAGCTTACGTAAGCCGCGCACCATCTGCATGAAGCCTTCTTTCTCTTTCGTGGCACCGCGAAGCTCTTTCGCATAGGTGCCCACTTCCATGACATGTTCGTAACCGATGTATATAGGCACTAACGTGATAGGGCGCGTGCCGCCGCGTAGCATGGCCTGCAGCGTCATGGACAGCGTGCCGGTTTTCGGATCTAACAGCCGGCCGGTACGTGAACGGCCCCCTTCCACGAAGTACTCCACGGAATAGCCACGGGTAAAGAGTTCACCCAGGTATTCACGGAAGACGGTGGCATAGAGCTTGTTGCCTTTAAAGGTCCGGCGAATAAAGAAGGCACCCAGACGGCGGAAAATCGGCCCGGCAGGCCAGAAGTTCAGGTTAATACCGGCGGCGATGTGCGGCGGGACCAGCCCCTGGTGATACAGCACGTAAGACAGCAACAGGTAATCCATATGGCTGCGGTGGCAGGGCACATAAACAATTTCATGACCGTCCTGAGCCAGCTGACGAACGCGCTCACCGCCGTTGACGTTGATGCCCTGATAAAGTCGACTCCAGAGCCAACCCATCACGCGATCCGTGACGCGAATCGCTTCGTAGGAGAAGTTGGCGGCAATCTCCTCCATCATTTCAACGGCGTTTTGCTGGGCCTTTTCATGCGAAACCTTCTTGCTGCGGGCTTCGTCTTCTACCGCTTTTTCTATCGCTTTCGATTGCAGCAGGCGATTGAACAAATCCTGACGCGCAGGCAGGCGCGGACCGACCGCCGCCAGACGCTGACGGGCAAAGTGGATACGAGCGACCCGGGCCAGCTTTTGCGCAATTGATTTATCCGTACCGTGTTCAGTCGCCATCCGACGCAGGGAAACGGTTGGCGAGAAGCGCACAAAACTGTCGCGACCATGCCAGAGCACAGCAAAGAATTTTTGTACCCCATTTAACAAACGTAAATGAGGCGGATTATCTTCTCCCTGCACTTCCCGGCCGGGTGCGCGGCCGAACATGACGGAAACCGGTAACATCTGGATATCAAGCTCAGGGTTACTGCGGTGCAGATCGAGATACTCGTGGAAGATTTTTACCGACTCGACGCTGGGCACGAAATAGGGAAACACGCGTGGGCCATCGTGGATAAAAACATGACGCGGCAGCAAGGCCCCGTCAATCTCCAGCGGCGAAAGCGGATCGGGCAGCTCGTGCCTGATGCACTGCGCGCGCAAAGTCAGGAGATCGGCCTTTGAATCATAAGGCAGGACATACATAATAGGCCGGGTTGGGTCCAGCCCATGTTCGGATACGGGATCGGCCGGAATGGCCTTACTCTTTACCAGAAACGACAGGGGTAAATTCAGTAATTTATAAAAAAGTATACGCCAACCTGACATAGACAACATGAAGCCTCTTGTTAGCAAAGCGGCGCAAGCTTATCAGAAAGCGCAGCAAAAATCTGTGACAGCGACAATTGTGCGCTGCCCAATATTGACGTCAATCCTTTGAAAAGAGTTCCTTTATTATGACAAATAATGTCACCGGCCTTAACCGAATTGTGAAAGCTGCGGGCTATTCATGGCAAGGTCTTCGTGCTGCCTGGCAGCATGAAGCTGCTTTCCGTCAGGAAGCGGTTACCGCACTGGTAGCGATTATCCTGGCCTGCTGGCTGGATGTCGATAGCGTTTCGCGCATCCTGATGATTGGCTCTGTCGTACTGGTGATTATTGTTGAAGTCCTGAACAGTGCCATAGAAGCGGTGGTAGACCGCACCGGTCAGGAGCGGCATCCTCTTGCTGGGCGTGCAAAAGACATGGGCTCCGCCGCCGTTTTCATCGCAATATTACTGGCCCTTTTTGTCTGGGGAACGCTGCTTTGGTCGCATTTGCGATAAGCGTTCCATCTCGCGTCAAATAACTGATTTTGGCCTGAGTTTTGGTTTCCATTTCACCAATACCTGTATATACTCACAGCGACTGTATAAACAACCAGGGGGCGGGATGAAAGCATTAACCAGCAGGCAGCAACAGGTCTACGACTTGATTCGCGACCACATTAATCAAACAGGCATGCCGCCAACGCGTGCAGAAATCGCCGCGCAGCTTGGTTTTCGTTCGCCAAATGCAGCCGAAGAACACCTGAAAGCACTGGCGCGTAAAGGCGTGATTGAAATCGTCTCTGGTGCGTCCCGCGGTATCCGTTTGTTAATGGAAGAAGAGCCATCAGACGGCCTGCCGTTGATTGGTCGCGTCGCCGCCGGTGAGCCATTACTGGCCCAGGAACACATTGAAACGCATTACAAAGTAGATCCTGACATGTTCAAGCCTGCAGCGGATTTCCTGTTGCGCGTGAGCGGAATGTCGATGAAAGATATCGGCATTATGGATGGTGATTTGCTGGCGGTTCACAAAACGCAGGAAGTGCGTAATGGTCAGGTTGTGGTTGCGCGTATTGATGATGAAGTCACGGTAAAACGCTGGAAGAAACAGGGTTCTGTGGTGCATCTCTTACCTGAAAACAACGATTTCGAGCCTATCATTGTTGACACACGTGCCCAGTCTCTCACCGTTGAAGGTCTGGCTGTCGGCATTGTCCGTAATGGTGAGTGGTTGTAAAACCCGTTAAGGTTATTGGCACGCGTCAATCTTAACGTTTTCCAGTCTGCCCTTACTTTGCCGCTGTGGGTTTATCTCTGGCCCCGGCGGTTTATCGCACGGATTCAAGAATGCGCTTTCTGACAGCTACCGATAAAAACCTGTGGCGGTTAGCGCTGCCCATGATCCTGTCAAATATCACGGTTCCTCTGCTCGGTCTGGTCGACACGGCCGTGATCGGCCATCTTGACAGCCCGGTTTATCTGGGTGGTGTGGCTGTCGGTACGACAATCACCAGCTTCATCTTCATGTTGCTGCTCTTTCTGCGTATGAGTACCACGGGCTTAACGGCTCAGGCATTGGGTGCGGGTGATAAGACCGCTCTGGCGCGAGCGCTGACTCAGCCACTCCTCATCGCGCTGGTCGCGGGCCTCTTATTTATCTTCCTTCGCTATCCCGTTACGACCTTAGCCACCCGCTTTATTGGTGGGGACCCCGCGGTATTGGAGCAAGCAGCCCTGTTTATCCATATTCGCTGGCTCAGTGCGCCCGCAACGCTGGCTAATTTAGTCATCCTGGGCTGGCTGCTGGGCGTTCAGTATGCCAGGGCACCGGTCATCTTGCTGGTGGTAGGTAACGTCATTAATATCCTGTTGGATCTCTGGCTCGTGCTGGGTTTGCACTGGGGCGTGGCGGGTGCCGCTAGCGCCACCGCGCTGGCAGAATACGCAACGTTACTGGTCGGTGCGGTGATGGTGTGGCGCGTACTAACGCTGCGGGGTATCACCTTGGCGATGCTCACTCACAGCTGGCGCGGCGACATCCACCGCCTTCTTCGCCTTAATCGCGATATTTTACTGCGCACCTTGCTGTTGCAGCTCTGCTTTGCCTCTCTTACCGTGCTCGGCGCCCGCATTGGCCCTGACGTCGTCGCGGTCAATGCCATCCTGTTAATGTTCATTACGTTCACCGCCTACGCGCTGGATGGGTTTGCCTACGCCGTAGAAGCCTTTGCCGGTGAAGCGCACGGGGCAAAAAACGGCACCCGGCTGCAGCAGGTATGGCTATCTGCCTGTCGTCAGGCGCTGGTGGTGGCGCTGTTTTTCTCACTCGTCTATGCCCTGTTTGGCTATCAGATAGTGGCATTCCTCACCTCTATCCATGCGCTGCAACAGGCCGCTGACCGCTTTTTGATCTGGCAGATTGTCATGCCGCTAATCGGCGTCTGGTGCTATCTGTTGGATGGCATGTTTATTGGTGCGACAAAGGGAAGAGAAATGCGTAACAGCATGGCGGTGGCTGCCTTGGGCTATTTCCTGACGCTCGCTACGGTGCCCCTGCTCGGCAACCATGGTTTGTGGCTGGCGATAGCGGTCTTCCTTGCCCTGCGTGGCTTATCCTTGTGGCTGGTCTGGCGTAAACACTGGCGCAATGGCACCTGGTTCACTGCCTGATCGCTGAACCGGAATTATGACGCAGGATACATATTATTTTCATTTTTTCCGGCAAACCTGAAATCACCTACTACAATTAACTTTGAATGGCGCTGTTAAGTAGCGCTTTATATCGTGATTTTGTTTAACTGCAAAATAAAACGAAACCGAAGGATGACGTGGAGGTCTGCAATGAATAAAGACGAAGCGAGTGGTAACTGGAAACAGTTCAAAGGAAAGATGAAAGAGAAATGGGGCAAGCTGACCGACGATGATATGCAAGTCATTGAAGGTAAACGCGATCAGCTGGTCGGGAAAATTCAGGAACGTTACGGCTACGCGAAAGAAGAAGCGGAGAAAGAAGTAACGGCCTGGGAAGGTTCCAACAAAGATTACCGCTGGTAATCACGCTTTCAGGGACGCTCCTACCCGGGTCGGTACGCTCATGCCGGCCACCGCACAAGGATGTGCACATTAACCCTGTAGCCCTGTAGCCTTGTAACCCTGTAGCCTTGTAACCCCAACCCTGTTAACCCCGTTTACCGCGCTTTTTCCCTTCAGTCTGATGGTCGTGATCACAATGTTCATGATGTTCACAAGCCTCAACTTCAGCACAGTTCTCACATAAACCATGAGCTTCAATCACGCTATGGCGTAGCACAAAGTGTGCCTCCTGAGCCAAAGACGCGATGATCTGCTCTGCGCCTTGAGCCTGCTTCTCTGTCACCCCAGCACAGCGATCGCAAACCAGCATAACCGACGTATGCGCAGGCGCTTCGAAGTGATGACACATGACATAGCTGTTATTCGATTCAACCCGATGAATAAAACCCTGTTCGAGCAAGAAATCCAGCGCACGATAAACGGTAGGCGGCTTAGCCTGCGGCTCGCTAACCCGCAACTGATCAAGCAGGTCATAAGCACTGATAGAGCCTGGCTGTCCGGCCATCAACCGTAGCACTTCTGCTCGCTGGGTCGTCAGGCGTACACCGCGCTGTAAACACAGCTTCTCAGCCTGGGTCATAATTTGCTCTGGCGTCATGGTTGACATGGCGTTTCTCCGCTAGACAGGTGATGTTATCTTATCACAATAATTGTTATGACGTTGAACCTTGCCGCCAGCCAGACAGCGCCCGCTTACACGCTTCTGTTTCTTCCCTTCCGTTCGCTTATCCTTTGCTGACAGCTGGCTTCGTACCAGCCTGTTTCAGAATGTTTATAGATATTTTTTACTTTTACTTTACATCTCACTGAGTTAAGAACTAATGTTTAAATGTTCTTAATAAAGTGCTGGCCCAGACTGGATTTGCCTGAAGCATTTTCGGCGGGAACCTCACATATCGGATCGAAAAACAATCAATCCACGGAATTGCGCCACTATTTACTCTGAATTCACAGCAATAAAGCGTTAGCAATCCTCCACAATGGAGCTAACAAACTATTCAGTCGTTAATGTATTAACGGCAATATTTCAGGTGATGATAAGCAAATGGCAAAATTAACCGTTCCACGTTCCGTTCTGGTTTTTCCTGCAGTATTCAATGCCCTGGTTTTTTCATCTTCCGCGCTGGCCGCCGGAACCTGGTATGATGCCCGCAACGACGCCATGGGCGGAACGGGCGTGGCGTCCTCAAACTACGGTTCGGCTGTGTTGGCTAACCCGGCGTTAATGACCAAAGCCAGGCCCGACGATAACGTCAGCATTATTATTCCCAGTGCCGGTGTGCAAATCACGGACAAAGACAAGATGGTCGATAAGATCGATACCATCACGGATACGGTAAATCGCTATCAGGATCTGTTCGGCAACGCCACAGGATTTGAGCTGTTACGCCGTATCCCGCAAATCCAGGCTGCCTCCGGCGACTTAGCGAATACGCTCAGGGATTTACGCGGTAATAAAGCCAATGCCACAGCGGGTGCGGCAATCGCCGTAACCATTCCCAATGAAACACTGCCTTTTGCCTTTATCACCAAGGCTTACGGTACGGCGCACGTTCGCGCGAATGTGAAAGAAGGTGACATCGTTATTCTGCAGGGCGTTGCTGATGGCACCTTTGCAGGTATTCCTGGCGGTGCCTTTGGCCTGGCGAACGTTCAAAACCTGCTGGGCTCCAGCGCGAATGGCCTGGCGGCGTTGAATACGGATTACGGTATTTCCGTTGCCCATGAGTTCACGATTGCCGGACAACCTGTCTCAATCGGTATTACGCCAAAACTGCAAAAAACCTGGCTGTATAATTACTCCGCCAGCGTCTATAACTACGACAAAAACGATTTGCGCGACGGTCGTTACCGCAGCACCGAAAGCGGTTTTAACATCGATGCCGGTGTGGCGACGGTCTTCGCCGAAAACTGGACGCTGGGCGTGACCGGACAAAACCTGGTTTCCCGCGATCTGCAAACGAAAGAAGTGAACGGCTATCGCGATACTTACGAAATCCGTCCATTAGTGACGGCGGGCTTAGCATGGGATAAAGGCCCCGTTACCCTGACCGGTGATGTTGATCTGACCGAAACCCACCGCTTTAAATCGCAGGAAAACAGCCAGTACGCTGGCGTAGGTGCGGAATACCGCGTGCTGGAGTGGTTGCAGTTACGTGCCGGTTACCGCGCGGACATGCGTTCTACTGATGAAAACGTGGCCACAGCCGGTTTCGGTGTGTCACCGTTCAACAACTCTGTGCATCTGGATCTGGCCGGCTCAGTTGGCCAAAACAATACCTGGGGTGCAATGGCACAGCTTGGATTTAATTTCTGATCCCTTGCCATTAACGGGCGGGCGATACCTTGTCGTCCGCCCTTATGCTATCCTTGCGCAGAATATCATCACTGTTAACTACCGGATCGACTGCGCTTCATGACCGATACTTTTTCATCCCAACGCTTTTCTGTTGCCCCCATGCTCGACTGGACCGATCGTCACTGTCGCTACTTTCATCGTCAGCTCACTGCGGACACGCTGCTGTATACCGAAATGGTAACGACGGGCGCAATCATTCACGGCAAAGGCGATTATCTGGCATACAGCGAACAGGAGCATCCGGTCGCGTTGCAACTGGGCGGAAGCGATCCCGCCGCCCTGGCACAGTGTGCGGCGCTGGCGGAACAGCGCGGCTACGATGAAGTGAACCTCAATGTGGGTTGCCCATCAGATCGGGTACAGAATGGTCGCTTTGGTGCCTGCCTGATGGCGGAAGCAGGCCTGGTGGCAGACGGTATCAACGCGATGCGCGATGTGGTGGATATCCCGGTAACGGTTAAAACCCGTATCGGCATTGACGATCAGGACAGCTATGCTTTCCTTACCGACTTTATCGGCACCGTGGCAGAGCGCGGTGGCTGTGACACCTTTATTATCCATGCCCGTAAAGCCTGGCTTTCTGGCCTCAGCCCCAAAGAGAACCGTGAGATCCCGCCGCTGGATTATCCGCGGGTTTACCAGTTAAAGCGCGATTTTCCGCAGTTGACGATTGCGATCAACGGTGGCGTGAAAACGCTGGAAGAGGCAAAAACGCACCTTCAGCATCTGGACGGCGTGATGATGGGCCGTGAAGCCTATCAAAACCCCGGTATCCTGGCGCAGGTGGATCGTGAGTTATTTGGCCGCGATCGTCCTGCGGTCGATCCGGTCGCGGTGGTGCGGGCTATGTATCCTTATATTGAAGCGGAACTCACCAAAGGGACTTACCTTGGCCATGTTACGCGCCATATGTTGGGCCTGTTCCAGGGGATTCCTGGCGCACGTCAGTGGCGACGTCACCTTAGTGAAAACGCCCACAAGCCTGGTGCCGATGTCCATGTACTGGAGGCGGCGCTAGCCCTGGTCGCCGACAAAATTCCTCAGGAAGCATAATCCTGCAAAACCAGCCACCCGGCTGGTTTTTTTAACACCAATAGTTGGTTAATTTCATCAATTGTGGGTTTCGTTTTTTCTGCTATTTCTATGAAAATCAAAAAGTTAACCTTTGGCACGTTTCTTGTAATAGTCAGTGTATTGATAACGAGGAGCTCCAAAATGGATATTCTTTTTGTGTTGGGTTTTTTCCTGATGCTGTTACTGACCGGCGTGTCCCTGTTAGGCGTGATTGCTGCCCTGATCGTCGCCACGGTGGTGATGTTTGTAGGTGGCATGCTGGCACTGATTGTGAAGGTTTTGCCCTGGTTAATCCTGGCGGTGGCAGCGGTATGGCTTTATCGCCGCTTTTTTACAGACGAAGAGACGCGCCGACGCAACAGGCTTAAACGCCGCTTCAGTCGGCTGGAAAAAGACGGCTGGTACTAAATGTGTCCGGGATCACAGGGTGTGACATTGCCGGTAAGATAATGGCCGGTGGCCATACTTTTTACTTATGTTTTCTGTCAGGATAAGTCGCGTTATTTCATAACATATTCATCGCTTCTGACCCTACATCAGTGCGAATGAAAAATAAAAAAAAGGGCTTCCTGCGGGAAGCCCTTTTTATTTCAGGGAATTAACAGGCTGGAGCCATGCGTGGCCCGGCTCTCCAGAGCCTGATGCGCTTTACTGGCCTCTTTAAGGGCAAATTTTTGCTGCTCAGGCACATCGACCTTAATCGCGCCACTGGCCAGCAATGAAAACAGCTCGGCACTGGCCGTTTCCAGTTCCTGACGATTGGTGATGTATCCGAACAGGGAAGGTCGGGTAACGAATAGCGATCCTTTCTTGTTCAAAATACTGAGATCGATATTGGTCACCGGCCCCGAAGCATTACCAAAACTCACCATCAGCCCCTGACGACGCAGACAGTCCAGCGAGGCTTCCCAGGTGGCTTTACCTACCGAGTCATAGACCACGCCAACCTTTTCGCCCCCGGTCAGTTCCATGACGCGCTGAGCAATATCGTCTTGCTGATAATTAATCGTGGCCCAGGCGCCAGCATTTTTTGCCAGCGTCGCTTTTTCGGGGGAGCCGACGGTGCCAATCAGGTGCGCGCCCAGCGCTTTCGCCCACTGACAGGCAATTAGCCCGACACCACCGGCAGCCGCATGAAACAGGAAGATTTCATCTGGTTTCACCTTGTAGGTCTGACGTAGCAGATACTGAGTAGTCAGCCCTTTCAGGAAACTGGCGGCCGCCTGCTCAAAGCTAATGGCATCCGGTAACAGCATCAGGCGCTCTTCCGCCACATTATGCTGTTCACTGTAAGCACCCAGTGCCGCCTGGCAATACACAACGCGATCGCCGGGCTTAAACCGTGTCACAGCCGAGCCGACACGCGTCACCACGCCAGCCGCCTCGGTGCCCAGGCCTGACGGGAAATGACTGGCTGGATAAAGCCCGCTGCGAATGTAGGTATCAATATAGTTGATGCCAATCGCTCGATTTTCTACCTGGATTTCATGCTCAGTGGGATCGGCAAGCTCAAAATCGACCCAGCTTAAAACCTCGGGACCGCCGTGTGCGTTGAACTGAATACGCTTTGCCATTCTTACTCCTGTGATTGTTTCATCATGAGGGTGAGGCGCGCCCCTTAACTGAGGTATACTTGCGCGTCCCCACAGAAGATCGGTAATGCATTCACTATGGCAGGAAATAAACCCACCAACAAATCGAACGAAACGCAGGATCGCCAGTTGGAAGGCGTGAAAATGCCCCCGCATTCGCTGGAAGCGGAACAGTCGGTGCTGGGTGGGTTAATGCTGGATAACGAGCGCTGGGACAACGTGTCCGAACGCGTCGTGGCTAATGATTTTTTCAATCGCTCGCACCGTCTGATCTTTTCCGAGATGCAGCGCCTGCTGGAAAACAGCAAGCCGATAGACCTGATCACCCTGTCTGAATCGCTCGAAACGCGCGGCGAACTGGACATGGCAGGCGGCTTCGCTTACCTGGCAGAGCTGGCAAAAAATACGCCCAGTGCTGCGAACATCGGCGCCTATGCGGATATCGTGCGCGAACGCGCGGTAGTACGTGAAATGATCGCCGTGGCGAATCAAATTGCCGATGCCGGTTACGATCCCCAGGGACGCAGCAGTGAAGATCTGCTGGATTTTGCCGAGTCGAACGTATTCAAGATTGCTGAGGCGCGGGCGAATAAAGATGATGGTCCAAAGAATATTGAGCAGATTCTTGAAGCCACCGTTTCACGCATCGAATCGCTGTATCAGACGCCGCATGATGGTGTTACCGGGGTGGATACCGGTTACCAGGACCTGAATAAGAAAACGGCGGGTCTGCAGCGATCAGACCTGATTATTGTGGCCGCCCGTCCGTCGATGGGTAAAACCACCTTTGCCATGAACCTGTGCGAAAACGCCGCCATGCTACAGGACAAACCGGTGCTGATTTTCAGCCTGGAAATGCCCAGCGAACAGATCATGATGCGTATGCTGGCCTCGTTGTCGCGGGTCGATCAGACGCGCATTCGTACCGGTCAGCTCGACGATGAAGACTGGGCGCGCATTTCGGGAACAATGGGGATCTTGCTGGAAAAGAAGAATATGTATATCGATGATTCTTCTGGCCTGACGCCGACCGAAGTGCGTTCTCGCGCGCGGCGTATCTACCGTGAAAACGGTGGACTGAGCATGATCATGATCGACTACCTGCAGTTGATGCGCGTACCGGCCTTGTCGGATAACCGTACCCTGGAGATCGCGGAGATTTCCCGTTCGTTAAAAGCGCTGGCAAAAGAGCTGAATGTGCCCGTGGTGGCCCTTTCCCAGTTGAACCGCTCTCTGGAACAACGTGCCGATAAACGCCCGGTGAACTCGGATCTGCGTGAATCCGGGTCGATCGAGCAGGATGCTGACTTGATCATGTTTATTTATCGCGATGAGGTTTATCACGAAAACAGCGATCTTAAAGGGATTGCCGAGATCATTCTGGGCAAGCAGCGTAACGGCCCCATCGGAACCGTGCGCCTCACCTTTAATGGTCAGTGGTCACGTTTCGATAACTACGCCGGACCGCAATACGACGACGAGTAATCCTGTTATGCGCCGACATGCACGATCTGTGCATGTCGCTTACCACCGTACGAAATAGTGTTGGACAATCCCGCAGATAATCGGGTTATCTGTAGCAAAGCGACACTCCTACGCGATGGAAACAGCATGACTCATGTAGACGATTACGATCTGAAAATCCTCACTCTGTTACAATCCAATGGCCGCCTTACCAATCAGGAACTCAGTGATTTAGTGGGTCTTTCTGCGTCGCAATGCTCACGTCGTCGTATCAATCTTGAACAGGCAAACCTGATTCTTGGCTATCACGCCCGCCTGTCGCCGGATGCGGTAGGTCTTGGCATGGTCGGGTTGATCGAAGTGCGTCTTATCAACCACACCGCTGAGTATGTCGAGAGTTTTCATCAGATGGTGGCGCAGGAAGAGGCCATTGTTGATGCTTATAAAACCACCGGGGATGCCGACTACCTGCTAAAAGTGGCGGTGGCCGATTTAGCCTCACTCAGTGCGTTAATCAGCCAGCTGTTAGCCGGGCATCAAAGCGTTTCCCATGTCAAAACGTCGGTTGTGCTGGGCAGGCTTAAAGAGAATGGTCTGATGATGAGTGCTGAGCCCGCTGTGCGCCAAAAAAGCGCATGATGTGCAAATGTGGTGCGATGAATCGTCAATTTATGCGTTTTTTGTGCGCCACATAAATCGACTATGCACGATTCGCCCTGTCAGAGCCGATGACACAGGCGGACGAAGACAACCGCGTTATCCGCACACGCAGGCTGGCGTAGTTATTGCATCAGTGCGTCATTCCTTCGCACTGAGACAGTATTATGGATAACCTTGTACAACCCGTTGATATTCCCCATTCTCGCCTTGAAGACGCGCTGGCTATTCTGCTCGGCACCTTAATGGTCTCGTTTGGCGTGATCATGCTGAAGCAGGCGGGTGCCCTGACCGGCAGTACGGCAGGCATCGCATTTTTAATCAGCTACCTGTCGCCCGTCTCTTTTGGCAGTGCCTTCTTTCTGATTAACATCCCGTTTTACTGGCTGGCCGTAAAGCGCATGGGCTGGGAATTTACCCTGAAAACCTTCAGTGCCGTGGGCCTGGTATCACTTTTTACCCACCTGCACCCGTTATTTATGCATTTTTCCACGCTGAATCCTTTTTATGCGGCATTGTTCGGTAACGTCATCATGGGCATTGGGTTTATAGTGTTGTTTCGTCACAAAGCCAGCCTGGGTGGAATCAATATTCTGGCGCTCTGGTTACAGGACCGTTTCGGCATTCGCGCCGGTAAACTGCAAATGGCAGTGGATACCTGTGTGGTGCTGGCGTCGCTGTTTGTCGTCAGCCTGCCGATGTTGCTTGCGTCTGTCGCCGGCGCAGTGGTGCTTAATTTGATTATCGCAATGAACCATCGTCCCGGGCGTTACAGGGTTTAGTGGCCCTTTTTATTTCAAGACCAACCATGGAGATCTGCACCGTGTTCCAAAACGTTGATGCCTATGCTGGCGACCCTATTTTGTCGCTGATGGAAGCCTTTAAACAGGACCCGCGCGAGCATAAAGTGAACCTGAGTATTGGGCTTTATTACAATGAGCAAGGCATCATTCCTCAGCTACAGGCCGTTGCCGATGCTGAAGAACAGTTGCGTGCCGAGCCGCAGCAGGCTTCTCTCTATCTTCCGATGGAAGGGTTAAGCAGCTACCGCAACGCGATTGCGCCCTTGTTGTTTGGGGCCGGGCATCCGGTACTGAAAGCGGGCCATGTTGCATCCATCCAGACATTAGGCGGTTCGGGTGCGCTCAAGGTGGGTGCGGATTTCCTCAAGCGCTATTTTCCACAGTCAAACGTATGGGTCAGCGATCCGACCTGGGAAAACCATGTCGCCATTTTTAGCGGGGCAGGTTTCGAGGTAAATACCTATCCCTGGTATGACCCGGAAAGCAACGGCGTGCGGTTTGACGCTTTCCTTAGCAAGCTGAAAACATTGCCCAGCCAGAGCATCGTGCTGCTGCATCCGTGCTGTCATAACCCGACCGGTGCTGACCTGACGAATGCGCAGTGGGACGAAACCGTCGCGGTGCTGAAAGCACAGGAACTGATTCCGTTTCTCGACATCGCCTATCAGGGCTTTGGTGCTGGTATGGAAGAAGATGCTTACGCGATGCGTGCGGTTGCCGCGGCGGGCTTGCCTGCACTGGTCAGCAATTCATTCTCAAAAATTTTCTCGCTCTATGGCGAGCGCGTCGGTGGACTTTCCATCGTGTGCGACAGCACTGAAGAGTCCAGCCGTGTTCTGGGCCAGTTAAAAGCGACCGTGCGTCGTAACTATTCCAGCCCGCCGAATTTCGGCGCGCAGGTGGTGGCACGCGTGTTAAACGATCCTGCCTTAAAGGCGAGCTGGCTGGCAGAAGTGGAAGCGATGCGCCTGCGTATTATCGACATTCGTCAGGCGCTGGTGCAGGTGATGAGTACGGCGTTGCCGGGTAAAAGCGTTGACTACCTGTTAAAGCAGCGCGGGATGTTCAGCTACACCGGCCTGAGCGCGCAGCAGGTGGATCGCCTGCGAGAAGAGTTTGGCGTTTATCTGGTTGGCAGCGGTCGTATGTGCGTGGCGGGCCTCAACAGTAAAAATGTCCATCAGGTAGCAGAAGCCTTTGCTGCGGTAATGTAATTCTCAGCCGTCGCAGGTTCTGGCCGCCAGCATTGTCTGGCGGCTTTTTTATTTTTACGGTTCGGGTTTACCTTTGCGCCACATTCTGCACACTTAAATGGTCTGACAGATTCAGGAAAAAAATGTATGTGGCATCAACAAACCTTGACCTTAAGCGCGAAATCACGCGGTTTTCATCTGGTCACTGACGAAATCGTGCAACAGCTGACAGGGTTACGTGATATCAGGATCGGACTGGTGCATTTGCTGTTGCAACACACTTCAGCCTCACTGACGCTGAATGAAAACTGCGATCCGACGGTACGACGTGATATGGAGCAGCACTTTATGCGTCATGTCCCGGAAGACGCACTTTATCAACATGATTATGAAGGCCGTGACGATATGCCCGCGCACATTAAGTCGTCCAGTCTCGGCGTATCGTTGACGTTGCCTGTGCAGCGTGGCCAGCTGGTATTGGGAACCTGGCAGGGTATTTGGTTGGGTGAGCATCGCATTCACGGTGGTGCCCGACGTATCGTTGCCACCCTACAAGGGGAATGATGATGAATAACTCAGAGTTACTGACCTATTGCATGAGCAAACCTGGCGCTGAGCAAAGCGTTCACAGCGACTGGAAGGCCACACAGATTAAGAGCAACGGCGTGCTGTTTGCCATGGTTCATGAAGTGAAAGGTCGACCGGCGGTGTCGTTAAAATCCACGCCTGCGCTGGCTGAACTGATGCGGGATGAGCACAGCGATGTGTTCCCCAGTGAACACCTGAATAAATCCCACTGGAACACGCTGTTTCTGGATGGCACGCTAAAAGATTCGCAAATCTACTATCTGGTGGATGCCTCTTTTCAGCAGGCTGACGCCGGACGATAAGGTCCCTCCCCCGAGGCGGGAGAGGGCGAACGGCAGCGTTATGCCGCAGATTCGTTACGCAGCGTATTGATATCAATAACAAAGCGGTATTTTACATCGCTTTTCAGCATACGTTCGTAGGCGTCGTTAATCTGATCCATAGCAATCAGCTCGATATCTGAGGTAATGCCATGCTCGCCACAGAAATCCAGCATTTCCTGGGTTTCAGCGATGCCGCCGATCAGCGAACCGGCAACACTGCGACGTTTAAAGATCAGGTTAAACACCTGCGGTGCCGGGTGATCATGCTCAGGCGCGCCTACCAGGGTCATATTGCCGTCACGCTTCAGCAGGGTGATAAAGGGGTTAAGATCGTGCTGGGCTGCGACGGTGTTCAGGATGAAGTCAAAGCTGTTGGTATGCTGGGCCATCTGGTCGGCATCTTTAGAGATTACGACTTCGTCCGCACCCAGGCGTTTGCCATCTTCGATTTTTGACGGTGAGGTGGTAAACAACACCACATGCGCGCCCATCGCATGTGCAATTTTCACGCCCATGTGACCCAGACCGCCCAGGCCAACGATGCCGACTTTTTTACCCGGACCGACGTTCCAGTGACGCAGCGGTGAATAGGTAGTGATACCGGCACACAGCAGCGGTGCAACGCCTGCCAGCTCAAGGTTTTCGGGAATACGCAGCACAAAGCTTTCATCCACTACCATCGAGGTCGAGTAACCGCCATAGGTAATGGCACCTGTTACGCGATCTTCACCGTTGTAGGTGCCGACAAAACCGTTTTCACAGTACTGCTCCAGCCCTTCCTGGCAGCTTGGACAGCTACGGCAGGAATCCACCATACAGCCAACGCCGACCAGATCGCCCACTTTGTATTTTTGCGTATCCGGGCCAACAGCGGTAACGCGACCGACAATTTCGTGCCCAGGTACCACAGGGAAAATCGTGTTTTTCCACTCATTGCGCGCCTGATGTAAGTCAGAGTGACAAACGCCACAGAACAGCACTTCAAGCTGTACGTCATGAGCACGAAGCTCACGCGGTTTGAAATCAAACGGTGCCAGTTTGGATTTTGCATCCTGAGCAGCATACGCATGGGTAATGTTCATGGAGTCTCCAGTTAAGGTGTGTCGTGATTTTTGAATCAACGCCGCAGCATAAAGCGCGCAGCAAGAAGGTGACGCCAGGGGCGTACCAAAGAGGAACGGATTAAGGATAGTCAGGGGATCGAAAAGCGTATATGCCTATACGTGTCTGAATCTTGCCTGATTCTGCATTTATCCGGTTAAACAGAGCAGTTCTGAAAAAAAAGCCCGCCAGAGGCGGGCATGACAATTTATTTTTTCAACAAGGGTTTGAGGAAACGCGCGGTATGGGATTTCTCGCACTCCGCCACCGTTTCCGGCGTACCCGACACCAGGATTTCACCGCCGCCGCTGCCGCCTTCTGGCCCCAGGTCGACAATCCAGTCCGCCGTTTTAATCACGTCCAGATTGTGCTCAATCACCACAATGGTGTTGCCTTGATCGCGCAGTTGATGCAGCACTTCCAGCAACTGCTGGATATCAGCAAAGTGTAACCCGGTGGTCGGCTCATCCAGAATATACAGGGTTTGACCGGTACCGCGTTTTGACAGCTCACGCGCCAGTTTCACACGCTGGGCTTCACCGCCGGAGAGTGTCGTTGCCGACTGACCCAGGCGGATATAGGACAAACCCACGTCCATCAGCGTTTGCAGCTTACGCGCCAGCGCCGGTACGGCATCAAAGAACTCGCGTGCCTCTTCGATGGTCATTTCCAGCACTTCGTGAATGCTTTTGCCTTTGTATTTAATCTCCAGCGTTTCACGGTTATAGCGTTTGCCTTTGCACTGATCGCACGGCACATAGATGTCCGGCAAAAAGTGCATCTCAACTTTCAGTACGCCATCACCCTGACAGGCTTCACAGCGTCCGCCACGGACGTTAAAGCTGAACCGGCCAGGATTGTAACCGCGTGAACGGGACTCCGGGACGCCGGCAAACAGCTCACGTACCGGCGTAAAAATACCGGTATAGGTTGCCGGGTTTGAGCGCGGCGTCCGGCCAATAGGGCTCTGATCGATATCGATAACTTTATCGAAATGCTCCAGTCCGACTACCTCACGGTAGGGGGCCGGTTCGGCAATCGTCGCGCCATTCAGGGCGCGCTGTGCAATCGGGAACAGCGTATCGTTGATGAGCGTCGACTTCCCTGAACCGGAGACACCGGTGATGCAGGTAAACAGGCCAACAGGCAGCGTTAACGTCACATCCTTAAGGTTGTTGCCCCGTGCGCCGGTAATTTTTAGTACCTTAGACGGATCGCCTTTCACCCGCGCTTTTGGCAAGGCGATTTCGCGTTTTCCACTGAGGAACTGACCGGTCAGGGAGGCTTCTTCGGCCATGATCTGGTCGACGGTCCCTTCCGCGACAATCGATCCACCGTGTACCCCTGCGCCGGGACCGATATCAATCACGTGGTCGGCGGCACGAATCGCATCCTCATCATGCTCCACCACAATCACCGTGTTGCCCAGATCGCGCAGGTGAATCAGCGTGCCAAGCAGGCGCTCGTTATCACGCTGATGCAGGCCGATGGAAGGCTCATCCAGCACATACATGACACCGACCAGGCCAGCACCGATCTGACTGGCCAGGCGAATACGTTGTGCTTCACCGCCCGAGAGGGTTTCAGCGGAGCGCGACATCGACAGGTAATTCAGGCCAACGTTGACCAGAAAGCTCAGGCGATCGCCAATCTCTTTCAGCACTTTCTCGGCGATTTTAGCCCGCTGACCACTCAGCTTCAGGTTTTCAAAAAACGACATGGCGTGCCCAATACTCATTTCTGAGATGGTGGGCAGCGTGGTATTTTCCACGTAGACGTGGCGTGCTTCACGCCGCAGACGCGTTCCTTCACAGCTGGTGCAGGCACGATTGCTGATGAACTTCGCCAGCTCTTCACGCACCGCCGATGACTCCGTCTCTTTATAACGGCGTTCCATATTGTTCAGCACGCCCTCGAACGGATGACGGCGCACCGAGGTATCACCACGGTCATTGATATATTTAAACTCAATGCTCTCTTTACCAGAACCATACAGGATGACGTTACGCACGTTGTCCGGCAGGCTGCTAAAGGGCGCTTCGATATCAAACTTGAGGTGCTCAGCCAGCGAGCGCAGCATCTGGAAGTAATAAAAATTGCGGCGATCCCAGCCGCGGATTGCGCCGCCGGCCAGCGACAGCTCCACATTTTGCACCACGCGATCGGGATCAAAATACTGCTGCACGCCCAGACCATCACAGGTTGGGCAGGCACCGGCAGGGTTGTTGAACGAAAACAGGCGCGGCTCCAGCTCACTCATGCTGTATCCGCAGATCGGGCAGGCAAAGTTAGCGGAGAACAGCAGTTCTTCGGCGGCATCATCGTCCATATCGGCGACAATCGCCGTACCACCAGACAGTTCCAGCGTGGTTTCAAACGACTCGGCCAGGCGCGTCGCTAAGTCATCGCGCACTTTGAAGCGATCGATAACCACTTCAATGGTGTGTTTTTTCTGCAGTTCCAGCTTAGGTGGATCGGAAAGATCGCACACCTCGCCATCGATCCTGGCGCGGATATAGCCCTGCGTAGCCAGGTTCTCCAGCGTTTTGGTATGTTCACCTTTACGATCTTTCACCACCGGTGCCAGCAGCATCAGACGACGGCCTTCAGGCTGCTCAAGAACCTGGTCAACCATCTGGCTGACCGTTTGTGCCGCCAGCGGCACGTCGTGATCCGGGCAGCGAGGTTCACCCACGCGGGCAAACAGCAGGCGCAGGTAATCGTGGATCTCGGTGATCGTCCCCACCGTAGAACGCGGGTTATGCGAGGTGGACTTTTGCTCAATGGAGATAGCCGGCGACAAACCCTCGATATGATCGACGTCCGGTTTCTCCATCAATGAAAGAAACTGGCGCGCATAAGCAGAGAGCGACTCCACATAGCGGCGCTGACCTTCCGCATACAGCGTATCAAACGCCAGAGATGACTTACCGGACCCGGACAGGCCAGTAACCACAATGAGTTTGTCGCGAGGAATCGTCAGGTTGATGTTTTTCAAATTATGGGTGCGGGCACCACGAACTTCGATCTTATCCATTCACCTTTCCCGGATTAGCAGCACTCACCGCGCCATACGACACGGCCAGAATAAACGCATCATTATGGCACAAAAAATAGACTGAACAAATATCCAGTAGTTTTTTGCTTTTTTAAGGCGGATGATTAAAAATGGAACACCTCTCTAAACTGGGAAACCAGGCGCGGGACGTGTTAGAATTGATCGTTTAGAGTTTACGTAAAAATTCATCGGGAGACAGCAACATGGCCAGTCGTGGCGTTAACAAAGTGATTCTTGTCGGGAATCTGGGTCAGGATCCGGAAGTACGTTACATGCCAAATGGTGGCGCTGTCGCCAACATTACGCTGGCTACCTCGGAAAGCTGGCGTGATAAACAGACCGGTGAAAACAAAGAAATCACCGAATGGCACCGTGTCGTGCTGTTTGGCAAGCTGGCTGAAGTTGCCGGCGAATATCTGCGTAAAGGTTCTCAGGTCTATATTGAAGGCCAGTTGCGCACCCGTAAGTGGCAGGACCAGGGTGGCCAGGAACGTTACACCACGGAAGTGGTGGTGAACGTTGGCGGCACCATGCAAATGTTGGGTGGACGTCAGCAGGGCGGTAACGCGCCAGCAGCAGGCGGCGGTCAGGGCAGCAACAACGGTTGGGGCCAGCCTCAGCAGCCTCAGCCGCAGCAGGCGAACAATAACCAGTTCAGTGGCGGCGCGCAGTCTCGTCCTCAGCAGCAGCCAGGCGCACCGGCCAGCAACAACAATGAACCACCAATGGATTTCGACGACGACATTCCGTTCTGATTAAGACATTGCGTCGTTGTTCCGTATTGCAAAAGCCCCTACAGGGGCTTTTTGTTTTTCTGCATGTGTTCTGGCGTGACGCGATTCCCTTCAGCTCAGGTCATGCAGGGCCTTATCCAGCGGCGGGGTCAAAGACAGGTCCTGAAATGCCACGCTCAGGCCAGCGCGTTCTGGTGTGCAGCACATGACACCGACGTTAACGCTGCCTGCCGGGAAAGGGCACAAACGCAGCAACGGCCAGCGTTGACCATCGGTTGAATACTGCAGTCTCAGGCTGTCCCCTTTGCGCGTCAACCTGAGCCAGAATGCCCGCGCATCGCCGGGAAAGATGCCCGTGGCCCAGTCAGACTGGCCAAGCGTCAATACGCTGCCGATGGCGGGCGCGCCATCATTATATTCAATGCCCGCTTTCAACCAGTGCTGCGCATCGCGCATCAGCATCAGTCCGGCCTGATCGTACAGTGTGGTAAAATCCGCACAAATTTTGACCTGGAAAGTAAAATCCTCCTGCACTTCCGTGGCAAAGATATGCCCGGAAAAACGTTCAAACCCATACCAGGTCTTATGCCAGAAATCCGTTTTTTCATCGGTGACGACCTGCAACGTGCCGTCATGATACCGCCACTGTGCAGGTTCATTGATCCAGGAAAAGGATTCGAACACGGCGCCTCCAAAATGCGTCATAAGTCATAGCCTTACCGTTAAGAGTAGTCAGAGCATAAAGTATAGGCTCAGGTGCCTTTTGGTTGGTCGCCGCTACCGCCATTCAGCCAGCAGGGTTTCGGTATTGACGACGCGCGGCACGTTACCCGGCAGACCAAAACCCGCCCACACTTCATTATGCTGACCAATTAATTGCTCCGCGCTGACGTAAGTGCGGTCGGCGGTGGTGTGCGCATCGGCTGCCACGGTGATGCGATAACCTAAACTCGCGCCCACTTTAATAGTGGTATCAACACAGTAGTCGGTGGCACAGCCACAAATCACGAAGTCGGTAACCGATAAAGTGGTCAGCAGCGACGCCAGGGGCGTTTGCCAGAAGCTGTCGCACGCGGTTTTGGTGATGTAATGCGCATTCTGGGGTTGTTCAATATCAGGTAACAGGGCAAACGCATGGCTGCCTTCCGTCATGTTTCCTTCGCGATGCTGAATAAACAGGGTAATGTCAGCCTGTCTGATCAGCCGGTTGATCTGGGCGACTCGCCCTGCGCGATCGAAACGCGGCGATGCAAACACACCATTTTGCATATCAACTACCATTACTACACGCTGCATGATCGTTCCTTGTCAGGATGCCTGTTAGCAGTGTTGCGTATTCAAACGGGGATGACAATCTTTGCCTGTCGTCGTGCTTTGCGGGCAATATAAAAGACGGTGTCGCATATAAAAGGAGAGGTGACGTGGAGGGCATTCCTGCGGTTTTCCCCTGTGAAAAAGATCGCGCGCAGTTTAAGCAATCGCCTGAACTGCCCGGCGTGGAGCTTTATCAGGCACATATCTCTCGTTACGCATTTGAACCACATACGCATGAAGCGTTTGGCATTGGGACGATTGAGGCGGGCGCGCAACGTTTTCGCTATCGTGGTACGCAGTACACCGCACCGGCGCATTCGCTGGTGATGATGAATCCAGATGAGCTGCACACCGGCGAATCGGCCTGCGAAGAGGGCTGGCGTTATCAAATGATTTACATCCAGCCGCAGCTGATGGATGAACTCAGCGGTGACCGCGGCTGGTGGTTTAACGACGCGCTCAGGACGGATATCCGTCTGGCACAACCGCTATCGCAGGTTCTCTCGACGTTGTGGCACGCCGAAACGGCGCTGGCACGTTACAGTTTGTTATCAGAACTGCTGCTTCAATTGCGCCCGCTGGCGCGCATGTCCTCTCCCCGCAAAGCGGAAGCCAGGCATCGCTTCGACAAGGTGCGCGACTACCTGCGTGCGAATCTGGCTGAACCGGTCAGGCTGGAGACGCTGGCAGCCTTAGTCTCATTATCGCCCTGGCATTTTTTACGGGCTTTCCGCGATCGTTTCCACGTGACACCTCAGCAAATGTTAATGGCGTACCGACTGTATGAAGCCAAAGAGAGGCTGGCGCAGGGCGAGGCGATCGCCAGCGTGGCCGCTGCGGTGGGCTTGACCGACCAGGCGCATCTCACGCGCGCCTTTGCTAACCGTTATGGCATTACCCCAGGGCGTTATCAGAAACAGATAATCTCGCGATAGCCTGAGCGCAATTTGCTACAAGCCTTTCTTGCCTGATTTGGTCACACTGATGTTAAAACTCAGACAGGAAAAAACGATGTTGATGGGGATACTGTTTGCCCTTGCCGCAGGCATGATGTGGGGGCTGATTTTTGTCGGACCGATCCTGGTCCCGGATTACCCGGGCACCTTACAGTCGGCGGGACGTTATGTGGCCTTTGGGCTGATAGCCCTGCCGCTGGCCTGGCACGATCGTCATCGACTGCGTCAGCTTACGTCCGCTCACTGGCGGGAAGCCTTGAAGCTGTCGCTGATCGGCAACCTGCTTTATTACGCGTTTCTCGCCAATGCTATCCAGCGAACGGGCGCGCCGGTTTCCACCATGATTATTGGCACCTTACCCATCGTTATCGCCGTCACCGCTAACCTGTGTTACGGCCATCTTGAAGGACGGCTGTCCTGGCGGCGGCTGATCCCGGCATTGATGGTAACAGGAGCCGGCCTCGTCTGTGTCAATGCAGCAGAGTTGCAGTCGCAAGGCGCGTCGCTTGATGGCCGCCGTTATCTGACGGGGATTGGCCTGGCGGTGATGGCAGTCATCTGCTAGACCTGGTATCCGCTGCGTAATGCGCGCTGGTTACGAACCCATCCTCAACTTAAACCGGCCACATGGGCGACAGCCCAGGGATTAGTGACTCTGCCGCTGGCCCTGGTAATGTACGCGTTGGTGAGTGCGCAACTGGCGTGGCAACGGCCCGACTTTGCCCTGCCATTTGGTCCCCGACCGCAGGTGTTCGTCTCATTAATGTTGATCATCGGGCTGCTCTGCTCATGGGTCGGGACCTTATGCTGGAACGCGGCCAGCCAACGCTTACCCACGGTTTTAATGGGGCCGCTCATCGTGTTTGAAATTCTGTTTGGGCTGTTATGGACTTTTGTCTGGTATCAAAGCTGGCCACCGGCCTTAACTTCCGCTGGTATTACTTGTCTGATCCTGGGCGTGGTAGGAGCCATGCGGATTAAACCTCAACCCCGGGTGACCGCCATCGATCCCTGATAATAATTACCGCTTGTGATTGATTATTACTAAGGGTGATATTCACGCTTTTTCAGATAATGCCTCACTCAGGATTGGCGAAATAATGCCGAAATCGGCCACTGGCACGGCGGAAATCGGCTCTCAACAGTTAAATGCCACGTACTGTTCCCGGCAAAATACGATCTCACCCGGTCATTTACCGCCGTGCAAAGCCTTATTTTGAGCAAAAAATAGGCAATTCTGTCCAGGTTGCGACCACGATTAACCTTCAAAGGGCATTGATCGGGGGGCGATGTGTATCCTGGAGGCGAATTTAACGCCCGAAAACCGGGCTGCCAGGCCGTTTGGTTAAGATAATTCCTTATAAAAGACCCCCTTTTACTCCAGCTATCCCTAATTAAATCGGGATTTCACCACGCTTCGCTTTTATTTAATGTTTAACAATGGGCATCAATAGCACCCCACAAGCGGTATTTGCTGAAGAAAGTGATAAGTAGCAATAAACTATTTTTCTGGGATTATTCTGGGCTTTTTTTACCTTTTTATGCTGTTGGAAATCATTCCGCGATCGGCAAAAAATTTCTCAGGGCCAGCCTGGGCTGAAAAAAACAGCATGTTGGCCTGGATATCATTACCAGCACTGAACATAAAAGCACAGGGGATATAGGTTCTTTTAGGGATGCTAATGAAAAAAAAGAGAGACGCCAATCTCACCGAAATGAGATTGGGCGGATAAAAGTGGCGTAGATAGCGAGACTTTTGCTGTTGTGAATCAATTTTACCGCAAAAAAAGAAGCGTAACCGCCAATCCATTCATTAATTACGGACCGGGCGAAGCGCACCACCATAAATGTCCTGTTAAATGCTCTTCATCTCTTCTGGTAAGAACAAATCGCAGCGATGTGGCCATTAAAAGCCGTAATCTCACTATTAGCGGTTATCAGAACCGGCTGGGTAATGATAAACGCTACGGCTTATATCCAGTAAACGGCAGCTGCGCCGGGTTCCAACATCAAAAGTGCTCTGTAAGAAGTTGACCGCCTGACGTTTGTCATTCGTGGTGAAGAAGTTCTTCAGGACGCTTTGTAGCATTTCCTTATCCGAGTTGAGCGCATGTAGTTCACGCGTCAGAGACTGAACTTGTTCTTCCAGTTCTTTGATTTTTCTGCCTTCTTCTGAAGATAACCCAGAGAACTTCTTCTTCCAGCTGTAGAAGGTTGCCTCAGAGATGCCAAGCTCCTCACAAATCTCTTTAACTTTAACGCCCGATTCAGAAGCTTTAATGGCATTTGTGATTTGATCTTCGCTATATCGTGACTTTCTCATAAATGCTCTTACCTTTCTTATCAATTAATGGATGAGAATTACTTTATTAACCTTTGGTACTGTATGATTTCATTGAGTGCCGTATTTAAATACGCACGTTAAATTGCGAGGGTTAAATTAAGATATTTAGAATAAATATCATCATGGGATAAATCTTATTTTATTCTGATCGGGATGCCGCGCCTTCCTGGCATGCGGTTTTTGATATAAATTCATCGCATCCCAAAGATAAAAAACGACTGTAAATTTGATATTCAACATTCCTTGACCTGTTTTATTATGGAAGGGTGGTTTTTGGAAACATTATTGATTTCACTTTGAAATCGTTTCCACCAGGCGGTATTCGGGCCAGGTATAATCAGAATTCTCCTGAATTCACTCGATAAAATAAGACCCGATTCTCATTTCCGAGCCGGACTGGCTTGATGTTTATAATTTCGCTTTGAAATTTAAGCGCTTATTACTTCGCCCCAGGGATGGGGATGCGGTAGAGGTAGAGTAATACTAAGGAATAGTTGATGAAATTGAGCGTAATGGCTAATGCCGCCTGGATGATGTCTGAAAAGATTATCTCCGTTTTTGGCGTCATTTTCGTGACGTCTTATGTGGCCAAATCCTTTGGTCCGACCCTATTTGGTCAGATGGCGTTTTCAACGTCATTATTTGCCATGGTGCAAACCATAGCCATATTTGGCACTGAAACTATTTTGTTTAAACGTGTCAGTAAAAATGCGACAAAAGCTTTACGTTTAATGCGCATTGCACGCACGTTGCGTATGGGTTTATTACTTCTTACCTCGGTGCCGGTATTAATTTGGGTTTGGTACAACATGCAGGAAAATTTCCTGGCATTTGCGCTGGCCTCATTTGTGGCGTCTGTTTTTGTCACGCAGGACACCTTTAGCGTCTACAACAACGCGCGTTTAGCTTCAAAGCTCAACGCCGTTGCGAATGCGGCTGGCATGCTGATGAGCTTTGCCCTGAGCTTTATCATTGCCTGGTTACGCCTTAACCCACTGTGGCTAACGCTGTCAGTGGTCACGGTGACGTTAGTGCCCTACGCCATCAAACGCTACGCCTTTTACCAGGCGCATCAGGATCGGCTCCCGCCGCCGGCGACGCGCACGCTGTATTTGCGTTACCTGATGTATGCCGGATTGCCGCTGGCGATTTCCAGCATCTTTATTTCTATACAGGTAAAAGCCGCGCAGATGTTTTTGGCAGGCATCGCGTCTGCACAAGAACTGGGCTTGTTTGCCGCAGCCAATACCATCGCCGCTTCATGGATTTTTATCCCGGTCGCGCTGATTACCTCGTGCTTCAGCGAAATTTTTCGGGCGCGCGGTGATGAAGCGATCAGGCTGACGGCGCGGCTCAATGGCTACGTGATGGCCGTGTCCCTGCTGATGCTGCTTATCGTTGCGCTGTTTGGCGAACAGATCATCACGGCGTTGTATGGCCCGGCGTTCAGGCAGTCGGGCCAGCTCATCACCCTGCTGTCGATAGCAACCAGCTTTTCGGCACTGGGAACCGTCGCGTATCGCTACATGGTGAAAGAAGGGGGCTTTGATTATTTACTGAAGAAAATCATTTGTCTGGTGATCATCAGCATGCCGCTTTCCTGGTGGCTAATTCAGGACTACGGCATTACGGGAGCCGCATGGAGCGTTTTTCTTTCAGAGCTCCTGTCCCTGACCGTCATGAATTATTTTTTTAAACACGGCGTTATTCAAAAAATCCAGGTTTCCTCACTCAACTACAAAACCTACAAATGAGGTCAAATATGCTCAAGTTAAAACAAGAGCTTAGAAGAAGTTTGCAGTACTTTATCAAGAAGATGCCCTGGACTTATCAGGATCGGATTTATTACTTCCGCAAGTTCAGAAGGCTTCCCAACCTGCATGAGCCAAAGGTCTTCAATGAAAAAGTGCTGTATCGCAAGTTCATCCATGGCGATTATCAGCTGTATGCACGCCTGTCCGACAAGTTTTCGGTGCGTGAATTTATTGCTGAGAAAATCGGTAGTGCGTACCTGATTCCCTTGCTGCACGACACCACCGATCCCACCACGCTCAACAACCTGACGCGCTGGAAGGGAACGGTGATTAAACCAAACCATGCTTCAAACATGGTAGAGATCGTGCTGGAGGAACCGAGTGCCCTTCGCAAGCAGCAAATCATTCATAACTGCTACACGTGGTTAAAAACGGATTTTGCCAGCGAAGCACGCGAGATCCACTATCGCTACATCAAGCCACGCATTTTGGTGGAGCAGTACATTGGTGATGGCAAACAGGCACCGGTTGATTACAAGTTTCACATGTTCAACAAGCGTGATGGCAACTTTGAATATGTGCTTCAGGTCATTTACAACCGCGGCCAGCCTCAGCTTTCGATGAACTTTTATGTGAACAACCTGAGCGAGGTGTTTCATAAGATTCGTGATACCGGGCTCGACGTCTCAACGGTTATGCCTTCGTTAGAGCAGGCACTGGCGTTAAGCAAAACGCTGGCCAGCGACTTCGACTATGTGCGCGTGGACTGGTATATCCATGACCAACACATTTACTTCGGCGAGCTTACGTTTACGCCAGGCGCAGGCATGGTGACGGGACTGGATAGCGGATTAGATCAGATGATGGGTGACATGTGGATTCAGGATCGTCGCGGAACGCAGAGACCGGACGTAGAAGTGCAGGATATTGCGATTCCTGTCATGTTGAAGAAAATTTGACGTTACACAGCAATATAAAAAACCCCGCGTTGCGGGGTTTTTTATTGGTCAATCAGGGCATTTGCCAGTTAGCTGGCGCATGACTCATTACGTCAATAAAGACGTCTTTAGAGACGCTGAAAAAATGGTGTACGTTTTCCATACTCAGCGTGATGCCCATCAAGCCCGTCACAAACCAGCACGACATTCCCACGCCAACGCTGCCACAGATAAATGCCATCACGTGATGGCTATCCTGGCGAAGTCGGGTTTTTAACGTGCTGGCAAAGAACATCATTACAGCGCTCAACAATTCCCAGCGCATAACAAGAAAACTGGTGGTTAAGGTAGCCATCAATTTTGACCTCAAAATCGGAGATTACGCCTGACTGTCTGCGAGCATCACGTCGGCGGAAAAGTCTGTCAGGTCGGGCTCTTTCGTCGGCAACAAATGTCATAATGTGATGTGGATCACACTATAGCATTCGATTTTCCAATTTTGTACAAAATTTGTCTGGTTTTTCAGCAGAAGTGGGTGGCGGGTGCAGGGGAAGGAAACCTGAGAAAAGCGGTGTGCGCCTGGGCAGGCGCACGGTGATATTCAGCTAACCGGACAGCACTCGCCCATGGTGCGCTGGGTAAAGCTGGTCATATTGTCGCTGCAGTCAAAACTCATCAGGCGCGGACGCTGAATCGTCTGGCGGCGCATAGCATGGCGATAAGCCGTGGGCGTTTGGGAAAACTGGCGGCGAAATACCCTGGAGAAGGTCTGCTGCGAGTCATAACCATATTGCATCGCAATATCGAATACCGGGCGCTGAGTTTGCCGCAGCGCTTCTGCGGCCAGAGTCAGACGGCGTTCACGAATATAACCACCCAACGTTTGTTTCGTCACGCTACGGAACATACGTTGCAGATGCCATTTCGAATAGCCTGATTTCGCGGCCACTTCATCAATTGACAGGCTCTTATCCAGGTTTTGGTCAATCCAGTGTGTCAGTGAATGAATGATCTCTTCTTGTATCATGGCCTCATCCTTCTGGTGAATTTCCCCGTGCGTTCATGCTGCCTTTGCGCGCGAGTCGCGATGAAAATCGCGCCCGTTTGCTGGCGAATGACGTCGTGAGGGAGCGTGTCGTTCTGATGGGAAAAGAGTATAATTCCTCAAGTTAACTTGAGGTAAAGTGCCAAATGAAAAAAGATCGCAATTACCCAAAACCGGTGCTGACGCCGGGTGAAGTGGCGCGCCGCAGCGGCGTTGCCGTCTCTGCGCTGCATTTTTATGAAAGCAAAGGGCTCATCTTTAGCACCCGCAATAACGGAAATCAGCGACGCTACAGCCGTGATGTTCTGCGACGGGTCGCCATTATTAAAATTGCACAGCGCATTGGGATTCCGCTTGCCAGCGTCAGCGACAGCCTTGAAAACATGCCGGCGGATAAACGTATGTCGGCTCAGGACTGGGGCAATCTGACCCAGCACTGGCGCGACGAACTGGATAAGCGCATCGAAACGCTAACGCGCCTGCGTAACGATTTGGATGGTTGCATTGGCTGTGGATGTTTATCGATGCGTGACTGTCCGCTGCGCAATCCCGGCGATCGGCTGGGGCAGCAGGGTTCGGGCGCGGTACTGCTTGATCCTGAACAGGATAGTGCACTGCATAAGACAAGGTGACGTCTATACTTGCTGCATATTCACTGACAGGGAATCATGATGATCACCGTTCACCATCTTGAACAATCGCGCTCTCATCGGGTGCTGTGGATGCTGGAAGAGCTGGAAGTGCCTTACCAGGTCAAACGCTATCAGCGTGAACCCACGATGCTGGCGCCGGACGCGTTAAAAAAAGTGCATCCGTTAGGAAAGTCGCCGGTTATCACCGATGGCAATCGCGTGGTGGCCGAGTCCGGGGCGATCCTTGAGTATCTGGAAGAGAAGTACGACAGCGAAAGGCGGCTGCAGATCACCGACGAAGAGGCACGGCTGCAGGCACGTTACTGGCTACATTACGCCGAAGGTTCACTGATGCCGCTGCTGGTCATGAAACTGGTTTTTGGCCGCCTCGGTAGCGCGCCTGTGCCGTGGTTGCTGCGTCCCATCGGTGCGGCGCTCGGCAAAGGCGTTCAGAAAGCCTGGCTGGATAAACAACTTACCTTGCATAAGCAGGTGATTGAAGATCACCTCTCGGTGCATCCGTGGTTTGCCGGTCAGCGTTTCAGCATTGCTGATGTGCAGATGAGCTTTCCGATTCTGGCGCTGAGCCAGCGCGCCGGACTGAAGGATGCCCCCGCCACACAAAAATGGTTAACGACCGTGCAACAGCGTGCGGCCTGGCAACGGGCCATTCAGCAAGGCGGTGAAATTCATCTTTCGGGCTGATCGCGCATTATCCTGTCCTATCGGATGACGCCGCCCGGCGTCATCTTCGTCTGCTTTCTCGATAATGCGGCGTAATCATCACCGCATCCTGACGCACAGAATGTTACACGATAGTATCAAGAGCATCCCCGATGTTATCGACCTGATCTTTATAGCCAGGAATCCTCACAGAGCGGTTGAAAAGCGGCGGGAAAACGCCGGATAATCGGCCCCCTTTAAACGGGGACGTACGACGCCCCGTTCTGTGCGGCTAAGTAAACGTTTGCCTTTTTGTCGGCAGCCTGTTGGCGATGACAGCTTTCAGGGAAGTCAGGGCGGTTACCGCGCGATCCAACAACAAAAATTTTTGAGGCTCAACTATGTCAATTGAATCACGCCCGGCCAGTGGAAAACTGGATGCCTGGTTCGCCATTTCGGCCCGAGGCAGTAGCGTGCGGCAGGAAATTGTCGCCGGGCTGACCACCTTTCTCGCCATGGTTTATTCGGTGATCGTGGTGCCTGGCATGCTCGGTAAAGCGGGGTTTTCACCCTCGGCGGTGTTTGTGGCTACCTGCCTGGTGGCGAGCGTTGGATCGATCATCATGGGGCTGTGGGCCAATTTACCCCTGGCCATTGGCTGTGCCATTTCACTGACGGCTTTTACGGCCTTTAGCCTCGTCCTGGGTCAACACATTAGCGTTCCGGTCGCGCTGGGGGCCGTGTTCCTGATGGGCCTGCTTTTTACCCTGATTTCCACCACCGGGATTCGCGCCTGGATCTTACGTAATCTGCCGATGGGCGTCGCCCACGGCACCGGCATCGGGATTGGCCTGTTTCTGCTGCTGATTGCGGCAGACAACGTTGGGCTGGTCGTCAGAAACCCGGCCTCAGGTTTACCCGTTGCGCTGGGCCATTTTACGTCGTTCCCCGTCATGATGTCTTTGCTGGGGCTGGCTGCGATTTTCGGCCTGGAAAAACGCCGTGTCCCGGGCGGCATTTTACTCACCGTTATTGCAATTTCTGCGCTGGGGCTGGCGTTCGATCCGTCCGTGCGCTGGCAGGGACTGTTTGCCTTGCCCAGCCTGCGTGATGCGCAGGGCGAGTCACTGTTATTCAGCCTCGACATCATGGGCGCTTTGCAGCCTGCGGTCTTGCCCAGCGTGCTGGCGTTAGTGATGACGGCGGTCTTTGATGCCACCGGTACGATCCGCGCGGTGGCGGGTCAGGCTAACCTGCTGGATAAAGACGGGCAAATCATTAACGGCGGCCGGGCGCTGACCACCGATTCCGTCAGTAGCCTGTTTGCCGGTCTTGTGGGTGCCTCACCGGCGGCCGTGTACATCGAGTCTGCCGCCGGGACGGCGGCAGGGGGCAAAACCGGCCTGACGGCCATTGTTGTTGGCCTCCTGTTTTTGCTCATTCTGTTTATGTCTCCGCTGGCTTATCTGGTGCCGGCGTACGCCACCGCGCCTGCGTTGATGTACGTCGGCCTGCTGATGCTGAGTAACGTGGCAAAGATCGACTTCGGTGACTTCGTTGATGCCATGTCTGGTCTGCTCACGGCGGTGATCATCGTGCTGACCTGTAACATCGTTACCGGCATCATGATCGGTTTCGCGACCCTGGTGGTGGGCCGTCTGTTTGCGGGTGAGTGGCGCAGGCTAAACGTGGGCACAGTCGTGATCGCCGTCGCGTTAGTCGCTTTTTATGCCGGAGGCTGGGCGATCTGACTGTTCAACCGGACGTGCCGCGGCATGTCCGGAATTATCCGCTTTTTGCTCGTTGAAGCACGCGTAGCTTTTCCCGCCCTCGCCAGTTTGTTTTACACTTTTAACCTAATGTTGATTCGAAGATAACTACCGCCTAAGGAAAGCATGGAAATCTTTTTTACTATTTTGATTATGACGCTGGTGGTCTCGCTCTCCGGGGTGGCTGCCCGTATTCTGCCTTTTCAGATTCCCCTTCCTCTGGTGCAGATCGCCGTCGGTGCGCTGCTGGCCTGGCCGACCTTCGGGCTGCACGTGGATTTCGACCCGGAACTCTTCCTCGTCTTATTCATTCCGCCACTGTTATTTGCTGACGGCTGGAAAACACCGGTCAGCGAGTTCCTGCATTACGGGCGGGAAATCCTTGGCCTGGCGCTGGTGCTGGTGCTGATTACCGTTGTCGGTATTGGCTATCTGATTTACTGGACGGTGCCCGGGATTCCCCTGATCCCCGCTTTCGCCCTGGCGGCCGTGTTATCACCTACCGATGCCGTGGCGCTGTCAGGCATTGTCGGCGAAGGCCGTATTCCGAAGAAAATTATGGGAATACTGCAAGGCGAAGCCTTGATGAACGATGCTTCTGGCCTGGTTTCACTGAAATTTGCGGTCGCAGTGGCGATGGGCACCATGGTGTTTAGTTGGGGCGGAGCCAGCGTCGAGTTCCTGAAAGTGGCCGTGGGCGGCCTGATCGCCGGTGTCGCGGTATGCTGGCTCTACGGTAAATCGCTGCGCGTCCTGAACCGCTGGAGCGGCGGGGACGATGCTGCCACTCAGATTGTCCTGCTGCTGCTGCTGCCTTTTGCCTCTTATCTGATTGCAGAACACCTGGGCGTTTCCGGGATTTTAGCCGCCGTCGCGGCCGGGATGACCATCACGCGCTCCGGTATTATCCGCCAGGCGCCGCTGACCATGCGACTGCGCGCCAACAGCGTCTGGCACATGCTGGAGTTTGTGTTTAACGGCATGGTGTTCCTGATGCTGGGCCTGCAGTTGCCCTCTATTCTGCAAAACTCGATTGACCAGGCAACAGCCGATCCCAATGTGGATATCTGGATGATTTTTGCGGACATCGTCCTTGTCTATGCGGCGTTAATGGTGGTGCGTTTCGGCTGGTTGTGGATCATGCAGCGTTTCAGCAAACGCTGGTTAAAAAAGAAACCATTAGTGTTCTCCAGCTACTCGTTGCGTGAACTGCTGATTGCCTCTTTTGCGGGCGTACGCGGTGCCATTACCCTGGCGGGTGTGCTGTCGATTCCCCTGTTCCTGACCAACGGCCATCCTTTCCCGGCGCGTTATGAGCTGGTGTTTATCGCAACCGGCGTGATTCTGTTCTCGCTGCTGGTTGGCGTCATCGTTCTGCCGATGCTGCTGCGCGGTGTAGAGACGATCGACAAAAGCGCCCATCGGCACGAACTGCAGCATGCAAGAGCGGTGATGGCCGGCGTCGCTATCGAGAGTCTGCATAAGATGGAGGCGCGGCTCGAAAAGGAAACCGAAGAAAACATCGACCCTGAGTTACTGAAAGAGGTCAGCCTGCGGGTGATCGGTAATCTGCGTCGTCGCGCGGAAGGGAAAAACGATCTTGAGCACGCGCTGTTTGCCGAAAATCTGGAACGTCGTTTTCGTCTGAACGCGTTACGTGCCGAACGTGCAGAGGTCTATCACCTGCGTGCGACTCAGCAGATATCAAACGAGACGATGCAAAAACTGTTGCACGATCTGGACCTGCTGGAAGCGCTGCTGATTGAGAAAGAAGAGTAATCTTCTTGTTATGCGCTCCCGTTCGCCCGATAACCTGCGCTCTGCGATTATCGGGCGGTCTGGGGCGCTAGACGGAAAGACGCGGCGCATTATCAGGCCAGTGTTCCCGGCAACACGCTATCCAGGCCCGCGCGCTGCGTGACAGGTAGCTGCCTTCACGCCAGATCAGCCCCAGATGCCACTGCAGCTCGGACTCCAGCGGAAGCCACAATAACGACTGCTTATCTAACCGCTGGCAAATGGGCTCCGGCAGTATCGCCAGGCCCATCTCCGCCTGCACCATGGCCGCCAGAAAATCCCATTGCCCGCTGCGTACTGCAATCTCAGGCGTGATCCCCTGACGCTGAAACGCTTTCATCAACTGACGGTTCAGCGAAAACTCTTCATTAAAGATCAGCAAAGGATGGGAGGCCAAATCGCTCAGGCCAAGCTGCGTGCGCTGCAGCCAGGGTGCCTGACGTGGCAGTAGCACACACAGCGGATGCTGCATAAGCGATAAGGTTTCGAGGGGCAACTCGGCATCAACGGGGAGCGCCGTCAGGGCAATGTCCAGCGTGCCCGCCAGCACCGCTTCCTGAACCGTTAAGCCGCCAAACTCAGCAATACTGAGTTCCACACCCGGATAGCGACGGCGAAACGCCGAAACCGATCCGGCGATCTGCATGCCCACCATCGGGGGAATGCCCAGCCGCAGCTTGCCGGTTTTCAGCTGATTGATATCGCCTATCTCGGCCTCAAGCTGATGAAACTCTTGCAGAATAGCCAGCCCGCGCTGATAGACCGCTTGCCCGCTATCCGTCAGGTGCAGACGTCGCCCATCACGAATGAGCAGTGCGCAGTCCAGCTCCTCTTCCAGCTGGCGCACCATTTTGCTGATCGTTGGCTGTGTCACGAACAGCTTCTGTGCAGCACGGGTAAAACTTTGCTGACGTACCACTTCGGTAAAGTAACGCAACGCGCGAACGTCCATAACTATTCCTTTCTGGCATGATTTGAATAATTTTAATTCATTTTTTTCACAGTACCTCGTGATTCTATACTGAGCGCATTAACTTGATGGGAGAAAAACGATGGCACTGGCATTGCGCCGCCTGAACGTCGGCAGGCTGCAACGGCTCAGCTTACCTTTACAGCTGGTGCTGTTTATTTCGGTTTTTATCGCCAGCGAGCAACTGGTGAACTGGCTGCACCTGCCACTGCCTGCCAACATTGTCGGTATGCTGCTGATGTTGATGCTGATTGCGTTACGCATTTTACCGCTGCGCTGGGTGAAAGCCGGTGCAAGCTGGTTGCTGGCAGAGATGCTGCTGTTTTTTATCCCGGCGGTGGTGGCGGTGGTGAATTACGCTGACCTGCTGCAGATGGAAGGCTGGCGGATTTTGGTGGTGATTGCGGTCAGTACGCTACTGGTGCTGGCGGCGACAGCCCTGGTGGTCGATCGCCTGTACCGTTTTGAAGTCACGCGCGCGGCGCGTAAGCAGGGCAATAATGCATAATCTGCTCATCAGTCTGTTATGTGCCGCCGTCACGCTGGTGATTTATTACCTGAATAAACGGCTGTATCGTCGCTGGACAACGCTGTTACTGATGCCGCTGGTCATGACGCCGCTCATTCTGGTGACGCTGCTGTTGCTGACCCATATCAGCTGGCAAAACTATATTGCGGAAAGCCACTGGCTGCTGTGGTTACTCGGCCCCGCGACGTTAGCCTTTGCGGTGCCGGTCTACGAAAATCTGGACGTGATTAAACGCCACTGGTTATCGCTGAGTGCGGGCGTGTTAACTGCCACAACGGTGTCGATATGCAGTTCCGTATGGCTGGCGCGTTTACTGAATTTACCGGAAACCATTCAGCGCAGTCTCGCCGTGCGATCCATTACCACGCCTTTTGCGCTGGCGGCGGCGAAGCCTATGGGCGCGCAGCCCGATCTGGTGGCGCTGTTTGTGGTTGTGACCGGCGTATTTGGCATGGCGGTAGGGGATGTACTGTTTCTGCGCATCGCGATCAAACAGGGCGTGGCGAAAGGCGCTGGGCTGGGTGCCGCCTCGCACGGTGCCGGTACGGCACGCGCCTACCAGTTGGGGCCGCAGGAAGGCGTGGTTTCAAGCCTGGTGATGATGTTGTCTGGCGTCGTCACCGTCATACTGGCTCCGTTTATCGGGCACCTGATGTGGGCGCACTAAGGCAAGCCTGCGCCGGATACGGTTAACCCGGATAACGACTGTTCTCCGCGTAATTCACAGCGACTTGTCCTTTTTGGCACAAAATGACATCTCTTTTTACGTAAAGCTTTCCAAATTTAGTTGTCACCTCATTTCAGACTGCTACCCTTGATGCGGAATTATTTGACCCTTCATGGAGTAGAATCATGTTTAAGCAACTTGTCACTGGAAGCGCTCTGAGCTTCATTATGCTGAGCGGCGCCGCGCAGGCCATCGAAGGCAGCGTTGATGTTGGCGAGCACAGCACCAACCTTAATCTCGGTTTGGGCACGACGTCGCCGGGCCTGTTCCTGAACGGCAACTGGTTGCGTAGCGATCATGACGGCAGCACCTATGGTGCGGGTCTGGGTTACAACGTTGATGTCGGCGATCTGCGACTGGCGCCAACCGCAAAGGCGATTTTTACCCATCCTGAAGACGGGAAAGACGGATTTGCGGTGGCGCTGGGCGGTAGCGCACAGTACAGCTTCAACAGCATGTGGGGTCTGTACGGTCAGTATTATTATGCGCCGGAAGGCCTTACCGATCATCTCGACAGCTACCAGGAAGCGAGCGGTGGTGTGAGCTTCACGCCGATCTCTCTGCTGAACCTGCGCGTGGGTTATCAGTATATTGAGCTGAATAACAAAGGCGGTCGTAAAGATAACGTACTCGTTGATGGTCCGTACGTAGGCGCGTCACTGCGCTTCTGATGTCGGCTTGAGAAAAAGGGCAGTGACCTTACGGTCGCTGCCCTTTTTTATGCTCAGTTAACGCGGTTAGTGCGCTTTGCCTTTCTCAATACCGGCACCGGTCTGGGAGCGAATAAACTGCGCCCGGAAGCGTGATCGCTCTTCTGCACCCTGTTGCGAATGGTCAGTAACAGAAAACAGCCAGGTGCCCACAAAGGCGATAGTGATAGAGAACAGGGCCGGATACTCATAAGGATAAATGGGCGACGCATGTCCCAGCACCTGCACCCAGACGGTTGGGCCAAGAATCATCAGCACCACGGCGGTGATCAGCCCTAACCAGCCACCGACCATTGCGCCGCGCGTGGTCAGTTTTGACCAGTACATGGACAGCAGGATGATCGGGAAGTTACAGCTGGCCGCAATCGAGAATGCCAGCCCGACCATAAAGGCGATGTTCTGCTTTTCGAACAGAATGCCAAGGGCGATAGCCACAACCCCCAACACCAGCACAGTAATTTTTGAAACCCGCAGCTCGTCGCGCTCGCTGGCCTGCCCTTTACGGTAGACGCTGGCGTACAAATCATGAGAGACCGCCGAGGCACCCGCCAGCGTCAGACCGGCAACCACCGCCAGAATGGTGGCGAATGCCACTGCTGAAATAAAGCCCAGGAAGGTGCTGCCACCGACTGCATCCGCCAGGTGCACCGCCGCCATATTGGTACCGCCGATCAGTGCGCCGGAGGCATCTTTGAAGGCCGGATTAGCCCCTACCAGCAGAATGGCACCGAAACCGATAATAAAGGTCAGGAAGTAGAAGTAACCCATAAAACCGGTGGCCCAAAACACGCTTTTACGCGCCTCTTTGGCGTCGGCAACGGTAAAGAAGCGCATCAGGATATGCGGCAATCCCGCTGTACCGAACATCAGTCCCAGCCCCAGCGACAGAGCGGAAATCGGATCTTTCACCAACCCGCCAGGCTGCATAATGGCTGCGCCTTTCGGATGTACCGCCATCGCCTCGGTAAACAAGGTATTGAAGCTAAACCCGGCGCTTTTCATGACCATAATGGCCATAAACGTGGCACCAAACAGCAGCAGAACGGCTTTGATGATCTGTACCCAGGTGGTCGCCAGCATGCCGCCAAACAGCACGTACATCACCATCAGAATGCCCACCAGGATAACGGCAACGTGATAATTCAGGCCAAACAGGAGCTGGATCAGCTTACCTGCACCGACCATCTGCGCAATCAGGTACAGCGCGACGACGACCAGTGAGCCGCAAGCCGACAAGGTACGAATCGGTTTTTGCTTCAGGCGATAAGAGGCGACATCGGCAAAAGTATAGCGACCCAGATTACGCAAGCGCTCGGCAATCAGGAACAGAATCATCGGCCAGCCTACCAGGAAGCCCAGCGAATAGATTAAGCCGTCATAACCCGAGGTATACACCAGGGCCGAAATACCCAGAAAGGAGGCTGCGGACATGAAGTCACCCGCCATGGCCAGGCCATTCTGAAAGCCGGTGATGTTGCCGCCAGCGGTATAGTAATCGCTACGTGAGCGGGTTCGCTTCGACGCCCAGTACGTAATACTTAACGTGGCACCGACGAAAATCACAAACATGACGATCGCCTGATAATTGACGGGCTGTTTCTGCACCGCACCGGTGATGGCATCGGCAGCCAGAGCAGAAAAGGGCAGCAGCGCTGCCAGCATCCACAGCATAAGACGAATCATAGTTTCACCTCGCTGAGGATGGCTTTAGTCAGGCGATCAAACTCGCCATTTGCGCGCCAGACGTAAACGCCTGTGAGTAAAAAAGAGATGACGATCAACCCCACCCCGAGCGGGATGCCGCGCGTCACATTGGTACCGGCATACAGGGGTGTACCCAGCCAGCCAGGGGCAAAAGCAATAAGCAGAATAAAGCCGATATACAGCACCAGCATGATTATCGACAGCAGCAGGGCAAAGGACTGGCGCTTGTGTACCAATTCCTGAAAGCGAGGATTACTTTCAATTTGTTGGTAGATCCTTTCCTGTTCGGGCAGGGCATCATTCATCACATTATCTCCAGAAGCATGCAGGCGTGGACCTCACGCAAGCGCGTGAATTAGTTATATTTTTGTGACTACAGAAACACACTACGTAGGGAAGTGGTGGCGGAAAGCCTGATGCTTTCCGCCGGATGATTACGGCATGGTGATGGACTGTTTCTCTTCAAGCAATTTCTCGACGACGCCAGGATCGGCAAGCGTCGAGGTATCGCCTAAATTACTGGTATCGCCTGCGGCAATTTTGCGCAGGATACGGCGCATAATTTTGCCGGAGCGGGTTTTCGGCAGAGAGTCGGTCCAGTGCAACACATCGGGTGTGGCAATCGGGCCAATTTCCTTGCGTACCCAGTTACGTACCTCGGTATAAAGCTCAGGTGACGGCTCCTCGCCGTGATTCAGGGTGATATAGGCGTAAATGGCCTGGCCCTTGATGCTGTGCGGGAACCCGACGACAGCCGCTTCGGCGATTTTAGGATGGGAAACCAGCGCTGACTCGATTTCGGCTGTGCCCAGGCGGTGGCCTGACACATTCAGCACATCGTCCACGCGGCCGGTAATCCAGTAATAACCGTCCTCATCCCGTCGCGCACCGTCGCCGCTGAAGTAGGCATTTTTGAAGGTAGAGAAGTAAGTTTGTTCGAAACGATCGTGGTCACCGAACAGCGTGCGGGCCTGACCAGGCCAGGAGTCTGTTATCACCAGGTTACCTTCGCAGGCACCTTCCTGAGGATGGCCTTCGTTATCCACCAGCGCGGGCTGTACGCCGAAGAAAGGCGTGGTCGCGGAACCGGCTTTGAGCAGGGTCGCGCCGGGCAGCGGGGCGATCATAAAGCCCCCGGTTTCGGTCTGCCACCAGGTATCGACTATCGGACATTTGCCGTTGCCAATCTTCTTGTGGTACCACTCCCAGGCTTCCGGGTTAATCGGCTCTCCCACCGATCCCATAATACGCAGGCTGCTACGATCCGTTCCTTCAATCGCTCTATCGCCTTCTGCCATCAGCGCACGAATAGCCGTGGGGGCAGTATAGAGCAGGGTGACTTTATGCTTATCCACCACCTGCGCCATACGGGCCGGGGTTGGCCAGTTAGGCACGCCTTCAAACATCAGCGTCGTGGCCCCGCAGGCCAGTGGGCCATATAACAGGTAGCTGTGGCCGGTTACCCAGCCCACATCAGCCGTACACCAGTAAATGTCGTCCTGATGGTAGTCAAAAACAAATTTAAAGGTGGTGGCGGCGTAAACCAGATAGCCGCCGGTGGTGTGCAGCACGCCTTTAGGCTTGCCGGTTGAACCTGAGGTATACAGGATAAACAGCGGATCTTCTGCCTGCATCTCGGCTGCAGAATGGTTAGTGCTGGCGTTCTGCATCAGCTCATGCCAGTGCTGGTCGCGCCCTTCCACCCAACCGACATCTTTGCCGGTACGCTGAAAGACCACGACGTTTTTCACGCTGTTTACATTGGGATTTTTTAACGCATCATCCACGTTTTTCTTCAGTGGGATGGTACGGCCAGCACGCACGCCTTCATCGGCCGTCACAATTAATGCGGCACTGGAGTCGATAACACGACCGGCTACGGCTTCGGGTGAAAAGCCGCCAAAGATCACCGAATGTACGGCCCCAATTCGTGCGCAGGCCAGCATAGCGACTGCCGCTTCCGGCACCATGGGCATATAAATCGCAACGACGTCGCCTTTTTTAACGCCGAGCAGTTCCAGTACGTTGGCAAAGCGACAGACATCAGCATGAAGCTGACGAAAGGTAAGGGTTTTGCTTTCGTTGGCATCATCGCCTTCCCAGATGATGGCAGGATGATCGCCTCGGGTGGCCAGATGACGATCCAGACAGTTCGCTGCCAGATTGAGCGTGCCGTCCTCGTACCAACGAATAGAAATATTGCCTGGCGCAAAAGAGGTGTTTTTAACTTTGCTGTAAGGCTTTATCCAGTCAAGGATTTTACCTTGCTCTCCCCAGAACGTTTCTGGGTCGGTAACGGATTGTTGGTACATCGCCTGATACTGTTCGGCAGTAATCAGCGCGTTTGCTGCAATATTTTCTGGAACAGGATAGTTATGATTTTGGCTCATGGCGAATCTCCTTGAAGATGTTAATCATATGTCAATCAATGGTTAAGTGAAGCCCGACAGCCGGTTTTGTTTCTTTTTTGCGCCATAGATCACGCGTTAACCTTGCTGACATAAAAACGTCGTAAACAGAGGAAATAAACGCTAACTCCCTGCGGAGAATGGGGATTTAAGTTGCAACATTTTGTGTATGTTGCTGTTTAAAAAATCAGCAAACGAACCGCACACACATTGAGCATAGTCTGAATAGCTATGCGAAAACTTATCGAAGTATTACTTTTCATAACAGCAAGTTAGGGATTAACGTCTGCGCCAGCATTTTATGCTGACCAGATGGTGAAGTTTTAATCGAAGCCACCAAGGGTTGCATTTACTGCAGTGAAAATGGTACTTATCCGCCCCTGATAATCAGGTATCAACTCAGACCGCGTCTGAAAATGGGTATGGAAATCATCGCATTTAAATGCGGGACGCCGTCTAAAAACACCCTCTAATTTACCGGGCTTTTTGCTCACTTCCCTGTGTGTATTGTCTTCTGCACCTTCGCAGTAGAGAGAAACGGGTTTTGACTGAGGAAATTACGCGTTATGAAAGGTTTTAAAATCAGCCTTGCCTGGCAGATTCTGATCGCACTTGTACTTGGCATCATCGTCGGTGCCGTGTTGCATAATCAGCCAGAAGATCGTGAATGGTTAGTCAATAATATTCTCAGCCCGGCGGGCGATATCTTTATTCATCTGATAAAGATGATTGTCGTGCCCATCGTGATTTCATCCCTGATTGTCGGCATTGCAGGTGTCGGGGATGCGAAAAAGCTGGGCCGTATTGGTTTCAAAACGATTTTGTACTTTGAAGTGATTACCACCGTTGCCATTGTTGTCGGTATTACCCTGGCCAACGTGTTTCAGCCCGGCACCGGCATTGATATGTCTACGCTGGCAACGGTGGACATCTCTAAATATGAAGCCACGACCGCCCAGGTGCAGGAAGGCACCCACAGCCTGGTGGCAACCATCCTGTCGCTGATCCCGCAGAACATCTTTGCCTCGATGGCGAAAGGTGAAATGCTGCCGATTATCTTTTTCTCGGTACTGTTTGGCCTGGGCCTTTCCGCTCTGCCGTCAGAACAGCGTGATCCGCTGGTAAACCTGTTCCGTGGCGTGTCAGAAACCATGTTCAAGGTAACGCATATGATCATGCGCTACGCGCCAGTGGGCGTGTTTGCCTTGATTGCCGTCACCATTGCTAACTTTGGTTTCGCCTCACTCTGGCCGCTCGCTAAGCTGGTGCTGCTGGTGTATGTCGCGATCCTGTTCTTCGCCTTTGTGGTGCTGGGGGCGGTGGCGCGTTTCTGTAAGCTACGCATTACGACGCTGATGCGCATTTTAAAAGATGAGCTCATCCTGTCTTACTCGACCTCCAGTTCAGAAACCGTGCTGCCGCGCATCATGGAGAAGATGGAAGCCTATGGCGCGCCCAAAGCGATAACCAGCTTTGTGGTCCCGACCGGTTATTCATTTAACCTCGATGGATCAACGCTGTACCAGAGTATCGCCGCTATTTTTATTGCCCAGCTGTACGGCATTGATCTGTCGCTGACGGACGAAATTATTCTGGTCCTGACGCTGATGGTGACCTCTAAAGGCATCGCGGGTGTGCCCGGCGTATCCTTTGTGGTGCTGTTAGCCACCCTGGGCAGCGTCGGTATCCCGCTGGAAGGGCTGGCGTTTATTGCGGGCGTGGACCGCATTATGGATATGGCCCGTACCGCGCTGAACGTGGTCGGGAACGCGCTGGCCGTGCTGGTGATTGCCCGTTGGGAAAACCAGTTCGATGTAGAACAGGCCAGGGCGTACGAATTACAATTACGGACGCAAACCGCCAGTTAATCGCGGTTTATCATACAAAGGCTCAACGGTGGTTGGGCCTTTTTTTTGCCCCTGTTTTCATTCCCGCTAACGATGAAAGAAAAAAACGTCTGCAAAGGATGAATTATTCATTCGTTGTGTTAAAAATATTCAGAATAAATTATTCCTGTGGAGGACGATCGTGAAAATCGATCTCAGTCAGATGATCACTGAAGGGCGTAATCCAGCCAGCCAGCATATTGATGAAATGAGCACCGAGGCGATGCTGCGGGTGATCAACGATGAAGATAAAAAAGTCGCCCTGGCCGTGGAGGCCATTGTGCCGGCGATTGCGCGCGCGGTGGATGTTATCTGCGCCGCATTCCGCGCGGGTGGCCGTCTGATTTACTGTGGTGCCGGGACCTCCGGGCGGCTGGGAATTCTTGATGCAAGTGAATGCCCACCAACATTCGGAACCCCGCGCGAGCAGGTTATTGGTCTGATTGCCGGGGGACATCAGGCCATTCTACAGGCGGTGGAAAACGCGGAAGACAATGTGGAACAAGGCGCTCAGGATCTGAAAGATATCCAGTTCAGCCGCGACGATGTGCTGGTTGGCATCGCCGCCAGCGGACGCACGCCCTATGTGTTGGGCGCGCTGGACTATGCCCGGCAATGCGCTGCACCCACGGTGGCGCTGACCTGCAACCCCCACAGCAAAATGGCGCAGGTCGCCGATATCGCGCTGACGCCAGTGGTGGGGCCAGAAGTGGTCACGGGTTCATCACGCATGAAGGCCGGGACCGCACAGAAGCTGGTGCTGAATATGCTCACCACAGGGGCGATGATTCGCAGCGGCAAGGTTTACGGCAATTTGATGGTCGATGTTGAGGCCACCAATCAGAAGCTGGTACAGCGTCAGGTGAATATTGTTATGCAGGCCACCGACTGCGATGAAGCCAGCGCCCGCTCGGCGCTGTCGGCCTGTGGCGGGCACTGTAAAACCGCCATTCTGATGGTGCTGACAGGATTAACTGCCGACGAGGCGATCGCGCTGCTTGCTCAGCACAAAGGCTTTATCCGCCAGGCTTTACAGGATGCGGGAGCACGCTGATGGCAAAAATGACCGATGCACTTCTGCACGCTATCGTGCAGGCGGTTGGCGGGGCGGAAAATATCGCCGTATGCGGCAACTGCATGACCCGTTTACGACTGACGCTGAAACACAACCAGGCCGATATTGCCCGGCTGAAAAGCCTGCCTGGTGTGCTGGGCGTCATCGACAGCGATAATCAGTTACAGATAGTGCTCGGTCCCGGTAAAGCGCAGACGGCGGCAGAACGAATGCTGACAATACTGGCGCAGGCGCCGGGCGAGTCACCGGTTTTGCAGCAGGTCGCCGCGCAACAAAAACAGCACATAAAAGCCAGACAGACCAGCGCGCTGCAGCAGTTTCTGGCGCGCTTCGCCACCATTTTTACCCCGCTCATCCCAGGGTTTATTGCCGCAGGTTTGCTGCTGGGGTTTGCCACGCTGATTGAGCAAAGTCTTCACCTCAGCACGCCTGGCGATCATCCTGCCTGGTTAATTCAGGGCGTGGCCTATATGAAAGTGTTTGGCAAAGGGCTGTTCACCTTTCTCAGCATTCTGATTGGCTACAATGCGCAAAAAGCCTTTGGCGGCACGGGCGTAAACGGGGCCATCATCGCGTCACTGTTTATTCTGGGCTACGTGCCCGATGCAAAAGTCGGCTACTACAGCGGCATGGACAGCTTTTTTGGCGTGGCGATCGATCCGCGCGGCAATATTATCGGCGTCCTGCTGGCGGCCATGTTTGGCGGCTGGCTGGAAAGACAACTGCGCAAGGTCATCCCGGACAATCTGGATATGATTCTTACGTCGCTGTTGACCTTATTGATCACCGGCGCGCTGACATACTTGCTGATCATGCCGTTAGGCGGCGAGTTGTTTAAGGGCATGTCGTGGCTGTTTATCCATCTCAATAACAATCCGTTTGGTTGCGCACTGCTGGCCGGACTGTTTTTAATTGCCGTAATGTTTGGCATCCATCAGGGCTTTATTCCGGTCTATTTTGCCCTGATGGAAACCCAGGGCTTTAATTCACTGTTCCCGATTCTGGCCATGGCTGGTGCAGGTCAGGTCGGGGCCTCGCTGGCGCTCTGGTGCAAAGCAGAAAAAGGTGCACTGCTGCGTGCCCAGATCAAAGGTGCCATCGTACCGGGCTTACTCGGCGTTGGTGAACCGCTCATATATGGTGTGACGCTGCCGCGCCTTAAACCCTTTATCACGGCCTGCGGCGGTGGGGCCATCGGCGGATTTTTCATTGGCTCAGTGGCGTGGCTGGGATTACCGGTGGGCATGAATACGGTATTTGGCCCCTCTGGGTTGGTCACGCTGCCGTTGATGACCTCCCATCAGGGTATTTTTGCCGGCATGGCGGTTTATCTGGGAGGATTGATCGTCGCCTGGATAAGCGGCTTTTTACTGACGTGGTGGTTCGGTATGCGCAATATCGATCTGAGCTGAATTCATAAGCAGTAAATGATGAAAACCGCATTAGCACGCCTGAAAGTGAATGGATTCGGCGTGCCTTTTAGCGCAAAACCCCAGTAAACCTGCTGTGTGCTAACCAGTAGCGGCAAAGTAAGCTCAGCCGACGTGATGTATCCGATCCCCTAAAAACAGAGAAAGCCGCGATAAAGCGGCTTTTTTAATGCAACAAATTTACGTGTAGCACTAAAGAGTCATTACGCAAGTGCCGAAAACATAAAAAAAGGTAATCTTTACCTTTTAACATTCACTCATTAATGCTTCTGGTGCAAGTCTGACTGGTACTAACAAGGACGCCTATGCGTAACAACCAACCTGTTTCTCAGCGTGAATATGTCTATGACGATCATGCAACGCTGATGTCTACCACCGACCTCAACAGTTATATCACCTATGCCAATGACGCTTTTATTGAGGCCAGTGGATTTTCATCTGATGAGGTAAAAGGGCAGCCGCACAATATGGTGCGCCACCCGGATATGCCGCCAGAGGCGTTTGCAGACATGTGGGCAACCTTAAAACAGGGCGAGCCCTGGACGGCGCTGGTGAAAAACAGACGTAAAAACGGTGACCATTACTGGGTACGGGCGAATGCCATTCCGGTCGTGCGTGATGGCAACGTTCAGGGATATATGTCGGTGCGCACCAAGCCTTCAGCGCAGGAAGTGAAGCAGTGTGAAGCGCTTTATCGCGATTTCCGCGAAGGACGCGCGAAAGGCCGCCAGTTTCATAAAGGGCTGATTGTCCGCAGCGGCTGGCGTCGTCTGGGGTCGATATTGAAAACGCTGCCGCTGCGCTGGCGCATCCGTACCGCTTTACTGGCTGTATTGACGCTGTCCGTCGCCGGTGTGTGGGCAATGGGCGTCTCGCTGCTGGCGCTGAGCGGATTTACTGGTGGGATGGCCTGCCTGCTGTTGCTGGTCAGCCTGTGGCTTGAACAGCAGATTTCCCGTCCCATTGAGCGCATGTGTAAGCAGGCGCTGCGGGTGGCAACCGGTGCCAGTCACCAGGTTGAGCAGATGGATCGCATCGATGAAGTGGGCATGACGCTCCGAGCCATTGGACAGCTGGGTTTGATGTTTCGCTGGTTAGTGGATGATGTCAGCGGCCAGGCCATTAATGTGCTGAGTGCCAGTGATGCCATTGCCCGCAGTAATAACGAACTGAGCCGGCGTACCGAACAGGCGGCAGCCAACGTGCAGCAAACGGCCGCGACCATGAACGAAATGACCGCCACGGTGAAAAGCAATACGCAGACCGCCCAGGAAGTGAATTCGCTCTCGGTTAACACCAGCGAAGCTGCCATTAAAGGCGGCGACGTAATGAAAGAAATGATGGGGATGATGGCGGAAATTGCTGACAGCTCACAGCGCATTGCCAGTATTACCAGCGTGATCGACAGCATTGCCTTTCAGACCAATATTCTGGCACTGAACGCCGCAGTCGAAGCTGCCAGAGCGGGCGAGCAGGGTAAAGGATTCGCCGTCGTCGCCGGTGAGGTGCGCAGCCTGGCGCAGCGCAGTGCAAAAGCCGCCAGCGAGATCAAAGCGCTGGTTGAAACCAGTGCCAGCCGGGTCAGTTCAGGCAATGAGCATGCGGGCGCAGCAGGCCATACCATGCAGGACATTGTGCAGCAGGTACAGAATGTCACTTCCCTGATTGCGCAAATCAGTGCCGCGACCGCCGAACAGTCCACCGCGCTGAGTGAAGTGAGCACGGCGGTGGAAGATCTGGATGATATCACCCATCAAAATGCGGCCCGTGTACAGGAAAGCGCGGAAGCCTCGGGTCGCATGACTCACCAGGCTAACCGGCTGGTGGAAGCGATAAGCGTGTTTCGCTAAGAAACGGCTGCCTGCGTGCTCACATACTCGGCACGCAGCGCACCCGGCGACCGTCCGATAATCCGTTTGAACGCGCGGCTAAAAGCGGCCAGCGAACCGTACCCCAAATCGAAGGCTACTGTTTCCAGCGCTTCGCCATGATTGACGATGCGCTTGACGGCCAGTCGCATACGTAATTCGGTCAGGTAGCGCAGCGGCGTCATACCGGTGGCATGAAGAAAGCGTTCGGCAAACACCGAGCGTGAACTTCCGGCTTCGCGCGCCAGACGTTCTACCGTCCAGTTCTCGCCTGGCGAACGGTGCATGGCCGCAATGGCCTGACTCAGGCGCGGATCGCGCATCGCCTGCACCAGCCCGCTACTTTGCCCGCAGCCATTCTCCACCCAGCCACGCACCACCAGCGCAGCGACCACATCCGCCAGACGCGAAAGGATGCCCGCATGGCCCGCATGTCGGGTGCGGGACTCACGTTCCATCGCTTCCAGCATCGGGCGAATCTCCGGATATTGCGACAGCAGCGTACTGACCAGCATGACGTCCGGCATGGTGTTGATTAAAGGCTGCATACCGCCCAGTTCAAACGCCATGCTGGCGCTGAATAACAAGACGCTGTGGTCATCTTCACAGGCATCCGCGGGCGCGGTAATGGCGCAGATGCTGTCGCAGATCGGCTTGCTTGCCAGGGAGTCAATACACTGACAGTCCGCCTCCTCACTGGAAAGCAGGCTGTGCGGTTTACCGTGTGGGATGAGCAGGGCATCGCCACTGTTGAGCGTGAAGAGTGCGCCGGATGCACCTCGCACCAACAGCGTACCGCGGCCCACGAAATGAAACTGGGCACGTCCCGGCGAGGCGTTAAAGCGCAAGCCAAACGGGGCGCTGACGGCAATACGTTGGTAGTTAACGCCGTACAGGCGCATGCCCATCAGCAACTCACTGGTTAACTCATCGTAACGGCTCATGGCAGAATCCAGACGAATTATCAAAAATAACGGTGTAACCATCATAGATCGTCTTGCTCTTCCCCTCTATGCTCAGCACTACTTTTTTTATCCGGAGAAGCAACATGAGTCTGAACACCGACGTGGCTGATGAAGTTTCCTTATCCACGCGTCCTGCGTGGGGGGCAGTCTTTGCGATGGCGTTTGGCGTGTTTAGCCTGATCACCGCAGAGTTTTTACCGATCAGCCTGCTGACGCCGATAGCGCACAGCCTTAATGTCTCAGAAGGGCTGGCAGGGCAAACCGTTACCGTCACGGCCCTGATTGCACTCTTTACCAGCCTGACCGTAGGCAGCGTGGCAGGACGTATCGATCGCCGGGTGATGATGCTGGCATTCTCACTACTCCTCATCGTCTCGGCATTGATGGTGGCCTTTGCCGCCAATCTGACCGTCATTTTGCTGGCGCGCGTCCTGCTTGGCGTGGCAATCGGCGGTTTTT
>NZ_NTMH01000057.1 GCF_002307475.1 Pantoea allii | reverse complement strand
GGTTAAGCTACCTACTTCTTTTGCAACCCACTCCCATGGTGTGACGGGCGGTGTGTACAAGGCCCGGGAACGTATTCACCGTGGCATTCTGATCCACGATTACTAGCGATTCCGACTTCACGGAGTCGAGTTGCAGACTCCGATCCGGACTACGACGCACTTTATGAGGTCCGCTTGCTCTCGCGAGGTCGCTTCTCTTTGTATGCGCCATTGTAGCACGTGTGTAGCCCTACTCGTAAGGGCCATGATGACTTGACGTCATCCCCACCTTCCTCCGGTTTATCACCGGCAGTCTCCTTTGAGTTCCCGACCGAATCGCTGGCAACAAAGGATAAGGGTTGCGCTCGTTGCGGGACTTAACCCAACATTTCACAACACGAGCTGACGACAGCCATGCAGCACCTGTCTCAGAGTTCCCGAAGGCACCAAAGCATCTCTGCTAAGTTCTCTGGATGTCAAGAGTAGGTAAGGTTCTTCGCGTTGCATCGAATTAAACCACATGCTCCACCGCTTGTGCGGGCCCCCGTCAATTCATTTGAGTTTTAACCTTGCGGCCGTACTCCCCAGGCGGTCGACTTAACGCGTTAGCTCCGGAAGCCACTCCTCAAGGGAACAACCTCCAAGTCGACATCGTTTACGGCGTGGACTACCAGGGTATCTAATCCTGTTTGCTCCCCACGCTTTCGCACCTGAGCGTCAGTCTTCGTCCAGGGGGCCGCCTTCGCCACCGGTATTCCTCCAGATCTCTACGCATTTCACCGCTACACCTGGAATTCTACCCCCCTCTACGAGACTCAAGCCTGCCAGTTTCAAATGCAGTTCCCAGGTTAAGCCCGGGGATTTCACATCTGACTTAACAGACCGCCTGCGTGCGCTTTACGCCCAGTAATTCCGATTAACGCTTGCACCCTCCGTATTACCGCGGCTGCTGGCACGGAGTTAGCCGGTGCTTCTTCTGCGGGTAACGTCAATCACTGCGGTTATTAACCACAATGCCTTCCTCCCCGCTGAAAGTACTTTACAACCCGAAGGCCTTCTTCATACACGCGGCATGGCTGCATCAGGCTTGCGCCCATTGTGCAATATTCCCCACTGCTGCCTCCCGTAGGAGTCTGGACCGTGTCTCAGTTCCAGTGTGGCTGGTCATCCTCTCAGACCAGCTAGGGATCGTCGCCTAGGTGGGCCGTTACCCCGCCTACTAGCTAATCCCATCTGGGTTCATCCGATAGTGAGAGGCCCGAAGGTCCCCCTCTTTGGTCTTGCGACGTTATGCGGTATTAGCCACCGTTTCCAGTGGTTATCCCCCTCTATCGGGCAGATCCCCAGACATTACTCACCCGTCCGCCACTCGTCACCCGAGAGCAAGCTCTCTGTGCTACCGTCCGACTTGCATGTGTTAGGCCTGCCGCCAGCGTTCAATCTGAGCCATGATCAAACTCTTCAATTTAAGTTTGATTTGCTGAAACCAGTTCAGCGGTGCTCATCTGTAAAACGTCATAATGAATTTCATTATGTGTTCACTCGTGAGACTTGATATTTTTTACGTCCGGAGACGCTGATATCAATCCTGCGAGTGCCCACACAGATTGTCTGATAAATTGTTAAAGAGCAGTGCGAACAGCGGGTTAACCGTCTGTCGCGAGGTGGCGTATATTACGCTTTCCTCCTTCAGAGTCAACCTCTTTTTCAGAAGTTTTTCTCCGGCGGTTCAGTTTCCCGAACCTCTCAACACCGCATTCCGTAAGCCGTTGTGCCGTGTCGATGGAGGCGCATTATAGGGCGTTCGCGCGGCCTGACAAGGGTTAATTGCAAAAATATTACTGTTCGTCTCAAATTTCGCCAGATCGCGTTATTTCAGTACGATTTGCCTGGTAACTGTGCAAAATCCCTGGCAAAACGCTGTACCTGCTGCCAGTCGGTATATTCCACTTCTTTCGTCGCATCAGTTTCCCCCCCGGTCATGCGCATTATTAACTGAATCATGATCCGGTCAAACCAGCGATAGCGGGGATAATAGAGCGCACCAGCGAAAACAGCACAGCAATCAGGCTGCCAGGGCGACTGCGTTAAGAACTTGACGGTATAACCATTCGTTTCGGGCGTACGCTTCTCTGGCTTGCGCGCCGTCAGGTTAACGGAGAAGAAACCGCTTACGCGCTGCTGCAACGCAGCCAGATTATGCTTCACAAATTCACTTACCACTGGCTGGAAATGGCCATAGCGGATTGAAGCACCAATCAACACCCGATCGTACTGTTGCCAGTCAATGGCCTTTGCATCCTGGATATTGATGACATCGCAAGATTGCTGCCCCTTGATCTTATCTGCGATAGCAGAAGCTATTTTTTGCGTTTGACCATCACGGGTCGAAAAGAGAATTAACGCTTTCATCATCTGCATCCTTATTAGTTATTCTCGCCAGAAGGTCGGCGTGAATAACACCAGCAATGTGAATACCTCAAGGCGACCAAACAGCATAGTAGAAATCAAAATCCACTTTGCTACATCGTTCATAGAGGTGAAGTTATCAGCGACCACGCCCAGACCCGGGCCAAGATTGTTTAATGTCGCGGCGACCGCAGCAAATGCAGAGAAATCATCAACGCCGGTGGCAATAATCGCCAACATGCTAATCAGGAACACCAACGCGTATGCCGAAAAGAATCCCCATACGGCTTCAAGGATACGTTCCGGCAGTGCGCGATTGCCCAGTTTAATGGTGTAGACCGCATTGGGATGGACAAGGCGCTTAAGTTCGCGATTACCCTGTTTGCACAGCAGCAGAATACGAATCACTTTTAAACCGCCGCCCGTAGAACCCGCACAGCCACCAATAAATGCAGAACACAACAGCAACACCGGTAGAAACAGCGGCCAGCGCGCAATACTGTCTGTGGTGAATCCCGCAGTGGTTGCCATGGATACGACCTGGAAAAAGGCCTGGTTCAGCGTTTGCCAGCCACTGTCATACACATTGTGGAGCCACAAGACGATGGTGCAAATCAGCACCAGCGTCAGTTGCACCCCGATAAACATACGGAACTCAGGATCGCGCCAGTAAGCCCGCAGGCTGCGGTTACTGAGTAATGAGAAATGTAGGCCGTAGTTACAACCGGAGATCAGCAGGAACACCGCCACGATGGTGTTGATCGTTCCACTCTGGAAATAGCCGATACTGGCATCGTGCGTTGAAAAACCGCCAATGGCGATAGTAGAAAAACTGTGGCCGATTGCATCAAAGGCAGGCATCCCGGCAAACCACAGGGCCAGCGCACAGGCGACTGTCAGTAAAACATAGATGAGCCAGAGCGTCTTGGCCGTTTCCGCAATGCGCGGGCGCATTTTGTTGTCTTTCAACGGGCCAGGCATTTCAGCACGATACAACTGCATGCCACCGACGCCCAGAATCGGCAGGATAGCCACGGCCAGCACAATGATCCCCATGCCGCCAAGCCACTGCAACATCTGGCGATAAAACAAGATGGCCTTGGGCAAGGAGTCCAGCCCCACCAGCGTGGTCGCGCCCGTGGTGGTCAGGCCGGAAAAGGATTCAAAAAAGGCGTCCGTAACGGAAAGATGCGGCTGCTCGGCGAAGATAAACGGCATGGCACCGACGCTGCCCAGCACGGTCCAGAACAGCACAACAATCAGGAAGCCTTCCCGGGGTTTCAACTCCGTTTTCTTCTTACGATTCGGCCACCACAGTAACGAACCGATCACCAACGCCATCATAAAAGTCTGGCTGAAGGCTCGTCCGGCACCGTCACGATAAATCAGCGCAACAAGGCCGGGTAAAATCATCGTTACCGAGAAGAGGATCACCAACAGACCGACAATGCGGGTAATGGCGCGAAAGTGCATTAAGCCGTTCCTTTAATCAAAGAGAAGAACATCATGGTGTAAGCGGAAGAAGCGTTAACGCACCCCGGCTGAAGTCTGACAGATTTTGCTTGAATCCATCAATTTGTCCATAAGGCAGCGCCAGTGTCAGAAAGATACGCTCAAGATACTCACTTTCTGTGATGCTGCCTTCAAAGCGTTGCACCAAACGCTCAATATCACTCAACTGGCCGTAATCACATTGCAGGGTAAACTGCTTTACCGGCACTTTCCGCTGACGCGCCAGCTGTTTTAATCCTTGCTGAACGCCGCCACCATACGCTTTCACCAGGCCGCCCGTGCCTAACATGATGCCGCCGTAGTAACGCACAACCACTGCGGTAATTTCTCCGATATCGGCACCCATTAACTGCGCCAGCATGGGTTTACCTGCCGTACCGGAAGGCTCACCATCATCGGAAAAGCCCAACTGCTGTGAGTCGTTGGGCGCACCCGCGACCCAGGCCCAGCAATGATGGCGGGCAGTGGGATGATCCTGCTTTACCTGCTGGACAAAAGCACGCGCCGCTTCCACGCCACAGGTGTGAGCCAGCAGCGTAATAAACCGGCTCTTCTTGATCGTCTCTTCACTGACGCTCAGCGCCTGAGCAGGAATATCAAAAGCCTCCATCAGGCAAGGTGCAGGTCGCGCGTCATGTTTTCGACGCGGTTCGCATGGATAATCACGTTGTCCTCAATGCGGATACCGCCATAAGGCTTAAGCGCATCCAGTGCCTGCCAGTTAAAATGCGAACTGAATTTACCTGCACGCAACAGGGCCAGCAGCGAATCAATAATATAGAAGCCGGGTTCAATGGTTAACACCATTCCCGGCTGGATCACCCGGGTACAGCGTAGGTAAGGATATTGCGCAGGTGCAGCAAGATGTGTACCGCTTTCATCCTCCATAAAGCCGGCGACGTCATGCACCTGCAAACCCAGCGGATGACCTAAACCGTGCGGCATAAAAGGGCCCGTCAGATCGTCGGCGACCAATGCCTCTTCACTTATACCGTGGACCAAATCAAACGTCGTCAGCAATTTCGCAATACGCTGATGCATTTGCAGATGATAATCGGTGTAGCGCACGCCCGCTTTCAGCGTGGCAATCAAAGCCAGCTCTTCCGCGTTCATCGCCTCAACCATTTTGGCATACAGCGTTCCGCTTTGTGCGGCATAACTGCGGGTCAGGTCGGCGGCATAACCTTGATATTCCGCGCCGGCATCAATCAGGAAACTGTAGCGTTTAGCTGGCGGTTGATGATCCAGTTTGGTGTAGTGGAGCACGGCGGCATGTTCATTCAGAGCGATGATATTGCCATAGGGCACATCGGTATCCCGATGCCCGGTTGCCGTCAGGTAAGCCTGATTGATATCGAACTCACTCAGGCCAGCTGAAAAGGCCTCTTTCGCTGCACGATGCCCGGCCACGGCAATTTTTTGCGCCTGACGCATACAGCTGAGTTCGTAGTCGGTTTTAATACTGCGGTGATAATGCAGGAAATCGATCACCCCTTTTGGATTGATATTCCCCGCGTTGATACCCAGCTGTGCCGCGCGTTCGGGCACCGGGCCAATATAGGCCACGTTTTCACGCTGGGCAGGAAGGAGATCGCCAACAGCATTCGCGTTTGCCAGGCCGACAATCTCAATATCATCGGTCCAGAAACTGTGCGGGAGAGGTTCAACGTTGTGCCAGTAGTCCACGGGCGAATAAAACCACAATCTCGGTTTGTTCACGCCATCAATCCACAACCAACAGTTTGGTACCTGTGTCACGGGCACCCAGGACTTAAATTGCGGGTTAACCTTAAACGGATAGGTATGATCATCCAGAAACACGGTGAGCAACTCGCCAGAATGGATCAGCATTGCATCCAGTTTATGACGTGCTAATACCTGCTGAGCACGTTGTTGCAAGGTAGTGATATGCGCGTGATACAAGCTTTTCAATGAATCCATTGCCGCCTCTCCAGTATCCAGAAAAGCCGCAGTTTATCACAGCCGAAATGCGGATGCCGGGTTCAGCGCAGCTGTGATCTTGTTAGCAAATAAACAAAGACTTGTTTGCAAAATATTAACATCACTCCCAAACTCACGATCATCTGGTATGACCAGATCACCTTTCGCGGTTTCAGGAGACGTACATGCTCTACCAAGGCGCTAACCTCACTCTTAACCAGTTGGATGATGGCATCGTCGAGCTGGTGTTTGATGCCCCCGGCTCCGTTAATAAGCTGGATACACAAACCGTCGCCAGCCTCGGCGAAGCGATTGCCGTGCTGGAGCAACATGCCGATCTGCGCGGCGTGCTGCTAAGTTCAGCCAAACCCGCCTTTATCGTGGGAGCTGACATTACCGAATTTCTGGCGCTTTTTGATGCGCCAACGGAAAAGCTGAGCCAATGGCTGACCTTCGCCAACAGCATTTTTAATCGCCTGGAAGATTTGCCGGTTCCCACCATCGCCGCGATCGATGGCTACGCGCTGGGCGGTGGCTGTGAATGCGTTTTAGCAACCGATTTGCGGGTTGCCACACCAACCGCCCGCTTAGGCTTACCCGAAACCAGGTTGGGTATTATGCCGGGCTTTGGCGGCAGTGTTCGCTTACCTCGCCTGTTAGGCGCTGACAGCGCGCTGGAAATCATTGCGGCAGGTAAAGACATTGACGGTTTAGCCGCACTGAAGCTTGGCCTGGTCGATGCGGTTGTCAGCCCTGATAAACTGCGCGATGCCGCGCTGACGATGCTTAAAGCGGCAGCCAGTGATGGCAGCTGGCGGGCACGTCGCGCCCCTAAATTAGCCCCGTTAAAGCTGAGCCCTGTCGAGGCCGCAATGAGCTTTACGATCGCTAAAGGCATGGTCATGCAAACGGCCGGAAAACATTATCCCGCGCCGATCACTGCCGTTAAGACGATTGAAGCCGCAGCCGCATTAGGCCGTGACGATGCGTTAAAACTCGAAACGGCAGCGTTTGTTCCTCTGGCACAGTCTGACGTGGCCCGCGCGCTCGTGGGCATTTTCCTCAACGATCAGTACATCAAGGGCCTGGCCAAAAAACGCAGCAGTGAAAGCGGCGCGCCAAAACAGGCAGCCGTGCTGGGCGCCGGTATTATGGGTGGCGGCATCAGCTATCAGTCGGCGTGGAAAGGCGTGCCGGTCAAGATGAAGGATATTAATCCGCAGGCGCTTACCCTTGGCATGAATGAAGCCAGTAAGCTTCTGAACAAACAACTGGAACGAGGCAAGATAGACGGGAATAAGCTGGCCGCCGTCATTGCAACCATCCAGCCCACGCTGGATTATTCCGGGTTTGATCAGGCCGATGTTGTGGTTGAAGCCGTGGTGGAAAACCCGCAGATCAAAGCCAGTGTGTTAGCGGAGACTGAGAAACACATGCGTGCCGATGCTATCCTGGCGTCGAATACCTCTACAATTCCCATCAGCCAGCTGGCCCAGGCGCTGCAACGTCCTGAAAACTTTTGTGGGATGCACTTCTTCAATCCGGTCCCTCGTATGCCACTGGTAGAAGTGGTTCGCGGTGAGAAAACCAGCGAAGCCACCCTGGGGAAAGTTGTGGCATGGGCCAGTAAAATGGGCAAAACCCCCATCGTGGTCAATGACTGTCCGGGCTTCTTCGTTAACCGTGTCCTGTTCCCTTATTTTGCTGCCTTCGGCATGTTGCTACGAGACGGCGCGGATTTCCGTCAGATCGATAAAGTGATGGAAAAGCAGTTTGGCTGGCCGATGGGGCCTTCCTGGCTGCTGGACGTGGTGGGGATTGATACAGCACATCATGCGCAAAGCGTGATGGCGGATGGTTTCCCACAGCGAATGAAAAAGGATTATCGCGATGCTATCGATATTCTGTTTGAAGCAAAACGCTTTGGTCAGAAAAACGGTAAAGGCTTCTGGCGTTGGGAAGAAGACAAAAAAGGGAAGCCCAAAAAAGTGCCTGATGCTGAGGTAGATGCCTTGCTTGAACCTGCCTGTCAGCCAAAGCGGATATTTAGTGACGAAGAGATTATGAACCGCATGATGCTGCCGATGCTGAATGAAGTTGTCCGCTGCCTTGAAGAGAAAATCATTGCCTCCCCTGCCGAGGCGGACATGGCGCTGGTATATGGTCTGGGATTCCCACCATTCCGTGGAGGGGCTTTCCGTTATCTCGATACGCTGGGTAACAGTAACGTCGTGGACCAGGCGAAACGCTATACGGCACTGGGCGGTCTGTATGCGCTACCGGCCCTTTTGTCCGAAAAAGCGCGCCACCATGAAAGCTGGTATCCCGCCGTCAAACCGATTGATGAAGCCGCGTTCAGAAGCGCCTGAGGGAATAAAAATGGAAAATGTAGTCATTATTGACGCGGTGCGTACACCAATGGGTCGTTCCAAAGGCGGCGCTTTCCGCCACGTGCGTGCTGAAGACCTGTCTGCGCATGTTATGCGGGCGCTGCTAAGCCGCCAGCCGGCGGTCAATGCAGCAACGCTGGATGACGTTGTCTGGGGCTGCGTACAGCAAACGCTGGAGCAAGGTTTCAATATTGCCCGCAACGCCGCGCTGTTGGCAGAAATCCCGCATGTCGTCCCGGCTACGACAGTCAATCGCCTGTGTGGCTCGTCAATGCAGGCGTTACACGATGCCGCCCGCGCCATTATGGTCGGTGATGCTCATGCCTGTCTGATCGGCGGTGTCGAACACATGGGACATGTCCCCATGAGCCACGGCGTTGATTTTCATCCCGGCTTAGGGCGCACTGTTGCGAAAGCGGCAGGGATGATGGGATTAACCGCAGAGATGCTGGCGCGCATGCACCACATTAGTCGCGAGCAGCAGGATGCATTCGCTTTGCGCTCCCATCAACGTGCCTGGCAGGCGACACAGCGCGGCGATTTCGCAAATGAAATTGTTGCGATACACGGCCACGACGCCGACGGCGTGCTGAAACGCTACGACTTCGACGAAGTGATCCGTGAAGATACCAGCCTGGAAGGGCTTGCGGCACTGCGACCTGCATTTGATCCCGTGACCGGGACGGTCACTGCAGGCACATCCTCAGCCCTGTCGGATGGGGCTGCCGCCATGCTGATTATGAGTGAAAGCCGGGCACGGGAACTGGGCCTGAAACCACGCGCCCGTATTAAAAGTATGGCGGTGGTGGGCTGCGATCCCTCGATCATGGGTTACGGTCCGGTACCTGCCAGCAAGCTGGCTTTGAAGCGCGCGGGGCTGAGCGTGAACGACATTGACATCTTCGAGCTTAACGAAGCCTTTGCCGCGCAGGTTCTGCCCTGCATTAAGGATTTGGGCCTGTCAGACAAACTGGATGAGAAGGTCAACTTAAATGGCGGTGCTATTGCGTTGGGCCACCCGCTGGGCTGCTCAGGCGCACGCATCAGTACGACGTTGCTGAACATTATGGAACGCCGCGATGCGCAGTTTGGCCTGGCATCAATGTGCATTGGCCTGGGTCAGGGCATCGCCACCGTGATTGAGCGCGTTTGATACGTTGGGACGTTATTATGGGATTGACCCGCCTGTCAGGGGCGGGTTTTTTCTTTCTGCGTGCGATCAGATAAAGGCAAAGGCATCGCCATACATCTGTGATTCGACTGCGCCACGCTCTGAACAGAAGCGATCGCGGGCAATTTTAGCCATTTCAAAGCGCCCGGCGATATAGATCTCATGCTCACTCAGGGTGGTAAAGTCCTGCATCACTGCCGTTAATACGGTGCCTGAACGCCCCTGCCAGCCAGCTTCAGGCTGTTCCACCACCGGAATCACCTTGAGATTAGGATGCTTGATAGCCAGCGCGTCTAGCTCATCCATATCGTACAGGTGTTTCAGCTCACGGCCGCCCCAGTAGATCGCAATGTCACGGTCAGGCTTCTGTGAAAGTGCCGTCAACAAAATGGATCGCGCATAGGAAAAGCCCGTGCCACCCGCAATTAAAATCAAGGGCTTGTCACTCTCTTCACGTAACCATGCATCGCCGTGAGGAATATCAACAACGATTTGCCCGTCTTGCTGGATGCGGTCCATCACGGCCATCGCATAGAGGTTGAGCTCCGACGCCCCGATGTGCAGCTCAATGATTTCGGTTTCCATTGGCGTAGAGGCTACAGAAAACGGGCGCTTATCACGCTCATCCATCACTACCATAAGATACTGTCCTGCACGAAAGCTAAAATCCGCCTCCGGAATCAGACGAACGCGATACACCGTGTCGGTAATCGCTTCAACTGAAGTTACTTTACAGCTTAACGTTGTCATGCGTTCCCTCTGTCGGGTCGTCTTTATGGTTATTGCGCGCCATCAACGCTGTGATGGCTGTTCAAAAATACCGAGGTCATCCCAGATAGCGTCGATACGCGCAGTGACTGCCGGATCTTTAACAATCGGCGTGCCCCACTCTCGTTCTGTCTCGCCCGGCCATTTATTGGTCGCATCCAGGCCCATCTTGGAACCCAGTCCTGAAACCGGTGACGCAAAATCAAGATAATCGATTGGCGTGTTTTCCACCAATACGGTATCGCGCGCCGGGTCCATTCGCGTAGTAATTGCCCAGATAACGTCGTTCCAGTCCCGGGCATTAACATCGTCGTCACACACAATAACAAATTTGGTGTACATGAACTGCCTAAGAAATGACCAAACGCCAAACATCACGCGCTTGGCATGACCGGCATACTGTTTTTTAATCGTGACGACCGCCAGACGGTAGGAGCATCCTTCCGGTGGCAAATAGAAGTCGACGATTTCCGGAAACTGTTTAACCAGAATAGGCACCAGCACTTCATTTAACGCCACGCCCAGAACGGCAGGTTCATCTGGCGGACGTCCTGTGTAGGTTGAATGATAAATAGGCTGATGCCGCTGCGTAATATGCGTAACGGTAAAAACCGGGAAGCTGTCGACTTCATTATAGTAACCGGTGTGGTCGCCATAAGGACCTTCTGGGGCCATATCGCCGGGTTCAATATAACCCTCCAGCACGATTTCCGCGCTGGCAGGCACTTCCAGATCGTTGGAAATGCATTTAACCACTTCGGTTTTGTTACCCCGCAGCAGACCCGCAAAGGCATATTCTGACAAGGTGTCCGGGACGGGCGTCACCGCGCCAAGGATGGTTGCCGGATCCGCGCCCAGCGCAACGGAGACCGGAAAACGCTCGCCTGGGTGGGCTTTGGTCCACTCCAGATAATCAAGGGCGCCGCCGCGATGAGAAAGCCAGCGCATGATAAGGCGGTTTTTACCAATAACCTGCTGGCGATAGATGCCCAGGTTCTGCCGCTCTTTGTGCGGCCCGCGGGTTACGGTGAGCCCCCAGGTAATCAGCGGAGCCGCATCGCCGGGCCAGCATTTCATGACGGGAATCCGCGTCAGATCGACGTCATCGCCGCTGAAAACCTCTTCCTGACAGGGTGCATTGCGCAACCTTTTGGTGGGCATATTCAGCACCTGCTTAAACTGCGGAATTTTGCTGAACAGGTCACGGAAGCCTTTCGGCGGCTCAGGCTCTTTTAAGAAGGCCAGCAGTTCACCCACCTCACGCAGTGCACTGACCTCTTCCTGTCCCATTCCCATGGCAACGCGCTTTGGCGTACCGAACAGGTTGCACAGGACGGGCATGTCGTAACCCTTTGGGTTTTCAAACAACAGTGCCGGGCCACCTGCTCGTAAGGTGCGGTCCGCAATTTCCGTCATTTCCAGTTCGGGGTCGATCTCGTGCGATATACGCTTCAGTTCACCACGCTGTTCAAGCAGCGCAATAAAGTCTCTTAAATCCTGATATTTCATGCGGCTTCAACTTTCCGGCCAGAGTGAATGGGTCATTATAGGGCTGATTGTGGGGGATGTGTTGAGCTTTATGCACCGCATCCTCTCCCTTACCTGTCACTGACGGCAATCAGGCGGCTTGCGGCAATAATTTTTGCCCCGTTGGTTGCGAATAATTCACAGTTATTCACTTTATGCGGTGGTACTCACCATTCAGAACAATCTTAGTTTATTTTCCATGCAACGCCGCTTTCCAACCCCCAATGCGCTATAACTCTGGCTGGAGGTTTGCTATTCTTAGCGTCCATTCATTGGGAGCAGTTATGGAATCCTGGTATTTACTCTATTGCAAACGTGGGCAGCTATTGCGTGCGAAAGAGCATCTTGAGCGGCAAGACGTAAATTGCCTGAGTCCGATGATCGCGCTGGAGAAAATCGTGCGTGGTAAGCGAACTACCGTCAGTGAACCGCTGTTTCCAAACTATCTGTTTATTGAGTTTGATCCGGAAGCCATTCATACCACAACCATAAGCAGCACGCGTGGCGTCAGCCATTTTGTCCGCTTTGGTACGACGCCGGCTACCGTGCCTGCCGTGGTTATTGATGCGTTACAAACCGACGTGCCTCAAACGCTGCTCGATCCCGAAACACCGCAAAACGGTGATGAGGTGATCATCACCGAGGGAACGTTTGAAGGCTTGCGGGCGATTTTTTCAGAGCCGGATGGCGAAGCGCGCTCAATCCTGTTGTTGAATCTGCTGAACAAACAGGTCGTACGCAGCGTGGACAACCGGCAGTTCCGCAAAGCTTAGATCAGCCTAAATAGCTTACGCGCATTGTGATCCACCTGTTTTGCCAGCGTCCCGGCATCTTCGCCGCGCCAGATTGCGACCTGCTGCAGGATATGCGGCAAAAAGCAGGGTTCATTCCGTCTTGATGTAGGACGGGGGCGCATATCACGTGGCAGCAGATAGGGCGCATCCGTTTCCAGTAATAATCGATCGGCGGGAATCAGCGGCAACATCTCACGCAGCGCGATACCACGGCGTTCATCGCATACCCAACCCGTAATGCCTACTGACAGCCCCATTTCCAGGCAGGCCGTTAACTCTTCACGCGTGCCGGTAAAGCAGTGAATGACGGCGGCAGGCAGTTTAGGCAACCAGGGTTCAAGCACGGCGGCAAAACGCGCATGCGCTTCCCGACAGTGAAGAAACACGGGCATATTCAGCTCAGCGGCCAGCGCCAGCTGCGCATCAAACGCATACTCCTGCTGCTGGTGAGCGGCCAGGTTACGATTGAAATCCAGTCCGCATTCACCGATTGCCACCACCTCTTTTTTCTCAGCCAGGCGGCGCAACGTGCTCGCAATCTCCGCTGACCATTCACTGGCATGATGTGGATGCACGCCAGCAGTTGACCAGCAATAATCCTGATGGGCCTCTGCCAGTTTTTGCGCCTGCTGACTTTCAAGCGCGTTGGTGCCGGTAATCAACATGCCGGTGACGCCCGCTTCGCGCGCGCGTGAGATCACCTTTTTCCGATCGGAGGCGAACTGCGTGCTGGTCAGGTTTACACCGATATCAAACATATTTTTTCCACTCTTTATCATTAACACCATAAACAAAAACCGCCTGGCGGCGGTTTTTGACTTGACTCTCCCGCCTGTGCGGGATGCTGGATCTGACATCAGGAGTCGGCGTTATCTTCCTCATCCTCTGCCTGACGGCCTTTCCCCACATAGTAACGTGAGAAGAATACGCCGACTTCAAACAGGCAGTACATCGGAATAGCGAGCAAAGTTTGGGAAAAAACATCTGGCGGTGTGAGCAACATCCCAACAACAAACGCACCAACCAAAATATAGGGGCGTTTCTTTTTTAAATCGTCGGGGTTAGTGATGCCCGTCCAGCAGAGCAGCACAATCGCAACCGGCACTTCAAACGCCACACCAAATGCCATAAACAATGTCATCACGAAATCGAGATAGTTGGTGATGTCTGTTGCGATGGTCACGCCCTGCGGAGCCGTTTTAGCGAAGAAGCCAAAAGCCAGCGGAAAGACGATGAAGTAGGCAAACGCCACGCCAACGTAAAACAGCAGGGTGCTGGAGAACAGTAACGGCATGACCAACTTGCGTTCATGACGATAAAGGGCTGGCGCGACAAAGGCCCAGACCTGATAGAGGATAACCGGCACGGCAAGAAACACCGACACGATCATCGTCAGCTTAATCGGGGTAAAAAAGGGTGACGCGACATCAGTCGCGATCATGCTGGCACCCGCAGGCATCTGATTAATCAACGGCGATGCCACCGCGTGGTAGATGTCGTTAGCAAAGTAGATCAGGGCCAGAAAGATGACCAGCACAGCACCAATACAGTTCAACAGACGCTTACGCAGCTCAATCAGATGGCTGATAAGTGGTTGGGTATCTTCAACGGCCATTATCGTTCATCACTTGCAGAAGGAGTAGAAACTGAACTTGCTGACGGCGCAGCGCTTTCGGGCTTAACCGCAGGTTGTGCATCGACACGCGCTGGCGACTGTGCCGGTGCACTGGCGAGCCCAGGCGCAGGATACGACTGAACCGGCGCGGGCTCAGCACGGCTGGCAGTCGGTTGAGAAGCAACAGGTTCAGGTGTCGTCGGCGGTGCCTGTACAGGTGCAGGGTACGACTGGACCGGCGCGGGCTCAGCACGGCTGTCAGTCGGTTGAGAGGCAACAGGTTCAGGTGTCGCCGGTGGTGCCTGTACAGGTGCCTGCGCCTGATGCTCACTGGTCGCGGGGGTAACCGGGTGCAGCGTATCAGCGGTCGATGTATGTTGTGGAGAATGAATGGTATTGGCTTCGTCTTCGTCTCTTTCAATATCAATGCTCTGCTTTACCGAGCGCTTCATTGAATCCGCCGTTTTACGCAGCTCTTCCATGGATTCTTTAAGCTCGGGCGACAGCGTGCCCCGACCAGCCTCCTCCACCTTTTTCAGGCTGTCCTGCAACTCCTGCAGCTTCAGCTCTTGCGCCAGCTCACTTTGCACGTTGGCGGCCAGCGAGCGAATCGCTCTGATCCAGCCCATGACCGTTTTAACCGCAAGCGGAAGCCGTTGCGGGCCAAGAACGATCAGCCCGATCACGAATACCAATACCAATTCACCAAAACCAATATCGAACACGGTTTACACCTGCTTGTCGTTCTTGACTTCGTCTTTTTGAGCCGACGTTGGCTGCTTATCCGCCAGCGTTTTGGCATGGAAATCAGCGTCCTGCTCTTTCGGTTGATCCTTTTTATCGTCTTCATCGCCCATGGCTTTCTTAAAACCACGGATAGAAGAACCTAAATCCGAACCCAGATTACGTAATTTGTTGGTACCGAACAGAAGAACCACAATCACGGCAATAATTAACAGCTGCCAAATACTAATACCGCCCATGAGATAGCCTCGATTTTTTTGTTAAACGCTGTGGCGTAATGCCCTACAGAAACCCGTATTTATTCGGGCCCGAATCAGCGACATTACCGTGTTTCTGGCGCAAGTGACAATCAGTTTGTCTTACGCCAGCCAATTAACCAGCTGACAAAGCCCGCCGCCATTAATGCCGCCGGGAACAGGTCCCATTCAGGCCTGCTGAGGAGCACCGCCGTTCCGCTAATCAGCAATGTCGCACCTACGCCAAACAGGTAACGAGCCTGATGCTGACGTGTACGTTGGACACTTATATCGTTCGCGAGTTTATCCACGCTGAGACGTAGCTGCTTATGCTGACGCAAACTGTCGTAAAACAGCTCTGGCAGCTCTGGCAATTTTTCTGCCCAGTAAGGGGCTTTTTCTTTCACGGCACGGATAATCGCCGGAATACCGATCTGATCCTTAATCCAGTCCTCAAGGAACGGTTTTGCCGTTTTCCATAAGTCCAGTTGCGGATAGAGCTGGCGACCAATCCCTTCGACATACAGTAAGGTTTTTTGCAGCAGCACCAACTGGGGCTGCACTTCCATATTAAAGCGACGCGCTGTGTTAAACAGGTTCAGCAGCACGTGACCAAACGAGATTTCCGCTAGCGGTTTCTCAAAAATAGGCTCGCATACGGTACGGATGGCAAACTCGAAATCTTCAACATTGGTGTCGGCTGGCACCCAGCCCGAGTCGACATGCAGCTCCGCGACTTTGCGGTAATCACGGTTGAAGAAGGCAATAAAATTCTCTGCCAGATAGCGCTTATCTTCTTTATTGAGCGATCCGACAATGCCGCAGTCGATACCAATATACTGCGGGTCTTCAGGATGATCGTAGCTGACAAAGATATTGCCGGGGTGCATGTCGGCATGGAAGAAACTGTCGCGGAAAACCTGCGTAAAGAACACCTGAACGCCGCGCTCCGCTAACAGCTTCATGTTAACGCCGTGCTGCTCCAGCGTTGCCACATCAGAGATAGGAATGCCATAAATGCGTTCCATCACCATCATGGTTTCACTGCAATAGTCTGAGTAAACCTCCGGCACATACAGCATGCGGCTGTTTTCAAAGTTCCGTCGCAGTTGAATCGCATTGGCCGCTTCGCGTAACAGGTTTAACTCATCAATCAGGGTTTTCTCGTAATCCCGAACCACCTCAACCGGGCGCAGACGGCGGCCATCGGGCAGCAGACGGGGCACCCAGCGGGCAATGCGGTAAATGAGCTTCATGTCCGCTTTAATGACCGGCAGGATATCCGGACGGATGACCTTGATGACGACTTTTTTACCTGTGGATTTTAGCGTTGCCGTATGAACCTGAGCGATAGAGGCCGAAGCCAGTGGGATAATCTCGAAATCATCAAACCAGGATTCAATCGGTGCGCCCATTGAGGCTTCGATCTGCGCTTTAGCCTTGACCCCATCAAAGGGGGCAACGCGGTCCTGCAGGACCGCAAGTTCATCGGCAATCAGCGGCGGAAACAGATCACGACGCGTTGACAGCATCTGCCCAAACTTGATCCAGACCGGGCCTAACTGCTCCATGGCCATACGTAAACGTACGCCAAGGAGTTCTTGCTTGTGCTGGTTGGGGATCCAGAAAATACAGCGGCGCCACAGTCGCAGTGGAAGCGTCAGACGCATCTGTGGAATCAGTTCATCAAGGCCGTACGTCAAAAACACCTTAATAATAAAATATAACCGGCGGATCTCTCCAAAACTCATTTCGCCTCCAGCTGTGCCAGACGCGCATCAAGCGCCTCAAGCGAACGTTCCATCGCGCTAACCTCCTCAGAGAACCAGGCAAATTCCAGCGCACCAGGCGCCACCCGCCACTCTTCTGTTAATGCCTGACCAAGGTAGTCCTGACGCCGTTGTGTTTCTGCTTTGAAAAAGCGCAATGCACGCTGTGCACCCTGACTCATCCCCTGAGCGGCAATGTCACCGACCCAGGGGGCAAGGTATTCAGCAGGGTCCAGCTCGGCCAGATCCATTAGCGCAGAAAAGTGCTGAACCACCTGCAAGTCACCTTCAACCTGTAACTCACCGCTGCGAATCAGCGTCGTAAGCTGCTGGCGATCGCGTAATTTTGGCAAGGATTTGAGCTGTGTAATGACCGTGCAGTCACTCTTGTCCTGCCAGTCACTGAGCACGTCCAGTTGCTGTTCGCTAAATACCAGCACCAGCGGCCAGGATAGCTCAGTTAAACGTAACGTCAGTACCTTACCGACAAGGCGCTGGCGTGCGCTTTTCAGGCCACGGTCACGATACAGTATGCGGTTTAACGCCGTCTCAATACCGGCGGTGATTACGGGTGTTAAGGTCATCGCCATAATGGTTAAAATTTGAACCCACGATGAAGCGCCACGATGCCACCTGTCATATTGAAATAGGTGGTGTTTTCAAATCCTACGTCATTCATCATCGCTTTCAGGGTTTCCTGATCGGGATGCATACGAATGGATTCAGCAAGGTAACGATAGCTTTCCGCGTCCTGAGCGACCAGTTGCCCGATACGTGGCAGAACGTGGAAGGAATAGGCATCGTAGGCTTTGCTCAGCGGTTCGATAACCGGTTTGGAGAACTCCAGCACCAGCAAACGTCCACCCGGCTTCAGCACGCGGAACATCGACGCCAGCGCTTTCTCTTTTTCAGTCACGTTACGCAGGCCGAAAGAGATAGTGATGCAGTCAAAATAGTTATCAGGGAACGGCAGTGCCTCGGCGTTAGCCTGCACATAGCTGACGTTACCTACCACGCCCAGATTGCGCAGCTTTTCCCGGCCCATCTTCAGCATTGAGCTGTTAATGTCAGCCAAAACGACCTGACCGGTTTCGCCCACCAGGCGCGAGAATTTTGCGGTTAAATCGCCTGTCCCGCCCGCCAGGTCCAGCACACGCTGGCCGCGGCGCACGCCGCTGCTGTCAATGGTAAAACGCTTCCAGACTCGATGGACGCCAAACGACATCAAATCGTTCATCAGGTCATATTTTGCCGCTACGGAGTGAAACACGTCCGCGACTTTGTCGGCTTTCTCGCTTTTGGCGACCGTCTGAAAGCCAAAATGGGTGGTTTCCTGCTGTGATTCATCTGCCATCGGTTTTACCTGCTCCACAAACAATACTTACCGAAGTGTATCAGAGTCATGGAGGTCAGGCACGTTGGCGACCTGCTTATTCGCGAAGGTGCCGGACCTGCTCATGATGTTCGTCTGGATGGTTCTCATCATCTGGCGCGCTGTCGTGCTCATTTTCAGGCATAGCTTGCTCGACCAGGTGCGGGTTAATGGCGCGTTTGACTTCTACGCCCAGATCGCGAAAGCCTTCCGCCTGTGCGATAAGATTGCCCCGCCCTTCTGCCAGCTTTTTCATTGCCTCGCGATAGCTGTTCTGCGCCTTATCAAGGCTATGACCAATCCCGCTCATATCATCAACAAACAGCCGCATTTTGTCATACAGCCGGGAGGCCCGCTCTGCAATGCGCTGTGCATTACGACTCTGATGCTCATAGCGCCAGAGATTGTTAATCGTCCGCAGGGCCACCAGCAGCGTAGTCGGGCTGACCAGCATGATGTTCTGCTGAAGGGCTTCACTGATTAATTCTGGCTGACGATCAATAGCCAGCAGGAAGGCCGGTTCAACCGGAATAAACATCAACACATAATCCAGCGAGCGTAAACCGGGTAATTGTTGATAATCTTTGCGGCCCAGTAGACGAATGTGCCCACGCAGGGCGCTGACATGTTCCTGAATGGCCTGTTCACGCTCAACGTCATCATCGGCATTAAAATAACGCTCGTAGGCCACCAGCGTCATTTTGGCGTCGATAACCACATCTTTTCCCTGCGGCAGGCGGACAATCACATCAGGCTGCATACGACTTTGCTGTTCGTTCTGCATGCTGACCTGAATATCATACTCATAGCCTTCACGCAGCCCTGAGGCTTCCAGTACCCGACTCAGTACCACTTCGCCCCAGTTGCCCTGAATTTTGTTGTCGCCTTTCAGCGCCTTAGTGAGGTTAAGCGCCTCCTGAGCCATCTGGGCATTTAACTGCTGTAACTGACGAATTTCATGGGTCAGCGTGTGCCGCTCACGGGCTTCCGCGCCAAAGCTTTCATTCACCTGGCGACGAAAACCATCAAGCTGTTCCCGGAGCGGCCCTATCAGGCTGTTCAGGCTTTGTCGATTCTGTTCATCGACCCGACGTCCACTGTTTTCAAAAATTCGGTTGGCAAGGTTTTCAAACTGCGCGCTGAGCCGCTGCTCACTGTTTGTCAGCAGGCGCTGTTTTTCTTCCGCTGCGAAGCGGGTTTCTTCCAGGCGAATCGTGACCTCACGCAGTTCCGCTTCCTGGGCGCTGTTCACTTCCAGCTGGTTCCGCAGTTCACGAGTGAGCTGTTCACTCTCGTTGCGCCAGTAATCAAGCTGTTGCAGGCGCTCACTGGCCCCACTTAATGAACCATGAAGCTGCCTCAACTCCTGCTCGCGCTGCTGCACCTGCTGCTGAAGCTGCTCGATTTGCTGTTGCTGACGCTGCTGCGCCTCGTTGAGCAAGCGGCGTTCCGTGGAAAAGCTGGCTAACTGATGGCCGACGCGCATTTGCGCCAGTATCCAGCCCACACCAAGGCCGACAAGCGCCAGGCAGATGCTGATAATGATGTGCTGATCCATATTTTCCCCGCTGGTCAGACTAATGAGGGAAAAGGTAAATTCGCACTGTATGAATGTCCAGATATATTTACTGGCGTTGGAAGCGGTGACGCAACAATCTGTCTGGGATGAGACAGGCAGGCCTGATCACTCGCCTGCCTGTTAAAACAGGGGATTACAGTAAACGGCGCGCGGCTTCTACCACGATTTTCACCGCATCGCTTTCCGTCTGCTTCATCGTCACGGCATCCGGAATTTCTTTCTGCGTACGGTTGACGATCACGCCCGCCACCATTCCCGCTCTCAGCCCCTGGCTGGCACACATGGTTAACAGGGTCGCCGACTCCATCTCGTAGTTCAGCACGCCCATCTGCTGCCACTCCTGCATCGATCCCTGGAAACGGTTAACGACGCGACCGGAAAAGGTATCGTAACGTTCCTGACCGGGATAGAAGGTGTCAGAGGAGGCCGTAATACCGATATGCGTTTTGGCACCACAGGCTTCTGCGGCCGCCACCAATGCTGTAGTACAGGTGAAATCCGCCACCGCCGGGAATTCCATGGGGGCGAAATGCAGGCTTGCCCCGTCCAGGCGTACTGAGGCCGTTGTGACCAGAACATCCCCCACGTTGATATGCGGCTGAATCGCCCCCGTTGTGCCCACGCGCAGGAAGGTACGCACGCCAAGCTGCGCCAGCTCCTCGACGGCAATTGATGTCGAAGGCCCGCCAATCCCTGTGGAACACACGACAACCGGCTTGCCATCCAGCTTAGCCAGCCAGGTGGTGAATTCACGATGAGAAGCCAGGTGCTGTGCATCTTCCATCAGCCCGGCAATCTTTTTTACGCGCTCAGGATCGCCGGGAACAATGGCCAGCGTCGCCCCCTGCAGATCAGCTTTGGTCAGGCCAAGATGGAAAACGTCAGACTGTGTCATATCAGACTCCGGGTTAAGGAAAATTTTCACGCCACTTTACGTCACCGGGCGAGGTAAATATGTGACTAAATTCACTTAAGAAAATGAAAGTTACATTTTCTAAGAAAAATAGGGTGATCAATATCACACATCCATTCATCGCCTTGTGTATTGCTACATATGGTGATGTGGAAGCTATCGCGGGAATGTTAAAGAGAAGTGTAATTTTATTGGTTAACCACTCTGTTACTCCCTGTCTGGAACCTGTCACAGGTGGCCAGGCTATAGTTACGTGATTGCGCCTATGCTTGCACGGAGAGAATGATGAAGACCGACGATAATATGACACAAAAATCAGCTGCAGGCGCGTTTGCTCCGGCAGTTCAGCCCACAGCATCAACCACGATTATTACCGACAGCCCCACCATCCATTCGGGGGAAACCTCTATTCCGAGTCAGGGCGAAAACCTGCCGGCTTTTTATGCGAAACCGCAGTCAGCAGACGGTCCTTTGCCGGTGGTGCTGGTGGTACAGGAAATTTTTGGCGTTCACGAACACATCCGCGATATCTGTCGTCGGCTGGCGCTGGAAGGCTATCTGGCGGTCGCGCCAGAACTGTACTTCCGTGAAGGCGATCCGAATGACTACCATGACATTCCGACGCTGTTTAAAGAGCTGGTCAGCAAAGTGCCTGACAGTCAGGTGCTGGCGGATCTCGATCACGCAGCGAACTGGGCTGCCCGTAACGGTGGGGATATTCGCCGCATGGGGATTACCGGTTTCTGCTGGGGTGGACGCATCAGCTGGCTTTATGCCGCGCACAACCCGCAGCTGCGCGCCGCCGTGGCCTGGTATGGTCGTCTGGTTGGCGAAAAAACCATGAAGCAGCAAAAGCACCCTATCGATATCGCCGTCGATTTGAACGCACCGGTTCTGGGATTATACGGTGGTCAGGATGACGGCATTCCGCTGGAGAGCGTCGAGCAGATGCGTCAGGCACTGCATGCGGCCAATGCCAACGCTGAGATTATTGTTTATCCCGATGCCGGACATGCTTTCAACGCTGACTATCGTCCGAGCTACCACGCAGAATCGGCAACCGATGGCTGGGCGCGCATGTTAGCCTGGTTTACGCAATACGGCGTTGCACCCGCGACGTGATCAAAAAAAGGGGGCGCGCAAGCGCCCCAACATACTGACAACGTATTGACACAACACCAGGAAATCAGGCGGTTTCACCCCGCAGGTTTTTTGCCGCTTTAACCATGTTAGCCAGTGCCTGTCGGGTTTCGCGCCAGCCACGGGTTTTCAGGCCGCAGTCCGGATTCACCCACAGACGTTCTTCTGGAATACTTTGTGCCGCCTTACGTAACAAATTTTCTATCCACTCGACATCGGGTACGTTGGGCGAGTGAATATCGTAAACACCGGGCCCGATTTCGTTTGGATATTCGAACGCGTTAAATGCATCCAGCAAATCCATATCAGAACGCGACGTTTCGATGGTAATCACGTCCGCATCCAGTGCCGCAATGGATGCCATGATGTCGTTAAACTCGCAATAACACATGTGCGTGTGAATCTGTGTGTCGTCTTTGGCGACGGCGGCGTTTAACCGAAACGCCTCTACCGCCCAGCGCAGATAGTCGGCCCAGTCTGACTGATGCAGCGGTAAGCCTTCACGCAGTGCAGGCTCATCAATCTGAATGATGCCAATACCGGCGGCTTCCAGATCGGCAACTTCATCACGCAGCGCCAGCGCAATCTGTTTGGCGATCGTTTCACGTGACACATCCTCACGCGGGAATGACCAACAAAGAATCGTTACCGGACCCGTCAACATGCCTTTTACCGGCTTATCGGTGAGTGACTGAGCATACCTCGCCCACTCGACGGTAATGGCTTCCGGACGGCTGACATCACCAATGATCACCGGCGGTTTAACACAACGTGAACCGTAGCTTTGTACCCAACCATTTTGCGTAAACACGAAGCCATCCAGATTCTCGCCGAAGTATTCCACCATATCGTTGCGTTCGGCCTCGCCATGAACCAGCACGTCCAGCCCCAGACGCTCCTGTTCAACAATCGCCTGCTTGATGTGCCCGGCAATACCGGTACGGTAATGCGCGCTATCTATTGCGCCTTTTTTGAAGTCGAGCCGCAGGCCACGAATTTCGGGGGTTTGTGGAAAGGAGCCGATGGTAGTGGTCGGCCACGCGGGCAGATTGAAACGCTGGCGCTGTGCTCTGGCCCGCTCGGGGTAAGCACTGGCGCGCGCGGTATCTTTGGCCTGAACGTTTGCCAGACGCTGCGCAACAGCCGCATTGTGAACGCGGCTTGAGTGAGCGCGTGCCTGAACCGGCGCGCTCCACTCCACCAGGGAGCCGGGATCGTTGTGATTAAGCGCCGTGCTCAGTAGCGACAGCTCACGACATTTTTGCAACGCAAAGGCAAACCAGCTTTTCACTTCATCGTCCAGACGGGTTTCTACGCTGAGATCGATGGGGCTGTGCAGCAGTGAGCATGAGGTACCAATCCACAGGTGCTTGCGAGAGCCCACCAGCGGCTGCAGGCGTTCAAACCAGTGGCTGAGATCGGCACGCCAGACGTTACGACCATTGATGACACCGACAGACAGCAACCACTCTGCGGGCAGTTGTTGGTTCAACCGCTGAATGTCATCTTTGCCCTGCACCAGATCCACATGCAGGCCTTGCACGGGCAGTGACCTGATGACATCCAGGTTCTGACCGATGCTGTCAAAATAGGTGGTGAGCAGCAGTTTGCTATAACCCTGTAATGCAGCGTAAGTGAGTTTAAACGCATCACGCCATGCCTGCGGCAGTTCCAGCGCCAGGGCGGGCTCATCAATCTGTACCCACTCTATGTTGCGCTTTTTCAGTTCGGCCAGGATCTGCTGATAAACGGGCAGAATGTCGTTCAGCAGTGACAGACGATCAAACGGCACACCTTTTACTTTCCCCAGCCAGAGGTAGGTTACCGGGCCTAACAATACGGGCTTGATGTGATGACCCAGCGCCAGCGCCTCGTCCACGTCATCCAGCAGTTGAGTCCAGGTTAATGAAAACGACTGCCCTTGAGTGAATTCTGGCACGATGTAGTGATAGTTGGTGTTAAACCATTTGGTCATTTCCGCCGCTGCCGCCGGCTCACCCGTCGGTGCACGACCACGGCCCAGGCGGAACAGCGTATCCAGATCAACGGAGCCATCGTTGTTTTGATGGCGAGCAGGCACATTGCCCAGCATCAGGCTGGTCGTCAGAACGTGATCGTACCAGGCAAAATCACCGACCGGCAGCACATCGACGCCGGCCTCTTTCTGTTGTTGCCAGTGGCGGGCGCGCAGTTCGCGACCCACCGCCAGAAGTTCTTCCTGCGTGATGTTGCCAGCCCAATAACTTTCTTGTGCTTTTTTCAGCTCACGACGCAGGCCAATACGTGGAAAACCGAGAGTATGATTCAGGATAGTCATTCACTATTCTCCAGAAATTCTTCGGCTTTAGCGGGTCGCTAAAGATGTTTAGCCGTCCAGATGTTTACACCGCTATATTCTGCGGGTACTGTATGTTCCTCAAGCGCAAATTATTCAGTTTCGATGTGAAGGACTCTCATGATCGAATTCAAACACCTCCGGACGCTTCAGGCTCTGCAGAATACGGGCTCGCTGGCAGCGGCAGCGGCTCAGCTTCATCAGACACAGTCGGCGTTATCACATCAGTTCAGCGATCTGGAACAGCGGCTGGGATTCCGTCTGTTTGTCCGTAAAAGTCAGCCATTGCGTTTTACGCCGCAGGGCGAAATTTTATTGCAGTTGGCAGAGCAGATACTGCCGCAGATTCAGCAGGCACTTCAGGCCTGCCACGAGCCGCATCAGACAACCCTGCGCGTGGCGATTGAGTGTCACAGCTGTATCCAGTGGCTTACGCCGGCATTAGATAAGTTTCGCCAGAGCTGGCCCCAGGTGGTGATGGATTTTAAATCCGGCGTGACCTTTGATCCGCAGCCCGCCCTGCAGCAGGGGGAACTGGATATTGTATTAACCTCGGATATCCTGCCGCGCTCAGGCTTGTTCTATTCCCCGATGTTCGATTTCGAAGTCCGACTGGTGCTGGCACCGGATCATCCTCTGGCACAGGTTGAACATATTTCCCCTGACGATCTGGCGGATGAAGTCCTGATGATTTATCCGGTACAACGCCAGCGGCTGGATATCTGGCGTCACTTTCTGCAACCTGCTGGAATCAGCCCTGCACTTAAGAACGTCGATAACACCCTGTTAATGATTCAGATGGTATCGGCGCGCATGGGAATTGCGGCACTGCCGCACTGGGTGGTAGAAAGCTTTGAAAAACAGGGACTGGTGATCACCAAAACGCTGGGCGACGGCTTATGGAGCCGCCTTTATGCCGCCGTGCGCGACGGGGAACAGCGTCAGCCGGTACTGGAAGCCTTTATGCGTTTTGCCCGTCAGCATGCCTGCGAGCATCTGCCGTTCGTCAGGGACGCCGCGCATCCTGCTAAGGTTTTATCGCGTGAGTGACAAAGCTGCACGGTAGCAGGCAAAATCCCCTATAATGCGCAGCCTGTCGATTTACCATGAGAAGATCTCACCATGACTAACAACGATATTCTGCGCAGCGTGCGCTATATGCTCGATCTGAACGATGCCAAAATGGTGGCGATTTTTGCGCTGGCTGAATGTGAGGTTGCTCAGGCTGATATCACCAGCTGGCTGAAGAAAGATGAGGATGCGGCATTCCGTCCCTGCCCCGATGTTGTGATGGGATATTTCCTTAACGGTTTAATTTTTCATCGCCGTGGCAAAAGTGAAGACGCGCCCGCGCCGTCCATTGAGCGCAAGATGAACAACAACATCTTCATGAAAAAGCTGCGCATCGCGTTTGATTTAAAAACGACGGATATTCCTGAGGTGCTAAAAAAGGCCAATTTTACGGTTTCTCAGGCAGAGATTGGCGCGATCTTCCGCAAACCGGATCATAAAAATTACCGTGAATGCGGTGACCAGATTCTGCGTAATTTCCTTAAAGGGCTGACGATGATTCATCGGCCCGCCACAGGCAAACCCGCTTAAAACGCAGCTCGATGGTATTTCACCCGGTCGGGAAAGCAGACATCCGTGCCCGTTTGCTTTCCTGCCTGACGCGCAGAGGCTGTGTACTGCCGCTCGCTCGCGAAATATGTCATCACGAGTAAGCATAAGCCGTTCAGCCTTTAGCGCATCAGGCGTTACTCGCCGGACGAGGCGCCCGGCGCGCCTTCTCATCCCTCACTGACCTTTTTTCCCGCTAAGGTCAGCCCGGCTATTTCGCGCTGTTACCGACTACCCAGCGCTTATGTACCCACAGCGACGCCATAATCACGAGGGCACCAGCGATAAAGCTTGGCCAGTGCGGTTTTTGCTGCCATATCGCAAGGTTAACCAGCAATCCGGCCGGAACGTGCATGTTATTCATAATGCCCAACGTGCCGGCATCGACCTGCGTTGCCCCATAGTTCCACATAAAATAACCCAGTCCCGACGCCGCAACGCCCAACCATACAAGGATTCCCCACTGCAGCGTCGTCGTGGGTAATTTGTTGGGATTGCCCCAGGCTGCCCAGGCAATAATAGCTATCAGCACCGCGCCCAGATAAAACCACGAAAACGCCGTGTGCTGCGGCATCGGCCGGGTTTCCTGCAAACGTTTATAGCCCACCATCCCGGCCGCGAAGCAGATATTGGCTAACTGCACTAACAGCAGACCAAACCAGAAGTTTTCGCTGACTTTGTCGTAGCGAATAATCGCCGCGCCCGCAACGGCCAGCAAGGCACTGAAAATGTATCCGACGCGCAGAGGCCTCCGACTTATCAGGTCGTAGATCAAGGTGACATAGAGCGGCGTCATGACGGTAAACAGCAGGAATTCTGACACGCTCAAATACAAATAGGCTTCAAAACTCAGTAAATACATAATGCCCAGTTGCAGCATCCCGACCAGCATATAGAGCAAGAGCGTTGAAGGCCGGTAGCCACGCCAGCGCAGGAACGGCAGAAAGACAATGGCGGCCAGCGCCAGGCGCATCAATACGGAAAACCAGCTGTCGACCTGCCCGGCAAGGTACTCACCGATCAGGCTAAAAGAAAATGCCCACAGAATGGTAGTAACGATCAATAAAAGCACGGTAACAACCCCGAAATAAACAGAGCGTCAGTGTAAACAAAGTCCTGAATCAGAGCCGATTTATCTGGTTGACATCTGGTTACTTACCAGGCATTCAGGCGTTATCCTTTTTCTCTGCCTGTTTTATCCTTCCCACACCACGCCTGTTGCCGCCAAAAATGTGCGAAAAAGCGCATCTGCCTGGCATTTTCGCGCTTTGCTGTAATAAAACTGTAACAAATTTGTCATTCATCACAGTAAACAGCACTGCCTCTGTCTATTCTCTGCGCGAAATGGTGCATCGCGAGCACCATTTTTTTATGTTTCGACCCAACCTGCTGGGGAATCAAAACCATAATGCGCCCGGAGGGCCACCATAATGTTAAGTATTTTTAAACCTGCACCACACCAGCCCCAGGTGGCAGAGGATCGTGTCGATCCCCTCTATCGCCGCCTGCGTTGGCAGATCTTCATCGGTATTTTCTTTGGCTATGCGGCTTACTATCTGGTCAGGAAAAATTTTGCCCTGGCCATGCCTTATCTGGTTGAACAGGGCTTCTCGCGCGGCGATCTGGGGTTTGCGCTTTCGGGCATCTCTATCGCTTACGGCTTTTCCAAGTTCATTATGGGTTCGGTATCGGATCGCTCTAATCCCCGCGTTTTTTTACCTGCCGGATTGATTCTGGCCGCTGTCGTGATGCTGTTCATGGGGTTTGTTCCCTGGGCGACCTCCAGCATTATGGTGATGTTTGTCTTGCTGTTTATCTGTGGCTGGTTCCAGGGGATGGGCTGGCCGCCCTGCGGACGCACCATGGTGCACTGGTGGTCGCAAAAAGAGCGTGGCGGTATTGTGTCGGTGTGGAACTGTGCGCATAACGTCGGCGGGGGAATTCCTCCCCTGCTGTTTTTGCTGGGAATGGCGTGGTTTAACGACTGGAAAGCGGCCCTTTATATGCCCGCCTTCGGCGCGATTGCCATTGCAATCCTGGCCTTTGCGCTGATGCGAGATACACCACAGTCCTGTGGCCTGCCGCCTGTTGAGGCTTATAAAGACGATTATCCGGCGGATTACAACGCGAGCCATGAAGAAGAATTCACCGCAAAACAAATCTTCATGAAGTATGTCCTGCCAAACAAATTACTGTGGTATATCGCCCTGGCAAACGTGTTTGTTTATCTGCTGCGTTACGGCATTCTGGACTGGTCGCCGACGTACCTCAAAGAGGTAAAACACTTCACCCTGGATAAGTCATCGTGGGCTTACTTCTTCTATGAATATGCAGGAATTCCCGGCACGCTGTTGTGCGGCTGGATGTCAGATAAAGTCTTTCGCGGAAACCGTGGAGCGACGGGCGTGTTCTTTATGACGCTGGTCACCATCGCGACGGTGGTTTACTGGCTTAATCCGCCAGGAAATCCCGGTGTAGATATGGCCTGCATGATAATCATTGGCTTTTTGATCTATGGTCCGGTGATGCTGATAGGGCTACATGCGCTGGAACTCGCACCGAAAAAAGCCGCCGGGACGGCAGCCGGTTTTACCGGATTGTTCGGTTATCTGGGCGGTTCGGTCGCAGCCAGCGCCATTGTGGGTTACACGGTGGACTATTTTGGCTGGGATGGCGGCTTCCTGGTGATGATTGTGGGCTGTGTGCTGGCGGTGATTTTGTTACTGCTCACCATGGTCAGCGAGCATAAACACAAACAAAAACTGGCGTAACCGTCAGAAGGCCGGTTCGCCGGCCTTCTGCGCAGGCGCGCTACGATAAATACAACTTTCTTAGCGTTGCCGGCACCGCATCCTCGGCGTTGCTGCCAATCACTTCCAGCTCCGGCAGGGTATCTTTCAGACGCTGGTGCGCGTTAGCCATAATGCAGCCCTTGCCTGCCATACTCAGCATTTCTACGTCGTTCATACCATCACCAAAGGCAATACAGTCTTTCAGCGTAAAGCCTAACTGTTTCGCTACGGATTCAAGTGCATGACCTTTAGAAACACCGCCCGCCATCACCTCCAGACAGGTCGGCAGTGAAAAGCTGACGTTAACGCGATCGCCCCAGCGCGCTTCAATCGCCAGCTCCATAGGAATCAGATGCTCAGGCTCTTCACAGGTGAAAAAGACTTTGCTGATGCCGTCAGTCGGCAATATACCCGGTTCATAAACCTGATAATGGAAATCGGATTCGCGAAAATAGTCTTTCTCTGCCGGGCTGCAACGGCTGACAAACCACTCATCATCGCGATAAACGTGCGTCAGCACTTCCGGATGATGGTACTGCAGCCCAAACAGATCCTGGGCAATATCCATATCCAGATTGTGGCTAAAAATCAGCTCTCCTGCGGGATTGTGCACGCGCGCGCCGTTTGACGTAATCATATACGCCGGAATACCCAGCTTGTCGCGCATTTGCCCAACATCAATATGATGGCGGCCCGTGGCGAAAATAAAGTGAATGCCTTGTGCAACCAGCTGTTGCAAGGTTTCGCGGGCATCAGGCGTGAGGCGATGTTCGGGGGAAAGCAGTGTGCCGTCCAGGTCGGACACAACAATGTGGTACATGAAAACCTCGGGTATCTGTGTCGGTTGGCCGTAGCCGGTAATGTAAACGGAGTACTAATGATGCGACAAAAAGAAATCGACGATCGCATTGAGTGCTTCAGCACGCATGCTGTCTTTTTCAAACAGGATCTCGTGGCGCGCACCTTTAATGATCTGGGGTTTGCGTCCCTCACAGGGATGCCCCGCCGCCGCCATGGCGGTACAAAAAAGATCTTGTGAGCGGTTATCTACCACGCTGTCTTCGCTGGCCTGCAGCAGCAGCAGCGGGGTCGTCATTTTATCCACCTGACTGAAGATGTTACGTCCGGCATGAATGCCTTCCCGAACCCAGTGATAAGTGGGTCCGCCAACACGAATGGCCGGATCGTCCGCATAAAAACGCAGGCTGCGCCGATAACGCTCATGGCTGTGTGTCAGGCGATTAATGCCAAAAGGATGCGCCCGCCAGCGCCCTGTGCCTAACGCATAGCCATCGCGCACGGCAGGCCTTTTTTCCGCCCAGTCGAGTATTTTATGCGCCAGAAAAGAGGGTAACGGCAAAGCAATGCCAAACATCGGCGCGACCAGTGCCGCAGCATGAAACGCACCAGGCTGACGCGCCAGAAACAGGGCCAGAATCGCCCCGCCCATCGAATGGGCTAACGCATAACGCTGCTGGTAATGACGGCTTACAATCTCTTTGAGATAAAGCGTTTCGAGATCATCAACATAGTGGGAAAACTCCACGACATGTCCACGATGAGAGTCGTCCAGCAGGCGATCCGATCGTCCCTGTCCCCGATGATCGAACACGATCACGTCAAATCCGCAGTGGAACAGATCGTAAGCCAGCTCGGGGTATTTAACGTAGCTCTCAATGCGCCCGGGTACGATCAAAATAACGCGCTTGTGTTTCGGTGAAATGAACCGGACATAACGTAACGTCAGATTTTCAACGCCGGTAAATTCACACTCTTCACGGCTGTGCCAGAAATCAAGCAATGGGCCGGTAGCAAAGGCGGCAAACGCCTGTTCACGTTGCAGCCAGCTTGCTCTGTGTTGCTTCATCCGCCCTCCTGGTTGCCGAAAAAAAAGAGTCTGAACGGCCGCATGATGCCCGTAGCCCTGCGCATCATTCTGGCGTATTGTGTCACACTTCAGACGCGACAGGGAGTACAACCCATGACCATCGAATGGTGGCTGACCTATCTTCTTACCACCACAATTCTTAGCCTTTCGCCCGGCTCTGGTGCCATTAACACCATGAGCACCGGCATCAGTCACGGTTATCGTGGCGCGGTCGCGTCTATTTCTGGCTTGCAGGTCGGTCTTGCACTGCATATCGCCCTGGTGGGGATCGGTCTTGGGGCGCTCTTTTCCCAGTCGCTGCTGGCGTTTGAGATTTTAAAGTGGGCTGGTGCAGGTTATCTGGTCTGGCTGGGCATCCAACAGTGGCGCACTGCGGGTGCCATTGACCTTAACGCCATGTCGAAAGCCATGCCGCGTCGTCGTCTGTTCAAACGGGCGGTGATGGTGAACCTGACCAATCCGAAAAGCATTGTGTTTCTGGCGGCGCTGTTTCCCCAGTTTATCCTGCCTCACCAGCCACTCATGCTGCAGTATCTGGTACTGGGCGTAACAACCGTCCTGGTGGATATCGTGGTTATGATTGGCTATGCCACGTTAGCCACGCGCATTGCAGGATGGATTAAAGGACCTAAGCAGATGAAGCTGATGAACCGCATTTTCGGCGGCTTATTCATCGCGATTGGGGGACTGCTCGCCAGCGCCAGACGTATCGCCTGACCGGGCCGAGGCTGCCGCTGACAGTGACCCTGTCGGCGGCTGCATTAGCGCTGAAGTGACCGATAATCGGCTATCAGCGCGACAGGATCAGATGAATGCCAAAACCAGCGAACAGCACGCCCGCCACGCCATCCACCCACTTGGCAGCACGTTGATATTTATCCCGCATCCACGGCAGGGAAAAAATAGCGGCGACCAGAGAAAACCACGCAAAAGTCTCGACACTTATCAGCACGAACAGCCCCCAGCGTTCCAGCTCGCCCATGTCGTTACCGATAAACAATGAGAAGACGCTACCAAAGTAGATCACCGCTTTCGGGTTAGACAAGTTGGTCAGCAGGCCTTTAATAAAGCTTCTGCCTTTCTTTGGCAGCTCGGCGACAGGTTCCTGCTGGACGGGCTGCTTATGACGCTGGCGCGCTGAGCTGATTAACTGCCATCCCATCCATAACAGATAAAGTCCGCCTCCGACCATGATGATTTGGTGTAACCAGGCCATCTTTTGCAGAATCAGATGCAGGCCCATTAATGCCACCCCAGCCCAGACCATAACGGCCAGCGTAATGCCCAAAACACCCAACATGGCTTCTTTGCGCGAACGACTGGCGGCGGTTTGCGAGACAAAAAAGAAATCGGGGCCGGGGCTCATCAGCGCAACAAGATGGACCAGGGCAATGGTACTGAACAAGATCAACATGGTAACGCCTCTTTACTCTTCATCGAGATGTTCTTTAATCATCAGCAAAAAGGGCTTACCAAAACGTTCCAGTTTGCGATGACCTACCCCATTCACGCTCAACATTTCAGACGCACTGACCGGCATCTGCTCAGCCATCTCCAGCAACGTGGCGTCGTTGAATACCACATAGGGAGGAATATTCTCTTCATCCGCAATCGCTTTACGCAGCTTGCGCAGTTTAGCAAACAGCTTGCGGTCATAGTTGCCACCATAGACTTTTGCCGACCCGCTGCTTTTCGGTCTGGCGGTTATCAGTCTTGGCACCGCCAGCATCAGCGGGACTTCACCGCGTAATACCGGTCGGGCGGCTTCCGTCAGCTGCAGCGCGGAGTGCATAGCAATGTTTTGCGTAACCAGTCCCAGATGAATTAACTGACGCAAAACACTGACCCAATGCTCATGGCTGTTTTCTTTACCCAGCCCATACACGGGCAGCTTGTCGTGTCCCTGCTCACGGATGCGGTGATTATTGGCACCACGCAATACTTCAACAATGTAGCCCATACCAAAACGCTGGCCGACACGATAAATACTGGAAAGCGCCTTCTGGGCCTCCACCAGGCCGTCATAGCGTTTAGGTGGATCGAGGCAAATATCACAGTTTCCGCAGGGTTGCTGTCGTCCTTCACCAAAGTAGTTCAGCAGCACCAAACGACGACAGGTCTGCGCTTCGGCAAACGCATTCATCGCATTCAGTTTATGACGTTCAATATCCTGTAACGGGCCGGGCTGCTTCTCTTCAAGGCATTTACGTAGCCAGGCCATATCAGCAGGATCGTAGAGCATCATGGCTTCCGCAGGCAGGCCATCACGTCCGGCGCGTCCTGTTTCCTGATAATAAGATTCTATATTGCGCGGAATATCGAAGTGCACCACAAAACGCACATTCGGCTTGTTGATGCCCATCCCAAATGCCACGGTCGCCACCACGATTTGCAGATCATCGCGCTGGAATGCTTCCTGTACGCTGGCGCGCTGCGCGCTATCAATACCGGCATGATATGCCCCGACGCTCAGGCCACGGCTTTGCAGACGCGCTGCCGTATCTTCGACTTTTGCCCGGCTGTTACAGTAGATAATGCCGCACTTACCCCGTTGATCCTGCACGTAGCGCAGCAACTGATCGGTCGGCTTAAACTTTTCCACCAGGGTGTAACGAATGTTCGGACGGTCAAAGCTACTGATTTGAATCAGTGGGTCCTGCATATGAAGCAGGTTAACGATATCAAGACGGGTCGTTTCGTCAGCGGTCGCCGTCAGGGCCATCACAGGCAGATCGGGGAAACGCTGGCGCATCTTACCCAGCGCGCCATATTCCGGACGGAAATCGTGCCCCCACTGCGAAATACAGTGCGCCTCATCCACGGCAAGCATACAGGGCTGCCAGTGCGCCAGGCTTTCAAGGAAGTTGTCCATCATCAGACGTTCTGGCGCAATATAAAGCAGCTTAACGCGCCCATTGCGGCAATCCGCCATCACGGCCTGCTGCTGCTCGCGCGTCATGGTCGAATTCAGACAGGCTGCGGCCACGCCGTTCGCCAGCAGTTGATCTACCTGATCTTTCATCAGAGAGATTAATGGTGACACCACCAGCGTCAGCCCCTCGAGCACCAGCGCAGGGATCTGATAGCAGAGTGATTTACCGCCGCCGGTTGGCATCACCACCAGACAATCCCGCCCACTCAGCGCTTCATTGATAATGGCCTGCTGACCGGGACGAAACTGCTGGTAGCCAAAAGTATCCTGCAATACCTGCTTAGCCAACGCTTCCTGATTAAGAACTGCCGAGGTTGCCACTGTATTCCTGACTTAATGGTTAATTAGAACAAATCGTTAAGCGTTACACCTACGCCCAAACGTGTCTGACGGTGGTTATAGTCAATAAGGGATTCGCCATAGCCGCTGAACAGCTGGGTGTAGAAACGCACGTGCGTAGTAATCGGGTAGCTCCAGCCCAGCGTAGCGCCGCCATAGCCGCTATTCCAGTTATAGTTGCCTTCCACGCTGAAAATGCTGTCACCCATCGCGTAACCCACTTTGGCACGGTAGTAGCCCATGTATTTCGTAATATCGGGGTTATCATCCGTACTGGCGCTTTCAGAAATACGGAACCAGGGTTTGATCTCCACCAGGAAATTACCGTTTTGCGCCATCAGGCGGGTATAAACGCGGTTCCAGCTGCGGGAAGTCGGATCGCTGCGACCATTGGACTGATGATTAACGCCCACTTCAACATCACGCAGCGTCCAGCCAGCGAGAGAGTAATCTGTCGCCCAGCCCAGGAAAATCTGTGGCTCGTAGTTCGTCTCCCGGAAAGGTGACGACTCTTTTTTATTCGATACCTGCCACCATGAGCGCTGCGTGTAAGACGCCGCTAACACGGAGTTATCACCCACGATGCCGCGCCATAGCGGAAATGCCAGGCTGAGCTGGAATTTCACTTCGTCTTTGCGTGCGTTTTTTGCCCAGTTATAAGAGGAAATCGCCTCTTTATTGATGTCGCTGGTGTACGTGTACAGCAGATAGTTATTTTCGTAAGGATAAAGCACAAACGGATTGTCGTGCTGCTCCAGCAGATTGGCAATAATGCTGCCCCTCACCTGCGGTGCGTCGTGAACGTGTTTGATCGTGGCTTCGTCCGCCTGCGCCAAAGCAGGAAGTAACATTGCCGCCAGCAAGGCGCGATGCTTACGCATAGGATTCTCCGGTGAAAACTGCGTATTCATAAAAGCGAATGGGTGTCTTAAAAAGCAGGACATTCTACACACAAATGTGAGCGAACATCAGCGCTGATTTCCTAAACTGGAAAGCCTGTCGAGCGAAGCATAGAATAAACAACTTGTTAACATCTACAGTTTATTTGCCAGCTATTCAGGACTAAACACCATGTCATCCGTGCTATTGACTCAGCAGGAAGCTCGCCGCCTGGTCGGTGAAATTTTTATTTATCACATGCCGTTTAATCAGGCTCTCGGCCTGGAGCTGGATCGCCTTGACGCCGACTGCGCTGAAATTAGTTTTACGAACAAAACCATGCTGGTCGGCAATGCCGCTCAGCAGATCCTGCACGGTGGCGTGACCGCCGCCGTACTGGATGTGGCAGCAGGTATGGTGTGCGTCAGTCATGCGTTGACGCGTGATGAAAGTATTCGCGAGGAGGTGCTGCGCCAGCGGCTGGCTCGTATGGGAACGATTGATATGCGGGTTGACTATCTGCGTCCCGGTCGGGGCGAGCGTTTTATTGCCACCAGCCGTTTGCTGCGCGCCGGGAATAAAGTCTCTGTCGCACGGGTTGAATTACACAATCAGCAGGGTGACTACCTGGCGACCGCCACGGCAACCTATCTGACAGGCTGACAGGGAAAAGGAACGTGGGGCTGCCGCGCTGGCGCCCCACGTCTGCGTCAGCTGGGCATCAGAACAGGGTATTCGCATTAGCCGATTTTTCAGGCACCTCCTGAACCACATCCCAGTGCTCAACAATTTTTCCTTTTTTAACCCGGAAAATATCCGTCACGGCCCGACCACGATCGTTTTTACCATTGGTTGAGTGCACATGTAGCCACACCAGATCGCCATCCGTTGCACTGCGTACGATGCGTGCTTTTGACTGCGGGTTTTTCCTGAAAAAATCGGAAAAAAAGTTAACAAGCGGTGCCTTACCATTGGGCAATCCGGGATTGTGCTGGCGGTAATCGTCCGCCACAACCCGGGCCGCTTCTGCGACATTATGGTGATTAAAAAATTGATCATAGAAGTTGAGCACCAATGCACGATTAGCCTCTTCCGTCTTGAGATCGCGGCCGTCGCCGGGTTGCGCGGCGTAAACCGCGCCCGCTGTCAGGATACCTACCGCCAGCAACAGGTTTTTCAGAAAGGTGGTCATCATTATTCTCCTTGCGCATTTGTTATGGCGCTAACCGCTACGCGCCCGAAAGTCAGTCCTGACAGGCCGCCAAAGATGAGCCGGACTCGCCATCAGGTTTTGATATCACACCAGGTCACAAAAATAGACTGGTCACGTTGTGGATGTTACATTCGCCAAAAATGGTTAACAAGAAGTCACGTTGTGATGACCCAGTCACGTGAACGTGACTATTGACGCTGCGCAGGAACTCACCGATGCCAAAATCTTTACCCGCAACCTTTACTTACGAGCAACCTTGTCCCATCCGTGACGTACTTGACCGGATAGGTGATAAATGGAGTTTATTGATTCTTGAGGCGCTGGCCGAACAGACGCTGCGGTTCAATGAGCTTCACCGTCATATCGGGGATGTTGCCCGCCAGGTCCTGTCGCGCAGTCTGAAACGGCTGGAAATGGACGGTTATATCCTGCGGACGCTCTATCCGGAAGTGCCGCCACGGGTTGAGTACAGCCTGACGGATTTAGGCCGTTCATTTCTCAAACCCATGCAGCAACTGATTGAGTGGGCAGACAGCAATCATCAAACCATTTGTCTTGCTCGCCAGCGCGCCCTTGAGCCGGATAAAGACTGACCCTGTTTTATCACCCTATCTGGCTACAGAGATAACGAAGACTGCGGTAATATTGCGGCCCTCTGTCACGCCGCTTCACCTTAGTGACCTCCGGTACAGGACGAATTTTCAGGATATGTTATGGACACCCAGCAAACCCGTCAGGGAATAGGTTTTGCGCTTGGCGCGTATTTCATTTGGGGCATTGCGCCCGCCTACTTCAAAGTAGTCAAGGCCGTTCCTGCCACCGAAATCATGACCCACAGGGTGATCTGGTCAGCCCTGTTCATGCTGTTATTGATCACACTGAGTCGCAGTTGGGGCCAGGTCAGAAGCGTGCTGCGTCAGCCCAAAAAAGTGTGGCTACTGGCACTCACGGCGGTCACGGTGGGAGGGAACTGGCTGCTGTTTATCTGGGCGGTGAACAACCAGCACATGCTGGAGGCAAGCCTGGGCTATTTTATCAACCCATTGATTAACGTTGTATTTGGCATGATTTTTCTGCGTGAACGCTTTCGTCGTCTGCAGTGGCTGGCGGTGGCCCTGGCGGCCTTCGGCGTGCTTTTGCAACTGTGGCAATTTGGCTCTGTGCCGGTGATTGCTTTAGGCCTGGCGTTCAGCTTTGCGTTCTACGGCTTAATGAGAAAGAAAATTCAGGTCGATGCCCAGAGCGGCATGCTGATAGAAACGCTGTGGCTGTTTCCGCTGGCCGCACTCTACCTGTTTGGCTTTGCCGACAGCAGCACCAGCCACCTTAGCGCCAATCCCATGAGCCTGAACCTGCTGCTGATCGCCGCAGGCATCGTCACCACCATTCCGCTGATGTTCTTCGCGGCAGCCTGTACCCGACTGCGCCTGTCCACGGTGGGCTTCTTTCAGTATCTTGGCCCGACGCTGATGTTCCTGCTGGCGGTGCTGTTTTATGGCGAAACGGTTACGCCAGATAAAATGGTGACCTTTGGGTTTATCTGGCTGGCGCTGCTGGTCTTTATTCTGGATGCCGTGGCATTTTCAGCGCGGAGCCGTGCGCGCAAAGCGTGATATAAAGCGCGCCATTGCCGGGCCGGTCAGAAGAATGGTGAACAAGCGCAGAGTCTGCATCGCCATCACAAACGCCATATCTACCCGGCTTCCGGCAGCAATAATCGCCACCGTGTCCAGTCCACCCGGACTGGTGGCGAGATAGGCGGTCATCAGATCGATATGCAAAACGCGGGTTAACATCCAGGCCAGTCCACCGCACAGCAACATCAGGCCAAAAATTGACAACAGCATCTGCGGCAACGTACTTAACGCCAGTTTGAAAATCGGTCGGGTAAAGCGTAACCCCACGCTCCAGCCAATCAAGGCGTACGCCAGCGCAAGTAGCCATTCAGGCATCTGCAGCACTGCCGTGCCGGTTGAATGCAGCGTGGCGCCAATCAGTGCCGGTATCAGTAATGCCCCGGACGGAATACGCAGCCATGGCCCCAGCCAGGCGCTGCAGATGACCAGGCACATCGTTACCAGAAAACCGCCGTTAAGCGCGGGAAACCATATCAGTGAACCCGCATGACCGCCGTCGCCCAGCCCGATACGCGCCACCATGGCCGCCGCGCCCGCAACAAACAGCACACGCAGATACTGCATAAAAGCAACCAAACGCACGTCGGCACCGAATTCGCCCGCCATCGCCACCATCGCTGAGGCACCGCCCGGTGAAGACCCCCACGCGCCCGTGGGACCGGGAAGCGGGCTGAAACGCACCAGCAAAAAGCCCGACAGGCCACTGGCCGCCAGCGTCAGCAGCAGTACCGCTAACACAACAGGCCAGTCCTGTAACAGCGGCGTCAGGATAGAAGGTGACAGGCTCTGCGCAATCATGCAGCCCAGTACCGCCTGCGACAGCAGAAATAACCGCTTATTAATACGCAGTGTGGCACCGGACAGGCCCATGACCACGCCAACGATCATCGGCCCCAGCAACAGGGCGGCAGGTACGTGAAAATACTGGAAGATCGCACCGAGTAATACTGATGACACTAACAGCAGCAGCCACTGCCAGCGCAACGAAAGAGAGTCCATAAAAAAATCAATCAATTATGAAAATTGAGCGGGTAGATTAGCAGAATTAAGGCGGCAGGCCAGCAAAATGGGCCGAATTAACAGCCCGTGCTGATGATTAAAGCCAGTTTTTACGCTTGAAATAGAGATAAGGCGCAAGGCCTGCAAGCATCATCAGGCAAATGGCGCCAGGATAGCCAAAGCTCCACTTCAGTTCAGGCATAAATTCAAAGTTCATGCCGTAGCTGGATGCCACCAGCGTTGGCGGCAGGAAAACCACGGATACCACCGAGAAGATCTTGATGATGCGGTTCTGCTCAATGTTGATAAAACCCATCGCTGCCTGCATCAGGAAGTTTACCTTCTGGAACAGCGACTCATTGTGTGGCAACAGCGACTCGATATCCCGCAGAATTTCACGCGCCTGCTCCAGTTGGTTGCCTGGCAAACGTGCCTTACGGACCAAAAAGTTAAGTGCACGCTGGGTATCCATCAGACACAAACGCACCTTCCAGCCGATATCTTCCAGCTCGGCTAATCGTGATAACGCCTGGTCGTATTCCTCACCCTGCTGGCCTTCCATGATGACGCGGCTGAGCTTTTCCAGAGCGCTGTAGATGTTTTCAATCTCGTCCGCCAGCTGTTCAATTTTCGTCTCGAACAGATCAAGCAGCAGCTCATAAGCGTTGCCATCAATCAGTGTCTGGTTACGGGCGCGCATACGGTAAAGGCGAAAGGCGGGGAGTTCACGTTCGCGCAGCGTATATAAACGCCCTTCGCGGATGGTAAACGCAACGGTTGAGTTGCCAGCGTGATCTTCGGCATCCTCAAAGAAGAAGAAGGAGTGAATGTGCAGGCCGTCTTCATCTTCGAAGAAACGCGCCGAGGCTTCAATGTCTTCCAGTTCAGGGCGCGTTGCCAGGCTCTGGCCCAGTTCGGATTGCACGCGATCGCGCTCGCCTTCTTCAGGCTCGACCAGGTCAACCCAAACTGACGTGGTCAGTTTATCGCTTTCATCTTCCAGTTCCAGACGCGTCAGGCGGCTGTTATCAAGTTTAAATGCGCTCAGCATAGCAAGACTCCCCATTGCAGACTTTATGGGACAACGCTGTCGGCCGGTCTGAATTCAGACCCGCGAACCTGAACACGGATAAAGGATAAATCAGTGCTGACTCGTGCGACGGATTAAAAAGGGAGGTCGCTGATAACCGCTAAGGCTACCAGCGTAATGAGATAGCCTTAGATGTTATTCCTGAAAACCAGGTTAATGAGCCAGCATCGACTGGGCGTGTCCAAGGCATTGTCCTCTCATGATAATAGTGCGCGCATGTTACGCTGAGACGAAAAAGTCGTCAACACGCGACTAAACGGTTTCCAGTTTGGCGTAGGCTGCCACCAGCCACTTGATCCCTTGCCCCTGAAACGCCACCTGCAGACGGCTGTGTTCACCGCTGCCCTCCAGATTAACGATAGTGCCTTCACCAAACTTGGCGTGACGAACCCGTTGCCCCAGCGAGAATCCCGTGTCGCTTTTGGTCATCGGCGTGCCCATGCGTTGATGACTGACCGGGCGCGTTACACTGGCGCGTAAGCGCACTTCTTCGACACAGGCTTCCGGCAGCTCGCCAATAAAACGCGAGGGCCGATGGTAGACTTCTTTACCGTAGAGACGGCGGGTTTCGGCGTAGGTCAGCGTGAGCTTCATCATCGCGCGCGTGACGCCGACGTAAGCCAGGCGACGCTCTTCTTCCAGTCGACCACCTTCATCCAGCGCCATCTGGCTAGGGAACATGCCCTCTTCCATGCCGACGATAAACACCTGGCTGAACTCCAGCCCTTTCGCAGAGTGCAGCGTCATCAGTTGGACCGCGTCCTGCCATTTATCCGCCTGCCCTTCCCCGGCTTCGAGGGCCGCATGGGACAGGAATGCCTGGAGCGGCATCAGATCTTCATCTTCATCCTGGTAGCTGAACTGGCGCGTGGCCGTCACCAGTTCCTCAAGGTTTTCGATACGGGCCTGGCCCTTTTCACCCTTTTCCTGCTCGTACATGATCCACAGGCCAGAGTCCTTGATAACTCTGTCGGTCTGCACGTGCAGCGGCATCTCCGCGGTTTCGCTCGCCAGTGAATCCACCAGCTCACAAAAGCGCTGCAGCGCTGAGGCCGCGCGGCCGGCAAGGGCGCGCGACTGGAGCAGCTCACGCGTTGCCTGCCATAAGGTCATCTGTTTTTCGCGTGCTGTCTGACGTACCACATCCAGCGTGCGGTCGCCCACACCACGCGTTGGCGTATTCACGACTCGCTCAAAGGCCGCGTCGTCGTTGCGGTTAGCCATCAGTCGCAGATAGGCCAACGCATCTTTGATTTCCTGACGCTCGAAAAAGCGCATACCGCCATAAATACGGTACGGCATACTGGCCTGCAGCAGGGCCTCTTCCAGCACGCGCGACTGGGCATTGCTACGATACAGGATGGCGCAATCCGCCAGCGCATTGCCGTTTTCCATCCAGGCTTTGATGCGGTTGACGACAAAGCGTGATTCATCCAGCTCGTTAAAGGCACAGTAGACAGAAATGGGTTCACCATCGCTGCCGTCGGTCCACAGCTCTTTCCCCAGTCGGCCGCTGTTGTTGGCGATCAGGGCATTCGCAGACTTCAGGATGTTGTTGGTCGAGCGGTAGTTTTGTTCCAGACGAATGGTATCCGCGCCGGGAAAATCCTTCAAAAAGCGCTGGATATTTTCCACCTGCGCACCACGCCAGCCGTAAATGGACTGATCGTCATCACCGACGATGATCACTTTGCTGCTGTCGCCCGCCAGCATGCGAATCCAGGCATACTGAATATTGTTGGTATCCTGAAACTCATCCACCAGAATGTTAGTGAAACGCTCTCGGTAGTGATTCAGGATGTGGGGTTTGTTTAGCCACAGCTCATGCGCCCGCAGCAGCAGTTCTGCAAAGTCGACCAGCCCGGCGCGATCGCAGGCTTCCTGATAGGCCTGATAAATCCGTAGCCAGGTTTGTTCTACCGGATTGCCATAGCTCTCAATATGCTTTGGCCGCAAACCTTCATCTTTCTTGCCGTTGATGTACCACATGCCCTGACGCGCTGGCCACTGCTTCTCATCCAGGTTCATCGCTTTGATCAGGCGCTTCAGCAACCGCAGTTGGTCTTCACTATCGAGGATCTGGAAATCCTGCGGCAGACCCGCGTCAAGATGGTGAGCACGCAGCAGACGGTGTGCCAGGCCATGAAACGTCCCTATCCACATTCCGCCCTGACTGGTGCCAATGAGCTGCTCGATACGGTGGCGCATTTCTGCCGCCGCCTTGTTGGTAAAGGTCACCGCCATAATGGAGTACGGCGAACAGTTTTCTACCGACAATAGCCAGGCGATACGGTGCACCAGAACGCGTGTTTTTCCGCTGCCCGCGCCCGCCAGCACCAGCAGGTTACTGCGCGGGGCCGCAACGGCATCGCGCTGTTTGTCATTCAAACCGTCGAGCAGTTCAGAAACGTCCATAAGCACCAATAAGTCAGAAAATGCGAAGCATAAGACTGGATAAATTTACAGCCATTATAACAGCGAGGTCAGTGATGCCAACTGTGAAATTTCAACGTGCGGCAGCAGGCGGGCATCATCAATGTGCATCAGGTTGCCCTTACGCAGATTAATCCAGCAAGCTTGCATGCCAAAACGAATCGCGCCAGCCACATCGGTAGTGAGATCGTCGCCGACGTGCAAAATATATTCTGGGGCGATATCAAGGCGTTGTGCAGCCAACTGATACATATCCTGCCACGGCTTGGCGCGTCCATCCGGTCCTGCCCGCAGTGAAAACTGGAAGTAGTTTGCCAGACCGAGTTTTTCAGGCTGGGCATTGCCGTTGGTGATGGCCACCAGCGGCACTTTTTTCGCCAGGGCTTTCAGCGTGTGATGCGTTTCAGCCGGCATATCCACCTGGCTGCGCCACTGATGAAACACATCCATTACCTGCGCCGCGCCCCTGGCGGCTTCGGTTGCCGTTAAGCCGGCATGACACATAACATGTTCTACCGAACGGCGACGCCATTCAGACACATCATGGTAGATATCGGGTTCACGTAAACATAGCTGATTACGTGATTCGGCCACGTCTTCAGGCGTAACGTGACGCAGTGCCGGATGGAAAGCCTGCAGGGCCGCATGGGATGCTTCTGTGGTTTTACGAATCACAGGATAGTTGTCATAAAGCGTGTCATCTAAATCGAAAGTGATTGCTTTAATGTCACGCAGAGGGCGATAAAACTTCATTCACTCTTTCCTCGTTTGGCGCGGGGATGGGCGGCATCATACACCGAGGCCAGGTGCTGAAAATCAAGATGGGTGTAGATTTGTGTGGTCGAGAGATTCGCATGGCCCAGTAATTCCTGCACGCCACGCAGATCGCCGCTCGACTCCAGCAAGTGGGTGGCAAAAGAGTGACGCAGCTTATGGGGATGAATGTGGCTGGTCAGGCCCTGCTTAATCCCCCACTCTGCAAAACGCTTTTGCACATTACGCGCCGAGATACGAGAGCCGCGACTGGAGAGAAACAGCGCATCATCTGCGGGATTAAACGCGATACGCAGCGGCAACCACTGCTGAATCCAGCTAACGGCGGTGCGGCCAATCGGCACGCGTCGCTCCTTGCTGCCTTTTCCTGTCACCCACACTTCGCCCGCCTCAAGATCGACATGGCGACAATCCATATTGACCAGCTCGGAAAGACGTAATCCCCCGCCATACATGACTTCCAGCATGGTGCGATCGCGTATTGCCAGCGGATCATCAAGGTCAATATCCAGTAACTGGCTGACATCATCAACGTCGATATTTTTTGGCAGGTGGCGGCCATTGCGCGGTGTGGCGATCCCTTTCGCCGGATTGGCAGGCAACATGTCCTGGCTCACCTGCCAGTCAAGAAAACTGCGCAATGCGGACAGGCGCAGCGCCAGACTACTGGCGGCCAGACCTGCGCGCCGGCTGCGGGCGGCCATGCTGCGGACCATAGCCGGATCGAGCTGTGACCATGCGCTGATTTTCATCTCGTCGGCAATCGTCACCAGTGCGGCCAGCTGACGCGCGTAGCTGCTCAGGGTGAGAGGGCTGAGCTGGCGTTCAACCTTCAGGTGGCGCAGAAAGCCGTCAACGGTTTCCTGCAACACGCTGCTCATGCGCGCTCCACCCAGCGCTCCAGCAACGCAGGCATCATCTGTGAAAGGTGTTGCAGCAGTAGAGTTCCCATACCCGACTGATAGTGCAGGCTGTCACGGCTACTGAAGATAATGATGCCAAGCTCACCGTCGTCACCCATCAACGACATGGCCACTGAGCCAATGGCTTTTGCCTGCGGCAGCAACAGCAACAGTTCCGGGCCATTAATACTGCCCAGATAGTGCTGTTCATTACCGAAGCGCTGAATGCGAAGAGGTTCGAAAGCCTGACGCGCCAGGCCAAGCTGCACAAAGTCAGACGGCGCGCCCAGCCGCCACCGGTCATTAAACAGGCGGATATTAGCGCCCGCAAGGCCAAGATCGCGCGCCCAGCGGTGCAGGCGATTAAGCATATCCTGCAATGAGCTGGCGGCGGCCAGGTGACTTTGCAGCGAGAGCAGCCGCGCGAATAACTGCTGGTTCGCGGTGGCCTGCTCCATCAGCAGCGTGATCTCTTCTTCCAGCCGCTGAATGTGGTTGCGCTGGCGCGCCATGTGCCATTCCACCAGCGATACGCTTCCGCGAACCGGATGCGGCACCGCCATCTGTTCGACCTGACGCGCGTTGCGCATAAAGAAGTCAGGATGCTGTCGCAGATAGTCACTGACGGCCTGATCGTCCAGCAGGACAGCATTTTCCGCCTGCTCTTCGATATTTTTCATAAGTGAATAAACCCATCGTAAACATGTGTGGCCGGGCCGGTCATATAGAGCGGCTGTCCGACGCCTTTCCAGGCGATATGTAACGAACCGCCTGGCAAATCAACGCGTACTTTCTGGCTTAAAATACCCTGCTGGATACCACAGGCCACCGCTGCGCAGGCACCACTGCCGCATGCCTGCGTTTCGCCTGCACCGCGCTCATAGACGCGCAGCCGGATGTGCTCCGGATTAATGATTTCCATAAAGCCAACGTTGACGCGCTCCGGGAACCGCTCATGGCTTTCCAGAACCGGGCCTAAAAGCTCAACCTGGGCAGTTGTCGTGCTTTCCACCTGGATCACGCAGTGTGGATTGCCCATAGAGACGGCACCGAACATCACCGTTTGCTCCGCGACGCGTAGCAGATAAAGATTCTCGGCTTTATTGGCGCGAAAAGGCACCTGCTGGGGTTCGAAATTGGGCTCGCCCATATTCACGCGCACCAGATCGTCCGGCGTAACGCTTAACACCATGCGCCCCGCCTGGGTGCTCACGCGAATATCGCTTTTATTGGTTAGCCCTTTTAACTGAACAAAACGGGCAAAGCAGCGTGCGCCATTACCACACTGCGCGACTTCGCTGCCATCAGCGTTAAAAATGCGATAGTGAAAGTCGAGATCGGGATCGTAAGGCGGTTCAACAATCAGTAACTGATCGAAGCCAATCCCCAAATGGCGATCGGACAGCCGGCGGATCAATTCCGGCGAGAAAAAGACGTTTTGCGTCACGGCGTCCACAACCATAAAGTCATTGCCGAGACCGTGCATTTTGGAGAACTGCATTTTTTGCTCCGCCGGATGCGCCATAAGTGTTATTTCATTTGTGAGCTTGAATCACCCGTCACCAGACCACCCACATCCGCTTTAGACGCGTCGGTTTTCTGTTTTTGCGTTGATGCTGGCGTCGGCGCAGTTTGTTTTGGCGTGTCCTGCGGTGGGAAGTAGAGCGGTCCTTTCAATCCACAGCCTGCAAGGCTTGTCAGTGCCATTGTCATCGCTAACAGGCTTATCACTTTCTTCATTCTATATGCTCTTCATATCCTGTGACCTGGATGCTTATCATCGCAGTTGAAGGTGGAAAAGCAACAGGAAATGCCAGCAAATCACGTGAGCGTTGTGGCAAGCCTTAAAGATAGCGTCACAGCGGGCCTGTAGAACTCAATGCACCTGATAGCGCGGCTGATAATCGTTGTTGTCGTTATCAGGCTGCGAGGCACAGAGTTCGGTGAGTGCCTGATTTCTGAATGGAATGACCTGATAACGTTCGCCGGTGTTCACGATCTGGTAAAACTGCGGCAGGTTAAAATTGATAAAACTTGAGCCGTAAGTGAAGCGATCGTGTGACGAGGAGTAAAAACGGCTAACGTCGCGCACCAGCTCTTCTTTGCTGCCTTCGCAGTGGTGATACACCTCAACACGGTTGCTTTCATCCAGAATATAAATGTTGAAACCCCGATCGTCGGTGGTGTCCTCAAAAAAGAACTGGATGATGCCTTCGCTGGCGTAGCCATTGACCACAGGCGGCAATGGCGTCTGATTCGACTCGACCTTAATCGACAGGCCGTGGAGCTTGTTGTTGGAGATGGCACCATAAAACTCAACGGCATTTTCCAGCTTCTGAACCGACACACCCATGCGTTCAAAGAACAGTCCCCAGGTCTGGCCGGCCATGCGCAGTGCTTTGAAACGCCCAGGCTCCTGACGCGTACTGGAAAGACGCAGTTCAATACATTCTGACACCAGCTGCTGCACGCGGGTACGGATTAATCCACGGAGATGCTGGCTGTAACAGAACACCTCCACGGTGTCAGGCGGTGAAGCATCCTGATGCATTTTGCCAAGAATCGTTTTCAGCCCTTCAATCATCGCCTGTTCGCCGCTGAAGTGCAGTGTACGAACTTCATTCCATGAGTTGCGATACAGCAGATCGATACTGCCAATCAAACACTGCTGCTGCTGGCCAAAGCTGAACACATCAAGCTTGCGGAAATCGAAGTGCACCACCTGGTTACGAAACGCCGAGGTCGGATCGTGCTCAAGGTTAACGATGATGGCCAGATGGCGAATTTCACACGGGCTGTAAAGCGCCTTAGGCGTTGGCGCAGGCAGACGCAGCGGGAAATGGCTGGAAACATCGTCCACCAGTTCCTGCAGACGCGCCAAATCGCATAGCTCATTGCCCTTGATGTGCAGGCGCGTTTTGCTGGTCAGTAACCCATTGAACCAGGCCCAGGCCACCAGCTTGTTAAGATAGCGGTTATATTCCAGCGGCTGGTGACTGATGATCGAACTCATATCCGGCGACTGGTTATACAGATACCAACCCGGGCGATTAGCACGGCCGGGTGGCACATGAATAAAGGTCAGGTTAGGTTCCGAGAGATCGGGGGAAATTTGCGGATTGACCAGCGTCACCTTGCCGGGCAGCGCTTCAAAAGCGGCGTACAATTTACGGGTCAGCACGCCGATATCCTGCGGGCTGGCGCTGACGCTTAAATTGTTGCGACGGGCAAAACGAATAAGGTTGCGATAGCTTTGCATCATCGCATCCAGCAATTCATTGTGTGCTTCACGCACGCGCTCGATTTTCCATTCTGCGCGGTTGTCCAGAATGGCGAGTTTTTCCTCATCCCATCCCCAGGCTTTAACCAGTTGCGACAGAATCTCACGACGCCAGCCACTGCGCTGCTGGTGCTCCTCGGTCGTCAGTTTTTCGCAAACTTTCAGGTAGAAGCAACGGCGGACCAAATCGAGGCGGGGCTGATCGTCAATGCTGGTGAGGTAGTGCGTCACGCGCTCCAGCATCATACAGTAAGGATCAAGACCGAAGCAGACGATCTCCCCGTCGTGCAAACGCTGTTTGATATCCATTGCCAGCAGTTTGGTGTCCGGGTATTCCCAGCTATAGGCTTCCAGCAACAGCGTTTTCAACACCGCTTTATAGGGCGAATCGATACTTTTATACAGCTGCCACAGGCTGGCACCGAAATACTCTTCGGCTGACAGCGTGCTGAGCCCGCCCAAATCCAGCCACTCGTTCGGGGTGAGTACGCCTTTCGCATAGAGCGACATCACATAGTCATCGTAATGATGCTCTTCTTCGCCAGGCACCATATTCCACAGAATACGTTTACCGGCCATTCTCACCGCCGTGCGATAGAACTCATCCAGCAGCAAAATATGCTGGGTAGAACCGCAATCTTCGCCACCAAGATTGCCGCTTTCATTGTGGCGGAAGCGGTTTTCATCAATCAGGAAAAAGCTGACTTCGATGGCCTGCGAGGCACACCATTTTTGCAGCAGCGCACATTTACGCTGCAGATTCAGGCGTTCTTCGTTATCCAGCCAGGATTGATGGCAAACCCAGATATCCAGATCGGACACGCTGTTTTGCCCGACGGAGGAGGTGCTCCCCATCGAATAGATACCGGTGATGGGCAACTCGCCTTTCGGCGCTTCGACCAGGGAAAGTTCCTGTTCGCCCGTTAACTCTGCGAGCAGTTGCAGCTGGTTTTCATCAGGCGTGAAGACGTTGATGCCGTGGGGAACGCTACCTTCAAGGTAACCCGGCATCAGCGGATGTTGATAATGTAGTAAGATCGGAAGCAGACTGTAGACGCGCTGAAAAGCGGGTCCCATGGCAGCCAGAGCGCGGTCAACGCGTAGCTGGTTAATTGCATCCAGTCTCTGTTTTAGTGTCTCAATGTAGAGGTACAAGACGTTTCGCCTGGTTGTCCTGGAGTTAAAAACCCTGTTCCCGCTATCTGCTACTTATTAATTGAGTGTCGTGCAGATAATTGCTGGAAACGTGATCAATCTATCACTCGTCGGATTGACCGTAAAGAAAGTTACGCTACCGACATTTTAGCACGGTTTCGTCTACTTTTCGCTCACTCTGCTCATAGCCTGAGATTACTGCCTGATATGTCAGGTTTAATCTACGGGCGGTTCTTTTCAATCCGTTGAAACTGACAGCATTCCCTCAACGATGATAGGATATTCGATGAACGATCTAAATGGTTAACGGCATGTTAAACAAAATTTTCAGAATTGCTACACGACAAAGTCCCCTTGCCATGTGGCAAGCACAATATGTACAGCAGCGTTTGCTCAGTGCCCATCCCGGCCTGCGCGTGGAGTTGGTGCCCATGGTGACAAAGGGCGACATCATTCTTGATACACCGCTGGCAAAAGTGGGCGGTAAAGGGCTCTTCGTTAAAGAGCTTGAGCAGGCGATGTTAGAAAACCGGGCCGATCTGGCCGTGCATTCGATGAAAGATGTGCCCGTGGCGTTCCCGGAAGGGCTGGGCCTGGTCACCATTTGCCAGCGTGATGACCCGCGCGATGCGTTTGTCTCCAATCACTACGCGTCGATAGATGCGCTGCCACAGGGTGCCGTTATTGGTACGTCCAGCTTACGGCGTCAGTGTCAGATTAGCGCACGTCGTCCAGACCTGGTGATTCGCTCTCTGCGCGGTAATGTGGGAACACGATTGAGCAAGCTTGATGCCGGCGAATATGACGCCATTATTCTTGCCGCCGCCGGGCTGAATCGCCTGGGGCTTGCCGATCGCATTCGCCAGCCGCTGCCTGCGGACGTTTCTCTGCCGGCCGTGGGCCAGGGCGCAGTCGGGATTGAATGTCGGCTAGACGACAGCACCTTAATTGGATTGTTACAGGCATTGAATCACGACGATACGGCGGTCTGTGTGAAAGCCGAACGCGCCATGAATACCCGACTTGAAGGCGGCTGTCAGGTTCCCATCGGCAGCTTTGCCGTGCTTGAAGGTAACGAACTCTGGCTTCGCGGCCTGGTGGGCGCACCTGATGGTAGCGTCGTGGTGAGCGGTGAGCGCCGTGGACCACGCGATCAGGCAGAACAGATGGGTATTTCGCTGGCAGACGAGTTGCTCAACAGCGGCGCGCGTGAAATTCTGCACGACGTTTACCAGGGACAACCTCCCGTATGACCATTCTGGTGACACGCCCGGAACCCGCAGCGGCTGAGCTGGTCTCACGCCTGCACGCTCAGGGTAAACAGGCGTGGATCCTGCCACTGATTGAATTCGCCCCGGGTAACGATCTGCAGCAGTTACCGGCAGCCCTTGCCACACTGAAACGCGGCGACCTGGTGTTCCTGCTTTCGCAGCAGGTTATTCACTTTGCACAGCACGCCATCAACGCATGGCCCGCCGACGTAGACTATTATGCAATTGGTCGCAGTACCGCTTTGGCTTTTCATACGATCAGTGGTTTGCAGGTGACCTATCCTCATGCGCATGAAACCAGTGAAGAGTTGATAAAACTGGCGACACTGCAGCAAATGGCGGGTAAGCACGCGCTTATCCTGCGAGGAAACCAGGGGCGCGAGCTGCTGGCAGAAACACTGATAGCACGCGGCGCACAGGTCACCTATGCGGAGTGCTATCAACGTTGCCAAAAACACTATGACGGTGCCATTGAAGGCCGTCGCTGGCGCGATCGTAATATTGACACGCTGGTTGTGACCAGCGGTGAGATGTTGCATCAGCTGTATTCGCTGTTCCCCGAGGTCGATCGTGAGGAATGGCTGCTCCGCTGTCGACTGCTTGTCGTCAGCGAACGTTTGGCTTCCCTGGCCGCCAATCTTGGTTGGCAGACGATTCAGGTAGCCGATGGTGCCGATAACGATGCGCTGCTGCGCGCGTTATGTTGAACTTAACAATGGGATGTGCCAGATATGACGGAACAAAAAGACACCTCCGCCGTGGTTGAAGAAACCACTCCAGCGGTTGATCGCCCCTCTTCTACCCAGGAAAAATCACCGCGTAAGCGTCATAACGGCGGCATGGTGCTGGGTGCAGTCGCGATCGTCATCGCACTGGCGATTGGCGCAGGGTTATACCTGAACGATAAACACCAGGCCGAACGGCAGGCGCAAACCAACCAGGATCTGAGCGACCAGCTCGCAAAGCTGCAGCAACAGGCGAACAGCGACAAACAGCAACTCACTCAGCAGTTGAATGCCGCAGAGAAAACGCTGGAGACCGCCCAGTCGCAACAGGCTGCTTCGGCGAAAGAGCTGGAAACGTTGCGTGAAAAGATGGCGTCCATATCAGGTAACGACGTACGCAGTTGGTTAGTGGCCCAGGCGGATTACCTGGTGAAGCTGGCCGGTCGTAAATTGTGGAGCGACCAGGATGTGACTACCGCTGCAGCGCTGCTAAAAAGTGCCGATGCCAGCCTGGCAGACATGAACGATCCCAGCGTTATGAACGTTCGTCGTGCATTGACTCAGGATATCAGTACGCTTTCCTCCCTCTCTCAGGTGGATTATGACGGCATCATTCTGAAACTTAACCAGTTATCAAACGGTGTGGATAACCTGCGTCTGGCGGATAACGATAGCGATGAAGCGCCCATGGACAGCGACAGCGGTGAGCTATCCAGTTCCATTCGTGAATGGCGTCAGAACCTGGTGAAAAGCTGGCATAATTTTATGGATGACTTTATTACCATCCGTCGCCGCGATAATACGGCGCAGCCGCTGTTGGCACCGAATCAGGATGTTTACCTGCGCGAGAACATCCGCTCTCGCCTGCTGATCGCGGCTCAGGCCGTGCCGCGCCATCAGGAAGAGATTTATAAGCAATCGCTCGAAACCGTCTCTGCATGGGTACGTGCATGGTATGACACCAATGATGCCTCGACGAAAGCGTTTCTGGCTCAGTTGGATGAATTAAGCCAGCAGAACATTAATATGGACCTGCCGGACAGCCTGGAAAGCCAGCCGTTGCTTGATAAGCTGATGCAAACCCGCGTTCGTAACCTGATGGCACAACCCTCTGCCGCCGCTAACCAGCAGGGAGGCTAATCATGCTTAAGGTATTTATCCTCTTTGTCCTGCTGATTGCCGGCATTGTACTGGGGCCGATGATCGCGGGCCATCAGGGCTACGTGCTGATTCAGACCGACAACTGGAACGTTGAAACCAGCGTAACAGGCCTGGCCATTATCCTGATTATCAGCCTGTTAGTGATTCTGGCGGTTGAATGGATACTGCGCCGTCTTTTCCGTACCGGGGCGCGTACCCGCGGCTGGTTCACCGGTCGTAAGCGCCGTCGTGCCCAGCGCCATACGCAAAATGCCCTGCTTAAGCTGGCAGAAGGCGATTTCAGGCAGGTTGAAAAACTCCTGTCTAAAGACGCCGAGCATGCTGATGTCCCCGTGGCTAACTATCTGTTAGCGGCGGAAGCCGCACAGCAGCGTGGCGATGAGATGCGGGCCAACCAACATCTTGAACGCGCGGCTGAGCTGGCAGGCAATGACGTGATTCCGGTTGAGATTACCCGAACCCGCATTCAGTTGGCTCGTCATGAAGATCATGCCGCGCGCCATAGTATCGACCGCCTGCTTGAGGTGGCGCCACGTCACCCGGAAGTGCTTCGTCTGGCTGAGCAGGCTTATGTTCGCACCAACGCCTGGAGCGCACTGCTGGACATTCTTCCCGCCATGGAAAAATCACAGGTCGGAACCGAAGAGCAGCGCACCCTGCTACAGCAGCAAGCCTGGCTGGGCCTGATGAACCAGGCGATGGCCGATCAGGGCAGCGAAGGATTGAAACGCTGGTGGGGCAATCTGAGCCGTAAAACACGTCATGAGACAGCATTGCAGGTGGCGATGATTGACCATTTGATTGAGTGTGATGATCACGACACCGCGCAGGAGATTTTGCTGGATGGGCTGAAGCGTCATTACGACGACCGCCTTGTACTGCTGATGCCTCGTATCAAGAGCGGCAATCCAGAAGCACTGGAAAAAGCCTTACGCCAGCAAATCAAACAACATGGTGCCACGCCTTTACTGCACAGCACCCTGGGGCAGTTGCTGATGCGCCACGGCGAGTGGGAGCAGGCAGCAGAATCACTTCAGCAGGCGCTGGCTCAGCGCCCTGACGCATTTGACTACGCCTGGCTGGCGGATGTTTACGATCGCCTGCGTCGCCCGGAAGACGCGGCAAAGATGCGCCGTGAAGGCCTGTTGCTGACGTTGAAAAACAATCCCGATGCCTGATTGATAGCACCTTAGCGCATCACATAAAAAAACCGGGTTAGCCCGGTTTTTTTACATCCGTTATTTCAGGCAAAAAAAACACCTGCCATAAGCAGGTGTAAGATCAGGTCGGTTTGACAACCGAAAGGTACCCGACTCAACGTGGTGTCTGATAACCCTGTAAGACTTTCGCGATACAGGCAGGCAGACAACAGGTACCCAAATTGGCTCTGCGTCATTCCCAGGTTTATGTAGCCTAAGCAGACATAAGAGGTGGAATGAGCATCTACACTCTGATTATTGCATAATTCATGCCAGTTGCAGATTTTATTTTATCTTGTCTTAAAAATCATAAACTTAAAAATAAAAAAATGATCAGGCTGATTGAGATTTGTGATATCCGTCGGGTTATAACGACAAAACCCGGCATGGATGTCGCAAATAAGCGACATACAAAGTAAAGACCTGTCAATTACTTATAAAACAACCCGTTAAGCGTCTCGGTTTTGCGACAGTTTGTGTTATGGCATGATCCGGGGTTGATCCATTGAGAGGTCTGTCGCTGGGCGGGCTGGTTAATAAGATATCAATCGCCCCTGGGCCGTTGCACTCGCAACGTTGTCTCGCTTCGCTCGGCGCAAACGGCCTTCGGAGGTGCTCATCCTCATTTTACACAGACGAAAAAAAACCTGTCTTTTCAGACAGGTTTCTAAAATGGTCGGCGAGAGAGGATTACGCGCCCCTGCGGGACGCGCCCTTCGGGCCGTTGCCTTCGCAACGTTGTCTCGCTGACGCTCGGCACAAACCTCCTTCGGAGGTTCTCATCCTCATTTTATTCAGGCGAAAAAAAACCTGTCTTTTCAGACAGGTTTCTAAAATGGTCGGCGAGAGAGGATTCGAACCTCCGACCCACTGGTCCCAAACCAGTTGCGCTACCAAGCTGCGCTACTCGCCGATTTTTTATTTTGTTTTGCCTGGTGCGAAGAGAGGGACTTGAACCCTCACGTCCGTTAAGACACTAACACCTGAAGCTAGCGCGTCTACCAATTCCGCCACCTTCGCGTATCCCAGCAAAATCTGGGGTGGCTAATGGGACTCGAACCCACGACAACTGGAATCACAATCCAGGGCTCTACCAACTGAGCTATAGCCACCACTGTACTGAATGTTGCAAGTCAAACCCACAGCATTTAAAACTTTGTTACTAACGCGGTACTCAAACCACCGAAGCTCTTACGCACAAACTAAATGGCGCGCCCGACAGGATTCGAACCTGAGACCTCTGCCTCCGGAGGGCAGCGCTCTATCCAGCTGAGCTACGGGCGCGTAGCGCCGTTGCGGATGTGCATACTAGAGATAAGCGCCCATCCTGTCTAGTGCTTTTTAAAGAAAATAGCGCGTTTGATTACGCTTTGTGCATTTCGTCGACAATTACCGCATTTACGCCAGCACAAGTGCTAAAAACCTGGCATTAATCAGCGATCTCAGAGATCACCACGCCAGTGATAACGCAAATATTTCACCAGCTTTAACTGTCTATGTATGCGGCTGGGTTGCTTAATCAAGCGATAGAGCCACTCCAGTCCAAGCTTCTGCCAGATTAAGGGCGCACGCTTTACATGCCCCGTAAACACGTCGTAAGTGCCGCCTACGCCCATATATAACGCATCGGGCCAGTGATGCCGACACTCGGCCATTAAACGCTCCTGCCGTGGCGAACCCAGCGCCACCGTCACCAGCCGGGCACCACTCGCCGCAACGCGGGCAAACAGAGCGTCTCGTTCGTCAGGCGAAAAATAGCCATCCTGAGCACCGACAATATTCACATTCCACTGACGACGTAATTTATCGCAGGTTTCATCCAGTACCGTCTGCCGGCCCCCAATCAGGAACACTGGCGTTCCATTGCGGCCCGCGCGCTCCATCAAGGCTTCCCACAGGTCTGCACCAGCAATGCGCTGCACTGAGGCGTGAGGATATTTCTTGCGAACAGAGCGCACGATGCTGATGCCGTCGGGGTATTTGAATTCAGCCTGCTCAATTTGAGCGCGCAGCGCCTCATCGTGCTCGGCATTCAGCACCTTTTCCGCATTGATAGCCACCAGCGTTCCTGTCCGAATACCTGACAGCGGCATCAGGAAATCCACAAAAGCAGTCATGCTGTTAAAAGCGTAAAGCGTAATACCGCGAATCACATAGCGTGGCGTATCGGAAACCGTGCTCATTTCTTTTTAATTCTTCCCTTAAAGACCAGCGGTTAATCAGGATGGGCTATGAAGCGCCCGTTCACTGCGGCTGCGAATCAGGCCGACATGATCCAGTAACCAGAAAAGCAATTTCGCCATTCCCAAACAGGCGGCAAAAATAATACAGAAAAACACCACTCGCGATCCAAACGCATCCAGCCCTTCTCGCGCCAGCACAATCATGTTGAACACCGCACCAAAACAAAAACTCTGCAGAATCGCACCGGTGTAACGATTCGATTCATCGCGGCCACGCTGATATAAGGTATCAAAGGCCTTGATGATTAACCCGACAGCCACGGCACCTGGCACAATCGCCCAGACGCCGCCCATAACCAGTAACGAACCGATTAAGGTGGGTGAAATGGCCAAACCGGAATGATTATTCAGCACATCCCAGGTAAAGTAGTTGGCGCTGTTCAGGACCGCCATGGGACGATCGGGCCACAGCCATGATGGGATAAATACGTAGAAATCACGCCACAAAGGCGCTAAGCCCTGAAAATCTATTTTATGGTAATTCTCCAGCAGCAGAGCCAGATTTTCCCACGGCGAAAACGTATCGCGCGTCAGGTAGAGAAAGGTGTAAAAAGCCTCATCACCCATGACATCCAGATTGTAGCGACGCAACGCCAGCCAGAACATCCCGGCAATCGCCATGACGCCCGCCGCGGCCAACATCCACAATGTTATCCAGCCACGCGTAATGCCAATAAACAGAAACAGCGCAAAGGCGATAATGATATTGGCACGCGTGCCACCGACCAGGGCATAGGTCAGCAAGCCAAAGCTTACCGTGACAATAAGAAACAACAGCCAGTTACGTCGTGTGGGATGTAAGAAATAGGGAATCAACATCGCCGGGATGAAGAAATAGAAGAATCGCTTCAGCGCCACGCTAGACACTTCGCTGGAAAAAATCTGGTTGTAGGCCGTGAGGCGGAACAACAAAAATCCGTTATGGGCAAAGAACACCGTAACCGTAGAAATCGCGACCAGTGCCAGTAATCCACAGGTCAGATGCGTCTCTACCCGGTTCATCCGCAGCCAGGGCCTGGCGGGCGGTGCCGCTATCGGCCTGAGGCGCACTTTGTAACTCACAAAGTAGATAGCATAAAACGCCGTGGCGGAAAGCAGCGCCTGCAGTAAAAAATCAGCCGAAACCACCTGCGTATCAAACCGAAACACCAGAACAGAGGTTAGCGGGAAACCGAAGTAAAAGGTCAGCAGAAACAATAAAGTAAAAAACAGGTGAAAGTTAAATCGCGCCTGCTTTAGCTCGCGTAAATTCAGGGTCACAATGGTCACCAGTGACAGTACATAGACTATCAACAGACCACTAAACGCCATAAGACTCATGAGGGCTCTCCTTCGCAAAGGCGCAACGCCGTTCGCCAGCCTGCCAGATAGCCTGGGGCCAGAAAAGCAATGCTCTGTTTATCACATCCTGATAATTGTCGACGCGCCTCTGCAACAAGATCCGGCGTCAGCACGTCATCACTGAACAAGACAGGAAGTTGCTGTGCGGTAACATCCCGCCAGAACGGATTTTTACGCGTCAGGACAAAAGGCACATTAGCCTGAATCAACAAACACAACGTTCCCACACCCTGTTGCCGTTCGAACATAAAATAGCCTACATGACAACGCCCCAACAGCGCCATATAGTCATCAAAAGCAAGGTTGTCACGTAATAACCTTACCTGCCCCTGAGGAAAAAGCCTGTCAGCCGCGCGCTGAATCTGCCCGATATACTCATCGTTACCGGGGGGATAACCCAGCGGCACCTCAATGCGAACATCTTCACCAAACTGGGCCTTAATCGCTTTCAGCCCCTCAATATGGCGGTTACTGGCATCACCAGAATTGCCCAGCAGCACGGTAAAAGTCTTGTCAGGATGGGGCGTGACCGCTGCAGCGGGTAACTTGGTGGGGAAATAAAGCAAAGAGTGCGGTACAGACTTGTGGCGTTGCTGGTAATGGTGCAGGTCGCCCTGGGTGGCAAACAGGTGCGCAACGCGCCCCTGCGCGATACGACGCAGAAAATAGAACAGACGAAACCGCAGGCTACGCGAATCTTCATACAGGTCCGCGCCCCAGACATGCCAGTAAAGCTGAGAACGGCGTAACCTGCCACTCAGCAATGCCAGCCACAGCCAGGGATTAAACTGTCCATGGCAAAAGAAACGTTGCTCGCGGTTTTTCGCTCGCAGTAACACTGCGTCAGACAGAGCTTTCTTACTGCTAAACGTTTCAATGTGCAGTGCGTCAAAACCTTTCAGGCTTTCAGGCTGCTGCGTCACCACCATAAAGTGACGCGGCGCTGCCGCAGGCAGTTCGGTGCTCATCACGTCATTAAAAAAACGTAATACCGTGAGATTGTGATGGGGAATGTTGGAGCCCAGGACATGAAGTAAAGTCATTTTTTTCGACAGTAAACAATAAATGCGCCACAGCAGAGCGCGAAATAAGTAACGTAAGTGAACATATAGGCTTGCGCTGCGCCACTTGCCCCGTGTAACGGAATAAGCCAGCGTGAGAACAGCGTCAGCAAAATAAACTGGCTGATTTCGGTCAGCACGTAAAAGCGTAACGAGGCTTTCGCGATGACCAAATAGCCGAAAACGTAGGCACCCACTTTGAACACATCGCCGCACAGTTGCCAGACAAACAGATCGCGCATGTCGTGAAACGCTGCCGAAAACAGCAGGCTGATAGCAATATCGCGCATGATCCAGACGCTCAGGCTGGCTACCGCGACGGCCGGTAACACAAAGCGTAACGCCCGCCCGATCTCGCGTGCAATAGCCTGTTTGTTGTCTAGCCTGGCAAGCGTTGGTAAGAGCCAGACGCTAAACGTTGCGGTGATAAACTGCAGATAAGCGTCGGAGATACTGGTTACGCCCTGCCACAAACCTACCTGAGCCCAGCCATTACTGGCCGCCAGTTGATTTCGCATCATCACCCAGGCCACCGGCAGTGTGACCGCGGTGATCAACGCCATGAGGGTATATTTTGCCAGATGACGCGCCATTTCCGGCTGCCATGTTGGCCGCAGCCAACGTAACGGAAGCGGAACACGGCGTTTCAGTATCACCAGCGCAGGAAAAACGAGTAGTGCCGGCACCAGCGCCAGACCGGTTAATGCGCCCGCATAGCCTCCCAGCCACCAACACAGCACGTAACCCAGCACGCCCGTCAGGCTGCCTGAAATCAGGGCCAACGCATTACCGCGTGCATCACGGTAGCCTTTTATCAATGCCAGCAACAGGTTTGCCCACGCAATACCGAACTGGAGAAAGGCAACAATACGTATCACGTTTTGATAGCGTTCGTCACCAAACAGCGCGGTGCTGACGGGCGCGGCAGCCAGCAAAAACACCAGCGCCAAAAGCGTGGAGAAACCCGTTACCATTGTCGAGGCGGTTCCGACGAGTGCCCGTAGCTGCTGAGGTTGCTGTTGATATTGCGCAACATACGTGGTGACGCCGTTAAAGATACCGGCACCGGCCAGAACGCCCAGTACGATGATTAACTGGCGAAAGTTACCCGCCTGGCCCACGCCTTCCGGGCCAAAACTGACGGCCAGTAACTTGACCACCAACAAGCCAGCAACAATTTTTACCAGCGTTGATGAGGCGGTCCATACCGATGCTTTGGCTAATGACATCAGGAAAAAAAGCTCAGCAACGAACCGATCACGGTACTCTGATTGTTATCCGACAGGTTATAAAACAGCGGCAAACGTAATAAGCGCTCACTCTCGGCAGTGGTAAAACGGTCGTCACCGGCAAAACGGGAAAAACGCAGGCCCGCAGGTGAGCTGTGTAAGGGGATATAATGAAATACGGCCAGGATTTCGGCTTCTTTGAGCCAGTTGATCAGCGCCTGACGATGTTGCTGATCGCGCAGTTTGATATAGAACATATGCGCGTTATGCTGGCATTCGGCCGGAATCGACGGCAGCGTGAGCTCGCCTTTTTCCACCAGCGGCTTCAAGGCATCGTAGTAACGCTGCCACAGGCGTAAACGCTGCTGGTTAATACGTTCAGAGGACTCCAGTTGCGCCCAGAGATAAGCCGCCTGTAGGTCAGCCATCAGATAGCTGGAACCCATATCGCGCCAGGTATATTTATCCACCTGCCCCCGGAAGAACTGACTGCGATTGGTGCCTTTTTCGCGAATAATTTCCGCACGCTCCACCAGGCTGGCATCATTAATCAGCGTCGCGCCACCTTCACCGCCGGCGGTGTAATTTTTGGTTTCGTGGAAGCTAAAACAGCCGATATGGCCAATCGTGCCCAATGCCCGCCCTTTGTAACGCGACATCACCCCCTGGGCAGCATCCTCGACGACAAACAGCTTATACTGCGCCGCCAGTGCCATAATGACGTCCATTTCGCAGGCAACGCCCGCATAGTGGACCGGCACAATAGCACGGGTCTTATCCGTAATGGCCGCTTCGATCAGGGTTTCATCCATGTTCATGGTATCGGGACGCACATCCACAAACACAATTTTCGCGCCACGCAATACAAAGGCGTTGGCGGTCGAAACAAAGGTGTAACTCGGCATGATGACTTCGTCACCGGGCTGGATGTCGATCAACAGTGCAGCCATTTCCAGCGATGCGGTACAGGAAGGCGTGAGTAATACTTTCGCACTACCGAAGCGCTGCTCCATCCACTGCTGACAACGGCGAGTATAACCGCCATCGCCACACAGCTTGCCGCTGCTCATTGCAGACTGCATATAGTCGATTTCGCTTCCCACGACCGGGGGCTCATTAAAGGGAATCATGACCTCTCCTGTAAAACCAGTACGCTGTACTTTCCAGCCGCGCGCCACAGCGTAAATAAAGACGCATCGCCGTAAGATTACTGATTTGCGTCGCAACCCGCAGGCGCTCTAGCTGGCGTGCGCGACCCCAGTCAGCCGCAGCCAGCATCAGGCGCTGACCAATACTTTGCCCCTGTGCCTCGGGCACCACGGCCAGCAGGCCAATGCGCGCATCGCCTTCTACTTCACGTAACGAGACAAAGCCCTGCAGCGCGCCGCTCTCATCGCTGGCCACCAGGCACTGGTGATCGAAGGTGCCACGTACTGCATTTTCGATCCATTGAGCATAGAAACGCGCACTGTCTTCTGGCGCAAACCACGGCGTGCGAAAACGACTTTGACGAAAAGCCACAGAGGCCGCTTCACGTAGTACGGCAATTTGTGTTTCCCGTGCAATGCGAATACCTGTCTGCCGTTCGGTGCGCTTGATCGTCAACGACAAATCCACTTCACCTTCCACCAAATGAAACTGGTGCTGATTTAAGGCATCGATGATCTCGGTTTGTTCGGCAGGCACTTTAATTTGAAACAACGCACAGGGATGCTGAAGTGCGCGCTCAAGCGGCAGATCGCCCCCTGTTTCCAGCCTTACGGTGTCTATGCCGAAGAACTGGCTCTCCCATGCAAGTGGATTAACCTTCAGGTGGACAGACATAAGTTAACCGGATCCTTTGTTGACCAGTGGCTTCTTTTAGCGCCAGACACCTTTCGTATCAACAACCCATTGCTGAGTAATATGCGCAGCTTCAACACGGCGGAACGCATGATGATCAACCAGCATCACCAGGATATCAGCCTCTTGCAGCGCCTGCGCCGTTGAAACCAAGGTAGCCTGCGTCGCTAAACTCTCGGGGATCTGCTGAATATGTGGCTCTGTCACCCACGTACGGCCCTGATGCCAGTCGGCAATCAGATGCACCACTTCCATGGCCGGGCTTTCACGCAGGTCATCAATATTCGGTTTAAACGCCAGCCCGAAGCAGGCAATGGTCAGATCGCTGGCACGTTTTCCGGTCTGCATCAGGCAATCTGCCAGCGCCTTTTTTACCTGATCCAGAACCCAGTGCGGCTTGGCATCATTCACTTCGCGGGCGGTACGGATCAGGCGCGCTAAGTCAGGGTTTTGCGCCACAATAAACCAGGGATCAACGGCGATGCAGTGCCCGCCGACGCCGGGGCCTGGCTGCAGGATATTGACGCGTGGATGGCGGTTTGCCAGGGCAATAAGCTCCCAGACGTTAATCTGCTGCGCAGCGCAAATCAGTGACAGCTCATTGGCAAAGGCGATGTTCACATCGCGGAAGCTGTTTTCTGTCAGCTTGCACATTTCAGCGGTACGGGCATTTGTCTCGACGCATTCGCCCTGTAAAAAAATACGATACAACGCACTTGCGCGGGCAGAACAGGCCGGCGTCATGCCGCCAATCACGCGATCGTTACTGATCAACTCCACCATGACCTGGCCAGGCAAAACGCGCTCGGGACAGTAGGCAATGAAAATATCCGGATCATCGCCGTGCTGTGGAAAACGCAAATCAGGACGTGCTGCCGCCAGCCAGTCGGCTAGCTGCTCTGTACTACCCACTGGCGAGGTCGATTCCAGAATAACCAGATCGCCTTTTTTCAGTACCGGCGCAACAGATGCGGCGGCAGCGCGAACGAAACGTAAGTCGGGTTGACGTTCCGCCATAAACGGCGTGGGCACGGCGATCAGAAAGGCATCTGCCGCTTCTGGTTGCGTCGTTGCGCGTAAATCACCACGCGCGACCGCAGCCTGAACCACCAGATCTAAGTCGGGTTCGACAATATGAATAGCACCACGGTTGATGGTATCAACGGCGTGAGCATTAATATCGACGCCCACGACTTTCTTTCCCTTTGAGGCAAAAACGGCTGCAGTTGGCAGCCCAATGTAACCCAGTCCAATAACGGAAATGGTTTCAAAACTCATAAGTTGGCTCTGTTATCTTTTAAAGCTTGTAAAATTCGCCCGCAGGCATTGCCATCCCCATAGGGATTATGGGCGCGGCTCATGGTCTGCCAGGCCTCGTCATCATTAAGTAATGCACTGACTTCAGAAACAATTTTTGCCGTATCCGTGCCCACCAGCTTTACCGTTCCCGCGTCGACAGCTTCTGGACGCTCGGTGGTTTCGCGCATCACCAAAACGGGTTTACCCAGCGAGGGTGCCTCTTCCTGAATACCGCCAGAATCGGTGAGGATCAGCCAGGCGCGGTTCATTAACCAGACAAACGGCAAATACTCCTGCGGTTCAATCAGCACGATATTGTCAATACCGCGCAGAATGCGGTTAACAGGTTCATGCACATTGGGATTGAGATGCACCGGATAGACGATTTGTGCATGAGGATGCTGGCGCGCAATCTGGGCCAGCGCGCTGCAGATGCGTTCAAAACCCTCACCAAAACTTTCACGGCGATGACCTGTGACCAGAACCAGCTTTTTGCTTTCATCAAGAAACGGATAACGTGCCGTCAGTTGCGCATTAATCTCGTTATCGTCCAGTACCCGATCACGTACCCACAGCAGGGCATCAATAACCGTATTGCCGGTTACCACAATGCTGTCGTCGGCCAGGTTTTCATCAAGCAGGTTCTGTCGGGAACGCAGTGTGGGCGTAAAATGCAAACGGGCCAGATGACCTGTCAGCTTACGATTACCTTCTTCCGGCCATGGCGATGCCAGATCGCCCGTGCGTAAACCGGCTTCAACGTGACCCACGGGAATTTGCTGATAGAACGCCGCCAGACTGGCCGCGAGCGTGGTGGTGGTATCACCATGGACCAGCACAATGTCGGGCTTGAAGTCGAGTAGAACAGTGTGCATCCCTTGCAAAATACGGCAGGTTATTTCCGTTAACCCCTGCTCGGGTCGCATAACATTGAGATCGTAGTCAGGCTGCAGCTGAAATAAGCTCAGCACCTGATCGAGCATTTCACGGTGCTGAGCGGTGACACACAGCCGGGATTCAAAAGCAGGGTCCTGCGCCAGCGCTTGCACAAGTGGCGCCATCTTAATGGCTTCAGGTCGGGTGCCAAAAACTGTCAGAACTTTCACACTGTTTCTCTCAATCTTGTGTATCTGACATCGGGCGCTGACGACGCGCCAGCGCCACGCCCGCACCAACCAGTGCCCCTACCGCGCCCCACATCACCATCATAAATACCCGGCGGGGGCTGTCGCGTGAAACCGGCTCTTCCGGCGTACGCAAATAACGGTAAGTCTGGAATTTGTTGTTTAGTGTGGGTCCGGCATCCAGTGTCGTCAGCATCGCTTTATTTTGATCGTAACTTATGTCAAAGCTCGGCCCCGTGGCGCGCAGGGTTTCTAACTGTCCCTGCAATAACGGTTGGCCGATTAAAAACAGATCGCTGTCAGCAAGATTCTCACTCACTTCACGCGTCTGCTTTTCGTTAATGCCCTGTTCGCTGGCAATTTTCAGCGCCTGTTCCAGGCGATGTTGCCGACGTTGAAACACGGCATTAGCGACATCCTCCTGACGTTTGACCTGCGCTTTAAGTTGACCCTCTCGCGCTTGCCACGCGCCTTTTAACTCCGCGTTAAGATGGCGCGCGGCGCGCTCACTGGCATAGGCAATATACTGGCGCAGTAGATTGTTGGCATCACTGGCAGTTTCTGCTTTTAACTTGACGCTGTCGAAGGTATTACGTGCGGTATCCGCGGGCGTAAACTGGATGTTATCAATCATATCGTCCAGCAGGGCAGCATCATTATGGGCGTTGCCGCTTTTACGGCTTTTATAATAATCAGTTTGCTGCCAGAACTCCCGGCGGGTATCCCAGGATGAGAGCTGCATCAGGAACTCCCGATACACGTCGTCCATGACGGTAGGTAACGGGCTATTTAACGTCAGCGCGTTACTGCGCATATCCAGATTATTGAGAAACTGTTGCTGGGAATAGTAGGAACCCAGCATATTCACCGTTGGCCGCCCCGTTATCGCGGTGGTGCTCCAGACCTGTTTCATCAGTAACGTCGCTATCCAGGCTATCAATGCAAACAGCACCGCACAGCCGACTATCCAGCGTTTTCCACGCCATAAGCGACAGCCCAGGCCGCGAATATCCAGTTCGTTCTCCACAACGTTAGCGCGCATCAGAGCGTCATCCTTTGTTAAGTCTTATCAGGGTTCATTTTTCTTAGTATTACTAAAATTATTTAGGCGGCGTTTAAATCGCCTGACCTTTCTCGCGACACGCCACGCATGTTTCAAACAATAGCCGTACCCCATGAAGGCTATCAGGAACAGTATCAACATCACCCATTCAGGAATAAAGGCAAGGTATTCACCTAAAACACCGATTCCTGCAAGCAAAGCAGCAGCAGCGGTAATCAATACGAAAGCCTGACGAGGAGTAAAACCCGCGCGCATTATCAAATGATGAATATGCTGGCGATCAGCGGAGAAAGGACTCATTCCTTTACGCAATCGGCGGTACATAATCGCGACCATGTCCATCAGAGGAATGGCAATCAGCCATAATGCTGTGACCGGTGTGATGGGATGGCTCAACCCCTGGGTGGTTTCCAGCAAAATCCAGATGATCGTAAAACCAATCATCGTGCTGCCGGCATCGCCCATAAACACTTTGAAACGCCGCCCCAGGAAACCAAGGTTCAGTAAAATATAGGGCATCGTGGCAGCTATCATAGCAAAGCACCACATTGCGAGGCTGTGCTGCCCATCCAGATAAAGGATGATCCCCATTGCTGCAAACGTCACCGTTGAAAGGCCGCCCAGGAGCCCGTCAATACCGTCGACCATATTGAAAGCGTTAATAGCTGCCCAGACTGCAAAAAGTGTCAAGACATAACCAAAGGGGCCAACTGTTAACTCGACCGGACCGATAATAAATCCCAGACTCAGCAAATAGAGCTTGGCGCAAAACATCATCACCAAAGCCACAATACCTTGCACTGTCGCCCGAATTTTCACACTGATATCGAATCGGTCGTCAAGCGCACCAACGAATACCAGTACCCCCGCACAAGCCAGGTAAAGCTTAGCGTGCGGCAAGTAATAATCTGTAATGAAGAAGGCGAAACAGATTCCTGCATAAACAGAGATTCCGCCAACGAGTGGAATGACGCCATGGTGACGCTTTCGAAGATTTGGCTTGTCTACCAATCCAATTTTTTCGGCCACTTTGCGAGCAAGGAAAAGAAACACCAAGGAAAAGATAAAAACTAAACCAAGCTCAGTACTCATAGTGAGTAAATTCACGTTAAACGCTCTCAGCTATCATCCTGGAACTCACAATACGCTAAAGATCGCGCATATCACTGTTCCAGATTCCGAATTCGGCATGAAGAGGTGCACGAACGGTTAAACGTCCACCACTTCCACCGTCATTATTATTACGCTTGCCAGGATTCAATCCTATAGCCCGGAAATGAAAAACGCCACGTCAGAACGTGGCGTCAGGGCTATTTTATGATCATTTAAAGCAAAAAAACGCCATCATGGTTGGATGACGCCTTAAAGGATCAAGAACGCTTCATCATGTCGAAGAATTCATCGTTGGTTTTGGTCATGGCCAACTTGTTAATCAGGAACTCCATCGCGTCGATTTCACCCATTGGATGAATGATCTTACGCAGGATCCACATTTTCTGCAGTTCTTCCTGAGAGGTTAGCAGCTCTTCTTTACGTGTACCGGAGCGGTTGTAATCAATCGCCGGGAAGACACGTTTTTCAGCAATTTTACGCGCGAGATGCAGTTCCATGTTACCGGTACCTTTAAACTCTTCGTAAATCACTTCATCCATCTTCGAACCCGTATCCACCAGGGCCGTCGCAATGATGGTCAGGCTTCCGCCCTCTTCCACATTACGTGCCGCACCGAAGAAACGCTTAGGACGATGCAGGGCGTTGGCGTCCACACCACCGGTTAAGACTTTACCGGAAGCCGGGACAACGGTGTTGTAGGCACGGGCCAGACGCGTGATGGAGTCGAGTAAAATGATGACGTCTTTTTTATGTTCAACCAGGCGCTTGGCCTTTTCGATCACCATCTCGGCCACCTGAACGTGACGCGAAGCCGGTTCGTCGAAGGTAGAAGCAATAACTTCACCTTTAACCAGGCGTTGCATCTCGGTGACTTCTTCCGGACGTTCATCGATCAGCAGCACCATCAGCACGCAGTCGGGATGGTTGTAGGCAATGCTTTGCGCGATGTTCTGCAGCAGCATCGTTTTACCGGCTTTTGGCGGTGCCACAATCAAACCACGCTGGCCACGACCAATCGGTGACGCCAGATCCAGTACGCGAGCGGTTAAGTCTTCAGTAGAGCCATTACCCCGCTCCATACGCAGACGACTGTTAGCGTGCAGCGGCGTGAGGTTTTCGAACAGAATCTTGTTACGCGAGTTCTCTGGTTTGTCGTAGTTAACTTCGTTAACTTTCAGCAGGGCAAAGTAGCGTTCACCTTCTTTAGGTGGACGGATTTTGCCGGCGATGGTGTCACCAGTGCGGAGGTTAAAGCGGCGAATTTGGCTGGGAGAAACGTAGATATCATCAGGACCGGCGAGGTAGGAGCTGTCTCCAGAGCGGAGGAATCCAAATCCATCCTGCAATATCTCCAGCACACCATCACCGAAGATGTCCTCGCCGCTTTTCGCGTGCTGCTTCAGGATTGAGAAAATAATGTCCTGCTTGCGCATACGAGCCTGATTTTCCAGCCCCATATTCTCGCCGAGGGTAATCAGCTCAGAAACCGGCGTATTCTTTAATTCGGTAAGATTCATATTGATGGGTTCTTAAACTCGGGGTAATACTCGAAATGTTTGTCGTGAATGGTATGGCAGTTAATCCATGCCTGTTCTGTTAATGACTTTTTTCAACTCTTCTCAACGATCATCGTCTTGAATAATGACTGGGAGCGAGGAGACGGTCGACTTAGTCAGAGTAGAGCTAGTCGTTAGATTGCTAAACCGCTGGTAGGTACAGTATGACAGGGTCTAACAAGAGAAAACTTTGAATGCTAACTACAAGGTATGTTCATAGTGCAGTGAAAATAAGTTAGCACGCTTGAAAGCGAACGTCCAGCAGCAGGCAAAAATTTAACCACTGCCGGACGTTCTGCCTGATTACGCCAGGTTGGCGTTCAGGAACTCTTTTAATTGACCTTTGGACAATGCGCCCACTTTCGTTGCAGCGACTTCACCGTTTTTAAACAGCAGCAGCGTAGGAATACCGCGGATGCCGTATTTCGGCGCAGTACCTGGGTTATCGTCAATATTCAGCTTAGCGATGGTCAGTTTGCCATCATACTCTTCTGCAACTTCATCAAGGATGGGCGCGATCATTTTACAAGGACCACACCATTCAGCCCAGAAATCTACCAGTGTAACGCCGTCGGCTTTTAGCACGTCGGTGTCGAAACTGTCATCGGTCAGATGAACGATTTTATCGCTGCTCATGTTTTACTCCACAAGATTGTGCCTGGCGAATTGGCGTAATATAAACCAATGTTGGTTGACTTTATTTCATCGGATACGCTTTCGTAAAGCGATAGTAAGCTGATATTCTACCACACTATGAGCAAAACACACTTAACTGAACAGAAGTTTTCCGACTTCGCCCTGCACCCTCTGGTGGTGGAAGCCCTTGATACTAAAGGGTTTTATAACTGCACGCCTATCCAGGCGTTAGCACTGCCATTTACGCTTTCAGGGCGTGATGTCGCAGGTCAGGCGCAAACCGGTACCGGCAAAACGATGGCGTTTTTAACGTCAACGTTTCATCATCTTCTCTCTCACCCTGCTCCAGAGGGCCGCCAGGTTAACCAACCGCGCGCCTTAATTCTGGCACCGACACGTGAACTTGCAGTGCAAATTCACGCCGATGCGGAACCTCTGGCGGCATCGACCGGCCTTAAATTAGGTCTGGCTTACGGTGGCGATGGCTACGACAAACAGTTAAAAGTGCTGGAACAAGGTGTCGACATTCTGGTGGGCACCACCGGCCGTTTAATTGACTATGCCAAGCAGAATCACGTCAACCTTGGTGCCATTCAGGTCATGGTGCTGGACGAAGCCGATCGCATGTTCGATCTCGGCTTTATAAAAGATATCCGTTGGTTGTTCCGCCGCATGCCTGCCGCGACCCAACGCCTGAGCATGCTTTTCTCTGCCACGCTTTCTTACCGCGTGCGTGAACTGGCATTCGAGCACATGAACAGTGCCGAATACGTTGAAGTTGAGCCTGAACAAAAAACCGGTCATCGCATCAAAGAAGAGCTTTTCTATCCGTCAAACGAAGAGAAAATGCGCTTGCTGCAGACGCTGGTGGAAGAAGAGTGGCCCGACAGAGCAATCATTTTCGCTAACACCAAGCACCGTTGCGAAGACATCTGGGGCCATCTGGCTGCAGACGGTCATCGGGTCGGGTTGCTGACCGGCGACGTGGCGCAGAAGAAACGTTTACGTATCCTGGATGACTTCACGAAAGGTGATATTGATATCCTGGTGGCAACTGATGTGGCAGCACGCGGCCTGCATATTCCCGCCGTTACCCACGTGTTTAACTACGATCTGCCTGACGACCGCGAAGACTATGTTCATCGCATTGGCCGTACTGGCCGTGCGGGCGCAAGCGGTCACTCTATCAGCCTGGCGTGCGAAGAGTACGCGTTAAATCTGCCCGGCATTGAAGAGTACATTGGTCACAGTATCCCGGTGAGCAAGTACAACAGCGATGCGCTGTTAAGTGAATTACCGCCACCGAAACGTCTGACGCGTAGTCGTTCAGGCAACGGTCAGCGTCGTGGAGGCAACAACACCGGCCGCCGCGGTGCACCACGTCATAACAACCGTAAACGTTCGGGTTAAGTTGACCATGCTAAGCGCATCGACTCTCTATGCTGCCATTGATTTAGGTTCTAACAGCTTTCACATGCTGGTAGTCAGCGAAGTGTCGGGAAGTATTCAGACCATCGCTAAAATCAAACGCAAGGTGCGCCTGGCCGCTGGCCTGGATAAATCGAATTGTCTGTCCGCCGACGCCATGGCTCGCGGCTGGCAATGTCTGCGGCTTTTCTCTGAACAGCTTCAGGATATTCCCCCCGATCAGATTCGGGTGGTAGCAACCGCCACGCTGCGTATCGCGGCGAATGCGCAGGAATTCCTTGATAAGGCACAGCAGATTCTGGGTTGCGCCATCAATGTGATTAGTGGCGAAGAAGAAGCGCGTCTGATTTATCAGGGCGTGGCGCATACCACCGGGGGTTCTGATCAACGCCTGGTGGTAGACATTGGCGGTGGCAGCACAGAGTTAGCCACTGGCGATGGTTCGCATGCCAATGTGCTGTATAGTCTGCAAATGGGCTGTGTCACCTGGCTGGAGCGTTTCTTTGGCGATCGCCACCTGGCTAAAGAAAATTTTGACCAGGCAGAAGAAGCAGCCAAAGCGATGCTAAAACCTGTTACCACAGAACTGCGCAAACAGAGTTGGGAGGTTTGCGTTGGTGCTTCTGGAACGGTTCAGGCCCTCCAGGAAATCATGGTGGCCCAGGGCATGGATGAGCGCATCACCCTGAGCAAGCTGCAACAGTTAAAGCAGCGCGCTATTCAGTGTGGCAAACTCGAAGAGCTTGAAATTGAAGGCCTGACGCTGGAACGCGCGTTAGTGTTCCCCAGTGGGCTTTCCATTCTTATTGCCATCTTCCAGGAACTCAATATTGACAGCATGACCCTGGCCGGTGGCGCGCTTCGCGAAGGTCTGGTGTACGGTATGCTGCATCTGCCTGTTGATCGCGACATTCGCAGCCGCACGCTGCAAAATGTGCAGCGCCGTTTCAATATTGATGTCTGTCAGGCCGACCGGGTACGCCAGCTGGCGGAAAGCTTTTTTCGTCAGGTGAGTGTTAGCTGGAAGCTAGACCAGCGCTGTCGGGAGCTACTGCTTAGTGCCTGTACGATTCACGAAATCGGACTGAGTGTCGATTTTCGTCAGGCCCCGCAGCACGCGGCCTATCTGGTTCGCCATCTCGACCTTCCGGGTTTTACACCGGCGCAGAAAAAGCTGCTTGCCTGCTTACTGCAAAATCAAAGTGGCAGCATCGACCTTGCTCTACTGACGCAACAAAATGCCCTACCACCGCGTCTGGCCGAGCGTTTGTGTCGTCTGCTGCGACTGTCCATTATCTTCTCCACTCGCCGTCGTGATGACACCTTACCCGCCGTTCGTATGCAGGCAGATGATGAAGCCTTGCATGTCACGCTACCGGCAGGCTGGCTGGACGTCCATCCGCTGCGGGCCGAGCTGCTTGAACAGGAAAGCCATTATCAGTCCTATGTCCACTGGTCTTTGACGCTTTCCTGACCCCGCTTACCTCATCCGCTCAGCGACTGATTAGCTCTTTTTCGCCTTTTCCAGCATTGCACGCAATCCGGCCACGCGACTCTGGCCGGTTTTCATGCGCTCTTCTGCACTCACCACTTTCCGCTCGGTTTCCCAGATCACATCGTCCTGCGGCAGTTCCAGCAAAAAGCGGCTGGGCTCGGGACGAACCAGTTCGCCATACTGACGGCGCTCCCGGCATAAGGTAAACGTCAGCTCTTTCTGCGCGCGGGTGATGCCGACATACGCCAGACGGCGTTCTTCCTCAATGTTATTTTCATCGATGCTGCTCTGGTGCGGTAGCAGCCCTTCTTCCATGCCAACCAGGAAAACGTAGGGAAACTCCAGCCCTTTAGAGGCGTGAAGCGTCATGAGCTGCACCTGATCGAGCTCTTCGTCGCTCTCACCGCGTTCCATCATGTCGCGCAGCGTGAAGCGCGTGACAACCTGGGCCAGCGTCATGGGCTCATCCAGATCGCTACCTTCCAGCATTTCCGTCATCCACTGAAACAGGGTATTGACGTTTTTCATGCGCATTTCGGCAGCTTTAGGGCTGCCCGACGTTTCAAACAGCCAGCTTTCGTAATCGATGCCGCGTATTAAATCGCGCACGGCATTAACCGGCTCACGTTCGCTGAGCTGGATAATGTCATTGAGCCAATGCGTAAAACGCTGCAAATGTTCGAGCCCACGCCCGGTCAGCGTTTGTCCCAGACCGACATCAAAACTGGCATTAAACAGGCTTTTGTTACGTACATTGGCCCACTCGCCCAGCTTTTGCAGCGTTGCCGGACCAATTTCGCGCCGTGGTGTATTCACAATGCGCAAAAAAGCACTGTCATCATCGGGATTCGTCAGCACTCGCAGGTATGCCAGCAGGTCCTTGATCTCGGGACGCGAGAAAAAGGAGGTCCCGCCGGAAATGCGGTAAGGGATGCGGTTCTGCATCAAGAATTTTTCAAACACGCGGGATTGATGGTTACCGCGGTACAGGATGGCGTAATCTTTATACTGGGTTTTATTGATAAAGTGATGGGCGATCAGTTCGCCCGTCACCCGTTCTGCTTCGTGCTCTTCGCTGTTCGCGCTGAGGACCTTGAGTTCACTGCCCAGACCCAGTTCAGAAAACAGACGTTTCTCAAACACATGCGGATTATTGGCGATCAGGATATTCGCCGCTTTAAGGATACGTTGTGAAGAACGGTAGTTTTGCTCAAGCTTAACCACTTCCAGCGCCGGGAAATCCTCATTAAGCAGGACCAGATTTTGCGGGCGCGCACCGCGCCAGGAGTAAATAGACTGATCGTCATCCCCTACGACGGTGAAACGCGCCCGGGCACCGACCAGCAGCTTGACCAGTTCATACTGACTGGTGTTCGTATCCTGGTACTCATCCACCAACAGGTAACGAATTCGTTGTTGCCAGCGCTCGCGGACGTCCTGATTACGCTGTAGCAGAAGCGTCGGTAACAGAATTAAGTCGTCAAAATCCAGCACGTTACAGGATTTAAGATGCCGATCGTAAAGTGCATAGCAGTGGGCAAAGAGGTTATCGCGCTCTGAGCGGGCTAATGCTGCCGCTTTCGGCGGATCGACCAGATCGTTTTTCCAGTTAGAAATGGTGGAAATCAGCTGCTGCAGTAATGTCTTATCCTCTTGCAGCCATTCGCTGGTCAGATCTTTGAGCAACGCCAGTTGATCCTGATCGTCGAACAGGGAAAAGTTGGACTTCATCCCCAGCGCCACATATTCGCGCTTGATAATCTCCAGCCCCAGCGTGTGAAACGTGGAGATCATCAGGCCGCGTGCCTCTTTGCGTCCCAGCGTTTGCGCCACGCGCTCTTTCATTTCGCGCGAGGCTTTATTGGTGAAAGTGACAGCAGCAATATGGCGAGCCTGATAGCCACATTCACGAATCAGATGCGCGATTTTATTGGTGATCACGCGGGTTTTCCCCGAGCCTGCACCCGCCAGAACCAGACAGGGACCGGTAACAAATTCGACGGCTCGTTGTTGGCTGGAGTTTAAACGCATAGGGAATCGCTCTGTTGAAATAGAAGACCGATTTCGAACCGCAGTGAGGGCGGTAGCCCGTCAGCACTGACTCAATGAATATGCGCCGTTAACACATCTGCGATTTGAAAAGACAGGTTTATAATGGGGGACGATTATACACAACAGAGACATCATCATGGCGAAAACTGCCGCGGCTTTACATATTCTGGTGAAACACGAGGCGCAGGCGACTGCCCTGCTGGAAAAACTGCAAAAAGGCGAAAATTTCCAGCAACTTGCCCGCAAACATTCGCTCTGTCCCTCTGGCCGGAACGGGGGTGATTTGGGAGAGTTCCGTCGGGGGAAAATGGTCGCGGCCTTTGATAAAGCGGCGTTCACCTGCCCGTTGTTACAACCTTTTGGGCCGGTGAAAACCGCTTTTGGTTACCACATTATAAAAGTGCTCTATCGTAACTGATCACTTCTTCTTCATTTGCTGCAGTACCCGGCTGCACTGGTTATCGTCCGTATCACTGGGCGAAATCAGCGCCAGGAGCGCCGCTGCGGGCCCGACGACGGCACCCAGCGCTACCGCCGCCGCACCGCGTGCCAGTAAGGGACCAGTCTTCACGCCGGCATCCGGATTTTTGAACGTGCCGCGAACGTACAAAGGAGAGCGTAAGGTCACGACGCGAATACCTTTACTCTCTGGATTAACAGAAAGATCCAGGCGTTCATTGGCGAAGTTTGCAGTTCCTGTCACGTTGATGACGGCATTTTCCGTATCAAACACAAACAGTCCTGGCGTGGCCAGACCATTTTGCAGCTTAAGATCGGTTGCCGCGCAGTTAATACGGACCTCATCGTCACCAAACAGCTTGCCGACCAGATAATTACCAACGTTTAATCCCGCGATTTCCATCAGATTGCGGCTGATCAGCCCGTCGTTCATCAGCAGTTTTAACTGACCATTACTGGTAGCCAGCAGGTCAGCAACGGAATTACCGGTGCCGGTTAAGCTGGCATCACCGTTCAGTTGTCCCTGGCTGTTCTGCATTGCCTGCACATTGGGAAACAGCTGGCGCAGACGAAGTTTGCGGGCATGAATATCAGCCCGGCCCCGCATGGGCGAGCGATCGCCTTCCAGCCGAATCGTACTGTTGAGGTTACCGCCAGCCATGCCGAAACGTAGCGGATCAAGCAGCAAATTACCGTTATCCAGCTGTAAATGGGTATAAAGATCGCTTAATGGCAGCGAATTGCTGTGTTCGATACGTTTGCCGCTAAACTTCACATCCGCATCCATGACGTTCCAGTTTTTAGTATCAAACTTGTCGTGAGGCAGGACACGATCGGCAGGCTGCGTGGTTTTTTCACCGCGTTTCGCCTTGGCCAGTGCGGTTTTCTCGCTGCCCTTACCAGAATCAACCCCGATTAGCGGGCCTAAATCCGCCATGCGTAATTGATCCGAGCGGAGTTCACCCACCAGTTTTGGTCGCGGCTTGCCCTGGCTGTAGGTCAGGGAACCGTGGATATCGCTGTCGCCAATATGACCATTAAACCCCTGGTAACGGAAAACCCCGCCCTCTTTCCCCGTAAATTTAGCGATAAGGCGACCATCGGTTTCATAAGGCGGCGTATCAGGTAATAAAACGCCAGTCAGGCCATACAGATTCGCCAACGTATCACCCGAAAAACGCAGGCGCACATCCAGTCCACCCAGATTCAGTGGGTCCTGCACACCGCCAGTCAACTGAACGCGCGTACTGCCGTTATGCACGTCTGCCTGTACCGGGAAAGGCGTTGTCTGGCTGCGCAGGGATAACATGCCGCCGATCTTGCCCTCACCCGTGAGTTTTTCATTGTTGTAGCTGCCCGTTGCCTGCCAGCCAAAGACAAAATCACCTGCCCCTTTTTGTCTGTCGTCACCGCCCGCGATTTGCGAATAAGGCACAGGCTTACCCAGTGGGTTGACGTTAAGCGTCACATCCGCCTTGTTAACGGCATCGCGATAAAGGATTTTCCCCTGATCAAACAGGATATTATCCAAACGGAATGACCAGGCCGATGGCGGCGACTTGTCGTCTTTGCTGTCGCTGTTCGCGAGGGTAAAGGTCCAGTTGTTTTTCTTATCCGCGGTTTGGATCAGACGCGCGTCCGGCTGCTGCAGCTTTATCCAGGGGATAAAAACCTCTTTATGCAGTAATGCCAGCGGCGCAAGTGTGGCGTCCACACGTTGCAAATGCACCATAGTGACATCGGGAATATCAGGGGGATTACCCAGCATAATGTCTTCGGCGTGCAGATGAGGCCAGGGTATCCAGGCACGCCATCCGGGTTCTTCACGGTTACGCTGCCATGCGATTCCCAAATCACCACGAATGGCAAAGGGCCGGTTAAGTTCCGCAGACACTTTCTGGTTAATTGTTGGTTTCAGGCGATTCCAGTCGAATGTTGCAATGACCACTACCACCACGACGATCAGCACGACTAAAATCCCGCCAATCCAGCTTACAGTTTTTCCGGCGCGTGACATTAGGCTTCCTCCCTGCTCTTTCACGGTCTCCGTTAAAGATAGTCGAGAGCGCGCGGGAAGGGATCAATCAAGTTGTACAGGCAGATGCTCCAGTTCGGAAAAAGGCGCCGGGCGTGAAAAAAAGTATCCCTGCGCTGCCATCGCGGGTGACGACTTAACCTGCTCCCACTCATGTTGCGTTTCGACGCCTTCAACGATCACGCCGTTGCAATAGCGATTGATCAACGACAGCAGCATGGGAAACAACACCTGGCCTTCATCTGACGCGCGTAACAGAATAAAAAGTTCACGTGACAGCTTGATGTAGTCGTATTTAAGCTCAGTTAATGCAGAGAAGTTCGCCATACCTGAGCCGAAATCATCCAGCCACAAGGGTCCCAGCTCGGGCATTTGCGCCACCATCTCTTCCTGAGGCAAGACATGATGCTCGGTCAGTTCAAAGCGCACCCAGGGTAAACGGGTAATCAGACTACGAATCGGCAAATGATGTTGTATTAATGACAATGAAGGGCCGTCAATATTCACTGAAGCCATGACGTTATTGCAGGCAAAAAAAGATTCCCACTGGGCGAGCAGCTCTAACTGCTCCTGCACAATATCAAGGCGTTGCGCGATTTCCAGCGCAGAAAAATAGGCTTCAGGAGACAGATTTTTCGTCGGTTCAGACGGATGTGTAACCGCCGTCAGCAGTTCAACCGCCAACAGTCGCCCTGAGACTTTATAGATAGGCTGAAAGGTATAGCGGCGTTGACACTGCTGCCAGAAGAGACGTTTTTTCTGCTGGGGATTGATGTCAGTTGAAGAAGGTAGCCATTGACTAATATTCTCCATAACCATGGTCTTTTCCTGGTTGATAGTAAGCGCCTTCATCTGGCGGCTCAGCGGTAATTATCGCTTAAGTTTCGATAACATAGTGAAAACCGGGCCACGTTGAAGCAACGAGTCTACGCCTCTTTTATTGCGACAATCGCCGAAACAAGCCGCTTTATCGGGTTAATTATCGCTTTACATCACCATAAATTAAATTAAAACGGCGTTTTAAAACGTTGACGACAACGCTGACAAACGCGAGACTGAAGCAAACGTTAACGACAGGCCTGAAACCATGACGCACATAAACATCGCCATTATGGGTGAATGCATGATTGAGCTATCCGAGAAAGGTGACAACATCAAACGCGGCTTTGGCGGTGACACGCTCAATACCGCTGTTTACCTTGCCCGGCAGGTCGATCAACACACTATCAAGGTGGATTACGTTACGGCGCTGGGGAACGATCCCTTTAGCGCACAAATGATTGCCAGCTGGCAGCAGGAAAACGTCAATACCGGACTGATTCAACGGCTTGAAAACAAAATGCCAGGCCTGTACATGATCCAAACCGATGAAGAGGGCGAACGCTCGTTCTGGTACTGGCGCAGCGATGCGGCGGCCCGATACTGGCTTGATGGCCCTGAGGCAAAAGCGATTTGTCAGCAGCTTGAGCATTACGACTATCTGTATCTCAGCGGTATCAGCCTTGCGATTCTGCCTGAGGAGAGCCGTGCAGCACTCATGCAGTTACTTGCAAACTGCCGCAAGAACGGGGGCAAGGTGATATTTGACAATAATTACCGGCCTCGCTTGTGGAAAGATAACGCCAGTACCCGCCAGGCCTATCAACAAATGCTTGAAAATACGGATATTGCTTTTCTGACGTTAGATGATGAGCATCTGTTATGGGGCAATCAGCCTGTGGAGGATGTCATTGCACGGGCGCGTCAGGCGGGCGTGAGTGAGATTGTTATCAAGCGCGGAGCAGAATCCTGTCTGATTGCCGTTGAAGGCCAGCCAGTAACCGAGGTTCCGTCAATCACGCTGGCGAAAGAAAAGATAATCGATACTACCGCGGCCGGCGATTCGTTCAGCGCGGGCTATCTGGCACAACGCCTTGTGGGCGCATCTGTTAAAGATGCCGCGTTGCGCGGTCATCTCACAGCCAGCACGGTTATTCAGTTTCGTGGGGCAATTATCCCGCGGGAAGCGATGCCCACGTAATCGCCGCGCATCGCCCAGGAGTGGAAGACCTTAAAAGCCTCATGAAGTGGCCAGGGAACATACTTCCGCGGTCCTGGGGGGCGATGACTGGGAGACTGGCTGGGCATCCTTCTGGCAATCTGGCGATCGGGACAGGCTGGTGATCGATGCAAGCCTATAGCACCGCAGTTCTGACTCAGCGGCGCCGGGCTTGCCAGTTGCACAACGCGAGCCGCGCAGGAACACATCACTTTCATTAAAGAAAAACGGGGGAAATATGTCTGCCGTTTCCGTCAGGGCAACATGAAACCCCCTGCATTTAGCTTAAGTCAGTCATCCCGTTTTATTCTTGCGCCATCCCGCCCTCGTCCGTTAATAACCGCTAATCTTAATTATTTTTTATTCCTTTAAAATTATCAGGTTAGCGCAATATCACTGATGCCAGGTATAGTCTGAATCTCGGCGTTTGCGCGGTTTTAAGTTGGACGATTAGGCTAAAAGAAGCCATCTTTTAAACAGCGACAGCAGGATGCTGTTTTCACGGCCGCGAACAAAACAACGACAACATCTCTCGCATCAGGACACAGCTATGAATACAGAAATTATTAATATCTGGCCAAATGGTGATGCGCCCGGTGCCAGCGATTCTCGTGCTCAGCCCCAGATAGTGGATACAGCAAAAGAGTACGAACCCTACGATCGCGTGGCAACCGGCGTGCGCTGCCCGGAAATGGCTATCTGGCACCCTGTGGAATCCAATGGAATTACGTTACTGGTCGCGCCAGGCGGCGGCTATCAACGCATCATGATCGATCGTGAAGGCAGCGCGCTCGCCACCTTTTTTACTTCAATGGGTTATACGCTGGCCGTGATGACCTATCGCCTGCCCTACGACGGACATCATGAAGGGCCAGATGCACCGCTGGCAGATGCACAGCGCGCCGTTCGCGTACTGCGTGAACGTGCACAGCGTGGGCTGAACGGTAAGTACATCGTCATGATGGGCTTTTCGGCTGGCGGTCACGTTACCGCGAGTCTGGGTACGCGTTTCGCCGAGAAACTCTATCCGGTTCAGGACAGTGCTGAAAACTTTTCACCCCGCCCGGACGCTATGGTGCTGGTTTATCCGGTCATCAGTATGCGTGACGGTCTGGCCCATGAAGGTGCACGCACCCGCTTATTAGGAGCATGGCCCGATCAGAAAGCCATTGATGCTTACTCTCTTGAAACCCGGGTGCACAATCAGGTACCGCCGACCTTGCTGATCCATGCCGCCGATGATGACGCCGTCCCCGTTAACAACAGCATGGTATTTTTTAGCGCATTACGGGAACACAATGTGCCAGTTGAAGTGCATTTCTACCAGAAGGGCGGGCACGGTTTTGGTATCCGTGGCGTAGCGGATTTGCCCCTCGCCAGTTGGCCGATGTTAGTGACCGAATGGCTCAGGGCAAAAACCTGAGGGATCAGGAAGCCGGAGGCGCTGTGTCACCTGCGGCGCTGCTCTCCGGCTGGCTGGCATCACTGCTGATCGTCGGTGAAGATGCTGTCGCGGGCGGCGTCATGAGCTTATCCCAGCCCGACTTGAGGCTTTTCACATTGGTTTCGGTTTCGCCTTCCGGCTGAATCAACACCATCATTAATTCCTGGCTGAGTTGCTGACGCAGCTCCTGATTCAGCTGATCGCGCGTTAAGCCAGCAAGGAAATCCTGACGCAGCTTTTGATACTGCTCTGGCGCAATATCCACCACTGAATTGCGCTGAGAACGTAAGCGCTGGCTGATTAATACGTCAGTGTCTGTGCGGGCATAGGTCGTGAAAAGCTTATTCAGCTCCAGCAGCTTTTGCGCCATCAGGGCATCAAACTCGTCCTGAGGCAAACCGTTATCGCGAACGGCAGCCAGCTCGCGAGCGACCAGATTCATGTTCTGTTCAAGACTGTCATTACGCGTGTCCATATTGATGGAACACTGCGCGCGCTGGTACAGCACCCGACAGTCAAAGCCAACCTGCACACCTTGTGCTTTCCTGTTGCTCATGGCCCGCTGAACGTGCCAGAACAGGGCTTCACGCGCCAGATCGCCTCGCCAGTAACGCTGTAAGTTCTGCGAATCCCGGATGGGCTGCCACGGTGTATCCCAGACAAGCGACAACCTGTCCTGCGTTAATGCTCCGCTGACCAGATTGACGGGATCGTGCGGTAAAGGCGACAGCGTAGGCATCGCCGCTGGCGTGCTGCGCTTACCTTCCAGCGGTGAGAACGCTTTGTTGATCTGCTCGGAAAGGCTGCGACTGTCTACGTTACCGACGACATACAGTGTCATCGCATCTGGCGTATACCACTGCTGGTAAAAACTTTTCAGCTGCGCGGTGTCCACCGGCGCGCGCGGTTTTTCAGCCGGGTCATGCGCTAACAATGCCGACCCTTTCAGACGATAGCGCCACCAGACATCCTGAGTATCCGCCGGCCAGGTTCTTACCGGGTCAGAAGCGGACAAGGCTGTGTCCACCACCTGATTGGTAATGGCCATATCCCCTGCCGTAGCCGCCAGCCAGTTCAAGGCTTCTTTCAATAGCTCAGGACGGTTGTTAGGCAGGCTTAAGTTGTATTGCGTGTAATCATACGAAGAAATAACGGGCGGTAAAGGTCGCTGTGGATCGATACTCTGCTGCCACAAAGCGCGCTGCTGGTTAGTATCCAGCGCCGTGTTATGCACCATCGCCAGACGTGACAGAAGATGGCTAAAACCGGTTTGCTGCGCACTTTCTACCAGTGAGCCGGTGTTTACCACCATACGCAATTCAATGCGATCGCTTGGCCGTTGCGGTGTTGCCAACAGTTGCCAGTTAAATCCGTTATCCAGTCTTCCCTGTTGCCAGGCTGGATCAGGTTGCAGCGTTTCTGCTGGCACACCGTAACTGGTCGCTGCCAGCACTAATCCACCAACCAAAAGCCGAATTCTGGTGCCCTGCATGTGAACCCCTACTCAAACAATTCAAAAATCGTTATCACTGGCACGTTTAGCCGCGTTTATAAGCGGACCGATCATTGCCGATTCGCGCTGCCGATCATTAACAACAGGTTTGACCACAGGAAGACCGGGATGTCACGCAACGAAGTGAAAAACGTTGAAAAAAACAAGTGGGGTTTATTATCCAAATGCCCGCTGTCAGGGCAAGTGACAGCGGGCATTTGAGAGGATTAAATCACATTCAAGCGTTAAATCGCCGATTCTGACGGGTTTTTTGCCTTATTTTTGCCCGCCAGCGTGTCGCCCAGCTGTTTTTTATCCAACTGATCGACCCATTTTGCCACGACCACCGTTGCAACACCGTTACCCACCAGATTGGTCAGCGCACGTGCTTCGGACATAAAGCGGTCAATGCCTAAAATCAGTGCCAGACCTGCAACCGGTAAATGTCCCACTGCCGAAAGCGTCGCCGCCAGGACAATAAAGCCACTGCCCGTTACCCCGGCTGCGCCTTTCGAAGAGAGCAGCAATACGACCAACAGCGTGATTTGATGGAAGATATCCATGTGGGCATTGGTTGCCTGGGCGATAAAGACGGCCGCCATCGTCAGATAGATTGAGGTGCCATCCAGGTTAAAGGAATAACCGGTTGGAATCACCAATCCGACAACGGACTTCTTACAACCCAGCCGTTCCATTTTATCCAGCATACGTGGCAGTGCGGATTCTGATGAGGAGGTTCCCAGCACAATCAGCAGCTCTTCTTTAATGTAGGCAATGAATTTAAAGATGCTGAAGCCACCGAACACGCGCGCAATCAGCCCCAGTACCACCACCACAAACAGAATACAGGTGATATAGAAGCAGATAATGAGCTGCCCAAGCTGTACCAGTGAACCGACGCCATATTTACCGATGGTAAAGGCCATGGCACCAAATGCCCCAATAGGTGCAAGGCGCATGATCATATTGATGATGCCAAAAATAACTTTGGAGAAGCTTTCGATCACGTTGAAAATTAAGGTGCCGGTGTTGCCCAGACGATGCAGCGCAAAACCGAACAGGACGGCAAACAGCAATACTTGCAGGATATTACCGCTGGCGAAGGCACCAATCACGCTGCCCGGAATCACATCCAGTAAGAAGGCAACGATGCCCTGCTGCTCGGCCTGCTGGGCATAAATGGCCACGGCTTTCGCATCCAGCGTCGCCGGGTCGACGTTCATGCCCACACCAGGCTGGACGACGTTAACCACGATCAGACCAATCATCAGCGCGATGGTACTGACGATTTCAAAGTAGAGCAGCGCAACCGCACCCGTGCGGCCCACGGCTTTCATGCTTTCCATTCCGGCGATACCGGTCACAACCGTACAGAAAATAACGGGTGCGATGATCATCTTGATCAATTTAACGAAGCCATCCCCTAACGGCTTCATTTGGGTACCTAATTCTGGATAAAAATGGCCCATGAGTACACCAATGGCAATGGCGACCAGAACCTGGAAATAAAGGCTTTTAAATAGTTTCATAAACAGGTATCCACTAACGAATAGGGTAATGTTGTCGGATTTTTTATTGTGACTGGCTGGCAAGGCAGGCCGGACCAGACAGTTGACAGAAAATAACACTCTGTTTACGTGATTAATACAGGGCTGCAAAGTCAGGGGAAATGATACAAGCGTAATTCTGAACTGAAACGCTTCAGCAAGGGGTTTTGTAACTAAAATTCTTGCAAAATCAAGGGATCAGAGGGTTATTCGTGCAGTAGCGGCTTGCCAATCCATTGTTCGTTAAACTGCGCCAGCGGGACGGCCTCAGAATAGAGATAGCCCTGACCAATCGTGATACCACGCGCAAGCAGCCAGTCGCGTTGCTCGCAGGTTTCCACGCCTTCGGCAATCACATCCAGGTCGATAATGTCCGCGATGGCAGCAACGATGCGAACCATGGTGTCATCCTCGGGTAAGGCGGCGACAAAGCTGCGATCCATTTTCAGCTTGTTAACAGGTAATGACTTGAACTGATGAAGGTAGTTGAGATTGGAATACCCCATGCCGAAGTCATCAAGCGCGACAGCAACACCGGTTTTTTGCAGCATGCGTAGCAGGGAAATGGCCTGTTCAGCATCGCCGATCTCCGCCGTTTCGGTCATCTCCAGCACCAGCGAGCCCGGCGCGATAGAATGGCGCGCCAACAGCGATTGCAAATGGCTGACGATGCTGGCATCACGTAACTGTACGGCTGAAATGTTGATGCTTAGCGGCACCGTCATGCCATGGCGCTGCCAGCCCGCCAGAATGCGACAGGCTTCTTCAAATACCCAGCGTCCAATAGCAGAAATCACCCCGATTTCTTCGGCACTGGCAATAAACTCCTCGGGTAAACCGTAACTCCCGTCAGCCTGACGCATCCGCAACAGCGCTTCCGCCCCGGCTAAGTTACCGGTCCTCATATCGATCTGTGGTTGCAGGTAGAGGGCAAACTGGTCGTCGTGCAGGCCTTGTAAAATATCGTGTTCCTGGGTCAACCGTTTTTGCGCGCGTTCGGTCAATGCAGCGTCAAAAAACAGGATCTGGTTTTTCCCCAGCCGGCGCGCGGACATCATTGCCGAGGTCGCTCTGTCCAGCATCTCAACGGCGCCCGTCGTATCGCGCTCTTCGCTTAATGCCAGACCGATACTGGCGTTAGGCCGCAGCTGTAGCTGATGCAGGTTTACAGGTTGATTCAGGCGAATCATCAGATTGCGGGCCAGACGCAGGGCGCGGAACGGCGTGTTGGCCGATTTCATCAGCAAGACAAAATCACTGGTGGTGATCTGCGCTAATACGGTGTGGTCATCAAGGGTGCTGCGAATTTTCTCGACCAGCGTCAACATCAGCGTATCGCGCTGCTCATCGCTTAGTACGCCATTCGCTTCCTGTAAGGTCTCAATACGGATGACCATGACACTAAAGGCCTGTCGTCGATAACCGATGAACTGTTCCAGCAACGCCACAAACAGCGCCCGGTTAGGCAGGTCGGTGACGTCAAAATGCGTTGTTAACCGGCTCATCTCGTCATGAATGGACTCCAGTACATGTTGATTGCGGTTGTAACTGCGAATCAACATACCGATTTCGTCGTCGCGGTGATCCGCCGGCAGCGTCAGTTTATGCGTAAGAATCGACTGGGGCGGCAATTCCTGTATTTCACGTGAAATACGCCGCAGTGGATGTACAACCAACCGGTTGATGCACCAGCTAATGGAGACGGAGAGGATCAGCGCCAGCAGCAGATAGGTGACAATCATCGTAGAGAGCGTACTCAGGATAAACTGATAAACACGCGATGAGTTGGCCTGCAGCACCAGATAAGCCAGCGGCTTGGGTAAGCCCGTATGCTCCACCGAATAGAGCGGCAGCGTGATTTGTACCGGCAGCTCAAACAGGCGGGCCACCAGCCTGGGCACCGGTTTTTCGTTTTCAAAATTCGCGTGTAGCGCCTGAAAAGCATTCGGCAATACCACATCCGCACGCGACAAAATGCCTGCCGGTTTAAGTGAGTTAAGGATGCGTTCGGCCTGAGGGATATCAGCTTTTAATACGGCATCAGACAGGGGCTGACGCACGGTGTGCGCGATATTCTCCATTTGCTGGGCGTATTCAATCCTGCGCTGCTGCACAAAATGGAACAGTTGAATAACGATAAAAATACTGATGGTCACCGTCGCGATAAGAGAAACCGTCGCCATCTGTTTTATCGTAAGTGATCGGCTTACGCGCAAAAATTTACTCCCGGCTCGCTAAGAGCGTAGATATCCGTCAAGAAAAGCGCGTCAAGTATATCCTATCGCAGCGTTTTTTTGTGGCTTAAGGCGGCGGAAGCAGAGGATTCAGAAAGGCGGAGACAGCAAAAGCGAAATTTGCCACAGCCGCATCCTTTCAGTGGCGAATAACGAAAGGATGCCGCCGTTGCGATTCAGACAGTTATCAATGCTTTTCCTGATAAGCCATCCAGGTCAGTAGCTGCAGGCTGGCAGAAAAGTAGTTCTGCTCAGGCGCCAGTTTGTCACTCAGGTAGCCCGTTTCGTTGAGCACCAGATCGCGCACCGCCAGCAAGCCGCCTTCCAGATGGTAAGGTGCTGCCGTATTGGCCAGGACATCGAACCAGGCCGGCGTATTCATACGACCGTAACCCTGCCAGAGACGCTGGAAAGGGCCCAGCGCCAGGCTTTGTGGATCGTACCACCAGATATTCAGCGGTACGCGGATGGCATCATAACTAAAGCGGTTCGAATAACCGACCGCGGGGGCCACTGAACCGTCCGCATTCAGCGCAACCCAATCCAGTGGAAGATCGCTGTTGCCAAAATGCATCTTACCCAGCAGCGTCATCCCACCATCAATCAGCTTGTTCCAGACCTGTAAATGGCTGCGCTGACCAAACTCCTGCCAGGCGACAAACAAGAAATAAGAGGGATTTAAAACAACATAACTGTTTTTATTGAATCCCTGCGCGCCAGGCATCAGCACGGTGTAACCACCAAAGTCCGCCACATCAAGTTTGACTATCGCACGTTGAATACGATCTGATGCCTGCTGGTAGTCGGCCACATTCCACTTTTGCGCCGCGCGTTGTAATGCCCATGCAATCAGCACATCGCCATCGGAAGCGTTATTTTTATCCGCGATGGGGTCCTGAGCGGTGGGGACATAGCGCCAGTAAAACAGATCGTTTTGCGGATTGTGCAGGGTGGTACGCGTCCATGTCCAGAGCCGATCGAAGGTTGCACGGTCGTTGTAGGCTACCGCCAGCAACATGCCATAACCCTGGCCTTCTGTATGACTGACATTATTATTCGCCGTATCAATAATGCGTCCGTCTGCCTGGAGAAAACGGCTCTTATACGTATCCCAGCCATTTGCCATTGCCTGGGCATTGAAAAACATCACCATAAAACAAACCAGAACACCTGACCACACTGGCTTAACTCTCATCAGAGCACCTTATTGATATCGAAAATGCATGGTATTGCCATCGTTCAGTTCCAGCACAACCGGCACTGCTTTGCTGCCGCCCTGCCCCTGAAGCCAGCCGGAAAACAATCCCGCCAGTATGGCACCCAATGCCGACTGCCAGTGTGCGGCTGGCTGATTGCTGTCGCCTGCAGGTAATGCATAATGCTTAATTAACACGGCATTTTCCTGCGGCTGTAACTGAACAAATCCCCAGTTAAACCGGGCCAGTTGCAGGTTAAACTCGCGTTCAAGATCCTGCACAGTACGCGATTCAGGTAAAGGATAGCGCGCCGCCAGCGATTCACCCATGCTGTACAGAAAAGCCTCTGCCTGCTCCTGACCGGCGTTGGCAATCATCCCTTCGACCAGTACGCTGACCAGATCAAACCAGCCGGGCTGATGCGGGTGGGTTCCCCCACCAAATGCTTCACTCATTACTTCTCTCCGAACAGATAACGGAAATAGAGCTGTGCGGTGCTCTCGTTATAATCACCAAAGGTGTCATAACCCAGCTGCCCGCCAATCGTGACATCTTTATCAATTTTGTAATCCGCTCCCGCATGCAGGTTATAACCTACACCGTTTTTGCTGTTGCCGTCATAGAAGGCGCTTTTCACATTGCCGTTGGCAGCCAGCGCTTCCAGCTGCGCCTGGCGGGACGCATCGCCTGGGAAATACGCACTCTTATCCTGGCTGTAGCTCTGATAGCCCACGGCACCGCCAATATTGACTTTAAGATCGTCAAACGTGCGCGAGAAGTCGATCGGGAAGGAGATGGACGCATAGTCCTGCGGGCTGAAATAGCCGCCCTGACCATAGCTAAAGTAGCTGAGGTTTTTCGAGAAGTTCATCCACGACAAACTCATGCCCACCTTAAGTTCACGATCGTCAGCATAAAAGGGACGGACATAAACACCCGCATTAGCCTGCAGGTTGTTGTTACTGGCTACGTTATTCCCCACGTAGCTGTAAGCGCCAGCCCCGACAAACAGACCGGCATCGCCATTGTCATAACTCAGTAACGCATTGCCACCGTTTTTGGTGACGTTACCCCAACGTTTACCGCTGGATTTATCTTCCGTGCCGACATAAGACAGCAGACTGTCGGTAATCGCACGGCGCTCACCGGTCAGAATCAGCGTCAGGAAATCCGTGAGTTTCGGCGACCATTGCACACCACCCACCAGCGTATTGAGATCCTGGCCCAGCGGCGTGCTGCCGAGATCGATTTTATAGCTATCGCCCTGGAGTGCCAGATTCAGCTCGACGCCGGATGCGCTTTGCGAATCGGTCGTGGCATTGGGAACATCATCAATTTTGGCGATACCGGCAGCCACCACTTTGCCCTGCTCCAGCGCATTCGTACCAAAACGACGCCAGGCATCGCCTGCACCGCTTCCGGCGGTGAGTGAAACCGGCGTCATCGTAAAGTTGAACCGCGCATTGCCAAACGGCACGGTAGAGAAGGTCAACGGTGCTTTCGCTTCCGTCAATTGACTCAGCCCTGACTCACCGTCACGCCCGCGGACCTGTACCGCGCCCTGCGCCCAGGTGCCGGTTTTCTCCTGCAGGGTCTCCATCATGGTGTCAATGTCGTGCAACGTCTGTGCCTGCTGCGAAGGAACCGTGTTGGCACGGGCAACGGCGACATCCTGCGATCCCTCTGCCGAGACCGGGGCAACCTGCCACGGCAGCACGGTGCCATAACTGGACGGCGAGTGTCCAACAGGGGAGGTGCTGCGGTCAATAAAGGGATTGTCGGCCAGCGCCAGTCCACCAATGGTAGGCGTTGCGCCAGCCTGTGCGCCTTGCAGACCAATAATCTGCCCGCGTGCAGCGCGTAAATAACGCATGGCTTGCGTATGTTCGCCATTGGCCTCGGCGACCTGAGCCAGCAGCAACTGACGTTGCGGTGTCTGGCTCTGTGTAAGGCCACGGGTCAGTTCATTGGCACGCTGCACGTTGTTTTGTGCCAGTGCGACATTGATGGCCCCAACGCGCGCATCCTGGGAGGGCGTATCCTGCGTCATCAGGTAATCGTAAACCACGCCCGCGTCTTTGTTCATTTTGCCGTCCTGGTAGAGACGGGCCATGGCAAACATCAAATCACGGTTTTGCGGATCGCGCTGCAGTGCACCAACCAGCTTATCGTAGGCAGCGGCATACTGTTTCTGCTGTCGTAGCCGATCAACATCGTTAATCAGATAACCTTCGCGTATATCTGCCAGCTGTTTTGGTGTGCTGCGTGCCTGCAGTTCTGGCAAGCTGAGAAAACGCTGCGCCTCATTGTCCAGTCCGGCCTGATTCAGTACGGCTACCTGAGTAGCATAATCACCAACATTACCCTGAACACCGCGCTGCATATTACCGCGCACCACGGCCACCGCCGTGGTGATATCGCCCGCTTTCGCCAGCTTCTGCGCCAGGTTTCCGGCATCAACCGGGTTATCTGGCGGATTCACCGCCAGCGCTTTTAACGTGTTTGCCGCCGCCGCATTCGATCCTTGTGCCAGATACTGATCGGCCGTCGCCATCTGCAGATTGAAATTCACACGCTGGGCCAGCTCCCGCATATCACGGGTTTGGGCGCTGGCAGGGATCTGCGCCAGCAGCGAACTTGCCTGCTGCCAGGCACCGCTTTCACTGGCGTTAATCGCGCCCGCATAGCGTTCTGTGATGCTGGCACCACTGCGCATGACCGGCTGCATGACGCCCGCAGCCAGCATGGTATTCCCTTGCTGGCGGTAAAGACGCGCCAGGTCGAGACGCAACCAGCCGTCCTGCGGATAACGTTGAATGCCCTGCTGCAGTGTTGCAATAGCGGCACTGATGTTACCTGCCGCAACCTGACGTTTCGCCTGCTGGCGAATCGGGTCAACGCTGCTGCCTCGCGGCGCCACACTTTGCCTGACGCTTTCGGGCAGCGAAGCCAGTAACGTATTGGCTTCAGCGCTGCGGTTCTGCTGGCGCAGTACATAGAACAACCCTTCGCGCGCGCTGCGGTTATCGGGATCGTTTTTCAGTATCGCGCGGTAAGCCTGCTCCGCCTGGTCGGGTTGATTACTGCGGCGCAAAATGTCGGCGCGGAATAAGCCCGCCGCCACGCCCTTCTCGCCTTCTGCATGCGTAAGCGGTTCGCTGATCGCCAGTGCCTGTGCACTGTCGCCATTTTTCAATGCTTGCTGGGCGCTGGCTAACTGTGCATAAAAACGGGCATCGGCTGCCTGCTTCTGGCGATCGGCGCTTTGATCGCCGCCCAGTTGCGCCGCACGCTCCAGATAATCCGCTGCGTCCTGGTAACGGCCTTCTCGTTGTGCCACATATCCCATTCCGGCAAGCGCATCCGCGTCCTGTGGGTTGGCCTGTAACACCTTTCCAAAATTGCTTTGCGCGCTGTTCACGTCGCCGCTGTTTAGCGCGCTAAAACCTGCGCCTTTTTCTGCCCCTCCCACGTTTTTACGGTAATAGTCCATTACCGCATTATCCTGGGGGTGCCGCTGCTGCCAGGTCTGATAGAGCGGCGCGTCCGACGTCTGCGGGCCGAGCCACAACAGCGCCTGACGAAGAGAACGATCGGCATCCTGATTGCCGCTTGCCAGCGTACTGAGCAAGTCAATGCCTTCACGCCGGGTAGCGTCCTGATAAGTCAGCGCCTTACCCAACGCCAGTTTGGCACCCGTATCCTGCGGATGCTGCGCTGAAAAAGCACGTAACGCTTCAATAGCCTGCGGCAGCAGCGTGCGGTCACCGGCCATGGTGAGGTAATATTCGGCGGCAACGCTGGGTGGCGGTTCATTGCCGCTGAACGTATTACGCCAGGTCTGTAAGGCAGCCGCGATATTCCCGCTTCTTGCCTGCTGGCGAGCCAAAGAGAGCTGCGCCTGAGGAATGGTCTGCAACTGACGGGCATTATCCAGTTCAGACAGGTGCGGATCGTCAGGCGAAACCTGACTCAGACGCGTGCGATACTGCATCGCCCCTGCGCTGTCACCGCTTTGCTGTGAATAGAGCGCCAGCAGATAAAGCGCCTGGCTATTGTTCGGCTCAACCATTAACACTTTTTGCAGCGACGCTTTTGCCAGATCGTCATGGGCTTTTTGATGCCAGTAAGCCGCCTGATCAAAGAGCGCCTGTAACGCTGGATTGCTGCTCTCCGCCGCCTGCAGCGGCAGAGACAGTGAGAGCGCGCTACCCAGTAACAACGCACGACAGATACCGGCACTGATTTGGTTTTTATTCATTATTATGGCCCTTACTTCTTACCGGCATCGCGATCGTGTTTTGGCTGTAGTCGCCGCGAAGCATGTCGTTTCAGCATAACCCACGCAGCACTCCCTACGACGGCGGAAAGCAACAGCGCCGTCAGCGCCATCAATACCGAGTGCTGGTTGGCATACCACACCACCATCATGTACCACGGCATTTCACCGCTGGGGAACTGCGGACCTACCCGGAAGCTCCGGATACCGTTCTCATCAGTCATAATCGCGGTATCACCCCGCACCGCGGCGTTGATGCGGGCGGAGCCCAAATCATCATGCAGACGCAGCAGTTGATCATCGCTAGTCGCCACTGCCATCACCACCAGCCGATCCGGATTCCACATTGAGCGATAGCTTAAAAAGCCACGCCAGGACTCATTCGAAGAGAAATAGCGATCGGCATCCAGCGGTTGACGATTCCAGTCACCCATCAGCCAGCTGCGTAACTTTTCGAGCGTCGTGGGTTCTTTCACCCCTATCGCACTGCCGCTGGCGTCATAGGGTGAGTTTGCCAGCATTGCCTGGTTAAACGCGCTGTTGCCTGTGGTACTGACTGCCAGTATGTCGCTTTGCTGAACGCGGGCCAGATTATTGCCCCCATTTGGCAAGCCAAAGAGTACCTGGTTTTGTGCCAGCGCCACGCCCGTGGCATTGCCGGCCCTGGCGGACAGATTTAATAGTGTTGATATCTCCGCATCACTGGGATTCGCAGGCAGGAGCAGCGTGGTCTGTGAAAAGTCAGCAAGTCGGGAAAACGGAAAGGAGGCACCGACAAAGTATGAGAGATTCGGCAACATACTGAAGTGCCGCGTATGGCTTAAATCAATCCATGAGTCGTCTTCAATACGGCTTTTGATGTTGTTGTTCAACAATACACCGCAGGGCGCATCGGCTTTTGGCTTGATATTGAAGTAGAGCGCCAGTTGGTTGTCGCCATAAATCAGATAGGGATCAAGGTTGATTTGATAGTGCTCCTGACGCGCATCACCGCCTAAGCGGTGCCACGCGCTCTCCAGCAACCCCACTTTATTAACCGTCAGATTACGCAGGAAAGTGCCGTTTAACGTAACGTTAAGCAGCGAGTTTTTCTCGTCAATCCAGTTTTCTGATGGAAAACGGTAGTGCAGATACAGCGGAACCGAATCGCCATCCCACAGGAACAGGTCGGGTGCTGCCCGGAAATTCACCCGCATCGCATCGTGCCAGATACCGGTCGCCGTAAGGCTTTGATCTTTCCGCAACAGCTCACTCAGTCGTACCGGATGCGCCGTGTTGATCCAGTGCGGTGCATCGTAAGGCGTACGGCTGGCTATGGATTGCGGTTTGACCTGCAAGCTGTTGCCGTCAGTGGTAAGAGGCTGGATGGTCAGACGATTGGCGGCCTGGCGCAGCTGACTTTCATCCTCACCACTGACCAGCAAGAGCTTATAAACCGGATTACCCGGGTTATCGACCATTTGCAAAGATGGGCCACTGCTGGCAGGAAAGGTTAACGTGCCAATCTTGTCACCAGGGTGACCAAACAGAATGCCGTTTTTTTCCGGCAGATTACCGCGCACCACAGGGAAATTAATGCCACGGTAATCACTCTGGATGCCCAGCCAGGAGGCCACCAGCACCGCCGCCGTCACCGCATCTGGCGCGACATTGCTGGTAAAGCCAAACGTCACCTCGGCTGCGGTCATACGCTGCGGATCGACAAATGGCCGCGGGAAATTACGCAGGCTGGTACCAATGTTTAACTGCTGGCCCTCAAGGCTCAACATTGTTTTAGGCAGAATGGTTACCTGATACTGCTCTGCACTGTCTTTTTCACACAGCAGCTTATCGGCGTCGTTAATTTTGAAGCTCAAATTGTTGTTAGACACAATCATCGCCGCCGGAATGTCCAGCTGATAATCGCTTTCATCGCTGTCACCCGACCCCAGCGGCAGCGTGCCAAGCGGTTGTCCGTTTAACATCAACTGCAGTGAGGTATTGCGCGCAGCCAGCGCCTGAGAGACGCGCAGTGACAGATTAAGACGGGCGTTAGTCACCACCTCATCGCCTGGCAGCGTAAAAATAATGCCTGACTGTAGCTGACCGCCGGTCAGCGTAATGCCCTGGCGCTGTCCCATCTGTGCCACGTTCAGCGTGCTGCTCACCGGTTGGTTGAGCATGCTGCTGGCCAGGGATGTCGTGCCGACAGCGGTAACGGCCTCGCCTGGCCTGTAAGGCGTGGCGCCAGCGGCGGCCTCCAGACCCGGTTCCGCATTATCGAGACCGGCTGGCGGTGGAACATGTGATAACGCGCTGCTGTCCTGGGTAACGGGCGAACGGCTACTGTCGGACGATGTCTCTACGGAGGCGGGTACCCCTTCGCCATTCGGTTTTGGCGTATCCGAGGCGGTTGCGCCCGAAGTCACTTCATTAACGGGCGCGGTGCTACTGGCGGGTGCCGTACTGTTCTCAGGCAAACCCGTACTGCCAACCGGTGCCGCCGGGTTACCTGTCGTACCGTCAGTGTGGCGAGTCAGAGCAGGATCGCTGCCCGGTGCCGCGCTGTTATTCGGCGCAGCATTGCTGTTCGGGGCGGCATTGTTGTTCGGTGCAGCACTGTTAATCGGCGCAGCACTATTATTCGGTACGGCACTGTTAATCGGCGCAGCACTATTATTCGGTACGGCACTGTTAATCGGCGCATCACTGTTATTCGGCGCGGCACTGCTATTCGGTGCGGCACTGTTATTCGGTGCAGCATTGCTATTCGGTGCCGCGCTGTTATTCGGCGCAGCACTGCTATTCGGTGCCGCACTGTTATTCGGCACTACGCTGCTCTCTGGAAGAGGCGTTTCAGCCGAGGCCGGCATGACCCACAGCACAGCCGACAGAGAACCCGCCAGCATCGACTGTATCAAGATCCTCATACTGCGCTGTCCTCTTTCGCCGCAACGTCCGGGCCGCTCTTACGTTTCTCACGACGATCTATCCAGGTCAGCCAGAACAGTTCGAAAACCGTACGAATGATGGTTCCCAGAGAAGTTAACGGGTTGTCTTGCTTATATTCAGGCTGGATCCATGCATCAGCACGTGCCAGCACCACACGGACCAGTTCACGGCGACGCGCCAGCGGCATCGCGCCAAAGCTCAGACGAATGCTTTCTTCATCGCCCGAGATTTTAGTCGCCGGGATAGTAATGGTGCCTGACTTCAGTAACAGATCGATCTCTTCAATCGTATCCTGCTCATGACGGTTGTCCGGTGCATCCAGATTCGCACCGCCCATCGACAGGTCGCTGGTCATGGTGCGGGATGAGATACCGCTGGCGTAATGGATAATGGCCGGAATCTGCACTTCAATACGAATCGTTTTTCGTACCTGCTTGGTTTCGCGTGCCACGGCAATCGCCGCCATTAAAATGATTAAGCTGAAGACAGCCCAGCCTACATTGAGCGCAATCACGTAGGGGTCAACGCCAAAATAGTCATGCATCGTGGCACGTACAACGCCCGCGACAATGCCAATGCTAAGCAGAATCGCGACAATCACGTGTGGACGTACGATATGGAAATCGAAGAAGCCCTGATCCAGCACCCCGCCCTTATCCGTCACGTTAAATTTCCCATGTTTGGGTGAAAGCAGCGTGATAAGCGTCGGGATGACCAGATGGAAGCACATCACCGTTTCATAAATTTCGCCCCAGAAGGTGTAGCGGAAACGGCCATTCATGCGTGAGTTAACGTACAGAGACAGCACCAGATGCGGCAAAACGTAGGCGAAAATCAGCGACGCCGACGAATGGATGATATTCAGATTAAACAACAGATAGGCCAGCGGTGCGGTCAGGAAGGCCACACGTGGCAGACCGAACTGGAAATGCAACATGGCATTCAGGTAACACAGCCGCTGCTGCCATTTTAAGCCTCGTCCCAACAATGGGTTATCCACGCGAAAAATCTGTGTCATACCGCGTGCCCAGCGGGTGCGTTGAATCACATGCAGCCCAAGGCGCTCTGTGGCCAGCCCCGCCGCCAGCGGAATCGCCAGAAACGCCGAGCCCCAGCCCAGACGCTGCATTTTCAGCGCAGTGTGCGCATCTTCGGTGACCGTTTCTACAGCGAAACCACCGATCTCTTCCAGCGCTGAACGACGAATCACGGCACAGGAACCACAGAAGAAAGTCGCATTCCAGTTGTCGTTGCCCTGCTGAACCGGGCCATAAAACAGCGATCCTTCATTCGGGATACTGCGAGCCGCACGCAGATTGCGCTCAAAAGGGTCGGGAGAATAAAAGTAGTGCGGCGTCTGCAACAGAGCCAGCTTAGGATCGGTCAGAAACGGGCCAACCGTGGCCTGCAGGAAAGTGCGGGTCGCGACGTGGTCACAGTCAAACACGCAGATCAGCTCACCTTTGGTGATCTTCATCGCGTGATTAAGATTACCGGCTTTAGCATGGCTGTTATCGTCACGCGTGATATAACCCACGCCGACATCGGCAGCGAAAACGGCAAATTCTCTGCGTTTACCGTCATCAAGCAGGTAAACCTTTATTTTATCGCGTGGATAGTCGATGCACTGAGCCGCCAGCACCGTATCACGCACGACGTCGAGGCTTTCGTTATAGGTCGGAACATAGACATCAACCGTCGGCCATAAGCTGGTGTCTTCCGGCAAGGGTTCAATAGTACGTTTTAAGGGCCATGTGGTTTGCAGGAAACCCAGGATTAAAATCAGCCAGACGTACAGCTCGGCAATATATAAGCCGATGCCAAGAATCGCTTCGATTTCCGAATTAAAATACAGGGTTTCAGTCGTTCGCCACCATATATACCGGGATGACATCAGGGCGGACAGAATAACCATTACCACCGTTATTTTACGGCTTTTGCTTACCCCTAACAAAAACACCATACCAATGCTGATCAAGCCAAAAATATACTGCTTTTGGCTATCCATCGGCGTGATAATGATCACCGCGGCAACAGGTGCAAGCACCAGCAGCAGCAGGTAAAACCCGATTTTACTCATGTCCCACCCTGAAAAGAGCTGTTTTTTTAAACCTGGCAAGCCAGGTCATTACATTTAGTAGTTGCTGGTGTGAATCTGAGCCTGAACTTCGCCATTACCTACAGTGATATTCAGCGTACTGGCGACACGTTTGGCGATCAGTTCAATATCAAAGGCAGCGGCGGATGAAGGGCTAAAATCATAAACAGACTGCTGTGATGCATTGGCTTCGCCCACGCTTTCATCGCGATGAATCTGGCCCAAAAGATTATCGCCGAGACGTTGCTGAATAAAAGCGGTCACATCACGATTAATATTTCGACGATTGTCACACTGATTCAGAACAAAATAATGCCCATGTTTACTATTCAGCGGCTGACCAATCAGGCGATTTTCCTCAATATGGGGTAATAACGACACTGAGGCGGTATCGGCTAACATCACCACCAAATGCATATCGGCTAATGCCTTGATTGCTTTAAGCGCTGGCCCGGGGCCCGGAGGAAAATCCGCAACCATGACCAGACCCGGATAGTTCAGTAAGGTGTCGAGACCTCGCTTGATAAAGTGAGGATCTTTCGCCAGGTTCTCTTCAAACCGTTCACGCTGGGATTCAGTGACATTGCCATAGGGGAGAACAAAAATATTCCCGCCGGTGGTCAGAATAGACTGGCTCCAGTCCGCCTGTTCCTCAGAACGTGCAACAAAGCCCCGCCCATCATGCAGCGGCACGCCAAAATGGAGGCGCAATGCATTCTGTACATCAAAATCGATTGCCAACACTTTGCTACCCGAGCGGGCCAGACTCCAGGCCAGATTGGCTGCCAACGTAGTTTTCCCCACCCCACCTTTGGGCGAGCACACACAAACTAACGGCATAAGGCAATCTTCTCCAGTAGCGGTTTTAATAACGTTTCTTTCGGTAAATTTTCTGATCCACTGTTGCGCGCGCGGAACAGTCCGCTAAAGCGGCCATTGTCCGTCTCGGCAGGCGCGTCACGATTCGGCTGCGCCGTGACAGGCGGTGTCGGTATTGCGTTCTCCTGTACGGGAGAAGCCTCTGCTGTTTTCTGCACCTCTGCAGAGACGGATTGCGCTGCGGGTGCCGGGAACAGGGATGAAGCGGAGGAGGTTGAAACGGGCACCACCACTTCAACATGAGGTTCATTGCCGTTCAGGCTGCTCATGATGGAGCTGGAAGACGCCGCTGCGGGCTTGGTCACATTCGGAGATAACGCGGCCACAGCAGTCGTGCTGAATTCATCACCCTGAATCGGTTGTGGCTGTGGCAGATCAATGCGTTGGCCACCACTGAAAGGCATTTGCGTCTCTTCGCACGCCAGTTGACGAATGAGAGACCATTTACTTTTATCCGCCGCTTCCTGCGATTGGCCTGACATATCCTGAAAGGCGATGTCGAGCGTTTTTGTCTTTTCCTTAAAACGCTGTAAGTCGTCGTAATTTTTCATAGACCATGGCCTACAACAGAGGGAGGATTTTTCCAGGAATATATCATAATAATTTAAACACAGTGAGATAATTCTGATTACAAAACCGACATATTCAATAAGAAAGCTTAATGCTAATAGCCATTCTTTAGCAATAAATGAGTACCTTTTCACATATATCACTAAAAATTGTTGAGACAACTTTAAGTTAAATATCATCACAAATGATTAACATCTTAGCGATCGCTAACATCAGGATAGCTGCTGTTACAACCTTTTGTATTTACTGGTAAAAAAAAACCTCATTCGCTTTCGGGTTTTACAGGCCTTTTTGTGCCCGTCTGGAGAGACTTTTACGTTATCGAATTATGGTTGGTAAAGTATTACTGTGCTAATTATCACCGGATAAAAACCGTTCAATGTTGAAAACGTTGCCTTTTACGCCTTTTCAGGACAGTGACTTTTTTTCTTCCATCCGAAAATTAAAAAAATTGAGAGGTTATTCTCTCGTAAATGAATGGAACTCAAAGTCTGAAAAAGCACAGAGAAAAACGCTGTTTGTTTGACCATTTAATCCAACCCGCTGCATCTCTATTCTGGACAGTGAGGCTAATGATTCGGCTTGTCGCAAAGGTTGCGTTAACGCAGCGCGCCAGGCATGACCCCATTCGAATACCTCACAGGGTGTTTTTCACTGGATGAGCTGTCACATTGAACAAAACACCAGGCATTATCGGGGCGCTTACAGACAGGCGAGGCAGAAGGGGAAGGCCGTAATGTTATCGGGCCGGGTAATACGATGAAAGCGTTGCTGTAACCTGTCATCTTGATGGCGGAATCCTGGCCGTTTCTACCCGCAAGGATTCCGCCCCCCAGTATGTTAAGGCTGACTGGCAGTTTCACCTGATTCAATCAACTGGTTTTCATCCTGATCAACTGCGAAGCAGGCGATCTGCTGATCACCGTACTGCTTGAGCTTAGGCTGCAGCTGAACGCAGGTGCCAAAGCGACGCCGGCAGCGCGCGTTAAATGCGCAGCCCGGAGGCGGATTGAGCGGGCTGGGCAGTTCGCCGGTCAGCTTAATACGTTCGCGGCGCTCGTCAGGATTGAGCCGCGGCGTGGCAGAGAGAAGCGCTTGTGTATAAGGATGGCGCGGATTGGCAAAAATCGCCTCTTTGCTGCCCTTTTCAACACAACGACCCAGATACATCACCATCACTTCATCGGCAATATGCTCTACCACGGAAAGATCATGAGAGATAAAAACATAGGACAGCCCCATCTCTTGCTGTAGATCCATCATCAGGTTAAGCACTTGTGCACGTACCGACACGTCCAGTGCTGAAACCGGCTCATCGGCAATCAGCACGTCTGGCTCAAGCATCAGGCCACGGGCAATCGCAATACGCTGACGTTGACCCCCCGAAAACATATGCGGATAACGATCGTAATGCTCGGTTTTCAGCCCCACTTTGGCCATCATCTCCAGCGTTTTTTCGCGACGTTCCGCTTTGCTGAGTGAGGTATTAATCACCAGAGGTTCTTCCAGGATCTGGCTGACTTTTTTGCGCGGATTCAGCGAGCCGTACGGATTCTGAAACACGATCTGAATTTTCTGCCGACGCAGCTTCTGCGCCTGAGGATCGTGTTTTAACAAATCCTGGCCGTGCCAATAGAGCTGCCCTTCTGTCGGTGTTTCTATCATGGTCAGTAAACGGCCCAGCGTAGACTTGCCACAACCCGACTCACCGACAACCGCCAGGGTTTTACCACGTTCCAGATTAAAAGAGACGCCATCCAGCGCTTTTACCAGCCGCTCCTGACCAAACAATCCTTTCTTCACCGGATAGTGTTTTTTCAGGTCGATGGCCTGTAGCAGATACTCGTGCTTAGTATTATCAGGACTCATAAGTTGGTCTCCCGGCATCGTCCAGCGGATAGTGACATTTGGACTGACGTCCCGGAATCGTCCGCAGTTCAGGTTCTTCTTTACGGCAACGATCGTTGGCATAAGGACAGCGTGGATTAAGCAGGCAGCCTAACGGGCGATCGTATTTTCCAGGCACAACACCGGGTAAGGAGGCCAGCCGCGCTTTATCCGCCGCGAATTCCGGCAACGCCCTGAGCAGAGCCTGCGTATAAGGATGACGTGGTGCTTTAAAAATGTCGGTCGCTTTGCCGCTCTCCACAACCTGCCCGGCGTACATCACAATAATGTGATGTGCGGCTTCTGCCACCAGCGCCAGATCGTGCGTGATCAGGATCAGCGCCATGTTTTCCTGCTGTTGCAGATCCAGCAACAGCTCAATGATCTGCGCCTGAATCGTTACGTCCAGCGCGGTGGTGGGCTCATCAGCAATCAGCAGCTTTGGACGACAGGCAATCGCCATCGCAATCATTACGCGCTGGCTCATCCCGCCTGAGAGCTGGTGAGGATAAACATCCAGACGCGAGGCAGGATCGGGAATGCCCACTTGATCCAGTAAGTCGATTGCCCGCTGACGGCGGGTACTTTTATTACCGCCCTGGTGCACCTTAATGGCTTCCATAATCTGATAGCCCACGGTGTAGCACGGGTTCAGGCTGGTCATCGGGTCCTGAAAAATCATCGCGACTTCAGCGCCCACTAACTGGCGACGCTCTTTTTCAGAAATACGCTGCAAATCCCGTTGATTGAATTCGAGTTTTTCTGCCATCACTTTGCCGGGAAAATCAATCAATCCCATGATAGCCAGAGAACTGACGGATTTACCCGAGCCAGACTCGCCGACAATGCCCACGACCAGGCCCTGCTCAACCTGATAACTGATGCGATCGACTGCCCGGAACGGTGCCTTCTCGTCGCCGAAATGCACCGACAATTTGTCTATATTTAATAACGCCATCTCGGTGCCTCTTTACTGCTTGAGTTTCGGGTCGAGTGCATCACGCAAACCATCGCCCATCAGGTTAAATGCCAGCACGGTAAGCAGAATGACTAACCCAGGGAAAGTCACCACCCACCAGGCACTTTGCGCATACTGCAATACGTCGGAGAGCATGGTGCCCCACTCCGGCGTTGGCGGCTGCGCACCCATACCGAGAAAGCCCAACGCCGCCATGTCGAGAATGGCGTTGGAAAAGCCTAACGAAGCCTGAACGATCAGCGGTGCCAGACAGTTAGGTAAAATATTCACGAACATCTGGCGCAGCATACCGGCCCCCGCCACACCAGAAGCGGTCACGTAGTCCCGGTTGACTTCAACCAGCACCGCCGCGCGCGTCAGACGGATATAGTGGGGCAGCGCGACAAACGTCAGCGCGATAGAGGCGTTGACGATCGACGGGCCAAAAATGGCTACCAGCACCAGCGCTAACAGCAGGCTTGGCAACGCCAGCATAATATCCACCAGGCGCATAATCGTGGCATCAACCGCCCCGCCGATATAACCGGCCAGCAAACCAAAAATGACGCCAAAAATCAGCGACAGCACCACCACCATGCAGCCCACCAGTAACGACAGGCGCGCGCCATACATCAGGCGCGATAAAATATCGCGGCCGACATCGTCGGTGCCCAGGATGTAGCTCCAGTTTCCGCCTTCCTGCCAGACAGGAGGATGCAGCAGAGCATCACGAAACTGTTCGGCTGGGCCGTGCGGTGCCAGTACATCCGCAAAGATGGCGATCAACAGCATTAACACGATGTAAACCAGGCCGGTTACCGCACCTTTATTACGTTTGAAGTAGTGCCAGAATTCCTGAATCGGGGTCATCGGCTTGGGTGCAATATTTACGCTTGCGGGATCAACAACAGACATGATGCCCCCTTATTTCTTATGACGTATGCGCGGATTCACCACGCCATACAGCAGATCAACCAGCAGATTGACCAGGATAATCAGTATTGCCGTCAGCAGCACACCGCCCTGCACGACCGGATAATCACGGCGTTGCAGCGCTTCGATTAACCAGCGCCCCAGGCCCGGCCAGGAAAAGATGGTTTCGGTCAGGATAGCGCCTGCCAGCAAGGTGCCGACCTGCAGGCCAATCACGGTGACAACCGGCAACATCGCATTACGCAGAGCGTGAATGACAATGACGCGCATACGCGTCAGGCCTTTCGCACGCGCCGTGCGGATATAATCTTCACCCAGCACTTCCAGCATGGAGGAACGCGTCATACGCACGATGACCGCCAGCGGAATCGTACCCAGCACGATAGCGGGTAAAATCATGTGCATGACCGCATCTTTGAAGTCGCCAGGCTCACCCCAGATCAATGTATCAATCAGCATGAAACCGGTCAGTGGATGGCTGTCGTCCAGGAACACGGTATCCGCAACACGGCCAGAAACCGGGGTAAGGTTGAGCTGCACCGAAACCAGCATAATCAGCATGATGCCCCACCAGAAAATCGGCATGGAGTAGCCGGTGAGGGAAATACCGACGGCGGTGTGATCAAACACCGAGCCACGTTTCACCGCAGCCATAACGCCGACCGGAATCCCGACGCATACCGCAAACAGCATTGCGCACATCCCCAGCTCAAGCGTGGCTTTAAAGCGCGGGACGAATTCGGTCCAGACGGGAATGCGGCTTTTCAGTGAAATGCCTAAATCACCATGCAGCACGCCATAGATATAGTGCAGATACTGTTTCCACAGCGGCTGATCGAGCCCCATCATCGCCATCAATTCAGCATGACGCTCAGGGGAAATACCGCGCTCGCCCGCCATGATAAGCACCGGATCGCCCGGAATCATATGAACAAACGCGAAGGTCAATAATGTAATACCGATGAACGTTGGGATGACAAGCCCCAGACGCCGGAGTATGAACTGCAGCATAGGCGTAATTCTCAGTCGTTTTCCCCTGGCCCTGGCCAGAGATAACATTGCTCATTAACCGCATCCAACGAAAGCCGGACGCGACGCAAGAAGCGCTTCTTAGGTAAAAGTAAATAGCCGGAAAAAAAGAGCAGATAACAGGCGATCGGAGGAGATCGCCTGAGGGCCGGCAAAACCGGCCCTTACTGCAATAATCCGAAAGGTTATTCCTGAATATCGACGGTATCGAAGTGATGTTTACCTAATGGATCGACGACATAGCCAGTGACTTTCTTACTGACAGGCTCGTAAACGGTTGAGTGAGCAATGATCAGCGCAGGCGCCTGGTCATGCATCACTACCTGAGCTTGCTTGTAATACTCAATACGTTTGTTGTGATCGGATTCTGCACGTGCTGGCTGAATCAAATCTTCAAACGGCTTATAGCACCAGCGGGAATAGTTCGAACCATCTTTGGCCGCCGCACAGCTGAACAGCGTTGCGAAGAAGTTATCTGGGTCCCCGTTATCACCGGTCCAGCCCATCATCACAGTTTGATGTTCGCCCGCTTTGGCGCGTTTCAGGTACTCGCCCCACTCATAGGTCACGATTTTGGCTTTCACGCCAATTTTTGCCCAGTCAGACTGAATCATCTCCGCCATACGGCGCGCGTTCGGGTTGTAAGGACGCTGAACCGGCATTGCCCACAGATCGATAGAGAAACCGTCCGCCATACCCGCTTCTTTCAGCAGGGCTTTGGCTTTTTCAGGATCGTAAGCATAGTCTTTAACGTCCTTGTTATAGCCCCACATTGTTGGTGGGATCAGGTTTTTCGCTGGCTGGCCAGCGCCCTGATATACCGCATCGATAATGGCTTGCTTGTTAACCGCCATGGTCAGCGCCTGACGCACTTTCACGTTATCCAGCGGTTTTTTCTCGGTATTAAATGACAGGTAACCGACGTTCAGACCAGGCTGTTCCATCAGGTTAATTTTGCTGTCTTTTTTCATGCTGGCGATATCGGCCGGATTTGGATACGGCATGATCTGACATTCGCCTTTCTGCAACTTGGCATAGCGAACTGACGCATCTGGCGTGATAGAGAAGACCAGGCGATCAATTTTTGGCTTGGTTCCCCAGAAATCCGGGTTAGCTTTATACAGAATACGCGAGTCTTTCTGGTACTGCTGGAGCACAAATGGCCCGGTACCGACAGGATTCAGGTCAACTTTCTCTGGCGTACCGGCCTTCAGCATGTTGTCGGCATATTCTTTGGACAGGATGGAAGCGAAATCCATACCCAGATCGGCCAGGAAAGGCGCTTCAGGGCGCGTCAGCACAAAGCGTACCGTGTGATCGTCCACTTTTTCGATTTTGCTGATCAGCTTCGGCATATCCATACCTTCAAAGTACTCATAGCTGCCGCCAGAGACATTGTGGTACTTGTTGCTTTTATCTAACTGGCGCTCGAAAGAGAACACCACGTCATCAGCATTGAATTCACGCGTAGGCTTAAAATCTTTAGTGGTTTGCCATTTCACGCCATTGCGTAAATGGAAGGTGTAGGTTTTGCCGTCAGCGCTGACGTCCCACTTTTCTGCCAGGCCCGGCACCAGTTCGGTGGTACCGGTTTTGAATTCAACCAGACGGTTATAGATAGGCACAGAGCTGGCATCGTATGTCGTACCAGAGGTAAAGAGCTGCGGGTTGAACCCTTCCGGAGAACCTTCAGAACAATAAACCAGGGTTTTCGCTTGAACACTTGCGGCTATGGTCATGGCTATCAGGCTCAGACCGACCTTCAGCATCCTGGATTTAGCCAGGGAGTTGATCATGCTTTTGCTCCATTGTGATGTGTTGTTGTGTGCATTGCCTGACCTCTGGTTTTTTTATGCGGTTCAGGCGGTCCACCCAGCGGGTGTGATAAGAGTGAGATAGTTTTCTTTTGATAATGCTGATTGATAAGTACCCATCAGAAAAATCTGTATCTGCACTGTTATTGACGCATCAATTTGTCAACAGTTGCAAAGAACGTCAATACAACGGTTAGTTATTTACACAGAGTGTGAGGAATAGCAAGCAACGATAAAAAAAACCCTTACTGACGTTATGCCATACATTGCATAGCGGGACGGGTTTATTCACCATCTATTCTGCTGTGAGAGGCGGCAGACAGTAGTGATTCGCGCTAAAAAAAATCGTGCATCATTTAGCGCCAAATGTTGGATATCTGAACGATTACCCGTGCGTTATGACGTTCATCTAGCGAAAAATGCTGTCATTTTTGAGTGAAAAATTAACAATTATTCTTTTTGGGGCATAACCAAAACTTATCTTTGATCCGCTGACATCCCTCAGGCGAGAAGGCCTGTGTCGGGATGAAGCCGAAAAACGGCTGTCTGTCGGTGAAATTGATTTCAAGGAGGAATTAGTGGTTTTTTGGAAAAATCTGGCATGAGATATTCTAATAGCAGAGCGGGGCAATAAAGCCTGAAAAGCGTTTTTCACCCTGCCTGTGTGGAGATGAACGCCTTTTGCCAGGCCGATTAGCTGCTCGCGCAGGCAAAAACCCCGCTATCGGTGGCGTTGCCTGGGTGGGTTTACCAAAGGAATGGGATAAGGCGCAGGCCGTTGCCTTTGCAACGTTGTCTCGCTGACGCCCGGCGCAAACGGCCTTCGGAGGTTCTCATCCTCATTTTATTCAGGCGAAAAAAAACCTGTCTTTTCAGACAGGTTTCTTAAAAGTGGTCGGCGAGAGAGGATTACGCGCCCCTGCGGGACGCGCCCTTCGGGCCGTTGCATTCGCAACGTTGTCTCGCTTCGCCCGGCGCAAACGGCCTTCGGAGGTTCTCATCCTCATTTTATTCAGGCGAAAAAAAACCTGTCTTTTCAGACAGGTTTCTTAAATATGGTCGGCGAGAGAGGATTACGCGCCCCTGCGGGACGCGCCCTTCGGGCCGTTGCATTCGCAACGTTGTCTCGCTCCGCCCGGCGCAAACGGCCTTCGGAGGTTCTCATCCTCATTTTATTCAGGCGAAAAAAAACCTGTCTTTTCAGACAGGTTTCTTAAATATGGTCGGC
>NZ_NTMH01000056.1 GCF_002307475.1 Pantoea allii | reverse complement strand
AACGGCCTTCGGAGGTTCTCATCCTCATTTTATTCAGGCGAAAAAAAACCTGTCTTTTCAGACAGGTTTCTTAAATATGGTCGGCGAGAGAGGATTCGAACCTCCGACCCACTGGTCCCAAACCAGTTGCGCTACCAAGCTGCGCTACTCGCCGATGGGGGCGCATGTTACTGCTACCCCTGGGAAGCGTCAACCGCTTTTTGCGCTTTCGCGCCTGATCGCCTGGAAAGCAGGCGGTCAGCGGTTTTTCCCCGTTCCGTGCTGCATCGCTACGCTACTACAGCGGTTTAGCGGTTGTTCCGGCGGGTGCCTGGCACCAGTTATTGGCCGCCTTAATACCACCATCTGGAGAGGTATAACCCAGGCAGCCCATGATCGTATCAAACAACTCGACATGACGATGGGTTTTACCCGTGCGCTGTTGCGCCTGCAGACGCTCGAAGTTGTCGCGGTTGGTCGGGTCAGCCAGATATTTATCCGATGCCCACACCATCATGGGAACACGGAACTGCTCCGGCGGTGCCATTTCACGCGGTGTACCATGCAGATGCATATTATCGCTGATCGACTCACCATGGTCAGACGCATAGAACACGATCGCTTTCTTATCACGCAGCTGATCCAACACACTGTCCAGCATACTGTCGACATAGAGAACCGAATTATCGTAGGCGTTAATCAGCTGTGCTTTGCTACAGGTTTCATCGACGCCCATACATTCAGGCTGATAACGCGCAAAACTGCGCGGATAGCGTTGCGAGTAAAGGTAATGTGAGCCTTTGGTGTGCAAAACCACCAGGTGTTTACCCTTGGGATAGCGCTGGAGTGATGCCTGCAACTCCGGGACCAGCAGCATATCATCCACTGATTTACCCTGATTGCGTGGCTCTGAACCAATTTGCTCGCGGAAGGAGAAGTTATTCGCATTGATATTATCGTAGAACCAAACCTCACTTTGCATCGCGAACAGCTCAGAGGTAAAGCCCAGCTCTTTCATCACCGCGAAAACATTTTGCTCTTTCAGGGTACGGCCAGGGTTGTCCATGGTGCCGCCTTCACGCACGAACATACAACGCAAAGACAGTTTGGTCGCGGTATCACAAGATTCACCACGAAACGCGACCAGGTTTTTCTCTTTCGACAGCTTAGGTGTGGTATTGCGCTCATAACCCAACATGCCCATGTGATCCCAGCGCGTGGTTTCACCAATGACAAACACCACATAGGTATCATCTAACCCCGGCGGTGCAACGTAGGTAAATTTCTGCGCAGGGTCCAACAGTTCGTGATTTTCCAGCGTCTCGTCAACCTTCGTCCAGGTAAACAGACCCAGTGCAGCCAGCCAGTTAGACGGCAAATAAGAGTGCGCCACAATACCGCCATAGCTCGGCAGATCGATATTGGTCACTTCCTCGTTGGTTTTTTGCAACTTGTCAAAGTAACGGATGGGTAACCACACCAACGCGACGCAGGCCAGCAAAAGTAAAACGGGTTTTAGTCGCTGCCCTGGCGTACGCAGTTGCTCATTCAGCGTCATGCTGAGGTTGTTACGCCAAATCATAAACAGCGGCAGCGCGCTGACCAGCACCATCCACAGGATAAAGTGATAACCCACGACTTCTTTAGACAGATCGGTATCCGTCGTCATGACTGATGCCACAATGCCGTAGCCAATGACCACATTGAAAAAGGCCATGTAATAACCGGCAGCGACGGAAATCAATACAATTAAGGTCGCAAGAACACGGTACAGCCACTTTCCGCCCAATGATAACAGTCGCATCAGGAAAAACGTCAGTAACACAATTGCTACGACCTCGGTAAAGGCGGTCAGCCAGTTTGTCACGGTTGATTTCGTCAGAAAGCCATCAAAACGGCGGTAAAAGATCGGCAAATTCAGCAGGATACCGAGATACAGAGCCAGCAACAGCGACAGCTTTTGCTGTGTTAATGATTTTATATAATTCATGAAAAATGGTGTTTCCCCGGAACGAAGCGCTTAACTAAACGTTAATCTGACTGCCATATTTCGGCAGAGTTCGCGAATTAAGCGGGCCGGTTAAATAAAGAAGAATATTCTGAACGTTTTTACACGTCATCACGCGAAGTGGCACAGTTAAGCATGTGACACCCATTTAGGCCAGAAAATAGTCTGGAGCAGGGGCAATTAACAGCGTGGGTGAAAAGAAAAAAGGGCCGGTGTTCAGGCCCTTAATCATTTAGCGAAGGATATTCAGCGTTACGTCGATGTTGTTACGTGTCGCATTTGAGTATGGGCAAACGATATGAGCAGCATCAACCAGTTTCTGTGCTTCTGCTTCGTCCATCTCAGGCAGGTGAATATTCAGCGTCGCCTCAATGCCAAAACCATTAGGGATTGGACCAATACCGACTTCGCCTTCAATCCATGCGTCTTTTGGCATCGCGATTTTGTCGCGGCCAGCAACAAACTTCATTGCGCCCAGGAAGCAAGCTGAGTAGCCCGCTGCAAAAAGCTGCTCTGGGTTAGTGACTTCACCACCTGCACCGCCCATCTCTTTTGGTACGCCCAGTTTGACATCCAGAACGCCGTCAGATGAGGTTGCACGACCATCACGACCACCGGTAGCTTTAGCTTTTGCACGGTAAACCACTTGTTCTAAAGACATATCTTATCTCCATTGTACTATTTAATCGCTCGCTACTTATTGGTCAGCAGTCGAGCTGCGAAGTCTGACTTATTTCATACATCCAGATAAAAATTTAGCGCGGCACCATCAGTTTGTCACGTAACTGGTTCAACTGCAGTTTAAGCGCCGCCATCTCATCCTCACTGCAATCAGAGGCACACTGGATTTCATCGGGAATCCTCTCAGCCTGCTGACGCAAAAGACGTCCGGTATCCGTTAAGCTGACGACCACCTGACGCTCATCCTGACGGGAGCGCTGGCGATTGAGTAAGCCCGCATTTTCCAGACGTTTTAACAGCGGCGTTAATGTCGCTGAATCCAGAAAGAGGCGTTCACCAATCTCAGAAACGGTAAGTGAATCCTGTTGCCACAATACCAGCATCACCAGATATTGCGGATAGGTAATATCCATCTGCGTAAGTAACTTACGATACACTTTATGCATCGCCAGATTGGCGGAATACAGTGCAAAGCAAAGTTGCTGATCGAGCAACAGTGGCGCAGCTTTCACTTTTTTGTCATCTTTATTACTGTTCATGGACGCAATATAAATAGCGCACTAGTTAATTGCAAGCAATTTATGAAAACGAGGTAGTGCATGCAGGATTCTCTGGAAGAACAGGCGCGACGCTATGCCACGCAAGCCCATGCAGCAGCGGGCCAACGCCGTAAATACACCGACGAACCTTATATCGTCCATCCTGCAGCCGTTGTGGAACTGGTCAGAAGCATTACGGATAATCCCGTCTTGCTGGCTGCGGCCTGGCTACACGATACCGTGGAAGATACGACGACGACACTTAGCGATATCGAAAATCACTTCGGTAATGATGTCGCAATGCTGGTTGAAATGCTGACCAATACCGCACCGCAAAGTGCAGGGAATCGTACAGAACGCAAAATGGCCCATTTTCGCCATACTGCGCAGGCCAGCCCTGACGCACAAACCATCAAGCTGGCTGACATCATTGACAATACGCGCTCTATTGTTCGCTTCGATCCCCATTTTGCCCGCGTTTATCTGATTGAAAAAAAGGTGCAAATTGAATTGCTTAAGCAGGGCAACGCAGAACTCTGGCGCCAGGCTTCCGCCAACATTGAAAGTGGTATTGCTCAGCTGGCCGATGCGCCCTATAACGTGCCTGAAAAATGGTTTGTTAAACAAGCGGCCAAATACGGTGGATTAAGCTAACGCCATCCTCGCCATGCGCTGATTCATTGATGCCAACGGCGTACCTTAGCCTGGAAATGAGGAGCCGGTTATACGGCTTAAAGCGCGCCGGCGGGCGCGGTATGGCTTTCGTGCCTAAGGGCAAACCATGAGGCTTTCACGCTGCCTCAATATGTCTCTGTAAAACAGAAATGTTAAGAAGGATTGAATCCAAAAAAATGTAATTTATTGGCTGGAAAACTGTCAAAAAACAGTATTTTTAATATCATAAATAAATAATCGTCATGGCGAAAAGAGACTTTACTGTGATACCAATCACGATAATTTAAAGTAACCCTGGACATACCCAATCAATATAATAGGGTAGCGCTATGTTTAATGAGAGTTGAAATATTATGATCATCTTAAACAGCACCTGTGTAATTTCAAAATGGTTTAACATTGATAATATCATTGTCAACCACCTGCCTTAATGTCTTCTTGTTTTCTTCACCCTTCTGTTCCGGCTGATATGGCCGTGATTTATCGGGTGTATTTTCAATCATTCAGTCATTAAAAAAACTGCCTCGTCGATGACGTCCGTTTATTTGCCGATCAGGGCATTGAAAACGCAACGTTGCACGTAATGCAGTCACGACCTTTTATCGGCTGAAATACAGTAATAACAGCATTCGACCTGGTTTTTATTAATTCGGTTAAAAACTATGGCCTCGACATGTCTGCCTTAAAGGACATCATTATGAATAACTTTAGACATTTACCTGAGCCATTTCGCATTCGGGTGATTGAGCCTGTCAAACGTACCACGCGTGAACACCGGGACACAGCAATTATCAAAGCCGGAATGAATCCATTTCTGCTGGACAGCGAAGACGTTTTTATCGATTTGCTCACCGATAGCGGCACCGGAGCCGTAACGCAAAATATGCAGGCTGCGATGATGCGGGGCGATGAATCCTATAGTGGCAGCCGCAGTTATTACGCCCTGGCTGAAGCGGTAAAAGCGATTTTTGGCTATGCCTATACGATTCCTACGCATCAGGGGCGCGGTGCAGAACAAATTTATATCCCGGTTTTAATAAAGAAACGCGAACAAGAAAAAGGCCTGGACCGAAACAAAATGGTGGCCTTTTCTAACTACTTTTTCGATACCACCCAAGGCCACAGCCAGATAAATGGTTGTACCGTAAGGAATGTTTATATCAAAGAAGCTTTCGATACGGCGGTTCGCCATGACTTCAAAGGCGACTTTGACCTTGAAAGTCTGGAAAAGGGTATACAGGACGTGGGGGCGAATAATGTGCCCTACATTGTTGCCACGATTACCTGTAATTCCGCGGGTGGACAGCCTGTATCGCTGGCAAATTTAAAAGCCATGTACCAGATTGCACAAAAATATGACATTCCCGTTGTCATGGATTCAGCACGCTTTGCTGAAAACGCCTATTTTATCCAGCAACGGGAAAAACCCTATAAAAACTGGACAATTGAAGCGATCACCCGAGAAACCTATAAATATGCTGACATGCTGGCCATGTCGGCCAAAAAAGATGCCATGGTACCGATGGGCGGCTTACTCTCATTTAAAGACGACAGCTTCTTTGACGTGTACACCGATTGCAGAACGCTTTGCGTGGTTCAGGAAGGCTTCCCCACCTATGGTGGCTTAGAAGGTGGGGCGATGGAACGCCTGGCGGTTGGCCTGTATGACGGCATGAATCAGGACTGGCTGGCTTATCGCATCAGTCAGATTCAGTATCTGGTCGATGGTCTTGAATCAATTGGCGTGACCTGCCAACAAGCCGGTGGTCATGCCGCCTTTGTCGATGCCGGAAAATTATTGCCGCACATACCGGCGGATCACTTCCCCGCTCAGGCACTCGCCTGTGAACTGTATAAAGTGGCCGGTATCAGGGCAGTAGAGATCGGATCGTTTTTACTCGGCCGTGATCCGAAAACCGGTGAGCAGTTGCCCTGCCCGGCAGAACTGCTGCGTTTAACCATTCCCCGAGCCACCTACACACAAACGCATATGGACTTCATTATTGAAGCGTTTGAGCATGTGAAAGAGAATGCAGAGAACATAAAAGGCTTAGCGTTTACCTATGAGCCTAAAGTTTTGCGCCACTTCACCGCAAAACTTAAAGAGATCTAATAGTCATACCTGTACAGTGAGCAGCTGTCTGGCAACAGCTGCTCCGTCACTCTGCTGGTCAACCTGAAAAATTATAAAAATGATAAAAGTAAAAAAGCGTATTGAGAGGACACCATGGAAGACAATACAGATCAGAAACATTCCTCCTTCTGGGGCGTAATGGTTATAGCAGGAACGGTAATCGGTGGTGGGATGTTTGCACTCCCTGTCGATCTCGCAGGTGCCTGGTTCTTCTGGGGCGCATTTATCTTAATCATCGCCTGGTTTTCAATGCTTCATTCCGGTTTATTGTTACTGGAAGCTAACATAAACTATCCCGTAGGTTCGAGTTTCAACACGTTAACCAAAGATCTATTGGGTAAAACGTGGAATATCATCAGCGGCATTACCGTTGCCTTTGTGCTGTATATACTGACATATGCTTATATCTCCGCTAACGGTGCAATTATCAGCGAAACGCTTTCGATGCATTCCAGTATCAATATAAAGTCAGAATTGATTGGTTTAGGAACAGCGGTTTTCGTTGCCTGTGTATTATGGATAAGTTCACTGGCCGCCAGCAGAATCACTTCGCTATTTTTAGGTATTAAAATTTTAGCCTTTGTGATTGTCTTTGGTTCACTATTTTTTAAAGTCGATATGTCCCTTCTGCGGGATGTGCGCGGCATCAGTGAAAACAACCGTTACTTCCCATATATATTTATGGCAATACCTGTCTGCCTGGCTTCATTTGGTTTCCATGGAAATATTCCCAGCCTGATTATTTGTTATGGAAAGAAAAAAGATAAACTGGTTAAAAGTATTGTTTTGGGTTCATTGCTGGCGCTGCTTATTTACCTTTTCTGGCTGTATTGCACAATGGGAAATATCCCGCGTGAAAACTTTAAGGGGATTATTGCCTCGGGCGGAAATGTTGACGTGCTGGTGAAATCCTTTATGGGAACCCATCCCGGTAGCCTGATAGAATTCTTCCTGCTGGTTTTTTCTAACCTTGCGGTAGCAAGCTCTTTCTTTGGCGTGACGCTGGGGTTATTCGATTATCTGGCTGACCTGTTCAACATTGACAATTCCCATGCAGGGCGCTTTAAAACGGTACTGCTGACCTTTCTTCCTCCCAGCATCCTGTATGTGTTCTACCCTGACGGCTTTCTCTACGGCATCGGTGGTGCGGGATTATGCGCAACCATATGGGCAGTGATTGTCCCTGCGCTGCTGGCATTGAAAGCCAGAAAACGCTTTCCCGACAAAACGTTCACCGTCTGGGGCGGCAAGGTAATTCCCGTGTTTGTTATTTTATTTGGTGTCGTGGTTATTGTTTGCTGGTTTGGCAATGTTCTCAACGTTTTACCCAAGTTGAGCTGATTGTCCGGCAGGCCTGAGCGTTATTTTGAAGGGAAGCGTTATCGGGAAGAGGTGTCAAACAGCCGGTCACTCATGTGACCGGCTTCAACAATAGCCGGGATAACGCTTTAATACTTAATGACTTAATCGAGTAACTGACGCCCAAGGTAAGGATTGGCGTGAAGTAATTTCATCAATTTCCGTGCCGTTGCGGAAGGGCGCGTACGCTGTGCTTCCCAACTTTTAACCGAAGAAACGCTAACGCCCATGATCCTGGCAAATTCGTCAACCTGCATTCCTGCCATTTCGCGTAAACGCTGCGGCTCTGGCATCGCGGGTTGACGCTGAGCTTGCAGCGCCACAGGGCTGTTATCACGTGTCAAAACAATCTGCTCAAGGCTGCTGAGCAATTCAAACATTGGGTCTTTTAATTCCATAGAGAACTCCTTAAAAACTCACTATGAATCACGTGAAAGAAGGTACAAGAACCTGAAATCAGGCTCAGAAACCGGATTAAGCAAGCTGCATCCCTTAAGAGTTTGTTTTTATTGTAAGAAAACCCTTATGGGACACAGCCTGACCTGCATCGCTGTTAAACATGTCAAAACAATGCAACAAATGCCGGGAGACTAATTATGGATAGATACCTGACAATTTGCAGTGCAAATTAAACATTTTTTTTAACTTTACAATTCTGAAAAATGGTTAAACAACCTAACCAGTTGAAGCCATTGATTTTGTTGCCACACGGTACATGAAAAGTACAGATCGCTTTTTTGTCCTTGCCAACCTTTTTCGACTCAACGCACACCGAAAACCGTGCCTGTCACTCATAATGATTGCAAAATATGCGCCAGGCTTTCATTTTTTATACAAAGAAATGCGGCAGTTCACTGCCAGCCATCTTCGATCCCGCCCACTGATACTGAGCAAACGCTTACCGGGCCTGATAGTGCGAGCAAGAGCCGCGCTGAATGGGTGATCAACACTATCTTCGGAGGGCAATGTGACGTTACGATTATAGCGGAGAAGATAATTTGTGCCGTTCACGCCAGACGCAAGCACATGGCACCGCCCGCACCACTTTAATGCAAGTGAACAATTTTAGGGCAACTCGTTAATGAAGATTTAACGGTAATGCACCACACCGCGCGCGTGCTTCGCTTTAAAACTTAAGCTGGTGTTAATTATTCAGACCATGTATTTATGGCCCATTCCGGCTCAGTTTGCAGGTGCTCCACGTCAATGCTGGCGCGCCAGTCCATACAGCAGCCCGTCTTCGTCGCGGCGTAATGGCGCTGTTATCCTCATTCAGCTCCCGGCCTCGGGTGCCTGAAGTCTCAAATGGCCTTATAAACCCGCTGCAAGCAAACTTTCTTGCAGGTAATGGCCTTACACAGCGCTTTCACATTGTGTGGCAGTTCACGTTTGTTCTATTCTTTAGGCCACTGCTTTTCCGGACATCAGCCAGCTTTACCGACAGGAGTTGACATCATGGCTTCAGGAATTTCCCGTATTCTGGCACGCGGCGGCATTTTGCTGACTGGCGTGCTTCTCGTATTACAGCTCACCGCATGTGGTGACAAAGAGGGCGACCAGCGCAAAGCGTTTATCGATTTCCTGCAAAATACCGTTATGCGTAGCGGCGAGCATCTGCCCAGCCTGAGCGAAAACCAGAAACAAAGTTTTGGTCCTTTCGCAGGGGATTACGCCATTCTGTATGGCTTCTCGCAGCAGGCTAACAAAGCGGTAGATCAGGGCATGCGCCCGGTAGTGGATGAACTTTCAGCGATCCACGTGCCGCAAGACTATCTGAGCCGCCGCGACTCTCTTGCTCAGGCTAACAGCGCATTAACGGTAGCCACGCAGCAGCTGGAAAGCGCCAAAATGCAGGCAGATAAAAGCAAAGCCGCGCTTAAACAAACGGACGATCTGAAGAAAGTCTTCGACACCGCTTACGATAAAGTCGTGTCGCAGCCCGCCAGTCAGCTTATCCCGCTGTTACCCAAACTTCAGGCACTCAGCCAGGATGCGGTGCAGACCGGTGAGTTTTTACAGGCTCAGGGCACCCGAGTCAGTTTCAATAACGGTGGCGTTCAGTTCCCGACTCAGGAGCAGGCAACACAATATAATGACCTGATGAACAGCTTATCTGCCAATGTGCAGGCGCTGACGCAGGCTAAAAATGCCGTTCAGGGGAATGTGCAATAAACATCGCTCCGGCAACCTCTGTTCTGCCTGGCTGATCTGAACATCATTTAATAAAGATCATTTATTTAAACGGCCCTGATCAAAGTGTGATCAGGGCCGTTTTTCATCAAATTACTTTGTGATCTATATCTCATTTATCAAACAAAGCCACGGACTATAAATGTGATGAGCATCACTAAAATACATTGTTAGCGGTGTAAATTTGTTCAGTCCAGGCCGGAAACAGCCCGTTTTTGTGATATGTATCACTAAAAATCCCCCTACCACCCCACCATAAACGTGATTAAGATCACATCAAACTGCCTGTACTACGCAGCCCCATATTCGCGTGATAAAGTCCGCCTGCATACAGTAATACTGACGGTTTATCGCCGTAGTGGCTAAACAAAAACAAACGCGCGCTCCTGTTGCAGCGCGTCTCAACAAGGGGTGGGCTTATGTCCTCATCAGTAAAGGTCAAAGTACAAAGCTTTGGTCGCTTTTTGAGTAATATGGTGATGCCTAATATTGGCGCATTTATCGCCTGGGGTATTATCACCGCGCTGTTTATTCCAACAGGCTGGATTCCTAACGCAACGCTGGCGAAGCTGGTCGCCCCGATGATCACCTACCTGCTGCCATTACTGATCGGCTTTACCGGCGGACGTTTAGTCGGTGGCGATCGCGGTGGTGTAGTAGGCGCAATCACAACCATGGGCGTGATTGTCGGTGCCGATATGCCAATGTTCCTCGGCTCAATGATTGCGGGTCCGCTTGGCGGCTGGGCGATTAAATCCTTTGACCGTATGGTTGACGGTAAAATCAAAAGCGGCTTTGAAATGCTGGTGAACAACTTCTCTGCCGGTATCATCGGTATGTTGTTAGCCATCCTGGCATTTATGGCGATTGGTCCACTGGTTGAAGGCCTGTCACACATTCTTGCCACGGGCGTTAACCTGATGGTGCAGAACAACCTGCTGCCATTGACGTCGATCTTTGTTGAACCCGCAAAAATCCTGTTCCTCAACAATGCGATTAACCACGGCATTTTCTCGCCGCTGGGTATTCAGCAGGCGAGCGAAGCAGGCAAATCGATTTTCTTCCTGATCGAAGCAAACCCAGGTCCGGGTATGGGCGTACTGATGGCCTATATGTTCTTTGGTCGGGGCAGTGCTAAGCAGTCTGCTGGCGGTGCAGCGATTATCCACTTCCTTGGCGGTATCCACGAAATCTACTTCCCTTATGTGCTGATGGCACCGCGTCTGCTGCTGGCGGTGATCCTGGGCGGTATGACCGGCGTATTCACCTTGACCGTGCTACACGGTGGCCTGGTCTCGCCTGCTTCACCCGGTTCAATTTTAGCGGTATTAGCGATGACGCCAAAAGGCGCTTACTTCGCCAATATTGCTGCCATCTTTGCTGCTTTTGCCGTGTCTTTTGTTATTTCTGCCATTTTGTTGAAAACGAGCAAAGTGAAAGAAGATGACGATATCGAAGCCGCGACGCAACGTATGCACGACATGAAAGCGCAGTCGAAAGGACAGAGTCTGGCAGGTGCCCCGGTTGCCAGTGATGCGATGAGCGTTGACCTGGACCATGTGCGCAAAATCATTGTCGCCTGCGATGCGGGCATGGGGTCGAGTGCAATGGGCGCAGGTGTGCTGCGTAAGAAAGTCCATGATGCCGGGCTGAGTAATATCTCGGTGACCAACAGCGCCATTAATGCGTTACCGGGCGATGTTGATTTGGTGATTACCCATCGCGATTTAACTGAGCGGGCTATCCGTCAGGCACCTCATGCTCAGCATATTTCCTTAAACAACTTCCTGGACAGTGCGCTCTACAGCACGCTGACAGAGCGCCTGGTCGCGGCTAATCGCAGTGAAGCCAACCGTGAAGCCGCACAGAAGACGCTGGGTGACAGCTACGATAACAGCCATGCCAACCTGTTTAAGCTCGGTCACAGCAACGTTTTCCTGGGACTGAGTGCCAGCAATAAAGAGCAGGCGATTCGCTTCGCCGGTGAGCAGTTGGTCAAAGGCGGCTACGTAGAACCTGAATACATTGATGCCATGCTGGAACGCGAAAAGCTGACCCCGACTTATCTTGGCGAGTCGATTGCCGTGCCACACGGTACCGTTGAAGCGAAAGATCGTGTACTGAAAACGGGCGTGGTTTTCTGTCAGTATCCTGCCGGCGTACAGTTTGGCGAGGAACCTGATGAAGTGGCGCGTCTGGTGATTGGTATTGCTGCCCGCAATAACGAACATATTCAGGTGATCACCAGCCTGACGAACGCGCTGGATGATGATCAGGTCATTGAAAAACTGGCGCACACTGAGAGCGTACAGGATGTTCTGGATCTGTTATCAGGCAAGCCCGCTGTAGCATAATCCGGTTCGACATTTTCCCTGGGGCGGTTGTGCCCGTCCCACTTTTTTGGGGCGGACATGCCCGCCCCATCGTCATTTGATATGGGTCAATTTTATGAAAGCGTTACATTTCGGAGCAGGCAACATTGGTCGCGGTTTTATTGGCAAACTCCTGGCAGATGCCGGTATTGAACTGATTTTTGCAGATGTCAATCAGGCAGTGCTGGATGCCCTTAATGCACGTCATGAATATCCCGTCCACGTCGTGGGTGAACAGGCCAAAGTTGAAGTGGTTAAGGGCGTTAGCGCCGTTAACAGTACCAGCGACGAGATTATCGAACTGGTCGCTGACGTCGATCTCGTTACCACTGCCGTTGGTCCGCAAATCCTTGAGCGCATTGCTGCCAGCGTGGCAAAAGGTCTGGCCAAACGCAGTGATAACGGCAATGTTCGGCCGTTAAATATTATCGCCTGTGAAAACATGGTGCGCGGCACCAGTCAGTTAAAACAACATGTACTGCAAGCGCTGCCCTTTGAGTATCATGTCTGGCTTGAACAACATGTCGGCTTTGTGGATTCAGCGGTAGACCGTATCGTTCCGCCTTCTGAAGCAGGCAGCCAGGATCCGCTGGAAGTCACGGTCGAAACCTTCAGCGAATGGATTGTGGATAAAACCCAGTTTAAGGGCGAGCTGCCTACTATTCCGGGCATGGAACTCACAGATAACCTGATGGCATTTGTGGAACGTAAACTTTTCACACTGAATACCGGTCATGCTATTACGGCCTACCTGGGGCAGTTGGCGGGTCACCAGACTATTCGCGATGCGATCCTCGATGGTAAAATTCGTGCTGTCGTTCAGGGTGCGATGGAAGAAAGCGGCGCGGTGCTCATCAGGCGTTATGGTTTTGAAGCGGATAAACATGCTGCCTATATTCAAAAAATTCTTGGTCGCTTTGAAAATCCGTATCTGAAAGACGACGTTGAGCGCGTAGGCCGCCAGCCACTTCGCAAGCTGAGCGCGGGCGATCGCCTGATTAAACCGACCCTGGGGACGCTGGAATACGGTCTGCCACACGCGAACCTGGTGCAGGGGATTGCGGCTGCCATGCATTACCGCAGCGATCAGGATGCCCAGGCACAGGAGCTGGCTACGCTACTGGCAGAAAAAGGCCCACAGGCGACCCTGGCGCAGGTTTCAGGACTCGATCCTGAGAGTGAAATTATCAAAGAGGCCGTGAGTGCCTGGCACGCCATGGCATAACAGGCCCATGTTAGCGACCCAGATCGGGGGCGATGAACGGGCCCTCGACAGCAGCACTACATTGACGCAGGCAATAATGGAAGAGAAGCAGGCTTTTGAAAACCGGGTGCTTGAACGCCTGAACGCTGGACGCTCGGTGAGAAGCTTTTTGTTCGCCGCCGTCGAGCTGTTAGCTGAAGCTGTCAATTTGTTGGTACTGCAGGTATTCCGTAAAGATGACTACGCGGTGAAATACGCCGTGGAGCCCCTGTTGCTGGGCGATGGCCCGTTAGGGGAACTCTCTGTCCGGCTCAAGCTGATTTATGGTCTTGGCGTTATTAGCCGGCATGAATATGAAGACTGCGAGTTACTTCTGGCCCTGCGCGAAGAGCTCAATCACGATGCAGGCGATTACCGCTTTACCGACGATGAAATCCTGGGGCCATTTGGTGAGTTACACTGCGTAGCGGCCTGGCCGCCGGTGCCCGCGTTACATGCTGAGGATGCTGCACTGCAGGCTATGCAGCAGCAGCGTTATCTGCAAATGGTGCGCTCCACCATGGTCCTGTCACTCACCGAACTGATTTCCCGCATCAGCCTGAAACAGGCTTTTAAGAAGTCAGCCAGCTAAATCCTGCCGGGAGCCTGACGGCTCCCCTTTTCGCGCTAACCACCGAGAATCTACGTTAAATTTGGTGTATCCTTAGCCTGTTTTCCTCAACGAGTTGTTGTCATGAAAGAGCAAGAAAAGAACGAAATTAAACGCCTCAGCGATCAACTGGACGCCCTGAATCGTAAAGAGCCTCAGTTGCTAGAATCCGGTGATGCTGAAAAGCTGGGTGCGCTACTGAAAGAGAAAGAAACGCTGGTGACTGAAATCGAGCGTCTTCGCAGCCAGCGCGAGGTTAAACTGAGTCTGGAAGCGCAGAAACTGCAAAAGCTACCGTTTAGCCGGGCGATTACCAAAAAAGAGCAGGCAAATTTAGGCGCATTGAAGAAAAGCGTGCGCGGCCTGGTGGTGGTACATCCAATGACCGCGCTGGGACGAGAAATGGGTCTTGACGTCATGACCGGATTTGCGAAAAGCGCCTTTTAATATCGGGGTCAGGCGGCGGCCTGTTCGCTATTTTGCTGGCCAGTAGCAGTCCCTACCTGCTCTGCCAGCGAATCCAGCAGCGTATAACGACGACGGTACTCTGCACGCTTCTTGCTGGCAATGTCCTCCAGCGTTTTACGCGGCAACGTCAGCGGCAGGATAAAGATGCCATCTGCACGTTCTTGCCCGTTAACCGTCAGCCAAAATTCACTGTAGCTGGCATGGAATTTATCCCCTTTACTCTGGCGATAACGCAGGCTACGAAAAACATGCGTCTTGTCTCCTACCGCTGCTATTTTTCGGACGCCGCATTGCTGCGCTAAAATAAACACGACTTCCATCAGTAAGCGTTTAGGAAATAAGCCATGCGCCGCTTTGGTTGCATCGCGAATAACATCATTACTGATGCTTTTACGCGGTCCCTGTAAACCACCGATTAATAAAGTCCGTGCGTTTTCCTCATTTAAGATCGTAAATGTCAGAGACGCAATGCCTTCATCCTGATAACGCAGCACTAAGGTTACTTCCCCCTCGCGATCGTAATAGCCCGCACTACAGGCAATGACGAATTCTTCGTTATTTTTGCCCGACAGTCTGGCCAGAACATTCTCTTCACCGCTTTGCAGGATCTGACGGAGTGACATGTTTTCCAGATTACTCAGCAAATGGTAGTGATCAAGAATAGCCTGCGCACGTGCTGCTACGCGCATTCCGGCGTGCAGATAAGGGCGATGTAACTTAGCGGGTAATAAACCCTGTACGCGCATTAATTGCGAAATTCTGGGTAACTCAGAGAGCTGCTGTAAATAGCGCAACGTGGTAATGGGTGCAATCAGCGTCCTTAAGGCAAATTTGAGACGAAAACGACGACTCAGCCAGATTTTATTGGGTACGTACTTTCCGCTGATTAATTGAAAAAATAAAGAGGCATACGAATCGGCAACCGGATCGTGTGTAGTGTAAATGGACATGGTGTAAGTTCTTATTAGTCTGATCGTGGCATTGATGATAAAACGACCGGCATCAACGACAGGTTAATGACTCAAATTGTTAAAAACTTAACGGGGTCAACTTACGCTTCGTTTAAAAATGGTTTAACTGATTTATCGCAAGGGACTTTTCTATTGCGGCGATTTGCAGGCAGCCCGCCTGCAACGGAAAACTGCACCGACAATCGGCAATCGGCAATCGTAGTGGCATCATGCCAACGGCGAAGAGAGAAAACGTGACGTTCAGGCGAAAAAAAACCGGCAGAACAGATTCTGCCGGTTGAGACTCGTGTGGTTATCGCTTACTTAGCGGAGGCAAAGCGGGCTGCCGCTTCGTCCCAGTTAACCACGTTCCAGAATGCTTTAATGTAATCTGGACGCTTGTTTTGGTACTTCAGGTAGTATGCGTGTTCCCACACATCCAGACCGATGATCGGATAACCTGAAACGCCAGCGATAGCCTCACCCATCAGTGGGTTGTCCTGGTTAGCGGTCGAAACCACGGCCAGTTTGTCACCTTTTTTAACCAGCCAGGCCCAACCAGAACCGAAACGGGTTGCCGCCGCTTTCTCAAACTCTTCCTGGAATTTTTCAACGCTACCAAAATCTTTCTCAATCGCCGCCTTCAGCTCACCCTGAAGCGTTGTGCCCGTTTTCAGGCCTTTCCAGAACAGACTGTGGTTAGCATGACCACCTGCGTTATTACGCAGCGGGCCTTTTTTGTCTGCTGGCAGCTGATCCAGTTTCGTGATCAGTTCATCAACAGGCAGATCAGCAAATTCAGTGCCTTCCAGCGCCGCATTGGCGTTGTTGACATAGGTCTGATGATGTTTGGTGTGATGGATTTCCATCGTCTGCTTGTCAAAGTGCGGTTCCAGTGCGTCGTAAGCGTAAGGCAGGGATGGCAGTGAATAACTCATGTTCTTCCTCTCCATTTAGTGTTTGAGCAGCACGACAATGTCGGCACGTGCCGCGTAAGCAGTCGTATCATTATAGTTAAATTCATGATCGGTAAAAGCGTAATCAATGCCCTATTAAACATAAGGTTTTGAAAAAACATGCAAAGACTGCGCAATTTTAAGTTTTATGCTGCCCGCAAAATGGCCGATGCGGCGGCTGATCAGCAGGCGCGTGTCGCCGCACTCATTGGTTCTGCGCGCAACGCAACTGCACAGAACAGGATTTACATGAGCCGCTGTGGATGGCTGTAAATGGTTGCACGGCCCGGCTTACTGAACCCCACCAGGGTAAGGTTACAGCGTTCTGCAACCTCTACGGCCAGTCGGGTTGCTGCGGAAACGGCAAACAGAATTTCAACGCCACACATGGCTGATTTCTGCACCATTTCATAGCTGGCGCGGCTGGAAACCAGCAGAGCACCGTCGCCCCACGTGGCCTGACTGCGATAGCCCAACAGCTTGTCGAGCGCGACATGACGGCCCACATCCTCGCAGCCGTGAATAAGCTCACCTTCAGGCTGTATCCAGGCGGCAGCATGAGTGCAGCCCGTTTTTTGCCCCACGGGCTGAAAATGCTTCAGTTGCCCCAGCGCGCGGTCCAGGTGCGCTAACGTGAAGCGCTGAGTGAACGGCAGCGGCGTAAGCGGCTTACCAATCTGGTCCAGTTGCTCCACGCCACAAACGCCGCAGCCCGTTCGCCCTGCCAGAGCGCGCCGATGCGCCTTCAACGCCATAAAACGGCGGCTGGATAGCTCAATCTGCACCTCAATACCATTGCAACCCGCGACGACATCCATACCAAAGATATCTATCGGGGCGTCAATAATGCCCTCTGAGAGAGAAAAACCGATGGCAAAAGCCTCCAGGTCTTTGGGCGTCGTCATCATCACGACGTGAGAAATGCCATTATAAACCAGCGCCACCGGCACCTCTTCTGCTAACCAGTCAGCCTGGGAATGGTGTAAATCGTCACGTTGCCACACCTGAGTTTCACGCAGACCAGCCAGCTCGCTTACACCAGCATCACATCTCGCTTTGTTTTTATTCACTTTGTTCTGATCCTGGCTAATTCCGCTTGGATTAAAAGGTAATAGTATTCCGCTATCCTGAATAGTGCCTATTCTGAACCGGGTCAAAGGCGGCAACAAGCGCATGTCACCCCGAGAGCATAAAGCGTGAAATTGCTCCCTGATGGCCTGGCATCCGTTGTGCAAGTCGATGTTCAATCATCCGGTTCACGCGCAGTCAGTCAGGGAAAAAATGCATTTCACACAGAAGGACAGGATTTGGGCTGCTATGATCAGCCTGTCGGGTCGGATCGTGGCATCCAGCCGTGCCGCGGTCTCCTGACTCACCAATATGATTGCTTTGATGTCAGCAGCTGGCGTGACAAGCTGCGAGAACAGAAAGAGCAAACGGGCAAGAGCGCGCACGTCAATATGGCGCGCGTGAGTACCGAGAACCCTATTCTTGCTGGTGTCGTGAGTAGCGTAATCAGCCAACAAAACAGGAAAATGCCTTCTATGAGCATCCGCATTATCCCGCAAGATCAGTTGGAGAAGAGCGAAAAAAACCCAGCGGAGACGATTCCGCCGTTACTTTTTCCCCGGCTGAAAAATTTATATAGCCGTCGTGCTGCGCGACTGCGCGACCTGGCTGCTAAAAATCCCCTTGGGGATTATTTACGCTTTGCCGCGGTGATAGCACAGGCACAGGAAATTGTCCTGTACGACCATCCCCTGCAGATGAATCTGCACGCGCGTCTGGTGCAAAGCAATCAGGCAGCTAAGCCGCCACTGGATATTCATACCTTACCGCGGGACACACACTGGCACCGCCTGCTGCATTCGCTGATTGCCGAGCTCAAGCCCGAGATGAGCGGCCAGGCACTGGCGGTACTGGAGAACCTGGAAAAAGCCTCTGCCACTGAGCTGGAAACGATGGCCAGCGCGCTCTTTGCGGGCGAATATGCTCAGGTCAGCAGTGACAAAGCACCTTTTATCTGGGCTGCACTGTCGATCTACTGGGCGCAAATGGCGGCCTTGATTCCCGGCAAAGCTCAGGCGGAGATGGGCAACCAGCGCCAGTTCTGCCCGGTGTGCAACAGCATGCCGGTTGCCAGCATGGTGCACATGGGCTCACATGAAGGGGCGCGTTACCTGCATTGCAACCTGTGCGAAAGTGAGTGGTACGTGGTGCGGAGCAAATGCACCAACTGTGAGCAATCCCGCGATCTTCACTACTGGTCGCTGGACAGTGAACATGCGGCGGTTAAAGCTGAAAGCTGTGGTGATTGCGGTAGCTACCTGAAAATGTTGTATCAGGAGAAGAACCCGGCAATGGAACCCGTTGCGGACGATCTCGCCTCATTGGTGCTGGATGCCCGCATGGAGCAGGAAGGCTTTGCACGAAGCAGTCTGAATCCCTTTATGTTTCCCGGTGAATAGTTTTTTGCTGAAGAAACCCCGCTCAACCGGAGTCACGCAATGAAACTGATTGGCAGCTATACCAGCCCTTTTGTACGGAAGATCTCCATCATTATGCTGGAAAAAGGCATGATGTTTGAATTCGTCAATGCTTCGCCCTACAGCGACGACAGCCACGTTCCGCAATACAATCCGTTAGGGAAAGTCCCTGCGCTGGTCACTGAGGATCAGCAGACCTGGTTTGATTCCAGCATCATTGCTGAGTACCTGGAACAGCGCAGCCAGGTTCCTGCTCTGCTGCCGGGTGACCCACTTGAGTCACTGAAGGTTCGTCAGTTAGAGAAGCTGGCTGATGGCATCAGTGATGCGGCGCTGGTGATTGTGCGTGAGCAGTTGCGGCCTGGCGATATGCAGTCAGAAGAGGTTTTGCTGCGTCATCGCGAGAAGATTCAGCGTGGGCTGGACAGCCTGGAAGGCTACGTAACGGAAGGAAAATGGATTAACAATGGCACGCTTAACCTGGCAGATATTGCCACGGGCTGCATGATTGGCTATCTGAATTTTCGTCGCGTCGTGCCAAACTGGTGTGTTGAACGTCCGGCCTTAGTCAAACTGGCAGAAAATCTGTTTCAGCGCGAAAGTTTCGCCCGTACTGCGCCACCCACATCCTGATGGGCGAGGCAGATGATCAGCCCTGATGCCGCTAGCAGGGCTGACAGCCTGTTTCGAAAGGATTACACAGTGCGCATTTTCTGCATTACCTGTCTTCTGAATGGCATAAGGTGCAGTTCGCGCATGATGCGATGCACAGCTGGCTTGCAGTGCTGGCCGTCGGACTAAAGGTGTAATCAGAAACGGTAACCCACACCGATGTTAATACCATTAACTGTGCGCGGCTCATCTTCAACCCGGGTTCGGGAACCTTCATAACCCAGCGTAACAGACAGATAATCAACCGGATTAATGATAATGCCGGCACCGTAAGCAAACGCATTAGTGCTGTCTGAAAAATCAATATGCTGAGGCATTCCCTGATTATCATAACCGTTATAATGACGGCGCATGGCGGTATGGGAAAAACCCGCAAGCGCGTAAAGACTCACCATGTTATTCAGGCGATATGCCGGGCCCGCCAGCAAAGAATAATATTCTGCGCTGACATGATCGGACGTATTTAGCGAGAAAAAAGAACGGTTGCTGTCTTCACTGTTCTCCAGCGTGGTGAAAGAAGCAAGCACGCTAACCGGTGAATCCCACTCATAGCGATATTGCAGATTTACACCGGGCATATTTTTAAAATCTTCCGCTTTACTCTGCGCATAGCCTACTGACAGGGTTTGCGTCGCCAGTGCTGGCACCGTATCACTCAGCAAAGCGAGGAAAAGAGTGGAAATAATAATCTTCTTCATAAAACTGTCCTGATATAACAAGGCAGGCTGCCTGTAGTCTCTATACAGACGCGCGCGTCCTGTTCATTCTCTGCGACTGACAGCGTGATCCTTTCAAGAAAAATGCTGTGAGCCCGATAGTATTCAGCCCTTCTTCATTCGAAATAAAACAGGCTATTTACGCCAGACATCGTTTTTTCAGCTTTACTACAGATAACAAAAGGCGTGATTAACTCACGGCAAAGTAACGGTAATTAACGGCTATCTGGCGGAGCGGGACCTTAACAAAAAACACGACATTCCCACAATAAACGAAAGGGTAATGACCGCTTAAATCAGAACTGATTGAGAACAGGTTGATGTTGAGTCACCGCAGCCCGTGAATGACCCGTAATGGCGAAAATAAGCGGACGATGACCCCGTGACAATAAGTATCGCCATATCTTGCATTGCGGCATCGAGTCCGATATATCTTTTGCCATCGCCTTTTCCTGAGCCTGAACGGCACGCGCAGGCCGCAAACCAGGGGAAAAGACGACACAAAGCAGGCTGAATGTTGTTATTTACGCGCATTCCTTTTACGGGCTGTGAGACCTGACAGTCCATCGCCTCAGGCAGACGAAAACCGGATAAATATCTATCATGCAATCACTCTTCAGAACGGCATTGTGTTGCCTCCTGGTCGGTAATATCACGCACGCCTGGCCTGAGGGGCTGACCCTGGGTGCACAGGGCGAAGCGAACTTTACGCCTTATCACCAGTACAAAACCCAATATTCAGGCCTGCCTTATGTGGGCTATGACAACAATCATGTCTACATTGATGGCACCGAAGTCGGTGCGTATTTCATCAAGGATGACACCACACAATTCAAAGCGCGCTGGTGGTATCTGGATAACGAATTCGATCCCGGTCAGTCATCTGATTCGGCGCTGCGGCAGTTACGTATTCGCCACAGCACCATGATGGGCGGCATTAGCTACCAGAAAATAACGCCTGTGGGTGCCTTCAGAACCGAACTGTCTGCCGATACGCTGAATGAAAGCCGGGGAGTGCTGGGGACGGTCGCATGGGCGGGACAGGTCTCTTTCATGCAGCTAGATGTTTATCCACAGGTCGGCGTTGACTGGCTTAATAAGCAACAGGCAAGCTATTACTATGGTGTGAACGCACAGGAATCTGCCCGCAGCGGTTTATCTTCCTGGAACCATCAGGGCGTTACGCCGTGGCTTGCTTTGGCATTTGACTGGCATCCTGTTACGCCTTTGCATATTTATCTGCAACCCAAAGTGACCTTCCTCACTGGCGCACTTCGCGACAGTCCGATGACGGATCAACAGTATTACTGGACGCTCTCTTCCGGTGTGACCTGGACCTTTTAAGGCGGGCTATCTGGCCGATAACGCCGGGCGAGGTTGATTCATCAAGCGGTGATCTCCGCAACGCGTGCTGAAACGGGTTGCGGATAAAAATGGCCGTCTTGACGCTGACGAAAGATAAAATGTGCTGATATTGCACTCTTTTGTGAAAAGGATGCCAGTTCAAAAGATGGACGGCACAAAATCACCTGCCGCAGCAGCAGTGCTATTCAGGCCTGACTGACAGTTTTTAAAATCTAAAATATCTCAACGCTATTCAGGACGGGACACACTGAATAAAAAAAAGGACGATTTCTCGTCCCTTTTTTAGCGCTTCTGTCCCGTCCTGAATAGCGTTGACACATTTTCCACTGGTTTTGAGGAGAATGTGATGAAACAGTATGTTAAACGCACTCAGCGGGATTACTCTCTGTCTTTTAAGCTGGCAGTCGTGGAGCAGGTTGAAAAAGGCGAGATGACTTACCGCCAGGCTCAGGAACGCTACGGCATCCAGGGATGTTCCACCGTGCTCATGTGGTTACGTAAATACGGTCATCTGGACTGGCAGTCATCCCGGCAGCGCACCACCCGTGGAGGAAACATGACAAAATCTCTCCCCCTCACACCTGAACAGCGAATCAAAGAGCTTGAGCAGCAACTGGCTGAATCCGAAGTTAAAGCGCAGTTTTTTGAAGCTGTCGTGAAGGTGATGAACACCGAATTCGGTGCCACACTCACAAAGAAGCAGTTAGCGTCCTTATCGCGAAAGCACAGACACAATCCCTGAAACTGACTGTCGTCAGGGTCTGCCGGTATTTAAAGATAAGCCGTCAGGCCTGGTATCAGGGATGCCGGCGTGAAATGCGCAGGGCTGAAAAGGCACACCGCATTACTGAAGAAGTCAGACTTATCAGGTTACAGCAGCCCCGCCTGGGTACCCGGAAACTGCAGCATATTCTTAACGAGCGGGAAGATGCCGCATTGCATATCGGGCGGGACAGTCTGTTCGCTGTGCTGCGGGAAGCCCGGTTACTGGTTCATCCGGCAAGGGCTTATCATAAAACAACGAACAGCCGTCATCATTTTTACAGACATCCGAATCTGCTGAAAGCGGGGCCGGAGCAGACGGTAATCTCCGGTCCGGAGCAGGTATGGGTTGCCGACATCACCTGGCTTCCGGTAAGAACAGGTATGGCCTACATCAGTCTGGTAACGGACGCTTTCTCACGAAAAATCGTGGGGTATCATGTTCATGAAAGTCTGCATACGGAACACGTTATTAAGGCGCTGCAAATGGCACTGAGGGAGCGGCAGGGAAAGGGCCGCCTGATCCACCACTCAGATCGCGGACTTCAGTACTGTTCGGCAATGTATCAGTCAGTGCATAAAAAACACGGTCTTGTCTGTTCAATGACGGACGGCTACGACTGCTATCAGAATGCGCTGGCAGAAAGGGTTAACGGCATACTGAAAAATGAATTACTGATTACGCGTCCGGCAGACGTGGTGCAGGCAGGCAGGATGGTCAGTGAGTCAGTCAGGATCTATAACAGCCAGCGTCCTCATCTGTCATTAAAATACAAAACGCCTGATGAGGTACATCAGGCGTTTTAAAAGATAAAAAAAGTGTCAACCTATGCCAGGACTAGTCA
>NZ_NTMH01000055.1 GCF_002307475.1 Pantoea allii | reverse complement strand
CATCTCCAGCACCTGGCCCTGTGCTTTCGTCTGGCCATCAGCGCTGATGAACATCCCTTTGTGTGCCCGGATGGCTCCCCACTTATCCGTCCGCAGCTCAAAACCCTCACCGCGCTTCTGCTTCTCAGCATCCACTAAATGTCCGAGATTCAGCTGGCTCTTGCCGCCGTATTCGGTGGAAATCTTGATGTGCTCTTTACCGCGCTCGTCATCGAGGCGGATTTTGTTGTTCGCCGGGGTACGCAGCACGTTACGTTTGTAGTTGCGGATGGTCACGTGGTCACCGTGGGCCGAGTCGTGCAGCACGCCTGCGATGTACGGCCGGTCCGGGTTGCCGTCCTCAAAGCCAATCGCCACCTCCGTGCCCGCCAGCAGCGGCAGGTGCAGACCGTAGGTGTCCCCGGCATACGGGCGGGACTGGCGTACCCACAGGCTCTCGAATCCGGTTTCCCAGTTATCGCGGTCGAACAGCATGTTTACCCGGTAGCGGCCGTCTTTATCAATGTGGCCGTAGGTGTCGTTTTCGGTGGTGCTGGTGACGCGCGCCGGTACGGTGCCGGCCATCACCGGGCGTAAGCCCGGCTCCGGGCGGAAGCAAAAATCCGTGCTGTCCGGGATGCCCTCAAAATGCACGCGAAAGTCTTCATCCCGCCGCGCCCGGCTGTGCATCGCCGTGATGACCACGCCCTGCGCAAACACCTCCGCCACTTCATAACCGCCGGTGACTTTCAGCACCTGACCCGGAGAGAGGGTCGGGCAGCTGGTGATGGCCCGGGTCTGCGTCTGGCCGTTCAGGTAACGCTCATGCCGGATGCGGGCATAAAACGCACCGGACTCCGGTGCCGGACTGCGGTCACAGGTACGGCCCGGTGACAGGTAGTTATCCGCCCAGTGGTAGGCATCGCCGTAGGTGGTCGCATCCCCGCGGGTCACGTCCACCAGAGCGTTCATGTCTTCCGTGGCCTGACGGTAGTTGTAGTCCCGGGTGCTGACCTGCTTCTGCACCACGCTGTGATGACTCTCCATCCCCCACACCGAATCCACGCCCTGCGAGTGCTGCCCCGACGGCGGCACCGACGGCAGCGTCAGGCCTTTCTCATAGCCCTGCTGACCGTCGCAGAACTCCACCACGTCGATGTTCAGGCGCGTGTCGGTGGTGAAGCGGAACCAGATACCGACCTCGCCCAGCAGGCGGGTGATGAAGTGCAGGTCGTCCTCACCGTACTGCATCACCTGCTCACGGCGCGGGTACTCTTTTGACAGCGAGAACAGAAAATCCTGACCGCGCATGTTGTGGCGCCCGCGCAGAATTTTTTCCACAATCTGCGGCACCGACATGTCCTGGTAGATGGCGTTCTGGTGCGAACGGTCAAGCAGCGCCAGGCGCGGCCGGAGCGTCAGGGCATAGCGGGTTTCCTCTTTAGAAGTGCTGAGGCGCTCAAAGCCGGTCACCACGCCCTGAATCACCCGTAACGTCTGCTGCACTTTACTACCGAAACCCGTGTCAGCCGGGGCCTGCAGCGTCAGGGAACCGGGCTTCATCAGCATCATCTCTTTGCTGATGGCATGGTCTGTACAGGTGAATTCAATCCGGTAGCGGAACGGTCTGCTTAAGGCTTCATCGCCTTCAAAAGCCAGCACATCAAGCTCTGCGCCACATCCCTTCACCGAAAGCCGGTGGTGGTTGTGACTGAATCTTATGGGGGGATTGTTGCTCATATGGCCACTCCTTCAGTCCGGTTGAACTCCAGTGAGACACCTTCTTCATCGCTCCAGCCGAGCGCCAGTTTGCGTGGTTTCTGCTTCGCCGCCATATGGGTCAGCAACTGCTGGCTCAGTACCGGCAGAATCTGCTGATTCAGCAGGCTGTCGACGTTACGCGCCCCGGTGTCCGGCAGCAGACAGGCGGCGGTCAGTGCGTCATAAAGTGTTTCGTCGATGTGCGTGGTTAACCCGTAGTGACGATGTAAGCGTTTGCTGACCTGAGCCAGTTTCATTTCCACGATGGTACGCATGGCCGCTTCCGCCAGCGGACGGTAAATGACGGTCTGGAAGCGGGCGAGCAGTGCCGGCTGGAAGTGGTCGCGCAGTATAGGGCGCAGCAGTTCGTGCAGGTCGCTTTCGGTGGCATCCGGCTGTTCATCGAGCAGTTGCATCAGGTGGTCGCTGCCGAGGTTCGAGGTCATCAGAATGACCGTGTTGCGGAAGTCGATTTCCCGGCCTTCACCGTCGCGCATAAAGCCACGATCGAACACCTGATAGAACAGGTTCATCACGTCACGGTGGGCTTTTTCCACTTCATCCAGCAGCACCACGCTGTACGGGCGTTTGCGTACCGCTTCGGTGAGGATGCCGCCCTGGCCATAACCTACGTAGCCCGGCGGTGAGCCTTTCAGTTGGGAAACGGTATGCGGCTCCTGATACTCCGACAGGTTGATGGTGATCAGCGATTTTTCACCGCCGTACAGCACGTCTGACAGCGCCAGCGCGGTTTCGGTTTTACCGACCCCGCTCGGGCCGACCAACAGGAATACGCCCTGTGGACCGTTTTCGGACGTCAGCCCGGTCTTCGCAGCGCGCAGGCGCTGGGCGATGGCTGCGAGCGCCACGTCCTGCCCGACCACGCGTTTACCGATTTCATTTTCCAGGGCCAGCAGATCAGTCTGTTCGTCTTTCATCAGCGACGACAGTGGCACGCCGGTCCAGTCGGCGATGACATTCGCTACGGTGCGCACGTCCACATCCACCGTCAACAACGGGTTACTGTGCTGCATGCCGTTCAGCGCCTGTTGCAGCCTGTACATCTCGCTCTGACGGGAAGTGTCCTGGCGGCATTCCATCAGTTGTTCAGTGAGTTTCAGCTCCTGAACGTACCGGGTTTCCAGCTTCCCGAGTTGCGCCATCAGGTGCGCTTCTTCCTGCTCAATCGCCGTCAGGCGTTCACGGTGGCTCTGACGACCAACGGCAATATCCTCCAGCAACGCCTGCTTCTCTATGTCGAGCGACGTCATCTGCGAGCGAATGCGGATCAGCTGTTCCGGTACAGTGTCCAGGCTCATGCGCACACGGGCGCTCGCGGTATCAAGTAAATCCACCGCCTTGTCGGGCAACTGGCGGCCTGTTAAGTAACGTCGGGAAAGCGTAACGGCAGCACGCACCGCATCGTCGGTGATGTGCACGTTGTGGTGCTCGGCATAGCGGGATTTCAGGCCACGCAGCATCAGACATGCCGTGTCATCGTCCGGCTCATCCACTTTCACCCTCTGAAAGCGGCGCTCCAGCGCGGCATCGCGTTCGAAGTACTGCTTGTATTCGGACCAGGTTGTCGCGGCAATGGTGCGCAATTCGCCACGCGCCAGCGCAGGTTTCAGCAGGTTGGCGGCATCCGCGCCACCGGCCTGGTTACCGGCACCGATAATGGTGTGGGCTTCGTCGATAAACAGCAGGATCGGCACTGGTGACTGCTGCACGGCATCAATGACGTTTTTCAGACGCTGTTCAAACTCGCCTTTCACGCCTGCGCCTGCCTGCAGCAGGCCGAGGTCAAGGGTGCGCAAGATAACCGGTTTGAGCGATTCCGGTACGTTGCCCTCGGCAATACACAGCGCCAGGCCTTCGACCAGTGCGGTTTTCCCTACGCCTGGTTCACCCACCAGGATCGGGTTGTTCTTGCGGCGGCGGGAGAGAATATCCACCATCTGGCGGATTTCCGTATCACGCCCAAACACCGGATCGATTTTGCCCTCTCTGGCTTTGGCTGTGACGTCGAGAGTGAATTTATCCAGTGCGTTCTGTAACGCTGGGTTCAGTTCGCCTTCCTTCACGTCCTCGCCAACCGGGCGAACCACAAATTCAACCTCCCCGCCGTGTCTCTGCGCCAGTTCGGCTTCCTGCTGCACTTGCGGGCGTTCGTCTGACTGTGCGTCCAGCAGCGGACGCAGGCGTTCAAGCTGGCTTTGCCCCAGGGTCAGCAGCGGCCATAGACCATCACAGCGTACCAAATTCTGTTTTTCAACCAGCGCCATCAACAGGTGGTGACTTCGGATCTGTTCTTCACCGTTAAGCGAGGCAATCAGCCAGGCTTCCTGCATCAGAGACTGGATATTATCGGAGAGCTGCGGTCGGTGGCGCACGGAGCGCGGCTGTTTATCCAGCCAGCCGAGTAAATCCTGCCAGATGCTGTCCATGTCCCACTCGTAACGGCGGGCCAGCACCGTCAGGTCACCTTCCCCCTGTTCGAACAACTTCAACAGCCAGTGCTCCGGCAGGATTTCTGCATGGGCGCGGGTCTGACACAGAGAGGCAGCCCCTTCCATCGCGCGGGCGCAGTAAGGGTTGAGACGTCGAAGAAGGATTGCCGGGTTTTCCATGTTTTTAAACTCGCTCTCTGAAGACCTTCAGGCACGCTACCGCCCATCGCTTTCCTGTTGTCAGGAACCTAAGCGCATCAGGTCAGATTTCTCGGTTGTAGGATGTTTTGCTCAGTACCCGCCGGGCAGGCACTCAGAAAAACTGCGGACAAGTCGCCCTGCCCGCATCAGGCTTACGCCGTGGCGCGTTCGTTCCACGAATCGGAATGAATGATGTTGCCGTCTTTGTAGGTCCAGGTGATTTTTTCGTAACGCAGTTCAATGCGCTCAAGGTGGTTGTGCTTCTCTTTAGAAGGGTCCTTGATGTCGTACATCTCAGGGTTCACTTTCACCACTTTTACGTTTTCCAGTTTAGTGTTGAAGTACTCCACTTCCTGGCCCGCATCGTTGATCTTGAACCACCTGAATTCCGCAGACTTGAGGGTCTGGCCGGTGGTCACCGCCTTGTAGAGATACGGGCTGGAGGAGTCGATCTCCTTGGTGAACAGGAATGGGGTGTGAATGCGGGTACCGGTCAGCTTGCCGGTGTTGTTATCGGTCGGGATATACAGGTTATGCTCCTGAGCCACCACTTCGATGCTGCCTTCACGATCCTGAACGTCCACAGACCCTTTAATGTCCGCGCCGCCGTCGTCTTTCAGCCAGAGATAAACAGGAATTGCCATGGAATTACTCTCCATTGTGTAGTGATGCGCCATCATCCTGAGATGACGCCTGGGTGTGGCCCGGTACCTGGCAGGCATTGGCCTGTGGTACCAGACTGATTTCGACACGGCGGTTGAGCGCGCGCCCATCCGGGGTGTCGTTGGTTGCGATCGGACGGCTTTCGCCATAGCCCTGCACCGCAAAACAGCTTTCCGGCACGTCGCCGGTGTCACGCATCCAGTCGCGCACCGATTCGGCACGTTTCAGTGACAGTGTTTGGTTGATCTTCGGGTTACCGCTGTTATCGGTATGGCCGGACACAACAATCAGCCAGCCCGGCTTCGCTTTGATGCCGACCAGCGAGTTCACCAGCATTTTGGTGGAGCCGTCTTTCAGCGCCGATTTCCCCGAATCGAACAGCGACATGCTGTTGAGGCGCACGATTTTTGGTTCAGATTTGGGTGTCGGCTGTGGTGCGGATGGCTGTGGTGCGGATGGCTGTGGTGCGGACGGCTGGGGAGGCGGCACATACGAACGGATCGCATCCAGCACGGGCATTCGCAGGCGCTCGCCCCGATACAGACCGAGGCTCATTCGGATCGGCTCACCATTGCGCGCCCAGCTATCCAGTTCTGCCGCATCGTTACGCAGGACAGCAACGGCAGCGGCTTTGGGTGCGACATCATGCATCGGGATACGGTCATAGCGGGCAATATCGAAGCTTACGCGTTGCAATAGCTGGCGATTGTTCCAGCCACTGCTGAGCAACGAAGCAATCGCCGCCACAGTGAACATTCCGAGCGCCCAACGGAAGGCTCTCCCACGTGGCGTCAGTCCTTGCCCTTCTGGCAGCAGCGGCAGGATAAAATCCGGGAACGGGGAAATAACCGTGCTGTCGGTTCCCACCGGCTGCCAGCCCTTCACCTGCTGCATCCCAGTGTGACGGGAAAGCCATGCCGTCCAGGCCGATGTGGCCAGGCTTCCGACCAGAATCGGCCCCATTCCCCACAGCACCGCAGTAGGTGCCATGACAGGAACATCGGGGTTTTCATCCATAAAGACAGCTTTGACATGCTGATGGAACCAGCTCATCAGGCTGTTCATCAGCACCTGCTGCTGCATCGCAGGCGTTCCGCCGGTAGTGACCCATGCCGCGATTGAGGCCGGTGCTGAAGATTCGCGCCAGACTCTCACCCCTTCTCCCGGGATAGCCGCCTGCCAGAGCGGGTTAGTCGTCATCGCGCTGCCGATCTGACCATTCAGAATCAGCGGCACTGCATGGCCGGTCTCTTTACGCAGTTGGCTGATTTGCCAGCGCAGGGCCAGCAGGCAACAGGTCAGGGCTTCGCTGTCTGCGTGTTTCTGCGGACAGACGCTGACCATCACCGACAGCTGACGTCCCCAGTCCGGACGCAGCCACAGTACTTCACGGGCTACCTGCTCAAGATCCTGACCATCCGCCACGCGAATCCAGCATCCCTGCGTGACAGTGAGCACCGGTGACGGCTGCGGCCAGGCCAGCGGCAGATCGCCACACACCAGCACAACGGGCTGACGGTAAGTGGCTTCCGGAAGATCATCCAGAGGCAGGGTAACGTTGTGCTCCGCGCGACGACTGGCGACAGTCCAGAACGCCAGGATAAGCCCCAGCATCGCCAGCAAGACAAGCACAGATCCCCATCTGGATATCGGTAAAAAACTCAGACATACCGCCGCGCTCAGCACGGCGGCCCACAGCGCAAGCCCACGCTGTTGTGCAGGACTCATTTCACGGCCCCCGGCAACAGAGTCAGCAGCATCTGATCCAGCCAGTGATCCAGTCCCCACCAGAGTACGGCAACCACCACCACGCTCAGGCCGATACGCACGGGCCATGACGCCAGCACGCCGCCCATTCCTCGTCCGATATGGCTTTCCGCCAGTATCGGATGGTTTTGTGGATAGCTGAACGGTGTGACATATTCACTGAGTGCGTTAACGAGTTTCTGGCGCTCAGGGTCGTTTAGAGAGCGGAAACTGCCGAGGAATCCCAGCATCATGACTCGCTGGAAGCAGGTCACGACAGCATGGTCAGGCGCCGGTTCACGCAGCACTTCGCGCATCCGATCGCACAGCGTATCACCGGCGTCCATGGTGCCGAGGAAGTGCCCCTGCAGAGGAATGTGATACCACTGCACACAGGCGTCATCCTCCACACCGCGACCTTTGACCGCCTCATCAAGCAACGCACACTGTGCAGTGAGGATGTGCTGACAGCTGGCTTCATCAAGTTCGCTCGCTTTCAGCTCACGCTGCACACGCTCGACATCAGCGATGCAACGCTCCCACAGCGTACGCCCTTCTCCATCCTGAAATTTCGGGCCGTGACGCAGGCTGACCACCTGTAGCCAGGTATCCTGCAGCAGGGCATCAATATCAATGGACGCGGCAGCGCCGCGTTTACCCTCACTCATGTTCTTAGTACCGCAAAGAGTTCAAGTTCAGGCTCGCCAAGCATACCTGGAACATAAAACATACAGGTGCCGCTCTGGAGCATGTCGTTGGCCAGAGGATGAGAGACATCAAGGCTGAAATACTGGTTTTCCAGACGCAGTGGAATGGCGGCAGGCACATGACGCAGTGGCGTCAGAGGTACGCCCACCCGCGATGAATTGACGATACTCCTGACATGATCGGGACTGCCGACCTTACACTGGCGCGGGAACTGTTCCTGCAACTGTGCCACCGGAATCGGTGAACGCACGGACAGATAGTAATCCGCCCCTTCACGCAAACGTGGATCGTGCAGCCGGGCCTGCCAGACGTGAAGTCGGGCATCATGCTCAAGCGCAATCGCCACCACCCGCGACGGCAGGCTGGCTTCCAGCAGATCGCCCAGTAAATCAAACAACGGCGGGAAGACGTGATTCAGTTGCTCATGCTGCCAGACCGGGATTGCACTCACCTGGTGCTCCAGCGAGAAAGTCAGCAGGCTGCCAGCGAGTCGTGCCAGTTCCAGATACAGGCGCTCAGGCGGGCTTTGCGGGTGGCGCTGAAACTGTCCGAGCACCGGCTCGGCGCTATTCAGGGCATTCAGCAGCCAGAAAAGGGACACGTCGGCCACGGCAAAATCGGCCATCCGCTCATTGCTTTCACGACGCATTGCCATCAGACGACTCAGTCGGGCACGTAACTGGGTCATCAGCTGCTCCAACTGGGTCAGCAGCCAGTGGCTGCCCTGGATGGTCAGAAGTGGGGGCAGAAACGTCTCATCACGTTGCCACGATCCCTGCGAATCCTGCTGCAGGCGCGCGACCGGACAGGTCAGGTAATCGCTGTTGTTCTGATGGCTAAACCGCAGCGTCAGCTCGGGTTGCATCACCGCAATCTGGCGGATATCGTCTCCGAACGTATTGCGGACATCCCGCCAGCACTGGCGATAACGCACAGGACGCTCGGCCACTTCATCAGGTTTAAGGCAGTTACCGCCATTCGCCCGCAGCAGCGGAAGTGCCAGAACCACCACGACCTCCTGTGATTCCCCCTCAAGCGCCAGTACCGGAGGCAGGTCGTCAGCATTATCCGTGTCGATAAGCGTCCCGTCCGGAAAGCGGATGTGCAGATGGCTGGCCTGCAGGCGGCCCAGTTTCAGTGTTTCCGGTTCAAAAGCGACATTGATCACGCCCCAGGGCTGTGTTAATCCCATTCGGGCGATACCTTCGGCAGACCAGGCCGCATATGCGACCTGTTGCTGGAAGTGCTGGGGAGAGATCATAATGCCCCTGCCCCATAACGGTTGTTCCGTTTTCATCGGCTTCCTGCCTTTCGTTACGATTTCGCCTTCGGCATCTGGGAAACCAGTGACAGGTTGACGTCCATGCCTTCTACCTGGAAATGCGGCACCGCGAAGAGTTTCACGCGGAAGAAGCCCGGATTGTCTTCGATGTCTTCCACCACCACTTTCGCATCACGCAGCGGGTGAGACGCCTGCAGCTCATCGCCCGGATCGGTCATCTCCGTGACCAGACTGCGAACCCAGGTGTTCAGCTCAAGCTCCAGCAGACGGCGGTCTTTGGTCGTACCGATATTTTCACGCTGGATCAGCTTCAGATAATGGGCGATGCGTGACAGCAGGAAGATGTAGGGCAGACGGGCATTGATACGGCTGTTGGCGGTCGCATCCGCTGTATCGTACAGCGCCGGTTTCTGGGTGGAGTTCGCCGAGAAGAAGCACGCGTAGTCACGGTTTTTGTAGTACGACAGCGGAATGAAACCCAGGTTGGCGAATTCAAATTCGCGGGTTTCCGGGATCATCACTTCAGACGGGATCTTCACCTGATTACCGGTGCCCAGATCGTACAGATGGATAGGCAGGTCCTGAACGGCACCGCCCGCCTGTGGGCCGCGAATCTGGACGCACCAGCCGTTGTTGATAAAGCTGCGTACCATATTCGCGGCAAAGGCAAACGAGGCGTTGGTCCACAGATATTTGTTATGATCCGGGCCTTTCACCTCTTCGACATAGTTGAAGCTGCGGACCGGCGTGGTATCCGGGCCATACGGCAGGCGGCCCAGTACACGCGGCATCACCAGACCGATATAGCGGGAATCATCGGTTTCGCGGAAGGATTTCCACTTGATGTATTCCGCGCGGTCAAAGTAGTTGCCGATATCCTTGATGGCCGCCACCTCCTCCATGGCGTCCTTGAGGAAAAATTTCGGACCTGCGGAGCCGATAAACGGCATATGTGCTGCGGCAGAGACTTTCGAGATATTGCGCAACAGGGCCACATCCTGTGCAGAGGCATCAAATTCGTAGGCGGAGATCAGCGCGGCAATGGGTTCGCCACCCGGTGTGTCATATTCATCAATGTAAGTGTGTTTATACAGTCCGCTCTGGATAATTTCCGGGCTGTCTTCAAAGTCCTGACGCAGGTCTTCTTTCGACATATCCAGCAGTTCAACTTTCACGTTCTGGCGGAAATCGGTTTTATCGACCAGGGATTTCACGCCGCGCCACAGACTTTCCACCGCCTGAAAAGCATCGTGATGCATGACGGCATCAAGCTGACGGCTGATCTGGTGATCCAGTTCGGCGATATGATGGTCAATCAGGTTTCTGTCGAGTTTCTCAACTTTTGAGCCAGATTTTGTCAGGCATTCCAGAAACACCTGCATGCCGGCGGTCAGACGTTCATCCGCCGTTGCATCCGACATCGCCTGTGCATCCTGCCAGATATCCAGTGCGCTCAGCTCAGACACCGGGTTCAGATTGATTTTTTCAAACAGGGACGCATAAACCCCACCCGCGGCTGGGCGTTCCAGTACCACGCTTTCGCCACCCGCAGCCTTCTCATTTTTTACAGACATCAACATCTTCCTTATTAATCCGTTATTAATCCGTCAAAACACTCTGACCGTTAGGGCTGTTTCGGGGCCAGAGCAGACAGCTCAGACCGAAGTTCGGCACTTAATGCCGGATCGAGCAGAATGTTTTCCAGCTCTTTTCGGAAAGTCTGGTTATCCAGCAGGTTGGCCTTTAAATCACGAAGCAAATTGCGCATGGAAAGCATGGCTTTCAGTTGAGGTATTTGTCGGGACACCTGTTCCGGAGAGAAATCTTTCATGCTCTGAAATGTCAGACGGATATTTTCTTCGCTACCGTCACCGGCAAGCGTGTTTTGAACGGTAAGATTGACTTCTGGGGAATATTCGGAAAGTACGGCGTCGAAATTATTTTTGTTCAGATTAACTTTTTTTCGCTCGGATAACGGTGCGGTCTCCTTGCCATGACTGAAATCACCCGCAACAAGTAATTTCAGGGGGAGCTCTGTTTTCTTGCTCGCGCCACCGGTATGCAGTTCAAGTTTTAGATTAATACGTGCTTTCGGAATTTCGGACTGATAGGAAGAATTAGACATGGCTGTCCCTGTTCTATTGCGTTATAGAAACGGTCAATGCCAGCGAGAAATTAATAAGAAAAGCAAACCCAGCAAGAACAACGTCCCGGTTCACGTCATCCGACGAGAATAAAAACCCGGAATCAAAAGCGGGTGCATTCCATTCACCAGCATGTCGACACTGTATTGTTGAGCGTTTATCTGTGATGGAAAACATTCGGATAAACGCCAACGGACAGAGTGTAAGAAGGTTAAACACATGACAGTAAATGAAAAAGTGTAACAAAACGTTACAATAATCAGGCTTAACATTTTTATATCATCTTTTTGATTTATATGACTTTTAATTAATAACCCTTTCATGCCGCATGGGACAAGGGTGTTCAGTAAGTGATCAATTTAGCTTAGGGATTGAATCCCGAAAAATCCCGACCACAATGTGAAATATTTAATTTTAGTTTTAACAAAAATAATAATCAGGATGCGACTGCACTCGGGAAAATATGAAGACATGGTCATACTTTCATAATTCTCTTTTCGTTAACCTGGGGGTTATTTATTTTTATTGAAGGAGAGTAACGATCACCACTGGGCTCTTCACCTTTTTCATGCCAGTGCCTGTGACAGGTAAATCTCAGGCACCAGGTGCCTGGACGATCGGGAACAACAACCGTCCAGGCGGCAATAAGCAGGGAGCGGCGCAACTCACTTTTCAGCGATCTGAACGCGTCGATAAACTGAATGGCATCATCGACAGACAGAATTCGGTAACATTGCCTGCTCAATAGTGATGAGCCAGATTAAGGTAATATTTTAAAACTTCCCATCCATCCCCTGATAAAATCGTGCAAATCACATTGGTGACGCGAGCGATTAGTATCGTTTGGCAGCGGGCCCCAGCAAACTAACGCCGTGTGGTGCTGAAAATATCCGGGCGGTTGAGGTTGATATAATCTACCCCCGCAGACGCTATTTCCTGATGAACCTTTATGTCGTCACCACCGTAATAAACCATGATCTCAAGGCCAGCCTTACGGCTTGATTCAAGGATTCCGGGATTACGCATCTGCTCAACGTTCACCTCGATGATAGATCCATGATGCAGGGTTGCAACAAGAGAGGGAGACATGGCGATATCGAGGGTCATCATTTTGCGAAACTCCGGTGCCACAGCCTGAAGGCCAGTGCGCATCGCGTCGGAAAACGAAAAGAAGAACGTGTCGCGCACCATACCGAGATCCCGTACTAACGCAGCCACTTTGAGTGGATCGCAGTATTTCAGCTCAATATAGACACCCGCGCGACCGCGCAGATGTTCAAGGTAGTCATCAAGCCGCGGCACAATGGCACCTTTAAAGCGGTCGTCGAACCAGCTTCCTGCATCCAGTGTATCAATATCGCGCGACAAGGCATGGCCAACGAGGCCCGTGCCGTTCGTCGTGCGATCCAGGGACTCGTCATGGATAACGTAAAGCACACCGTCTGCGCTCTCTCGCACATCCAGCTCAATGTAATCGGCCCCCTGCTCAAGCGCCAGGTCTGCGGAAAAGAAGGTGTTCTCTGGTGCAAAATGGTTGGCACCACGGTGTGATACGACTCGGGTCATTAACGTATTTTCCTGTTAGCTAGCCAGCATAAACATGTTTGCTGGGGTGGCAGAATACAGAGAGGTTGGCATGAAGATCGACGATGCGTTTACCAGAAGCATTGAACATAAGGGTCAGTTCGGGTTGACATGCGATACCGATCCGGGAACCGGTCGCATGACGCACCGCTTCACCATATTCCAGCGCGCGGAGAATGCCGGCTGGCGTGTCAATCGTGTAGAAAACTTCACGTCCCATCGGCTCAACGGTGATAACGTCACCACAGAGAGGCGCATGATCGGCGGCAACCAGGTTGATATCCTCCGGACGCAGACCGAAACAAACGGGGCCATCGTATCCGTGATTCAGTTCAAAGGATGATTGTCCTAATTGCAGAAAACGGCCAAGTGCCTGTCCTTTCACAAGGTTCATGGGCGGTGAGCCGATGAATCCTGCAACAAAGAGATCGTCCGGGCGCCTGTAAAGGTCGTCTGGCGTGCCGATCTGGACTATCTCGCCGTGATTCATACAAATGATCCGATCGGCCATCGTGATGGCTTCCAACTGGTCATGGGTGACGATCAAGGTGGTGAAGCCGAGGCGTTTCTGAAGATTCTTGAGCTCCGTGCGCATGGTGATACGGAGTGTTGCGTCAAGGTTAGAAAGCGGCTCGTCAAGTAACAGGATATTCGGTTCCTTGACCAGTGCCCGGGCCAGCGCCACGCGTTGTTGCTGCCCACCTGAAAGCTGCGATGGGCGTCGATCGAGCAGCGCGCTTATTTGCACAAGAGTAGCCGCCTCTTCCACGCGCCGGGCCATCTGGTCCTTATCTATTTTTTTAAAACGTAACGGAAAGGCGATGTTGTCGCGCACCGTCAGGTTTGGGTAAAGCGCATAAGACTGGAAGACGATACCGACATTACGATCGCGGGCATCAATGCGATTGACATTGTGCCCGTCAAACGCGATCTCACCGCTGCTCGGCGCATAAAGCCCCGCCAGAAGAAACAGCGTCGTCGACTTACCGCATCCGGATGGGCCGAGAATGGCAACGAATTCACCGTTCTCAATGGCAAGATTCATCGGTTTCAGGACCTGGGTCTCACCCCAGTTTTTGGTGACATTGTTGAGCGTGATCGAGGCCATGACAATTATCCCTTAATACCGCCAAAACTCATTTGGGTGATGTATTTCTGCGTGAAGGTGTAGAGAACAAGCACGGGAAGTAAGTAGATGATGCCGACGGCGGCGATCATGCCGTAATCTGCGCCCGTATTATCCTGTGCAACAAAGAAAAGGTAGAGGCTCATGGTCATCTGGCTTTTGTCGATAAGTAGCGTCTGGACAAAAACGTACTCCTCCCAACCGCGCAAAAAGGTGAAGGTAGCAATCGCAATCAACCCGCTACGCACCTGTGGCAGAACCACCAGGCGAAAGGCCTGGAAACGGGTCGCGCCATCTGTCACCGCACTCATCTCAATATCCCAGGGCACGCCGTCAAAAAAACCCTTAAGGACGAAAATCGCGTAGGGCAGCTCCAGCGCACTCATCACCATCACCACGCCGGAGAGATGGTTGAGCAGGCCCATATAGTGAAGCTGGATGAAGATAGCGATGGTCAGGGCCAGCGCGGGAAAAGCATGTAACAGAAGCAAACCGCGAAGGAAATTTTCCCGACCGGCAAAGGCAAAGCGCGATAACGCGTAGGCTGCTGGCGTCGCGACGATCGTCACAATCAGTGTTTGGGAGACGGCAAAGATCAGGGAGCTCCCCAGTGCCGTCCAGGCCGACGGCATCAGCTCCACGCGCGTTGTGCCGGTATTCGCAATATCCCGGTTCCACAGAAAACGGTAGTTGTGCACTGTCATATGGGGCATCAGGAAAATCATCACGAGGAGCAGCACAATGATACCGAGCGCAGTCCAGGACAATATCGGTCTGCGCAGGCGATCTGCCAGAAAGGCAAGCACGATCGCCCCGAAATAAGCCACGCCCGCAATGGCGCTGGTGCGCCAAAGCACAAGCCGGCTGACGGACTCATCAGAGGTGGTCAGGGATTTTGCCAGGAGCCAGAGGTAAGGCAGCAGAATCGGGACCGAAATAATCGTCAGGAAGAGAATGACCGCAGACAGGAAGCCGACACGATTGACGGTGCCTCGACGTTCAAGACGCGCCCATTTCGATTGGGCAACCGCTGTGGTTTGTACGCGTGACATCACAATACCTCGATTTTCGGCGCGGCAAAGGTCGCGCGCATATTACTAACACGCCATTGCACTAAGGTCGCGGCCACGCCAATCACCATCAAACCAAGCGCCAGCGCCGCGCCATAGGCGTAAGCCCCATTTTCAAAGGCACGACGGTAGATGTAGAGCGCATACGGCGTGGAATCGTAGACAGGGCCGCCTCCGGTGATGAGCAGAATGTATTCGTAGGTGGTCATTAGGGAAAGGCCCTGATAGATCGTGATAAATCGAATGGGCTGAGACAGCGCGGGGGCCACCACATAACGCAGCACGCCCCATTCGCTCGCCCCGTCTATCCGCGCCGCATTGGCGAGATGTGAGGGGATGGAGCGAATTGATGACGTCAGAATGACCATGGCAAAGGATGCCCCCACTAACCCATTCGCCACGACGATCAGAAACAAGGGGAAGTCATTGCGCAAATTCACAGGCGGCAGGCCTAAAGACCCGGTTACCTGATTAAGCAAACCGGACGGCGTGGGATCGGCAACCCATATCCACAGAATGCTGTAGAGTACGGCCGGTGACATGCGTGGCAACAGCCAGAGACCGCGAAACAGATTACCGAGTCTGTCGGGGATGGCCGTCGACGTTATGGCCAACAGGGCACCCAGCCCGACATTGAAAATAAACAAAGTCGCCGTGACGTAGATTAGCGTCGTCAGGAGCACGCCAGGAATGCGCGCATCGCGTGACACGATCCGCTCGAAATTCTGCAGTGTAAATTGGCCGACCCGAAGATCCGCGCCCATATCGGTAAAGGCGATGACAGTATTGACGATGATGGGCGCCAGGAAAAAGACGACCAACAACGCGATAGCGGGCGCGAGATAGAAAACGGGTCGGGCTGGCCGGTGCGCCCGAGGCTGGAACTGAGACATGACCTCATCTCCTTAAATATTAACGATCACACTAAGCGCGACACCCGACGGGCTAAACACTATTTGTTGGCGACAGAGGCGCGAATCTCAACATCGTCGCCGAACTGCAGTTCAAGCTCTTCAGCGATAAAATCAACCGCCTGTTTTGCGGTCATTTTCCCTGTCTCAACGGCCTGAAGACCGCTGAACAGCACCTTGTTATAGCTGCCAAACTGAATGTGATTGGGCACGAACTTCGCATGCGCCATCATTGGCGAGGCGGCTGACAGCACCCAGTTATCCCGGTATTTCGGCATCGCCGTTTGCGCGTTGCTGATGGCCGTATGATAGGAGGTCACAGCATGCTCGTTGTTGAAATAGGGTAAGGTTGCCAGTGCGACGAGTTCGGCAGCAATATCGGCATTTTTACTTTTGGCATTCACCGTATAGAGAAGCGGATGCGACAGGTTTGAAGGCTGACCGCCCTTTTTGGCCGCCGGGGCCGGAATCCAGCCTATCTTATGAAAATAACCCTCTTTGTCTGACGGCCAGACCGCCCCATTTTTGTCCCCCACCTGCCAGGCAACCGCCCAGACACCCTGGTGAAAGATAAATGCCTTCTCCTGTTTGAATGCCCCCTGAATGGCATCCCAACTCATCGCCGTATTATCGACAGGGGTAACACCCTGCTTCGCATTACGCGCATACCAGCCAAGGGCGTCGGCCATTTCAGCCTTGGGGAACATGAGTTTGCCGGTCTTCTCATCCATGAATTTCACGCCGTAAGACTGAAAAACCATAAGATAATCAATACCGACGTTCGGGCGGTGCAGCATGCCATATTGGGCTGCTTTGCCGTCCACGACTTCTTTGGCAAGGGCGGTCAGATCGTCGAGTGTAAAATCACCGGACTCAACTCTGGCCGGAATAGCGTTAATAAAGGCTTCATCCTTGCCGATTTTTCTCAACATATCTTTGTTGTAAAAAAACATCCGTATTTCAGCATCCTGCGGTATGCCATAGATCTTTCCATCTTTTGCTTTCGCCGATTCCCACAGCACAGGCAGGATATCGCTATAAACCCACGGTGCAGCGGCGATCTTATCGTTCATTTGCAAGGCATAACCGTCCTTAGCAAACTGACCGATCCACTCATGGGGCAGCACATAGATATCCGGTCCCTGGCCGACGGACATTGCCTTCAGCATGTCCATGGCAAAGTCGTCCCAGCCTTTGACAGCACTGCTGTTGGCCTGAACCACAATATGCTTGTCGACACCCGCAGCCTTAAATTGCTTGTTCATGATGTCGGCGGCATCTTCGATATTGGTGATGCGGTTGGGAGCACTCCGCTCGGCGAGTGTGGAGAGCTTGATGGTTATCTCCTCGGCGTGGGCAAGGCCGCCACACAGCGCGGAAATCACCAAGGTGGCGAGGACAGTCAATTTTTTCGACATGGTTTTTATTCCCGTTGTGCCTATTATTTAAGTAAGTTAATTTATTTAAATGACAAGTTCATGACCATGTGAAAATGACCGGGAGAAGATGAGTTGACTTCATCGAAGCATTGGGAAGGAATCGGTACAACGCAGTCTGCCGTGTTACGTTATCTTCGTCGCAACGACTCTGCATCGCGTGCTGAAATCGCCGATTGTTGTGGCGTGACAGCGGCGGCGGTGAGCATGATGACCCGCGATCTCATCAAGCGAGGTATCGTCGTCGAAGGGGCTCGTCGTCCGTCTGGCCGGGGCGCACCGCACATCGATCTTACGCTTAATTCCGCAATCGGTTATGCCATAGGGATTCATGCCAGCCGCTTTTCTATCACGCTGATGCTGCTTGATTTCAAAGGCAAGTTGGTCGATGAAATTGAACTGATCGGCCTCTATGAAACCTTTGCCGAGGCTCGGTCAGCGATGCAGGAGGGTCACAAAACGCTGCTGGAAAGAAATCACATACCGCATCGTTTACTGATTGGTGCAGGCATCGCCATGCCGACACGGTTTCAACGCGGTATTGCGCCTCTCCATCTGGCCCCCGAAGTGACCTCCTGGGATGAACCCGGGCTGTATGAGTCCATCCGGCAGGCTTTGGGCTGTCCGGTGTTGATCGAAAATGATGCCAATGCTGCAGCAATGGGCGAGATGGCGCTCGGTAATGCGGCTAATCATCAAGACTTTGTCTATCTCTATCTGTCAGAAGGCATCGGCAGCGGCATTATTTTGGGCAAACAACGCTATCGCGGTCATCTTGGCAATGCGGGCGAAATTGGCCTGTTACTTCCACTCGAAAGACCACGGCCCTCTTTTACTGACCTTGCTGCCTGGTGTAAAAATCACCTCGGCGAGATACCGGATGGTCGTTCACAAGCTGTCTGGCACCGTTTCCTGAGCGAAAACGTATCGGTTCTCGACGGGTGGATTGAACGCACAGGCCCGGAAATCGCACGCCTGGGCTTTATGCTAAACGCTGTCCTTGCGCCAGCGGCTATCTATCTTGGGGGCACACTGCCGCAGGTCGTGCGTCAACGGCTTGCTGTCTGGCTCGATTTTTCCGCGTTAGATACGTTAAATGGCACCCAAGTCGTGCAACCTGAAATCTGCCTGCCGGATATCTCAGCTACGGATACCGTCGCATTCGGTGCCGCCGCCATGGTTCTGCACAATGTGGCTCAGCCGGATGCGGGGGAATCGTAGCGCATTTAACCGCCACCTCAGCGTGATTTAACATGGCTTAAAAACACGTCGCCATGGGCGGTAAGCGCTGTCCCGCTAACGTAAAGTGGAAGCCGTCCAACAGGGTATTTATCGTGGCCATTCTGTTTCCAGCGTTGTAATACCTCTCAATATCCACCTCCGCCGGGATCGGTCTGGGTTGATGCGCGTTTATCCCGGCCTCCACCTGAAAAAGCAGCCCGCACCGACAAATAAAACCACTCGCTTCTGTTTCTGTCTTTTCACAGGGGAGAACAGATTTGCCGGGGTGAATATCCCGTTCTGGCAGGAAGCGATCATCGAGTGCGCGTGAAGCATTGAGAATAAACCGGCCGGCAAGGCGAATATTCACACAACAATGCCAGAATAAAGAAGAGCCGCCGCCATCAGACCAGAGGCAGGCGTTTTATTCCGCGTGATCAGAACCGGCAGAGTTGGGATGCCACGCGATCCAGCGCTCTGTCATAACTGGCCCGTTCCCCAGCACTCAAGAATCCCTGCTTCTTAACAAATTGATTAGTGTCTTTTCGCACCTGCTCAACCTGCCGCCACATTTTTTCCGCCTGTGGTTGTGTCAGAAGACGGGCTTTGCGTGCAGTAGCAATATCGGCCTGAAGGATATTGGCACGTACGGCGATATGCGCCTGACGGGGATCGGTAATGGCACCGCCCACATTGCCCTGCACATCATGTTGCGTGTTGAGATCGCATCCCGGATAGTCTGGCGCAGCCGACGCGGCGAAGGTGCTAAAAGCGATCAGATAAAGCATGGCGTAACATAGCATTCTCATGGCGGCTATCCTGGTCATCGTCGTTAATAAACCTGTTCGGCTGGCACGTCGGGCAGCCCTGAGGCGAAAATCCACTACAATCCCCACTCAGGCCCGTCGGATGAAAGCGTAATGGTTACAGGTTCTCCGCACACTTCAACACAGGGCGCGTCATGCGTATTCCAGCGAAACAGGCAGAGATGCCAACCGTCGGGGATGATACGAGAACAATCAATGATCCCATATGCGCCTGACGCCCTTGCCTTATCGGCATTTTCCCAGGACAACGGCATCAGCCCTTGCTTCAGCGCTGCTCGCCAGGGGCTGTTGGATGCCTCGGGGATTATCCCCATTTGCAGGCAACCTGCCTTATCCCGCTGATCGATGACCCTGGCACCGCTCACGCGAAGCGGAATAAGCACACGCGCTAATCCATCTTCCCGCATATAACCCGAAACCGCCATGATGGACCATTCAGGAATGGGGCTCATATAAAGTGCGGGCTGCCCCTGTCGGTGATAACGTCCTGCGCTTTGCGGCCCAGGCGCGGCGAGAGCGGCGTGCGCATTCGTTGACAACACCGAGCGGTAAAACTGGCCCGAAAGGGGCAAAAAAGCGTCAGCGTCCATTTCCCTCACCTTATTAAGCGCCCGGGCGACATTCAGGCTGGCTCACCTAAACGCTCTCAACGCCCATCTGTTTGTGCCGGTGCTGTTTTCTGGTCGATGGCGGATGACACCGCTCATGTGTGCCCGGCAGATAATAGTGACCATCAGCAGAGCGCGCCGTACCACCGGGACAACCGTCCATTCCGCGCTGCCCGTTCTTTCCCGCAAGGCCCTCACCGCCAGGCTGTCCATTTTGGCTGCCGCCGTTGCCACCTGCGCCCCCATTACCACCCGATCCGGCGTAGCAGGCGGATACCGATAAAAGCAACATTATCCCGGTTACAGCAGCTAACTTATGCATGAACATACCGCCTTCATTCGCCATTATTATTCGACAGTAATTGAGTCCGGTTTTTGCGCCACGATCTTAAGCGAGGTGCCTTTTATCGCGTCACTGACCGCTTCCCGGAGGGTCATGGTTCCCTGCACCGGATTGACGTGGACAGCGCCGGTTCGCGACAGATCTGTCTCAATAAAACAGCCTGAAGCATGGGCTAACTGCTGGGCCGTTTCATCAAAGCGCGGGAGGTTAACATGGTAAGTGCCCTCGATATCACATTTACCCGGAGAAATGTGACCAGAGGATGAAGGGCTGCATGACGTGCAAGCGGCGGCGAGCATCAGCACGCCAAGGCTTTTCAGACTGACTGAATACATAAACCTCTCCGGCAGAATAAACAGGGATTTATTATTCTCACAAGCCAGGGGGGACTGTCTGCATGCGGAATATGTCTGAGTATGACGCGCTCAGGTACGTGCAGGCACTTAATCGCCGGTTAACCAATCGCTCTACCGTCGCCCACTGTTACGCATCGCCAGCATGACCATCTGGGGTAAGCGTGAGATTTAGCAGGATTTATCGATACTAATGCCACCGGAGCGAGGGAGGTGATGCAGTTATGATTAAGCGCGGAGGGGAAAAAGCGAAATGCGATGCAGGTTAAGAAGCTAAAGATGAGAGGTGAAGTAAAACTGAGGACAGGTAAAGTTAAGGATATCGACGCCATCCCTGGCATTACCATGATGATACGGTCAGTTTTCATACATTAGGCATGAGCCGCTGTCACGCTCTTGCTACAGGCTGAACCGTACCGGGCGTGGAACCCTTTCCTGTCCGGGCGTCATGCCCATTGTTGCTGCTGATTGACAAGATGTTGTGGTTGATTTATTGCCTTACGCGCAATCCAGTAGAGCAGAACTCGCTCGTCGTCACTGTCACGATCCGCCATTGACAATAATTTCAGCGCCAGCGTAGATTTAGTGACAGGCTGCTGCTCTGCGCTCAATTCAATCACTGCCTGACCGATAATGCAGCAAACCTCATCCTCACTGGTGACGGATTCATATGTCCGGTCTTTCATATTTCCTCCTGTTGAATGAACTTTTAGCATGGCAAAAAAACGCTGACTCTGCCGGAAAAAAGCACTGTTTGTAACATTCCCTTACTGCTATTTACCTGGGGTCATCACATAGCTATACCGGTAACGTTTATCGCTCCTGCCATTCATGCCACTCTCGCGGCATTTCATTCCATTTTGCATTCCATTCATGCCCTTTCTCCCCGCACGCGCAAGGCTAAGGTTTATTCTGGCCGCAGTTTCCAGTTTCCCATCGGGAGTAAACATCATGAATAAGCCACAACAGGCTGTCTGCCAGCGTACACGCTGGTTAACTCTTATCGGTACGGTGATTACCCAGTTTGCGCTGGGGTCGGTGTATACCTGGAGTTTGTTTAACGGTCAGCTGTCGCAAAAACTGTCGGCATCGGTCAGCGAGGTGGCCTTTTCATTTGGGTTGCTGAGCCTGGGACTGGCGGTGGCGTCTTCGCTGGCTGGCAAACTTCAGGAACGGTTTGGCGTCCGTAAGGTGACTATCGGCGCGGGCGTGATGATGGCGCTGGGTTTATGGCTGACCTCACATGCCGATAACCTGATGATGCTGTATCTCAGCGCAGGCATTCTGCTGGGCCTGGCTGATGGCGCAGGCTACCTGATGACGCTGTCAAACTGCGTTAAATGGTTTCCTGAACGTAAAGGGGTGATATCCGCCTGCGCGATTGGTGCCTACGGACTAGGAAGCCTGGGGTTCAAATTTATCTGTGGCGCGCTACTGGCTAAGTTTGGGCTCGAACAGACCTTCATTATCTGGGGATTATTGGCCATGACGATGATGATCATCGGGGCGCTGATGATGCGCGATGCGCCATTGCAAAGCCCGTCGACCGTGCAAAACCAGGCAAACCGCAACTATACGCTGGCGGAATCAGTGCGCCTGCCGCAGTACTGGATGCTGGCGCTGATGTTCCTGACGGCCTGCATGAGTGGCCTGTACGTGATTGGCGTCGCTAAAGATATCGGGGAAGGCTTAGTGCATCTCAGCACCCAGACGGCGGCTAACGCGGTGACTGTCATTGCCGTGGCTAATCTGAGTGGTCGGTTAGTGCTGGGCGTACTGTCTGACAAAATGGTTCGTATCCGGGTTATCTCGCTGGCCCAGCTGATTTCGTTAGCTGGCATGAGCGTTTTACTGTTTACCCAGATGAATCAAACCACCTTTTTCCTGTCTCTGGCCTGCATCGCTTTCAGCTTTGGCGGCACCATTACCGTTTTCCCTTCGCTGGTCAGCGACTTTTTTGGCCTCAATAATTTGACCAAAAATTATGGTCTGATTTATCTGGGATTCGGTATTGGCAGCGTTTTAGGTTCGCTGGTCGCCTCACTGTTTGGCGGTTTTACCGTAACGTTCAGCCTTATCATGACGCTATTGGTGATGTCATTACTGCTGTCACTGACGATTCGTATGCCGCAGAGCCCGTCTGTTCGCGAGCCGCTGCTGCAGCGTCAGTAATCGCGAGGGGCCAGGTCAGACTGGCCCCTTTTTTTAGCCGCGAAAGCGCGGTTCCGCCATACCGGCCACATCAAGTTCAACAGCAAAAATATCACCCGACTCTGGATAGCGCTCCCGATCTTCTTTACTGAGATTCTCTCTTGAACTGGTGATATACAGCGTTTTCAAATCGCGACCGCCAAAGGCGACCATCGTTGGCCACTTAACCGGCAGACTGATCTCATCCACGATTTCGCCATCTTGTGGATCGATACGCACCACCCGACCGCCATCAAATAATGCCGACCAGTAAAAGCCTTCGCTGTCTACGGCTGCACCATCAGGCAAGCCCCCACGAGCATCGAAACGTCGGAAAACCTCACGTTCCCCCGGTTCGCCCTGGGCATCCAACGGATAGCGGTAAAGCACTTCGTTCGGCGTGTCCGTGTGATACATCCACTGACGATCGGGTGAGAAGGCTACGCCGTTTGAAATCTTGATGTCACGCGCTTTGACATCAAGCTTCAGATTGGGCGTCACACGGCATAGCAACCCTCCGTTTTTATCCTGTGGCTCCCACAAGCTACCGCACCAGAAATTACCCCAGGGATCGACACGTCCGTCATTGAAACGGCTTTTCTCCGCGATGCCTGGATTATCAGCCACTTTCTTCTGCGGTTTACCCTGCTCATCCAACAGCCACACGCCACCGCGCAGGGCGGCGATGATACCGCCCTGCTCACGCAATCCAATGCACCCCACCTCTTCCTGTTGGGGAAACGTCGTCAGTTCGCCACTGATGGGATCAAAACGATGAATAGCTGGAGCCAAAATATCAACGCACCACAATACCTGTTCCTTGACCGACCAGAGCGGGCATTCCCCTAACTCCGCCTGAAGTTGCAGAATATTTTTTACCTTGTGAGCCATGTTTGCCTCCATTTATTGTCCTGCTAATAATGTAGCGCCAATTTCCAGACCCAGGAGAACTATTTTCACCGTATTTTTAAGACGGTTCTTACTTCTGCTTGCGCTTATTCATCCCATTCTGATGGGAAGATTAAAATCGCTTTGTCGACATTACCGAAAAAGAAATATAAAGAAATACTTATGCAGGTAACTCTACAATCGCTACATGTTTGCTCCACTATTTCGGCGTAATATCTAAAACATCGAAAAAGAGGAGATGGCGTATGAAAGAAATAAGTACAACAGTCCTTCCCATGGTCGCAGCGGGTTATTTTATAAACGGGCCAAAAATGCTATCAGGACATAAGGATGACAGGCAGCGACAGGGAAAATGGTCTGCCAGAGATGAGAACCACTGAAGGGCAAAGATTTCACACAGCATAATATAAAAAAAGAAGGTGGGATTAAATCCCACCTCGTTTTATTGGTTAACTCTTCACCGCATAATTACACTGATACCAGGTTTTCTTTAAGCCTGGTATTGTGCTGTCCTGAACAGGTAAATTTTCTACCTTATCAAAACCTTTATTCATGCAGTAATTCGCCACATCAATTTCCATCGCGTCGCGATTAACTTTTGACGGGTCGAAACGGTACTGTACGGTGTTTGAATGAGTATCTTCATCTACTCGCTCAAACGCCCCGGGTTTGCTGGCAGTACAGCCGCTCAGCAGAATAAGTGCCAGTGCACCAATAACTATTTTTTTCATTTTTACCTCACATTTTGTCGCAGTGTAAGGCGCGGCAAAATGGGTATCTATAGGAATAGTACGCGAGCTGTTGCGTATTTACGAAGTTTTACCAATTGATTCAATACGGTTAAACAGTTGGCATAATGTGCCATTAAACTGCGAAACTGCATTCAACGGAAAACATTCAAAGCACAACACCAGGCATTACTCTAAAAAAAAGCCTCTCTCAATTCAGCCCGCGTTTAGCGGGCTTTTTTTCGCTTATCCCTCGCCCGAAAGCGCAATCATTCTACGAAGCAGATTGGCGGCTTGCTTGTCAGGGAGTGCGAGAATCGCCGTGTAGAGATCGATGGACATGGCACACATAGATGAGCGATCAACCGCCGTGTCTGCAGGCATATTGAGCTGTTGCAGCTTATCACCCCATTTTTGGTAAAGGCGATCCACGATATTTTTCAGGTCGTGCTGAGCCTGGTCGCGATCCATCGGCTGTTCTTCGGTCAAACTGTTAAGCAGTAAATACTCGGTGGCTTCTGCATCCTTTTGATTCAGTGCGGCTGGCAGCGTTTTGGCCAGATTCACCCCGCCCTTCACCTGCGGATAAAGGAATTGAAAACAGAGTCCGGGATCAATTTTATTCAGCGCCTGCATTTCGTCGACGGAAACGCCAATATAATTAACGACGGCGCGACTTGAGCCGCGCATCAGCCGCTGATTAATCACATCCGTGAGCCAGCCTCTTAGTTCACCGACGGCCTGAATCATCGGCTCGCCTTCACGCAGTTTGTGAGACAGTTCGCGCGTCAGTAACTGCCACAGGGCGGGTTCCTGGGTGCGCAGCACGCGATAAACCGTCGCCTGCGCCATATAGTCCGCCGCCCGCTCATAGCGTTTTTCCTGTTGCTGCTGAGGCAAAATCCAGTTGAACCACAACATATTCGACAGGATAAGCGGCAGGATAAACAGCACGACGCCCTGCCACACCCGCAACCGGGTGGTTCTGACCAACATCACAATGATAAGCGCCAGTAGCACAAAGGCCACCAGCGTAATAAAAAGCAGGGAAGTCATACTACGTTGTTAATCCTTACGCACATCAATCAGTACCGGGCAATGCGCGCGTTCAACAACAGCGGCACTCACAGATCCTTTTAATAAACGGTTAAAGGGTGACAAATGGCGCCGCCCCATAATAATCATATTGGCGTTTAGCTGTTGCGACTGGGCGACGATGGTATCAGCGGCTTCACCGGCCAGTATAATGCCACGCGCCTTAATGCCGGCCTGCAGCAACGGGGCCAGTGCATGCCGTACCACCATCTCAGCGGTATTTTGTTCATCCTGAGCCGCCACAAAATCCGCCGGATCTTCGCCTGCATCAATATCAATAGGTTGGCTGCAGGATGAATAAGCGGGATCGATACAGCATAAAACGACGACTTCCGCACGGTGTGCCTGCGCTTGTTCAATCGTTAAAGAAACCACTTTCTTCGCCACCGGAGAATTATCAATAGCCATCAACACTGTTTTCATTGAGCAGTCATCCTTCAACAGCGGCAATTTTGCCAATTTCGCGAATCAACGCCTGTTTGCATTGCAACATTTCCTCACGATAACGAGCCTCGTGTTTCTTAAAACGTGCCGTAGGCACCAGTAATGACACGGCAAAACGGCCAAAGAGCGTGTCCAGCGCAAAGGCCATCGTCGAGATACCTTCAAGCGTTTCACCGCGATCGTAGGAAATGCTGGTTTTACGCACCTCATGAATCATCTGTAAGAGCTCGGCCAGCGTCTTAACCGTTTTATCAGTCAGTTCGCGCCAGGCGTCGCCCACCCGTGCCTGCACGTCAGCATCACTTTCCAGCGCCAGCAGCGCTCTGCCCCCTGAGGTGCTGTAAAGCGGCAGATCCAGCCCGATACGCGGAACAACCCGCAACTCTCGTGATGCCACCACGTAATGCACAACGGCAAGCTGTGAACCGCTGGCGCGGGCCAGTGATACGGTTTCATTGGTATCCGCAGAGAGTTTTTCCATCAGCGGTTTGACTAAATCCACCACATCCGTGTTGACGCTGGAGAGGAGCTTAAGCAAAGCCGGGCCAAGGCGCAGTCCACCCGCACCGCTGCTACGAACCAGCTCTGCGCTATCCAGAGCCGCAACGATGCGCTGAACGGTGGAACGCGGCAGATCAACCACCTGTGCGATCTCGCCCAGGCTCATGCCACTGGGATGTTCGCCTAAGGCATTAAGAATTTTTGCCGCACGTGCAATAACCTGAATGCCGCCCGTTTTTTCATCCTCGCGGCTGGATGATTGATGAGTCATAGCGTCGTCCTTTTTGAGCTGGCTTACTGTAACCCGAAAAGCGCACCTTTTACAGCATGTACCGCATTGCAATACAGCATATTGCCATGTAATATCGCCGCGCTGTATCGCATTGCAATACATCGAATCATAATAATAACGAGACCACCTGCTATGACGACCCGGCCTGGCAATGCGCCGACGCTGCATCCCTTTACCCTGCGCCTGGCATTAGGCTTGCTTGGCGTGTGGATCGCTGCGCTCACCTCAGGACTTAACGATCGGGTCAGTGATATCGCCCTGGCCGATATTCGTGCCGCCCTTGGCATCGGCTACGACCAGGGAAGCTGGATTGTCTCTGTCTATCAGGCTGCCGAAGTCGCCGCCATGATGATTGCGCCCTGGTTTGCCGTCACGTTTTCCCTACGCCGTTTTTCGCTGATCATGTCCGCGGGGTTTTTACTGTCCGGCATACTGCTGCCGCTCATGACCAATCCTGTTCTGTTTATGGCGTTGCGCGTCGTACAGGGTTTGTTTGGCGGCGCACTTCCGCCTATGCTGATGACCGTCGCGCTACGCTTTTTGCCGCCGCCGATTAAGCTCTACGGCCTGGGTGCCTACGCGCTGACCGCCACCTTTGGGCCCAATATGGCGGCTTCTCTGGCTGCCTTCTGGACAGATGAAGTCAGCTGGATGTTTGTCTTCTGGCAGGTCGTGCCCGGCATGCTGATTGCCATCTTACTGATGGCCTGGGGATTACCTCAGGATCCGCTCCGTACTGAACGTTTTCAGCAGATCGACCTGTTTGGTATGGTCACCGGCTGTAGCGGCATGGCGCTAATCATTCTGGTTCTCAGCCAGGGCGAACGTCTGGACTGGCTTGATTCCCCCATTATCACAGCAATGCTTTTCGCGGCGTTACCGCTCCTGGTAGTGTTTTTGATTAACGAGTGGTTTCATCCGCTGCCGCTGTTTAAGTTGCAGATGCTGAGACGGCGTAATTTGATGCACGGTTTACTGGTGTTGGCGGGTGTGCTCATTGTGTCGTTATCCGGCTCGGCCCTGCCTTCAACCTATTTTGCTCAGGTCGACGGATTCCGCATTGGACAGTTTGCGCCGCTGGCTTTAACCATCGGCTTGCCGCAGCTGGTTATTGCGCCGTTTATCGCCGCCCTGCTGAATATTCGCTGGATCGACTGTCGCTGGATGCTGTCGCTGGGCCTGATCTTTCTTATCGCCTCATGCCTGCTGGGTATGCAGATCACGACGGGCTGGTCGCGGGACAACTTTTGGCTGATTCAGGCTTTACAGGCCGTGGGTCAGCCGATGGTGATTCTGCCAGTATTGATGAGTGCCACCAGCGTCGTTGCCCCACCGGAAGGCCCGTTTGCCTCAGCGATGTTTAATACGGTTCGGGGTTTTTCCAGCATTGCCGCCTCCACGCTGGTGTCGTGGTTCGTCAGCCACCGTGAGCAGTTTCACTCCAACATTCTGGTTAATCAGGCAGCCAGCAGGCCCTGGTTGATGACGGCGCCAGACAGCAGCCAGGCCAGCGCCAGCTATCCGCTCCTGCCGGACGGCAGCGCCAGCTCTGTCGAAAATCTGCGCGGCTTTGCCATGCAGGTCAAGCATCAGGCGCTGGTACTCGGCCTGAGTGATACCTGGATGCTGCTGATCGGTTTTGCGCTACTGCTGCTGCTGGTGACGGCTCTGGTACCCAAACGGGTCTGGCCTCCTCAAACCTTGATCCAACCTGCAACCTCCACGTCGGGATAACTGAATATGCGTGCTTTAGCAATGAGAAGAACCCTGCTGCTTTCCCTCCTGCTGCTGGTTTTACTGGCGATGGCGCTGGCGGTATGGGCGGTGATGACCCGTAACGATCACCGCACCAATGATGCCTGGGTAAATGCCGATTACACCATTGTCGCCCCGAAAGTGTCGGGCTACATCGCCCGTATCAACGTGAAGGATAACCAGCAGGTCGCGGCGGGCGAACTGTTAGCCACACTGGACGATCGTGATTATCAGGTGGCGCTTGAGAGTGCCAAGGCCGACCTGCAGGTCAGTGAAGCCAAACTGTTGAGCAGTCAGGCACAGCTGGAGCAGCAGCAATCGGTGATTGCGCAGCAAAAGGCCAGCGTCGCGGCCAGCCAGGCCACAGCGCAGTATGCCGGTCAGAGTGCAGAACGCTATAACCGTCTTTATCAGCGTGGCACGGTGGCCGCAGATGAACAGCAAAAAGCCAGTTCTGCACAACGATCCGCGAGCGCCACGGTGCGCCAGAGTGAAGCGGCCCTGGCCTCGGCGGTTAAGCAGGTCGGCGTGTTACAGGCGGCGGTCAGATCCTCAGAAGCCGATGTCGCCGCAGCGAAGGCCAGCGTCGATCAGGCGCGTCTGAACCTGTCTTATACCCGCATTATGGCACCGGTGGCCGGCATGGTGGGACAGCGTACCCTGCGCCTGGGTGCCTGGGTGTCAGCAGGCACGCGTCTGCTGGCGGTGGTGCCGTTGCAGCACACCTACATCACGGCAAATTATCTGGAAACCCAGTTGAAGGATGTTCGTCCGGGGCAACCCGTTAGCATTGAGGTCGACGCCTTGCCCGATCAGGTCTTTACCGGTCATGTCGACAGCATTGCGCCCGCCACGGGCGCGACGTTTTCAGCGATTTCTCCTGATAACGCTACCGGCAACTACACTAAGGTCGTTCAGCGATTACCGGTGAAAATTGTGCTGGATGAGGGACAGCCGAATCTGGCCCAGTTACGCGTCGGCATGTCTGCGGTTCCAGAAATTAACGTTCAGTAAAAAATGTGAACAAACTCTCAGAACCAAACTATTTCTTTTCGGTCTGATTACGCGTAGATTAGCCCCGATCCTGTTCTGAGTTATTCAGTTCGTCCGGGAGACCGTTGACCGTTGACCTGAACGGCGACCTGTCCCATCTGTCCGCGTTGCGCTGGATCGGGATCGCCAACATCGTAACCGCTCAGAGGAGTTCGCTTGTGAAATATGCTTTGATGGGAATTTCTTTCTTCGTACTGCTTTGGGTCGGCACCTTTGTGCTGATGCTGTAGTATCTGCAAGCATTCCGCAGGGGGCGACAGACGGTCGCCCCAGTGGCGGACTAGATTTGTTCTTCCATGTTTTTCACGCTGCCCGGCAATATACCATCCGCACGAAACATCGCTTTAATCCCTCTGACTGCCTGACGTATACGATCGCTGTTTTCAATCAGCGCAAAGCGGACATGCGTGTCACCGTAGTCACCAAAGCCAATGCCTGGCGAGACGCAGACTTTCGCCTCCTGCAGCATGTGCTTCGCAAACTCCAGCGAACCAAGGTGGGCATAGTGGTCAGGAATTTTCGCCCACACGTACATCGACGCTTTCGGGATATCGACCATCCATCCCGCTTCGTGCAGCCCTTTTACCAGCACATCACGCCGCCGTTTATATTGCTCAGCAATATCGCGCACGCACTGCTGATCGCCTTCCAGCGCCGCAATCGCAGCCACCTGTAAGGGCGTAAATGTGCCGTAATCGTGATAGCTCTTGATACGCGCCAGCGCGGCGACTAACTCTTTGTTACCCACCATAAAGCCAATGCGCCAGCCCGCCATGTTGTAGCTTTTTGACAGCGTGAAGAACTCTACCGCGACATCACGTGCCCCTGGCACCTGCATGATGGAAGGCGCTTTCCAGCCATCATAGACAATGTCCGCGTAGGCCAGATCGTGAATCACCAGGACGTTGTACTGCTTCGCCAGCGCAATTACGCGCTCGAAAAAGTCCAGTTCGACACACTGAGATGTGGGATTGGAGGGAAAACCGAGCACCATCATTTTGGGCTTGGGATAGCTTTCGCGAATAGCGCGTTCCAGCTCATTGAAGAAATCGATCCCTTCCACCAGCGGTACAGATCGCACCTGTGCACCCGCGATAACGGCACCGTAGATATGAATAGGGTAACTGGGGTTGGGCACCAGCACAGTGTCGCCATGATCAAGCGTCGCCAGCATCAGGTGAGCCAGCCCCTCTTTGGACCCGATGGTGACGATAGCTTCAGATTCAGGATCGATATCAACCTGATAACGCTCTTCATACCAGCGAGAAATCGCGCGACGCAGGCGAGGAATACCGCGTGAGGTCGAATAACCGTGCGTGTCTTCACGTTGTGCCACCTGGCACAATTTTTCTACGATATGAGGCGGCGTTGCCCCGTCGGGGTTGCCCATTGAAAGGTCGATGATATCTTCGCCACGCCGACGCGCAGCCATCTTCAGTTCAGCGGTGATGTTAAAAACGTAAGGCGGCAGGCGTTCAATACGTGTGAAACGACGGGTTGTGCTGTTATCAGCCATGGTGTCCTCTGGGAAACGTTAGCGCCCGGACCGTCCGAGCGACGCTGGTCACTGCGGTGACCTCTACAAGAACATAACTTGCAGATAACAACTTTGTCGAGAGGAGCAGAAAATTTTTTATATTTGCGGATTGAGCCGTTCAAGCAGCCAGTCATTCACCCAGCGGTCATTTAACAGATAATTATTTTGCAGCGTGCGCTGTAGCGTGAAGCCATTTTTTTCCAGAATCCGCCGTGATGCCCAGTTGCCCTCCACCACCAGCGCCTTGAGCTTGAGGAAACCGGCGTCGAACAAACACTGACATAACGCCCCCAGGGCTTCACTGCCGAAGCCCTGGCCACAGTAGCGGTGCAGCAGCATGTAACCGATTTCGGCCTGGCGAGCGGGCTGCCATTCAGGCGTACAGCCAAATAAGCCAATGGCTTCTCCGCTATCACGCAGCCTGGCGACCAGGCACAGCATGTGAAAGCTGCCTACCTGCCAGGGTGCCAAACGCTGGCTGAACCGTTCACGGATATCCTCTTCGTCAGGAATTTCACTCACCCAGTTCATCGTGTCGCGATCTTCGTGCACCGCCCGGAACAGTTGCCAGTCTTCCGGGCGTAATGTCGTTAACGTCAAACGTGAAGTGGTCAGATGCATACTCTGCTCCCGGCAGACAGGTCTCAAAGGAAAGCGACTGCGCTGATAATTCTGTCAGGCTTCAGTACCCCGCCCCGAATCCAAAAGAGGGAAATAAGCGTTCCCCTTTATCGTGGTCAACATTTCCCCTTTTCGCTGTTTTAGAGAAATTGATCTAAAACATGAACAGTCATGCTGACCGCTGGGCGCGCTGGCGCATTATCATTACATTTTTTATCATAGCGTTCTTTAACATAGCTGAAGAGTCGCCTGTGACCTCACACTTTAACATGCTCCTGGCCGTCTTTGATCGCGCGGCGCTCATGCTGATTTGCCTGTTTTTTCTGACGCGAACCCGGCCTTTTCGTCAGTTATTACAAAAAGATGAGCACACCTCGCTGGAAAAAAGCGCTGTCATTGCCATTTTTTCCCTGTTTGCCTTATTCAGTACCTGGTCAGGTGTTAACGTTGAAGGTTCATTGCTTAACGTGCGGGTTATCGCCGTGATGGCGGGCGGTATTCTTTTTGGCCCCTGGGTGGGGATCGTGACGGGCGTGATTGCGGGCCTGCATCGATTTTTGATTGATATTCACGGCGTGACGTCCGTGCCCTGCCTGATTACCAGCATCATTGCCGGGGTGGTTGCGGGCGGGATCAATCGTCGGGTGCAGCGCGAGCGACGCTGGCTGGTAGGCATTCTGGGCGGGATGTTCTGTGAAAGCCTGACGATGCTGCTTATTCTGTTATGGGCGAAACCTGTCGCCCTGGGGCTGGCGATTGTGTCCGAAATCGCCCTGCCGATGATCCTCGGCGCATCAAGCATTGGCTTAATCGTGTTACTGGTGCAGAGCGTTGAGGGCGAAAAAGAGGCCAGCGCGGCACGTCAGGCCAAGCTGGCGCTGGATATTGCTAATCAGACGCTGCCGCTTTTCCGGCAGGTAAACAGCGATTCACTTCGGAACATTTGCGACATTATCCGGCGAGAAATCAAAGCAGATGCCGTCGCCATGACCAACAAGCAGAAAATTTTGGCCTATGTCGGTTACGGCGAGCAAAACTATCAGCACGGCGATGACGGCATCAGCCCCACCACGGCTCAGGCTATCCACAGCGGTAAAATCATCATTAAAAACAATGATGAAGCCCACAGAACAAAAGACATTCACTCCATGATAGTGATTCCGTTACGGGAAAAAGGCAACGTCACCGGCACCTTAAAAATCTACTATCGTCGCGCGCACCGTATTACCGGCTCGCTGAAAGAGATGGCCGTTGGCCTGTCGCAGATTATCTCGACCCAGCTTGAAGTCTCCCGCACCGAGCAGCTGCGTGAAATGGCCAATAAAGCGGAACTCCGCGCGCTCCAGAGCAAAATAAATCCGCATTTCCTGTTTAATGCGCTCAATGCAATATCGTCTTCTATCCGGCTCAATCCAGATACGGCGCGTCAGTTAGTCATCAATTTATCGCGTTATCTGCGCTACAACCTCGAACTGAACGACGATGAGCTTATCGATATCAAAAAAGAGCTGTGGCAGGTAAAGGATTACATCGCCATTGAGCAGGCCCGCTTTGGCGATAAGCTCACGATGATTTACGACGTGGATGAGGATTTGCATTTTTCTCTGCCCAGCCTGCTTATTCAGCCCTTAGTCGAAAACGCCATTGTGCACGGCATTCAGCCCTGCAAAGGCAAAGGTGTGGTGACATTGAGCGTGCGCGATTTGGGCGACCGGGTGCGCATTGCGGTGCGGGACACCGGGCAAGGCATCAGCGATGAGGTCATTGACAGAGTTGCACGCAACGAAATGCCGGGCAATAAAATCGGCCTGTTAAACGTGCATCACCGGGTTAAATTGCTGTCGGGCCAGGGACTGCATATCGTGCGTCATCACCCCGGGACCGAAATCGCCTTTACCCTGAGCAAAACCGGACAGCCACTGGTGGGAAATCTTGCATGAAAGCCATCATCGTAGAGGATGAGTTCCTTGCCCAGCAAGAGCTGAGCTGGATGATTCAGCAGCACAGCAACATTGAGATTGAAGCCTGCTTTGATGACGGACTCGACGTGCTGAAATACCTGCAGCAGCACCGGGTGGATGTGATATTTCTCGATATTAATATTCCGTCGCTGGATGGCATGTTACTGGCGCAGAATATTCATCAGTTTGTGCATAAGCCTCTGATTGTTTTTATTACCGCCTGGAAAGAACATGCGGTAGAGGCCTTTGAGCTGGAGGCGTTTGACTACATCCTGAAGCCCTATCATGAGTCACGTATTATCACGATGCTCAACAAGCTGGAAGCCAGCTGGCAACAGCAGCACACAATTACCCAGGCACCCAGCGCGCAAAACCCCCTTACGGTTAACCTGACCAAAGACGATCGCATCATCGTGACCGACGTGAATGATATTTACTACGTCGAGGCTCATGAGAAGTTAACCTTTGTGTATACCCGCCGTGAAGACTATGTCATGTCGATGAATATCAGCGAATTTTGCTCACGCCTGCCCGAGCAGCAATTCTTTCGTTGTCACCGCTCGTACTGCGTTAATCTGAATAAGATCAGAGAGATTGAACCCTGGTTCAATAATACCTATCTGCTCAAATTAAGGGACAAGGACTTTCAGGTGCCCGTCAGCCGTAGCAAGGTAAAAACCTTCAGGCTGCTCATGCGTTTGTAGGGAAACCACAGGACGGAGAGAACCCTTCCCGTTGGGGAAGGGCAATGGCGGTCATCAGAGAATACGGCCCAGGGTTTGACGCAGGTGAGCACCTGCACCTAACAAGCCTGGCTGATCGTGGGTGATCATATAGACCGGAATATCGGCAACGTAATCGCGAAAACGCCCTTTGTCTTCAAATGCCGCACGGAAACCCGAGGATTTAAAGAATTCCAGGAAGCGCGGCACAATGCCGCCTGCGATGTACACGCCACCAAAGGTGCCGAGGTTCAGCGCCAGATTACCGCCAAAACGCCCCATGATGACGCAGAACAGCGACAGCGCACGACGACAATCTGTACAGCTGTCCGCAAGCGCACGCTCACTCACCTCTTTCGGCTTCAGATTCTCGGGAACGCGTTGATCCACTTTCACAATCGCCCGATAGAGATTGACCAGACCCGCGCCTGACAGCACGCGCTCGGCTGACACATGGCCCAATTCTTCCCGCAACACTTCCAGGATTTGATCTTCTTCTTCGCTGTTGGCCGCAAAGTCAACGTGGCCGCCCTCACCAGGCAGGCTGACCCAGCGCTTATCAACATGCACCAGATGACTGACGCCCAGTCCAGTTCCCGCGCCGTAAATGGCCACTGGCTTGTCTTTAACCGGCTCTTTGCCACCAAACTGGATCACATGTTCTGCGCCCAGCATGGGAATGGCCATAGACACCGCGGTGAAGTCGTTAATAATTTCCAGGTGTTCAAAACCGATGTTCTCTTTGAGCTTTTTAGTGGAAAAAGCCCAGTCATGGTTGGTCATTTCAACCCAGTCATCGGTAATCGGGCAGGCAATGGCGATACAACCGTCTTTGATATCCTGCTTTTGTTCATCAAGATAGTGGCGGATGACGGCTTCGAGGCTGTCGTAGTCTGATGTTGCGAATGTTTTGGCCTGGGAGATGCTGCCGCTTTCCACCTCACACAAAGCGAGGCGGGCGTTGGTGCCGCCGACATCGCCGACCAAGGCATAAGTTGTCATTCTTCTGGTGCTCCGCTTGGGGGTCTTAAAGAGTTGGAGGACACTATAAAATCCTGCCGATAAAACAACAACGCTCACCGAAGCTATGGGTGAGCGTCTGACTCGTGTGTGCAACAGCCTAACCGCGTTAGTCTGGCGTGCACAGAGGCAACTTTCCGAATCTCAACCGCCGTTGCGCTGGCTCAGGCAGGCTGAGACTTTACGCAGTAACGGCGGCAGGTCATCTTTTTGCATCACCACTTCAATAAACGACAGCCTGTGCTGTTGTTTAAGTAGCGTCATCAGTGCCTGCAACTGCAAGGTTTCACTGATGCGCCAGCTCTGCGCCTGACATTGCAAACTCATTGCCTGCGGCAGCGCTGTCCAGTTCCATTGCGCGATATCATTATAACGTTGAGCGGCACCATGAATCGCCCGCTCTACAGTATAGCCTTCATTATTGAGGAGAAAAATAATGGGATGCTGTTGATCCCGCAGCATGGAACCTAACTCCTGAATGGTCAACTGGGCCGAACCGTCGCCAATAATCAGGATAACGCGCTGAGCAGGCTGGGCAGTTTGCGCACCGAACGCGGCGGGTAAAGTATAGCCGATAGAGCCCCAGAGCGGCTGTACCAAAAGCTGCGCACCGACGGGCAACCGCAGCGACGCGGCACCAAAAGCCGCCGTCCCCTGATCGGCCAGAATAATATCACCCGGCTGCAGGAACGCCTGCATCGCCTGCCAAAAAGCAGACTGACTGATGATAGCTGCATCCGGAACCGGCTCTGGGGCCGACGGCGGACAGGCGGCCTGCCAGTCGGCACCATGTCGTTCAAACACCGGCAGTAACGCGCTTAGCGCATCCGCCATCGTCAGGGGCGCGAACGTTTGCCCGCCCACGCTGGCGCTGTGCGGCTGGATGTCAATAAGCCGTGCCGCGCTGAATTGCTGGGTAAAACCGGCCGTAATCGTGTCGGTAAAGCGTACGCCAGCGCAAATCGTCACGTCCGCGTTTTCAATTTGCTGGCGCACCTCACCTTCACTCCCTTCTCCCGCATAGGTACCGACAAAACCCGGTTGCTGTTCATCCAGCACACCTTTACCCATCAACAAGGTGGCACAGGGAAACGCGCGTCCCGCCCGCAAGGCTGCCAGAGCCGGCTGCTGCTGCCAGCGCTGCGCCAGAAAATCGGCGAGCAGCGATACACGCTTCGCAGGTGCCAGCAACCGCTCTGCCGCCTGCTGAAACGCGATGCGCACCTCATGAGGTGAAGCGGTAGGGCGCATTAGCGGCTGCTCAGGCGCTGAGGTTTGCCGCTGGGCCACATCCACCGGCAGCATTAAATAGCCAGGACGGTGCTGCTGAAGCGCGGCCAGGATGACCCGGTCAATTTCAGCCGTGGCATTGTCGGCCGTAAGCTGTGCCGTGGCAGCGCTCACCTCCTGCGCCATGCGGATGAAGTGACCAAAGTCGCCGTCTCCCAGCGTGTGATGCACACAATCCCCCTGCTGCATCGCCTGACTCGAAGGCGCGCCCACAATGTGGATAACGGGCACATACTCGGCAAAGCTGCCCGCCAGACCGTTAATCGCGCTGAGTTCACCCACGCCAAACGTGGTCAGCAGCGCCGCTACGCCGGAGCAACGCGCATAGCCATCGGCTGCATAGGCTGCATTCAGTTCGTTAGCACATCCCACCCAGCTAATGTCCGGATGGGCAATAACACGGTCGAGAAACTGCAGATTGTAGTCGCCCGGCACACCAAATAAATGCCTGACACTGCACTCCTGCAAGCGAGCCAACAGATAATCACCAACCGTAAAATCGGACATAGCGCGTTCCTTTTAGGGGATTGTTCTGATAAGTATCTGACATGGCGTAAATTTGGCGAGAACGGCTGCAGATTTTAGCCAATCTATTGCATGGCAAGCCCGCGTTACGACCGTGTATTATTCCGTGAATATGCGACTTCACGCGGATTAATACTGAGTGTAAGCGTATACACTCCTCCGGTTTTGGCACATTTATTCGTTTTCACTCAGGACCCTTATATGACAGCTTTCCCTCATCCGGACCGATATCAGCATATGCAGTGGCGTCGCAGTGGGCGCAGTGGCCTGAAACTTCCTGCGATTTCACTGGGCCTGTGGCATAACTTTGGTGACAGCACACAGTTGGATGTCAGCCGCCAGCTATTGCGCCACGCTTTCGACTGCGGTATCACGCATTTCGATCTGGCGAATAACTACGGCCCGCCTCCTGGCTCAGCTGAAACGAACTTTGGTCGTATCATGCGTGAAGATTTTCAGGCACACCGCGACGAATTGCTTATTTCGACGAAAGCCGGTTACACCATGTGGGAAGGCCCGTATGGTGACTGGGGTTCGCGCAAATATCTGGTGGCCAGCCTGGATCAGAGTCTGCGCCGAACGGGACTGGAATACGTTGATATCTTTTATCACCACCGTCCCGATCCGGAGACGCCGCTGGAAGAAACCATGCGCGCGCTGGATCATGTCGTACGCCAGGGAAAGGCGCTGTATGCCGCGATTTCAAACTATCCCGCGCAACGGGCGGCTGAAGCGATGGCGATTCTGCGCGATCTGGGTACGCCTTGCCTGATCCATCAGCCTCGCTATTCGTTATTTGAACGCACGCCAGAGCAGGGATTACTTCAGACACTGGATGAACATGGTGCAGGTTGTATCGCGTTCTCACCCCTGGCAGGCGGTGTCCTGACCGATCGCTATCTACAGGGTATTCCGCAGGATTCACGCGTTGCCAGCGGCAGCAAGTTCCTCAACGAAAATCAGCTTACTGATGAAAAAATGGAAAAAGTCCGCAAGCTAAACGCCATTGCTCAACAGCGCGGCCAGAAGCTGGCGCAGATGGCGTTAACGTGGGTGTTACGTGATCCACGCATTACATCAGTGCTGATTGGGGCCAGTAAAACGGCACAAATCGATGATGCAGTACAGATGCTGAATCAGGCTCCTCTCACGGATGACGAGCTTGCCGCCATTGAGTCTGCCCTGCAGTAACATGCGCCGCCTGCTTCGCCGGGCGGCCATCCCGGAATACTCTTAAACCCTGATTTTTCACGGTTTTTCAGACGGTTTCCACAGGTTTCTCAGACGCAATATCGACAGAATAGCGAACCAGCAGCGGAGACACGCTGCCGTCAGGAGAAAATCATGATACGTGGAATTTTACTGGCTGCCTTTGTAGCCATGTTAACGCCGCTGGCAATGCACACCGCTCAGGCCTCAGGGTCATCAATTAATCTTGCGCCGGGCGTATCGCTTCATCTGGGCGATCGCGACCGCCGCGGCTATTACTGGGACGGCAACCGCTGGCGCGAGCCGCGCTGGTTTAACGATCGCTATGCGTATAAAGAGCGTCGCTGGTGGCGACACGAAGCGTGGCGACGTCATCAGCATTGGGAACGCGAACGCCAGTGGCACGCGCGCGACCGGCAACGTCGTTGGGAGCATGAACGACGCCACTGGCACCACGAACGCCGCGCGCACCATCGTTACCCGGAACGCTATCGCTAAAGCGCCTCTGTCGGCCCACGCGTCGGCAAATCACCTGAGGCGATAGCGCTAGAGGTGTTTCACTCTTGCCATAACAAACCCATCCCAGCCCTTTTCACCTACGGTTTGAATGGCTGTGGCCTCCAGACGGGCATCGCTGGAAAGCAGCTCGAAAAACGCACGTACCCCCTGCACGTTGATGTCTGCGGAATCGGCATCGGTTACCGCCCCGCCGCGCACAACGTTGTCGGCGATAATCACGCTGCCAGGACGAGCCAGGGCTAATGCCCAATTCAGGTAAGCGGGATTATTTTTCTTATCCGCGTCGATAAAGATGAGATCAAAGGGTCCCTGCAGGTGAGGCAGTACATCCAGCGCCGCACCGATGCGCAGATCGACGCGTCCAGACAACCCGGCATTGCGGATGTTATCACTGGCAACCTGCGCATGATGGGCGTCGGCTTCAAGGGTGGTGATTTTCCCTTCTTCGCCCAGCGCCTGCGCCATCAGGATGGTGCTGTAACCCCCAAGCGTGCCGATTTCCAGTACGCGTGCTGCGTTTAGCATTTTGATAAACAGTGCAAGCATGTTGCCTTGCAGGGCAGAAACGTCGTGGGCAGGCAGCCCCGCCTGACTGTTGGCAACCAGCGCGGCTTGAGCAAGGCGATCGGTAGGGAGGAGTAACTGAGAAAAATAGTCGTCGACCGCGGCCCATTTTGCGTGGTCTTCTGAAGGATAATCCGGCTTCCGCATCATTTTGCTCCTGAATCATCAAGACAGAAGAAAATATAAACCAATGCGGATAAACCTCAAGACAATATCATTCACACCGAAAACAGACGCCTGCCTGACCGTTTATCAGGCAGGCGCGTTACATTCCCATTGCCTGACCGATTAACAGATAAGCGTTAAGACTCACCACCAGCACCACGATGACGCGCCCCGTATTTTGCATCAGCCGTGAATTGACCAACGCATCGCCCATCAGCTCGCGGTTGCCGGTAAACGCCAGCAGCGGAATGAGTGCCAGTGCGATACCGAAGCTGAGCAGCACCTGACTCATGACTAACACGCGCGTCGGGTCCCAGCCCGCCCAGATCACGAGAAACGAGGGCACCATGGTCACTGCACGTCGTACCCACAGTGGAATATAGAATTTAATAAACCCTTGCATAACCACCTGACCGGCCAGGGTGCCGACCACGGTTGAAGACAGCCCCGCCGCGACCAGGCTTAGGCCAAATACCGTTGCGGCAGCGTGCCCCAGCAGAGGCTGTAGCGTGGTGTAAGCCTGATCGAGTTCGGCAATCCCACTGTGGCCGCTAAAATGGAAGGCGGCAGCGGCCGTGGCCATCATCGCCAGGTTGACAAACCCCGCGATGGTCATGGCAATGGCGACATCCAGTTTGGTTGAGGAATAGCGCTGAGCCTGACTGTCATCGCTTTTCCCCTGGGTTAAGGCGGAATGCAGATAAATCACGTGCGGCATGATGGTGGCTCCCAGTACGCCGGCGGCAAGAAAGACCGCGTCGGTATTGGGCAGTGACGGCAGCGCCATGCCTTTAACCAGTTCACTCACTTTTGGCTGTGAGAAAAACAGCTCCACAATATAAGCCGCCGCCACAAACAGCAGTAGCCCGCCAATCACCAGCTCCAGCGGTTTTTGCCCACGATTTTGCAGCATCAAAATTAGCACGGTGGCCACGCCGGTCAGCACAGCGCCCTGCATCAGAGATATCCCCAATAGCAGTTTGAACCCCAGGGCTGCACCGATGAACTCTGCCAGATCGGTCGCCATGGCAATAATCTCTGCCTGCACCCAATAGAACCACACCGCCGGACGGGGAAAACGATCGCGGATATGTTCAGCCAGGTTTTTACCCGTTGCGATGCCCAGCTTCGCTGACATCAACTGAATAAGCATGGCCATGATGTTGGCCCATACCACCACCCACAGCAGCTGATAACCGTAAGCGGCACCGGCCTGAATATTGGTCGCAAAGTTACCCGGATCGATATAGCCGATAGCGGCGATAAAAGCAGGCCCTAACAGGGCGAGTTTGACTTTTCTGGCTCCGCGAGCGGCGCGCTCGGCGGCACGGCTTTCAAACATAGTGGCTACCCTGTCTTTGTTTTACCTGTGCAGCTTAAGGCGACGCAGGCGCAAGTGAAATTTGGTTTTGGTAATCGCTGTAATAGATAGTGCTATGAAGTATAGCCTTTGCTATACCCTGGGTATGTAAAAACCCTACAACTTAAGGCGCAATTCCGTCACTCTACGTGTTGTGTAAATTACAGACAATAGATTTAAGTGAATATGATGTGAACAATTTGGTTACAGGGCGTGATCGGTGAGAGTTTTCTGAGAAATTTGGCGATATTGAATACTTATATTGTGGTAGAGATCTCGTTTTTCGGTAAGCCGTTACATAGAATACGCAGCAAAATACAATCCTCCTCAAATTTGGAGCAATCATGTCCCATATTTTGCAGTTTCTTTTAGCACTAGTGGTTGTCGGTGTGCTGGCCTTGCTGGTCAGCCACGACAGAAAAAGTATTCGAATTCGCTACATCGTACAGCTTCTGGTCATCGAAATCATTCTGGCATGGTTCTTCCTGAACTCAGAAGCCGGTCTGGGCTTCGTCAAAGGATTTGCCGGTTTCTTCGATCATCTTCTGAAATATGCGGCTCAGGGCACTAATTTCGTCTTTGGCAACATGAATGATAAAGGCCTCGCCTTCTTCTTCCTGAACGTGCTGTGCCCCATTGTCTTCATCTCGGCGCTGATCGGTATTCTTCAGCACTTCCGCATCCTGCCATGGGTGATTCGCGGTATCGGTACTGTGTTGTCCAAGATTAACGGAATGGGCAAACTGGAATCGTTTAACGCCGTAAGCTCTCTGATTTTGGGACAGTCTGAGAACTTTATCGCGTACAAAGATATCCTGGGCAAAATGTCACAACGTCGTATGTACACCATGGCGGCAACCGCGATGTCGACGGTTTCTATGTCTATCGTGGGTGCTTACATGACCATGCTGCAGCCTAAGTATGTGGTCGCGGCGCTGGTGCTGAATATGTTCAGTACCTTTATTGTGCTGTCGCTCATTAACCCTTACCGCGTAGACAGCGAAGAAGATCTGCAGTTGCAGGACCTGCATCAGGGTCAGAGCTTCTTTGAGATGCTGGGCGAATACATTCTTGCTGGTTTCCGCGTCGCCATTATCGTTGCGGCCATGCTGATTGGTTTTATCGCACTGATTTCCGGCCTGAACGCGCTGTTTGACTTCATTTTCGGTGTCACCTTCCAGGGCGTGCTGGGTTATGTCTTCTATCCGTTTGCCTGGGTAATGGGCGTGCCGTCTGGCGAAGCGCTGCAGGTTGGCAGCATCATGGCAACGAAACTGGTTTCCAATGAGTTTGTGGCTATGATGGATCTGCAGAAAGTTGCCGGTCAGCTGTCACCCAATGCAGAAGGCATCCTGTCGGTGTTCCTGGTCTCGTTCGCTAACTTCTCGTCTATCGGTATCGTTGCCGGTGCGATCAAGGGCCTGAACGAAGAGCAAGGTAACGTGGTTTCACGCTTTGGTTTGAAACTGCTGTACGGCTCAACCCTGGTCAGCGTGCTGTCTGCGGCGATTGCAGGCCTGGTACTGGCATTCTGAGTTAGCGCTCTGCAAAACATTAAGGCGAGTCAAATGACTCGCCTTTTTTGTCTTTATCCCGCCTGTTTGCTGGCTTGTGTTCAGACACAATGCTTGATCACGCTTACCACACTCATCAATACTGCCCGACTAGTGGGAGCGCGCCCCGATTATAATCCAGAGCGAATCCCCTCTTTCCATCGGTTATGTTTGTTTAACAGGAGCCATGATGAGTCTGGACCCCGACGGCTATATTCCCACGCTGCCGACAGCTGACATTCAGCCGGCGTTTCAGGCTGTCGTCAACGCAGCCGTGGCCCGTCTGAGCGCTGACTATCGGGATGGCCTGCACAGCATTTATCTTTACGGTAGCGTGGCGTGCGGAAACGCCGTCAAGTGCAGATCGGATTTAGATCTGTGTTTACTCTTCAGCCATCCACTCCGGCAAGAGCAGCAAGACAGACTGTCAGCGTTAAAACAGGCACTGGCGGAAGAGCATCCTGTGGTGAGTAAAGTCGATTTTGATATCGGCACGGTCAATGAGGCACTCGCGCCGGAAAACCGCCTTTCCTGGGGCTACTGGTTAAAGCACCACTGCCGCTGCCTCTATGGCCTGGATCTCTCTGTGTACTTTGAACGTTTCCGCCCGTCCCGCGCGTTGGCACGGGCAATAAACGGTGATGTCGCAGCGGTATTGAGTGGCTATGCCACGTTATTATCCCGCGCCAGCCAGGCTCGTGAGCAGCAGCAATATCAGCGCGCGGCGGCCAGAAAACTGATTCGCTCAACCAATATGTTACGCACAGATAACGATATCGACTGGCCACGCAGCCTGGAGGATCATGTTGTACGATTCGTTGCGCTTTATCCGGAACGTGAAGACGCGATCACCTTCTTTTTAGCAGAGAGCAAGACGCCACAGGCAACTGTTGCGGAATTTACTTCACGCCTTAATGATTTCAGTCGATGGCTGTTGCAGCAATTAGGTTGAACGGGGGCGGAATCCAGGCGTTAAGTGGAATGAGAATGCAACGCAGTGCAGTTGAAAGATGTCAGGAGGCGATAAGCGGGATATATATAACAGATGTGCTTATAAGCAAGCGCTACGAACAAAATGATAATGGCTGAAAAGCCAGAGATTTGGTGGAGATAAGCGGGATCGAACCGCTGACCTCTTGCATGCCATGCAAGCGCTCTCCCAGCTGAGCTATACCCCCACATCTGGAAATCGTTTTTTCAGTGCCAAACTTTTGGGAAGAAGTTTGGTGGAGCTAAGCGGGATCGAACCGCTGACCTCTTGCATGCCATGCAAGCGCTCTCCCAGCTGAGCTATAGCCCCGTACCGAAAAAACCGTCGTGTTAAGCGACGGACGGCATAATATGAAACCCCCCATGGAGTGTCAACGGCAAAATCACATTCTGTGTTTGATCGCTGAAAAAGACGGCAAACTCAGCGTGATGACGGGCGTTTGTTTCTCTCTTGCCCTTGTTAACATCATGAAAGGAGCCTGGGTTTGATGAGTAATTTTTTATCGGCTGCTAGGTTAATACGCGGTTAAATATGTTATAGGAATTATCTTGTCTTCCCTGTAATGTCGTGTAAAACTTAGCCCGCTATGTAATACGGCTGCATGGTTTTCTCCAGCGCACCGTTCTTCAACCAGGCGTTTTCGCTCCAATACTAAAATCAATAGAGAATATATGTCGCTGCATACACCCAAAGAGATCGCCCAACTGGCGATTCAGGCTGGCGTGGCAAAAAGCCATGCCTCCATTAGTTCCTTAATTATTCTTGGCTTCATGGCAGGCGCCTTCATCGCTACAGGCTTCTTGTTGGATGTCCACGTTATCAACTCACTCCCAGCGGGCTGGGGTTCATTTGGCGGCTTTTTAGGTGCTGCGGTGTTCCCGGTCGGTTTAATCCTGACCATTCTGGCCGGTGGCGAGCTGTTAACCGGCAATATGATGACGTTGCCTGTTGCCTGGTTTGCACGCCGCGTAAGTGGCTACAGCGTATTACGTAACTGGTTCTGGGTAACCATTGCGAACTTCCTTGGCAGCATCGCTATCGCCTGGTTCTTTGGGCATATGCTGGCCATGACCGAAGGCGACTACCTGAAAAAGACATTGGCTATTGCTAACGCAAAAGTGCATGCCGATTTCCTGCACGCCTTTATCTCTGGCATCGGCTGTAACTGGCTGGTATGTCTTGCCGTGTGGCTGGCATTCGCCAGTAAAGACGTGGTAGGCAAAATTTTCGCTATGTGGTTCCCGGTTATGGCGTTCGTCGCCATTGGCTTCCAGCACGTTGTCGCGAATATGTTCATCATCCCTGCTGCGATTTTCGCCGGACAGATGAGCTGGGCTGAATATTTCCCCAATTTCGTGGCGGTATTCTTAGGTAACGCCGTTGGCGGTGCCGTCTTCGTTGGTCTGGCTTACTTCCTCGCTTTCCGCCCCGCTGCCGAGCAGCCACGCACCGCGCAATAAACTTTCTTTGCCTTTTGTTGAGAGACAAAAGGCAATTTCGTTTCCAGTTACTTTCACGCGTTACGATTTGCTGTAATATGTATGGCTAATGTATTTAACAGGGACAGCATCGTGAAAAAGGAATGGCTAACTCCGGAAGAACTGGCAATCGAAACGGGCTACAGTCGGCAGACGGTGAACAAATGGATCAAACGCGAGAACTGGACGACCACGCCAAAGCCGGGTGTTCAGGGCGGAAAAGCAAGACTGATTCATATTGATGAACGCGTGAAAAGTTTCATTCAGTCGACGCGCAATCTTAATGAACCCACGGCAAATTACACGCCTCCAGCGAATTCTTTACCTGCGTTATTGATAAGCTCTGTCCAGCAAATGAGTCAGAATGAACAAGATCAGCTTACGGCGTTGATTCTGCGGGAAGGGATTAAAGGTGTACTCGGCCGTCTGGGGATTAGTGAAGAGTAAGAAACCGGAAGCGTAATGCTTCCGGTTTTTTTATTAGTTCTGTGCTTCGCGCTCGGCAATAAAGGCCAGCGCTTTTTCAATACGCGCGACACTGCGGGTGCGACCAATCGCTTCCACCGTGACATCCAGTCCTGGGGACTGACCTGCGCCGGTCACGGCAACGCGCAGTGGCATTCCCACTTTACCCATGCCTACGCCCAGCTCATCCGCGCTCTGCTGAATCGCCTGATGCACGGTTTCGGCATTCCAGTCAGTCAATGCAGCCAGCTTATCGCGAACCACTTCCAGTGGTTGACGTGCAACCGGACGCAGATGCTTTTTCGCGGCATCGGCATCGAATTCTGAAAAGTCCTGATAAAAATAGTGGCATGACGCCGCCATCTCTTTCAGCGTCTTACAGCGCTCACCGAGCAAGGTCACCAGCTTCGCCAGCTCCGGGCCAGTGCGGGTATCAATATTCTGCTGTTCGATGTGCCATTGCAGATGTGTTGCCACATATTCTGGCGGCAGCGCGTTGATGTAGTGATGATTTAACCACTGCAGCTTTTCGGTATTAAAGGCGCTGGCGGACTTACTGACCGCGTCCAGGCTAAACAGCTCTGTCATTTCTTTGACAGAGAAGATTTCCTGATCGCCATGAGACCAGCCCAGACGGACTAAATAGTTAAGCAAGGCTTCTGGCAGATAGCCGTCATCACGGTATTGCATGACGCCTACCGCACCATGTCGCTTAGACAGTTTTTTACCGTCGTCGCCCAGGATCATAGAAACGTGGGCATAAACCGGTACCTGTGCACCGATAGCCTTGAGAATATTGATCTGGCGCGGGGTGTTGTTGATGTGATCTTCACCACGCACAACATGGGTAATGCCCATATCCCAGTCGTCGACCACGACGCAGAAGTTATACGTCGGTGAGCCATCGGTGCGACGGATTATCAGATCGTCAAGCTCCTGATTGCTGAACTCAATCGGGCCACGAATCTGGTCATCAAAAATAACCGATCCCTCTTGTGGATTACGGAAGCGCACCACATGCGGTTCATCATCGGCATGATGTTCATGGCTGTCGCGGCAACGGCCGTCGTAACGCGGTTTTTCACCGTTAGCCATTTGCGTTTCACGCAGCGTTTCCAGACGCTCTCTGGAGCAGTAACATTTATAAGCCGTACCCGCTTCCTGCATTTCATCAATAACGGCGTTATAGCGATCGAAACGTTTAGTCTGGTAATAAGGACCTTCATCCCAATCCAGGCTCAGCCAGTTCATCCCATCCATAATGGCTTCAATGGCTTCCGGTGTTGAACGCTCAAGATCGGTATCTTCAATGCGCAGCACAAACTCGCCCTGATGATGACGGGCAAAGAGCCATGAGTAGAGGGCGGTACGCGCGCCACCTACATGTAAGAAGCCGGTGGGGCTTGGCGCGAAGCGAGTTTTGATTTTCATTCAGTATTGCCTTAAATGCGCAGGTTCGTTGTCTGGATGACAAAAAACAGGTTAGACGCGAAAAGAGTGCGCATATTCTAGCATCTGATGATGAATCCTCAATGCATGCAAGGCAGCTGAGCGCCAGCAAACCCTATATTTCTGCTAAGAAAACCAGCACATTGGATAAAATCGCTACGGGATGTTTAAAATTAAACCGAACGCACAATTATGTTTTAAAAAGCGTTGACTCAAAATCAACTATCCCTATAATGCGACTCCACACAGCGGGGGTGATTAGCTCAGTTGGTAGAGCATCTCCCTTACAAGGAGGGGGTCGGCGGTTCGAACCCGTCATCACCCACCACTCTTAACAAGGTTTAAGATGGCCCGCAGTGTGCAAGAGATAAGATATGGGTGATTAGCTCAGTTGGTAGAGCATCTCCCTTACAAGGAGGGGGTCGGCGGTTCGAACCCGTCATCACCCACCATATCTTAGTCAGATGACACTCTTGTGAAGCAGTACCGAAGTGGGTGATTAGCTCAGTTGGTAGAGCATCTCCCTTACAAGGAGGGGGTCGGCGGTTCGAACCCGTCATCACCCACCACTTCGGGTCGTTAGCTCAGTTGGTAGAGCAGTTGACTTTTAATCAATTGGTCGCAGGTTCGAATCCTGCACGACCCACCAATGTTGAAAGGCGCCCTAAAGGCGCCTTTTTGCTATGCGTAAAACGTGCAGGATGAGAACCTGCTGCAGGTTCGACTGAATCGCAAAGCGGTTCAGGCTGATGCGCCAGCATCACCCGAAGGGCGAGGCCCACCGGGCCGAGGCAATCCTGCACGACCCACCAATGTTGAAAGGCACCCTAAAGGCGCCTTTTTGCTATGCGTAAAACGTGCGGGATGAGAACCTGCTGCAGGTTCGACTGAATCGCAAAGCGGTTCAGGCTGATGCGCCAGCATCACCCGAAGGGCGAGGCCCACCGGGCCGAGGCAA
>NZ_NTMH01000054.1 GCF_002307475.1 Pantoea allii | reverse complement strand
GGTTCGACTGAATCGCAAAGCGGTTCAGGCTGATGCGCCAGCATCACCCGAAGGGCGAGGCCCACCGGGCCGAGGCAATCCTGCACGACCCACCAAATTTAGAAAAAGCGCCTTCAGGCGCTTTTTTCGTTTCTGCGCTCCGATGCCTGACGTGCGGGATGAGAACCTGCTGGCAGGTTCGACTGAATCGCAAAGCGGTTCAGGCTGATGCGCCAGCATCACCCGAAGGGTGAGGCCCGGACGGGAGAAACCCTGTCCAACTTCCCTCTCCACATAAAGCCCTGGCGGCCCTTTTTCTTTTCTGTACTCAGATGACAGTCGGGTCCATCTTACCTGTCGTCACCTCTCATCTTCCCTGCCCGCCTTAACCTCACGCAAGAATGTAAGAATCTTTTCACATATTTAACACTCAGAGACATTAAGCTTTTCCTGTTAACGTCCGATAACCTAAAACGTCTAATTGTAAGGAGAGCCTCATGACAACTATATTAACCAGCACACCGAGTATCGGAAGCGGCAGTTCATCAGACACGGTCAATTCAAGCGATACCGCATCACAAATCGCCAGCCTGAATAAGCAGATTTCTCGTCTCAACGATCAACTGAAAAGTTTGGGCGACGATAAGACGATGACCACAGAGGAGAAAAAGAAGCAGCAAGATACGATTAAGGCACAAATCCAGGTTTTAGAAGCGCAAATCCAGCAGTTACAACGCAAAGAGCAACAGAAGGCTGAAGCAAAGCAGGCGCAAAAAGAAGGTAATACTGCCCCTGCAGATGGTGTCAATCGCCCTACGCAAAACAACCAACTTGACGTTTATATTTAAAACGCAGGTCTGGATTCGCGTTGTTGCGTCAGCAATCTTGCCTGCTGACGCACTTCCTGCCATATCGCTTCAGCCGCTGGCGTTAAAGAGCGATTTTTACGCTTAATTAACGTCAGGGTGCGATTGATCTCAGGATAGAGACGCCGTACCGTTAGTGCACGCCCCGCCGGTAGCGGTAACGCCAGAGCCGGTAAAATGCTGATCCCGATGCCCGCATCGACCATGGGAAAGAGCGTAGCGGGATGGCCGATTTCCTGGATCACGTGAATATTCACGTTCTGCTGGCGTAAAGCCGCATCAATTAATACCCGGCTGCCTGAAGCGTAATCCTGTAGCACCATCGTCCTGCCGTCCAACATAGACCACTGCGCCAGTGCTACCTCGGCAAGCGGATCGTCTTCCCGGCACAACAGCAGAAAAGGTTCGTCCAGAATCGCACAGCAGTCAAAATCCGTGTCATTAAGCGGGCCGATGACGATCCCAAAATCGACTTCAGCATTGCGTACACTTTCTAACACCCATTGCTGAACGCGATCGTGCAAAATGATCTTAATATCAGGATAGCTATGCTGGCTGGCGGCAAGACATTGCGGCATCAGGTGCGCAGAAATGGTCTGGCTGGCCGCGATTCTCACCGTCCCACTGCGTTGTTCGCCGTAGCTGCGGATATCAAGCAGCGTCGTATTCATCTCTTCCAGCAGCCTTTCCATGCGCGATGCCAGCTGCTGTCCGGCCTCGGTCAGGACCACTTCGCGCGTCGTACGGTCCAGCAGGCGAACGCCGATTTCATTTTCCAACTCTTTTATACTGTGGCTCACCGCTGACTGGCTCAGGCCAATAGCCTGCCCGGCCTGGCTAAAGCCGCCATAGTGGGCAACGGCAACAAAGGTGCGTAGCTGACGCAAAGAGTAATTCATCGATTTCTCACATAGATTAATCTAATAAATTAATTTTATTTCTAAACCCGCATCGCGCACAATCCTCACAGACTTAATTTAACCGGATTGTAACGATGGGATTTTTACGTATAGACCCAATGATGATAAAGCTTATCATCACCGTGTTGTTGGCCTCTTTTATTCCTGCCAGAGGCGGCTTCGTTGACGTTTTCCAGTACCTCACTACCGCCGCGATTGCCCTGCTTTTCTTTATGCATGGTGCCAAGCTATCGCGGGAAAAAATCATTGCCGGTAGCAGCCACTGGCGTCTCCATCTCTGGATTATGTGCAGTACGTTTGTGATGTTCCCGGCTATCGGCATGCTAATCGTCTGGTGGCATCCGGTGAACGTCGGCGCAGAGATTTATACCGGTTTCCTGTATCTGTGTATCTTACCTGCCACCGTGCAGTCAGCGATTGCCTTTACCTCGATGGCCGGCGGGAATGTTGCCGCCGCGGTATGTAGCGCATCGGCATCCAGCCTGTTGGGCGTATTTATCTCCCCGCTGCTGGTGAATCTGGTCATGGACGTCAACAGTAACGGGCCGGGCGATGGTCTGGAGCAGGTGGGAAAAATCATGCTGCAGCTGTTGGTGCCTTTTGTTCTGGGCCATCTGTCGCGTCGCTGGATTAGCGGCTGGGTGGAAAGACATCGTGGTCTGATTGGGATTACCGATCAAACCTCCATTCTGTTAGTCGTTTATTCCGCCTTCAGTGAAGCCGTGGTCAACGGCATCTGGAAACGCGTGGGCGTTGATACGCTGCTGTGGATTTTGGCGGGATGCGTACTGCTGCTGACGATCGTACTGCTGATTAACTACTTTGCCTCTCGTCTGTTCGGCTTCAGCCGCCCGGATGAGATCGTTGTTCTGTTCTGTGGTTCTAAAAAGAGCCTGGCAAACGGCGTGCCCATGGCGAACATTCTGTTCCCCGCCAGTGCGGTCGGCATCATCGTTTTGCCCTTGATGATCTTTCATCAGGTCCAGTTAATGGTGTGTTCGTTTATAGCCGGGCGCTATAAGAAAACCAACGACATGCAGGCTAAAAAAGTGAAAGCCGCGGCGGTGGAATCGCAGAAATAACCCAAACGCTGCCTCGTTGGCTTGATACCCACGAGGCAGCGTGCTTATTCACCGCGCTTTAAGGGCTTCACCAGCCCTTCCAGCCCTTCAATTTTAATGGTCAGCGTCAGCTGCATCAGCTCACCTAAACGCCCTGACGGAAAATCACCACTGCGGGCAAACCACAGCAAATAGGGTTCAGGCAAATCAATCAGCATCCGGCCTTTATATTTGCCAAAGGGCATGGCTGTATTGGCTATCTCAACCAGATACTGTTTGTCCATTTCAGGCCCCCAATAACCGAATCATTTCAGCCTCATCAATCACTTCAATGCCCAGCTCCTGCGCTTTCACCAGCTTAGAACCGGCAGCTTCGCCAGCGATAAGCAAATCGGTTTTCCTGGATACACTCCCGCTCACTTTCGCGCCGAGTTCGGTAAGACGGGCCTTGGCATCGTCCCGGTTCATCTGTGACAGCGAGCCTGTGAGCACCACGGTTTTGCCTGCAAATGGACTGTCAATTTCTTCGGCTTTTACCACTACCACTTGCGGCCAGTGAATGCCAATATCCTCAACCAACTGACGGATGACTTCCCGATTGCTCTCTTCTTCCATAAAGTTGCGGACATGCTTAGCAACGACGGTGCCGACATCCTGCACCGCAATCAACGCATCAAGATCGGCGTCCATCACCTTCTGCAACTCACCAAAGTGGTTGGCCAGATTAGCCGCCGTGGCTTCTCCGACTTCACGAATCCCCAGTGCATACAGGAAGCGCGCCAGCGTGGTGGATTTGGCCTTCTCCAGCGCATCGACCACATTCTGCGCTGATTTCGCGCCCATGCGATCCAGACCGGTCAGGGTTTCACGGGTTAAACGGAACAGATCCGCTGGCGTTTTGACATACTCTTTTTCCACCAGTTGATCGATGATCTTATCGCCCATGCCATCCACATCCATGGCACGGCGCGACACAAAATGCTTCAGCGCTTCTTTGCGCTGCGCGCCACAGATCAACCCACCGGTACAGCGCGTCACGGCTTCGCCTTCGATGCGCTCCACATCTGACCCGCAGACCGGACAGTGGGCAGGAAACACGATTTCACGCGCATCCTCAGGACGTTCGCTGGCGATGACATTCACCACCTGAGGGATAACGTCACCGGCACGGCGAATAACCACCTTATCGCCGATACGCAGGTCAAGCCGTTCAATCTCGTCCGCATTATGCAAGGTGGCATTGCTGACCATGACGCCTGCCACCTGCACCGGCTCCAGTCGGGCGACAGGCGTAATCGCCCCTGTGCGGCCGACCTGAAATTCGACATCACGCACCACGGTCATCTGCTCCTGAGCGGGGAACTTGAAGGCCACAGCCCAACGGGGCGCGCGGGCCACAAAGCCCAGTTTTTCCTGCAAATCCTGAGAATCGACTTTGATCACCACGCCATCAATATCAAACCCCAGCGCTGTACGCTGGGCTTCAACGTCGTGATAAAACGCCAGAGCTTCATCCGCATTATGAGCCAGACGAATACGATCGCTGACGGGCAAACCCCAGGCTTTAAACTGTTGCAGACGCGCCATGTGGCTGCGCGGCATCTCGCCCCCTTCCAGCAGACCTAACCCGTAGCAAAAGAAGGTCAATGGCCGTTTCGCGGTGATTCGCGGATCAAGCTGGCGCAGGGAACCCGCTGCCGCATTACGCGGATTGGCAAAGACTTTGCCCTCGGTACGGCGCGCTTCAGCGTTCAGCTTTTCGAAACCGCGTTGGGTCATAAAGACTTCACCGCGCACTTCAACGCGGGCGGGAATATTATCGCCTTTGAGCCGCAGCGGAATGGCGCGAATCGTCCGCACATTGGTGGTGATATTCTCGCCGGTCGTTCCGTCTCCGCGTGTGGCGGCACGGGTTAACAGTCCATCTTCATACAAGAGGCTGACGGCCAGGCCATCCAGTTTGAGTTCGCAGCAGTAAACCAGATCGTCGCTGCTTTTCAGTCGATCCTGAACGCGTTTGTTGAACGCTCTAAAGCTGGCTTCATCAAAAGCATTATCCAGTGACAGCATGGGAACTTCATGACGTACCTGCTCAAACACCATCAGCGGAGCAGCACCCACGCGTTGCGTCGGTGAATCCGGGGTAATCAGATCGGGATGTTGTTCTTCAAGCTCACGCAGTTCACGCATCAAACGGTCGTATTCCGCATCGGGAACGTCCGGCGCATCCATTACGTGATAAAGGTATTCATGATGGCGCAGCGTAGTGCGCAGTTCGGTGATGTGTTCCTGGACGGATTTCATATAACCCCATCAGATAAAAAACCCCCGACAGGCGGGGGTTTATCATAACAAATTGAAAAAGTGCGGATCAGTCTCTGGATTCAACCACATCGCGGATACGCGCTTTGTAGGTTTCCAGTTTCTGCGGCGTCATCATGCGGCGCTCGTCATCAAGTACCACGCCACCGACATCGTCCGCAATGCGCTGTGCCGACTGCAGCATCAGTTTGAAATTCTGATTCGCATCACCATACGACGGCACCATCATGAAAATGGACACGCCAGGCGTAGTGAAGTCGGTCATTTCGTCTGGATTAAATGAACCGGGTTTGACCATGTTAGCCAGGCTAAACAGCACCGGGCCACTTCCGGCCGGACTGAGATGGCGATGGAAGATGTTCATTTCGCCATACTGGAAGCCGGCCTGCAAAATGCCCTGTAACAGCGCTTCACCATTGAGTTGACCACCAGAATGGGCGGCAACATGCAGAACCAACACGGCCTCTTTCGGTTTGCTGCTGGTCGCCGGTCGGGACTCGGGCTGCTTAGGCTGCGGCGGGCTAACCACTTCTGGCTCAGGCACAGGAGCCGCCTGGTACACCGGATTAGGCTGCACCGCATCCAGCGGGTCGGCATCCAGCAGAGGGTCCGCCTGTACCGGAGGCGCGGCAACAAAGGTAGGCTGCTGGCGCGCGGGCCGTTGCTGGGGCGTAGGTTCAGACGTTGGCGCTGGGGCAAAAAGCGGATCGCTGTCAGGCCCGGCGGTGGATGACGGACGCGCGCGCGCTGCTGTGACAGGCTCGTCCGGCTGCACGCGAGTGTCATCGAAATGAGGCTCCTGGTGTTCGCGCGTGTGGCGCACACGAACTTCACCGACGCCTTCTGCTACGTCATCGGTCAGGGTCTCATCATCATGTTCATCACGTTGTTTCAAACGTTTGTGCGGGCGATCGCGGAACACTGAAGAGCGCTCTTTACGGCTGGTCCACAGTCCGTGAATAAGAAGCGCTATAATGGCGATCGCGCCAACAACGATTAATATCAGACGCAAATCCTGCATCATTGTATTCTCTGTTGTTCCAATACCTTGCCACCGCGGCAAACTTTATTCTCTAACTGTATTTGCCCTGCCAGATAAGTGCAAGTCTGTGCAGTATTTTCTCACAAATAAGATAGACCACCCACGCTTTTTCGCTGTTTTTTTACCCAAACGGCACCTGGCCAGCAGAAAAAGCCAGGTTATAGTGGGCGCGCCTTAACATCTTCAGGAGAATGGGCTCTATGGCTGTAAACAATTCGGTATCCTCATTTAACGGTGTGCACTACTTCAGCCAGGGCTGGAAGCTGGTCAGATTACCCGGCATCAGGCGCTTTGTGATCATCCCTTTACTGGTCAATATCGTTCTGCTGGGCGGCGCTTTCGTGTGGCTTTTTTACCAGCTGGATACGTGGATACCACAGTTAATGTCCCATGTGCCAGACTGGCTGCAGTGGCTGAGCTATTTGCTGTGGCCGCTGTCTGTGATTTCCGTCGTGCTGGTGTTCAGCTACTTCTTTTCCACTATAGCCAATCTGATTGCTGCCCCCTTTTGTGGCCTGCTGGCAGAACAACTGGAAGCGCGCCTGACCGGCAAACCGCTCCCCGACAGCGGCTGGGTCGGCATGCTCAAAGATATACCGCGTATCATGAAACGTGAATTACAGAAGCTGGGCTACTACCTGCCCCGCGCGCTTGGCTTACTGCTGCTCTACTTTATTCCGGGCTTTGGGCAAACTGTCGCGCCGGTGCTGTGGTTTATGTTCAGCGCATGGATGCTGTCCATTCAATACTGCGACTATCCTTTCGATAACCATAAGGTAGGTTTTCAGCAAATGCGCCATGCCTTGCGTCAGCACAAGACGGCGAATATGCAGTTTGGGGCGCTGGTCAGCCTGTTTACTATGATTCCTGTAGTTAACCTTGCCATCATGCCGGTGGCGGTTTGTGGCGCAACGGCGATGTGGGTCGATCGCTATCGCACGCGCCTTGCCCGCGCAAACCCAGGCTAAACTCATCAGCCAGCCTTATGCGATTTTTTGCAGGTCTTATTGCCATGAGACATATAGATATATGATTTCTTTCCTTCCGCCAGAAAGAAGAACAGGTATGCTCTGAGGGTTCCCAATAATTCATACAGTTAAGGACAGGCTATGAGCAAGATTTATGAAGACAACTCTTTAACAATTGGTCATACGCCGCTGGTTCGACTGAACCGCATCGGTAACGGCCGCATCCTTGTCAAGGTTGAGTCCCGTAACCCAAGCTTTAGTGTGAAATGCCGTATCGGTGCCAATATGATTTGGGACGCAGAAAAGCGCGGTATTCTTAAGCCCGGCATTGAGCTGGTTGAGCCGACCAGTGGTAACACCGGGATTGCACTGGCGTACGTGGCTGCCGCACGCGGTTATAAGCTGACGCTGACCATGCCGGACACCATGTCCGTTGAGCGTCGTAAACTGCTGAAAGCATTGGGTGCGAACCTGGTGCTGACCGAAGGCGCAAAAGGCATGAAAGGCGCAATCGGCAAAGCTGAAGAGATTGTTGCCAGCAATCCGGATAAATTCTTGCTGCTGCAGCAGTTCAGCAACCCGGCTAACCCGGAAATTCATGAAAAGACCACCGGCCCGGAAATCTGGGAAGACACCGATGGTGAAGTGGATGTGTTTATTGCCGGTGTCGGCACCGGTGGCACCCTGACAGGTGTGAGCCGCTACATCAAAAACACCAAGGGTAAAAAATCATTGATCACGGTAGCGGTCGAGCCAACCGATTCTCCCGTGATTGCTCAGGCAATGGCAGGCGAAGAGCTGAAACCTGGCCCACATAAAATTCAGGGCATTGGTGCCGGTTTTATTCCCGGCAACCTGGATCTGGCGCTGATTGACCTGGCTGTCGCCATCACCAACGAAGACGCTATCTCTACGGCACGTCGTCTGATGGAAGAAGAAGGTATTCTGGCAGGTATTTCCTCTGGCGCTGCCGTCGCCGCCGCGCTGAAGCTGCAGGAAGACGAAGCCTATGCCGACAAGAATATTGTGGTTATCCTCCCCTCTTCTGGTGAGCGCTATCTGAGTACTGCCCTGTTTGCCGATCTCTTTACCGAGAAAGAACTGCAGTAAGCGGGAAGGCTTTCGGATAAATGCTTAAAAAGCACCCAGATGGGTGCTTTTTTGTGGCGTAGATCTCACTTTTACCATGCGGCAGATTGATTTCAGTAACGTGGCTCTGGTATTTAGACTGCCAATTATTTCGAAGCCTGAAATTAATCCTCCTTTGAAGTGGATCAAGCTGAGTCAATATTCAGATTTAGTGAAAGGGCGAATCACGGCATAATTACCCGGTGACGTGCTCAAAACGCTTTTTGACACTCAGCGGGAAAGAAAGACTCATTCAAGCGCATTTGTCAGACAGTAAGATGTATACCCGCGCACCTACACAGGCTAAAGTTACGGCTCCAGGCTAGACTTTAGATCCATAACACTAATCCTGAAAAAGTTGGGGAAATAGAATGTTCCAGCAAGAAGTTACCATTACCGCACCAAACGGACTGCATACTCGCCCTGCTGCGCAATTTGTCAAAGAAGCTAAAGCCTTCCAGTCAGAAATCACTGTCACCTCCAATGGTAAATCTGCCAGCGCTAAAAGCCTGTTCAAGCTGCAGACTTTGGGTCTGACCCAGGGCACCGTTGTCACACTTTCTGCGGAAGGTGAAGATGAGCAAAAAGCCGTAGAGCATTTGGTTAAGCTGATGGCGGAACTGGAGTAATCTCCTTTCTGCACCGCTTTAAAACGACTCTTCTGCGCCATTGCGTGCAACATCTTGATCGCGGACAAACTGTCCGCGTTATTGCTTTCGTAGAGTACGTGTCCCACGACTATGGCAATGCAACGAGTCCAGTCAGCCATCGTGATAAAAAGGTAAGGTTATGATTTCAGGCATTTTAGCATCACCAGGTATCGCTTTCGGCAAAGCTCTGCTGCTGAAAGAAGACGAGATCGTCATCAACCGCAAAAAGATTTCAGATGATCAGGTTGAGCAGGAAATTCAGCGTTTTCTTCAGGGCCGTGGCAAAGCGGCTGAGCAGCTGGAAGCCATTCGCATTAAAGCCAGCGAAACCCTGGGTGAAGAAAAAGCAGCGATCTTCGAAGGCCACATCATGTTGCTGGAAGACGAAGAGCTGGAGCAGGAAATCACCGACCTGATCAAAAAAGATCACGCTACTGCCGATGCCGCTGTGAACTCAGTGATTGACGCCCAGGCTAAAGCCCTGGAAGAGCTGGACGATGAATACCTGAAAGAGCGCGCGGCGGACGTGCGCGACATCGGCAAACGCCTGCTACAAAATATTTTAGGTCTGCACATTGTCGACCTGAGCGCAATCCAGGACGAATCTATTCTGGTGGCGAAAGATTTAACGCCGTCAGAAACCGCACAGCTGAACCTGAAAAAGGTGCTGGGCTTTATTACCGATTTGGGCGGTCGGACTTCGCACACGTCAATCATGGCTCGCTCGTTAGAGATCCCGGCAATCGTCGGTACCGGTAACGTGACTGCCACGATCAAGAACGGCGATTTCATTATTCTGGATGGCGTGAACAATGCGATTCACATTAACCCGTCTGAAGCGGTTCAGGAAGAGCTGAAAGCCGTTCAGCATCAGTATCATTCAGAAAAACATGAACTGGCCAAGCTGAAAGACCTGCCGGCGGTGACGCTGGATGGTCATCAGGTCGAAGTCTGCGCCAATATCGGAACCGTGCGTGATATCGCCGGTGCCGAACGTAACGGCGCTGAAGGTGTAGGTCTGTACCGCACCGAGTTCCTGTTTATGGATCGCGATTCGCTGCCTACTGAAGAAGAGCAGTTCCAGGCCTATAAAGCCGTTGCAGAAGCGATGGGATCGCAGGCCGTTATCGTGCGCACCATGGACATCGGCGGTGACAAAGACCTGCCTTACATGAACCTGCCAAAAGAAGAGAACCCGTTCCTGGGCTGGCGTGCTATCCGTATCGCGATGGATCGTAAAGAGATCCTGCATGCTCAGCTGCGCGCCATTCTGCGTGCTTCGTCCTTCGGTAAGCTGCGTATCATGTTCCCGATGATTATTTCGGTCGAAGAAGTACGCAGTCTGAAAGCGGAGCTGGAGCTGCTTAAAGCGCAGTTACGCGAAGAAGGCAAAGCGTTTGATGAGTCAATCGAAGTCGGCATTATGGTTGAAACCCCCGCTTCTGCCGTGATTGCCCGCCACCTGGCTAAAGAAGTCGACTTCTTTAGCATTGGGACAAACGATTTGACGCAGTATACTCTTGCAGTAGATCGTGGTAATGATTTGATTTCGCACCTGTATAACCCAATGACACCATCAGTATTGAACCTCATCAAGCAAGTTATTGATGCGTCTCATGCTGAAGGTAAATGGACTGGCATGTGTGGTGAGCTGGCAGGTGACGAACGTGCTACACTACTGTTACTGGGAATGGGGCTGGACGAATTCAGCATGAGTGCCATTTCTATCCCTGGCATCAAGAAAATTATTCGTAATACACATTTCGAAGATGCGAAGGCGTTGGCAGAGCAGGCACTGGCTCAACCTACGGCGGAAGACTTGATGAACCTGGTTAACAAGTTCATTAAAGAAAAAACGCTCTGCTGATCCACGAGATGCTGGCCCCAAATTACTGCTTAGGAGAAGATCATGGGTTTGTTTTCTAAACTTTTTGGCGAAAAAACAGATAGCGCTGGGACAATTGATATCGTAGCGCCTCTGTCAGGCGAAATCGTGAACATTGAAGACGTACCAGATGTGGTGTTTGCAGAAAAAATCGTGGGTGACGGTATTGCGATCAAACCCAGCGGCAACAAAATGGTTGCACCGGTTGACGGTACTATCGGCAAGATTTTTGAAACCAATCACGCCTTTTCAATTGAATCAGATAATGGCATCGAGCTTTTCGTTCATTTCGGTATTGATACCGTTGAGCTGAAAGGTGAAGGCTTTAAACGTATCGCTGAAGAAGGTCAGAAGGTTAAAAAAGGCGACGTGGTTATCGAGTTCGATCTGGCGCTGCTGGAAGAGAAAGCAAAATCAACGTTAACACCGGTTGTCATTTCCAACATGGATGAGATCAAAGAGCTGACTAAGCTTTCTGGTCAGGTCATCGTGGGTGAAACGCCGGTGATTCGTATTAAGAAGTAATCCGCACTAAGACCTAAAAAGAAAAACGGCACCCTCAAAGGTGCCGTTTTTTTATGGCCTGTGACAACATTAATGCGGCTGCCAACGCGGTAAACGCAGGGTTAACTCAAGACCGCCTTCTGGCCGGTTAACGGCGCGGACTTCGCCATGATGCGCCAGAACCACCTTACGCACGATAGCGAGCCCCAGCCCATAACCTTTCCCCATCAGGGGTGAATTCACCCGCACAAAAGGGTCGAAAATACTGGAGAGCTTGGTTTCATCCACGCCAGGCCCCTGATCGCGCACGTGAATGGCCAGCCACTGAGATTCCACCTTCAGGCTCACCTCAATCCGCTGCCCCGGAAGCGAGAAGCGCAACGCATTGCGCAACACATTCTCAATGCCACGACGACACAGTTCAGCATTGCCGCGCACGGTATGATCGGCCTGACCGTCAACGTCAAACGTCACCTCAACACCGGGAATCTGCGCTTCATAACGCAGATCTGTCACGACCGCCTCTAACAATCCCGCCAGATCAAAATAGTGATCACCCGGCATACTTTCATGCTCCGCACGCGCCAGGGTCAACAGCTCGCCGATCATCTTATCGAGCCGTTGTGCCTCTTCGTCAATGCGATCCAGCGAAGCATTCACGTTTTCCGGCCGTTGCCGTGCCAGGCCGGTTGCCAGTTGCAGGCGGGCAAGCGGGGAACGGAGTTCATGGGAGATATCATGAAGCAGAGCTTCACGCGCCTTCACCAGCGTATCCAGCCGCTCCACCATGGCATCAAAGGCCTGTGCCACGCTGGACAGCTCATCGTGACGTTTACGCAACGCCGGGTAAAGCCGGACGCGCAAATCACCATTTGCCACCCGGGAAAATCCTTCACGCAGCTGTCGCATCGGCCGGGTCAGGTTCCAGGCGAGAAGCAAACTGAACAGCAGCCCCACCGAGCCAGCAAAGATAAACATCGGCTCGGGAATATTCAGGAAACTGTGCGGCCGCCCTTCCCGACTCCGTTCACGCATGCCTCTGAGATCGTACAGGAGCTCATAATCCTTGCCATCGGCTCCTTGCACCTGGCGCACCAACTGGTCGGGGAATAGTGATTTATCGGGTGTTTCGGAAACGGAGGGGATTGCGGTGGCGTCAGACTGAAGATCATCAACGGGATTGATGCTGAGAAATTGCCGTTCTTCAGGCGTCCATTCCGCTGTCATTACCGCAAGTGCGGCGGGCCCTTCACGTTCCAGCACAGATGATGCTGACGCCATTATCACGTCAGCCAGACGCTGTGTTACCAGGAGTTCAGGTGGATGGTGTCGGGTACCGGAAAGCGAAAATCCCAACCAGATAAGCTGGCTGATAATGACAAACACCAGCCAGAAGCCCAGCAGGATCTTCCAGAACATGCGTCCGCGATAGCTGTGATTCATCGAATGCGATAGCCAATGCTGCGGACGGTTTCAATCGTAATGCTCTCCGCCGTCAGCGCACTGAGTTTCTGACGGATATTACTGATGTGCACGTCCACGCTACGATCGTAAGCCTCACGCGGTCGTCCCAGCCCTTTTTCTGACAGTTCGTCTTTGGTGACGACACGGTCGGGTGAGCGCAACAGCAAATCGAGCAGGTTAAATTCTGAGGCGGTCAGGTCAAAGGTTTTGCCACGCCATTCCGTAATGCGCCTGGCCGAATTGAGGGTTAACTCGCCCCATTGCAGCGTCTCTTTCTTGTCCTGCGGCGGCGCAAGCTCCTCAACGCGGCGCAGTACGGCGCGCAAACGCGCAACCAGCTCACGGGGATAACAGGGCTTGGGCATATAGTCATCAGCGCCCATCTCCAGCCCGATGACCCGGTCAATGTTATCGCCTTTGGCGGTCAGCATAATTACCGGTAAGCGGCTTTGCTGACGCACCTGGCGCAGCACATCGGTGCCGCTCATATCGGGCAGCATGATATCCAGGATCATGGCGCTAAACTCACCGGACAGCGCCCCCTGAACCCCGGCCGTGCCGGTTAAAACCAGTTGCGTGTCAAAGCCTTCCGTAATCAGATATTGGCTTAACATGGTGCCTAACTCTACGTCGTCATCTACCAGCAAGATTTTCATTGTTATCTCTCATGTGTAACTGGCGCTATTTTGACCCGAGTCAGCGCAATGCGCAGCCGGTTTTACGCGATCCTTACAGATGCGATTAAGCATAGTGCGAACCCTGGCAAATAAAAAAGGCTTATGCCCCCGGCGGATAGCACAAGCCTTTCTTAACGCGTCGATATTGACGACACGCTACTGATAGATGCCGGTAGAAAGATAGCGATCGCCACGGTCACAGACGATGGCCACCACCACGCTTCCCGGCCAGGCTTTGGCAACGCGCAACGCCCCGGCAACCGAGCCACCGGAGCTGACGCCACAGAAAATGCCCTCACGACGCGCCAGCGCGCGCATGGTTTCTTCGGCTTCCTGCTGGCCCATATCAATAATCTCATCCACCAACTCAGGACGATAAATGCCCGGCATATAGGCCTGTGGCCAGCGGCGGATGCCGGGAATACTGCTGCCTTCGGTCGGCTGCAGGCCAATCACTTTGACGCCGGTATGATGATCTTTTAAAAACCGGCCTACGCCGGTAATCGTGCCGGTGGTGCCCATGCTGGAAACAAAATGGGTCATCCGCTGTTTCGACTGCTGCCACAGCTCCGGCCCGGTGGTTTGGTAGTGGCCAAGCGGATTGTCGGGATTATTAAACTGATCCAGTACGGTGCCTTCACCCCGAGCAGCCATCTCCTGGGCCCGATCGCGGGCGCCTTCCATTCCCTGTTCACGGCTGACCAGCACCAGCTCGGCACCATAGGCACGCATCGCATCCTGCCGCTCCTGGCTCATGTTATCCGGCATCAGCAGCCGTAGCTTATAACCTTTCATTGCCGCAATCATCGCCAGCGCAATACCGGTGTTGCCGCTGGTGGCTTCAATCAGCCGATCGCCTGGAGTAATGTCACCGCGCCGCTCCGCCTGATGGATCATCGACCAGGCTGCGCGATCTTTCACTGAACCGGCGGGATTATTCCCTTCCAGTTTAAGCCAGACCTCACTGCCGTTGTCAGGCGTCAGGCGTTGCAACCTGATGAGCGGCGTATTACCGATGGTGTCTTCCAGAGTGGTCACGGTGCATTTCCTGGCAAAACGCTATCCGCCATCGTTCAGGCTTCAGCCTGAATCATTGCGGTATAACGGTCATTAAAAAGGCGGGACACTGTCCCGCCCTGCGTGAAAAAGAAAATATCAGGCGCTATGCGCAAAGGCAACCGCCCGTAACGGCGTCGCCCCCTGATACAGTCGGGCCTGCTGTAGCCCCACGAACAGGCGTTCGCCACGCAGCGGTGCGGTTTGTTCACCATCAAAGACCAGCGAGAACGGCTCGCTCTGCCATCCGCTTGGCTGCACTACCAACTGCCAGAAATGACCGCGAGGGCTTACCTCTAAGACCTGAACAGGCAATGGCGTTTCCAGGCTGCTCCTGCGTGAAACGTCGATTTCCCAAGGACGCAGGAACAGATCGACCGCGCCCTGATGCGCTGAGGTATAACCTAACGGCCAGTGATGCGCGCCCACATGGAACTGAGAGCCATGAACTTCGCCGTCAAAGCGGTTAACCTCACCCAGGAACTCCAGCACGAAACGCGTGGCAGGATCGCGCCAGACCTCGTCCGGCGTCCCCACCTGTTCAATGCTGCCCTGGCTCATCACCACCACGCGATCGGCCACTTCCATCGCCTCTTCCTGATCGTGCGTCACAAAGACGCTGGTAAACTTCAATTCTTCATGCAGTTGGCGTAACCAGCGACGCAACTCTTTGCGCACCTGCGCATCCAGCGCGCCAAACGGCTCATCCAGCAGCAGGATTTGCGGTTCTACCGCCAGCGCCCTTGCCAACGCGACGCGCTGTTTCTGCCCGCCAGAAAGCTGGGCCGGAAAACGGTTTGCCAGATGGGACAGTTGCACCATCTCCAGCAGGCGCGTGACGCGCTGCCTGATCTCCGCACTGGACGGACGCTCACGGCGCGGCAACACCGTCAGACCAAAGGCAATGTTGTCGAATACCGTCATATGGCGGAACAGCGCATAGTGCTGGAAGACAAAGCCTACCTGACGCTCGCGCGCATGCAGACGGCTGACATCGTGGTCATGAAAACGGATCTGACCGCTGTTCTGATGCTCCAGCCCGGCGATAATACGCAGCAGCGTTGTTTTACCGGAACCGGACGGCCCCAGTAATGCCACCATCTGGCCAGAAGGAATATCCAGTGAGATATCGTTCAGCACCGCTGTGCGACCAAAGGATTTGTTGATCTGGTTAATCTCAATGCTCATGATTGTCCTCCAGTTGCAGGCGTTTATGCTGTTGCTCTAAACGCCATTGCACAATGCTTTTCAGAAACAGCGTCACGATTGCCATCACGGTCAGTAAGGCCGCAGCAGTAAAGGCGCCTACCGTATTGTAATCCTGATGCAGTAATTCAACCTGAAGCGGTAAGGTATAGGTTTCACCGCGAATAGAACCGGATACCACCGATACCGCGCCGAATTCACCAATGGCGCGGGCGTTTGTCAGCACAACGCCATACAGCATGGCCCAGCGAATGTTGGGCAGCGTAACGCGACGGAACATCTGCCAGCCCGAGGCACCTAACAGCACGGCGGCTTCGTCCTCATGACTGCCCTGACTCAGCATCACCGGCACCAGTTCGCGCACCACAAACGGACAGGTAACGAAGACGGTGACCAGCACCATGCCAGGCCAGGAGAACATCACCTGAATATTATGGGCATCCAGCCAGCCGCCCGCCGGGCCATTGATGCCCCAGAACAGGAGATACATCAGGCCCGCCACGACAGGCGATACGGCAAACGGAATGTCGAACAGCGTTAAAAGCAGCTGGCGACCGGGAAAGGTAAAGCGTGTCACCAGCCAGGCCAGCAGCGTGCCGAACACTAAATTCACCGGCACGGTAATCAACGCGACCAGCACCGTCAGCCATATGGCATGCAGCATATCGCTGTCGGTCAGGTTGCTAAACGTCACGCCCAGCCCTTTGTACAACGCTTCCCAGAAGATGGAGACCATCGGCACCACCAGCAGAAGCAGCGATATCAGTGCGCCAATACCAATAAGCAGCCACTTACTCCAGTTAACCGGCTGGCGATCGGCCGCGTTGAGTTGCGAAATCTCTGCCATTAGTGGCCTCCCAGACGACGACCAAATCGGCTTTGTAATGTATTAATCGCGAACAGTAACAGCAGCGATGCCGTCAGAATCACCGAGGCGATGGCGCTGGCTGCCGGGTAGTCAAATTCCTGCAGGCGGACAAAAATCATCAGCGAGGTCACTTCGGTTTTCCAGGCGATGTTGCCCGCGATAAAGATCACCGCACCAAACTCACCCAGGCTGCGGGTAAACGAGAGCGCAGTGCCCGCCAGAAGGGCTGGCGCGACTTCGGGCAACACGACCCGGCGAAAGCTCTGCCAGGGCGTTGCGCCCAGTGTCTGAGCGGCTTCCTCGTATTCGGGACCTAACTCTTCCAGCACCGGCTGCACGGTTCGCACCACAAAGGGAATACTGGTGAACGCCATCGCCAGCGCGATACCGATCCAGGTATAGGAAATCTTGATATCGAAATGGGCAAACCACTGTCCGTACCAGCCGTTAACGGAAAACAGACCGGCCAGCGTCAAACCCGCCACGGCGGTGGGCAGCGCAAACGGCAAATCCATCAGCCCGTCAAGCAACGTGCGGCCCGGGAAGCGATAGCGCGTTAAAATCCATGCCATTAACATGCCGAATACGGCATTAAACAATGAGGCCACACCGGCCGACAGTAACGTCACTTTGTAGGCTGCGATCAGTTGAGGATTGGTGACCACGTCCCAGTATTGCTGCAGCGTCATCTGCGACAGCTGCATAATCAGTGCGCTGATGGGCAGCAGCAGCACCAGGCAGGTAAACAGCAGGCTGGTGCCGAGGCTCAGACCGAAACCGGGCAGAACGCGTTTTTGGCTGGCTGCAAACATGATTACCGCCCCGCCGCTAACAATTTATCCAGCTCGCCGCCGCTGGCGAAATGGGTTTTCATAACGTTATCCCAGCCGCCAAACGCCTCTTCCACCCGAAACAGGTTGGTGGCAGGGAAACGGGCTTTTTGCTGCGCCATTAACTGCGGATTGTTCACGCGGTAATAGAAATCCGTGATGATTTTCTGCGCCTCGGGGGAATACAGCCAGGTCAAATACGCTTTTGCCGCATCGCCCGTTTTATTCTGCGCGACATTTTTATCAACCCAGGCGACCGGAAACTCCGCCAGGATATCGGTTTTTGGCACCACGACTTCATAGTCATCTTTGCCGTATTGGTTGCGGATGTTATTCACTTCTGACTCAAAACTGATCAGCACATCTCCCAGGCCGCGTTCGGCAAAGGTGGTTGTGGCACCGCGGCCACCGGTATCGAACACTTCAACATTCTTTAAAAACTTCGTCATAAACGCGCGGGTTTTGGCCTGATCGCCCCCGTCAGCCTGGCTGGCAGCGCCCCAGGCCGCAAGATAGGTATAGCGCCCGTTACCGGAGGTTTTGGGATTAGGAAAAATCAGCTTCACATCGTCACGGGTTAAATCGGACCAGTCGTGAATCTGCTTTGGGTTTCCCTTGCGCACCAGGAACGCCATGGTGGAATAAAAGGGTGAACTGCTATTCGGCAGACGCGTTTGCCAGTCGGCCGGAATCAGCTTGCCTTTATCGTGTAACACCTGCACATCCGTGACCTGGTTATAGGTCACGACATCGGCACGCAGACCTTGCAGGATCGCCAGCGCCTGTTTAGATGACCCGGCATGGGACATCTTAATGGTCAGCTTGTCGTCAGGATGGCTGGCATCCCATTGACTGACAAAAGGCGCATTCAGGGCGACGAATAATTCACGTGCAACATCGTAAGAGCTGTTTAGCAGCTCGGTCGCGTTTGCGGCACCGGCCAGGCTCAGCGACAGTGCGAGTCCGCTCACGATTTTTTTCATCGCTGGTAAGGTCATGGTTCACCCTGAAGAAATTTGATGCAGATCTCATCTGCCGATACAGCAGTTTATTTATAACTCAGCGTAAACCCGTAACGGTTTTATATATCGTTTGCTGATTTCAAAGTCGAAAAAGGCATAAGGCGGTGGCAGAAGATAGCGGGAAAGTGGCATTGGACGCGCAGGGCTGAGGGTCTGCCCTGCGGTTTAGCGGTATGAAAAGGCCTTAGCGCTGCCAGACAATTTTGCTGAGCTTCCAGCTCTTGAGTGTGTCATCCGACGGCATCAATCCCTCTGGCCCATGCCAGGTTCCGCTGTAGACATAGCGAAGATGCTGACTGTTGGGCGCGCGGCACTCCACGTCACGGTTGTCCAGCCCGCTCGCCAGCACACAGTTATTGAAGGCTTTGTCGAATCTGGCGCTGAACGCGTCACCGATTTTGCTGCCATCGGCGCTGGCAATGTGGCTGTCCAGCACTTCAATGCGGTCAACCTGCGACTGGCCATAAACCACCAGCATTACTTTGCCGTCATCCATGGCCTGCCAGAACGACACCACCTGACCATTATGACCGCGCATGCCCTGGCGCAGATCGTACTTGCCTTTCAGCCCCTCTTTTATGGCGGCTTCGGTCATGGCGGTGGAGCCATTAATGCCACCCACGCCCTGCTCTGTGGCTGTCAGCGAGGACCCAAACCAGTTCCAGGGCAGCGCCGATGACCAGTGGTAGCTCAGTGGATTCCACCAGCTTACCTGCTGGCTGCTGTTAGCATCAGTACCGGAGGAACTGGCACACCCACTGACCAGTATGGCCGCAGTCAGTAACGTGTAACGAACAGCTTTCATGAAAACTCCTGTGAATATAAGAACAATAAAGGACAATAAGGCAGAACTGATTGGAGTCGCAAAGCGGCAAAAAGTTTATTCGGGATACTGTTGCGGTACAAAGCAGGCGCGAAGCCGGATGCTGCTGAATAACCACAGCAGCGCCAGCAGATCGAACAGCGTCAACAACAAGGGGAGCGGCGAGCTGAGAAAATCAGCCAGATACAGTTGAGCGCCTTGCCAGAGCAGATTAATCGCCATAGCGAGCATTAAGACCTGGCGCCAGCTGCGCCACAGTTTTGGCAGACGCGAACGGTAGCCGGTCAACAGCAGGCCAAACAGCGCCGGTAAGCCCAGCGCCAGGCCTGACCAAAAGGCCTGGCGGTCAGGATAAAAGAGCGCCAGAAGATCGTTCCCCTGCTGGCGTGACGCACCGGCCATAATCAACAGCAACCAGGTCCGTGACTGTAGCAGCAGAATCAGCCAGAAAAGAAACGGCAGGCGCAACTGGCCTTTATCATCGTACTCTTCCGGTGGCCAGACAGAATTAATATTCACGATCTTCGATTAAACGTTTGCCCAGTAACACCACATCGACCGTTTCGTAGTCGAGCTTTTCATAGAATGCGACCACCTGATCGTTCTCTTCACGCACCATCAAATGGATTTTTGGACAGCCGCGCGCGATCAGTTTTTTCTCAAGGCGGTTCATCAAGGCATTGGCAAAACCGCGTCCCTGATAATCAGGATGCACAGCAAGGTAATAGGCCGCGCCGCGATGTCCGTCGTAGCCACCCATCACCGTGCCGACGACTTCACCGCCCACTTCTGCCACCAGGAAAAGATCGGCGTCGTGATGCATTTTGCGTTCGATATCCAGCTCGGGATCGTTCCAGGGCCGTAACAAATCGCAGCGTTCCCAGAGCGTGATTACTTCTTCAAAGTCTTCCTGGCGGAAGGTGCGGATTTCCATCTTCTTTACCTGCTATTCACCACAATTTGCTGATTATCACGCTTTCTTCGGCTGGCGCAACCCTCCCTACCGGGGGCAACGTTAAAAAAAAGGGATTTGGCTGTTAGTGAGCTGAAATACAAAGTAATAACCTGAAATGGTTGAAAGATCGCCGTGGCGCTAACGTTACGCTATAACACTTTGCATAATTGTTGCTTATGGACCTGCACATGCATTTGCTTAAACGTTTAATTCACCGCCGCCAGCTTCTGCTGTCAGGACTTGCACTGGCCGTGTTGTCTCCGCGCGCCGTACAGGCAAAAGAACAGCAGGCTTCTCTCTCTTCCCGTCACACCTCGCCAAAACCGCCAGCCAGTAACGGTAAACGCATCGTCATGATCGACCCTGGCCACGGCGGGATTGATTCGGGTGCGGTGGGCGAAGAAGGCGCGGAAGAGAAGCATATTGTCTTAGAAATCGCCAACAACGTCCGCCGTGAGCTACAGTCACATCCGCGCATTGAGGTGCGCCTGACGCGCGACAGCGATCACTTTATTCCCCTTTATCAGCGCGTGGAAATTGCCCATCAGCATGGCGCGAATCTGTTTATGTCCATCCATGCCGATGGCTATACCAGCCCGGATGCCAACGGGGCCTCGGTTTTCGCCCTGTCCAACCGCGGTGCCAGCAGTAGCATGGCGCGCTATCTGTCAAACAGAGAGAACGATGCCGACAAGGTCGGTGGCGCAAAGGTGGAAGCGCAGGATCACTATCTGCAGCAGATCCTGTTTGACTTGGTGCAAACGGACACCATCAAAAACAGCCTGACGCTGGGCAAACACGTGCTGGATCAGATCCGTCCCGTGCATCACCTTCACAGTCAGCACACGGAACAGGCCGCTTTTGCCGTATTAAAATCCCCGTCGATTCCCTCAGTGCTGGTGGAAACCTCGTTTATCACTAACCCGCGGGAAGAGCAGTTACTGGGCACCAGCGCATTCCGTCAAAAAATTGCATCGGCTATCGCCACCGGAATAATCAATTACTTTGATGAGTACGATCGCCGAATGTCGTAATGAATAAGCTATAATCACGTCCAATTTTTACCAAGAGAAGCCCATCACATGCCTGATATCTCCCGTGTAAAAACGTTCCTGTTGGATCTGCAGGATGAGATTTGTAGCAAGCTGACCGCCGAAGACGGCGGTGCACAGTTCATTGAAGACAGCTGGCAGCGCCCCGGCGGCGGCGGCGGACGAAGCCGCGTGCTGCGTGATGGCGCGGTCTTTGAACAGGCCGGCGTCAACTTTTCGCACGTTCATGGCGACCAGATGCCCGCGTCCGCTACCGCGCATCGCCCTGAACTGGCCGGATGCAGTTTTGAAGCCATGGGCGTTTCGCTGGTCATTCATCCTCATAATCCGTATGTGCCGACCAGTCATGCCAACGTGCGTTTCTTTATTGCCGAAAAACCTGGCGCTGAACCTATTTGGTGGTTTGGCGGTGGCTTCGATATGACACCGTTTTACGGTTTCGAAGAGGATGCACTGCACTGGCACCAGACGGCATTCGATATTTGTCAGCCCTTTGGCGAAGATGTCTATCCGCGCTTTAAAAAGTGGTGCGATGACTATTTCTATCTGAAACACCGCGACGAGCAGCGCGGCATCGGTGGGTTGTTCTTTGATGATATCCACCAGCCCGGCTTTGAAAACAGCTTTGCATTGATTCAGGCGGTGGGCCGGGGCTTCCTGGACGCTTATCAGCCAATCGTCGCGCGCCGCAAACACGTGCCTTTTGGCGAGCGGGAACGTCAGTTTCAGCTCTATCGCCGTGGTCGCTATGTGGAGTTTAATCTGGTGTGGGACCGTGGCACGCTGTTTGGTCTGCAAACCGGGGGCAGAACGGAGTCTATCCTGATGTCCCTGCCGCCGCTGGTACGCTGGGAATATAACTATCATCCTGAGCCAGACTCGCCGGAAGCGGCGCTCTACCGTGATTTTCTGCCGGTAAAGAACTGGCTTAACCTGCCGACGTGAAGTCTGTCCGCCTGCCCCGCATGACAGGCAGGCAAACCAGCCCTCTGCGGGGCGAAGGTTAACACGGGGCCGCATCGTTGAATTCGGCCCCGTTTCATTACAGTGGCTGGGTTTGCGCTTCCACCACGGCCAGCGCCACCATATTAACGATGCGCCGCACGGAGGCGATACGGGTAAGGACGTGCACGGGCTTCGTCATTCCCATCAGCACCGGCCCCACCGTTACGCCTTCAGAACTGGAGACGCGCAGCAGGTTGTAGCTGATTCGCGCTGCCTCCACATTGGGCATGATCAACAGGTTGGCACTGCCTTTTAGCGGGCTGTCGGGCATGATTTCCCGACGAATACTTTCCACCAGCGCCGCATCACCGTGCATTTCGCCGTCAATTTCCAGCTCAGGTGCCCGCTGCTGCACCAGCGCCAGTACGTCACGCATTTTACGTGCGCCGGGTGCATTTGAGGTGCCAAAGCTGGAGTGCGACAACAGCGCCACGCGCGGTTCAATCCCAAATCGCCGCACGGTTTCGGCCGCCATGAGGGTAATGTCTGCGAGCTGCTCGGGCGTGGGATCTTCATTCACATAGGTGTCAGCAATAAAGGTGTTGCCGTTTGGCAGCAGCAACGCGTTCATGGCTCCCGCGACTTTCACATCGGAACGCAGGCCCAGCACTTTTTCCACAATCTCGTAGTGCTCGTTGTAATCCCCAATGGTGCCGCAGATGAGCGCGTCCGCTTCACCGCGATAGACCATGATGGCACCAATCAGCGTCGGATTACCGATCACCGCGCGCTGCGCCTGCTCAGGCGTTACGCCGCGCCGCTTCATCATCTGGTAATACTCATTCCAGTATGCTTTGAAACGCGGATCGGATTCATTATTGACGATTTCAAAATCCTTCCCGGCTTCGATTTTCAGCCCCTGCTTCTCCAGCCGCATGGCAATCACGTTCGGGCGGCCTATCAGAATGGGTTTTGCCAGCCCCAGCGACACGAGTTCCTGCGTCGCATGCAGCACCCGCACCTCTTCCCCTTCGGCCAGTACCACGCGTTTCGGCGCTTTACGGGCCTGAGAGAAAATCGGCTTCATAAACAGATTGGTTTTATAAACAAATTCCGTGAGCTGTTCGCGGTAGGCGTCAAAGTCGCTAATCGGCCGGGTTGCCACGCCGGAATCCATCGCCGCTTTCGCCACGGCGGGAGCAATCTGCACGATTAAACGGGGATCGAAGGGTTTAGGAATCAGATAGTCCGGCCCAAAACTCAGGTCCTGATCGCTATAGGCCGATGCCACCACATCGCTCTGTTCTGCCTGCGCCAGATCGGCGATAGCGTGAACCGCGGCCAGCTTCATCGCTTCATTGATGGCAGTCGCGCCAACATCCAGCGCACCGCGGAAGATAAACGGAAAGCACAGGACGTTATTCACCTGATTAGGAAAGTCAGAACGGCCGGTACAGATAATCGCATCAGGCCGCACGGCTTTGGCTAACGGCGGCAGGATTTCTGGCTGCGGATTCGCCAGCGCCAGAATCAGGGGGTCCTTTGCCATGGTTTTCACCATCTCAGGCGTGAGCACGTCCGGGCCGGAACAGCCAAGGAAAATGTCCGCGCCCTCAATCACCTCCGCCAGCGTGCGTTTGCCCTGATCCTCAACCGCATAGTCGGCCTTGGTTTCGGCCATATTGGGTTCGCGCCCGCGATAAATCAGGCCTTTGGAATCGCACACCTGAATATTGTGTTTCTGTAAGCCCAAGGCGACCAGCAGGTTCATACAGGCAATCGCCGATGCGCCCGCGCCGGACACCACCAGCCGCACGTCTGAGATCGCCTTTTTGATAATGCGCAGCCCGTTTAACACCGCTGCCGTACAGATAATCGCCGTACCGTGCTGATCGTCGTGAAACACGGGGATTTTCATCCGTTGCCGCAGCTGCTGCTCAATGTAAAAACATTCCGGCGCTTTAATATCTTCAAGATTGATGCCGCCAAAGGTCGGCTCCAGCGCCGCGATAATCTCAATCAGCTTGTCCGGGTCATGCTCATCGACCTCAATATCAAAGACGTCAATGCCGGCAAACTTCTTGAATAATACACCTTTGCCTTCCATCACCGGTTTACCGGCCAGCGCCCCGATGTTCCCCAGGCCCAGCACCGCCGTGCCGTTAGAAATGACCGCCACCAGATTGCCGCGCGCGGTGTATTTATGGGCGGCCAGCGGATCGGCGGCAATTTCTAAACAGGGTGCGGCGACGCCGGGTGAATAGGCCAGGGCCAGATCGCGCTGCGTCGCCAGCGGCTTGGTCGGCGACACCTGAATCTTGCCGGGAGTGGGATACTGGTGAAAATCAAGCGCACTTTGCTTCAGTTGGTCATCCATTTGACGTCCTTCTTCGCCAGGTGAGTGAGCGCCCAGTATAGAAAGCAGACCACCACAAAGCGGTGAGGCGCTTCAAAGAACCTCATTTCTTAGGGCACAGATTGTTACAGTCTGGCCTGCGTCATTTGTCATGGCTGCTATTCTTAATAGCCGGGCAGTCGTTATCCGCAGAAATGCTCTCTCGGGTGGTGACGCGCTACCCTCATCGCACAACATTCAGAGAAAACGCATTTTCACTGCACCCCGTCTGTTGCAATGTGGTGAGTCGGCGTTACTGCGACCCGTAATGTCTGCACGGATTAGGGCACGAGGCCAGAGGTGTTCCCTTTCGTTACAATGTATTTTCAAGGAGTGTAGAAATGAACCAGCTTGAAGCCCTTAAACAGTTCACCACCGTGGTGGCTGACAGTGGCGATATTGAATCGATTCGAAATTATCACCCACAAGATGCGACCACCAATCCCTCGCTTATTCTGAAAGCATCTGCTCTCCAGCCTTACAAACATCTGATTGATGACGCCATCGACTATGCGAAAAAACAGGGCGGCAGCAAAGAGACGCAGATCATCAACGCCAGCGACAAAGTGGCTATTAACCTCGGTATGGAAATTCTGAAAAGCATACCGGGCCGTGTTTCGACCGAAGTGGATGCGCGCCTCTCCTTCGATCGTGGCATGTGCGTCACGAAAGCTGAAAAGCTGGTTCGCATGTATGAAGAGCACGGCATTGACCGCTCACGTATTCTGATCAAACTGGCGTCAACGTGGGAAGGCATCAAGGCAGCGGAAGAACTGGAAAAAAATGGTATCCAGTGCAACCTGACGTTGCTGTTCTCGTTTGCGCAGGCGCGCGCCTGCGCCGAAGCCGGTGTTTACCTGATTTCACCGTTTGTCGGTCGTATCTATGACTGGTACAACTCACGCAAACCGATGGACCCGTACAGCGCTGATGAAGATCCTGGCGTGAAATCCGTGCGCCGTATTTATGATTACTACAAGAAGCACCGTTATGACACCATCATCATGGGTGCCAGCTTCCGTAAAGTTGAACAGGTACTTGCGCTGGCCGGTTGTGACCGCCTGACGCTTTCACCGAATCTGCTGGAAGAGCTGCAAAACAGTGATGAGCCAATTGAACGTAAGCTGGAGCCGTCAACCGAGTGTTTCCATCAGCCGTCGCCGCTGTCTGAAGCTGAATTCCGTTGGGAGCATAATCAGGACCCCATGGCGGTAGAAAAACTGGCAGACGGTATCCGTCAGTTCGCCGTTGACCAGCAAAAACTCGAAGATGTGCTGGCGGCACGCCTCTAGTTTTCCCCTCTTTTACCGGGCGGGAGCACTCCCGCCCTGATGCTTAACAAGGGAGACCCTTTATGTCCTCACGCAGAGAGTTGGCTAATGCCATTCGCGCATTAAGTATGGATGCGGTACAAAAAGCAAAATCTGGTCACCCTGGTGCGCCAATGGGGATGGCAGATATCGCCGAAGTATTATGGCGTGATTTCCTCCAGCACAATCCAACTAATCCCGCCTGGCTGGATCGCGACCGCTTTATCCTTTCGAACGGCCACGGCTCCATGCTGCTTTACAGCCTGTTGCACCTGAGCGGTTACGATCTGCCTATCGAAGAACTGAAAAACTTCCGCCAGCTGCATTCCAAAACGCCGGGGCACCCGGAAATTGGCTACACGCCGGGCGTTGAAACCACCACCGGCCCACTGGGCCAGGGCCTGGCGAATGCCGTTGGTCTGGCGATTGCTGAACGTACGCTGGCGGCCCAGTTTAACCGTCCTAATCACGATATCGTCGACCACTTTACCTATGTGTTCATGGGCGACGGCTGCCTGATGGAAGGTATTTCCCATGAAGTCTGCTCGCTGGCCGGTACGTTAGGTCTGGGTAAACTGATTGGCTTCTACGATCACAACGGTATTTCTATCGATGGCGAAACCGAAGGCTGGTTTACTGACGATACGCACAAACGCTTCGAAGCCTATAACTGGCATGTGGTGGGTGAGATTGACGGCCATGACGCCGATGCCGTGAAAGCGGCCATCCAGGAAGCGCAGAGCGTCACCGATAAACCGTCACTGATCATCTGCCGTACGGTCATTGGCTTCGGCTCACCGAATAAAGCCGGTAAAGAAGAAGCCCACGGCGCTGCGTTAGGCGAAGAAGAAGTGGCGCTGACCCGTAAGCAACTGGGCTGGAACTATCCGGCGTTTGAGATCCCCAAAGAGATTTACCAGCAGTGGGATGCCAAACAGGCAGGCGCTGAGCGCGAAAAAGCCTGGAACAACAAACTGGCTGCCTATAAGCAGGCTTATCCAGAGCTGGCCGCAGAATACGAGCGCCGCATGAACGGTGGAATGCCGGCAAACTGGGAAGCGGAAACCGCGAAGTTTGTTGCCGAGCTGCAGGCGAATCCGCAAAAGATTGCCAGCCGTAAAGCCTCGCAGAACGCACTGGAGGCTTATGGCAAACTGCTGCCCGAGTTTCTGGGCGGTTCCGCCGACCTTGCGCCGAGTAACCTCACCATCTGGTCAGGCTCAAAATCCATTAAAGACGATCCGGCCGGGAACTATATCCATTATGGTGTCCGCGAATTCGGCATGACGGCGATCGGTAACGGGATTGCCCATCACGGCGGCTTTGTGCCTTATACCGCAACCTTCCTGATGTTCGTTGAGTACGCCCGTAACGCGGTCCGTATGGCGGCACTCATGAAGGCTCGCCAGATTATGGTGTATACCCACGATTCCATTGGTCTGGGCGAAGACGGTCCGACCCACCAGCCGGTTGAGCAAATTGCCAGCCTGCGCGTGACGCCAAACATGAGCGTATGGCGTCCCTGTGACCAGGTAGAAACAGCCGTGGCCTGGCAGGCGGCGATTGAACGTCATCATGGCCCGACTGCGCTGATCCTGTCGCGTCAGAACCTGGCACAGCCTGAGCGTACTCCAGAGCAGGTGGCTAACATCAAGCGCGGGGGTTATGTGCTGAAGGATTGCGATGGCACGCCAGACATCATCCTGATTGCCACCGGGTCCGAAATGGAAATTACCCTGGGTGCGGCGGCGAAGCTGACGACCGGCGGTCATAAGGTCCGGGTGGTTTCACTGCCATCCACCGACCTGTTTGACGCGCAGGATGCGGCTTACCGTGAGTCGGTACTGCCTTCCACCGTGAAAGCGCGCGTCGCGGTAGAAGCGGGCATCGCAGACTACTGGTATAAGTATGTCGGACTGGACGGTGCCATCGTGGGCATGACCACCTTCGGTGAGTCGGCTCCGGCGGAAAAACTCTTTGCTGAATTTGGCTTTACGGTGGAAAACATCGTCAGCCATGCTGAAGCCCTGCTGAAACCGGCGTAATCCCTACCCGCCTGAGCGTCCTGCCGCTATCCGGCAAGGTCGCTCGTTCAGCGTACCACTGCGCGCCAGCCCTGTGCTGGCGCGCGGCTTTCTGAAATCCGCTTCCTGTCGCAGATCGCCTCCCGCCTGGTCTTCGTTATCCATCCTGAACAGGCGCAGATACCCAGTGAGCATGGTATCCCGCGCGTTATCTCACGTATTTTCCTGCTCGACAGCCGATGTGCATGATGCCGTTGCCGCCCTGCTTTACGCTCCCTTCAGTGGGAACCCCAGCGGAACAGAAGAGGAAAACGCGCGTATGGGATGCGATGACGTTAAGTGGCGCGGGTTGTGCCACTCGCTATTGCCGAGCGATGAAGCGGGTTTACCATGATTGAATCCTGTTTCCCTCTGTGAATATCAGCCAGGCCAACGCTTTTATCAGGACGCCAGGTCAGACTGCCGTTTACGCAGCCTGACCTGGCGTTATTCATGGAACAGGTTTATTTCAAAAAATGGCTCAGTAATAACAACGAAAGCGAAACGTTAATGGCCCCGCCGATGCGCGTGGCAATCTGGGCAAACGGCATCAGGCCCATGCGATTACCGGCCGTCAGAATGGCCACATCGCCGGTGCCGCCCTGACCACTCTGGCAGCAGGAGACAATCGCGACATCAATCGGATGCATACCAATCTTTTTCCCGACGAAAAAGCCCGTGGCGACCAGCGCGCTGACCGTGCTGATAATCACCAGCAGGTTGGTGAGCGTAAACGCGGTGACCAGAATATGCCAGGGCGTAATGGCGACACCGACGGCGAACAGCACCGGATAGGTGACAGCAGTGCGAAAGAACCGGTAAACGACCTGAGAACCCACCAGAATACGGGGAGAAACGCCATTGATCAGCTTCACCAGCACAGCCAGAAACAGCATCCCAACCGGCGCAGGCAGACCGGTAAATTTCTGACCCAACATGCCCACCATATACAGCAACACCGCAAGCAGCGCTCCGGAAGCAATCGCGGTGACGTCAACTTTCCCCGAAAAAACGGATTGCAGCGGCTCAGGTTCAACATTGGCGATGTTCGGCATCAACTGGCCTTCTCCCGTCAAGTGCGGATAACGTTTCCCCAGTTGGTTCAGGCAGCCCGAGATAATAATGGCGGTTACGCCACCCAACATGACCATGGGCAGAATACGGCCCAGCGCGACGCCCTGATCCATATGCAGTAAGGCCGCATAGCCAATGGAGAGCGGAATCGCGCCTTCACCGACACCACCCGCCATAATCGGCAGAATAATAAAAAAGAAGATCTGGAAAGGTTCCAACCCCAGCGCCAGCCCGACGCCCATGCCAACAATCATGCCCACCACTTCTCCGCACAACATGGGGAAAAAGATGCGCAGAAAGCCCTGGATAAGCACCGTGCGGTTCATGCTCATAATGCTGCCGACGATAATGCAGCAGATGTAGAGATAAAGAATATTGGTCGATTTATAGAATTGCGTCGTGGACGTCACCACGATGTCGGGAAGCAAACCGTAGTAAACCAACGCAGAAGGGATAAAGGTGGCACAAATCGCGGCGGCCCCCAGCCTGCCGACCACGGGCAGACGTTTACCAAACTCCCCACAGGCAAAACCAAAAAAAGCCAGCGTGGCGACCATGACCACGATATCGCTTTTCAGCGTCCCACTCAGGCAGTCTACCGCGATAAGCAAGCCCGCCAGTACGAAGAGCGGCAGAGGAATAATCCCGACTTTCCAGTTATCCATAATATGCCACCACTGATCTTTCAGGGTCTTACGGCGCGATGTACTGGACAGTTTCTCAGACAAGAAAGAATCATCAGGTGTGCTCATCATTATCCTCTTTGCATCATTATTTTTTTCAGGATGCCGTTAAAAGAGGATGAATTACGTGAAGGGGAAGGTGTCTGGCATAAAGTTTTAATGGTCTTTTTTAAATTGAGTGATCGTCGTCCTGATTCGCGCCGTGGTTTTTATGGTTTTTATTGCGGTTCCGTCTGCTTTTCCACGTTAAGGGGCGGCAACGCGGTCAAAAAAACAGTCAGCGTTTTTTTTATGCTGCTTATCATGGGGTTATACTGGGTTGGCCCATATTGTTAAAAAGATGATACAGTAATGTTATTAATTCAAAGCACGTGTAATCGTCATGAAATTGTCATTTCAAACGAAGCTGTTTCTTTCGCTCGTTGTTTTTACGTCTGCCCTGTTCGTGCTACTGGGTAGTTATTATTACGTCAGCATCAACCAACAGATCTACCAGGCAATGAGCATGCGTGCCAAAGTTCAGGCCGAGGAGATTGCGCAGATACCTGACCTTAAAAAAGAGATAGCGGACCACAACATTCAGGCCATCCAGTCATTGATGCAGACGATTGCCAGCAAGAGCGATGCCAGTTTTATCGTTATTGGTGACCACCAGGGCCTGCATCTTTTTCATTCCGTGAGTGAAGATAAAGTCGGCAAGCCGTTAGTCGGCGGGGACAACGCTGCGGTTCTCTCGGGCCAAAGTATCACCACCATCCGGACTGGCGGTCTGGGGATTTCGCTGCGAAGCAAAGCACCGATTGTTAACGCTCAAGGCCAGGTCATTGGCATTGTCTCCGTGGGTTATCTCACCCGCTATCTTGAGGCGATTACCTTCAGCAATATGGTCAATATTCTGATCGTGGCTGCCCTGCTGCTTATTGCCCTGTTCGTCTTCTCCTGGTTTTTTACCTGCAATATTAAAAAGCAGATTTGCTCGCTGGAACCGCGTGAGATTGGCCTGATGGTGCGTCAGCAAAAAGCGATGATGGAGTCCATCTATGAAGGGGTTATCGTCATCGATGAACATCTGCGAATCGAAGTGATCAACCAGGCGGCGCGAAAACTGCTTGGACTGGCGCAGTCCGCCGAACAACTGCGCGGGCAATCTGTCAGCCAGGTGATCTCACCCGTTCCATTTTTGTCGCAGCCGGTCATGCTGGAAAAAGATACCCATGATGAGATTAGCCGCTTCAATTCGCTGACCGTTATCGCCAGCCGGGTCCGTATTATACTGGAATCGTCCCTGATGGGATGGGTGATATCCTTTCGCGACCTCAATGATATCGACTCACTCAGCGCCCAACTCAGCCAGGTAAAACGTTACGTCGATAATCTGCGCATTATGCGTCATGAACAGCTTAACCGCATGAATACCCTTTCTGGCCTGTTGCACATGGGCCGCTTTGAAGAGGCAATCGATTATATTGAGGCACAGTCAGAGCACGAACAGGAGCTGCTGGACTTTGTCTCCACCCGCTTCCAGTCGCCCCTGCTCTGCGGTTTGCTGCTGGGCAAAGCGGTACGTGCCCGCGAGAAAGGCGTAGATATCCACTTTGATCCCGCATGTCTGATGGATCGCCCCTTTCTTCCGCTCACGGATGCTGAACTGATCTCGGTAATTGGCAATCTTCTGGACAATGCCATTGAAGCCACCCAACGCGCGCCACTGCCACACGATCCTGTCGAAGTGCTGATTAAGCTCAACGCACGTGAACTGATCATTGAAGTCGCCGATCGCGGTGTGGGCATCCGCCCTGAAATCCGTGAGCATATGTTCGAACGCGGGGTGACGACCAAAACCCGAGGCGATCACGGCATCGGGCTGTATTTAATCGAAAGCTATATTGCCCGCACCGGCGGAACGATTGAGGTGAGCGATAACCTGCCGCGCGGTGCTATTTTCTCGCTGTTTATTCCCTGTGTGGAAATAAATCAGTATCCCACCACGGAAACGGAGAAGGTCAGCAATGCAACATGATCCTATTGATGTCCTGATCGTTGAGGATGAGCACGAACTGGCTCAACTTCATGCAGAACTGATTAACAACCATCCTCAGCTGCGGCTGGTCGGAATAGCGCACTCACTGTCTGAGGCGAAGCAGCAGCTTGAAACAAGATTGCCGCAGCTTGTGCTGCTGGACAATTATCTGCCGGATGGCAAAGGCATCACGCTGATTGGCGATCCTCTCCTGGCAAACGCTAACTGTTCCATTATTTTTATTACGGCCGCCAGCGATATGGATACCTGTAGCCAGGCCATTCGTAATGGGGCCTTTGATTACGTCCTTAAACCAGTCTCATGGAAGCGGCTTAACCGTTCGCTTGCCAATTTTATCGCCTTTGCGGAACAGCAACGCACATGGAAAATCGTCGATCAGAAGAATGTGGACGTGCTGTATCAGTTACAGGCAAAAAACTATCCGCACGACAACGGCAGCAAAGGCATTGAAGAAAATACCTTAGCACGGGTACAAACGCTTTTTGCGGCGGCCACGACGCGCCTTTTTTCGGTGGATGATGTGATGGCCGAGACCGGAGTGAGTAAGACGACCGCCCGCCGCTATCTGGAGCACTGCGTTGAAACAGGGTTTCTGACGGTGGAAATGCTGTATGGCAAGGTAGGGCATCCCAGACGAATGTATAAACGCGCATGATGTTATCCCGGGATTGACGCTGTCGGCGCTAAGCGGCCCAGGCATCACGGCACAAGGGAAACCTGTCCGACAGGTGACCGCCACATTGGGCCAGGATGCGCTATCAGCCCGGCAGCGTGCTGTAATCCGAAACAAAAAAAACTGCCCTTCCCTCTTCCCGTCATTCGCAAACGCATTACTATAGGCTTTCTCCCGATTTCTATAGCGAAGCCGTCCCCGTTGAAAATGCGCACTCCTTATTTACTGGCCTTAATGGTTTCTTTGCTTCCCCTTAAAAGCATGGCGCAGGTTGCGCCCGATCCGTTGCTGGCATCGCAAATTGTCGATCGCTATGCCGAGCACATCTTCTATGCCAGCGGTGCCACCGGTATGGCATTGGTCGCCATAGACGGTAATCAGCGGGTTTTCGCCAGTTTTGGTGATACGCGGCCGGGCAGCAATATTCGTCCGCAAAAAGATTCATTAATTCGCATCGCCTCACTCAGCAAGCTGATGACCAGTGAAGTGATGGTAAAGATGGCCGAGCGCGGTGAGATCCGTCTTGACGATCCCCTGAGTAAATATGCACCGCCCGGAAAACGGGTTCCCAGTTTTGACGGTCAGCCCATTCGCTTGATTAACCTGTCGACCCATACCAGCGGCCTGCCGCGTGAACAGCCCGGCGGCAAACCGCATCGTCCGGTGTTCGTGTGGCCCACGCAGAGTGAACGCTGGAGCTGGTTAAACAAGGCCAACCTCAAAGCCGCACCGGGCACCAACGCGGCCTATTCCAACCTTGGTTATGATCTGCTCGGTGATGCGCTGTCACGTGCAGCAGGTAAACCTTACCCGGCACTGCTACAGCAGTTGATTACCCGTCCGCTGGGCATGAAAGACACCACCTTTACGCCGTCACCTGAACAGTGCGCCCGTCTGATGGTCGCGGAAAAAGGGGCCAGCCCCTGTAACAACACACTGGCAGCGATTGGCAGCGGCGGCGTCTATTCGACACCTGATGATATGGGGCGCTGGATGCAGCAGTTCCTGAACTCATCGGTGAATCATCGTACGCCGCAAATCGACCGCCTGCAGACCTTGATCTACCGTCGCGACCAGCTACATAAAGTCGATGGCATGGACGTGCCGGGCAAAGCCGACGCGCTGGGTATGGGATGGGTTTATATGGGCCCGGCAAACGGTCGTCCTGGCATTATCCAGAAAACCGGTGGTGGCGGTGGTTTTATCACCTATATCGCGATGATTCCGCAGCAAAACGTTGGGGTTTTCGTGGTCGTCACCCGTTCGCCACTGACGCGTTTTACCCCGATGAGCGACGGCGTCAACAACCTGCTCGCGGAGCTGGTGGGCAATCAGAACGGCTCACCGATGATGGTGCAGGCGATCCCTTAACCGCGGCTATCCACCGTGGCTGACTGGCTCACCCAGAGCGTGGGCCAGTCGTCACTGCTGTGCCAGGCATCGCAGGTCGACTCCTGCGCGTATTCGGCTAAAACAAAGCGCTCGCCATCAAACTGCCAACGGGTGGCCGTGCCGCAGTCGCCCAATCCACGTCCCTTGCCAAAGGTATAGAGCTGCCCGGTTGCCGCATCATAATCCGCATTAATCAGCTCAAGCTGGCGGTCTGTGTCACCCGGCGGCGTAAAAGGCAGAGTCAGGGTCAGACCGCGCGCCACGTAGGGCGGCGCACGCGTCACTTCAAAGGCCAGATCGATAACGTTGTACGCGCCCATCTCACAGCTCACCAGCAGCAGCGCTTTTTTATCGGTCAGGGGAGATACGCTCACTTCCCGGCGCAGCGGATCGAGCGAACAGCTGTCCGAATTCACGCGCCAGGTGCCGTAATCGATAAGGCCACTGGTCTCTTCACGCGTCAGTGGCGCAGGCGCAGCTACGGCGGGCTGCAGCTGTGGCACCGCAGGGGCGGCCGGCACGCTGTTCCGTTCTCCGCGCCTGACCCAGGCACTGATGTCATTAACCCGTCCCTGCACGTCATCCATATATAACAGCGCCGCCTTCATACCACGCAACGAAATCTGCGGTCCGGCATTGAACGTCAGCTGCAGGCTTTTGGCATCCATGGTCAGTTCAAGGAACTCATTAATAGCGATGGGATTACTGGTGGCAAGATGGTGCGGTTCGACCGTCCAGTGCTTGAAATCGGGCCGGAGTCGGCGTTGATCGACTAACAGATTATCTTTTATTGCCGGGCCGGGAAGCGCTCCGCTGTAGGCGCTGCCGTAATCGATGCGCAGTAAAGGCTGGTCATCCGTTCCCGCGTGGCGGGAAAGGGTCATCACCAGGCCTTTGTCGCCAGGTATGCTTCGCGCAACGCAATGCGCTGCATTATTGCAGGTTAATTGCCAGTCAGAAAACAGCTTCTGTACCGGCTCAGCCTGAACAGCTGCAACCATAAAAAAAGGCAACGCAAACAGCGATTTCATCCCATACCACATTAAGAAAAACCAGCCCCAACTTCTTTGAGTGGAAGATGATAGCGCAATCGCGCACGTCACGAAGGCCGCATTCTGTGAAGTGCTCAGCAAGCGCAGCTAACCGTCTAAAAAACATCCGCTTTATGACAAGAGAAGTGCAATAAAGTCTGCAGAATATTTATCATGCTGATTCACCCCGCGTCGCTCAATCGGATTCGTCGGACATTCCCGCCCGCGCAATCGGTCAAATACACATAAACGGTCAAAAACAGGCATGATATAGTCGTCACAAGATTAAACATAAAAGGTTATCAACAGATTCTTCTCAGGTTAAAAAGCCCTTATAAGGTGATCAGCATCACTTTTTAATAATAACGATTACATCCCGTTTCATAAAAACCCAACAAATATCTCTTTATGTGCGCCGTGAAAATAGCGTCCTGCGTACCCACGCTCAGGCCACATTTTTGCCGCGCGCCTTCCAGTACTTTATAACCCTCGGAGGCCAGCATGTTGCCGATTGAACGCCAGCAGAGAATTATTGATGAATTAATGCGTAATGGACGTGTCATTGTCGCGGAACTTACCGCATTGTGTCAGGTTTCGCAGGAAACGATTCGTCGGGACTTAGCGCAACTGGAAAAGAAAGGCATATTACAGCGAAGTCATGGCGGTGCAGTCCCGGTTAAACAATATAATGCGGCTATACAAATAAATAATCGTGGCATTAATGAATATGAATTATCTTTTCGCCAGCGAATTAATGAACATGTTGATGCCAAAATGGCTATTGCCAAACGGGCACTGGGATTTATTAGCGTGGGTGACTGTATATTACTCGACAGCAGTACCACCTGTTTTTATCTGGCCCGACAATTACCCGATATAGAATTAACGGTATTAACCAATTCTCTGCGCATTGTGCAGACGCTGGCGGCGCGCAGCAGTATTCGCACGATCTGCCTGGGCGGAGAATATTCCGATCGCTATGAAGATTTTCACGGCATCGTGACTGAACAACCCTTAAAAGAGTTTCAAATAAATAAAATCTTTTTTTCCTGTAGCAGTCTGGGCAATGACGGTTATTTACGCGAAGGGAATGAACGTAATGCACATTTAAAACAACAGCTCATTCTGGCAGCAGAACGAAAACATTTATTAATGGACAGCTCTAAGTTTCTTCGGCCCTCATTCGCGCGTGTTTGCCATTACCGTGATGTGGATTTTCTCATTACTGACCAATTAAAAGATAAAGAACTGGAACAGGAACTGGCGTGGAACGGGGTAAATATTATCGACTGTTCGCAACGCCCTCAGTCCGTACAGCTTATGAATAATTAAATGGAGTCGCTATGAAAAAACAGCTTATCGCCTGCACCCTGATCGCGTTATTTGCATTCCAGGCCCAGGCAGCAGAAAAAATACGAATGGGGATCGTGGTGAAAATTGGCGGCATTCCGTGGTTTAACGCCATGGAGGCCGGGATAAAAAGTGAAGCGGCGAAAAGTGGGATCGATGCGTGGATGGTCGGGCCCACCGCAGCCGACCCCGCCTTACAGGTGCGGGCCATTGAGGATTTGATTGCGCAGAAAGTGGACATCATTGGCGTGGTGCCGAACGATCCCAAGGTGCTGGAACCCGTTTTGCAGCGCGCCCGTAATGCGGGCATCAAAGTGATTACCCACGAGTCGCCGGGCCAGAAGTTTGCCAACTGGGACTTTGAGTTGGTGGATGCAACTACCCATGGCATCAACCATATGAAAGCGCTGGCAGCCTGTATGCACGATGAAGGCCAATACGCGATGTACGTTGGCAGCCTGACGGTGCCGCTCCACCAGCAGTGGACCGACGCCGCGCTGGAATATCAAAAGCAGCATTACCCAAAAATGCAATTAGTCACTGACAAATTTGGCGTGGGGGAATCGCTGGATGATTCCATCCGTACAACCAATGAGCTGATGTCCAGGTATCCGGATCTCAAAGGGATTCTGGCCTTTGGTTCTCAGGGCCCTATCGGCGCAGGCCGGGCGGTGATGAACCGCAACAAGAGTAACCAGGTCTGCGTCATTGGCGCATTCAGTCCGGGCCAGGGCGCGCAGCTCGTCAACCGGGGGGCCATTAAAGGTGGCTATATCTGGAATCCGCATACCGCCGGAGAAGTGTTTGTCCGTCTTGCCGAGATGATGGAGAAGAACACGCCAATTAAAGATGGCATGACCATTGAAGGATTAGGCAAGGTGCGGGTGGATGAAACCACGCACACCATTCTGGGCAACAACACCGAAAGCCTGGATAAAGCCAACCTGCCGAAACTGATTAAGCTGGGGCTGTAGTGATGGAACCTGTCGCACCACAAACGCTCGTCACCCTGAACAGGTTGTCGAAAACCTTTGGCGGTCATCGCGCGTTGAGCGATATGTCGCTGACGCTGCTGGCCGGTGAAGTGCACTGCCTTGCCGGGACGAATGGCTGTGGCAAAAGCACGCTGATCAAGGTGATGTCCGGCGTACATGCGCCGGACAGCGGCAGCGAGATCCGCCTGGGCGACGGGGAAATCGTGCCTCGCCTCTCGACACAGCAGGCCAGGGACTTTGGCATACAGGTGATCTATCAGGACCTGTCCCTGTTCCCCAACCTGAGCGTGGCTGAAAATATCGCGTTTGAACACAACCTGCGTGGCCTGTTCGGCTGGCACCAGCGTAAGACGCTGTTTGACAGCGCCCGGCGCGTTGTCGAGGAGCTGCAATTCACGCTCGATCTTAACGAAAAAGTGGCGCATCTCTCTATCGCCCAGCGGCAACAGGTGGCTATCTGTCGTGCCCTGGTTGCCGATGCCCGGCTGGTGATCATGGATGAACCTACCGCCTCACTTACCCGCACGGAAGTGAATCAGCTGTTGCGCACGGTGCGCTATCTCAAGCAGAAGAACATCTGTGTGGTGTTTGTCAGCCATCGTCTGGATGAAGTGCTGGAGATCTCGGATCGGGTCACGGTCATTCGCGATGGTCGCAAGATTGGCAGCTTTCCAGCGCAGGAGATGACGCCGCACCGCCTGACGGAGCTGATGACCGGACAGAAGCTGGAATATCCGTTAAAAAATCCAACGCGCAAGCGCGATCGGGTGCTGCTGGAGGTGGAGGATCTCAGCCGTAACGGACAGTACCACGACGTGAATTTTCGTTTGTATGAAGGCGAAGTGCTGGGGCTCTGTGGCCTGCTGGGTTCAGGCCGTACCGAGCTGGCCCTGTCGCTGTTTGGTATGACCCGGCCTGACAGCGGCAAGATCTGGCTGGACACGAAACCGGTGCGCTTTCGCAGCCATGAAGACGCGATCAAAGCCGGTATTGGCTATGTGTCAGAGGACCGCCTGACGCTGGGGCTGGTTCAGCAACAGTCGGTGGCCGATAACATGGTTTTACCCATCCTCGACAAACTGCAAAACCGCTTTCACCTGATTGATGAATACCGCAAGAACAGGCTGATCCTGCAGTGGATTCAGCAACTGGGCGTCCGGGTTGCCGACCCTGAGCAGGCGATCGCCACGCTTTCCGGCGGCAATCAGCAAAAGATCGTTTTAGCCAAGTGGGTGCTCACTCAGCCTCGTCTGTTAATTCTTGATTCGCCCACTGTCGGCGTGGATGTCGGGGCGAAAGCCAGTATTTACCAGTTGATCCACGAGCTGGCGCGTGAAGGCTTGTCGATTATGTTGATTTCCGACGAGGTCCCTGAGGTCTGGCACAACTGTGACCGCATTTTGCATTTCCGCGACGGCACGATCCATGCCGAATACCAGCCCGACAGCGTTGAGCAACAGCAACTTGCAGAGGTGATCAATGCCTGACTTATCCCGCTTACGTCCTCACTCCAGTCAGGGCTGGCTGACCTGGGTTTTACTGCTGTTTATTGTGGTTTTCTCACTGACCAGCGACCAGTTCCTCAGCGTGCAAAACCTGCTGGATTTAGCCGAAAGCTATGCGGTAACCGGCATCTTTGCGCTGGGGCTGTTTGTGGTGCTGGTCACCGGCGGCATTGATATCTCCTTTGCTGCCGTCGCCTCGGTGGTGCAGTACTTTATCGCCGCCCTGTTTGTGCACTATCAGTTTGATAACGCACTGCTGAGCATTATCCTGGCCATTGCCTGCGGCACCCTGTTCGGGGTGATCAATGCCTGGCTCATCACCTGGCTGCGGGTCGTTTCCATCATTATCACCATCAGTATGCAGTCGCTGTTGTTTGGCCTGCTGATGTGGTTAACCGGCGGACGCAGCCTCTATCAGTTACCCGACTGGTGGATCACCTTACGCAACGTGCTGCCGTTTACGTGGCAAGGCCAGACGTTTCAGCTTGGCCTGCCGCTGCTCATCCTGCTGATCATCGCCACCCTGACCGCCGTGTTACTCAATAAAACCCACTTAGGCCGCCAGCTTTATGCCGTCGGCGGTGACGCAGAGTCCGCTCGGCGCATCGGGATTCGCGTCGGCCTGATCCACCTGTTTGCCTATGGCTGGTTGGGTGCGATGGCAGCGATTGGCGGGTTGGTACAGGTTTACCGCATGGGTGAAGTGGTGCCGAACGCGCTGGTGGGCGGTGAACTGGATGTGCTGGCTGCCACCGTACTGGGTGGTGCCAGCCTGATGGGGGGAAAAGGCTCGGTCAGCGGCACCTTAATGGGGGTTTTCCTGATCGCCATTTTGAAGAACGGTCTCAACCTGCTTGGTGTCTCCAACTACTTCATGAACATCGTGGTCGGCGGGGTCATCATGATCGCCATCGCCGTTACTCACTATAAAAAACGCAAAGAGACTGACGTCAGCTTTGTCTGATGGGAGAACCCCCTATGAAACCTTTATTGACGTTAAAACCTGACGGCACCAATACCGGCCTGCTGCTGCTCATCGCGTTTGCGCTGGCGCTGTTCAGCATCCTGTTGCCCGGTCGTTTCTTTACCGATTCCACCTTTCTCAGCATGGCCTTTCAACTGCCTGAGCTGGGCTTGCTTACTCTGGCGATGTTTATTGCCATTCTGAGCGGGGGATTAAACCTGGCCATTATTACGACCGCCAACCTGACCAGCTTATTCATCGCCTGGGTGCTACTGAGCATGTTGCCGGACGGCGCGGGAACCGGCCAGCAACTGGGCTGGTTACTGCTGGCGATGCTGGGGGCGATAGTCATTGCGGCACTCATCGGTCTGATTACCGGCGTGATGGTCACGCGCATCGGCGCGCATCCTATTCTGGTGACGCTCGCGACCATGATCACGCTCAACGGCATCGGCATCTGGCTGACAAAAGGGGCGGCGGTGAGCGGCATGCCGCCGGTCGTGCGCGCCCTGGGCTCCGATACGTTGCTGGGTGTTCCGCTGCCGCTGTGGGTGTTTTTACTGGCCGCCGCCCTACTGGCGCTGTTCCTGGGAAAAACCCGCGCCGGTAAATGCATCTATATGGGCGGCAGTAACATCAATGCCACCTGGTTTAGCGGTATCAACACACACCGCATGATCATCCTCGTCTATGTCATCTCCAGCCTGCTGTGTGTCCTGGCGGGGCTGGTAATGATGGCGCGCTTTAACTCTGCGCGCATGGGTTATGGCGATGCCTATCTGCTACTGACCGTGCTGGCCATTATTCTTGGCGGCACCGATCCCAACGGCGGCTTTGGCCGCGTTACCGGTGTCGTTCTGGCGCTGATTGCACTGCAGATCCTCTCCACCGGCTTCAACCTGATGAATATCAGCCAGCACGTTAGCCTGGCGATGTGGGGCGCGGTACTGATTGTGGTGCTCGCCGTGAAACAGGGCAAAGCCCGACTGAATGCACGCCGTGACGTGAAGCGCAGCAAGCGCCTGAGCGCGGCACTGAATCCTCTGACTGAGAAAAAGGAAGTATGATGCGTATTCAAATCTCCCCATCATTGATGTGTATGAACCTGATGGAGATCAAACAGCAGTTGGCTGTGCTGAACTCCCGCGCCGACTTCCTGCATGTCGATATCATGGACGGTCACTACGTCAAAAATATCACCCTCTCACCGTTCTTTATCGAGCAAATCCGTCCGCATACGCCGGTGGCTATCGATGTGCATTTGATGGTTGAGCAGCCTACTGATTTTATTGAGGCGGTGGCCAAAGCGGGGGCTGACTTTATTTGCCCGCACGCAGAGACGATCAACCGTGATGCCTTCCGGGTCATCAACCAGATCCGCAGCCTGGGGAAAAAACCGGGCGTGGTATTAAACCCTGCCACGCCGGTGTCCTTTATTCACCACTATATTCATCTGCTGGAGAAGATCACGGTGATGACGGTGGACCCGGGTTATGCCGGGCAGCCGTTTATTCCGGAAATGGTCGAGAAGATTCAGACACTCAAGGCGTTAAAACAGGCTCACGGCTACCGCTATCTGATTGAGATTGATGGTTCCTGTAATCAGCGCACTTACCGCACCCTGCTTGAGGCCGGGGCGGAAGTGCTGATTGTGGGCACCTCGGGTCTGTTCAATATACATGAGGATCTCACCACCGCCTGGACGATGATGCGCAGCAGTATTGATGCGGCGCAGGAACTGGTGCAGGAGTCGGCATGAAACGACGCTGGCTTGGCATTGACATTGGCGGTACCAGTACGCGCCTGCAGTTGATGGAAGAAGGCCGGAACTGGTGTGGCTTTCGTAAAGTGCCGACCGCCAGCTGGTCACAACAACCGGATGCGCTGACCGCGCTGGGCGACGTGATCGGCGAAACTCTGGAGACACAGCCGGTAAACGGCGTGATGCTCGGCTTGCCCGGTATTCTCAGCCGTGACCGTCAGCAGGTGATCTCTTTGCCCTTTATTCAGGCGCTGGATCAGCAACCCGTGGTGGCGCAACTCAGTGCGCGGCTTGGCGTGCCGGTTGCGATGGATAAAGATGTGAACCACCTGATGTTATGGGATCTGCTGCAGCTTGAGAGGCTACCCGCGAATGCCGTGGGCTTGTATCCCGGAACAGGTCTGGGGAACAGCCTGTGGCTGGAAGGCCGGTTTTATCATGGTCATCATGGGGGTTCAGGCGAGTTAGGCCATATTCCGCTGGCGGACAACGATCTGCCCTGCCCGTGCGGAAACCGGGGTTGCGCCGAAACCCTGATATCCGGTCACTGGCTGAGCGGCTGGGCAGCATCACAGCAGCCCGATACCGCCATTTCGCAGCTCTTTACCCTGCACGGCGATCACCCCGATCTGCTGGCGTTCGTCGAGCGCCTGGCCCAGCTGATCGCCAGCGAAATGAATATTCTCGATCCCGAGTACCTGATTCTGGGCGGTGGCGTGCTGGCGATGGCTGATTTTCCGCTGGCGCGGCTGCGCAGTGCCATACAGCAATACCTGCGTCCACCCGTGACGCGCCAGGGTTTGAAAATCGTCTTCAGTCACGCGACCGATCATACCGGCTGTCGCGGTGCCTGTCTGGCCGCTGAGCGCTATTTTGGAGGGGAAAAATGAAAGGCAAAGTGTGTGTGTTTGGCTCCTTCAACCTGGATATCGTGGCAGGCATGACGCGCTTTCCGTTACCGGGCGAATCCTTAATTGCACAGCACAGCATGATGGGGCCAGGAGGCAAAGGGGCTAATCAGGCCACCGCCGCGCTACGCGCCGGTGCCCGGGTGCACTATATTGGCAAAGTAGGACACGACGACTTTGGTCTCTTTGCCCGGCGACATCTGGAAAAAACCGGTTTTGATGCGATTACGCTGTTCACCTGCAAAGACAAACCCACCGGAAATGCGTTGATTTACGAAGCCGGTAATGACGCCGAGAACATGATTTCCGTCTATCCGGGTGCCAATCTCACCGTGACAGCCGCAGAGGTTACGCGCTGTAAACCGACCGTTGCGGCGGCGGACATTCTGCTGGTGCAGTTGGAAAATAATCTGAGCGCCATTCAGCGCATGATTGATCACGCACGCGCAGCAAATACCTTTGTGATCCTCAATCCGGCCCCGTTTCAAAAAATCAGTGATGCCCTGCTGGCGAAGGTCGATCTGCTGACGCCAAACAGCACCGAAGCCATGCTGCTGACGGGCGTGAAGGTCACGGACATGGCCAGTGCCCGGCAGGCCGCCGAGGCGCTTCACCGTAAAGGCGCACGTCAGGTGATTATTACCCTTGGCACAGCCGGTGCCTTACTGTCTGACGGGCATCAGCTGCTTCACATTCCTGTTTTTCCCGCCACACCACTGGATACCACCGGCGCGGGCGATGCCTTTAACGGTGCGCTGGCTGCCCGGTTAGCCGCAGGGGTTTCTCTGGAGCAGGCCGCGCTCTTTGCGGCGGCGTTTGCCTCTCTGTGCGTCGAACAACCCGGCGCCGCCCACGCTATGCCCTCCTACGCCGATGCACTGGCGCGCCTGCAGGCGCATCCCGAATGCGTGGCCGGGAACGTCATGGCCTGCGCGTAACCCGGCAGCAGATGTGCCGCCAGGCACATCTGCTCTGCACATCATCAGAGCGTCAGCCAGCCGGCGATAAGCGCATGCTGCAACAACATAATGGTTTTGCCGTCGCGAATCCGCCCTTCTTTCACCCACTGCATGGCATCAGGAAAAGCCATTTCCAGCACGTCGATCGCTTCATCGTCGACACCGCCGCCCGCATTCTCACGCAGCGACTCGTGATATTCAGCCGCAAAGAAATGCACCAGCTCGGTCACGCCACCCGGCGACATGTAAACCGCGTAGAGTTTTTCCACCTCTCCCACGGCATAACCGGTCTCTTCGATGGCCTCTTTGCGAATGCAATCTTCAGGGGAATCATCATCCAGCAGGCCCGCGCAGGCCTCAATCAACATACCGTCCTGATTACCGTTAACATAGGTGGCGATGCGGAACTGGCGCGTCAGCACCACACTGTTTTTTTCACGGTTATACAGCAGAATGGTGGCACCATTGCCGCGATCGTAAACTTCGCGTTTGTGACGCACGATTTCGCCCTGGTTGTCGGTAATCTCATAGGTGATATTACGCAGAACAAACCAGTTCTCTGACAGCAGCTTATCTTTGATGATGTTGATCTTGAACGACATGGACGCTCCGCAGCCATATGAAGGGAGCCAGAGATAATAGGACGTGCAGCCAAAGAAAACTATCTGAATTGCGCACCGCCCGCACGCCATCATCAATAACGGCGAGCCGAAAACGCAGGTGCAGCGCAAAAAAATGCCAGCACGCTGGCTGGCATTTTATGCAGCAAATGGGGTCATGTTTATGACGATTTGCCGTCGTGCTCATGGTGGTCATGTTCGGTAGCGGCGATGGCATTAACACGCTTGCGCACGCCAAACCAGCCCAGTACCAGAATCACCGCGATCAACGGAATGGACGCGATAGTGTAGGTTCCATTTGGATAGTCGAACGCCATCAAGACCAGCACGCTAAACAGGAACAGCAGCGTCAGCCACGAGGTAAAAGGTGCACCCGGCAGCTTGAAGCTGACATCGTCCGCTTTGCCTTCTTTGATCGCTTTACGCAGGCGTAACTGGCAAAGCACGATAAAGCCCCACGACGAGATAATGCCGAGCGACGCCACGTTTAATACGATCTCAAACACCTGTGACGGCACGTAGTAGTTAAGCACCACGCCGATGATATAGACACCCACGGTGACCAGAATTCCGGCATACGGAACCTGCTGGCTGCTCATTTTTGACATGAACTTAGGTGCAGATCCGCCCATCGACATGGAACGCAGGATACGACCGGTGGAGTAGAGACCGGAGTTCAGGCTGGATAATGCCGCACTGAGCACCACGATATTCATGATGCTGCCAATATAAGGCACGCCTAACTTAGAGAAGAAGGTCACAAACGGACTTTGTCCGGCCTGATAGGCATTCCACGGCAGCAGCATCACCAACAGCACCACGGAACCGACATAGAACAAACCAATACGCCAGATGACGCTGTTGATCGCTTTCGGCAACATGGTTTCAGGATCTTTACACTCGCCGGCGGCCGTACCGACCAGTTCTATCGAGGCGAAGGCAAACACGACGCCTTGCACCAGCACCAGCGCCGGTAACAGGCCATGCGGGAATAAGCCGCCGTTATCCGTGATCAGATGGAAACCCGTTGCATTACCATCCAGTGGTTTGCCCGTGCCGAGAAACACCACACCGACCACCAGAAACACCACAATCGCCAGCACTTTCACTAAGGCGAACCAAAACTCCATTTCGGCAAACCACTTTACGCCGATCATGTTCATGGTGCCGACAATCGCCAGTGCGCCCAGGGCGAACACCCACTGCGGCACATCGCCAAACGCGCCCCAGTAGTGCATATAAAGCGCAACGGCAGTGATATCAACAATCCCGGTCATGGCCCAGTTAACAAAGTACATCCAGCCCGCCACATAAGAGGCTTTCTCGCCCATGAACTCACGAGCATAGGAGACAAAGCTTCCGCTGCTGGGACGGTGTAAAACCAGTTCGCCCAGTGCACGCAGGATGAAGAAAGAGAAGATACCGCAGACCAGATAAATGATGGCTAAGGCCGGACCCGCTGCCTGTAAACGGGCGCCTGCGCCCAGAAACAGACCCGTACCAATGGCACCACCGATAGCAATCATCTGTACGTGACGATTGCCCATGGCTTTCTTATAGCCGGAGTCGTGGGAATTGAGCCAGCGTCGTTTCGCAGCGCGCATGTCCGCTGCTGATTTCTTAGTAGATTTCATAGCCTTCCTGTTTGTCCTGACCATAAGTCATAGCGCATCCAAACGATTGCGTTTAGCAGTGCGAAATGGGTTGTCTTCCTCTGTGCGCCCGCCTGTGAGTTGACTAAAAGCGGCGCGGGAATTTACGGCGATGAATCCTAACCGTTATGTAACATCGAAGCAAAATATACCGAGGGGATCAGTCGGACGATTTGTAAAAAATTTTTCTGAGATCACAAAAAAACCGGCCTTTGGCTGGCCGGTAAACACTACAGGGATGGAAAAAGAGAGGGTTTAGCGGTAAATCTCTGCGGTGCCGGTCCAAAGACTGGAATCGCCGGGTGTGTCCACGCCGATAACTCGGAAATGGCGGGCGCCTTCGGCTTTCGCCTGCTGCGAAAGCTGGCGGGTGACATCATCAAGTGAGCCATTCACGCTGGAGACAGAGACGCTGCCAATCTTTTGCAGGTTCTGGGCTTCACGTTGATCCACCGCCGTGGCGGCGAAGGTCGGGAATGACGCAGTGGCCAACAGGGCGGCGGCGGTGAGGTAAGCAGGTAAATGTTTCATCAATACTCCTGTACTCGCGTTGGTCGCTGTGGTTAAACACGGTAGTGATTATTGCCGAGATAATGAAAGGCAACCTTTGTGAGGTGTAAAGCTGTGCGAGTAATGTTCGCTCTGACGTCGGGATTCCTGGGAAACGTCAACTGCGGTTATTGAGTGACTGAACGGCGCGCGTTGGGCGATGCCATGACAAGCCGCTTGCGTATCCCGCCACTTCTTTTATAATTCCCTGCCATTAAAGGGGTTATTGCCGTGATTGTTAAACGCTCTGTTACCAGAAGTATTGCGCAGTCTTTAACCTTGATTGTGTTGCTGGCTTTACTGACTACCGGTCTGGCGCTGCTCACGCTGTCCAGCAGCCTGCGCGACGCGGAAGCCATTAACCTGGCGGGCTCACTGCGGATGCAGAGTTACCGGCTGGCCTGGGATGCCAGACTGGAGCCACAGCTGCTGGCGAATCATCTGGTGCAGTTCCAGCAAACCCTTGATGCTTCCGTTTTACAGCAGCTCGACCGTCCCTGGGTGCCACGCAAAGTGATTGACCACTATCAGCGTTTGCGTGCGGGCTGGCCCGTTTTGGCTCAGCATCTTCATGACAACGCAGCGCAGGCCTGGCGGCAACAAATGCCTGCTTACGTCGGAGAAATTGACCGCTTTGTTCTGGAACTGCAGCGTTATGCAGAACTGAAAATGCGGGTGGTGGCGGTCAGTAGTCTGACAGGCGTGGTGGCGATTGTAGCCCTGGCGCTGATGACAATCCGCTTTACCCGCCAGCAGGTGGTTAAGCCGCTGAATGCGCTGGTCACGGCCAGCCGGTATGTGGAAAGCGGTAATTTTGCCTTTCCGCCACTGCATGTCCAGCAGCAGAATGAGCTCAAGGTGCTGTCACACACGTTCAGCAGTATGGCCGCACAGTTACAGTCTCACTATCAGATACTGGAGCAGCGGGTACGCGACAAAACCCGGGATCTCACCCAGGCGAACCATACGCTGTCGTTGCTGTATGAGAGTTCACAGATTTTGACCCGCGGCCCGTTGCACCCTGCCCTTTTCGACAACGTGTTAGCCAACGTGCGCGCCAGGGAAAACCTTGCGTTTATCCGGCTGGAAGGCGAGTCGTTTATGTTTGCGTCGGGCCAGATCGATGCTTCGTACGCCTGGCATCATTTACCCTTGCAGCAGGACGGTCAACCCATTGGCACGCTGCGCTGGCAAACGACCGTCACAACGCCGCCGGAGGCATTAATGCGAAGCCTGGCCGCCATGCTGGGGCGGTCACTCTGGATCTGGCAGACCCAAAAACAGCATCAGCAGATGCTGCTGCTTGAAGAGCGCGCTACGATTGCACGTGAGCTGCATGATTCGCTGGCCCAGGCGTTAACCTACCTGCGAATTCAACTGACGCTGCTGCGGCGCACCGTCGATGCTGGCGATCGCGCCGCACACGACATCATTGCTGAATTTGATCGGGCGCTGGCAGAGGCTTACCGCCAGCTGCGCGAGCTGCTTGCCACCTTCCGCTTAACCATTGAAAAATCAGATCTGGTGGCGGCCCTGCAAGCCATGATCGCCTCCTTACAGGAACAGTCCGCGGCCGAGATCCAGTTCACCTGCCAGCCAGGCCTTCAGGACCTGGATGCCCAGCAACAGGTCCACGTCTTACAGATCGCCCGAGAGGCGCTGTTAAATGCGATTCGCCATGCCAGTGCTCAGGTGATTATTATCGACTACCAGCACACGGAGAAAGGTGAACATGTCCTGACCGTGACGGATGACGGCATCGGTATCGGCAGCACGGAAGAGCCGCCCGGCCATTATGGTTTAACCACGATGACCGAACGTGCTGAACGGCTGGCAGGGTCTTTGCAGATTACAGCACTGCAACGGGGCACGCGCGTCGCACTGCGCTTTCCCCCGCGCCTGGCTCAGCAGATTGAATAACGCCACAACCGCACCGTTTTGCATTTTACCCACGCCGCAATAATCATGCAGGATGTGGCAGATCAACAGACGAAGACGAGATTGCCCCGTACAATGAACATCCTGCGCCTGAACGTTCAGGCGCAGTCTGGAAAACCGATCATACGTACTGCCCATACCGCAAGCCAGTAATGCCAGGGGACAGGGAGATAACATGGAACAACCTGCTTTAACCATCATGATAGTGGATGACCATCCACTCATGCGCCGTGGCATTCGCCAGTTACTGGCGCTGGAACCGCAGCTACAGGTCGTCGCGGAGGCCAGTAACGGCACCGAAGCGCTGGCGGAAGCCCGCCGCCTGACACCGGATGTCATCCTGCTCGATCTGAATATGAAAGGCATGTCGGGCCTTGATACGTTGAAAGCACTGCGCCACGAAGGCATTAGCTCACGTATTCTGGTACTGACCGTCTCTGATGCGCGCAGTGATATTTATGCCCTGGTGGATGCGGGCGCAGACGGATATTTACTCAAAGACAGCGAACCCGAAATCTTGCTCGGCCAGATTATGCAGGCCTCGCAGGGTGAGAAGGTGTTTAGCGACGCGGTGAAGCACTATCTTGCTACGCGGCATAACAGCGACGATCCTTTCCGTTTGCTGACCGAACGCGAACGCGGGGTGATGCAGGAAGTGGCGCGAGGACTGTCAAATAAAGAAGTCGCGAATGCGCTGCATATTTCGGAAGAAACGGTGAAGGTGCATATTCGTAACGTCCTGCGCAAACTGGATGTGCGTTCACGCGTTGCTGCAACAATTATGTGGATTGAACGTCGAAACAGTTGATAAAAAACGCGCAAATTTACACATTCTCTATAATTTCTCCACTTTTCAACCCGACCCCGCACGTAAAGTAGACTCCTACCCGTGCGTGGTTTGCGTGGATTTTTTGTGCATCATGCGCTGTATCGCTCATATTAATAATAAAAGCAGTGAGGAGTGTCGATTCAATGTCGAATTTCTTTATCGACCGCCCTATTTTTGCCTGGGTTTTGGCAATTTTGCTGTGCCTTTGCGGCACGCTTTCCATTATTTCGCTTCCTGTTGAACAGTATCCTGACCTGGCTCCCCCAAACGTGCGTATCACCGCCACCTACCCTGGCGCGTCGGCACAAACGCTGGAGAATACCGTAACTCAGGTTATCGAACAAAACATGACCGGCATCGATAACCTGATGTATATGTCCTCCAACAGTAGCAATACCGGACAGGCACAAATTACCCTGACTTTTACCGCCGGGACCAATCCAGACGAAGCGCGCCAGCAGGTGCAGAATCAGTTGCAGGCAGCGCTACGCAAGCTGCCTCAGGCCGTGCAGTCGCAAGGCGTCACGGTAAACAAAACCGGCGACAGCAATATTCTGATGGTGGCCTTTGTCTCGACCGATGGCAGCATGGACAAGCAGGATATTGCCGATTACGTCGCCAGTAATATTCAGGACCCGCTGAGTCGTATTGACGGCGTGGGCGAAGTGGACGCCTACGGCACGCAATATGCGATGCGTATCTGGCTCGATCCCTACAAACTGACCGCCTATTCTCTGACCACAGATGATGTGGTTAACGCCATTAAATCTCAGAACGCCCAGGTCGCCGTCGGCCAGGTCGGTGGCCTGCCCGCCGTCAAAAAACAGGCGCTAAACGCCACGGTCAATGCGCAGTCGATGTTGCAAACACCCGAGCAGTTTAAGGCGATTACTCTGAAGAACAATCCTGACGGGTCGGTCGTCACCCTGGGTGATGTGGCTGATGTGGCGCTGGGTGCAGAAAAATATGATTATCTCAGCCGCTACAACGGCCAGGCCGCGTCCGGACTGGGTGTAAAACTGGCGTCCGGCGCGAACGAGATGAACACCGATAAACTGGTGCGTGCTCGTCTGGATGAGCTGTCACAGTATTTTCCACATGGGCTGGAGGCCAAAATCGCCTATGAAACCACGCCTTTTGTTAAAGCCTCTATTACGGATGTCGTGAAAACACTGCTGGAGGCCATCCTGCTGGTGTTTGGCGTGATGTACCTGTTTATGCAGAACTTCCGTGCCACGTTAATCCCCACTATCGCCGTGCCGGTGGTGCTGTTTGGCACCTTCTGCGTTATCTATGCCTTCGGATACAGTATTAACACTCTGACCATGTTTGCCATGGTGCTGGCTATCGGTTTGCTGGTGGATGATGCCATCGTGGTGGTCGAGAACGTTGAGCGAATCATGAGCGAGGAAGGGCTGTCGCCCCGCGCGGCCACCCGCAAATCCATGGGTCAGATTCAGGGCGCACTGGTGGGCATTGCGCTGGTGCTGTCAGCCGTGTTCATCCCCATGGCCTTTTTTGGCGGCACCGTGGGGGCGATCTACCGTCAGTTCTCCATCACCATCGTCTCCGCCATGATCCTGTCAGTGCTGGTGGCGATGATCCTGACGCCCGCGCTCTGTGCCACGCTGCTCAAGCCCATCGCCAAAGGGGAGCATCACGGTCAGCGTGGGTTTTTCCGTTGGTTTAACTACCATTTTAACCGCAACGCCGACCGCTATGAACGCGGTGTCGCCAGTATCCTGCGCACCGGCGGGCGCTGGCTGCTGCTGTATCTGGCGATTATTGGCATCATGGCGTACCTGTTTCTTCATCTGCCCTCCTCTTTTTTGCCGCAGGAAGATCGCGGCATGATCATGACCCAGGTACAGCTTCCTGCCGGTTCCAGCATGGATCAAACCTCAGCGGTAGTGGCAAAAGTTGAAAAATATTACCTGACCAAAGAGAAAGACAATGTTCTGTCGGTCTTCTCAACCATCGGTTCCGGGCCGGGCGGTAACGGGCAGAACGTGGCGCGTCTGTTTATCCGTTTGAAAGACTGGGATGACAGGCCTGGTGCCGATCGCACCTCATTTGCCATTATTGAACGCGCCGGTAAAGCGTTTAAACACATCAATGAAGCCGTCGTGATTGCCAGCAGTCCACCGGCAATCACCGGGCTGGGCAGCTCATCCGGCTTTGACCTGGAATTACAGGATCATGCCGGTATTGGTCATGACAAGTTAATGGCGATGCGTGACACGCTGCTGGACAGGGCCAGCAAAGACAAACTCCTGTCTCGCGTGCGCCACAATGGTCTGGACGACAGCCCGCAGTTGCAAATCGATATTGATGAGCGCAAAGCACAGGCACTTGGCGTGTCACTGGATACCATTAACGACACGCTGACCACCGCCTGGGGTTCCAACTACGTTAACGACTTCCTGGATCGCGGCCGGGTGAAAAAAGTTTACGTTCAGGCGGAAGCCCCGTACCGCATGCTGCCGGATGATGTCAATAAATGGTACGTGCGCAACAGCAGCGGCACGATGGTGCCCTTCTCTGCGTTTGCCACCAGCCGCTGGGAAACGGGTTCACCGCGTCTGGAACGTTATAACGGCTACTCCTCACTGGAAATCGTCGGGGAAGCCGCGCAGGGCGTGAGTAGCGGTGCCGCGATGGACGAGATGGAAAAACTGGTCAACGCCCTGCCGCTGGGCGTCGGTTTCCAGTGGACGGGTGCGTCGTATCAGGAGCGGTTATCCGGCTCTCAGGCTCCCGCACTCTATGCCGTTTCTCTGCTGGTCGTGTTTCTCTGCCTGGCGGCACTGTATGAGAGCTGGTCGATTCCCTTCTCGGTGATGCTTGTCGTCCCGCTTGGCGTTCTTGGTGCTCTGATTGCCACCTGGACGCGAGGACTGGAGAACGATGTCTATTTCCAGGTCGGTCTGCTGACCGTCGTGGGGTTATCGGCTAAGAACGCAATACTGATCGTAGAATTTGCCAACGAGCTTAACAGCAAAGGCGGAGAACTGATTGAATCGACGCTGGCGGCCTCACGTCAACGCCTGCGGCCGATCCTGATGACCTCACTGGCCTTTATCTTTGGTGTGATGCCGATGGCGATCAGCAGCGGTGCGGGATCGGGCAGCCAGCACTCGGTGGGAACGGGCGTCATGGGCGGTATGATTTCCGCCACCCTGTTAGCCATCCTGTTCGTCCCGCTGTTCTTTGTTCTGGTGCGTCGCCGCTTCCCACTCAAAGAGAAACATCAGGACTGAGCTGCCGCCTGTTTTCACAATGAACAGGCAAAAAAAAACGGCCTCTGAAAACAGCGGCCGTTTTATTTCTGTGTGTGGTAAGAATTACAGCAGAGGGGAAATTGCCCTGCTTTTCTCCTCGCGTGTTACTTATTGCGTAACATCGCTTCGATGAATTCTTTCCAGTTCCCCATTTCGGTGTCAATCATAGAACCCTCTCTTATTGTAGTGGCAATATTACGCCTTTTTTTTCGCCTGGTGAATACGTTTACACCTGTTATTACTATCGGCAAAGGCGCCAAAAGGCTGAGTCTTTTCTGATTTGCTGGCTGACGCACATTTCAGCAAAGGCTTAACCTGACAGGTTTTAATGCGGTTTTGACCAGGACGTAGCCTAAAAAGCGTAATTAAGGAAATTCTTAATTCGGAATTGATAAACCACGTAATTATTAGAGGCAAAACTGAAACCGTTTACCTACAGGCGGGAAACCTCTGTATTGGCGCAATTTATTCCACCCAGACGCCATCGGGCGGATGATGCATCAGATCACACTATGGTAAACTGCCGAGCTGATTTTAATGACAGGAGCAGACGATGAGCGCGCAGTGGGTCATGTTTGGGATTAAGAATTGCGACACGATTAAAAAAGCGCGTCGCTTTTTAGAGGCGGCGGGCGTGGACTATCGTTTCCACGATTACCGTGCTGACGGCCTGACCGGTGACCAGTTGCAGCAGTTTATCGACGTGCTGGGCTATCAGGACCTGCTCAACACGCGCGGCACAACCTGGCGTAAGCTACCCGAGGCAGAGCGTGAGGCCATTACGGATGCCGGGAGTGCCAAAGCGCTGATGCTGGACCAGCCCGCCATCATCAAGCGCCCTGTCCTGCGCGCGCCCGACGGCGCTTTGCTGCTCGGCTTCAGTGAATCCCTTTACCAGAACCTGCTTCAGGAGAAGTCATAATATGTTTTGTCCGGTCATTGAGCTGACGCAGCAGCTTATTCGTCGTCCTTCTCTCAGCCCCGATGACGCCGGATGTCAGGCGCTGCTGATTGCGCGTCTGGAAGCGATTGGTTTCCATATCGAAACCATGAACATCAACGATACCCTGAATTTCTGGGCCACGCGCGGTGAAGGCGAAACCCTGGCGTTTGCCGGCCACACCGATATCGTGCCGCCTGGCGATGCCAGCCGCTGGATCAATCCGCCGTTTGAGCCCACCATCCGTGACGGCATGCTGTTTGGTCGCGGTGCCGCCGATATGAAAGGGTCGCTGGCCGCCATGGTCGTTGCCGCCGAGCGCTTCGTCGCGGTTCATCCTCATCACAAAGGACGCCTGGCCTTTTTGATTACGTCTGACGAAGAAGCCAGTGGCGCAAACGGTACGGTAAAAGTCGTTGAGCGCCTGATGGCACGTAACGAGCGTCTGGATTACTGTCTGGTCGGGGAACCTTCCAGCAGCGAAGTCGTGGGTGACGTCGTGAAAAATGGCCGTCGTGGCTCGATTACCGCTAACCTTACCGTGCATGGCGTGCAGGGCCATGTGGCCTATCCTCAGCTTGCTGATAACCCGGTGCACCGTGCTCTGCCCGCACTCAATGAGCTGGTAGCCACCGAATGGGATCAGGGCAATGCCTTCTTCCCTGCCACCAGCATGCAGATCGCCAACGTTCAGGCTGGCACCGGCAGCAACAACGTGATTCCCGGCGAGCTGTTTGTCCAGTTCAACTTCCGTTTCAGTACCGAACTCACTGACAGCATGATTCAGCAGCGCGTGGCAGAACTGCTGGATCGCCATCAGTTGCGCTATACCATCGAGTGGAAACTTTCCGGTCAGCCCTTCCTGACATCACGCGGCAAACTGGTTGATGCCGTAATAAACGCCGTAACGCACTATAATGAAATTAAGCCGCAGTTACAGACTTCTGGTGGAACCTCTGACGGACGTTTTATTGCTCGAATGGGCTCTCAGGTGGTGGAACTGGGCCCGGTGAATGCCACAATTCACAAAATCAACGAATGCGTTAAAGCATCCGATTTACAAATGCTGAGCCGAATGTACCAACGCATCATGGAACAATTGATCGCCTGACAGCGAGGGAAGGAGCGGGCCTATGGAGTTTATTAAAGATTATTGGTGGATACTGGTGATCCTGCTGATGGTAGGTGTGTTAATGAACGTTTATAAAGATCTGAAACGCATCGATCACAAAAAGTTTATGGATAACAAGCCTGATCTCCCGCCACACCGTGATTTTAACGATAAGTGGGACGACGACGACTGGCCGAAAAAGAAATAACCGCTTCGCGCCCTCGCCTGTGTGAGGGCGCACGATTACATCGTCATAATGACATCATCACTGCCGGGTTTTCCGCCGCCCAGCGCCTCATCAAAATAGCGTTTCGGCACCGTGTACTGCAGATGATGCAGGGCAAAATGCATACTGCGCTGATCGATGGCATGCGCCAGATCTTCCACAATATTTAGCGTCACGTCACCGCCGAGCAGCCTTAAACGCTGTTCAGCCTGCTGCGCCTGTGCCAGCGGAATGTTCTCATCCTCATCACCGTGAATCAGATGCACAGTCGTACGCGTGCTGGCTTTTTCCGGTAGCGTGACAAAGCGGCCACTAAAGACAATCGCCCGACCAGCCAGATCGTCGTGGGCTTTGATGCCTTCCAGCACCATACTGGCACCCTGTGAAAAGCCCACCAGCGCGGTGGCTTCGGGATTCACGCCGCTTTGCTGCTGCCAGTGGCGAACCGACGCCACAAATTGCGGCATGCTGGTGTCAACACAGGCCTGCTCGCTTTTATCATGCAGTCCGGCTTCCTTAAACCACTGACCGCCAGGGCCTGGCGATCCCACCGACACCACCAGCGCCGCAGGAAAGGTTTTAGCAAACCAGCTACCAATTTCGGCCATGGCGTCGGGATTATCACCAACGCCGTGATAAAGCAGAAACAGCTGGGCAGCCCTTGCAGGCTGCTGAACAATTACGTATCTCAGTGTCATATCGACCTCCTGCTACTACTCTACGCTCCCGGGCGCAGGATGATATTGGGAATATTTGAACGACTTGGTGGATTTATTGCAATTGCCTGCGCAAGGCTTCGCCATCCCTGTCAGGTAACGCCAGCAGTGCCCCGGCGGCTTCAGCGCGTAACGCCATAATCAGCGCCTTGCGTCCGTTGATCCGTGCCGCCTGCGCCAGTTCAGCCAGACTGATGTTGGCGCTGACCGCCTGCCGGAGTAACGGCAAAGGCTGCTGGCTGATATCAACCAGCCGCTGGAGAACCGCCAGGCTTGCCTCCAGTGGGCGCTGCGCCCAGGCAAAACCGGCTGCCAGCCAGGCATCGTGCGGGGTAAAATCCTGATCACAAGCCTCAGGTAATGGCAGGTCCAACTGAATATGTGATCTCAGCAGTGGCCAGTCGCGAGCCAGTTGCTGGCTCGCCTTCTGCTGCAGCTGTTTTCCGGCGGGCGTCAGCCCCCGTAAGGCCATCGCGGCGTAGCAGCCGCTGCTGGCTTCGCGCTGACTGCCGATGCGTGCCAGCGTAAAACCGCAGGCTTGCCAGAACGCCCAGAGATCGTCAGTGTAGCCAAAGCTGACGGAGAGGTAGTCGTATCCGGCGGAATCTGCACTGGCGGACGCAACCAGTTGCTTTCCGGTTCCCTGACGGCGGGAAGACGCGGCGACGGCAATCCGGCTGATGCGTAAGGCGCGAAGCGTGGCGGCGTCGGTGAATCCCGCGTGCGCCGCCAGCGACTGCGCAACTAAGTTACCGCGAGGCCGCCTGTGGCCCGCCCAGACGGCCTGCGCTAATTCATTTGTCAGTCCGCCCTCTTCCACCAACCATAGCGCCCCCTGCAGCGCCGGAACATCGCCCGCCAGCCAGAGATGCATTCCCGGTGCATCCAGCAGGCGACGCAGATCCAGCGGTGAGGTGCGGTAATGCGCACGGGTGAGCAGTTGATAAGCCGCCTGCTGGGCAGCAATATCAGAGCCTTCGACTCGCCGGGGCGATAGCTCACCCGTTCCCGCTGTTTCGGGCGCATCCTCGAACAGCAGCGCCTGGTTAAGCCAGTGTTCCAGCGGGTCATGGCGCGCCCAGCGCAGCGGTTCGTCCAGGGTAAAATGGCGTACCTGCTCAATCTCCGCACAGAACTTCAGCATAAAGCCACGACCGCTGCCTTCATAACCCTGAATCGTCGTTACCAGCAACACGCGCGGAAACCGCGCCACCAGCGCATGAAGTAGCGGTGCCGGAATGGCGGCGGCTTCATCCACGATGAGCCAGTCAACGTCAGGCAATGTGGGCAGGGCCAGAATCGCATCAGGTGCCATAAACCGGTAATGATCCCCGGCGAAGGACGCTAACACTGTCGTGGTGATTTTTGCGGGTGCGGTGATCAGGCAACGCGTGTTCTGCCGGGCCAGCATGCCTGCCAGCGCCGACTTTCCTCTGCCACGTGCCGCTGTGATCACCGCCACGCCCGCAGAGAAACAAGCCAGCTCGCGCAAAATCGCCTGCTGCTGAAAAGCCGCCTGACAATGCCAGGCGGGCCGTGGCGTCCAGTTGGGCAACCGGAGCGGCTGCGGCGGCTGGTGTAACAGCACCTGCTCGTCATTTTCAATCAGGTATTGCAGATGATGGACAAAGTTTGGCGTGGCAATCGGCTCGCTGACATCCGCCCAACGCAGGCTGTCAGCATCGGGCTGCTGCGCCCAACGCGTCCATTCGGGCACTAACAGCAGCAGCCAGCTACCGGCCGTCAGCGTTCCTGCCAGCGCCGCCAGCGCCTCGGCATGAAAGCCATATCGGGCATCGAAAACGGCATGATGGAACTCGCGCCCCAGCAGCGTACGAAAGGCGGCAGTCGGACAGTGCGTGCCCACATCTGGCGCGTTATCGCTCAGCCACAGCATGTCGCCTTCCAGCGTCTGGCACCAGGCGATTGCCGTCTCCTGGCACCAGCGGGCTTCCCCGCTGATGACGGCTAATCGCCGAATACCGGCGGCCTGCATGGCACAGGTCACTGCTTTCAGGTTCATCCTTTATTAGCAAAGGTATCGCACTGGCCGGGGTTACCGCTGTCGAATCCGCGTTTGAACCAGGTATAACGCTGCTCCGAGGTGCCGTGCGTAAAGCTGTCCGGGACGACCCGACCCTGACTTTTCTGCTGCAGGCGATCGTCACCAATGGCTTCGGCGGCGTTTAACGCTTCCTGTAAGTCCCCGACGTCGAGGATTTTTTCCTGCTCCATATAGTGGCCCCAGACGCCGGCAAAGCAGTCGGCCTGTAGCTCCATTTTTACGGACAGCTGGTTTATCTGGGTCTGGCTGGCCCCCTGCTGCATCTGACGGACCCGGGGTTCAATGCCCAGTAACTTCTGCACGTGGTGGCCGACTTCATGTGCAATCACATAGCCCTGCGCAAAGTCTCCGCCTGCCCCCAGTTTGGTTTTCATATCGTCATAGAAGGACAGGTCGATATAGACAGTCTGGTCTGCCGGGCAATAAAAAGGCCCCATAACAGACTGCCCGGTCCCACAGCCGGTGCGCGTGGCCCCGCGATACATCACCAGCTTCGGCGGCGTATACTGTTTGTTCATCTGTTTGAATAACTTATCCCAGGTATCTTCGGTCGTCGCCAGCATCACCGAGGTGAACTTCGCTGCCTCGTCCTGATTCGGGTTAGTAGTGCGCTGCTGCTGGCTCACCGACGCGCCCTCGCCTCCAGTGAACAGTGGCGTCAGGTCATAACCGTAATACCCCGCCACCGCGACCAGAATCAGCATGATAATGCCCGCTTTGCCGCGCGGCAGAGGAATACGGCCTCCCCGGTTGCCCGATGACTGATTACGGCGATCTTCTACATTGTCGCTTTCGCGACGTCCTTGCCAGCGCATGTTTTGCTCCCTGTGGCAGGTTAACTCTGATGGCATGATTTTAGATGCGTGACGGAGCAATCACCAGCTTTACGCCAAAATGAAAAAAGGAGAGCCGGGGCTCTCCTTTCATTGATTCACTGAGTTTTATTCAGTCGAGTTTGACACCCAGACGCCGGGCTACCGCTTCATAAGCTTCAATCAGGCCACCCAGGCTCTGACGGAAGCGGTCTTTATCCATTTTATCCAGGGTTTCTTTGTCCCACAGACGCGCGCCATCGGGTGAAAATTCGTCACCCAGCACAACTTCACCGTTGAACAGGCCAAACTCCAACTTGAAGTCCACCAGGATCAGACCCGCATCATCAAACATTTTGCTCAGTACGTCGTTCGCTTTGTAGGTCAGCTCACGCATACGTGCCAGATTCTCTTTGCTCACCCAGCCAAAGGTTTCACAGTAGGATTCGTTGACCATAGGATCGTGTTTAGCATCGTCCTTCAGGAACAGGTCGAACAGCGGCGGGTTCAGCACCATGCCCTCTTCAACACCAAGACGCTTGACCAGCGAACCTGCCGCACGGTTACGGACCACACACTCAACCGGGACCATGTCCAGCTTTTTCACCAGCGCTTCGTTATCTGACAGCAGGGCTTCCATCTGCGTCGGAATGCCCGCTTCCTGCAGCTTCGTCATGATGAAATGGTTGAACTTGTTGTTTACCATGCCTTTGCGATCAAACTGCTCAATGCGGGCGCCGTCACCGGCTGATGTATCGTTGCGGAATTCAAGTATCAGCAGATCCGGGTTATCGGTGCTGTATACGGTTTTCGCTTTACCGCGATACAACTCAGCTCGCTTTTGCATCTTATTTAACTCCAAACATGAAAGATCCGGTTCTGAGGCAGACTATTTGCGTTGATTGCCGTGACGCAATCGATTACCTCGTCTGGCGCTATTATGCCAAAAAACGAAATAAAAAGGCCGGAGAATCTCCGGCCTGGGGTAATTTTTTATTTATTCAGTGCGGCCTGGAACACCGCCACTAACGCATCGTTTTGCGCCTGTGTCAGTACATGGCCTTTAGGATCAATAAATTGCAGGCTGGTCCGGTTGTCGAGGTCGCCAACCTGAACCTTGTAATCGCCGTTCGGCAATTCAGGATCTTTGGCACCTACGCTGTCCCAGGTGCTGCTGCCTGGCGACTTGTAGGTCACTTTCATGCTGCCAGTCGAACGCGTGCTGTCGGTCACTTCCATGCCAACACGGTTCATGGCTGCTGGTAAACGCTGCCAGGCAACGTTGAACGGCGTACGCAGCACCAGCATTGGCAGACCGGTATCATCGGCACCGCTTTGCACGTCAATCGCACCGCTGACGCGGCCCGCTGCGGCGTTTTCATTTATGGTGGCGATCTTATCCATTCCGGCGGCAATTTCATTCAGCATTTGTGCGGTATAACGCTGAACCTGTACCGGCGACGTCACGCTATTGCCTTCCTGTTGCAGTTCAAGCAGACGCACGGTCAGGACCTGCTGATAACTCTGCGACTGAACGCTGATTTGGTAACGGCCACGATACTGCTTATCTTCGTCCGCCCGGTTCCACTGTACCCAGTCGGTCGTCAGCTGCTGTCCGGCGTCATTACGGGAAGCGATCGGGAAGTTATTCGACTGTACAACGCCTACAACCTGAGACCAAATCGAGCCGCGGCTGTTATCAAACATCAGCACGCCGGTGTTATTGCTGAACTGCGCACGTGAGCCGTTCATCAGCGCCAGAGGCTGAGCAGGTGGGCGAATATCGAGCTGCTTGCCCACTGGCGCCTTGCTGGTTGACGGTGGAATATCGTATTCGCCGTTCTGGACAGGCAGAATCATGCCCGACGGCGCTTTCAGTTCGCGCAGCCCGCTGGCCTGTAAGTAAGACTCATCACCGCTGACCTGACGTTTATAACGCTGATCGTTCGAACAGGCCGACAACAGCATCAGGGTGGAAAGCCCCACCACCGTTGCAACCGTTGACCGCTTTACTGAGTAATTCATTCAAACTCCCTAAATTATCGCAAACCCGCTTTCACCAGCGCCTGCTCCACTTTCGGCTGTGCAACCGCAGTCAGTGGCGTCATAGGCAGACGCAGCGTGTCATTAGCGATTAATCCTAGCTGTTTTGCCGCCCATTTAACCGGGATTGGATTAGGTTCACAGAAAAGCGTCTGGTGCAGGTGCATCAGACGCTGATTCAGACGGCGAGCTTCCACGAAATTACCCTGCTGTGCGAGCCTGCACAGCTCGGCCATTTCGCGTGCTGCTATGTTTGCCGTCACCGAAATGACGCCCTTGCCGCCCAGTTGCATAAAGTCCAGTGCGCTGGCATCGTCGCCGCTCACCAGGATGAACTCATCATTAACCAGCTCTTGGATCTGGCTGACACGCGATAAGTTCCCCGTTGCCTCTTTGATTCCGATAATATTTTTGATTTCAGCGAGGCGGGCAACGGTTTCCGGCAACATATCACAGCCGGTGCGCGAAGGTACGTTATACAGCATTTGCGGCAGGCTGGTACTGTCAGCAATCGCTTTAAAGTGCTGAAACAGGCCTTCCTGCGTCGGGCGATTGTAATAAGGCGTAACGGTGAGGCAACCAACAACACCCGAATTCTCAAAGCGTTTGGTCAGAGAGATACCTTCCGCAGTGGCGTTAGCACCGGTTCCGGCAATCACGGGAATACGCCCATCCGCCAGTTCCAGGGTTTGCAGCACCACATCACCGTGCTCGTCATGGCTCAGCGTGGCTGACTCGCCGGTGGTGCCGACGGAAACGATCGCCGCTGTACCGCTGGCGACATGGTAATCAATCAGTTTTTTCAAACTCGCACGGCAGACATTACCTTTGTCATCCATTGGCGTAACGAGTGCAACAATACTTCCCGTAAACATTGGCGATCCCCTCGACAAACAAGTGCTTCATGGTACGTTTTACACTTAGGGAAAAGCAAGCAAGCTCCGCCATTCCCGCGCTTGTCAGCAGTTTTTTTTATGTTTACCTTATAGTTATTAGCAAATGCACAGGGAATCCTATTTTGCCGCAATCTCAACCCCACCACCTGGTGATCACCGCTCTGGGTGTTGACCGCCCGGGTATCGTCAATACGATCACCCGCCACGTCAGCAGTTGCGGTTGCAACATCGAAGACAGTCGCCTTGCCATGCTTGGGGATGAATTTACGTTCATCATGCTGCTTTCCGGTAGCTGGAACGCGATTACGCTGATTGAGTCGACGCTGCCGCTGAAAGGCGCTGAGCTGGAGCTGCTGATCGTCATGAAACGCACCCATGCCACAGCCCGGCCGCCGATGGCGGATACCGCGTTTATTCAGGTCGAAGTGGCTGACTCGCCGCATATCATTGAGCGCTTTACGGATTTGACGGATAAGCACCAAATGAACATTGCGGAACTGGTGTCACGTATCCAGCCCGCCCAGCAGGATCGGCCCGCCACGCTGTATATTCAGATGACGGCGCACAGCCCAACGCGTAGCGATGGTCCGGCATTTGAACAGGCATTTAATGAACTGTGTCAGGAACTTAATGCCGAGGGCGCGTTACGCCTTTATAGCCTGAACGATGCCGATAACCGCGAACTGGTGATACCCGGCAGGTAAAGACGAGCGCCCCCTTGACTGTTCTGCTACGTTAAAAGTACGGTCAGGTGAGGAAATCGTCTGAAATTGATTATTTTCCATTTGGCAGTTTCTCGCCTCTTGGTGTATTAACCACAGCATGAACTCAAAATGGAGAGATGTGATGAATCCACTGAAAGCCGGTGATACCGCACCGAAATTTAGCTTGCCCGATCAGGATGGCGAACAAGTGAATTTAGCCGACTTCCAGGGGCAGCGCGTTCTGGTCTATTTCTATCCAAAAGCGATGACGCCGGGTTGTACCGTGCAGGCATGTGGTCTGCGTGACAACATGGATGAGCTGAAGAAAGCTGGCGTCGAGGTGCTGGGAATCAGCACAGATAAACCTGAAAAGCTGTCACGTTTTGCAGAAAAAGAGCTGCTTAACTTCACTCTGCTGTCGGACCAGGAGCATCAGGTTTGCGAGCAGTTTGGCGTCTGGGGTGAAAAAACCTTTATGGGTAAAACCTATGACGGCATCCATCGCATCAGCTTCCTGGTGGATGCGAATGGCAAAATCGAAAAGGTGTTCGACGACTTCAAAACGTCAAATCACCACGACATCGTGATGGACTATCTGAAATCAGCCTGATGTCTTCAGGGCGCGGCATCTACCGCGCCCTGAACGTTTAACGATTCAGCGTTTCATCCAGCGTGGCCTCAGGCCAGGCGTGCACCACCGCCTTGACCAGGGTTGCGAGCGGAATCGCAAAAAACACGCCCCAGAATCCCCACATCCCGCCAAAGATCACCACCGATAAGATGATAACCAGCGGATGAAGATTGACCGCCTCTGAGAACAAAATGGGCACCAGCACATTGCCGTCCAGCGCCTGAATCACCAGATAGACGGTAAGCAGCGTCCAGAACTCGCTATCCAGCCCCCATTGGAATAAGCCCACGCCAATAACCGGGATGGTCACCAGCATCGCGCCAATGTAAGGAATCAGAACTGAAACGCCCACCAGCACGGCCAACAGAAGCGAATAGTTGAGGCCGAGGAACATAAATGCCAGCCAACTGGCGATGCCCACCACCACCATCTCCAACACTTTGCCACGAATGTAGTTGGTGATTTGCTGATTCATCTCCTGCCATACTTCACCCGCCAGCCCACGGTTACGCGGCAGGACGCGTCGCACGGCACTCAGCATCTGCTCTTTATCCTTCAGCAGAAAGAACACCATCAGCGGCACCAGCACCAGGTAAATCATCAGGGTCATTAATCCCACCAGCGATGCCAGGGAATACTTCACCAGAGAATCGCCCACGCCGCTGAGACGACCGCGCAGATTCTCGACGATGACATCAATGATGCCGGCATCGACCAGGGCGGGAAAACGTCGCGGTAACCCCGCCGCATACTGATAGAGTTTGTTCAGCATGTTAGGCAGATCTCGCGTCAGGTTGATGCCCTGTTGCCAGGCCACGGGCGCGACGATCAACACCAGAACCAGCAGAATTCCGGCAAACAGCACCAACACAATGCTGGTCGCCCAGCTACGCGTACAGCCAATGCGTTGCAGCCGTACCGTTGGCCATTCAAGCAGATAAGCCAGTACCACCGCCACCAGTAAGGGGGCCAGTAACCCGCTCAGGAAGAAAAGAATGCAGAACCCCGCCAGCAGAATCACCAGCAGGCCAATCGCCTGGGGATCGCTAAAACGGCGTTTGTACCATTGAATCAATAAAGCCAGCATGCCGTCAGGTCCATAAGGTCAGAAAGGGCAATGATTGTACCGGATATTCTGGTGCTGGAAAGACGTGAAAATCAGTCCGTGACCTGACAGGCGCTAACGGATGATGAAAAACGGCACGCGGTGAAGGTGCGTGCGGCACCATTCCCCCCGGCCTCAGGCTTCCCGCCGTTGCGCGCTGGCAGGCGAATCCTCGCCGACAGGGTCGTTATCTTCACAGCAGGCCAGCAATACGCCCGGCCTGCTGTGGGTCGTTTTCAGGCGTCAGGCTTCATTCACCCAAATACGCATCTCCCCTTCTCCCCGGTTCGCCCAACAGAACCAGGGAATAAAGGTCAGCGTCTGGGCTTGCTGCGCAGCAGGGGCGTGATCGAAGTGCCACAGCGGCTGGCGTTCAGGATCGCTGGCGGTTTTTTTCACCCCTTCAGCCTGTATTAACACCTTATGCGCAAAAACACCGCGTCCTTGAATGGTGGTGAACGATGCCGACGCGGGCAGCCACAGATTGTGTAACTGCTCGCCGTTATCGGCCTGCTCCAGGCAGTACACCAGCGGGCCGCGCTGAACCGCCACCTTGCCCGCCACGTGACGTACTAACGGATTACCATAAACCCGGCGCACCGGCATCGGGAGCGTCAGGGTCAGCGTATCGCCCTCTTGCCACTGTCGCTCAATGTAGAGGTAACCCTTGCGGGCGCGATCGGTCACAACGTCGCCGTTACAGCTTACCTGCGGCGCCTCACACCAGTCAGGCAGACGTAACGCCAGCGTATGTTGCACAGGCTGCGCGACATCGATGCTGATGGTGACCTTTTCATCCCAGGGGAAATTACCGCTTATGCTAACGCCCAGGGTATGTTCACCGACCGGTATTTCAACCCGGTTGCCGACATAGAGATTGATATAAAGCGCATCCTCGCGTGGCGTATAAATATAGTGGCCGAGTGAGGTCAGCACACGGGCAATGTTCGGTGGACAGCAGGCACAACCGAACCAGCGCTGACGCACAGGTTTCACATGATCGTAGATATGATTAAAACTGAGGGTTTTCGGGTGCACCTCCAGCGGATTGACGTAGAAGAAGTGTTTCCCGTCCAGCGCCATGCCGCCCAGTACCGTATTATACAGCGCGCGTTCCATCACGTCGGCGTACTGGCTGTCGGCTTCCATTTCCAGCATACGTCTGGCAAACATCATCAGGCCAATGGACGCGCAGCTTTCGGCATAAACCGTGTCATTCGGTAAATCGTAATCGCTACTGAATGCTTCACCGCTGCCCTGGGAGCCGATGCCCCCGGTAATATACAGTTGCCGCTGCGCCATGTTGTGCCACAGTCGCAGGCAGTCCTGACGTTTTTCTTCGTCCTGGCTCAGGCGCGCAAGGTGCGCCACGCCGGTCATCAGATAAACGAACCGCACAGCATGTCCCACCGCGTGCTGCTGTTCTGCAAGGGGTTGATGTGCCTGGCTGTAAGCCTTGTCCTTCACCATCCAGGCCGGGCCATAGGTATTCCAGAAGGAGGTCTGCCCGCGCTTCTCGTACTCAATATCATAGAAGTGAGGCTGCGTTCCCCGCTGCGCGACAAAATAATCTACCAGCGCCATATAGCGTGGGTCCTGGGTCACTTCATACAGCCGCATCAATGCCAGCTCGATCTCCGGATGGCCTGGGTAGCCGTGCAGCTGATTTTCGCCGGGGCCAAACACGCTGTCGATGTGATCGGCAAGCTTGCACACCACCTCGAGTAAACGGCGTTTACCTGTCGCCTGGTAAAACGCCACGCCCGCCTCAATCATGTGTCCGGCGCAATACAGCTCATGGCATTCGGCAAGATTCGTCCAGCGATCTTCCGGCGCTTTCACCGTGAAGTAGGTATTGAGATAACCATCCTCGCACTGCGCCGCCGCCACCAGTTCAATCACCTCATCCGCCGTCTTTTCCAGTTCTGCATCAGGCTTCTGGCAAAGTGACCAGGCTACGGCTTCCAGCCATTTCGCGACATCGCTGTCCTGGAAGACCATGCCATAAAATTCCCCTTCCTGCTGGCCAGCCGCGATACGAAAGTTTTCGATGGCATGGCTGGGATCGGCTTCGTCGATCCGATCGTTAAGCGCCTCCCATTGATAAGGAATGACCACCTCCCGCACCAGTCGTTGATACTGACCGAGAAAGGGATCGTGAATCGTCAGCTTATGCAGATCGACTTCATTGACAGACATTTTACTCTCCTCAGGACGGGACATGGCGAATTCGCAGGTCGCTGGAAATCTGCGCCATCATCGGGTTATTGAGCTTGCAGGCGCGGATGGCGAATAGCAGCAGCAGATGAAACAGGGCAGGCAACAACGTTTCCATTGCGGTAATGCCCTGCAAGGATGCCGGTGTCTGATGCGTGATTCCTGGCTTGTAAGCCACCAGGATGAACAGCAGGCTGATAATGACGCCGCTGGAGGCCCAGGCAAGCTTAATAAAGAACAGGTTAAACGCGAAATTCATGCCCGATGAGCGGACGCCGTTTTTCCATTCACCATAGTCATCGGCAAAGGCCATCAGGGCAAAGTGCAGCGGGAGCGTGAACCCCAGGATGACGCCGTTGACGAGGATCACCACCAGCCATAATACCTGCCATGAAGGCCCCACCGGCAGGAACCACATCACGACCGCCAGCACGGCAAGCACACAATTGGTCCAGTAGTAGAGCCGGACGGTGTCGATGTGTTTTGCCAGCGGGTTAACGATGACCGCGCCTAAGATAGAGGCTAAGGTCACCATGGTAAAAAACAGCGAAGTGTAGGCGGTGCTGCCCTGTAACACATAGGTGATGAAGTACATGTAGCCGCCGCCACGGATATTGAACACGTTAATCAGCAAAAACGACATCACCAGCATCAGTAACAGCTGATCGTTTTTACGCAGCCCGGCCATATGTTCGCGCAGGGTAAACTTGCCCAGGCTGTCCAGCGGTACGCGCTCGCGAACCCAGAAGAAGCAGCACAGGAACATCACGACCGCCAGAGCGCACAAAATGCCGACGCCAGACTGATAGCCGAGTGCTGCATTCCCCTTACCTAAGACAGAAACCAGCCACGGCAGCCCTACCGAGACCAGAAATCCGGCCACGCCGCACAGCACAAACCGCCATGACTGGCACGCCAGCACTTCTGTGTGGCGGGTGGTCATGGTGTTAATCAGCGCGCAATAGGGCACATTAATGGCGGTATAGCTGACGGAAAGCAGCAGGTAGGTGGCAAACGCCCAGACGATTTTCATGTCCATGCTGACGGCGGGCACCGTGAACGTCAGGACACCAATGATGCCAATGGGGACCGCGACCCACAGCTGCCAGGGACGGAAACGTCCCCATCGGCTATGCGTACGGTCGGCAATCACGCCCATCACCGGATCGGATATCGCATCAAACACGCGCAGCGCCATAAACAGGGTGCCAACCAGCGCAGGTGTTAAGCCAAAGACATCGGTGTAGAAAAACGTCAGAAAGTTCATGATCAGGCAGGTGATCACCGTGCCGCCGGCGTCTCCCAGCCCGTAACCTATTTTTTCACGCAGGGACAGCGCACTCTGCGTCGCCGACTGGCTAAGATCGGCCTGAGCGATGGTGGTAGAAGTCATAAAAACGCCTCATGCAGGACAGAGAGGATGACCCGCTTTCTGGCGGGCTTATTGGTGTTTTAGCGCCTTACCCGATTTATTCTGTCAGGAATCCGTTAACCAACAAGAGCACAAAAAAGTATAAAAACGGGGTAATTCCGACCTGTGAAGCAAACTGTGAAGTGGATCAGATACATTCGTGTTTTTTTGTTAATAATCAGATACAAAGGTGATTATCAGGGTTGTCGCAGCGGGAAAATGAATAATGATGTTCGAATTATCCATAGCGTTTCCGGTTCGGGTGCAAAATGGCGGGCTGTTTATTTCACGCGGTGTCGGGACACATCCGGCACGCAGGCTGACCTCGTGGGAGATCATCTTCGTTGAGCGCGGTCAGTTAACCATTCGCGAGGATGACGTGCTGTATAGCGTGCAGGCGGGCGAAAGCCTGCTGCTCAGGCCCGGGCATTTGCATGTGGGTGAAGGGATTTTTCCGGCGGATCTGAAATTTTACTGGCTGCATTTTGACTGGTTGAAACAGCCGAAGCCTCAAGATGGATTACACCAGGCACTGCTGCATCTTCCCCAGCATACCCGCGTTGGCGATCCGGCCTATATCATCGCCCTGTTCAGGCAGTTCCTCAGCGAGCAGGAAAACATTCACCGGAGCGTCGCACTGGAATGTATTTTACTGCTGATCCTCCAGCAGCTCGCCGCTCCCGTCCTGCATGAGGACGTCGTTGACAGCCCCGGCGTTGACCTGGCCTGGAAAGCGAACCAGCTCATTCGTACCCAGTATCACCTGCCGCTTTCGACCTCCGCACTGGCAAAAATGCTGCATTGCAATGCGGATTATCTGGGACGCGTTTACCGGCGCGTATTTCGCCTGACGCTGACGGAAGCCATCCACCGACAGCGCGTCTTAATGGCAGAAAAATTGCTGATCGGCGACAAGCTGCCGCTAACCGAGGTGGCGCGCCAGTGTGGGTTCAATGATGTGGGCTATTTTCGCCAGATATTCCGCAAGCACACCGGCTTAACGCCCGCCAGCTGGAAGCGGCGCTACTGCCGGGAACATATCAATTCCTGATGATTCGCCCCGGCCCGCCGCGGGATTTCCCCGCACGGGCGGAGCGCCAGGTCTGCCGACGCGGTTAACGATTAAGACGCTTTAACGCGTTTCGCGACCACGGTGCAGTTGCGTCCGGTGTTTTTAGCCTGATACAGAGCATCATCGGCCCGCTTCAGGCTGCTTTCCAGTGGCAACCGGCGCGCGTCCCATTCGGCCACACCGATGGATATGGTGATATGACCGACTTCCTCAATCTCTTTTTCCGCGATGCTGTTCCGAATCCGCTCGGCCGTGGCCTCTGCTTCTTTTAGAGAGGTATTCGGCAGCAGCATTAAAAACTCTTCGCCACCGTTACGGCTGACCACGTCCGACTGCCGGGCGCTCTGCCGTAGCGCCTGCGCCACCTGCTGAATCACCCGATCGCCAACATCGTGTCCCCAGTTATCATTCACGCTTTTAAAATGGTCGATATCCAGAGCCAGGACGGCGAAAGGCTGGCGTATGCTCTGGTAATAATCGAGTACCGCATTCAGCCCGCGCCGGTTCAGTAACAGGGTCAGTGAATCGGTCTGTGCTTCGGAGCTCAGGCGACCGATTTTATCCTGCACCAGACCAATGCCGGTGAGTAGCGCCCGTTTTACCTGCGCGGCCTCAAAGTACCATGCGCGAATGCCGCCAATTTCATAAGTGGCGCTTGAGGCATCAATTTTGCTGGCCTTGCGGGCCAACTGCCAGAGCGGCATGGCGATCATCCGCGCCAGAATGACCGCCACCAGCAAGGTCAGCAGCGCAAAGGGCACAGAACGTTTCAGGACTTTCAGGAGCAGGCCCGACAGCGGTTGCAGCGTGACGTCGACAGGCTTCAGTGCCACCACCATCCAGCTGGTCGTCGGGACGATGGCGTAACCCGCCAGCCGGGTCGGTTTGTCGGTCTCGGTTAAGACCAGCGAGCCGTTATCTTTTTCCTGGCGCTCACGTTCGCTCATCAACGGCGGCATAATTTTGCCGACCATTTGACGATTCTGGTGATACAGCACCTGGTTATTACTGTCGAGAACAAACACGCTGGTGCCGTCACGATAAAACTGTTCACCCAGCAGCGCGTTCAGAATACTTTTCTTTTTAAGGTAAATCGTGCCGCCAATATAACCCAGATAGCGTCCCTGATTATTCCAGATCGGCCATGAGACAAAAATAAGCAGGTTATTCGCAGCGGAAACCGTCGGTTTGCTAATTAACGGCTGTCGGGTTTGCAGCGCTTCGCGGGCCGCATCGCTGGTCAGATGCATCCCCGTTAAGGTCAGGGATTCAGGTGATATCGCCTGAACGTTGCCGTTTTCATCCACCACGGCGACAGAGTTGAAACTGTCGGTCTGTTCACGTAAACGGTTAACTTCCGCTTTGAGCAGTGACGCATTATTGAAATCTTTTCCCAGTACATTGGCACTAAAGTGCAGTTGAGACTGCGCCAGACGGAAAAAAACCTCACTGGTGGAGGCCAGCTTGGCCGCATACGCGCGGTTGGCTTCCAGCGTGCTGTCAATCAGCACCATGCGTTGCACGCGCCAGGTCGCATATAAATTATTGGCAAGCGTGATGACAATACTGGTAATTACCAGCAGCGCAATAAGCGTGCGTAAGTCCGCCCGGGGACGGAAATTAATTAGCATGGCGTGGACGCCACAGTGCAAAGATTCATTTTGCTGTGCCTGGCTCTGTTGTTTTTATGGTAATAGCGGTCCTACTGCGTGTAAGTCTACACGCAGTAGGACAATTTGAGCAGGTTTAAGCGCGGCATTCACCAAAAAGTCAGCCTGTACGGCCTTTAATCGATTAAACCGTTTTGGTCATAAAAAGGCCATGGCCCGTCATAGTCACCAATGGCACATTGATGCGTCGTCATTCCCTGCTGTGGATGCCAGCGATGGAGCAAAAATCCAGCCGGTTCCAGCACAAAATTTGCGGGCCCATCCGGTTGCAAATCCAGCGCAACCTGATGGGAGACGCCAGGCGCAATACAGGCCAGCGTACCGGCAAAGCGCGTCTGAATGGCGCGATGCACATGGCCGCACAGCACGCGTTCTGTCTGCGGATGGCGGGCAACAATCGCCGCCAGTGCGTCGGGATCGCGTAATCGCTGGCGATCCATATGATCGATCCCGCAGGCAAACGGCGGATGATGCAGCATTACCAGCGTCGGCACGCTCGGTGACGCGGTCAGTGCCGCATCCAGCCAGCTAAGCTGCTGCTCATCAAGCTGGCCCCACGGCTGCTGCGGCACGCTGGAGTCGAGCGCCAGCAGTTGAATGCCCTTCACCTCCTGCCGCCAGTTGAGCGTTGGCCCCTGCTGCAAATAGGGGTGATCGGGAAACGCCGCCCTCAATGCCTGGCGATCGTCATGATTGCCCGCCATCAGATAAAACGGCAGATCCAGCGTTGCCAGCGCCTGCCGTAACGTCTGATACTCTGCCGCCGTGCCAAAATCCACCAGGTCACCGGTTACCACCACGGCATCGGGCCGTGGCCTAAGCCCATTCAGGGTGTTAATCGCCCGTAGCAGGGCGTTATAGGTATCGACCTTTTTATACGACAGACGACCGTGGGCTTTAATATGCAAGTCGCTGATTTGCGCAATCAGCGTAGGTTCAACAGACAAACGTTGTCTCCTTAAACAGTAAATTCAAGCGCGGCCTGCTCAGCCAGCGACCAGCTGACGCGCTGCCCGGCGTGCCAGGTTTCCCGTGCGTGTCGCTCTACCTGAATCGGCTTGTCCAGCCCGATATCGATCATCAAACGTTGGGATGCTCCGAGAAAGGTGCTGGCAACGATATAACCGTGCTGTGCATAGCGGCCTTCGTCTGCCAGCAGCACATCCTCTGGGCGACAAAAACGCAGCGGATGGCCCTGCTCATCACGTGCGATACAGTTAATCGCGCCAACGAAATCCGCCACAAAGCGAGAGGCCGGACGCTGATAGATGGCCTGCGGCGTGTCGATCTGCACCAGGCGTCCCTGTTCCATGACGGCAATACGATCGCCCAGCGCCATAGCTTCCTGCTGATCGTGGGTCACGTACACGGCGGTGATAGCCAGTTTTTTTAACAGGCTCCCGATTTCCAGACGCAGCCGCTCGCGCAGTTTGGCATCCAGCGCCGCCAGCGGCTCGTCAAACAGCAGCACTTTAGGCCGCGCCGCCAGTGCTCTTGCCAGCGCCACGCGCTGTTTCTGTCCGCCGGAGAGCTTGTCAATGTGACGTTGGGCCAGGGAAGTGAGATCGACCAGTTCCAGCATTTCCTCAACACGTGCCTCACGCTCGTGGCGCGGGATGCCCTGCACTTTTAAGCCATAAGCCACGTTCTGTGCCACGTTCAGCGTGGGGAACAGGGCGTAGTTTTGAAAGACCATTCCCACGTTACGTTTCTCGACAGGCAGGTCGGTCACGTTGCGATCGTCAAACCAGACTTCACCCGGCGCATCGGTGCTCTCCAGGCCGCTGATAATGCGTAACGTGGTCGTTTTGCCGCAGCCGGATGGGCCCAGCAACACCAGGGTTTCGCCTGACCGCACGCTCAGATCGAGCGGATGGAGCGCCTGGTGATGATTAAAGCGGCGTGCGCAGCCGCGCAGCGTCACGTTTACAGCCTCAAGAGTCATGCTTTCTCCTCCCTGTGTTGCTGACGGGACTGGCGTTCAAGCCAGTGATTACAGGCGTTGAGCATTAGCAACAGCGGTAAAATCATTAAAATAAAGATCAAGGTATAGGCCGACCCCACTTCCAGCCGCATTGAGGCATAGCTGTCGGCCAGGCCCACGGGCAGGGTTTTGGTGAGTGGCGTATGTAACATCCAGGTAATGTTAAATTCGCCTACCGATAAGGTGATCACCATAAAGGCCCCGGCGAGAATGCCGTTGCGGCAGTTAGGCACCACCACGGTGAAAAAGCGACGCCAGAAGCCCGCCCCCAGGCTGGCGGCAGCCTCTTCAAGGCGCGGTAGCTGAATAGCCTGCATCACCGCCAGCACCGGTCGAATCATAAACGGCAGCGTAAAAAGGACGTGGCCGATCAAGATAAAAACCCAGCTGTCACGCAGGCTGCTGAACTGACCGTACAGCAGGATAATGCCCAGTGCGGTGGCCAGGCCCGGTAGCGCTACCGGCAACATCAGGCACTCTTCAATGCGTGATGACCAGCGCGACGGCGATTTCAGTAAGCCCCAGGCGGCCGGCACGCCGATCACCAGGGTGACCGCCAGACAGCTGACGGCGATTAACAGTGACAGCCAAAAGGTGTCGCTGTACATCTCCCAAACCTGTTCCACCCATTTCAGCGTCAGTCCGCTGCGCAGACCAACAAAGTAGTTCTGCGTCACGCCCGCCAGCATCGACAGGATGACCGGAACAATCATGAACAGAGCAGTCAGCGTGGTAATGGCGATTTGCAGGTAAAATAAACCACGACGTTTCATGACGACGTCTCCTGGCGGGATTGGGTGAGCATCCGCGCCAGCATTAAGCCTGCCCAGGCAACGGCCCCCATGACCACCGACAGCGCCGCAGCAGTGGCGAAGTTCGCGTAGTTGGTAAATTCGCCATAGATGGTGAGCGGAAGGACACTCAGGTCAGTTCCCAGAGTAAATGCGGTGCCGAATGCGCCCATGCTGGTGGCAAAGCAGAGCGCACCGCTGGAGAGCAGTGCCGGTTTAAGCCCCGGCACAATCACATCCCAGACAATGCGCCACTGGCTGGCACCCAACGAACGGGCCGCCTCTTCCAGCGAACGATCCAGTTTTTCGCTGGCGGCCACTAACGTCACTATGGCGCGCGGCAGTGAAAAGTAGAGATAACCAATGAACAGCCCGGTCAGTGAATAGGCCAGCGTCCAGCGCTCGTCAAACAGGCGCAGGCTGATCTGGGCCAGAACGCCCTGCCGTCCCGCCAGCATCACCACTAAAAACCCCACCACCACGCCAGGAAAAGCCAGGGGAAAGGTCAGTAGTGCCAGCAACGTTCCGCGTCCGGTGAAGCGCTGGCGGGCCAGAAAGCAGCCCACCACAGTGGCAATGACCAACGTCAATAGCGTGACCGACAGCGACAACAGTACGGTATTCACCAGGCTTTGCAGATATTGCGGCTGGGTAAGCACCGTCCAGTAACCACTGTGCTGGGTGCTGCGATCTGGCGTCATGCCCATCTGTAATAAACGGGCGAAAGGCAACAGCCAGAACGCGGCAAAAAACAGTAACGCAGGCAGCAGCATCCATGGCCAGTTAGCCCCCTGCTCGCGTCGGCGTGACCGGCGGCGCGAAGCCACCGGTAAATCGCGGCGGGCGTCAGACGGTGCCATTACCGAATCTCACTCAGGTAACGGGCAGAGAAGGCTTTCTGTGCATCGGCCATCTGCTGGTAGTCCACAGTGTGCGCACGGGCGTAATCACTGTCTGGCAGAAAGTGCGTTTTAGCCTCAGCAGACATGGCTGAAGGACGCACCGGACGCAGATAGGCATTGGCCCAAATCGCCTGACCTTTATCAGACAGCACATAGTCCATGACTTTTTTGCCGTTGGCGGCATGGGGCGCGTTTTTCACCAAGCTGATGACGTAAGGCACCGTGACCGTTCCTTCCTGTGGGATCACAAATGCCACATTGGCATGGTCTTTATATTTGGCGCGATAGGCATTGAAGTCGTAATCCAGCAGAATCGGGATCTCACCGGAGATAAGACGCGCGTAGGCGGTCTGCTTAGGCACGATAGGCTTGTTCGCCTGTAACTTTTTGAACCAGGTCAGGGCTGGGGTGAAATCCTGCATGCTGCCCCCTTTCGCCTGGTTTACCGCCACGGCGGCAACATAACCGACAAACGCACTGGCCGGATCGAGATAGCCCACCATGCCTTTGTATTCTGGCTTCAGCAGATCGTCCCAGGATTTGGGAATGGGCGCGCCGCCCAGGGCATCCACATTCACCATAAAGCCCATCGTGCCGGAGTGCAGTGCAACCCATTTCCCCTCCGGATCTTTCATGCCTGTCGGCACCTGATCCCAGTTGGCTGGCTTGTAGTCAGCAATCACGCCTGCCTGCGCCGCCTGGATACCGAAGCTGACGCCGTAGTACACCACGTCAGCAACCGGATTACCTTTCTCGGCAACCAACTGCGCCAGAGCCTGTCCTGAGTTCTTGTTATCCTGCGGCACCACGATACCGGTGTCTTTCTTGATGGCCTGCAGCTCAGTGGCCCAGTCCGCCCATTCGGGTGGGCAGTTGTAGCAGATAGCATTTTCAGCCGCCTGCACCAGCGGGCTGGAAAATGCGCAGGCGGTAAAGAATGCCGCCCTGGCAAGCAGCGTGATTTTATTGTGTGTAGACATGATGGTTCCCTGATGTTGACGAGTGAAATACGGTTGCGATGCTCTCGCCTGTACGCAGCCGGTGGTCCAGCAGGCGCGAGTCATCGTGAGAAGGTTGGAGAAGCATATCGATTGCGCAGGCACCCAACTGATCGCTGGGCTGCACTACGCTGGCGAGTGATGGCGAAAGCTGTTCGCCAATGGCAATGCCATCAAACCCCATGACCGACAGCTGTTGCGGCACCTGAATGCCTGCACGTGCCGCCGCGCCAATCAGGCTGATCGCCAGCAAATCGTTACTGCAAATCACGGCGGTCAGCGGGTCAGGGCCGTTGATCAGCGGTAAAAGCGGATCGAATCGGGATTGGATATGACTTGGCATGTCAATCAGCCCGCGAGGGGCGAATCCCGCCTGCTGCATGGCATCGCAATAGCCCAGATAACGCTGGCGTGCACGGTCAGACTGCAACATTGGCCCTGCCGCCATGGCGATATGCTGATGGCCCAGCGCAATCAGATGTGCCGTGGCTTCCGCCATCGCGCGGCGGTTATCCACGTACACACAGCGCCAGTTTTGGTTTTGCGGGACGTTATGCGCCAGCACAAAGGGCATGTGCGCCGCTGCCAGCGTCGGTAATACGCTGCTGCTGTCCGCGTCGGACACGGTCAGCACCAGGCCCGCGACGCGCTGACGCAACATATGTTCGACAATGGCCGCTTCGCGTTCTGGCTGGTAATCCGTCGTTGCCACCAGCAGGCCATAACCCGCCAGCCGCGCCTGTTGCTCCATGGCCTCAAGCTGTAAGGCAAATACCGGGTTACTGAGTGAAGGAAGTAAAACCCCCAGCGTGGTGGAGTGTTGCGTGCGAAGCTGGCGCGCAATATGGTTCGGTCTGAACCCCAGCTGTTCCGACGCATCCAGCACTTTTTTCAGGGTGCCAGGCTTGAGCAGATGGGGATCGGAAAAGGCACGGGCCGCGGTTGCTCGCGAAACGCCTGCCAGTACCGCCACACTGATTAAATCACTCATCTCACCCTCGTTTATCCGTAATGAGATCGATCTCATTGCTGCGTAAACTAACGGCGTTGTGTGACACGAACATCACGGCAAGATGACGTTGTGGTGACAGCAGCCCAAAATGCCGCCAACACGTCGCAGCCAAAGGCAGCGTTCTGATTTTGCTGTGAGCCGCGATGGCCTTGCTGGAGAGAGCCGGCATGAAGCCGGGGGGGAAACGTTCGGCGCGCAAGAACCGTGCGTCATTGCCGGGTCACGGAAGGAGAAACTGCCCGAGCTTTGCCCCTTCGTTGCCTCAGCTGAGAGGGATGATCATTGCCACGTCGGTGTCTTTACTCAACCCGCTGACAGGCCAGCGTTGTGCATCCGTATGACGTTCTGTCGCCCACCGTGGCCTGACAGGTCGCGTTTTACGCACAATCCCCTGCACCTGCTGCCACTGCGCCATTTCATTCTTCCCCACCAGTGGTTAAGATACGAAGAAGGCACCAATATTGACGTAAAAAAAGAACATTTCCGCTGCTTACCTGGCCAAATCAGGGATTCATTACAGGATAAAGGCATGTTGAACCGGTTAAAAAAGACGCTGATTGCGACGCTGCTCCCTGCACTGACATTATCCTGCCCGTTAACCTCGCACGCAGATATCAGTGACTCATTGCCGGATATGGGGACAACGGCAGCCTCGACCTTGTCGATTAATCAGGAACTGCAGATGGGCGACTTCTACGTCCGCCAGCTCCGCGCCAGCGCCCCGCTGATTAACGATCCCTTACTGAATCAGTACATCAACCAACTCGGGCAGCGCCTGGTTTCACATGCGGACGGGGTTAAAACGCCTTTCCACTTTTTCCTGATTCAGAACGATGAGCTCAACGCGTTCGCCTTTTTTGGCGGTAATGTGGTGCTGCACGCGGCCCTGTTCCGTTTTACGGATAATGAGAGCCAGCTGGCATCGGTGATGGCCCATGAAATTTCCCACGTCACTCAACGCCATCTGGCGCGCGCGATGGAAGATCAAAAACGCAATGCGCCCCTGACCTGGGTGGGCGCTCTTGGCTCCATTTTACTGGCAATGGCCAGCCCGCAGATGGGAATGGCGGCACTCAGCGGCACGCTGGCAGGCACGCAGCAGGGAATTATTAGCTTTACCCAGAACAATGAGCAGGAAGCGGATCGCATCGGTATTCAGGTGTTGCAGCGCGCGGGGTTTGATCCCCAAGCCATGCCTAACTTCCTGCAAAAACTGGCTGATCAGAGCCGTTTCTCTTCGAAACCGCCTGAAATACTGTTAACGCACCCGCTGCCTGACAGCCGCCTTGCCGATGCGCGCAACCGTGCTAACCAGATGCGTCCGGTGGTCGTGCAGTCCTCACAAGACTTCTATCTGGCCAAAGTGCGGTCATTAGGCATGTATTCGACGGGCCGCAACCAGTTGACGGACGATTTGCTCACGCAATATGCCAACGGTAATTCTCGCGAACAGCTCGCCTCACAGTACGGTAAAGCCGTGCAGTTTCTTCAGGCTAAAAGCTATGGCGAGGCGAAAAAGATCGTGGCGCCCCTGCTGGCTAAACAGCCTGAAAATGTCTGGCTGCTGGATCTGATGACGGACATTGATATCGGCCTGAACCAGCCGCAGCAGGCAATAGCCATGCTGACCGCCACGCAGGCGGCAAAAACCAGCCCGGTCGTGCAGCTAAACCTCGCTAACGCTTATGTGGAAGCGAAACAGCCCGCGAATGCCAGCCGCATCCTGAACCGCTATACCTGGACACATAAAGATGATACCAACGGATGGGATCTGCTGGCTCAGGCCTCAGCACAGCAGGGACAGACAGATGAAGAACTCTTTGCCCGCGCCGAAAGTCTGGCGTTGAACGGCCAGCTCGATCAGGCCATTAGTGCCCTGAGCCGTGCCAGTGCACAGGTGCCGCTCGGCAGTCTGAAACAGGCCCGATACGATGCCCGCATCGATCAGTTGCGTCAGCTTCAGCAACGCTTTAAGCAGTATCAAAAAGGATAATAGTATGGTGACGCTTTATCATAATCCGCGCTGCAGCAAGAGCCGGGAAACCCTGGCGCTACTGCAGCAACAGGGTATTCACCCGACAATCGTGCGTTATCTGGACACACCGCCCGATCGCCAGACCCTGCAAATCCTGCTGCAGAAACTGGGTATGCAAAGCGCGCGTGAGTTGATGCGCCACAAAGAGCCATTATATGCGGCGCTGGGGCTGGATCGGCCAGAAATCGGGGAAAGCGCGTTGCTGGACGCCCTGCTGGAACATCCCAAATTGATCGAGCGACCCATTGTGGTTAACGGCGATCGCGCCCGACTGGGACGTCCGCCCGAAGCGGTGCTGGAGATTATTTAGAGACCGAGGGTTTCTTTCACGAAGGGAATCGTCAGCTTACGCTGGGCGCTGATCGACGCACTGTCCAGGCGATCCAGCGTATCAAACAGGGTACGCATTTCACGATCGAGCCGCTTCAGCAAAAACCGACCAACGTCTTCGGGCAGTTCAAATCCCCGCAATCCGGCACGCAGCTGTAAAGCCTGTAACTTATCTTCATCGGAAAGCGGCTGTAGACGATAAATTTGCCCCCAGTCGAGGCGGGATGCCAGGTCGGGCAAATGCAAATTAAGCTGACGCGGTGGGCGATCGCCGGTAATAAATAACCGGGTATTGCCGGTTTCCAGGATGCGGTTATAGAGATCGAAAATCGCCATTTCCCATGCTTCGTCTCCCGCAATACATTGAATATTGTCGATGCAAACCAGCGGCAGTTGCTCCATGCCTTCCAGCACTTCCGGGACAAACCAGGTGCGTTTATCAAGCGGCACATAGCCCACGGCTTCGCCGCGTGCGGACATTTCAGCGCAGGCGGCGTGCAGCAGATGGCTGCGACCGCCCCCTTCACGAGACCAGAAATAGAGATAGCTGCCATGCTGCTGGCTAAGCGCACCCTTAATCGCGGCAATGAGCGACGGGTTTTCACCCGGCCAGAAGCTGGCGAAGGTTTCGTCGTCAGGTAAATAGAGTGGCAATGACAATTGTGCCGGCGTGTTCAGAAGCACCTCAGCAAGAGAACAAGCAAAAATCGGGGCAAGTCTATCATAGTTTTTAACCAGAGATGAATCGGGCATCCCTGCCCGCGTATTGACGTCTAGCTGCGCGATGACGACTCGGGGTTATCTTCTGCATCCAGAATCACTTCTTCCGGACGCAGTACGGAAATCACCCGAAAGATTAAGGACAGCGCAACGCCGACGAGTGTTGCCAGCGCCATGCCTTTTAGCTCGGCAGCACCGATATGCACTTTCGCCCCGCTAACGCCAATAATCAGGATAACCGAGGTCAGGATCAGGTTTTGCGCCTTGTTGTAATCCACTTTAGATTCAATCAATACGCGAATACCGGACGCACCGATAACCCCATACAGCAGCAAGGACACGCCGCCCATAACGGGCACCGGAATCGCCTGAATCGCGGCCGCCAGTTTGCCCACGCAGGAAAGTAAAATGGCGAAAATGGCCGCACCGCCAATCACCCAGGTACTGTAAACACGGGTAATCGCCATCACGCCGATGTTTTCGCCGTAGGTTGTGTTGGGCGTTGATCCAAAGAAACCTGAAATGACCGTTGATAAGCCGTTGGCGAACATTGAACGATGCAGCCCGGGATCGCGCACCAGATCTCTTTTCACGATATTCGCCGTGACCACCAGGTGGCCCACATGCTCGGCGATAACCACCAGAGCAGCAGGCAGAATGGTCAGCATGGCAATCCACTCAAAGCGCGGCGTATAAAAGGTTGGTAAGGCAAACCAGGGCGCATGTTCAACGCCGCTCCAGTCCACGATGCCCATGAATGCGGAAAGCGCGTAACCCACCAGCACACCGATCAGAATCGGAATGATGGCCATAAAACCACGGAACAAGACCGAACCAAACACGGTGACGGCCAGGGTGACGACGGAAATCAAGACGGTTGTGCCGTCCGGCGACTGGCCTTCGGCAGGAAGCAGTCCGGCCATATTCGCGGCTACGCCAGCCAGTTCCAGACCAATGACGGCTACGATGGCACCCATCGCCGCAGGCGGGAACATCACATCCAGCCAGCCTGTCCCGGCTTTTTTAACGATCAGCGCAACCAGGCAGAACAACACGCCACACATAATAAAACCGCCCAGCGCCACTTCATAGCCCAGCGGCAGCAGCAGCAAGACAGGCGAAATAAAGGCAAAGCTCGATCCCAGATAAGCCGGGATTTTTCCTTTACAAATAAACAGATACAACAAGGTGCCGATACCGTTAAACAGCAATACCGTCGCCGGATTGATGTGGAACAGAATCGGTACTAATACCGTAGCGCCAAACATGGCAAACAGATGTTGCAGGCTGAGCGGAATGGTTTGCAGTAATGGCGGCCGTTCGCTAACGCCGATAGCGCGACGAGTCATTAAAAGTCCCCTTGAGTTAATCGTCTGTTTTTAGATAAAAAAAAGCCGACTCTGTGGTCGGCTAATTCATTTGATGGTCTGTTACGACAGAAAAAAGCGGCCCGGCCTGCTGCTGCAGGCTGAAAACACCGTGATGCGTGGAGCCGCGCATTTTCGTCATTACTTGGTGCCAAAGATTTTATCGCCAGCATCACCCAGACCCGGGATGATATAGCCTTTGTCGTTGAGTCCCTGATCCACAGAAGCGGTGTAAAGCTCAACATCCGGATGCGCTTTTTCCAGCGCGGCAATGCCTTCAGGCGCAGCGACCAGCACCAGCACTTTTATGCTGCTACAGCCCGCTTTCTTTAACAGATCGATCGTGGCGATCATCGAGCCGCCTGTGGCCAGCATCGGGTCAACCACTAACGCCAGGCGCTCTTCAATATTTGAAACCAGCTTCTGGAAATAAGGTACTGGTTCCAGGGTTTCTTCGTCACGGTAAACGCCCACGACGCTGATGCGTGCGCTGGGAACGTGTTCAAGCACCCCTTCCATCATGCCCAGACCGGCACGCAGAATAGGCACCACGGTGATTTTTTTACCTTTGATTTGATCAACCTGAACCGGGCCATTCCAGCCCTCAATCGTCACCTTTTCGGTTTCCAGGTCGGCGGTGGCTTCATAGGTCAGCAGACTGCCGACTTCAGAGGCCAGCTCGCGGAAACGCTTTGTACTGATATCATGCTCACGCATCAGTCCCAGTTTATGTTTGACCAGCGGGTGTTTAACTTCCACGATCTTCATTGTTGTTCTCCCGGAGTGAGTTGAGCTAAAAAAAATCGCCGGATTATACCGCCTTTTCGCCCCTGCGCCACATGTGCTTGCGCAATCAAATGCATTTTGTCAGGACAAAGTAAGGATTAATGAAAATCGCCAGGGACGCAATCTGAGACTCGCAAACGTTTGCCTGCGCTGGTAGAATTGCCGCGCTTTATATTAAACCACCAACCGCAACTCGCGTGGGGACCTCGCAGTGACCGATAAGACCTCTCTCAGTTACAAAGACGCCGGTGTTGATATTGATGCTGGTAACGCTCTGGTTGACCGTATTAAAGGCGTAGTGAAAAAGACGCGTCGCCCGGAAGTAATGGGTGGACTGGGCGGTTTCGGTGCGCTTTGTGCGCTGCCGCAAAAATACCGTGAACCCGTGCTGGTCTCCGGCACCGACGGCGTAGGTACCAAACTGCGTCTGGCGATGGATCTCAAGCGCCACGATGCCATCGGCATTGACCTGGTAGCGATGTGTGTCAACGACCTGGTGGTACAAGGCGCTGAACCGCTCTTCTTCCTGGATTATTACGCCACCGGCAAACTGGATGTGGATACCGCTTCCGCCGTTATCACCGGTATCGCCGAGGGTTGCCTGCAGTCAGGCTGTGCACTGGTGGGCGGTGAAACCGCTGAAATGCCAGGCATGTATCATGGCGAAGACTACGACGTGGCTGGCTTTTGCGTGGGCGTGGTTGAGAAGTCAGACATCATTGATGGCAGCAAAGTGCAGGATGGCGATGTCCTGATCGCATTAGGTTCCAGCGGCCCGCACTCCAATGGTTATTCACTGGTGCGCAAAATTCTGGAAGTCAGCGGTACCGATCCGCTGGTGGAACAGCTGGAAGGCAAACCGCTTGCCGATCATCTGCTTGAGCCAACCCGTATCTACGTCAAGAACATCCTGAGCCTGATCGAACAGGTCGATGTTCACGCTATCGCTCACCTTACCGGTGGCGGTTTCTGGGAAAATATCCCACGCGTGCTGCCCGATAACACCCAGGCCGTGATTGACGAGAACAGCTGGCAGTGGCCCGCCGTGTTTAGCTGGATGCAGCAGGCCGGTAATGTCAGCCGTCATGAAATGTACCGCACGTTCAACTGTGGCGTCGGTATGGTGATTGCACTGAGCCCTGCCGATGCGGATAACGCCGTTGAACTGATGCGCGCCGCTGGTGAAAATGCCTGGAAAATTGGCGTGATTAACGCATCAGAAGCGGAAGAGCGTGTGGTCATCACGTCATGAAAAAGCTGGTTGTGCTGATTTCCGGCAACGGAAGCAATCTTCAGTCCATCCTTGACGCCTGTGCAAACGGGCGTATTCACGGCAGCGTCGCTGCCGTATTCAGTAATAACGCTTCCGCCTACGGCTTAGTCCGCGCCTCGCTCGCCGGGATTCCGGCGACCGCGCTGAATCCCCGTGATTTCAGCGATCGTGAACGTTTTGATCGGCAGCTTATGCTTGAGATCGATGCTTATGCCCCGGACGTCGTCGTGCTGGCCGGTTATATGCGCATTTTAAGCCATGCTTTTGTGGCGCATTACGCTGACCGCCTGCTGAATATTCACCCGTCGCTTCTGCCCAAATATCCCGGTCTGCATACTCACCGCCAGGCGCTGGAAAACGGCGATGCTGAACACGGAACCTCTGTGCATTTCGTGACGGATGAGCTGGACGGTGGGCCGGTGATTCTACAGGCAAAGGTGCCGGTTTTTGCGGAAGACAGTGAAGCGGACATTACCGAGCGCGTACAACATCAGGAACATGCCATTTATCCACTGGTGATTAGCTGGTTTGTTGAAGGCCGTCTGGCCATGCGTGAGGGTCAGGCCTGGCTGGATGGTAAACCATTGCCCCCTCAGGGTTATGCACACGAGTAACTCACAGGGAGCCTGGCTCCCTGCACCTGTCAGCCATACCGCCCGGTAATATAATCTTCCGTTCGCCGCACCTTCGGCGCAGTGAAAATGCGGTCGGTGTCATCAAATTCGACCAACGCGCCATTGTGCATAAAGGCGGTGTAGTCCGACACCCGTGAAGCCTGCTGCATATTGTGGGTGACCAGCACCAGCGTGAAGTGCTGTTTCAGGGTGCTCATCAGTTCCTCAATCACCAGCGTTGAAATCGGGTCCAGGGCGGATGTCGGCTCATCCAGCAACAGCACGTCCGGCTCAATCGCGATAGCACGCGCAATCACTAACCTTTGCTGCTGACCGGTGGAGAGCGTCAGGGCATTCTGTGCCAGTTGATCTTTCACTTCACCCCATAACGCCGCCGCCCGCAGTGCTCGTTCACAGGCCTCGTTCAGCACCCGCTTATCGCGCACCCCCTGTAAGCGCAGCCCATAAACCACGTTTTCGTAAACCGACTTCGGAAAAGGATTGGGCCGCTGGAACACCATCCCAACACGACGGCGTAGCGCGGAACGATCCTGAGTGGGCCGCATAATCGACTGCTGCTCAAGCAAAATGTCCCCGTCGACACGACAATTGTCGATCACATCATTCATGCGGTTAAAACACCGCAGCAGCGTTGATTTGCCACAGCCGGAGGGACCGATTAATGCGGTAATCCGGTTTTTAGGCAGTTGCAGGGAGATATCATGAAGCACCTGGCGCTCACCGTACCAGAGTGAAAGATGATCAACGGTTAGCGCAATATCAGTTTCGGGCATTGTAGTCATCGTCAGTTATTGAGTCATCAGGCGATAGCGTTCACGCAGACGGTGACGCAGGCCCATGGCTAACAGGTTCAGCAACAGAATAATTAACACCAGCAGCAGCGCCGTGGCAAAAACCAACGGACGGTCGGCCTCTGTATTAGGGCTTTGAAAGGCTAAATCATAAATCTGAAAGCCCAGATGCATGAATTTCCTGTCAAGGTGCAGATAGGGGAAGACGGCATCAACGGGCAATTCCGGTACCATTTTTACCACGCCAACCAACATCAGGGGGGCGGTTTCTCCCGCCGCGCGGGCCACCGCCAGAATCAGCCCGGTTAACATGGCCGGAACCGCCATCGGTAACACCACATTCCACAAGGTTTCGGCCTGGGTCGCCCCGAGCGCCAGCGATCCCTGCCTCAGACTATCCGGAATACGTGATAACCCCTCTTCCGTTGCCACAATCACCACCGGCAGGGTCAGCAAGGCCAGCGTCAGCGATGCCCAAAGTAAGCCTGGCGTGCCGAACGTGGGATTTGGCAGTGCGCTGCTGTAAAACAGCCGATCGACCGTTCCGCCCACCAGCCAGACAAAAAAGCCCAGACCAAACACACCATAGACAATAGAGGGCACGCCCGCCAGATTCACCACCGCAATGCGCACCAGCCGAGTCAACGCATTACGTCCGGCATATTCATGCAGCCAGACTGCCGCGATGACCCCCAGCGGCATGACCACCACCGACATCAGCAGCACCATCAGCACCGTGCCGAACAGCGCGGGGAAAACGCCAAAATCGCTTTCGCCTTCAGCAGGTGAATCGCTGACAAAGCGCCACAACTGCTGTAAGAAGTGCCCTGTTTTTTCTGTTAGCGTCATGGCGTTGGGCTGCCAGGCGGCCACAATCTGCGACAGTGGGATGCTGTGCTCAATGCCATTAACGTCACGCAGAATCAACACGTCACGCTCGCTTTCTTCTTGCAGGTTGTTGAGTCTTTCATTGAGCTGGATAAGCCGGCGTTCCAGGGCTGCCTGGTTGGCGTCGTATTCTGACTGCGCCTGTAAATCGAACTGCTTTTCCTCACGCTGCTGTTCAGCCTGATCGTCTAACTGATCCAGTTGTTGATTCAGCTGGGCCATATCAATACGACGGATCTCGCTGGCCTGGCGCACAGTGAGCTGAACCTGTTCGAGTCGCTGCTGCAGTAGCGCATGGATGTTCTTTGCCGTCAGCGCCTCATTGTCTTCGCGCAAGCCGACAAGCCAGCCGTAAGCATTGCCGTGGCTGCGGCGCTGTAACACCATGATATCCTCCGGCTGACTGACCGCCGGTGCGGCTTTGCTGAGCGCAATACGAAAATCGGGCGCGGCCCAGTCGCGGTTGCCGGTTTTGATCAGGTAGCGGTGCAGAAAGGCTCGCTGGCCGTCTGTCCCTTCAGCGGGTGCCGGATACTTCGACTGCCGCTCAAGGGTTTCACCCAGCAGGCGGGTTTGACTGCCGTCGGGCTGCGTAAACGTATAGAGTTCTACTCTGTGGGGCCAAAACGTCCGTAGCCCCTGCCATCCCAGCAACCCAATCAGTAAGGTAAACGCCAGCAGACACACCGTCACGGCCCCGGCCGTTAACCAGCGCCAGCGGTCGTTTTGTCGCATCACCTTCATGCCTGCTCCTTATACTGACTGAAGCGCAGGCGCAGGCGCTGGCGGATGAGTTCTGCAAAGGTATTAATGATCATCGTAAAAATCAGCAGCAATAGCGCACTTAAGAACAGAATCCGGTAATGTGCGCTGCCCACTGCGGCTTCGGGCATCTCAATCGCGATATTGGCGGAAAGCGTACGCAGGCCGCTGAACAAGCCGCCTTCACTTTGCGGCGTGTTACCGGTCGCCATGAGTAAAATCATGGTTTCGCCGACCGCCCTGCCAAAGCCAATCATCAGGGCGGCAAAGATGCCCGCCGAGGCGCCCGGCAGCACCACGCGCGTCAGGGTTTGCCAGGGCGTGGCACCCAGCGCCAGTGAACCTTGTCCCAGCGAGGCCGGTACGCTAAACAGCGCATCCTCTGCAAGGGTGAAAATTAAGGGCACCAGCGCAAACCCCATCGCCAGCGCTGCCACCAGCAGGTTACGTTGCTCGTAATGCGGTAGCCAGTCGCCGGCATCCGGTACGATCAGCGTCGGCAGCCACAACGTTAGCAGAGTGACAACAAGCAGCACAGGCAGTAATAACAGCACCTCGCGCCCCGGCTGCCGCCAGCGTTCAGGCAGACGATGGCTCACTACGCCGCACCCGAGCAGGCTACCGGCAAGTGTGACGGGCAGCAACAGCACGCCAATTAACGCCTGACCCACATGGGGCGCTAACCATAATCCGGCTATCAGTCCGATCACCACGCTGGGCAGTGCGCCCATCATCTCAATCGCGGGCTTAACCCAACGGCGCAAGCCCGGCGCCATAAACCACGCAGTATACATGGCAGCCGCCAGCGCCAGTGGTGTCGCAAACAACAGTGCCATGCTGGCCGCTTTTAGGGTGCCCACGACCATGGGGATTAAGCTGAATTTTGCCTGATAGCTGTCGCCAGCATTCGTGGATTGCCAGACCCAGTCGGGTTTAGGGTAGTTTTCATACCAGATTTTTTGCCAGAAATTACGCCAGGTCACATCCGGCCAGGCATTCGTCAGCTTCAGCGTTTCCCAGCCTGACTGCCGTTCCAGCAACAGGCTGTCGCCATGGGGTGAGAATTGCGCCTGAAGAATGCCGGGGGCCAGCTGACGTTGCAGGATCGGCCCATTCTGTTTACTGGCAAAGACTTTCAACATGCCGGCGTGATCAAAAGTGGCGAAAACCCGTCGCTGTGGCTCGCTGATGATCGTGGCCTGTCCGGCGCTGTGTTCAAAAGTACGCACAGGGTGTAAACGCAGACCGTGCTCACCTGCGATGGAAAACCACTGGGTAATGCCGCTGTCATCCTGGATCAGCAGGGTTTGCCCTCCAGCCAGTAACTGCAGCTGCTGAGGCACCTGAGGCAGCGTCTGCGTTTCGCGCAGCCATGCTCGCCCGTCATCAATTTGCCAGACCCGCAGCAGGTGACCTTCGGTGGTATACAGCAGGTCACCTTTTGGCGACAGTAACAGATGTTGGGGCTGCTGGGCAGGCAGCGTAATCAGCGATGCCTGCTGGTTAGTGCCCAGCGTCAGTATGCTTAACCCTGCGTCACCTGAGGCGGCAATGCGCCACTGTTCCGGGGTTATCGTGGCGAGCGCCATCTTTTTTATGCCACCCTGCGGCAGCCGAAACACGTTATCGCCTAGCGGAAAATGCCACTCGCCCTCGCCCTGGCTTATCACCGGTTGCAGCAGCGTTAAGTTGCCCTGGGCATTAAGCAGTAATGTCCTGTCGTCTGCGCTGGTCACGATTTGCTGTGGAACGGATGACAGTGCTAAAGCCGGTGCCGCCGGTTGGCCATTCAGCGGAATAAATCGCGCCTTGCCATCACTGCTGATGCGCCAGCCCAGGGTTCCCTGGTTGCCAATCGCCAGGGCCGGGGCAGAGTCCCACAGTCGTTGGCTGCTGATGCTTTGCACGCCCGGCGCGCTGAACAGCGGCAGGACCACCCAAAGCAACCAGAAGAACAGCAGCATCATCAGTAGCAGAATAGCCACCCCGCAAGACGTGACGAGGCGCCGCGTAAAGCGGTCAATCGCACGTCGTCGGCGATCGCTAAACTGCACAGGAATATGGTTTACGCTCATGCGGCCCTGATTATCCGGCGGAAATGAGTCGCTATGTTGCCCGTAGCTGGTTGATAAGACAACTTTTGCCGTTGGACAACCTTGCCATACTCTCGCCATAATGCAGTTGGATACTGTATCGTCGTCAGTCCTGCAACCGTCATACGGAGTGAGAATGGGTCAGGTAAAGCTTTATATCGAAAAAGAAATGAGCTGGTTGTGCTTTAACGAACGTGTTTTGCAGGAAGCGGCAGATAAAAGTAATCCGCTGATTGAACGTATGCGTTTCTTAGGTATTTACTCGAACAACCTCGACGAATTTTACAAGGTACGTTTTGCCGATTTGAAACGACGTATCCTGATTGGCGAAGAGCAAGGCTCTGCCAGTACGCCACGTCATTTATTAAAGAAGATTCAACAGCGCGTCCTGAAATCAGATCAGGAGTTTGATGCCCTGTATAACGACCTGCTGCTGGAGATGGCGCGCAATCAAATCTTCCTGATTAACGAGCGTCAGCTTTCCCCCAATCAGCAAAGCTGGCTGCGCCACTATTTCAAGCACGAACTGCGTCAGCACATCACGCCGATTCTGATTACCCATGAAACCGACCTGACCGAGTTTCTTAAAGACGATTACACGTACCTGGCCGTTGAAATTATTCGCGGTCAGGATATTCAGTACGCCCTGCTGGAGATCCCCTCTGACAAGGTGCCGCGCTTTATTAATCTGCCAGCTGAACCGCCACGTCGCCGTAAGCCGATGATCCTGCTAGATAACATCCTGCGCTATTGCCTGGATGATATCTTCAAGGGGTTTTATGACTACGACACGCTCAACGCTTATTCGATGAAAATGACGCGTGACGCGGAGTACGATCTGGTAACGGAAATGGAATCCAGCCTGCTGGAACTGATGTCCTCCAGTCTGAAACAACGTCTGACGGCTGAACCTGTGCGGTTTGTTTACCAGCGCGACATGCCGGACTCGATGGTGGCGCTGCTGTGCGACAAACTGTCGATTTCAAATTATGACTCCGTCCTGGCGGGCGGCCGTTACCACAACTTTAAAGATTTTATCGGCTTCCCTAATGTCGGGAAAAACAACCTGATTAACCGGCCGATGCCGCAAATCCGTCATATTGGCTTTGATGGTTTCCGCAACGGTTTTGATGCCATCCGTAACCGCGACGTGCTGCTTTACTATCCGTATCACACCTTCGAGCATGTGCTGGAATTGTTACGTCAGGCGTCATTCGACCCGAGCGTGCTGGCGATTAAAATCAATATTTACCGCGTCGCCAAACATTCCCGCATTATGGATGCGATGATTCACGCCGCCTATAACGGCAAGAAAGTCACGGTTGTAGTGGAACTTCAGGCCCGCTTTGATGAAGAAGCCAATATTTACTGGGCGAAACGTCTGACTGAAGCCGGTGTACACGTTATTTTCTCGGCACCCGGCCTGAAGATTCACGCCAAACTGTTTTTAATTTCCCGACGTGAAGGCGAAGAGATCGTGCGCTACGCCCACATCGGCACCGGTAACTTCAACGAAAAAACGGCAAGGCTCTACACGGACTATTCCCTGTTAACCGCCGATGCTCGTATCACCAATGAAGTGCGCCGGGTGTTCAACTTTATCGAAAACCCTTACCGTCCGGTGACCTTTGACCATTTAATGGTTTCTCCGCAAAACTCACGTCGGATGCTGTATGATTTGATCGATAACGAGATAGCCAATGCCCAGCAAAAACGCCCCAGTGGGATTACGCTGAAAATTAACAACCTGGTGGACAAAGGGCTGGTAGACAGGCTTTATACCGCATCCAGCGTGGGCGTAAATGTTAATTTACTGGTGCGCGGAATGTGCTCATTGATTCCAGACTTGCCCGGGATCAGTGAAAATATTCGCGTAATCAGTATCGTTGACCGCTTCCTGGAACACGACCGTGTTTATATTTTTGAAAACGGTGGTGATAAGAAAGTGTTTCTTTCATCCGCTGACTGGATGACGCGTAACATTGATTATCGCATCGAAGTTGCCGTAGCGATCCTTGATCCACAAATAAAGCAGCGCATTCTGGACATTATTGCTATTCAGCTCAGCGACACCGTTAAAGCCCGGGTTGTCGATAAAGAGCTGACTAACCAGTACGTTCAGCGCGGCAATCGTCGTAAAGTGCGGTCGCAGATGGCCATTTACGATTACATTAAGAAGCTGGAACAACCTGAATAACGCCTATGCCAATCTCCCAAAAAAGTACGCCGAAACCTCAAGAGTTTGCGGCAATTGACCTTGGTTCCAATAGTTTCCACATGGTAATTGCCCGCGTGGTGGATGGTGCTTTGCAGGTTCTGGGGCGTCTGAAGCAACGGGTCCATCTGGCCGATGGTCTGGATGCCAAAAATTACCTGAGCGAAGAGGCAATGGAACGCGGGCTGAACTGCCTGGCGCTGTTTGCTGAACGCCTGCAGGGCTTTAACGCCAGCAACGTGACGATTGTGGGCACCCATACGTTACGTCAGGCGGTGAACGCCGAAACCTTTTTGCAGCGTGCGGCAGAGGTCATTCCCTATCCGATTGAGGTGATTTCCGGCCACGAAGAAGCTCGTCTGATTTTTATGGGCGTCGAGCATACTCAGCCAGAAAAAGGCCGCAAGCTGGTGATCGACATCGGCGGCGGGTCAACGGAATTGGTTATCGGCGAGGATTTTGAGCCGCAACTGGTGGAAAGCCGTCGTATGGGCTGCGTCAGTTTTGCCCAGCTTTATTTCCCTGGCGGTGAAATCAGCGTAGAGAATTTTCGTCGTGCTCGCCTGGCCGCCACTCAAAAGCTGGAAACGCTGGCGTGGCAGTATCGTCTGCACGGCTGGCAGTATGCGCTGGGCGCATCGGGCACCATCAAAGCGGCCTGCGAAGTGCTGCTGGCCATGGGCGAGAAAGAGAAGCTGATTACGCCCGAGCGCCTGACCATGCTTTACGATGAAGTCATTAAGCACAAATCCTTTGCGGCGCTGAGTCTGCCGGGTCTGTCTGAAGAGCGTAAAAGCGTATTTGTTCCCGGCTTAGCCATTCTCTGTGGCGTGTTTGATGCACTCGCCATCCGTGAGCTGACGCTGAGTGATGGCGCCCTCCGGGAAGGCGTGCTGTATGAAATGGAAGGCCGTTTCCGTCATCAGGATATTCGCAGCCGTACAGCCCAGAGCCTGGCTAATCACTATGCCATCGACAGCGATCAGGCCCGGCGCGTACTGGAAACGACTGAACAGCTTTATCTGCAGTGGCGCGATCAAAATCCCAAACTGGCGAATCCACAGCTGGCTGCGCTGTTAAAATGGGCAGCCATGTTGCATGAGGTCGGGCTGACCATTAACCACAGTGGTTTACAGCGCCATTCTGCCTATATTTTGCAGAACACTAACCTGCCGGGCTTCAATCAGGATCAGCAAATGCTGTTGGCGGCGCTGGTCAGATTTCACCGTAAAGCGGTGAAGGTGGATGAGCTGCCACGCGTGACGCTGTTCAAGAAGAAGCAGTTTTTACCCCTGATCTTTCTGCTTCGTCTGGGCACCTTACTGAACAACCAGCGCCAGGCCACGACGCGCCCGGATTCGTTAAAACTGACCTGCGATGACGGTCACTGGACGCTCACCTTCCCGGCAGGCTATTTCAATCAGAATAACCTGGTGCAACTCGATCTTGAGCGTGAGCAAACCTACTGGGATGAAGTAACCGGCTGGAAACTGATTCTCGCAGAAGCCTGACAATGCGGGCATTGACTGCCCGCATCACTGAACCGACGACGATGACATTACGAACCGATAATTATTTTGCCGAGACCTATGGCTTAACACCGACCCATTCTGAAGTGGTCGAAGCCTTACCTCAGTTGACGCCCGGAAAAGCGCTTGATCTGGGATGCGGAAGCGGGCGTAACACGCTGTTCCTGAATCAACATGGTTTTGAAGTCACGGCCTGGGACCATAATACCGCCAGCCTGGATCGCCTGAATCACATTATTGCCACCGAAGGCCTGACCGGCATTCATACGGCCCAACAGGATCTGAACCAGGTGCGTTTTAGTGGAGCCTACCAAGTGGTGCTCTCCACCGTGGTAATGATGTTTTTACAACCGGGAACGATCCCGCAGCTTATTGCCGATATGCAGGCCTGTACGGTGAAAAACGGCTTTAACCTGATTGTTGCGGCCATGAATACCGAGGACGCGCCCTGCCCGTCTGACTTCCCTTTTGCTTTTAAATCGGGTGAGTTAAGTCATTACTACCGCAACTGGCATATTGTGAAGTACAACGAAAACTGGGGACAGCTACATCGCAAAGATGAAAACGGCAACCGGATTAACTGCCGCTTTGCCACGCTGTTGGCGCAGAAAGCCAGTTATTAACACAGTTGTGTTTTTTTTAAACAACGGTTGATTTCACTGGGCGACTGTGACTAAATATTGCTGTCGCCCGGTTTGGGTTATTACAGGAATTACCCTGCGTGAACAGCGCCCTTTCTCCACGAAGACGTAAAAAAAGCGTCAGCATGACGCGGATTGTTTTACTGATCAGTTTTATCATTCTGTTTAGTCGCCTCGTTTTTATCCTGCCTGCGGCCTTCGAGCATCACCAGCAAAAACAAACTGAATCACCGCCGGTGATCACGACGCTTTCTGACAGTCGTTAATCGAAAGGTTTCATTAACCTGATTAAACGACGCGCAATCCCGCTGCTTGCGCCATTTTTTACATCCCTTTTCCAGTCAAAACGCTACACTTCGTGCAGGTGCTTTCAGACTAAAGGGATGCAATGTGTCTGCCTCACACTCTCAACGTTTAAGTGAAATTCGTCATCGTATTCTGACGCTGCTGCTCAATGAGCACGACCTTGTGGATGAATTACTGGATAAAGCCAGTCATCTTTCCCCTGAGCAGCAACGTGAAAATGTGATACATCGGGAAATACTCCAGCAAGACATCAGCCAGCTTCACGCCGCTGACCTTGCCGATATTCTTGAAGCCTTGCCTGAAGAAGCCCGACTGGCGCTCTGGAGCCTGGTTCCGGGTGAAAAACGCGGCCGCGTACTGGTTGAAGCCTCAGAAACCGTCTGGGACAGCCTGACCGAAGAGATGAGCGATCGCGCCATCCTGCAGGCGATGGAACCGCTGGATATTGACGATCAGGCCTGGCTGGTGCGTTATCTGCCGCGCGACCTTACAGGACGCCTGCTGACCTCTCTGGAGCCGAACCTGCGAGCACGCATCCTGAGCGTGATGCAGTTTGACCGTGATCGCGTGGGTCGGGTCATGGACTTTAATATCCTCACGGTACGCGAGGACGTCACATTAGCCACTGTGCAGCGCTTTTTGCGTAAAGGCAAAAGCATGCCGGATGGCACAGACAAAATCTTCATCACCAATGAAAACAATCAGCTGCTGGGCGAGCTACTGCTAACCGATATCCTGCTGAACAAACCTAAGACCATGGTGAGCGACGTGATGAATTCGCATCCCACCACCTTTCAGCTCGACGACAAAGCCGAAGACGCGGCCAGTGCCTTTGAACGTTATAACCTGATCTCAGCGGCGGTGACCGATGCGCAGGGTAAACTTATTGGCCGTATTACCATTGAAGACGTTGTCGACCTGGTCAACAAAGAGAACGAAAGCAATATCCGTAAAATGGGCGGGATTAGCCAGGAAGAGGATGTTTTCGCCCCGGTGCGTAAATCTGTGCGTAATCGCTGGGCCTGGCTGGCGATCAATTTATGTACGGCGTTTGTTGCATCCCGCGTCATTGGCTTGTTTGAAAACACTATCTCGCAAATTGTCGCCCTTGCCACGTTAATGCCGATTATTGCCGGTATTGGCGGTAATACCGGCAATCAGACCATCACGATGATTGTTCGCGCCCTTGCGCTGCATCAGGTTGAACCGGGCAACTTCTCGTTCCTGTTTATGCGCGAACTCGGCGTAGCCTTGATCAACGGCCTGTTCTGGGGCGCGATTATGGGCGGTATCACCTGGCTTATGTACGACAACATGGCGCTGGGCGGCGTGATGATGCTGGCCATGGTGCTGAATCTTCTGCTGGCAGCCATAATGGGTGTGATGGTGCCGCTGGTCATGACCAAAATGAAACGCGATCCCGCCGTGGGCTCCAGTGTATTAATTACCGCCATCACCGATACCGGTGGTTTTTTTATTTTCCTGGGCCTGGCGACGATCTTCCTGATACCGCATTGATTACTGGTTTTGATAACCGTAGCGCTGCAGCGATCCCATGACATTCAGCCGACGTGTCACCTGTGCCAGTTCGCAGGTGACTGCGGGCAACTGGTAGTGATTGCGCTGCCCCAGCCACTCCAGCACATCAGCTAAATGCCAGATAGCCGTTTTGCCATCGTGTACCGGTAACGGAAACTGTTTGCTGTGCGTCAGCATCAGTTTGCGCATGTTCTGACGTGATACACCAATCAGGTCTGCAACATCAGTTAAGCCGACAAAATCAGGCGCGGCTTCAACCATCAATGCGCCAGGAATAGCAGACTGCACATCTGCTATCGCACTGCTGAGTGCGTGGCTCGCCGAGTCGGCGTGGCGCGTAAATTCCAGCGCCAGCTTGCCTGCCACACCGGCACCGACCAATGCATCATCGCATCCTGCCTCCGCCAGTTTTTCCAGTAACGCATCAATGGACCCCGCTGATTCAGGCAATTCAAACCGCAAGATGAAATGATATTCCGTCATATTAATTCCCTCTTTTTAACGTATCAGTAACGGTACAGTTATCTACTACGCGCCGCAGCGCTCTGGCATGGTTATGGGCATTTTTTGGGGTGCGCCAGATACAGGTCAGACAGTATTCCCCACAGCGGCACGTCGACAGATTTGCCGGACAGTACATTTTGCCCCATGCGTGATGACCCGTAGCCACCACGAGCCACCCCTGTGATTCTGCGTAACATAAGGCGGCTTCAATCTCTTTGCTGGGATGTCGCTTTCTGTCCACCATGGCGCCTATCATCCCTTGTTTTTAGAGGGTTGTCAACTGACAACTAAAGTGTCATTCGTGCGGTACAGGGGCAGCATGCGGGCTGTATGGCGGCAGGTAAAACAGGTTGCGACTAAAATGGAAAGGATTACGCAAAAAAGTGTCAGCCTGACGTGATGGACGACAATCGAAGATAACAACGGAGGAAATATGTTTAAAACTGATGACCTGGTACAAGCGAAAACGGGCGGACCCAAAATGGTCGTACTGCGTGCCGATGGTGAAACACTGTGGTGCGCTCGCGTGGACGATGCCAGCAAAAAGGAAATTGAAGTTAACGCAGAAAGCGTCAATCTCTACCATGAAGAGGGCGATTTTGGCGTCTGTTAAAAGGGATGACGTGACTCACACCGACCGCAACGGTTAAGGCAACCGGCCATTCGGTTACCCGGGAGCCTGGCTTCCGGGTAACCTTTTCTGATTGCCCTATTCCGGGCTATTCGGCCGTCAGATTTTATTTTCCTGCAGGTTATTGCTGCCTAAACCACCGATAAAGGGCAGCCGCAACCGAAACGGGGAAAAGCCTATTCCCGCGCTTAACCCCAAAAGATTGAATTCAATCCCCTCTTCCGCCCCTAAGGTGATGCCTGCTACGCCGAGTATCGACACCTGAACCCCACGACCTGAAGGCGGTAACCCCACCGGACGCCATAATGGCCGGTAGTCTTTTCCCAGTGCGTTGGCGGGCAAGTCAAGCTGCAAGGCGGGCACGTTACGACCGATGTGCGCCATAAAGGTATTACTGTTGGGTCCAGGCCAGGCATGATAGGTGGTAGGCCAGGGATAGGATTTTATGGCGGCTTCAATTTGCGGGATCATTTTTTGCGCATCGGGGCCGCGATGCTCAACCAGCAGCCGCGGTTTTGCTCCGTACCAGTAGCCATCAGGCAGGGATGAATTGCGCCTGACTTTATCGCCACTGCCCCAGCTAATCACTTCGTAACGTGTATAGCGGGTTTCACCTGCACGTTTAAAGATAATCCACGGATGCACTGCGATTGCGCCTTTCCAGCCGTATGTCGGTGCGGCATAGACCTGAACAATAGCCTGACTGGCATGAGCATGAGGATCGGGCGCAACGCCAGCCGAATCCCGGCGAGCCGTCGCCCAGCCACCCTGGCCGGTAGCGTTGTTACCATGAGTGGCTTGCGCCAGGCTGGCCGCAAGCGACAGCAAAATCACGGTGAGAAAACAGAGACTGAAGATTTTCAGAGGCAGCATCGCGGTTCCTGCAGGTAAAAGATAAGGGATGATTTTGCAATGAAATATAGGGTTTGTATTCACTAACTATGCTGCGATGTCATCGCAATATTCACTCCCGCTGGTTAGTGGCTGCTGACGCAATGCCCGCCATCACGCAACGTTAAAATGCCGTGATGGCTGTCACCACCAGCATGCTCAGAGGCGGGCTATACGCAGAATCAGCCAGCCTGAAACCCGCCAAGGCTCAGGAAGTAAACAGGGATACTCGCCGCCCGCATTCAGCGGGCGACCGGTCTGGGCTGCCCTTTGCTTTGCGGCCAGTACGGAAGGCGTCAGATCCAATCCCGAAGGCACGCGAAGCCTGCACTTCACCCATGCACGAAGCAGATAACAGATTCCAGGTGCATTTCATGCCTAGCGATTTCAACAACAGCATAGGTTATCTTGAACCCGCCGTCTGAAAACTAGCCTGTTATCGCCTTTTCCGCTACACGCTGCAACCACGCTTCATAGCGCCGCTGCGCCTCCGGCGCGGCAGGTTGGCTGCGTGAGTTTATCTCACCTTCGATGCCAAATATTTTCCACATCAGCGGCGCGAGTCCTGTGATCACGCTGTGTTGACTGCTCTCTATTCTCATCCATTCCAGACTGGATGTCTGGTAGCCCGGCAGGGCCTCGGAGTGGTAATCGAAAGCTTTGCCCAACCCGGAAAGATACATGATTTTAGCGGCAGTCAGGGATGGCCAGTGACGGGCAATATCTAGCGGCCAGTCCAACATAGCGCGCTCATTCCAGACCTCCGAATACGGAACCTGTTGGTTAGCCAGCAACGTCAGCATTAACGATTGCCCCAGCCCGGTCAGATAGACGGGCAACGCGTCAGCCGGAGGACGTTGATAAAAGGCATCCAGTGGATGTTCGCGCTTCAGGCCGGCCTGCATCAGTAATTTTCGCTCCAGCTCCTGCATCACGTTGCCTAACCCGGCATCCGTTGCCTCTTCAGTTTCAGTCAACTGTTTACTGCGCGTGGTACAGTTCCACAGCGACAACGCAATCTGCCAACGACGCTGTTCGCCCTCGCCAGTGCAGCCAATTTCCCCCGTCACCACATACTTCATGTCAGGAGGCAGGATCTCATAAATATCCTCACCCACCATCGGTTGGCCAGTGAGAACAGGACCATGGCCCTCCGCCATCAGAAAATAGGTGCACGCCGCATAATCACTCCAGTAATGTGCGGCTTCAGCCAGATAGAGCGGAATCGCGCGCGACAGGCGGCCAAGCTCGTCTTCACGCTGTATGCCCTGGGCTGCTAATCCATCCGGTATTTTTGATAACACAAAGAAACCGATCTTCGCTGTCTCTTCGGGTTTTTGGTTAAACAGCCAGTCGGCTTTGCATAAGCCGTAATGCCAAATGGGCTGCGTGACAGATAACGTTGTGATTTTCACATCATCAGGCGCCACCTGCTGAACGGGTTCCGTTTGGCGACGTTTCTCTTCAAACGCTTGTCTGTAATAATCAAGATGCTGCTTGATCGGGGCAAAATTGAGTGCATACAGCTGGTTAAGAAGCTTGAGCCCCTGCTCCGTCTGGTCCTGCTCAAGATAAGCCTGCAATAAATTTATACCGGCCATAGGATCGTGCTTTTGAACATCGTAATGAGGCACAACCAGCGAAATCAGAAGAGGAATCTCGCCATTTCGCCCCAGGTCACCAGAGATCATATACAGCGCGTCAGAATCGTACCGTCCACCCGACAGTACCTCGTCATAAAGTCCGCGAGCCTTGTCGGTTTCGTTATGCTCCAGATAAAAACGGGCCATCCAGAGCTGTGCCCGCCAGCTTCCCGGCATCGCGGCAATGCTGCGTAAGCCCTCGATATAGGCCTCATCACCACCCCGCTCGCGCTGGATGCTCGCCCACCAGAGTAAGCCATTGTCGAGGTTGGGGTCCGTTTGAATGGCCTGCCAGAGCGTTTCATCTGCCTGTTTATCCTCACCGCGCTCGGAAAAGACTTTCGCCAGATTGGTGAGTAAGGTTCCTGTCGCGCCTGATTTATCGATTCCCTGGCGCAGGGTTTGTTCTGCCGCATCCAGTTGGCCGGTTTTCATCAGTACGATGCCGTGAAGGGTATGACTTCGCTCGGGATTGCTGTCAATGTCCACCAGGCGCTCCGCTGCCGCAACCAGATCGGAAGCAAAGGCGTCTTTCAACCCCATCAGAATCGCGGTGTACAACGCGTCCGCATCATCCCACTTCTTTTCCAGATCCGGCAAAAAGACCTTCTCACGCCATTCATTGCGTGCAATGTACATTTCCTGTCCATGAGCATCGTAAGCAACAATCATCTCCCGTTCTTGGGCGGGCTCGTCTGGTGCGGTATCGGCGGGTTGGTTTTTATTGCGCAGAGAAGAGAGAAGACGCTTAAACATGGTTAATTCAATCCTTGAGTAGTGAGACATCAGACAGCCTGATTGCCAGCCTTCATCATGTCGCCTGTGTTCGCGCCCTGAGGCGGTTTTACCGACTGACAGCGTAGCGGCTCAGATATGAGTGTAGCGCTCAAAAAAACAGCTGGCACGAAATTGATTAAGCAACGGGCAAATCGTTAAAAAATGCCGTCCAATAGCGATGCCGCGCCTCTTCCCTTTGCCTTTCGTCATTCACATTCTTATCGCATCAGAGATAAAAAATTAAGTAGTGCACTATTTAATAGTTTACAACACGATAAAATCCTGCCATCTTAGCCAAACTAAATAGCGCACTACTTAATCGCAAACACAAGGAAATCAAAATGAACGTGAAACTCACCGCAGGTGCTTTATTGTTAGCCAGCCAGATCACATCAGCATGGGCCAGCCCTGTGGAGAATGCGCCTGAACCTACCGTTGGTGTCGCCGCCTTTCTTAAAGCCCTTAACAGCGGCGGCGGCAAGCCCATCGAAACCTTAACGCCGAAAGAAGCACGCGCAGTGCTGACAGGCGCGCAGCAAGGCGCCGCGCTGCCGCCAGCACAGATTTCTGAAAAAACCATCACAGCATTGGGCAAACCACTCAAACTAACGATTGTTAAACCCGAACACGCCAGCGGAGTGCTCCCGGTATTCATGTTCTTCCACGGTGGCGGCTGGGTGCTGGGTGACTTCCCGACGCACGAACGTCTGGTGCGAGACCTTGTGAACGAATCCGGCGCTGCGGCGGTATTTGTGAATTACGAGCCATCACCGGAAGCCCATTATCCGGTCGCGATTAACCAGGCTTATGAAGCGACAAAATGGGTAGCCGAACACGGTGCGGAAATTGGCGTTGACGGTAAGCGCCTGGCGCTGGTCGGTAACAGCGTGGGAGGCAACATGGTGGCCGCCGTCGCGCTGCAGGCCAAACAACATAAAACCCCGGCGATTCGTTACGATGTGATGCTGTGGCCCGTTACCGATGCCCGCTTTGATGATGCTTCTTATCAGCAATTCGCCAACGGCTATTTCCTGACCCGAAACATGATGAAGTGGTTCTGGGATAACTACACAACGTCAGATAAAGATCGGAATAACATTCTGGCTTCTCCGCTGCGTGCCACTGAGGCACAACTGGCAGGTTTACCGCCAACGCTGATTCAGACTGCCGAACTCGACGTGCTGCGCGATGAAGGTGAAGCCTTTGGTCGTAAGCTGGATGCCGCCGGTGTACCGGTGACGGTTACCCGCTATAACGGCATGATTCACGACTTTGGTTTGCTGAATGCCTTGAGTAAAGAGCCTACCGTGCGTACGGCGATTGGCCAGGCGTCAGCAGAGCTGAAGGAACACCTTAAGTAAACATCGCCCGACAGCGGATTCGTATTTTTTTGTTCGTGCAGACATGCGGTAAATAAAATCAGCCGGATAGCACCGGCTGATTTTTTTCTGGCTTAAATGCTGACAGGCATCAGGGCGTGATCACCCTTATCCACTCCACGCAAGTATTTATGCCTTCACCAAAAAACGGCCTGAGACCAGTGAAAGGAAAAACCCGCCGTTAAGCAGGCTTGTAGCGCGGCAGTAATGTTATCAACGTCTGCTCATTGCTCATCCCGACCACCGCCAGCCACAGAACCCTGACCTTATCAAATTCCCGGTTGCTGGCACCTTGTACTGACCCCTTCTATCCCGCTACTTCGCTTCATCAACAGTTGAGATTTCGGATAGCCGCCACAGGAACAGCGTTAAGGATTGCCAGGACCTTTTTACTGAATTATCGTAAGCCGCTTTGGGTACCGCTGACATACAATTCTGGGCCAGGCATTCGGTATAAATGCCTGCCGAAGGGACAACTATGTCATATCGCATCCTTTGGTCAATCGCGCTTTTAGCCGTCACGGCGGTGTGGGGCTGGAGCTTCGTTGCGAAGCACGACACGCTGGGCGTCATGGCCGCATCCACCCTGAACGCGTGGATGTTTACCCTGGCGGCTTTTGCGCTTCTCCCCTTTTCGATCCGTTCTTTTCGCCACCTGAAGCCACGTGACTGGGCGCGTGCGGTATTGGCAGGCATCGTGCTTTTCGCTGCGTTCTCCCTGCAGACATCCGGCACAGCTTACACAACGCCCTCCAATGCCGGGTTCATCACAGGCTTGTGCACCGTTTTCACGCCGTTGTGTATCTATCTTATCGGCAGAGGACGCCCCAGTGCTAAACAGGCAGCAGGAACTGCCATTGCCGTGTTTGGGCTTGGCTTGCTCAGCCTTGACGGGTTCAGGGTGCACTATGGTGATTTACTTATTCTGGGTTGTGCGGTGTGCTTCGCCGTACACATCGTCATCGTGTCGACTTTCACAACGCCTGACATTTCCCTGGCCTCAACATCGATACAACTGGGCATCGTTGGCGTGCTTTCTTTGTTATGGAGCGTCGCCCGTGACCAGTTTGCTGTACCTCACTCGCTGCCGACAGCATTAACAATCCTGTCACTGGCCCTGTTCGCAACAGCCCTGGCGTACGCTATTCAGAATCGTGCTCAGGCTGTGCTGGCCCCGGAAAAGGTCGCTCTGATACTGATTTGCGAACCTGTGTTTAGTGGGATTTTTGGTTATTTTCTCGCGGGCGATCGTCTGCCGCCGGAAAGACTTGCAGGGGCGGCGTTAATCCTGGTGGGGATTGTCGTCACCGAGCTTCGCGTCGTACGTCTCCTGCCTGCCGCCTGGCGTAGATCCTGAGTTCGCTTCAGCGCCGTGCACTGTTCAACGCGAACCCATTTTTCAGGCGAAATTCAGTGATATCCCTCGCCGTTCCGGCGAAGCGACTATCGGCCAGACAATGCGGGATCTAAAATGCAAAAAGCCCGCATAACGCGGGCTTCGTTTTTATACTGCTTACTGTCGGCTAAGCCGGACGCGGGATTACTCCCACTCAATCGTCGCCGGTGGTTTGCCCGAAATATCATAAACTACCCGGGAAATGCCGTTAACTTCGTTGATAATGCGGTTGGATACGCGGCCCAGGAAGTCATACGGCAGGTGCGCCCAGTGGGCGGTCATGAAGTCGATGGTTTCGACCGCACGCAGTGAAACAACCCAGTCATATTTACGGCCATCGCCCATCACGCCAACGGAACGCACAGGCAGAAACACGGTAAAGGCCTGGCTGACTTTGTTGTAGAGGTCGGCTTTGTGCAGCTCTTCAATAAAGATGGCATCTGCACGACGAAGCAGGTCACAATACTCTTTCTTCACTTCACCCAGCACGCGCACGCCAAGGCCAGGCCCCGGGAACGGATGACGATAGAGCATATCGTAAGGCAGACCTAACTCCAGACCGATCTTACGCACTTCGTCTTTAAACAGCTCACGCAGCGGCTCGACCAGGCCCATCTTCATCTCTTTTGGCAGGCCACCCACGTTGTGGTGCGACTTGATCACGTGCGCTTTACCGGTAGCCGAGGCTGCGGATTCAATCACGTCAGGATAAATAGTGCCCTGCGCCAGCCACTTCACGTCCTGCAGGCGCAATGCCTGCTCGTCAAACACTTCGACGAAAACGCGGCCAATGATTTTGCGCTTCGCTTCCGGATCGTTTTCCCCTGCCAGGGCATTCAGGAAACGTGCTTCACCGTCAACGTGCACAATATTCAGACCAAAATGGTCGCCGAACATGTCCAGCACCTGCTCAGCTTCGTTCAGGCGCAGCAGCCCGTTATCCACGAATACGCAGGTCAGGTTTTTACCGATGGCGCGATGCAGCAGCATGGCAGTCACTGACGAATCCACACCGCCGGATAAGCCCAGGATCACTTTGTCGTTGCCGACCTGCACACGCAGACGCTCGACGGCATCCTCAATGATTTTCGCCGGTGTCCAGAGCGCTTCACATTCACAAATATCCATCACGAAACGTTCCAGCATGCGCAGTCCCTGACGCGTGTGCGTGACTTCCGGGTGGAACTGCACGCCATAGAAGCGTTTCTCTTCGTTAGCCATGATGGCAAACGGACAGGTTTCTGTGCTGGCGACCGTAACAAAACCATCAGGGATAGCAGTCACTTTATCGCCGTGGCTCATCCAGACATCCAGCAGCGGTTTACCGGCCGCGCTGATGGCATCTTCGATATCGCGAATCAGCGCGCTTGCGGTGTTGACTTCAACCTGCGCATAGCCAAACTCGCGCTCGTTGGACCCTTCCACCTTGCCACCCAACTGCATCGCCATGGTTTGCATGCCGTAACACACACCCAGAACCGGTACACCCGCAGTAAACACATAGTCAGGTGCGCGCGGGCTGTCGTTTTCGGTGGTACTTTCCGGGCCGCCAGACAGGATGATGCCGCTTGGATTGAACTGGCGAATCTGCGCTTCGGTGACATCCCACGCCCAGAGTTCACAGTACACGCCAAGCTCACGTACGCGGCGCGCGACCAACTGAGTATATTGAGAACCAAAATCGAGAATCAGAATGCGGTGCTTATGGATATTTTCCGTCGTCATTGAGGGGTTTCCAGAACGGTGACTTTAAGTAAAGCGCCCGGCTGTTGCCGGGCGGGAAATCTTACGGGGTTATGAACCCATGCGGTAGTTTGGTGACTCTTTGGTGATGGTCACATCATGCACGTGGCTTTCATTGATGCCCGCACCGCTGATACGCACGAATTCGGCTTTGGTGCGCAGGTCATCAATGGTCTGGCAGCCGGTCAGGCCCATACAGGAGCGCAGGCCGCCCATTTGCTGATGCACGATCTCTTTCAGGCGGCCTTTATAGGCCACGCGGCCTTCGATACCTTCTGGCACCAGCTTGTCAGCAGCGTTATCAGTCTGGAAGTAGCGGTCCGATGATCCTTTAGACATCGCGCCCAGCGAGCCCATTCCACGGTAGGATTTAAAAGAACGGCCCTGGTAAAGTTCGATTTCACCCGGCGATTCTTCAGTACCTGCCAGCATCGATCCCACCATCACACAGGACGCGCCCGCCGCAATCGCCTTAGCGATATCACCAGAGAAACGAATCCCGCCATCTGCGATAACCGGAATGCCCGTGCCTTCCAGCGCGGCAACGGCGTCAGAAACGGCGGTAATCTGAGGTACACCCACACCGGTAACAATACGAGTGGTACAAATTGAGCCTGGGCCGATACCGACTTTGACCGCGCTCACGCCAGCTTCAACCAGCGCCAGCGCACCTGCACCCGTCGCGACGTTGCCGCCGACGATTTCAAGCTCAGGATATTTAGCGCGGGTTTCGCGAATACGTTGCAGCACGCCTTCGGAGTGGCCATGCGACGAATCAATAAGCAGTACGTCCACCCCTGCTGCGACCAGGGCATCCACGCGCTCTTCATTGCCCGCACCTGCACCCACGGCGGCACCAACGCGCAGACGACCCTGCGCATCTTTACAGGCGTTAGGTTTACGTTCGGCTTTCTGGAAGTCTTTAACGGTGATCATGCCCAGCAGGTGGAAACTGTCATCCACGACCAGCGCTTTTTCTACACGCTTTTCATGCATTCTGTGCAGCACGACATCACGGGCTTCGCCCTCTTTCACTGTAACCAGACGCTCTTTCGGCGTCATAACGGCAGTGACGGGCTGGGTGAGATCGGTAACGAAGCGCACATCGCGACCGGTGATAATGCCCACCAGTTCGTTGTCCGCGTTCACCACCGGATAGCCGGCAAAGCCGTTACGTTCGGTCAGCTCTTTGACTTCTGCCAGCGTGGTGGTTGGCAACACGGTCTGCGGTTCGGTGACCACGCCGCTTTCATGCTTTTTAACCTTACGCACTTCATCTGCCTGGCGCTCAATCGACATATTTTTGTGAATGAAGCCCAGACCGCCCTCTTGCGCCAGCGCAATAGCCAGACCCGCTTCGGTCACGGTATCCATCGCAGCAGAAAGCATTGGAATGTTCAGACGAATGTTTTTGGTCAGTTGAGTGCTGAGATCGGCCGTATTCGGCAGGACGGTGGAGTGTGCAGGAACGAGCAGGACGTCGTCAAAAGTGAGTGCTTCTTTAGCGATTCTTAACATGGCAATACTCCACCTTGGGTGCGTGAGAATAGATAAAATATTGCCGCGGCATTATACAGGCCGTAATCGATTGCCTCCACTATTATTTGATAAAAAGTCTTGATCCGCACAATCAGCAATGTAGTATCGACTGATTAACCTACTGATTTGGAATTTGATCTTCGTCACATGTCGCTGCCGCCAAACGCCAATATTTTTACCGTCAGCCGTCTCAATACCACAGTGCGTCAGCTGCTGGAAAATGAGATGGGTTTGGTTTGGCTCAGTGCCGAGATCTCCAATTTCACCCAGCCTGCCTCGGGTCACTGGTACTTCACCCTAAAAGATGATGGCGCACAGGTACGCTGTGCCATGTTCCGCAATGGCAATCGTCGCGTCACGTTTCGTCCTCAGCACGGTCAGCAGGTCCTGGTGCGCGCGAACATCACCTTGTATGAACCGCGCGGCGATTATCAGCTGATTATTGAAAGCATGCATCCCGCTGGTGAAGGCCTGTTGCAGCAGCAGTTTGAGCAGTTGAAAGCTAAGCTGGCACAGGAAGGCTTATTCGAGCCCGGGCACAAAAAACCCTTGCCCCAACCGGCTAAACAGGTTGGCGTTATTACTTCCGCGACCGGTGCAGCCCTGCACGATGTGCTGCGTGTGCTGCATCGTCGCGATCCGTCATTGCCTGTGGTGATTTACCCCACCGCCGTACAGGGCGTGGATGCGCCTGCCGCTATCGTGCGCGCCATTGAGCTTGCGAACCAGCGTGCAGAGTGCGATGTGCTCATCGTGGGGCGCGGCGGCGGTTCGCTGGAAGATCTGTGGAGTTTTAACGACGAGCGAGTCGCGCGTGCGATTTTTGCCAGTCGCATTCCCGTGGTCAGCGCGGTGGGCCATGAAACCGACGTGACTATTGCCGATTTTGTTGCGGACCTGCGCGCGCCAACGCCTTCTGCCGCGGCAGAGATTGTCAGCCGTAATCAGCTTGAACTTCTGCGTCAGCTGCAGTCACAACAGCAGCGGCTGGAAATGGCGATGGATTATTATCTGGCACGCCAGCAGCGGGGCTTTAGCCGTTTAGATCACCGCCTGCAACAGCAGCATCCGCAGTTGCGCCTGGCCCGCCAGCAGACTGCACTGTTTCGCTTACAGCAGCGCCTGAGCGAAGCGATGGAAGTGCGGCTGCGCAACGCCAGCCGCCAGCAGGATCGCCTGTCACAGAGGCTGGCACAGCAGCAACCACAGAAGCGCCTGTATCTGGCGCAACAAAGCCTGCAAAGCTGGCATTATCGCCTGCAACAAAGCATGGAGAAATTGCTTAACCGCGACAAAAACCGCTTCGGTCAGCTTGCGGCCCAGTTGGAAGGCGTCAGCCCGTTAGCCACCCTGGCGCGTGGCTTCAGCGTCACCACCGACAACGCGGGTCAGGTGGTGAAAAAAACACGTCAGTTAAGCAACGGCGATTTACTGCGTACCCGCCTTGATGATGGCTGGGTAGAAAGTCAGGTCACTCAGCTGATTCCTGAAAAACCGAAACGAAAGAAAAGCATTTCTTAACTATACTTCCTGGTACATCCCTCGTGCCAAGGAGTCTACAATGGCTTTCAGCGTTATACCTCCCTACATTCTTCGTAAGATTATTGCTCACGGTTCCGGCTATCAACAGGAGCAGGCGCGCCGTACGCTCACCCACGTTCAGCACCTGATGGCGGAGCACTGGCAAAAGACCGCTGCACCCAAGACCACGCAGGCAGGGAAGATTGAGCGTGAAATCTATGACGCCAAAAATCAGGAAACGTTGCCGGGCACCCTGGTGCGTAAAGAAGGCCAGTCCTCAAATGGTGACATTGCCGCCGATGAGGCCTGGAACTATCTTGGCGTAACTCATGACTTTTTCTGGCAAATATATAAACGCAATTCTCTGGATAATAACGGTTTGAAATTAGCTGGCACCGTGCATTATGGCGAGAAATATCAGAATGCCTTCTGGAATGGTCAGCAGATGGTATTCGGAGACGGCGATGGTGAAATCTTTAACCGCTTTACCATCGCTATCGACGTTGTTGCGCATGAGTTATCGCACGGTGTCACAGAAACCGAGGCCGGTTTGATCTATTTTGAACAGGCTGGCGCACTGAATGAGTCGATGTCCGACGTATTTGGCTCTCTGGTGAAGCAGTTCAGTAAGAAACAGACGGCGGAGAAAGCCGACTGGATTATTGGTGAAGGCTTGCTGGCGAAAGGTATTCACGGTAAAGGCTTGCGATCGATGTCGCACCCCGGCACCGCTTATGACGATCCCATGTTGGGTAAAGACCCGCAACCGGGCCATATGGACGATTATATTAAAACGCGTGAAGATAACGGCGGTGTGCATCTGAATTCTGGCATTCCTAACCGTGCCTTTTATCTGGCAGCAAAAGCATTAGGTGGATTTGCCTGGGAACAGGCAGGGCAAGCCTGGTATGACACCTTATGTGATGATAATTTGCATCAGGATGCTGACTTTAAAGCCTTTGCACAGTTGACCGTGCAGCACGGTGAAAAGCGCTTTGATCGTTCTGTTGGTAGCAAAATTGAACAGGCGTGGAAAGAGGTAGGCGTATTATGAGTCAACTCCCCGAACTTACCGATGACGCAACCATTGTGGTTACGCGTGAAGGTGGCTTTGCTTTTATTCCCGGCTTACGTAGCGAGCGTCGTTTTCCTTTGGGTGAACTTCCTGCGCCAGAGAAACAGCGCGTCTGTAAAGTGCTGGAACAGGCGATGCCGCTGTGCGAACCAGAGGAAAAAGCGGCTAAGGTAGGCGGCGGGGACCAGCGCTATTTTCGTATCCAGATCCAGTACGCCACGCGCCGTGAAGCAGGCACGGTAGTGCTCCTGATACCGGAGCAGTCGGCACCGCCGGAGCTGGCGTCGCTCTTCCGCGACGGAAAATAAGCAGAAAAAAGGGCCGCTAGCGGCCCTTTTCTTTTATCCGTTACGACGTGCTGTTACTTGCTGTCAGGCAGCGCATAAGCAATCACGTAATCACCGCGATCCGGTGACTGACGTGCACCGCCTGCCGAGATCAGAATGTACTGCTTACCGGTTTTTGGTGAGACATAGCTCATCGGACCGCCCTGACTTCCCACAGGCAGACGCGCTTTCCACACCTCTTTACCGGTTGCGCTATCGAATGCCCGCAGATAGTAATCCTGGGTGCCGGCAATAAAGACCAGACCGCCCTGAGTTGCCAGCGTGCCGCCCAGCGTTGGCATACCGATTGGCATTTTGGCGCGCATTTTAATCCCAAACGGACCGGTATCCTGCACGGTACCAACCGGGACCTGCCAGACGATTTTCTGGGTTTTCATATCGATAGCTGACAAGGTACCAAACGGCGGTGCCTGACAGGGAATGCCCAGCGGTGACATAAAGCGGTTCTTGTTCACCGCATAAGGTGTGCCTTTCAGAGGAACGGCGCCCATACCGGTATTAATCGCTTCACCGCCGTTGCTGCCACGGGAAACCTTGCTGGTATCCACCGGAATCATCTGTACCCACAATCCTAAACGCATGTCGTTGACAAACAACAGGTTGTTATTTGGATCGGTGGACATGCTGCCCCAGTTCATCCCGCCCAGCGAGCCAGGGAAGCTCAGCGACTTATCGGTGCCCGGCACGGTAAACAGGCCGTCATAGCGCATGGATTTAAACGCGATACGGCAGGCAAGCTGATCGAACGGCGTGGCGCCCCACATATCAGACTCTTTCAGTTTCTGATTGCCAATCATTGGCATACCGGTCGAATGCGGCTGGGTTTTCGTATATTGCTCGTTCGGGATATGCCCCTGCGGCATCGGCAGCTCTTCCACTTTAGTGAGAGGCTTGCCGGTCAGACGATCCAGCACAAAGATCATGCCGGTCTTGCCGCCGATAACCACCGCAGGTTTGGTGCTGCCGTCCTTCATCGGGAAGTCGATCAGGCTGGGCTGCATCGGCAGATCGAAGTCCCAGAGATCGTTATGTACGGTCTGATAAACCCACTTCTCTTTGCCGGTTGTGGCATCAAGCGCCAGTACCGAGGCACCGTATTTATGGTCCAGTGCGTTGCGGTTCGCACCCCACAGATCGACTGAGGAGCTTCCCATTGGAATAAACACGGTGTTCATGGCCGGATCATAGGACATGGGTGCCCATGAGTTCGGCGTACTCCGCGTGTAGTCCTTACCTGGCATCAGAATGGCATTTGGATCGGTATTGCCCGGGTCAAAGGCCCAACGCATCTGGCCGGTGATCACGTCAAAACCGCGCAACACACCGCCAGGCATGTCTGTTTTAACGTTGTCAGCCACGCGCCCGCCTACAACAACCGTTGTACCGGCAATCGTGGGTGCAGACGTGAGCTGATAAAGGGGATCGGGCGCATCACCCAGGCCCGCTTTGAGATCGACGATGCCGTGGTTACCGAAGTCCTCACAGAATTCACCGTTGTCGGCATTGATAGCAATAAGACGTGCATCAATGGTATTCATCAGAATACGGCGCTGGCAGCTGTCTCCGGCAGCCAGGGTCACGCCTGGGACCGGCGTTGATCCCGGTTGAGTTGGCTGGGTAAGCGGTTTGGTGGCATCAAAATAGGCCAGTCCACGGCAGCGCGGCCAGACTTCTGCCTGGGCATTAATTTCACGCTTCCAAATCTGCTTGCCGCTGTCGGCTTCAACCGCAATCACATTGTTGTGCGGGGTGCAAAGATAGACGGTATTTCCCACCTGCAGCGGGGTTTGCTGATCTTCAGCACCATTGCCGGTTGGGCTTTCTGGAATATCGCCAGTGTGGTAAGTCCAGGCGACCTGCAGATCCTTCACGTTATCGCGGGTGATCTGGTCCAGCGCAACAAAACGGCTTCCCCCTGCGGTATTCCCATAGTGGTCCCAGTTTTGCTGTTGCTTTGACTTATCCACCGGGATCAGCGGCAGCTCCTGTCCGGTTGAAGCAACGGTAGGATGAGGCTGGAACATCTGCACTAATGTGGCAACCATGCCTACGGCAATGACGGCAGAAAAGGCATACGAGACTTTTGCCAGAGAAGGCTTATTTTCACGCTTACGCAGCGCGGGCCATGTGATGAATGCCAGGATCATTAAACCCGCAGGCACCATCAGGCGGGAAACCAGTGGCCAGAAATCCAGCCCGGCGTCGATAACGGCCCAGATTAACGTCCCGACAAACACCAGCAGGAACAGAACCACTGCCGATGATTTGGCACGGACAAACTGAATGGCGGACAGCACCATCACGATGCCTGCAATCAGAAAATACCAACTGCCGCCCAGCGTCGCGAGTTTTCCCCCGCCAACAGCAAAGAACAGGCCGGTTGCCAGTAGCACCAGCCCGAGCAGCACGGACCATATTCTCAACCCTTTACCGGATCGAGATGATGTTTCAGCCATAACACTTACTCTCCTGATAAACAAAGCCGCTCCTGTCCTGTGCGACCCGGCTCATCGCCGGTCACGGTGCAGGTAAAAGAAACAGCGTTGTTTTATTCCAATTAAAGCGGACCCGCGTTCATGAAATGAATGATGTGTTCCGGAGGCAGCCCATGCTGGCGTGACTCCGTCATGACGCGGCAAAAATTGTACCACCTGGTACGTTATCCCGTGAAGGTTTAAACGTGTTCGTTACGAAGCAATAGCATTTTCGCTACAAATTTTTACGCCGTTACCGTTACGGCTCGCAGCGTTTGGATCGTTATGTGTTGCAGGTTGAAGCACCCAAGCGTCAGGCAGGAACAATCCTGTAAGTCAGACGATGTTTTGAAACTAAGCCGTGACCATGATTACAAAAGTAGTCAGTCGCGCCGCAGCTTCTGAGTTGCTCAAGGGGCTGATGGCAGTCGGGGCAGACAGGCTGATAGTGATAACGGACACCACAACCGGTACAGATAAGATCGGTGGCGTCCGGGGCTAAGGGTTGCTGACATTTTTCACAGGTTGCGCTCATTTTTTTCATCCGGCCAGGCAAATAAGCGCAATTCCAGGACAAAAAAAGAGGGCCATCTGGCCCTCGATCAGTTAACGCTTATTTTTCTTCATATGCGCCATCAAACGCTTGCGCTTTCGCTGTTGCGTCGGCGTCAGCAGATTGCGTTTACCTTCATAAGGGTTTTCACCCTCTTTAAACTGAATGCGGATTGGCGTCCCCATCACGTTCAGTGAACGACGGAAGTAGTTCATCAAATAACGTTTGTAGGAGTCCGGCAGGTCTTTAACCTGATTACCGTGTATCACCACAATCGGTGGGTTATAACCGCCCGCATGGGCATATTTCAGTTTAACGCGACGACCGCGAACCAGCGGTGGCTGATGGTCTTCCGCTGCCATGTTCATAATGCGCGTCAGCAGTGACGTGTTTACTCGCTTCGTGGAGCAATCGTATGCTTCCGTGACGGACTCAAACAGGTTGCCTACGCCGCTGCCATGCAACGCCGAGATGAAGTGCACGCGCGCAAAATCGATAAAGCCCAGACGGAAGTCGAGCGTTTCTTTGACTTCGTCACGGACTTCCTGCGACAAGCCATCCCATTTGTTCACCACGATCACCAGTGAACGTCCGCTGTTCAGGATAAAGCCCAACAGGGACAGATCCTGATCGGAAATGCCGGCACGCGCATCGATCACCAGCATCACGACGTTAGCGTCTTCAATCGCCTGCAACGTTTTGATTACCGAGAATTTCTCGACCGTATCCGTGATTTTTCCGCGCTTACGTACGCCCGCGGTGTCGATCAACACATACTCGCGACCGTCACGTTCCATGGGAATGTAGATACTGTCACGGGTGGTGCCTGGCATGTCGTAAACGACCACGCGATCTTCACCGAGAATACGGTTAGTCAACGTAGACTTACCGACGTTAGGACGGCCAACAATCGCCAGCTTAATTGGCAAGGTTGTAGGATCGAAATCATCCTCTTCTTCCTCTTCCTCACCGTTTTCTTCTGCCGCTAAGGCTGCCCAGTAAGCTTCGTTTTCGTCTTCTTCGGTCATCTCGACCGGATCGACCTTCTCCATCCACGGCAGCAGAGCAGTTTCAATCAGGCTGGTGACACCGCGACCATGAGAAGCGGCGATGGCGTGAATCTCACCCAGCCCCAGAGAATAGAAGTCTACGACCGCCTGATCCGGATCCAGTCCGTCAGTTTTATTCGCGACCAGAAACGTCGCTTTTTGGCGAGAGCGAAGATGTTTTGCAATTTGCTGATCGGCGGCCATCATGCCTGCGCGCGCGTCCACCATAAACAGCACAACGTCTGCTTCTTCAATCGCCAGCAGCGACTGCTCTGCCATACGCGTTTCAACACCGTCTTCGGTGCCATCAATACCGCCGGTATCGATAACAATAAATTCGCGCCCTTCCACTTCGGCGCGACCATATTTGCGATCGCGAGTCAGTCCAGGAAAATCCGCTACCAGCGCATCTCGTGTGCGGGTTAAACGGTTAAACAGCGTAGATTTTCCCACATTGGGACGCCCAACCAGCGCGACCACAGGTACCATAACAATGCCTCAATAATGTATTAAATCGCCCGAATGGCGTGATTATAACGGCTTTAGCCGCTCAGTTCAGGCTTAAGGCGCTAAGGATACCATGCCTGACTAAAAACGAAACGGCCCCTGATGAAATCAGGAGCCGTTGTGCCGGAAGGATAACCCTGCCTGACAACTTACCCGTTAGCGGGTAATGGCGTAAACTTCACCGTCTTTTGACTGAATCAGCAACTTGTCGCTGGCGACGACTGGCTCAGTCTGGAAGCCTGAACTGTCCAGCTTTTGCTGGGCAACAAAACGGCCGTCGGTGGTGTTCAGCCAGTGCAGATAGCCTTCGCTGTCACCGACCACAAGGTAGCCGTTATACAGGACCGGTGAAGTCAGATTGCGATGCAGCAGATCGCTTTGACGCCAGATAGCCACACCGCCATCCGCGTTGAGGGCAATCACGCGATCGTCCTGATCCACCAGGTAGATACGACCCGCATCCACAATCAGATCTTTCACACCGCCGATTTCACGTTTCCACAAAATCTGACCAGAACGTAAATCCAGTGCAGTCAGGTTACCGTTGTAGGCCAACGCATACACAACGCCGTTAACAATGACCGGCGTGGTATCCACATCGCTCAGACGGTCGATTTCTGTCGCACCGCTCGGCTGTGAAATACGCTGCTGCCAAATCAGCTGGCCCTGGTTCAGAATAACGGCGCTAACGCGGCCGTTATCGCCACCCACGATTGCGCCACCAAAGGCAACAGACGGGGCAGATTCACCGCGCAGTGACAGCGCAGGCATATCCAGGTTAACGGTCCATTTTACTGCACCGCTGGTTTGATCAAGTCCCTGCAGCATACCGTTGCTGGTGTGAACCAGTACCAGGCCATCGCTGACCACCGGACGCGACAGCGCTTCGCCCGCGGCTTTGGCTTGCCATGCAATCGCACCATCGCTGGTGTTCAGTGCATAGACCTGGCCACGTTCGCTGCCGATGTAGAGGCGGTCGCCACTCACGGTGATACCGCCAGACAGCATGGCAGAGCGGTTTTTCGAGAAGAAGCCGGTTTTCTCAGAGAGATCGACTTTCCATTTTTCTTTACCATCCGCCGCGTCGAGCGCTTTTACGATACCAAAGCGGTCAGCAGCATAAACGGTGCCGTCTTGCCAGGTCGGGTGCAGGTTAGAGTAGAAATCACCGATTCCATCACCCACGCCAGTGCTCCACACGGTCTGAGGCGTGAACTGATTTTCCACCTTCGGCAATGGGGCCATTTTCACTACATCTTCTTCGCCGCTGAACAGCGAGCAACCACTGAGCAAGGTGACTGAGATCAGCCCCGGCAGCAGGTATTTACGTAATTCCATGCGCTCTCTCTTGACTGGCTTAGCTTAAGTTATTCATCTTCATCTGCATCATTTGCTTCAGTGCAGGAGACGCATCAGATTCGACGCCTTTGCTCCATGCATCGCGCGCGCCCTGCTTATCGCCTTTGCTCAGCAGCGCTTCGCCGCGGATGTCAGCGACAATGGCTGTCCAGCCATCACCCTTCACACCGTCAAGGGTTTTAAGTGCTGCATCAGCCTGATTTTGTTGCAGTTGAATGCGTGCCAGACGCAGGTTAATGACCGCCTGCAGGTTGGCATCTTTCGTGTCTTTCAATCCGTTTTGCAGCAGGGTTGCGGCTTTGTCCAGCTGATTGCTGTCGACATACTGCTTCGCCAGATCCAGTGCCGCCAGGGCACCGTAGGTATTACTGTTTTCGCTGGCGAAAGTGTTTACCGCTTCCAGCGTTTCTGGCTTACCGGCCTGCATCGCACTGGTGACTTTCTGGTATTCAGCTGACACGGTTTTAGCTGAATCCTGCTGATGGCTGGACCAGTAACGCCAGCCGCCCAGCGCAGCGATCCCGATGACGACACCGACAGCTAAGGCTTTACCGTTGTTGGCGAAAAAGCGACGCAGCGCATCAACCTGTTCGTTCTCATTGCTATAAACTTCCACGCAATCCTTCTCCTTTCAATGGTTGTGCTGTGACACGCTTACTGCAACAGCGTGCGCAGTGCAGCAGCCGCATCTGCCTGCGCCAGCGTTTGCTGTTCGCCATTGCGCAGATCTTTAATCACGACCTGACCGGCCTTCTGTTCATCTTCACCCAGCACCAGAGCAACGCGAGCGCCCCACTTATCCGCACGGGCAAACTGCTTCTTGAAGTTACCGCCACCAAAGTTGGTCATCAGTTTTATGTCGGGCAGTTGGTCACGCAGCTTTTCAGCCAACTGCATCGCCGCTGACTGAACCCCCTGGCCGGAAGCGATAACATAGACATCGACATTGCGCGCGGGTTCAAATTCGGGATTAACCGCCTGCACTAACAACACCAGGCGCTCCATTCCCATGGCAAAACCAACCGCAGGCGTTGCCCGACCGCCCAGTTGTTCGACCAGGCCATCATAACGACCACCACCGCAAACGGTGCCCTGCGATCCCAGGCTGTCGGTAACCCATTCAATCACCGTGCGGTTGTAATAATCCAGCCCGCGCACCAGGCGCTGATTGACTGTATAGGCAATACCGGCGTCGTCCAGCAGCGCACGCAGACCGTCAAAATGCTCGCGTGACTCCGCATCCAGATAATCGCCCAACTGGGGCGCATCATTTAACAACGTCTGAATATCGGGGTTTTTGCTGTCGAGTACACGCATTGGGTTGCTGTACATGCGGCGCTTGCAGTCTTCGTCCAGCGCGTCTTTGTGCTGTTCCAGAAATGCCACCAGCGCGTCGCGATAGCTGGCACGGGCTTCAAGCGAACCAATGGAGTTCAGTTCCAGACGAACATGATCGGCGATACCCAGCGCTTTCCACCAGCGCGCATTCAGCATAATCAGTTCGGCATCAATATCCGGCCCCTGCAGGCCAAACACTTCAACGCCTATCTGATGAAACTGGCGATAGCGCCCTTTCTGAGGTCGCTCGTAGCGGAACATCGGGCCCATGTACCACAGGCGCTGTTCCTGATTATAAAGCAGACCGTGTTCGATACCTGCACGCACGCAGCCTGCCGTCCCTTCCGGACGAAGCGTCAGGCTTTCGCCATTGCGATCGTCAAAGGTATACATCTCTTTTTCAACCACATCGGTAACTTCACCAATGGCGCGTTTGAACAGAGGAGTCTGCTCTACGATAGGTAAGCGAATTTCGCTGTAACCATAGTTCGCCAGCACTGACTTCAGTACCGCTTCAATCCGTTGCCAGATGGCCGTATCCGCAGGCAGAAAATCGTTCATCCCGCGAATCGCTTGAATATTCTTCGCCACGTTAAAATCTCTTAATACAAAAAAACCTGTCCGGCATCATACCTCATGAGGATGAAACCGCACAGGCTCAGCTAAAAAAGTCATGCATGCCGTACAGGAACCGGATTATTTTTCCAGTTGCTGCACGTCAATACTACGGGATTCATCCAGCATGGCCGCTTTGGCACGAATGCGCGCTTCCAGTTGATCGATCATATCGTCATTATCCAGACGCACGCGCTGACGCACGCCATCTTCATAGAAGCCGCTTTTCTTGTTGCTGCCAGTCACGCCCAGCGTGGATACCGTGGCTTCGCCCGGACCATTCACCACACAGCCGATAATGGAGACGTCCATCGGGGTGATGATGTCTTCCAGGCGCTGCTCCAGGGCGTTAACCGTACCGATAACGTCAAACTCCTGACGTGAACAGGTCGGGCAGGCAATGAAGTTGATACCGCGAGAACGAATGCGCAGCGACTTCAAAATATCAAAGCCGACTTTCACCTCTTCAACCGGATCGGCGGCCAGAGAAATACGCAACGTGTCGCCAATCCCTTCGGCCAGCAACAGCCCCAGGCCGATAGCGGACTTCACCGCACCTGCGCGCGCGCCGCCCGCTTCGGTAATCCCAAGATGCAGAGGCTGCTCGATTTGTTTTGCCAGCAGACGATAAGATTCAACCGCCAGAAAAACATCCGAGGCTTTAACGCTGACTTTGAATTGATCGAAGTTGAGGCGATCCAGATGATCGACATGTCGCATCGCTGATTCCAGCAGGGCCTGAGGTGTAGGTTCACCGTATTTTTCCTGCAGATCTTTTTCCAGCGATCCGGCGTTAACACCGATACGAATGGGGATATTTTTATCGCGGGCGCAGTCAACGACGGCGCGAATACGCTCGTTATTACCGATATTGCCCGGATTAATACGCAGGCAGTCCACGCCGTATTCAGCCACTTTAAGCGCGATACGGTAGTCAAAGTGGATATCAGCCACCAGCGGCACATTGACCTGCTGCTTAATCAGCTTAAAGGCTTCTGCGGCATCCATGGTCGGTACCGAAATGCGCACGATATCAACGCCCACGCGCTCAAGGGCTTTAATCTGGTTTACCGTCGCGGCCACGTCAGTGGTGCGGGTGTTGGTCATCGACTGGACGGCGATTGGCGCGCCGTCGCCAACGGGCACCTGGCCGACGTAAATACGTTTGGACTTACGGCGGATAATGGGTGCTTGGTTATGCATATTTCTTCTCCACAATTGCCCGGTACACGCGATACGCTGTTATTGCGCACCCAACGTCAGGCGAGCAACCTGGTTATTACGGATAAAACGACTTAAATCAACGGGTTTATTCTGATATTGCACCTGAACAACGGATGGCGCGCCAATTTTCAGACGATAAGGCGCTATGCCTGACAGGCTCAGCTTGCCGCCGCTACGCTGAATACCGCTGAACAGTTTTTTACCGGTAGCATCCGTGACGTCCAGCCAGCAGTCGCCTGTAAAGGTCATGACCACTGAATTGGGATCGGCAGCCGGTTCGCTGACCGCCGCTGCGCCTACTGGCATCTGCTGCGCAGTGTTGGCCGGTGCAGTGCTACTGGTATCAGTCGGTGCCTGCGAAGGCGACACGACCGCGTTGTTCTCTTCCTGCTGCGTCGCCGCAGCCGTGTTATTGCCGTTACTGCTTTCAGCGGGGGCCGTGCTGGTCGCTGCGCCAGTGTTAGCCGGTGTACTGCTGGTATTATTGTTCAGCGGTACGCTGGTGCTGTTATCCGTTGATGCGGCGTTAGTTTGCCCTAACGGGATTGACTGGCTGCTGTCGCTGCTACTGCCGTTCTGATCGGCCATCGACACCAGTTCATCCTGAGAGGCTTTATGGTTCTGCCACCACCAGGCACCCGTCAGACCGACCACCACGAAGATCACCAGCCAGGTGAAAATCATCAGCCAGCCATCGCGTTTCTTACGGCGTTTGCCCAGGGAAAAACTCTGCATCGGCTCAATTTTTGTGGCGCGAACCGGCGTCTGTTTTTCCATCATCGGCAGCAGTTCCTCTTCAGGAATATGCACCAGACGGGCATAAGAACGGATGTAACCGCGCAGGAAGGTAGAGGCTAAATTCGCAGGTAATCTGTCTTCTTCAATTTCACGTACGGTAGAAAGTTTAAGGCACAGGCGTTCAGCAACATGTTGCTGCGTGAGTCCCATTTGTTCACGGGCCAGACGCAGGCGTGTACCTGTGGAATGAACTGCAGAATTTTCTTGAGTGGCTTCAGTATTCATTAGCTAAATAACGCTGGTACTGTATCGATTGCGGAAAACGTCGCGCTAACTGGTCGCCATAACGTGAAACGTCTGCGGCATTTCCCTGTTGCGCGGCGAAACGTATGTGTAACGCCAGGCTGCGTGCCGTCGTCGGCAGCGGCTGGTAAAGCTCTAATAATAGCGCTACGTTAGCCCACTGGTCATTTTCGACCGCGCTTTCAGCTTCGGCTAGTAGCGCCTCTCCTTTACTCTGGTCCGCATCGAGCGCATATGACAACGCAGCACGCGCTGCCTGTCTGTCCCCTGCCCGCAGATAACAATACCCCGACAGTTCATACGCATCGATACGGGCGTCTCCTTCCTGCGCACCCTTCGCCCGGATAAACTGTTGATGCGCATCATCATACTGCCCTAAAGCGCAAAGAAACGCACCGTAATTGTTAGGGATGTAACCATTATGTGGCGCAATTCGCTGCGCATTTGAAAAATGGAAATGCGCAGCGGCGTTTTGCCCTTGCCGCTGAGCCAGCCTGGCTAAGGCCAGGGGCACCCGGTAATCCTGGGGATCAGCAGCCTGTGCCCGCAGGAGATTGCGGCGCGCAGCAGGGTAATCTTCCACTGCCAGGTAGTGCATACCCAATTGCAAACGCAGTTCTGCTGCCCCGGGTTGTGACGGTGAACTGACACAACCGCTTACAACAAAAACGGCCAGTAATGCCGCGCGCATCCCTTTGCACATATCGTCTCCATCCTGTTATCTCTGTGGCGGGCATCAGCCTGCCACGCAGAGACAGAATGGGAAACGCTGTTAATCAGCCTTTCAGAGCGCCTTCACAGATATCGCTTCGCCCGCCATTTTCTTACGCAGGGTACGCTTGGTACGGTCAATGACTTCACCGGCTAACTGACCGCAGGCGGCATCAATATCATCACCACGGGTTTTACGCACAATGGTGGTAAAACCGTAGTCCATCAGCACCTTAGAAAAGCGGTCGATACGGCTGTTAGAGCTCCGGCCATAAGGCGCACCCGGGAAGGGGTTCCATGGGATCAGGTTGATTTTACAGGGCGTTTCTTTCAGCAATGCTGCCAGTTCATGCGCATCATCCGTGCTGTCGTTAACATGATCCAGCAACACATACTCGATGGTGACACGTCCCTGGTTTGCATTGGATTTACCAATGTAGCGTTTAACCGCGGCCAGGAAAGTTTCAATATTGTACTTCTTGTTAATGGGTACGATGTCGTCGCGCAGTTTGTCATTTGGCGCATGCAGCGAAATCGCCAACGCAACGTCAATCATGTCACCCAGCTTGTCGAGGGCCGGAACCACGCCCGAGGTCGACAAGGTGACACGGCGTTTTGACAAACCAAAACCGAAGTCATCCAGCATGATTTCCATAGCCGGGACGACATTATTCAGGTTAAGCAACGGCTCGCCCATGCCCATCATCACCACGTTGGTGATAGGACGCTGGCCGGTGACTTTGGCGGCACCGACAATTTTTGCAGCACGCCAGACCTGGCCAATAATTTCTGAAACGCGCAGATTGCGGTTAAAGCCTTGCTGTGCCGTCGAGCAGAATTTACATTCCAGTGCGCAACCCACCTGAGATGACACGCACAAGGTCGCGCGCTCACCTTCCGGGATATAAACCGTTTCAACCAGCTGATCGCCTACGCGAATAGCCCATTTAATGGTGCCATCCGTTGAGCGCATCTCTTCGGCCACTTCCGGGGCGCGAATTTCGGTGAGTTCCATTAAGCGGTTACGCAGCTTCTTGTTAATGTCGGTCATCTGCTCGAAATCATCGCAGCAGTAGTGGTAAATCCACTTCATCACCTGATCGGCACGGAACGGTTTTTCACCGAGCGAGACAAAAAATTCACGCATCTGCTGACGGTTAAGATCCAGCAGGTTGATTTTTTGGCTCTTCGGAGAGACGGAAATAGGCGAGGTGGACGCGGACGTCACAATCTGTTCGGACATAATGTTCTCTGGCCTCGTTGTTACACGTTATGGCGCTGTTGGGAAAAGAAAAAAATTACGCCTTCACTAAGCTGACTCAATGAAGGCGCAATATTGTACAACATCTGCTGCCTGATAACAGGTGAGACTTGCCTGTGTTCAGCAGATTTTTGTAAAGCCGCGTACGCGTCAGCCGCTAAGGGATTAACGCGTGCGTGGGCAGATTTCGTTTTCGCCGAAGAAGTAGGCAATTTCACGGGCTGCTGATTCTGCAGAATCTGAACCGTGAGTGGCGTTCTCGGTGAAGCTGTCAGCATAGTCAGCACGCAGTGTACCGGCCAGTGCGTTAGCAGGGTTAGTTGCACCCATCAGGTCACGGTGACGCTGAACGGCATTTTCACCTTCCAGCACGGAAACCACAACCGGGCCAGACGTCATGAATTCAACCAGACCGTCGAAGAACGGCTTGCCCTGGTGCTCTGCGTAGAAACCTTCAGCCTGCTCTTTGCTCAGCTGCAGCATTTTTGCGCCAACGATTTTAAAGCCTGCGCTTTCAAAACGGTTGTAGATAGCACCGATCACGTTTTTCGCGACGGCGTTTGGCTTGATGATAGAAAAAGTACGTTCGATTGCCATGATGACCTCTGTCTTGACGTTCTGAAGAAACCGGAGGCGCGCCCCGGCTAAGAAACGGCGCCGATTATAGGGGTTGAGTGTGACGTTGCCTATCACAGAACCCATAATTTATTGAAAAATCTTGATCTGCGTCTGTGCGGACAGCTTTCCACTGTGATTTAGCGCAAAAAACACTCAATCGCGGGTAAAGCCGACGGAGGCGAGTTGAGCGGCTTCATCCATCACCACCAGCTGATAATCGCCAGCCCGGTCGAGCCGCAGCGACAGCGTGCCGTTCTGACTTTCCGTCTCAAGCGGCTCGCCATTTAAAAACCACCAGCGCTGAACGCCCTGACCACCCTGCACCGCCACCGGCATCACCAGCGTCGTAGTACCCGGCAGCGGCTGAACGCGCTGTCCTTCGATAACGCCGGTGACAATCAGCGGCGCGCTGCTGCCCTGCTGCAAGGGCGGACACCGGGTGTCGATAGCGGGTAAACGCTGCGCCCGACGCTCCTGCGGGGGCAGCCAGGCCTCCAGCGGCAGCGGCCACACCAGGCGTTCATGGCTGATAGCATGCGGGCAATCCGCCGCAACCCGCAAACCCTGTTCGTTCTGCCAGTAGTGCAGGCGTAAGCCGCTCAGGCTTTCCTGCCCCGGCGCGAGTAAGGTGGGCGGTAGCGTCTCATTTAACACCCAGCTCTGCCGCCGCTGTCGACAGTTCTCATCCCCGGCAGGCAATGGCTGACCGCCAGGCCAACAGATGCTGGCCACGCTGACCGACGCTGGACGCGGATCGGTGGGCATTTCCTGAGCGGCTACGCGGTTCATCAGTACGCTGTTAATTTGATTCATGACAGGCACGGCAGACGCGAAGCCAAATTGGCCGGCCACCGGAGTGGCATCCGGTCGTCCAACCCAGACGCCGATTAAATAACGAGGATTTATCCCCACCGCCCACGCATCGCGGTAGCCATAGCTGGTGCCGGTTTTCCACGCCAGCGGTGCGACAGCAGGCGCGCTGCCATTGCCAGCAGGCTGAGCCTCTCCCGCCAGAATACGGCGGATAATCCAGGCGGCCCCCGGCGACAGCAGCCGGCGCGCCTGTAAAGGTTGATCGGCCATCCAGCGCAGTTGAGCGGCGTTGCCATGACGGGCAAAGGCACTATAGGCCGCGACGATATCATCCATGCGCGCCCCGGTGCCGCCGAGTATCAAGGAGAGGTTTGGCTCCGCCCCCGGTGGGAAACGTAAATTCAGCCCCACGTTGCGCAGACGTGCGGCGACATTTTTGGGGCCAAGCGCCTCCAGCAGTTGAACGGCGGGCAGGTTTAGCGATCGTACTAATGCCTCGCTGGCACTGACCGGGCCATGAAAACCGGTATCGAAGTTGCCTGGGCGGTAATCGCCAAAGCGGCGCGGGACATCCTGCAGTAAGGACTCGGCATGAATGAGCCCATCGTCCAGCGCCATGCCATAGACAAAGGGTTTTAATACCGAGCCTGGCGAACGCACGCTGGCAATCATATCGACATGACCAAACCGGCTGTCATCACTAAAGTCTACGGAGCCGACATAACCCCGTACCGCCATTGTCGTGTGATCCACCACCAGCATCGCCAGCGAGGTCCGTGGGGGGAGCTGGTTTTTAACATTCAGCGCCATGTTTTCCAGCTCACGCTGCAGGGACGGGTCCAGCGTCGAGACAATTTTATCGTGCGTGGTCATCGACAGCAGTCGTCGCGCCAGCAACGGTGCCATCTGCGGCATCTGGCGCGGCGGAAGCCAGACCGGCTCCTCGCGGATTTCGGCGACCTGGCGGGGCGACCAGACATGATACTGTGCCAGCCTGTCCAGCACCTTGTTACGTGCGGCTTCCGCCCGCTCTGGCCAGCGATCGGGGCGCAGACGACTGGGTGCCTGCGGCAATACGGCCATCAGGGCCGCTTCGCCTCGTGTCAGCTGCGACGGGGCTTTTCCCAGCCAGCTCCAGCTTGCCGCCCCAATCCCTTCCAGCGTGCCACCAAAGGGCGCGCGATTCAGATAAAGCGTTAAGATGTCGCGTTTAGAAAGATGCCACTCCAGTTGCAGAGCGCGCCATGCCTGAATCAGCTTGCCGCGCAGTGTTCGCGGTTGCGGGTCAATGAGTCGTGCCACCTGCATGGTTAAGGTGCTGCCGCCCGAAATGACGCTGCGATGACGCAGATCCTGCCAGGCTGCGCGAAGCAGGGCCAGGGGATTAATGCCGGGATGGTACCAGAACCAGCGATCTTCATAGGTCAGCAACGCCTGTAAATAGGCCGGCGAGACGTCACTGGGGGTGACGGGATAGCGCCAGATGCCCTGGCTGTCGGCAAAGCGCCACAGTGGCGTGCCATCCTCGGCGACCACCACGCGTGCGGGCTGCACCTCTTTGAGGGGCAAGGGGAATAACCGATCCAGAATCAGCGGGATAAACAGCAAGGCCAGAATAAAAAGCGGCAGGGCTACCCACCGCTTTTTGATGTGCCTGTTTTTGATCACAACCCGGCCCGGCTACGGTTGTACATGCAGCTGTTGCGGCGTAGCGCCAATCGCCCGCCACTCAGGTACGTACATCGATTCCACCTGCGGTGGCGGCATGTGGTAGAGGCCCGGCGTCACCGCGCGCGCCAGATACATCAAGGTGGCAGGACGATAAGTATCCACTGCCAGCGCGGCAACGAAGCGATCGTCACGGAACTCAATATGCCGGATGTTGGCCTGCTGCATATCCATCATGCTCTCTTTTAACGCATCCGCACTGTCACCCAGGCTGGCACTGCTGTCTGCCAGATTCTGGTTTTCCAGCTCCAGTCCGGCCGGTAACAGATCCACGACCAGCGCATCGCTGATGCGGCGTTTCGCAGCCACGGTAAGACGGACCACCAGCAATTCACCGCTGCGCAGATTATTGAGATCCGCCAGTTTACCGTCCAGGGTGAAGTACTCTCGCTTAACGGACAGCATATGGCTGACCGGATTCGGCGGCGTCAGCGGATAACTGACCACATTCAGGCTGCCATACAGCGGTGCCGTGCCAGGGTTGCTCACCTCAACGCCTTGCGCCAGTTGTTGATTATCCAGCCCTTTATTCACAGGCCCACTGCTGCTTACGGGCGGTTGATGACCCTGTAATATCGCCTGCCAGTCCTTACCCTGTGCGGTTTGCAGCGTGCGCGCCGCCAGGTAAAGCGCATTGTTCTCCTGGGTGGAGAGCCAGCGCTTCCCGTTCAGCTCTTTTGACAGTGACAGCAGCAGGCTGTTTTGCAGTTCCGGCTGCAGCTGATATTCCGCTAACAGGGCGATCATCATCCCCTCATCGCGCACCGTGCTGCCATAGTCGCCAAACCAGCGGCTTTCAGGTCGTGACAGCGTGGCGCCCTGCATCACAGCCAGCGGCGAACGCTGTCCATCCCCCATCAGCTTCAGCGCTACACCCAACTGCATCAGCGCCAGCCCCGATTTGGCCTTGTCACGCTTTTCGTAAAGCGCACGCAACGCGCCCAGTGGCGCACGCTGCTGACGCGCCAGCACCAGGCCGGCATAAGCCTGAACGCTGAAACGCAATGCATCGGTGTCGGCACTGCCACCGGCGGTGATTTGTGAAGGGTCCTGTAAATAACGCAGCAGCCGTGCGTTAGCCCGATCAATCACGTCAGGGGGCAAGGCATAGCCCGCTTCGCTGGCGCGCAGTAAAAAGTCGGTAACATAAGGTGTAAGCCAGAACTCCTCTTCACTCTGCTTACTCCACAACCCAAAACTGCCGTCAGCACGCTGCATCCCGGCCAGACGGGCGATGCCGGTGTCAACGGCGGCCCGACGAACGTCATCACTGCTGGTTTTTATCCCCATAGCGCTGAGCTGCGCCTGACTGGTATAGAGCGACGGCCAGAGACCGCTGGTGGTCTGCTCCAGACAGCCATAGGGATAGGCATAAAGCGCACTGATGTAGCTGGCGATATTTAAAGGCGGACGATTACTCAGAGTCAGTTGTCCACTCAGGGTTTCTGCATCCAGACCCGCAAATGCCGCCGCCGTGACCTGCCAGGGGCTATCGTGGTCAATGACAGCGGCAAAACTGAGGGTTTGCGCAGGATAAGGCGGCCTTACGCCAATCTTCCACGTCTGCTGACTGGGCCGCACCGTCTCACCGGGCAGGTTCAGTCCTGAAATCTGCACCTGCACTTCGCCGTCACCAAACCCGGTTTTCGCCGTCACGGGCACCTGCAAGGTGGTCGTTTCGCCTTTTGCCAGCGTCACATTTTGTGTGGCCGCGCCCGACAGCCCTATCAGACCTTTGGCAGTCAAATCTACCTTCAGGGTTTGCGGCAGGTCCGTCAGATTGGTGATATCCAGTGCCAGTGACGCGCTGTCCCCGCTGGCCAGAAAACGCGGCGTGGCCAGTTCGCTGACCAGCGGGGCAGCCACCACCAGTTTGCGTTCTGCTGCGCCAAAGCTGTCATCGCTCCAGACCTGCGTCATCAGCCGCAGCTCGCCGTTAAAGGCCGGGATGGGCAGTGTCACTGAGCCCTTGCCGTTTTTATCCAGCGTAACGGCCTGAAGTTGCTGTGCCACGATATTGACATGGGTGACCGGTTTTTTACCGCCGCGCGTCATGGATTCGTCTTCACCGTCTCCGCCAAAGCGCAGAGCGGCCAGCCGTCCACCGCCTTCAATCAGTTGACCAAACACATCGTACTGATCGACGTTATAACGCTTGCGACCGAAAAAAGCCGTCCAGGGATCTGGCGTTTTATAATCCGTCACGCTTAACACACCGCTGTCTACCGCTGACAGCAGGACGTGCACCTTGTCAGGCAGCGGGCCGCCTTCACGGCTGGCCTGAACGTTCACCGTCAGGTTCTGCTCAGGACGGACCTTATCGGGTGCGTCCAGCGTCAGCGTTAAACGTCGCGCCTCGGTCGCCATCGGCAGATGTAACAGTCCGATCGCCCGTTTCGGCGTTGCGCCGCTGGCCTTGTCCCCTTCCCGAACCACAATGGCACTGAAATAGAGATCGTGACGCTGCCAGTTGTCCGCGATCGGCACGTCCACCTGCGTTCCACCCTGCGGCACCGTTAAGGGTTGCCACCAGAGCGTCCCGCTGCTGGATTCCACCATCAGATAGCCTTTCCCGGCCGTGGGCGATTCGACCTGCAAATGGACGGTTTCACCCGGCTGATACGCGGCTTTATCCAGCTTCAGCTTGACCTGGTCCGGACGCAGTGCGCCTGTACCATTGGTATTATCCTGCCAGTCATAGCCCGCCTGAAAACGCACGCTGCTAATGATTTTTTCACCTGACTGGACCTCAAGCCGGTAGCTGCCCCACTCAACCGGGAAGCTGACCTTCGTGCTGCCGTCAGCGGGAATGCTGACAGATTGCTCATCTTCCTGCAGGTCTTTGGCATCGTAACGTGACTGCCAGCCTTCGCTGTCAGAGAAACTCCAGTAGTAATCACGCCGTTCACGAATCAAACGCACATCAAGCTTTTCTGCCGCCAGCTTAGCGCCCTGACTGTTGGCATAAACAATATCGAATTCTGCCAGGCTGTTTTCTGGCACGGTCGGCTCATCGTGATAGCTGTCATTGCGGTAATCGTAAACCGATTTATTGCCAAACAGCGGACGAATGCCGGGCAACGCGTCCGCGGGCCAGATGGCCTGAGTAGCACGTCGGGTGACCGGGCGACCGCCGGTTTCCAGCAGGCTGGCCTGCAGTATCAGGTTCAGCGGTGAGTGAAGCTGATCCCACTGATTATCCACGGTCAGTTGCGCCTTGCCGTTGGCGTCAAGTTTAAGATCGACATCGTCCAGACTGCGCTTCAGGCCCTGTTCGGTGATGTCACCAAACTGGTAGCCCGGCAGCGCAGCAACCGCCTCACGGGCCGGACGCAGATAGAGCTGTCCCTGCAGCTGATTCCCTGCCGCAGGCGCGCCATACAGATAGCGCCCCTCAATGTCGAACGTAATATCGGCATCCGCTGGCTGGGGTTGCTCATCGTTTTTCAGCGTTAATGCCATGCGCTCAGGCAGAAAATCCTCAACGCGGAAATGCCACTGCCGTAGCTGGTTATCACCGGTATTCAGCCGCAGCATCCAGCCGCCGGTCATCGCCGAAGCCGGTAAAGCAAACCGCTGCTGATAGAAACCGTCCTGCGGCTGCCAGACCACCGTGCGCACTACCTCGCCGTCAGGCTGTACCAGTTCTGCTTTAACCGGTTGGGCCGGTAAAGGCTTGCCGTCAGCATCGCGCAGCAGCGCATTGACGATCACCGTTTCGCCAGGCCGATAAATGTCTCGTGGGCCGAAGACGAAGAGCTGTTTGTCATAGCCTTCGGGCCCCGCTACGGGGAATTCGGCTAAATCCAGAGCCGGACGCGCCAGGTCGATCAGCGAGGTTTGCTCGCCCTTCATGGCCAGCAGGAACTTGCCTTTTTCATCTGCATTAAGGCGCAAATGACCGCTGCTGTCGCTGGTGCCGTTTTGCAGCACCTGACCTTTATCATTCAACAGCCTGATACTGACGCCGGAAAGCGGTGCGCCGTTTTCCAGACTCTGTGCGAAGAGTTCAAACTGGGTGGGAAAACGGTGCAGCGACAGGCCGATATCGCTCAGGGTAAACAGCGTCGCAGGCATGCTGTAGTGATAAGTGCCTGCCTGCTTCATCACCGCCAGATAAACCCCTGGCTGCTGAAGCGGCTTAATATCTTTCAGCGGCAGCTGCAGTTTTTCCCGCGTATTACGGGCCGGGTTGAGTTCAAAGCGGCCGGTATACACCAGTTGGCTGGTTTTCAGCAGTTCCTGAGATTGCCAGGTAGACAGGTTGTTGCCGTAATTCCACTGGGATAGGAATTCCGCCAGGCCCGCATTTTTGATTCGGAAAAAATCCACATCCACCTGGTCCACGTTCAACGCCAGTACCGGCAGCCCCTGAGCGATACGCAATGGCAACAGGGAGCCTCGGCTGGCAAAGCCCACCATCGGCTCAATGTCACGGGTAGTGATTTTTTTGCTGTAGGCCGTTGTCAGCGTTTCACCGCTGGCGGCGCGCAAGCCCGAATCAACGGTCACGGTGAACTGACGAGAGGGTTCAGGATGGCGAAAACGCAGGGCTTTACGATTGCTGGAAAGCTCCCAACCACCATCGACTTTGCCGTGTTTATCGTCGATCAACCTGACCTTTTGCGCCAGATCCTGCTTGTCATCCAGCGGCTGATTAAAGGTTAAAACCAACGCCGCCGCGCCATCAAGCTGTAATTCAGAGAGATCGATAATGGTGAGCGGTTTGCTGGCCTGCGCGCTGGCTGCAGGGGTTTCTGCACTGACGGGAAAAACAGGTAAGGTGGCGACAGACAGCAGCGATCCACCGATCAGCATGCTGAACAGCAGCCGGTTAATGCGTTTTTTCATGGTAAATCCTTCACCGGGTCCCAGGGGAATTGTTGTATAACGCTGGGCAATTTCACATCAATGCTCGCATTTAATCAACGCTTCTCTTGAGATGGTGTGCACATTACCCGACACTGGCATGACAGATTGCTGAGATGAGGTTGTTATGACGACGCCACTGTTTGTGTCCGCCGACTGGTTACAAGAACACTACAATGATGAAACGCTGCAGGTACTGGACGCACGTATGCTGCCGCCAGGCATGGATGCGGTTCGCAATATCCAGGCTGAATACCTGGCGGGGCATTTGCCCCACGCACCTTTCTTTAATATTGAAGCACTTTCCGATCACACCAGCCCTTATCCGCATATGCTCCCGCGCGCTGAAAGTTTTGCCGTGGCCATGCGCGAGCTGGGTGTGAACAGTGATAAACATCTGATTGTTTATGATGAGGGCAACCTGTTTTCTGCGCCCCGCGCCTGGTGGATGCTACGCGCATTTGGTGTGGCGCAGGTTTCCATTCTGGCAGGCGGTTTACAAGGCTGGAAAGCCGCAGGCTTGACGCTGGCGGAGGGCGAAGTGAGCCTGCCTGAAGGTGAATTTGACGCAGAGTTTGATGACGGCCTGGTGAAACGCCTGACTGACGTGCTGCTGATTAGCCATGAAGGTGGTGCGCAAATTGTGGATGCGCGCGCGGCTAACCGCTTCAATGCCGAGGTAGATGAACCGCGTCCCGGTTTACATCGCGGGCACATTCCCAACAGTTTGAATCTGCCGTGGAACCTGCTGGTTGAACAGGGACAACTGAAGCCGGCATCCGAACTGCGCGCCCTGTTTGCCGAAGCAGGCGTGGATATTCATCAACCCATTGTCGCCACCTGTGGCTCAGGCGTGACCGCAGTCGTGTTGATTCTGGCGCTGACGTCGCTGGGTGTCCGGGATGTCTCGCTCTATGACGGTTCCTGGGGCGAATGGGGCAGCCGGGACGATTTGCCGATTGCGAAATAAGGAAACGCGCGGCCAGAGCGGCCGCGCGCGTTGTCAGATAATACGCTGACCGCCTTTGAACTCGCGCAGGAAGCTTCCCCAGCGGCGTTCATAAAAGGGCGTAATGTGGGCGGTAAAAAAGTGGCTAATGCCGCGATCTTCTGCCGTGACCTCGCAGATATCAATGGGTGCATCATCCAGTAATGTGTCGCTGGCAACGCTGCCGGCGGCCTGAATAATCGTCTCAATATCGCTGTCCGCTTCAATTCCAATCAGCAAGTTAGCCTGCTCATCAGCATGTTCTCGGATGCTGGCAACAAAGGCGCGTTTCACCTGCTTATATTTACTAAACAGCTGGGTCAGCGAGTCGATCATCTGAGCGGGCGGCTCTGCCACTTCTGACAGCAACAGCGACTGTCCCCCTTCCAGCACGCTTTGCTGCGTGAGTGCACTGCCTTCTTCGCCCAGCAGATGGCTGATTTCCGCGGCGGAGAACTCTTTGCCGGTAGGCAGTTTTGGATTGAGAAACAGGGTTTCGCCGCGCGTCATTTCAAACAGGGTGCGCACGGGTAAACGTAAATACGCCTGTTCGTCATCGACGGCGTCGCTCATTGCCTGTTCGGAAGTAAAAAACGGAATGACGCTGCTGCCATCCTCTTTCTCCCAGTGCTGGAGATCGACTGGCGTGCTGGCATCCAACTGCTGGCTGGTACTTTCGCCGGGGACCCAGACATCGGCTTCCAGCAACAGCTGGAAAAATTCAGGCCGGTGCGCAGGCTCGGTCGCTGCCAGCTTCAGTACCTCTTCAAGACGGTTCATAGTTTACTTCTACCTTCAGAAAGCGGTGGCCAGGCCACCGCTGGATTGCGCTTATTTCAGTAACAGGTTGGCGAGGGTCCGCACTCCAAGACCGGTTGCACCGGCAGCCCACTGATCCACCGCGCTTTTGCGGTAAGTTGCTGAGCAGTCAATGTGTAACCAGCCCTGCTGATAGTTGCTGACGAAGTACGACAGGAACGCGGCAGCGCTGCTGGCACCCGCCGAGTGCGCCGGGCTGGCGATGTTGTTCAGATCGGCAAAGTTCGACGGCAGATGGTTGCGATGGAATTCTGCCAGCGGCAGACGCCAGAAAGGTTCGTTTTCGCTGACTGCGCTGCCCATCACCGACTGCGCCAGATTATCGTCAAAGGTAAAGAGTGCGTGATAATCGTTACCCACCGCCGTTTTCGCTGCACCGGTCAGGGTTGCCGCATCGATCAGAAGCGTCGGGTTCTGCTCGCTGGCATCAATCAGACCATCAGCCAGCACCAGGCGGCCTTCAGCGTCGGTGTTCATCACTTCCACTGACTTGCCGTTGCGGTAACGAATAATGTCGCCCAGCTTAAAGGCGTTGCTGCTGACCATGTTATCCGCGCAGCAGAGATAGAGCTTAACGCGCTTATTCAGGCCGCGAGAGATTGCCATAGCCAGTGCACCAGTCACGGTGGCTGCGCCGCCCATGTCTGACTTCATCGAGTCCATGCCAGCGCTCGGTTTCAGGCTGTAGCCGCCGGTATCAAAGGTAATGCCTTTGCCCACCAGACACGCGTAAACGGGAGCTTCGCTGTCGCCGGTTGGGTTGAAATCCAGCGCTAAAAAGACCGGCGGACGGTTGGAGCCGCGACCGACGGTGTGCAGGCCCATATAGCCTTGTTCACGTAAATCGTCGCCTTTGGTGATGCGATAGCTGACGGCTTCACCACCCAGTTCACTGAGTAAGTCGATAGCGCTGTGCGCCAGTGTTTCCGGGCCCAGATCGTCTGCAGGTAAATTGATGGTATCGCGCACCCAGCCCACGATCTTACGGCGGCGATCAAACTCCGCCTGCTCGTGTTCACCCAGTTGCGGCCAGTCCACCTGGTTTTTACCTTTTGGACCGCGATAGCCCTGCCAGAACGCCCAGCACTGCTCCAGGTGCCAGCCTTCACCCGCCAGCGCCACATGACGAATGCCCTGTCCATCCAGTTTACGGGCAGCCCGCTGGATGGTCATCAATGCATCCGCATCACGCAGGTGCAGCGTCATGCCGTTTTCGTTGCTGCTTAACAGCGCTTTTTCGCCCCAGCGCGCATCGGCGGGCTGGCTGCTGAGAGTTATCTTCATGGGTTGTGTATTCATTGTAGGGCTCCGTATTCGTTATTCGTTTCATCCAGCCTGTTTTTGCGACGGCTTTTAATTCAGATGTTACGCTGCACGCCGCAGACGTTGTCGGCGCACAGTTTGTCAGCCTCGGCTGGCAAATGCATTATGACTTCATGAGTTCGCGCAGCCGGGTAACAGACTTCTGCACCAGCGCGATGGCATAGTCGATCTCTTCTTCAGTGGTAAAGCGTCCCAACGAGAAGCGAAGCGAACTGTGTGCCAGCTCTTCGTTCAGGCCAAGCGCGCGCAGGACATAGGAAGGTTCCAGACTGGCAGAGGTACAGGCCGATCCAGACGACAGCGCGAGATCTTTCAACGCCATGATCAACGACTCACCTTCAACGTCAGCAAAACTCACGTTAAGAATGTTGGCGCAACTGTGCTGCAAATCACCGTTGACACTCACGCCACCTGTCTGACGAAGTCCCTGCCAGAGCCGGTCACGCAGTGCAGCCAGGCGCGCCATCTCGTCTTCACGGACTTCACGGGCAATGCGATAGGCTTCACCCATACCGACAATCTGGTGCACAGGCAAGGTGCCCGAACGCATATTACGCTCATGACCGCCGCCGTGGATTTGTGCATCGATTTGGATACGCGGTTTACGGCGCACATACAGCGCGCCGATGCCTTTGGGACCATAAACTTTATGGGCGGAAAAAGACATCAGATCGACAGGGAGTTCGCTGAGATCAATCGGGAGTTTACCCACGCTCTGGGTCGCATCAACATGAAACAGGATGCCCTGTTCGCGACAAAGCGCGCCCAGCGCGGCAATATCCTGAATCACGCCGATTTCATTGTTCACGTGCATGATCGACACCAGAACCGTGTCGTCACGCACCGCCGCGCGCAGATCCTCAACAGCGATCAGGCCGTTCGCGGCGGGCGTCAACCAGGTGATGTCAAACCCTTCTCGTTCGAGTTGCAGGCAAGTATCAATCACCGCTTTATGTTCGGTTATGCTGGTGACAATGTGCTTGCCACGCGCCTGATTGAAATGGGCGGCACCTTTAATCGCAAGATTATCGGATTCGGTCGCACCGGAGGTAAACACAATTTCACGCGGGTCAGCATTGACCAGCTCTGCAACCTGATTACGCGCAACGTCCACCGCTTCTTCTGCTTGCCAGCCGAAACGGTGTGAACGGGAGGCCGGGTTACCAAACGTGCCATCCAGCGTCAGGAATTGCATCATTTTGCTGGCCACACGCGGATCGGCCGGCGTGGTGGCGGCATAATCCAGGTAAATCGGTAATTTCATTGCGCTACAGCTCCGTATAGAAAATCATACGTATTTATAGCAGATTCAGCCCCTACCGCGTTAGCAGTAAGGGCCGGAGAAGCGGAGGATTACGAGGCGCGAAGGTTAACGTTGATTTCCTGAGCACGGGAGTTCTGGAAACGGCGGTTGTCGTTGGCATTTTGGCGATCGGCCACGTCCAGGATTTCCTGATTATTCACCAGCTCGGCCAGCGTAATGTTGTTCAGGAACTCACTGATGCGCACGCTCAGATCGCGCCATAAGACGTGAGTCAGGCAGCGTTCGCCGCCCTGGCAGCCTTCTTTACCCTGACACTTGGTCGCGTCCACGGACTCATCCACGGCGGTGATCACTTCACCTACCGCAATCGCATTGGCTTCTTTACCTAACAGATAGCCGCCACCCGGGCCACGAACGCTTGCGACCAGGCCATGCTTGCGTAAACGCGAGAATAACTGCTCCAGATAGGAGAGCGAAATGCCCTGGCGTTCAGAGATATCAGCCAGTGGAACCGGGCCCTGGTGAGAATGCAGGGCAACGTCCAGCATAGCGGTAACAGCATAACGTCCTTTGGATGTCAGTCTCATAGCATACAACCTCAATAGCGTCCGGTTATCGGAGGATTAGCGAAGATGACAGCAAGTCTGACATTCCCGAGTAATTTGGTCAACTATTTAACCAAGTAAATTACTCAAGTATTTAACCTGGTAATTTACTCAACTATTATTCGCTGTCCGGCTTCGTCTTTTTGCGCTTCTCAAAAGATGAGAGCATACCGCGCAAAATATTCAGCTCATCGCGTTCAGGACGGGCGCGCGTATACAGACGACGCAGTTTGCTCATCACCTGACCGGGGTTGGCTTCGCGGATAAACCCGCTTTCCAGCATCATGTTTTCCATATGCTGATAGAAGCGCTCCAGATCGTCCACCAGCGGATAAGGTGAAGCGTCGTACTGCGGTTTTGGACTCTGCTTCTCTTGCGCCTGCAGCCAGGCCATGCGCACTTCATAAGCAATAATCTGCACGGCCATCGCCAGGTTGAGCGAGCTGTATTCTGGATTGGCCTGGATCGCCACGTGATAGTGGCACTTTTGCAGTTCCTCGTTGGTCAAGCCAACACGTTCACGGCCAAACACCAGCGCGACGGGTGCCTGCTGCCCTTCTTCAATGCTTTTAACACCGCATTCGCGGGCGTCCAGCATCGGCCAGGGCAAAGAGCGGGAACGTGCGCTGGTGCCCACCACCAGGCTGCACCCGGCAATGGCCTCATCCAGCGAGTCAACAATCTTCGCCTCGCCAATCACGTCACTGGCACCCGCAGCCAGAGAGATAGCCTGAGAATCAGGCTTCACCAGTGGGTTGACCAAATAGAGGTTCGTTAACCCCATGGTTTTCATGGCGCGCGCTACGGAGCCCATGTTGCCGGTATGAGAAGTTTCCACCAGCACGATACGAATATTTTGCAGCATAATTGGGATCGGTCAGAAAATGATGAGGCGTACTCTAACATAAAGCAGGACATTTACCGAACACCCTGCTATACTCCGCGCCGTTTTCCCCGTTCTTTAACATCCAGCGAGAGATACCGATGCATCCAATGCTCAACATTGCCGTGCGCGCAGCGCGCAAGGCCGGAAATTTAATTGCCAAGAATTATGAAACCCCGGACGCCGTCGAGGCCAGCCAGAAAGGCAGCAACGACTTCGTAACTAATGTTGACCGCGACGCAGAACGCCTGATTATCGAAGTCATTCGTAAATCCTACCCAAAACATACCATCATCACTGAAGAAAGCGGTGAGCTGGAGGGGGAAGATCAGGACATTCAATGGGTAATCGATCCGCTGGATGGCACCACCAACTTTATCAAACGTCTGCCCCACTTCGCCGTTTCTATTGCCGTCCGTATTAAAGGCCGTACAGAAGTGGCTGTCGTTTACGATCCAATGCGTAATGAACTGTTCAGCGCCGTGCGTGGACAAGGTACGCAACTTAATGGATACCGCCTGCGTGGCAGCATTGCTCGCGATCTGGACGGCACGATTCTTGCCACAGGTTTCCCTTTTAAGCTCAAGCAGCACGCGCCAGCCTACATGAACATCCTGACGAAACTGTTTACCCAGTGTGCCGACTTCCGTCGCACGGGTTCTGCTGCGCTGGATCTGGCCTATGTTGCGGCAGGTCGGGTTGACGGTTATTTTGAAATTGGTCTGAAACCCTGGGATTTCGCCGCAGGTGAACTGCTGGTGCGTGAAGCTGGCGGGCTGATTACTGACTTCACAGGCAACCACGGCTACCTGCAATCAGGCAACATCGTTGCCGGTAATCCTCGCGTGGTGAAATCGCTGTTATCCGCGATGCGTGATGAGCTGAGCGAAGCGCTGAAGCGCTAAAGTGCTAAAAGAAAAGGCGGCACGTTAACGTGCCGCCTTTTTTATTGCCTGTCGGTTAGTGACGTTCGTGTGTGAGTACCTGAGCTGGCTGAGTACGACGACCCACCATTCCCATCACACCTGCCAGTACGGCTTCAATAATCAGGATAAAGAAGGCATACCAGCTGGCTTTGGCCGTTGCCTTGGCAGCCTGTTCACCCGCTTCGCGCGCTTTCTGCTCTGCCTGTTTTTTCAGTTCCTGATATTTCTGCATGGCCTGCTGATAGCTTTGTTCAGCCTGATTAACGATCTGTTCTGCTTCCTGATCGCTTTTTCCGGTCCGCGCTTTAATAATATTTTTTAACGCATCACGGTCGGCTGCCTGTAACGTATCCGAATGACGTTCAATGACGCCTTTAAACCAGTTGGTTAAATCTGTGTCGGCGGTTTGAGGATGGTTAGCGGTATTATTCGCCTGGTTCTCTGCATTCTGCGCTTCATTATTCGCATCCTGCTTCAGTTTTTCCGGTTGTAATTCAGGCTTACCCGTTTGACGCAACGTAGTTTCCAGTTCTTTCTGCATATCGTTTAAATTAATATTGTTTTGCTGCAGTTTGTCTTTTGCCATTTGCGTAACAGATGGCGCAGCTGCTGAAATACCACTGCCTACCGCCTGAAAACCCGTGCCAAGAATATTCATGGCACCGCCTAATACGCTACTGGCAAGGCTGACCGCCAGGTAAATAGTTAAAACGGTGCTAATACCAAACATCAGCAGTCCGTGCAGCGCACCTTCACGCTGGGCCAGGCGTCCGGCGACGTAACCACCGGCAGCAATGGCGAGGAGCATTTCAATTGCCGTCCAGACTAAGGCACCGGTTCCCAAATGTTTAAATGGATTATCTTCCTGCAAAGGATCAATGGTGGTAGCACCAATTGCCGTACCCAGCAAGGTTAATAATATGTGAATAATCAAAGCACAAATTACACCGGCAAAAATGGCACTCCATGAAATGCGTTTAAGGGGTAAACCTGCCGTTCCAGTTACCAGCGGATCGTGGTAACCATTATTAATACGGGTATCAGCCATGAGATATTTTCCTCGCAACACAGAAAAGCCGTGCCATGTTTATTTATTCCCAGGATGGGAAGTGGATTAGCTGTTAATAGCGTAGTCAGTGAAAACAACTTTCACCACTAAACCGTCAACAGAAAAATGAAAATAGCAGAGGAAAAGAAAAAGCGGAGAATTCACAGCGGAAATTGACTTCCGCTGCTAAGGAAATTAAAACGGCCGGATTCCACCCGCCAGCCCGGGTTGGGCTGATTGCCAAAGTGCACAGCCCACAACAATTAATGTCAGACTTCCCACTAATGCCAGCACAGGCAGCAGGCTGCGCGCACCTTTACCCGCCTGGCTGTCAGCGCCAAGACGTTGCGCCAGAGCACGGGAACGCTGAACCAGTAAACCAATGGCAGAAATGGTCAGGGCGGTGCCCAGGGCCATGACGGCTGCAGAGAGCACGCCCCACAGATAAACGCCAATCACCTTAGAAAACAGCAGCATCATAACCGCGCCAGAGCAGGGCCGCAGTCCCATCGACACCACCACCAGCAGTTGGGTTTTGCCGTTAACTGCGCCGGCCACCTGCTGCGCACTCGGCAGATGCGCATGCCCGCAACCACAATGCTCATCATGTTGATGGTGAGGATGGATCGCATGAATTTTCATTGCCGACGGTGGACGCAGCAGCAACCAAAGCGTCTTGATTGCCCGGTAGCCAACCCAGATGCCTAAGGCAATAACCAGCAGGTAGCTGCCCTTCTCCAGCCAGAAACTGCTGAGATGCAGCTGGCGCGACGAGGTTTTCAGCACCACGAGCATCAGCGTGACCAGGATAATGGCGACCGAGCCCTGAAGCAGGGAGGCCAGCAACGTCAGCTTCATGCTGGTTTTTAATTTTGCCGGATGGGTTGCCAGGAAGGTAGTAATCACCACTTTACCGTGGCCCGGCCCTAATGCATGGAGCACGCCATAAATCAGGCTAAATGCCAGTAACGACAGTCCGGCATGATGGGGCTGCTCTGCAACCTGCTGCAGGAGCTGGGTCATCTGGCGATGCAACACTTTTTGCCAGAGAACACTTTGCAGGAGTATCTGCGGCCAGTGTAGCCAGATTGCCGCCCCCACCGTACCAAGCGCTGCGGCAAATAGCGCCAGCGGCCACAGCCTTTTTTTGGGCCTCGTCGTAAGCGTTAGTGACATGTCAGGATCACCGTTTGCGCGAACTGCCTGCCTAAATCCATTTCCTCTGGCGGCGCATCCGCCTTGTCAAGCGAGAGGGCATATTGTTTCAATGAATCGTCAGGCTTTGGCGTATGTAACGTAAATGAACAGCGTGACTGTAACGCTGGCGGTACGCTTAGCGCCTCAGGTTTGTCGTAAAACATATCGACGAAGTAGGTGGGATCGAAGGTCAAAATCTCGAAGCGCTCATTGTTGAGTAAAGGCGGCTCGGCCAGCGGCAGGACAAACTCCAGTACCGCCTTGTTGCCGCTGCGTGACAGATTGTACTCTGTTGGTAAATTCAAGAACTTCACCCGCTGCTTGTTGTGCCAGATTTCAGAAAAGTAATGTTGTCCAAGCACGTTAGCCATCACTCCCGCAGCCAGCTTCTTCCATACCACCGTACCCGGTTTGGCATCACTCGCGTCATACAGCAAATCGGCAGACGTAATCTCATCCATGGTCCAGGTCATTTTCAGGCCAGTGAAACGATCGTCCTTCGTGACCAGCTCGGTTTTCATATCGATAAAGCTATGGGGATGTGCCAGGACTGACGAACTTACCAGGCAGAGTAGTACGAAAAACATGCGTTTCATAATGTTATAAAGTAACTTTCCTGATGAAAAGGTTTCATAAGTAACAAAATTTTGTGACCCGCCTTAAACCTCTGAACAAAAAGTCGGGTAAACCGTTCACTGGTCCAGGTGGTTGACTATTCTTAGCTAAAAATAGCCTGCTGGATAATGATTGATGAGTTCTGCTACATCTTCAGCACCACTCTTCACCGGTTTACAGCGTCGCTGCCATCTGTTGTTACTGCTGTTTCTGCCTGCTCCTGCGCTAACGCTTAAAAGATTAAGCCTGCTGAACGGAGTGGATATCGCCACCGCGCGACAAGATATCGCGGAAGTCGGTGATGAGATACAGCGCTATCATCAACTGGAGCTTCACCAGATGGTGGATGGCAGCCTACGCATTCATGGTACAGAGCTGGATCGCCGAATTTGCTTAATACACAATTTGCGACGCAGCCTGCGACTGTCGCAGGCCTTTGTCTGCGAGCATTTTGCTGCCCCCTTACGTCAGCGTCTGAAACAGATGAAAATTGAAAAAGCGCTGTACGATGAGACCAACTTGCAGGCGCTAATTCAGCACTGCAGCCTGTGCCTTAATCGCCCGTTCAGCACACGCGATCAACTCTTTTTACAAATATTTATGAAATACGGTCTGTGCCAACGCCAGCCTGCCATCTTTACTGCCCAGCAGCAGGCATGGCTGGCAGCAAAGGCAGAACGCCAGGCCGCAACAGATGTCATCCATCACTGGCAAAAACGCTGCCATCTGTCGCCGGACGCCAGCGAGACTGATTTCTGGACGCTGCTCTTTAGCCTGCTCCACTCGCCTGATCCAGACTGCGTCACGCATTCCAGCGAACAGCGTCTGATGCGCGCCACTCAGCGACTGATTGATGACTTTGAGCATTATGCTGGCAACGCTTTTCATGAACGATCTGAACTGCAGCAGCAGTTATATACCCATTTAGCTCAGGCGCTGGATCGCACCTACTTTACTATTGGTATTGATGACAGTGTGGCACAAGACGTAACCAGGCTTTATCCGCGCCTGCTGCGCACGACACAGCAGGCGCTGGCCGCTTTTGAGCAGGAATATGAGATCTGTTTCGAAGCGGAAGAGGTTAGTCTGATCACCGTGATTTTAGGTGCCTGGCTCATGCAAAGTAGTGCGCTACAGGAAAAACAGGTGCTGCTGCTTACCGGTGACGATCCCGAGCTGGAACAGGATGTCGAGCAGCAGATCCGGGAGATCACCTTGCTGCCTGTCAATATTACTTACCAGCGCGTTGAGGATTTTCAGCGCGATGGCGCACCGCGCGAAGTCGATTTAATTATTTCGCCTTATGTGACTTCGCTGCCGCTGTTCTCGCCCCCGCTGATTCACGCAGAACTGCCGCTGACAGAATACCATCAGCAACGCATTCGCTATTTGCTTGAATCGTAGCGCGGGCGCAGGAACAGTGCAGGCAGTACAACCAGCGCCATGACCCAGAAGAGATGACCCTGCAGATGGGTAAAAAGGACGCCGCAAATCATGGTCATCACCGCAATACCGCCGCCCATCGCCAGCGCCGAATAGAGTGACTGCAAACGAATAACATCCGTTCCCTGACGTGAAGCGATGAAACGCATCGCGGCCAGATGGCAGACCGTAAAGCTGCCGCAGTGCAGAATTTGCGCCACGATCAGCAATGGCAAGGCGGTGCTGGCTCCCAGCAGGCTCCAGCGAATCAGCGCACAGAGGCCCGAGAGCAGCAGCAGATCGCGCGCGCGCCAGCGTGGAAACAGCCGGTGACTCAATGCAAATACCACTATTTCAGCCACCACGCCCAGCGACCATAAATAACCGACCACCGACGCGGAATAGCCGCTCTCCTGCCACCAGATTGCGCTAAAGCTGTAATAGGCGGCATGCGCGCCCTGTAATAACGTGACGCACACCATAAAGCGCCAGACCGCGTTTTCCTTTATCAGGTCACGCCAGGCCTGCCAGCCACCGCTTACCCCGCCCTGCCTTTCGCTGCCCTGAGGATGTGTTCGTGGCGTCAGCAACATGCCCGCCAGCATGCTGACCAGCCCCACAGACAGCAGCATGAGGATCGCCTGTGAAGAGAACGCACTCACCAGCATCCCGGTCAGCGCCGAGCTAATCACAAATGCCAGGGAACCCCACAGGCGCACGGGTCCATAGGCCAGACCAATCTGCTGTGTCCAGGTTGCAGCCAGGGCATCGCTTAACGGCACCAGCGGTGAGAAAAACAGGTTAAAACCGGTCATCACTAACAGCAGCCACATCCACTGTTGCCCGACCCAATAACCAACGGCAATAAAACAGGTCAGCAGCGCCAGCAGCCGTAACGCCGTAATCAGTTGTGCTGGATTTTTAACCTGGGAAGCAATAAACAAACTGCCAACAAAGCGCGCTACCATGCCGCATCCCAGTAACAAGCCAATTTGTTCAGGGTCCAGACCGACACCTTTAAGCCAGACGCCCCAGAAAGGAAGATAAATACCGTAACAGAAAAAGTAGGTGAAGTAGCTTAATCCAAGCCACCTGGCGGAGCCGATTGCCATGTTCCCTCCAGCAGCGATGCTACCAGGCAATAATGAGTGGTCGTTACTTTGGCAGAGCCGGGTCGTGCAGGCAATAAAAAAGGATGGCCGGGGCCATCCTCTTGTCAGACTGTGTTTTCAACAGAGCCTGTTATGCGTAAACCGGCAGACGCGCACAGATATCCAGCACTTTCTGCTTGGTGCGTTCAATGGTGGCTTCATCATTGACGTTATCTAGCACATCAGCGATCCAACCGGCCAGTTCACGCACGTCCGCTTCTTTAAAGCCACGGCGCGTGACGGCTGGCGTACCAATACGCACACCTGAGGTGACAAACGGACTTTTCGGATCGTTCGGCACGCTGTTTTTGTTCACGGTGATGTTAGCACGGCCCAGCGCGGCATCCGCTTCTTTACCGGTCATGTTTTTGCTGACCAGGTCGATCAGGAACAGGTGGTTATAGGTGCCACCTGATACGATGTTGTAGCCACGCTCAATCAGCACCTCTACCATTGCTTTGGCGTTTTTTGCCACCTGCTGCTGGTAGACTTTAAACTCAGGCTCCATCGCTTCTTTAAAAGCAACGGCTTTACCTGCGATGACATGCATCAGCGGGCCGCCCTGTCCACCAGGGAATACAGCAGAGTTAAGCTTTTTGTACAGATCTTCGTCGCCACCCTGAGCCAGGATGATGCCACCACGCGGACCCGCAAGGGTTTTGTGCGTTGTGGAGGTTACGATGTGCGCGTGAGGAACCGGGTTAGGGTAAACATCCGCAGCAATCAGACCCGCAACATGCGCCATATCAACAAACAGCCATGCGCCAACGCTGTCAGCGATTTCACGCATTTTAGCCCAGTCGCAAATACCGGAATACGCCGAGAAACCGCCGATGATCATTTTAGGCTTGTGGGTTTGTGCCAGATCGGCCAGTTCGTTGTAGTCAATTTTACCGGTTTCATCGATACCGTAAGGCACAACATTATACAGTTTACCTGACAGGTTAACCGGCGAACCGTGCGTCAGGTGACCACCGTGTGCCAGATTCATACCCAGGATGGTATCGCCGGGCTGCAACAGTGCGGTGAAAACGGCAAAGTTAGCCTGAGAGCCTGAGTGAGGCTGAACGTTGGCATAGTCTGCGCCAAACAGGGCTTTAGCACGATCGATAGCCAGTTGCTCGACAATATCCACGTATTCGCAGCCGCCGTAGTAACGCTTGCCCGGATAGCCTTCGGCATATTTGTTAGTGAGCTGTGAACCTTGCGCCTGCATAACACGCGGGCTGGTGTAGTTTTCAGAAGCAATCAGTTCAATGTGCTCTTCCTGACGCACTTTCTCTTGCTCCATCGCCTGCCACAACTCGGCATCATAATCGGCAATGTTCATTTCACGCTTTAACATCCGCATCTCCTGACTGGCTATCTTTAAATCGGCAATTTACGCCCCCTGAGGGCGAAGGCTGACAGTGTAAACCGTTTTATCTGGGTAAGGTAGGGTGAATTCCCTCTTTTTACGCAAACGTTTGGCTATGGAATAGCAAAGCATTTTCACCGCATTTTTTGCAATGCCTGCCCTTCAACATTATTCCTGACGATGAAACAGATTTCCTTCCATTTTGTAGCGAAAACCTGCCAGTTGCTGCCAACAAAAAGTAAGCGAAGATTTACAGTGTGGAAGAAGTGGATATAAGATGCATTTTAAATGCAACTTTAAACGAGGTGTTGTCATGCTTGATGCACAGACCATTGCTACCGTGAAATCCACCCTACCCGCCATCGCCGCCTGTGGTCCCGATCTCACGGCGCATTTCTATAACCGCATGTTTTCTCAGCATCCGGAACTTAAGCATGTCTTTAACATGAATAACCAACGTAATGGCGGTCAGCGCGAAGCCCTGTTTAATGCGATATGCGCCTATGGGGCAAACCTGGAAAACCTGACGGCGATACTGCCCGCAGTTGAAAAAATTGCTCAGAAGCACACCAGCCTCATTATTCAACCCGAGCAGTATGCAATTGTGGGTGAGCATTTACTCGCAACCATCAAGACACTGCTGAATCCAGGTGATGAGGCGCTGGCCGCCTGGGGACGCGCTTACAACGTACTGGCAGAGGTATTTATTCAGCGTGAAGATGCCATTTATCAGGCGTCAGAACAGCAAAAAGGCGGCTGGCGCGGGAAGCGGGCGTTTCGCATCAGTGCGATGGAACAGCAAAGTGCCGTCATTAAAAGCTTTACCTTTACGCCTGTGGATGGCGGCCCGGTTGCAGCGTTCAAACCCGGACAGTATTTGACGCTTCACTTACAGCCTGCGGGGTTTGAATATCATCAGATTCGTCAGTACTCACTAACCACGGCCAGCAACGAGAAAACCTACCGTATCGCGGTTAAACAAGAAGCGCTGGGGAGTATATCAGGCTGGCTGCACCGACATGCCAAAGTGGGTGACGAGGTGCAGCTGGCCGCGCCGCATGGCGATTTTTTCCTGCAGGTGCGCCCGACGACGCCGGTCACACTCATTTCTGCTGGCGTGGGACAAACACCGATGCTGGCCATGCTGCACGCGTTAGCTGCACAACGCCATCCGGCGCCCGTCAACTGGCTCCACGCTGCCGAAAACGGTAAACAGCATGCCTTCGCAGAGGAAGTAAACACGACCGGCGCCCAGCTTCCTGATTTTGTACAGCACATCTGGTATCGCGCGCCCGATGAACAAGACGTAGGCCGCTATGATGCGCAAGGTGTTATGGATTTGGCGAGAGTGTCAGCGCGGCTGCAGGATGTGAACACCCACTTCTACCTGTGTGGGCCGCTGGGCTTTATGTCTTTTATCGTTAAGCAGTTGCATGCGGTGGGCATTGCGGCAGAAAGAATTCACTATGAGGTGTTCGGGCCGCATAAAGAGATGTGATCTCAGGACATAAAAAAGCCCGCAACAGGCGGGCTTCTGACTCAATCGTAATCAAATCGCTTCTTCGTCTTCTTCGCCGGTACGAATACGTACTACCCGAGCCACATCGAAAACAAAGATTTTACCGTCGCCAATTTTGCCGGTTTGCGCGGTGCGCATGATGGTTTCGACGCAGGTATCAACGATATCGTCCCCGACCACCATTTCAATTTTGACCTTAGGCAGGAAGTCCACCATGTACTCTGCGCCACGGTAGAGTTCCGTATGGCCTTTCTGGCGGCCAAATCCTTTTACTTCGCTCACGGTCATGCCGGTGATGCCGACTTCAGCGAGTGCTTCACGTACGTCATCAAGCTTGAAGGGTTTAATAATTGCATCGATCTTTTTCATGTCAGATCCTTTCCTCACGCCCTCCATGTGCAGAGGGATTTTTAAGTATAAATGCCGCAGGCTTATTGGGGCAGAAAACTACTCTTTAAAGTCGCTGGCGTCCAGTTCATGCCGTGACAGCAGCTTATAGAATTCAGTACGGTTACGTCCAGCCAGACGCGCGGCGTGGGTGACATTTCCTTTGGTCATCTGCAACAGTTTGCGGAGATAATTGAGTTCGAACTGGTTTCGCGCTTCTACAAAGGTAGGCAACGCACTGTTTTCTCCGCTCAGCGCCTGCTCCACCAGCGCATCGCTGATAACCGGCGAGGAACTGAGCGCAACACATTGCTCAATAACGTTAACCAGTTGACGTACGTTACCCGGCCAACTGGCAGATATCAGGCGCTTCATCGCATCAACGGAAAAGCTGCGTATCTGTGGTTTGTGCCGTTCTGCCGCCTGACGCAGCAGATGGTTCGCCAGCAACGGGATATCTTCTGTGCGCTGATGCAGCGCCGGAATTTTCAGATTCACCACGTTAAGGCGATAAAACAGATCTTCGCGGAACTCTTTCTTTTCCATCGCCTTTGGCAGATCCCGGTGCGTTGCCGAGATAATCCGCACGTTAATATCAATATCATTGTTGCTGCCCAGCGGCCGGACTTTCCGCTCCTGTAACACGCGCAGTAATTTCACCTGCAGCGCAGGCGGCATATCACCGATCTCATCCAGAAACAGCGTGCCGCCCTCTGCGGCTTTAAACAGCCCGTCACGGGCGCTCACCGCACCGGTAAAGGCACCTTTGGCATGACCAAACAATTCTGACTCCAGAAGTTGCTCGGGTAAGGCCCCGCAGTTGATGGCGATGAACGGTTGCCCTGCGCGCGGGCTTGCCGCATGGATAGCCTGCGCCAGCACCTCTTTACCCGTCCCGCTTTGCCCGTTGATCAGCACACTGACGTCTGACTGGGCCACCATATGTGCCTGTTCAAGCAAACGCAGCATCTGTGGGCTGCGGGTGACAATCGCTTCCCGCCAGCGATCGTCACTCACTGGCGCGCGCTGTGCCAGGGCTTCATCTATCGCCTTATACAGTGCATCGCGATCGACCGGTTTGGTCAGGAAGCTGAAAACGCCCTGCTGCGTTGCCGCTACCGCTTCCGGGATCGAGCCGTGAGCCGTTAAAATAATGACCGGCAAGCCTGTATGACGCTTTTGAATTTCGCCAAATAATGCCAGGCCGTCCATTTCATCCATGCGCAGATCGCTGATGACCAGCTCGATTTTCTCTTTCTGCAAAAGTCGAAGCGCCTCGGGTCCACTGGCGGCAGTGGTCACCTGATATCCCTCACTGGTGAGGCGCATACCTAACAGTTTGAGCAGGCTGGGATCGTCATCCACTAAAAGCAGGTGTGCCGCATGTTTCACCATTACTGTTCGTCCTCTTGTGGCAGGGCCGTTCCGTGACTGCCGTCAGACATATCGGAGGTTTTGCGCGACGAAAGCTGGCGTTCGATATCGGTTAAACGCTCCAGTTTGCGCTGGGTATCACTGAGCTGCTGACGCAGTTTTATCTGCTGTTGACGCAGTGAATCTGATTGCGCATCGCTGCTCTGCTGTAAATGGGCGTAACGCGTACGCATGGCGCTTAACTCAAGCTGGGCAACCTGATTACTGCGCCAGAGCTGAATGAATGCCCGCAGGTTGGACGGAAACTGCTCACTGTAGCCATCGAGCACGTTGATGTAGTCACGACGCTCCAGCGGCGTCACATTGCCGTTTGCCATTAAGACGCCTTGCTTAAACGCTCGCGCCCAACTGTCTACCGGCCAGCGATGGGCCTCCGCGCGCGCTTCCGCGGGAGAAAGCCGCTCAGCACAGTCGATACTGCGCATCCAGTAAAGGGGATTCGTCATAGCGGCGCTATTTTCAATGCGCCAGATATCGCCGCAGTGCGTGGTGAGATAGTCAACCAGGCTGGCTTCAGGCACCACAACGTTGCCGCTGGCAGGCTGAGTTGTTGAGGTGACCGGGGATGAGGCACATCCACTGAGCATCATGCTGCTCAGGGCGCTTAAAATAATGACGGCGAAAAATTTCATGCTTCAGACTTTCCCGGCTGTGGTATTCAGTTCGATGCGAAAACAAACATCAGCGTCGTCGCAGGCAACCAGTTGCAGGCTACCGTGCATACGGCGCAGACAATCCTTTGCGATGCTTAACCCCAGTCCGCTGCCTTTAACCGGCCCTTTGCGCTGGTGACTGCCCTGGAAGAAAGGCTCAAAAATCATCTCCTGCTCATTTTCGGGAATGGGCGTGCCGCTGTTAGCCACCTCGATCACTATCCGGTCGTCCTGCTGGCGGCTGCGCAGCCAAATGTTACCGGATTCATTGCCATAGTTCACGGCGTTAGAGTAGAGGTTATCAATCACACTCATCAATAGCATAGGCTCTGCCTGGCAATCCGTTGCTTTGAGATCGATATCGACATGCATGAGTTTGGTCCGCGCCGTAAGCGCATGCGCGTTAACCACATCATGCACAATGTCATTCAGCTTCACCGCTTCTAGCGTAATCGGCCCATCGGCGACCTTACGGTTGTAATCAAGTAATTGTTCGATAAGGCGTTGCAGATGACGGCTGCTGTTATCCAGTATTGAGACAATTTCTTTTTGTTCCGGATTCAGTGCGCCCGCCACTTCATCCGCCAGCAGCTCTGTGCCTTCACGCAGGCTGGCCAGCGGTGTTTTAAGTTCATGTGAAAGATGACGTAAAAATTCATGGCGCTGGGTTTCCAGCCAGGCCAGGCGTTCACTTAACCAGATAATGCGCTGCCCCAGAGAGCGTAGCTCCCGCGGGCCACGAAACACCATACTGCTTCCCAGCTCACGTCCTTCACCAAGACGATTAATCATGCGTTCAACACTTTTTACCGGACCGATGATCATGCGGGTAAACAGCAGGGTTAACGTCAGACTGATGATAAACAGGATCAGCGCCTGCCAGCCAAAGAACTGGCCGCGATCGGCAATTTCACGCTGCAGCTGCAGACCACGGGCAAACACCACTTCTCGCGTATCCTGGACCAGCTGCACGTTCGTCGCTGAAAACTTTTCCAGTGCCTGAGCGGCGTGAGTTACGGGATTGCCGTTATCACACTGCAACGTTTCCAGTTGTGGCAGAGTGGCCTGCAGGGTTTTAAACGCCGGTAAATCAGGCAGGCTATCGGCATGGGAACTGAGCATCTGACTGTAGCGAATACGCTGCGTCTGATAAAGCTTTGCCAGCGACGTATCACCCAGCACGCAGTACTGGCGATAACTGCGCTCCAGCTCAATGGCGGTTCGAGCCATGGCCTCACTGCGCCTGACGTCGGTAAACGTATTGCGGTTAGTGTCGGCAGCCTGATTGCTTAACGCCGACAGGCTTTCCCAGGCCTGCCAGGCCAGCACCAGCAGCGGAAGGAGCACCAGCAAAAAGGCCATCAGCACCAGCTGGCGCAGGGACCGGGGAAATAAACGCCATTTTTTCACGCGACAGCTTCCTTAAAGATACGCTTATCGGATGCTAGCGGAGTCAGCCCAGAGAAGGAAGAGGCAGAAAAGAAAACGGCAGGCGCGATGGCCTGCCGTTAGCGTGCCGCCCTGGCAGCACGTGAGAATGGGTGGAGCCTAACTCAACGTTGCGTCCGATGCTTGATAACGATGCAGAACATACGATTATCGGTGTGGTGGACGACAGGCTCCGTTTGGTGCGTCATTCGGGCTTTATGAGCTCTACCCGCAGCGCGGTGGCAATCATAAACAGGTGAATGAGCAGCGTGTTAAGTATAGCAAGGTTCATGCCAACAATGAAAGGCCCTTTATTTTCAGGGCATTGGCTGCCAGCTTACCTTTTAACGCTTCGTTCCGGACCGTCTGGTCTGCTAAAAGTGTCGCCAAATACCAACACAATTTTGTCGTTCAGAATCTGCTGAGAAAAATCATCAAGATAGATGTCACCCATTAGCGACAAAAAAAGGTGACGGCTGTCTCCTTTTGCCAACAACCGCGCCATAAAAAAGGGAGGCGCTCAGGCCTCCCATTTTTTTAACAGCAATTAACCTAATTGTTTACGCGCGTTACGGAAAATACGCATCCAGGGGCTGTCTTCACCCCACTCAGCCGGGTGCCATGAGTTGCTGACCGTGCGGAACACGCGCTCAGGGTGCGGCATCATAATGGTGACGCGCCCGCTCTCGTTGGTCACGGCGGTGATGCCGTTTGGCGACCCATTCGGGTTTGCGGGATAAGTTTCTGTCACCTTACCTCCGTTATCGACATAACGTAGCGCCACCAGCCCTTTGGACTCGAGGGCGGCAAGATGCGCCCCATCGCGAACCTCAACGAAGCCCTCGCCATGCGATACGGCGATTGGCATACGTGAGCCGGCCATACCGTCTAACAGTAACGACGGGCTGGCAGCCACTTCAACCAGGCTGAAGCGCGCTTCAAAACGCTCTGACTGATTACGGACAAAGCGTGGCCACAGTTCGCTGCCGGGGATCAACTCACGCAGGTTGGACATCATCTGGCAGCCGTTACAGACACCGAGCGCCAGCGTTTGTGGGCGATGGAAGAAGGATGCGAACTGATCGCGAACACGTGGGTTAAACAGAATGGATTTTGCCCAGCCTTCACCGGCCCCTAATACGTCACCGTAAGAGAAGCCGCCGCAAGCCACTAACGCCTGGAAACGTTCCAGATCGAGCCGTCCGGCGAGCAGGTCACTCATATGAACGTCAACCGCAGTAAACCCGGCGCGATCAAAGGCGGCGGCCATTTCCACATGGGAGTTAACGCCCTGCTCACGCAGGACGGCAACGCGTGGACGCGCACCTGTGGCAATCATCGGTGCTGCAACGTCTTCTTCTGGCTTGAATGTCAGGCTGACGTTCAGGCCCGGATCGTTGTTATCCTGCTTTGCCTGATGTTCCTGATCGGCACAGGCTGGATTATCACGCAGACGCTGCATCTGCCAGGTGGTTTCGGCCCACCAGGTCCGTAAGGTGTTACGGCTTTCGCTATACACAGCACTCTCGCCAGAACGAATCACAAAGCGGTCGCCTGGCTTCGCGCATCCCAGCACATGGCTGCAGTGCGCCAGACCGTGCGCTGCAAGAATCTGCTCTACTGCCTCACGATCGGCGGCGTTGATTTGAATGACCGCCCCCAGTTCTTCGGTGAACAGCGCAGCCAGCGCATCGCTGCCCAACGCCGCGATATCGACGTCAATGCCGCAGTGACCGGTAAAGGCCATTTCCGCCAGGGTAACAAGCAGGCCACCATCTGAACGGTCATGGTAAGCCAGCAGTTTTTGTTGGCTTACCAGCGCCTGAACGGCATTAAAGAATCCCGCCAGTTGCTGTGCATCACGCACATCTGCAGGCTTGTCGCCCAACTGACGATAAACCTGAGCCAGTGCCGTCGCGCCTAAGGTGTTAGCGCCGTTACCAAGGTCGATCAACAGCAGCAGGTTATCCTGATCTGCCACCAGCTGTGGTGTCACGTTGCGGCGCACGTCTTCTACACGGGCAAACGCGGTAATCACCAGAGACAGAGGCGAGGTCATTTCGCGCTGTTCGGTGCCTTCCTGCCAGCGGGTTTTCATCGACATGGAGTCTTTACCCACCGGAATGGTGATGCCAAGTGCCGGGCACAGCTCTTCACCGACGGCTTTTACAGCGTCATACAGGCCAGCGTCTTCACCCGGATGGCCTGCTGCCGACATCCAGTTGGCCGAAAGTTTCACGCGCTTCAAAGAACCGACCGGCGTGGCCGCAAGGTTAGTCAGTGCTTCACCGACGGCCAGACGGGCCGAGGCGGCAAAGTCGAGTAGCGCCACAGGGGCACGCTCGCCCAGCGCGAAGGCCTCACCATGGTAGCTGTCGAGGCTGGCCGTTGTTACGGCGCAGTTGGCGACCGGGATCTGCCAGGGGCCGACCATCTGATCGCGCGCCACCATGCCGGTTACGCTGCGGTCGCCTATGGTGATCAGGAAGGTTTTTTCCGCCACGGTCGGCAAGTGCAGCACACGGTTCACCGCATCCGTCAGCGTGATGCCGTCGCGCTGGAGTGGATGACCCTGAGCCTGCTGTTTCACCACATCGCGGGTCATTTTCGGGGTTTTCCCCAACAACACATCCAGCGGCATATCAATCGGGCTGTTAGAGAAGTGGCTGTCTTCCAGCGTCAGATGCAGCTCCTCGGTGGCTTCACCAATGACCGCATAAGGCGCACGCTCACGCTGACAAATAGCAGCAAACTCGGCCAGCTTCTCTGGGGCGACAGCCATCACATAACGCTCTTGTGATTCATTACACCAGACTTCAAGCGGGCTCATTCCCGGTTCGTCACTGAGGATATCGCGCAGGTTAAAGCGGCCACCGCGGCCACCATCGCTGACCAGTTCCGGCATCGCGTTGGACAATCCGCCTGCGCCCACATCGTGGATAAACAGAATGGGGTTGTCATCGCCCAGTTGCCAGCAGCGGTCAATGACTTCCTGGCAACGGCGTTCCATTTCTGGATTGTCACGCTGCACTGATGCAAAATCGAGATCGGCATCGGACTGACCCGACGCCATTGATGATGCAGCACCGCCACCCAGGCCGATATTCATCGCCGGGCCACCCAGCACGATCAGTTTGGCACCCACGGTGATTTCACCCTTTTGCACGTGATCGGCACGGATATTTCCGATACCGCCAGCCAGCATAATGGGTTTGTGGTAGCCACGCAGTTCAGTGCCGTTGTGGCTGTTAACCTGCTCTTCGTAGGTACGGAAGTAGCCGTTTAAGGCTGGACGACCAAATTCGTTGTTAAACGCCGCGCCGCCCAGTGGGCCTTCGGTCATAATATCCAGCGCGCTGACGATGCGCTCAGGCTTGCCAAAATCCTCTTCCCATGGCTGTTCAAAGCCGGGAATACGCAGATTCGATACCGAGAACCCGACCAGGCCAGCCTTCGGCTTCGCGCCTCGTCCGGTTGCGCCCTCATCACGAATTTCACCGCCGGAGCCGGTTGCCGCACCAGGCCAGGGGGAAATCGCGGTGGGATGGTTGTGGGTTTCAACCTTCATCAGAATGTGCGCCGCTTCCTGGTGATAGGCGTATTCGCCTTTCTCAGCATCCGCGAAGAAGCGTCCCACCTCAGAGCCTTCCATGACCGCAGCGTTATCTTTGTAGGCTGACAGAACATAATCCGGTGTTTGCTCGAAGGTGTTTTTAATCATTTTAAACAGCGATTTAGGCTGTTTTTCGCCGTCGATAATCCAGTCAGCGTTAAAAATCTTGTGACGACAATGTTCAGAGTTCGCCTGGGCAAACATATAAAGCTCAATGTCGTTTGGATTGCGCCCCAGTGCGGTAAAGGCAGCCAGCAGATAATCAATTTCGTCTTCGGCCAGCGCCAGTCCCAACGTCATATTGGCTTCAACCAGCGCCTGACGGCCTTCACCGAGCACATCGACGCTTTTGACCGGCTGAGGTTCATGGTGAGCAAACAGCTGCTCGGCCTGATTGAAATCGCTGTACACCGTTTCCATCATGCGGTCATGAAGGAGTGCCGCCAGCGCCTGCCACTGGGTTTCCGTCAGTTCAGGCGCCTGGACATAAAAGGCCATGCCGCGTTCCAGACGACGCACCTGCGAAAGATCGCAGTTGTGGGCAATATCAGTGGCTTTCGATGACCACGGTGAAATGGTGCCAGGACGCGGCGTCACCAGCAGTAAACGCCCTTGTGGCGCATGTTCAGCGAGAGAAGGGCCGTACTTGAGCAGGCGCTGCAGACGGGACGTTTCATCCTCGCTCAGCGGCGCGCTGACATCGGCAAAATGGACGTACTCAGCGTAAATATCACTCACCGGCAGATGAGCGTCCTGAAAGCGGGTCAGCAGTTTGTTTACACGAAATGCCGACAGGGCGGGCGAACCACGCAGAATTTCCATCATAAGATCTCTCGTCTTCGAAGCGCCGGGCGACGCTTCATTGGGCGCAACAGGGGAAAACGGGGCGTATTATAGAGAAACCCACTCCGCGACGAAACCGTTTGCGCAAAATTTATGGCCAACAAGATTTGCCTGAAATTTGCGCAAAACTTGCTTTATAAGTTGCTCTACCTGAGTTTGTTGCGCAAAATGCCCCTCGCTCTGGGAGTTAAAACAAGATCAATACTGCCTTAAAAGACAGAGGCCTTGGAGCCATCGAGAGATAACTATTTGAAACGCCTAAAATTTAATTATCTGGTTATCGGTCTTCTCACCGTGCTGCTGGCTTTGGCACTGTGGCCGTCCATCCCCTGGTACGGTGGTGGACAAGATACGATCTCACAGATTAAATCACGGGGAGTGCTGCGCGTCAGTACCGTAAACTCGCCGTTGACTTACTACACCGTGAACAAAGCACCGGCCGGGATGGACTACGAGCTGGCGAAGCGTTTTGCCGATTATTTGGGCGTGAAGCTCGACATAACCGTGCGCGCTAACCTCAGTGACCTGTTTGATGCGCTCGACGATGGCAAAGCCGATTTGCTGGCGGCGGGCCTTATCTACAACAATGAGCGCCTGAATCGCTATCAAACCGGCCCCGGTTACTACAGCGTTTCGCAGCAGCTGGTTTATCGCGTGGATAAACCCCGGCCGAAAAACCTGGGTGACCTGAAGGGACGGCTGGTGGTTGCCTCAGGATCGGCCTACCTGTCGACGTTAAAGAGCGCCAGGACAAACCAGTATCCCGATCTCGACTGGGCCATTTCGACCGATCAAAGTCCAAAAGCCCTGCTGGAAGCCGTGGCAGAAGGCAAGCTGGATTACACGATTGGCGATTCCGTAACGATTGCCCTGCTTCAGCGCATTCATCCTCAGTTAGCCGTTGCCTTCGACGTCACGGATGAAGAACCCGTTACGTGGTACCTGCCCCATGACAGTGATGACAGCCTGAATGCTGCGATGCTGGATTTCTTTAACAGCATGGGAGAAGAAGGCGCGATGGCCCGACTGGAAGAGAAATACCTCGGTCACGTCGGCACCTTCGACTATGTGGATACGCGCACCTTCCTGCGTTCCATTGATAACGTCCTGCCTGACATTAAGCCGCTGTTCGAGAAGTATGCCAATAATATCGACTGGCGATTACTGGCAGCCATTTCCTATCAGGAATCGCACTGGAATCCGCAGGCAACCTCGCCGACCGGCGTGCGCGGCATGATGATGTTAACGCGTAACACCGCTGACAGCGTTGAAGTGGGTGACCGTACCGATCCCGAGCAGAGTATTCGTGGCGGGAGCCAGTATCTGCAAAACATGATGGAAAAGGTGCCACAAACCATTCCGGAAGATGAACGTATCTGGTTTGCGCTGGCGGCGTATAACATGGGCTATGCCCATATGCTGGATGTGCGTAAGCTCACCGCGAAACAAGGCGGTAACCCGGACAGCTGGGCTGATGTGAAACTCCGTTTACCCATGTTGAGTCAAAAGCGTTACTACACGCAAACCACCTATGGCTATGCGCGCGGGCAGGAAGCCTACAACTACGTAGAGAATATTCGCAAGTATGAGATTAGCCTGGTGGGCTATTTGCAGGAGCAGGAAAAACACCTTGCCCAACAGGCCGCTCTGGAAGCGGAGATGGGCAAAGGTTATCCTGCCGTCACGCCCGAGGTGGCAATGAACTAACTGTCGCGCTGCGCCTGACGCAGCGCTTTTTGTTGCTGGCGGCGCATACGGAAAAAATCGCTCAGCATCCCCGCGCACGCCTCTTCCAGCACACCGTGATGCAACGCCACCTGATGATTCATGCCCGGATGGCCTAACACGTCAATCAAGGAGCCGGCTGCGCCGGTTTTCACATCGTGCGCCCCATATACCAGACGACCAATGCGAGCATGCACCATCGCCCCCGCACACATAATGCACGGCTCCAGCGTAACGTAGAGCGTGGTATCAAGCAGGCGATAGTTTTCCAGCACTTTTCCGCCCTGACGTAGCGCCATGATCTCCGCGTGGGCCGTGGGATCGTGCTGCCCGATAGGCCGGTTCCAGCCCTCGCCTATCACCCGCTCTCCCTGAACCAGCACCGCGCCCACTGGCACTTCGCCCTGCTCCCATGCGCGCTGCGCCAGGGTAAGCGCACGGCGCATCCAGTATTCATCTTGTTCTTGAGTCACGCAGACCACTCCCGGCAGCAAAAAAGCGGCGCATTATACCCATCACGCCCGGAAAACCGAAGCGCGATGGCCGTTATTCCAGCTGCTGTAATTCACCAACCGGCGTGACGCGCCAGCGATGCTGGCAAAAGAACAACAGCGGGTTGTCCTGTTTGCTGTCGCTGTAACCGCTATAAAGCTGCAATGGCGTACCGATCTGCTCTTCCAGCTGCACGACTTTTTCGTGACCGAGGCAGCGCATTTTCAACACACGTCCTCCTAAACCGCGCTGCATCTGGCTGGCAATCAGCTTTACTCGTGGCAAAAACGCGGAGTCATAATAGACCTGTTCAACCAGAGACTGGGGGGACCCTGTAATCAGCCACACATCTGCATCATCGCTGCTGAGGTATTCACTGAGGCGTTTCTGCACCACGGGAAAGGCTTTAACGCGTTGCCGAAACCATTGGGCGAATTCGGCCTCCAGGCGCAACAGGGTTGCTTCAGAGCGGCCAAAGGTAATCGACCACAACAGCAAACTCATCGGCCAGCGCGCGGCACGTCCCTTGACTAATAATCCTGCGCCCACCACCGGCAGTAACGGCACTACCAGCAGCACATTCAGCGGCTTGCGACGCAGTAGATAGCGCATGAAGGTGCCAAACATGTCCTGTTGGTGCAATGTGCCATCAAGGTCGAAAAACACCACGCGACGTTGTATATCGTTGGTCAAACAACACTCCTTTTTAACGAATATGCATCAACAGCCTCTATTGTAGTCATCTTCGTCGAGCGAGGCGATGACTGTCATTTTTTATTCCAGTGACTACAATGCCCATTGAATCATTTATTCCATGCGGAACATCCGCTAAATCACAAGGATTGAGCATGAGTTCATTGCTGCGCATTCGCCAGCTTTATCCCTCTCTGGCGCTGAACGAGCGGCGGCTGGCGGATTTTTTACTGTCACAACCGGATCGGGCACGGCATTTAAGTTCGCAAAAGCTGGCGGAAGAGTCAGGAGTCAGTCAGTCGAGCGTGGTTAAGTTTGCGCAAAAGCTGGGATACAAAGGTTTTCCTGCGCTCAAACTGGCACTGAGTGAGTCACTGGCGGATAAAGATGCCATTACTGTGCACAATCAGATACTGAGTGACGATCCGCTTAAAGCGGTTGGTGAAAAATTGCTGACGGAAAAACTCTCGGCGATTCGTGCGACGCTGGATATCAACAGTGAAGAGAAATTAAATGCCGTCCTGCAGTTGCTTAAACGCGCGCGCCGTATCTTGCTGGTCGGGATTGGTGCCTCAGGCCTGGTGGCAAAGGATTTTTCATGGAAGCTGATGAAAATCGGTATCAACGCGGTGGCGGAACAGGATATGCACGCGCTGCTGGCCAGCGTGCAGGCGATGTCTGCCGGCGATGTGCTGCTGGCGATTTCCTATACCGGCGAACGGCGTGAGATTAATCTTGCCGCGCAGGAAGCCGTTCGTGTGGGCGCGGACGTGCTGGCATTTACCGGCTTTACGCCGAATACACTTCAGCAGTGCGCTACGCATTGCCTGTACACCGTGGCAGAAGAGCAGAGCACACGCAGCGCCGCCATCTCGTCCACCACCGCTCAGTTGGCATTAACCGACCTGCTTTTTATGGCGCTGGTGCAGAACGATCCTGAGCGCGCATCCAGCCATATTCGTCACAGTGAGGCGCTGGTTAAGAAGCTGATTTAGGCAGAAAGCCAGGCTCACTAAGCGTAGATAATATGCTAAGCATATAATGCAAGAAGCCAGCGATAACGCTGGCTTCTTGCAATGCTGTGAATACTAACCAAACCTTAAAAGACTAGCTACGACTCAGATCTTGCGTAGAGATAGGTAAATACTGGCTCATCCCTGTAGTCGCTGATTCGACTGCTGCCTTGTTTTTTGCTACCAGATAGAAGGTTTCAGCCGTAGGTTGCTGAGCGTGATCCGCAGAATAAAGGGCAAATTTTACGACTTTCTTTCCACCTTCATACTTGCATTCCATATCCCAGCTTATCGTTGTTCCTTGCGTTGCTTTACATTTACCCTTTCCATAGGTGTACTGCAGGAAGTTATTCGTTTTATTTTCCGCCGACGCAACGAAATCTGGCCGAGATCCGCCTGCGGAGAGGCTTGCATAAGCTGTTGTTGCAGCCAGAACAGCCACGCCTGCTATTAAAAGAATTCTTTTTTTCACCTGACACAATCCATCGATATTTTTGATGAGTGGATTTTATCGGAAAAATCCTAATCACGCATCTGCTCTCACTCATTTTATGACAAGATATTTCTACTGAGCGCATTTTTTGTGTAAACCTTACAAAACCTGCGAAGATGACTTCCAGCGGTTCTAAAGCCTTTGCTCATCCTGACGTCTAAAACTTCAACTAAAGAAAGTTAATTTCTTTAGCTCTGAGCATACCGAACGCGATAAGAACCATATAAATCAATGCGTTATTAATTTTATTTTGGTCTTTCAGGATTTTACCTATCAGCATCATTTTTGCGTTAAACAGAATATGATACTGTCTGGCGGGCTTAGGGCGGCAGACAAAGCCTCATGGCTATTGATTTCGGACTTATACCTGTAGCGCCAATAGCGAAAGTTGCGCTGAGACATTTTGGCGTATTTTACTGCCGATAATGGCATAAACGACCAATATTATTTATCGAATTAAGAAACCACAATGGCTTTACTGATTACCGAACGCTGTATTAACTGTGACATGTGTGAACCTGAGTGCCCGAACCAGGCGATCTCAATGGGTGAGTCGATATATGAGATTGATGTGAGTCGCTGTACCGAATGTGTTGGTCATTACGATGTGCCAACCTGCCAGAGCGTTTGCCCTATCGATAACACGATCGTCATTGATCCACAGCACATCGAATCACGCGATGCGCTGTGGGATAAGTTTGTACAGCTAGATGGTTAGCTTTCGATAATCACCGTGGCGCAGGCATAGTGACGCTCGTCCGCCAGGGTGACATGCACATGTTGCACGCCCAGCCGTTGCGCCATCTCAGCAGCATGATCGAAGAAGCGCAGCAGCGGTTTACCCAGCGCATCGTTATAAACTTCAAACTGGTTGAAAGCCAGCCCGCCACGAATGCCGGTGCCGAACGCTTTTGCTGCCGCCTCTTTGACCGCAAAACGCTTAGCCAGAAAGCGCACCGGCTGAAGGTGCTGCTGGTACTGATGCCATTCGGCATCACTGAGCACACGGCGTGCCAGACGGTCACCTGAGCGTGAAATCACGTCAGCAATACGCGCTATTTCGACGATATCGCTACCCAGTCCTAAGATAGCCATTAACGACGCGCTTCCCGCAGCAGCTGTTTCATCTCTTTCACCGCCTCAGGCAGGCCGCTCATGACGGCGCGTCCAATAATCGCATGACCGATGTTCAGCTCATGCATTTCCGGCAGTGCGGCAATCGGCAGCACATTGTGATAGGTCAGGCCATGTCCGGCGTTGACTTTCAAGCCACGGCTGGCCGCAAAGGTCGCGGCCTGACGGATACGTGCCAGTTCAGCCTCGCGGGCCGGGCCTTCAGGCGCTTCTGCGTAGGCACCGGTATGAATTTCAATATAGGGCGCACCGCTGGTCACCGCCGCCTCGATTTGGCGATGATCGGCATCGATAAACAGGGACACCAAAATGCCCGCTTCGCTGAGTTGTTTCACCGCGGCGTTGAGTTTTTCCTGTTGTCCTGCCACGTCCAGCCCGCCTTCTGTGGTAACTTCCTGACGCTTTTCCGGCACCAGGCAGCAAAAATGCGGTTTGATTTCACAGGCGATAGCCAGCATCTCCTCGGTCACTGCCATTTCAAGATTCATACGCGTTTCAATGGTATCGCGCAGGATGCGGACATCTCTGTCGGTAATGTGGCGACGATCTTCGCGCAGGTGCACAGTGATGCCGTCCGCTCCCGCCTGTTCAGCGATAAACGCTGCCTGTACCGGATCGGGATAATGGGTTCCACGTGCGTTGCGGACGGTAGCGATGTGGTCAATATTCACGCCTAACAGTAACTCAGCCATGACAATCCTCGGTTCATTATGGTCATTGTGCTGAGTGTACCGCGCAGAGATAAGGCCAGGCTACGGTCAGAGCTCTGTCTCGTCAGAAATAGTCGGCTTTTTTTTCGGTGTGAACTGGCGAAAAAGCTCCTGGCTTTTTAGCGGTTTACCGCCCAGATAGGGTTTGAGCGCCATGCGGGTGAAACGCTTGGCTGCACGCAGGGTTTCTGCGTCGGGGAATTCTCGGGTAAACAGCGCCTGCAGCTCGCGACCGGTGAAACTACGCTGGTTCAGCACCAGGCTGGCAATAAAGCCCTTCTCTTCACGGTAGCTGTAGGTCATGGTTTCGCTGACCGGTTCGCCGCTGCCCGCGCAGTGCAGGAAGTCCACGCCGTAGCCAAGGTGTCCCAGCAGCGCCAGCTCAAAGCGACGCAGCGCCGGTTCGGGTGAACCTTCGGCCCCTGCCAGCATCTGGATGCATTGCAGGTAGTCAAAAAACAGTTCAGAGAAGGGAATGTGCTGTTCCAGTACCCGAGACAACAGCTCGTTGACGTACAGGCCGCAATAAAGCGTGATACCGCTGAGAGGTAAGGCCAGGGAGACCGCTTCAGCGTTGCGCAGGGTTTTTACGTCCCCGCGCCCGCTCCAGCGCACCAGTAAAGGCGTAAAAGGCTGTAACGTGCCTTTTAACTGCGAACGCCGTGAACGTGCCCCTTTTGCCAGAACACGAACGCGGCCTTCACTTTCACTAAACAGGTCAAGCAGCAGGCTGGTCTCGCTGAAAGGGCGACTATGCAGCACAAAGGCGCGTTGCCAGCCTTCCATTTAATCAGAGATCGTCTGTGTAACCCAGGCTGCGCAACGCACGTTCGTCGTCCGCCCAGCCGGATTTAACTTTAACCCACAGTTCAAGATGCACTTTCGCGTCGAACATCTCTTCCATGTCTTTACGCGCTTCAATACCAATGGTTTTGATTTTGGCACCTTTGTTACCAATCACCATTTTCTTCTGCCCTTCACGCTCCACCAGGATCAAACCGTTGATGTCGTAACCGCCGCGCGCATTCGACACGAACTGTTCGATTTCAACCGTGACCGAGTAAGGCAGTTCCGCGCCCAGAAAACGCATCAGCTTTTCACGGATGATTTCTGAGGCCATAAAGCGCTGAGAGCGATCGGTGATGTAATCTTCCGGGAAATGATGGTCAGACGCCGGCAGATGCTTACGGGCAATAGCCGCAATGGTGTCAACATTTTTACCGTTTTCTGCGGAGATCGGCACAATATCGATAAAGTTCATCTGCTGGCTAAGGAACTGCAAATGCGGCAGCAGAATGCTTTTATCCTGAATATTGTCGATTTTGTTAATTGCCAGCAGCACGGGCACTTTGCCATCGCGCAGCTTGTTTAATACCATTTCGTCATCGGGCGTCCAGCGCGTGCCGTCCACCACAAAGATGATGAGTTCAACGTCACCGATAGAACTGCTGGCCGCACGGTTCATCAGGCGGTTAATCGCCCGCTTCTCTTCCATGTGCAACCCTGGCGTATCCACATAGATCGCCTGATAGGCGCCTTCAGTATGGATGCCCATAATGCGGTGACGAGTGGTTTGCGGCTTACGCGATGTAATCGAGACCTTCTGCCCCAGCAACTGGTTCAGTAAGGTGGATTTGCCGACGTTTGGTCGGCCAACTATCGCGACAAAGCCGCTGTATGTAACGTTTTCGCTCATTCGAATCCTGAGGTTTTCAGCGCCGGTTGCGGCGCCGGGATAAAACTATTCCAGACCAAGTTTAATCAGCGCCTGTTCGGCTGCTGCTTGTTCAGCTTTACGGCGGCTGGAACCTACGCCCACCACCGGCTCTGCCATGCCACTCACCTGACAGTGAATGGTGAATTCCTGATCGTGGGCTTCGCCACGTACCTGCACCACTAAATAACTTGGCAGTGGCAGATGCCGCCCTTGCAGATACTCCTGCAGGCGCGTTTTGGGATCTTTTTGTTTGTCACCCGGACTGATTTCGTCCAGGCGCGTCTGATACCAGTCGAGGATCAGTTTCTCCACCGTCTGAATATCACTGTCGAGGAACACGCCACCAATCAGCGCCTCTACGGTGTCCGCCAGAATGGATTCACGGCGGAAGCCCCCGCTTTTTAATTCGCCAGGGCCTAAACGCAGGCATTCACCCAAATCGAACTCACGCGCCATCTCTGCCAGAGTGTTACCCCGCACCAGTGTGGCACGCATACGACTCATATCCCCTTCATCCACGCGTGGAAAACGGTGATAAAGCGCGTTAGCGATCACATAGCTGAGGATGGAATCGCCTAAAAATTCGAGACGTTCATTGTGTTTACTGCTGGCGCTTCGATGCGTCAGGGCCTGCTGTAAAAGTTCAGAATGTGTAAAAGTGTAGCCCAGTTTACGCTGAAGCTTGTTAATCAAGATGGGGTTCATGCGATTCCAGTTCTGTTTTGCGTCTGTCACTCTGCATACCAAACAGGGCTGGAAAACCAACACATTCTGTTTGGTGTGCAGTGGCCCCCAAATGGAGGCCACCCTATTTGCCTGACGGTCAGGCTACGGTTAGTGGATACCACCAATACGACTGAGTCGTACGCCGGTTGGCCACTGACCTTCTTGTTTTTCGAAACTCATCCAGATAGCGACCGCTTTACCCACCAGATTGCGCTCGGGCACAAAGCCCCAGTAGCGGCTATCGGCGCTGTTATCACGGTTATCGCCCATCATGAAATATTGTCCCTGCGGCACAACCCAGCTAGCCTGCGGCTGACCCGGCTGCTGATAATACATGCTCGCCTGGCTTTGTGCTTCGGTTACTAACAGAATGTCATGCGTCACATCGCCCAGCGTTTCTTTGCGCGTTGCCAGACGTAATCCACCCTGCATGCTGTCATTTAGCGGTAACTGATAGAAACCATTACCCGCTTCATTGCCGTCAAACCCGCTGAACGTCTGAACAAATTTGCTGGGTTCGATATTGCTGTATGTCACAGGCAGCGCTTTGCTACAAGGTTTGCCGTTATCGCAGGCCGGGTTAATGGTCAGCGTTTTACTGTACGGATCGTACGTGACCCGATCGCCAGGCAAACCGATCACGCGTTTGATGTAATCCAGGCTGGGATCTTTCGGGTATTTAAATACCGCGATATCACCGCGTTTTGGATGCCCGGTCGGGATCAGCGTCGTTTGCGTAATCGGGTCTTTAATCCCGTAGGCAAACTTCTCGACCAGTATAAAGTCCCCAATCAGCATGGTTGGCATCATGGAACCGGACGGGATCTGGAATGGCTCATAAACAAAAGAGCGCACAAAGAACACCACGGCCAACACCGGAAATACTGATGCTGCGGTTTCAATCCAGCCCGGCTTAGGTGCCATCTTCGCCAGCGCTTTGCTGTCGAGTGAATCCCCGGCCTGCGCCTGCGCCGCCGCCTGCACCGCACGCCGCTGTGGTGCCCACTTAATACGATCAATCACCCAAAGAATACCGGTAATCAATGTCGCTATCGCCAGTATCAGGGCGAACATATTAGCCATTTGAGATCCTTATTTGCTGTCTTTTCCGACATGCAGAATGGCGAGGAATGCTTCCTGCGGCAGCTCAACGTTACCGACCTGCTTCATTCGCTTCTTACCATCTTTCTGCTTCTGCAACAGCTTTTTCTTACGACTGACGTCACCGCCATAACATTTGGCGAGAACGTTCTTACGCAGCTGTTTAACGGTCGAGCGAGCGATAATGTGGTTGCCGATAGCCGCCTGAATCGCAATATCAAACTGCTGACGTGGGATGAGTTCTTTCATTTTCTCAACCAGATCACGTCCACGATAAGGTGCGTTTTCACGGTGGGTAATCAGCGCCAGCGCATCAACACGTTCTGAGTTGATCAGAACGTCGACGCGCACCATGTCAGAGGTCTGAAAACGTTTAAAATTATAGTCCAGTGAGGCATAGCCACGTGACGTTGATTTCAGACGGTCAAAGAAGTCGAGCACCACTTCGGCCATCGGAATTTCATAGGTCAGTGCCACCTGATTGCCGTGGTAAACCATGTTGGTCTGGAAGCCACGTTTCTCGATGCACAGTGTGATGACGTTGCCCAGGTACTCCTGAGGCAGCAACATATGACACTCGGCAATGGGTTCACGTAACTCTTCGATATTATTGAGCGGTGGAAGCTTTGACGGGCTATCGACATAGACCACTTCGCCGCTCGTGGTTTGCACTTCGTATACCACTGTCGGTGCGGTTGTGATCAGATCGAGATCGTATTCACGTTCCAGACGTTCCTGAATGATCTCCATATGCAGCAGACCCAGGAAGCCGCAGCGGAAACCAAAGCCCAGTGCCGTTGAACTTTCGGGTTCGTAGAACAGTGAGGCATCATTCAGACTCAGCTTGCCCAGCGCATCACGGAAGGCTTCATAATCATCAGAGCTGATAGGGAACAGACCGGCATAAACCTGCGGCTTCACTTTTTTAAAGCCCGGTAAGGCTTTATCAGCCGGATTACGTGCGGTTGTCAGGGTATCGCCCACTGGCGCGCCAAGAATATCTTTGATGGCGCAGACCAGCCAGCCAACTTCGCCGCAGTTGAGTTCATTGCGATCAACCCGCTTCGGCGTGAAGATGCCCAGTCGGTCAGCATTGTAGACCTGACCAGTGCTCAGTACCTTAATTTTATCGCCTTTACGCATGGTGCCGTTTTTTACCCGCACCAATGATACGACGCCAAGATAGTTATCAAACCAGGAGTCGATAATCAGCGCCTGCAGCGGGGCTTCTGGATCACCTTCTGGCGGCGGAATGTCGCGGACTAAACGCTCCAGGACTTCAGGAACGCCCACGCCAGTTTTGGCCGAGCAACGCACAGCGTCGGTCGCATCAATTCCGACGATGTCTTCGATTTCCTGAGCAACACGATCGGGATCGGCAGCGGGCAAATCGATTTTATTCAGCACCGGCACGACTTCCAGATCCATCTCAAGTGCGGTATAGCAGTTGGCCAGGGTTTGTGCTTCTACGCCCTGTCCGGCATCAACCACCAGCAATGCGCCTTCACAGGCTGCCAGTGAGCGGGAAACTTCATATGAGAAGTCAACGTGTCCCGGTGTGTCGATGAAATTGAGCTGGTAAGTTTCGCCGTCTTTCGCTTTGTAATCGAGCGTTACGCTCTGCGCTTTAATCGTAATGCCACGCTCACGCTCCAGGTCCATAGAGTCAAGAACCTGTGCGGCCATCTCGCGAGCAGTTAATCCGCCGCAAATCTGAATCAAGCGGTCAGAGAGCGTGGATTTACCATGGTCAATGTGGGCGATGATGGAGAAATTTCTTATGTGCTTCATTTATAGGAATATCTTCACGTAGAGAATCAGTTAGGAACCTGAGCACAGACACATTCAGGAAGATCGCTCTTAACCCACAATCCTGTCAGCCTCATTAATGACGACGCATATTACACTGTTAAGGCCGCGCATAAAAGAATGGAACGTTGTGGAAACGAAACAGTTTTTTGCGAGGAGTCATAATGGCAAAAGCCGCAGCAAGTGCGGCTTGAGTGAGGATCAGGCTTCGCTTTCAACGCGCAGCGCATCAGGCGGCAAAGCGATGTTCAAAATAACGGGCTGGAAGGCTTCACGATCGCCAAATTTCATGGAAATGCCTTTAGCAACGATAAACCCGCCCACACCGCCTAACAGCGCACCGCTGGCTGCCGCCAGGTCGCTGCCAAACAGCGCCTGAAACAGGCCGGCAAACAGGAACAGGCCGAACAGTGGCGTCATATAAACCAGCAGCGCAGAGCCCAGCAGGCTGCTCTCTTTGATGCCCAGTTCAACGCGCTGACCTGGCTGCAGTGGCTTGCTGCTGGCTATCTGCATCACGTGCGCATTCTTAGGACCCAGCTTATTCAGCATATGGCTGCCACAGCCTTTACGAGCCTGGCAGCTGTTGCAGGACGTTTTTGCTTCTGTGTGCAGCGTGGCGATGCCATCCTGCCATGCCACAACGGTGGCCCATTCTCTCATCATTTTTTTGCCCCGAGCTCGACGCTGTCTGCGATACGTTTTGCCGTCACGGGCGGTAGCTCGCCGACGACCGTAATCTCGTTATTATCGCGTATTACGGTCTGCACCGTACGACGTCCCGTGCGCAATGTCTGTGCGGTGCTGTTTTTATCTGCTGGCGTCACATTGACGGCAAAGCTAAACAGCCCATCGCTGTAAAGCCGTGACTCTAGCGATTTATTTAATGTGGGAATCATTCGACGGCTTTGAGACACCAGCGTCATTCCAGCGGGAAGCCAGTCGGGCTGCCAGTCTAACGAGACGTTATCGGCTTTAGTTAATGACAACGACGGCGGCAGATTAGCTTTCTCCAGCCCCTGCATCAGATTACGTACGCCATCATCGACCGCAAAGCTGATAACACGGAATTGCTCCATCGTTTCGCCATCGCGGTCCAGCAAATCGACGCGAAGAGGAAGCTTGGTATCCACGTCCAGCCATACAACGTAGCTGTAGCGCGTGCCATCGCGTGAAACGATGCGCACCACGTCGCACATCTGGTCGGCAATGCGCGAGCGGCCTACGGTAATAAAGTCATAGGCGACATCCAGCTTGGCGAAATCGGCATAAATAATGGACGGGAGCGCATCCACAATGTGATTGCCCGGCAGAGAGAAAGGCTCAATGCCGGGTTCAAAATAGCTGATATCATTGCCGCGCTGAATCACTTCACGACGCGGGCCGTCCATCTGCAGCACCTGCGCATACACGCGATCATCAATAACCGCATGACGATAGCGCAGCGATTCCATGCCAAGGCGGGACACATTGATATAGGCGAATTCGTAGTTGAGGGTCTGGCTTGCCTGCTCCATCTGCTGCAATAACGCCCCAGACGCAGAAACCTGCGCTGGGGCGGCAGATGGCCACAACAGGCTGCCTGCCAGAAGGCTGACGGCATACCATAGCGGCTTCATTACTGCTGCTGCATTCCTAATGACTGATTACCAGGGACATTGGCCTGCGCTTGTTTAGGCGCATTGGTTTCAAACTGCAGCTGGTCCGCATGGAGGCGACGCTGGAGTTCATAGTCCTGCAGCATGGCATTGACGCGGCGACGCTGGTCCTGCACCTGTTGCGTGACATTACCGCCGCCAAAGGCATCAGACGGCACGCCCAGGCTCACAGGTGAGGCTTTACCCATCACAGGTAAGGTATTAAACACCGGCGAGTCGGAACTTTCGACGCCGGCCGGTTGGTTGTAATGCTGGACGCCAACGATAACAGCCAGGGAAACACAGGCGGCGACGCCAACCTGGGTAATCTGTGCCGCCCACGGGCGAACTTTATGCCAGAACGGCATTTTTTCCCAGCGAGAAGGTTCGGGCTGTGCTTCGGGGATCAAGGTTGTAACGTTGCGCTGTGGCTCTTTTTCAATAGCAGCAGCGACGCGCGCAGCAATATCAAAATGCAGGTGCTCACCAACATCACCGCGCATGGTATCGCGGATGAGATGGTAGCGTTCCCAGCTTTTTTGTAGATCTGCATCTTTAGACAGCGCTGAAAACAGCTCGTTATCTAAAGCCTCACCATCCATTAAAGCGGAAAGTTTTTCTTTCTGCATGCCTAATACCCTTCCAGTAGCCGTTATCACTGACGTTGGATAAGCGGTTGAACTTTATTATCAATGGCCTCACGTGCACGGAAGATACGCGACCTCACCGTGCCCACCGGGCAATCCATAATGACGGCGATCTCTTCATAGCTCAGACCGTCAAGTTCCCTGAGGGTAATTGCCATTCGCAAGTCCTCAGGAAGCGCCTCGATGGTACGAAAGACGATTTGTTTCAGTTCATCTGACAACATTAAGTTCTCAGGGTTCGAAATTTCTTTCAATGCGCCCGCACTTTCGAAGTTTTCAGCATCAATTGCATCAACGTCACTGGAAGGCGGACGCCGTCCCTGAGCGACCAAATAATTTTTTGCTGTATTCACTGCTATCCGATACAGCCATGTGTAAAACGCGCTATCGCCACGGAACGAATCCAGTGCGCGATAAGCCTTAATGAATGATTCCTGAACGACATCAGGCACATCGCCTGAAGGGACATATCGTGAGACCAGGCTCGCCACTTTATGCTGGTAACGAATTACCAGTAAGTTGAAAGCCTTCTGATCCCCCTTCTGAACCCGTTCAACAAGAACCTGGTCCGCTAACTGCTCGCTCATCCGAGGTAATGTCTCCCCAAATACTTTCTTATGCGTTAAGGAACTGCCAGCACACCGCTATTGAGCAAGCATGCGCTTTGAGTCTTTGCGTGGCGAAAAGTTCACTCTCAGCCTCTTTTTAGCCACTTTACGGCAGAATTACACAGTTTGTTGGTTTTCGTTCAGTGTAAAGCGCGCAAATCGCAGGCAGAGTAACCTATGACAACAGCTTTTTCATCTTTAAATCCTTGTAATCGATTAAGTTTGGTATAAAAAACCCTGCTTAAAGCCGTTATACATTAACCTTTTGATATATCTGATAAATTAATTTAAAGGCGCGAATCCTGTGCCGTTTGTGTTCAAAATACTTCACAAAAAACGACCAAACGCTTATGCTCGGTCCATTCTTGTTTAGTAAATTAAACACCATGACAACTTTCTCTCCCTCAGATTATCAGTGTGATGTACTCATTGTGGGCAGCGGTGCGGCAGGATTGTCGCTGGCATTGCGTCTGGCAGAACATTATCAGGTCACCGTATTAAGCAAAGCGCAGGTGAATGAAGGCTCGACGCTGTATGCGCAAGGCGGCATTGCGGCGGTCTTTGACGAAACCGACAGCATTGATTCGCATGTTGAAGACACGCTGGTCGCGGGGGCAGGTTTATGCGATCGCGCTGCTGTGTCGTTCGTCGCCAGCAATGCGCGTCACTGCGTACAGTGGTTGATTGATAACGGGGTAGCCTTTGATACCGATCCACAGGCTGCGGGGGAGATGCGCTATCATCTGACGCGAGAAGGCGGCCACAGTCATCGCCGTATTCTGCACAGCGCGGACGCGACGGGCCGCGAGGTAGAAACCACGCTGGTAGGTCAGGCGTTACATCATCCGAATATCCGCATTCTTGAACGCACCAACGCGGTGGATCTTATTCTTTCAGATAAGCTCGGCCTGCCGGGCCCGCGTCGTGTTACCGGTGCCTGGATCTGGAACCGTAACCGCGAACGGGTTGAAACCTGCCGCGCACGCGCCGTCGTCCTGGCCACAGGCGGTGCCGCCAAAGTGTATCAGTACACCACGAATCCGGATGTCGCATCGGGCGATGGCATTGCGATGGCATGGCGGGCAGGTTGCCGTGTGGCTAACCTGGAGTTTAATCAGTTTCACCCCACTTGCCTGTTTCATCCCCAGGCACAAAACTTTCTGCTCACCGAAGCGCTGCGCGGCGAAGGTGCCTGGCTGGTGCGGCCTGATGGTTCGCGTTTTATGCCCGACTTTGATGCACGCGCTGAGCTGGCACCGCGCGATATTGTCGCCCGCGCCATCGATCATGAAATGAAACGCCTGGGCGTGGACTGTATGTATCTGGACATCAGTCATCAGCCTGAAGCGTTTGTGCGTTCGCACTTCCCCATGATTTACGAAAAACTGCTCACCTTTGGCTTTGACCTGACGAAGGATAAGATCCCGGTGGTGCCCGCCGCCCATTACACCTGCGGCGGCGTGATGGTGAACGAGCAGGGCCGCACCGATATCAACGGCTTGTACGCGATTGGCGAAGTCAGCTATACCGGCCTACACGGTGCCAATCGCATGGCGTCAAATTCACTGCTCGAATGCCTTGTCTATGGCTGGTCGGCGGCGGAAGATCTGCTGCGTATTTTACCCGAGGTTGACGCTGTAGACAGCTTACCGGCCTGGGACGACAGCCAGGTGGATGATGCCGATGAACGGGTGGTGATTCAGCATAACTGGCATGAACTGCGACTGTTTATGTGGGACTACGTGGGGATTGTGCGCACCACCAAGCGGCTGGAGCGGGCATTGCGTCGCATCACGCTGTTGCAACAGGAAATAGACGAGTACTACCGTCACTTCCGCCTGTCTAATAACCTGCTGGAGCTGCGAAACCTGGTGCAGGTGGCTGAACTGATGGTGCGCTGTGCGCTGCAGAGGAAAGAGAGTCGCGGGTTGCATTTTATCCGCGACTATCCTGATTTGTTACCCGAGGCACAACCTACCGTGCTGCAACCCGGTCATGACATAAATAAATAGAAGTCGCGCGTCAGGCTTTGCCAGGCTTCAGAGTATTGTCTGTCCGCGTCGCGAATAGCCAGCCGTTCAAACAGGGTTTCGCCTGCGCTGGGGGAAAACCCCAGTAGCACCCGATGAGGTGGGCGATGCGCGTATTCCGCAACGTCAAAGCGAAAGCGTAAATGCCAGCCGTCAGCCTGCGCCTGGGCGATAACCTGCTGCCCTGTCGCTTCGGGTAAGATCACACAGAAAAACCCCTCTTCTTCAATCAGCGAGGCCGCACAACGTAATAATGTTTGGTGATCTAACGAACCGGTGGCGCGCGCACTGTCTCTAGCGGACGTCGCGCAGGCCACACCGGGCTCAAAATAAGGAGGATTACTGACGATAAGCGAGTAGCGCGCTTCGCAGTTTTCAGCCCACTGGGCGATGTCCTGCTGATGGACATGAATCCGCGTTGCCCATGGAGAATGCTGAATATTTTCGCGCGCCTGCTGTGCGGCATCGGGATCTAACTCTACCGCATCAATGTCAACCGCTGACGGAGTACGCTGGGCCAGCATCAGGGCAATCAGCCCCGAACCAGCACCGATATCAAGCATCCGCTTAACCCCGGCCACCGGTGCCCATGCGCCCAGCAAAATACCATCTGTACCGACCTTCATCGCACAACGGTCGTGGGCAACAAAAAACTGCTTGAAGGTAAAACCATTCTTTTTTAATTGTGGCCGCGTCTGCGGCTTGTCCTGCATCATACTCAGCGACCATTCACCTTTTTACCTGCCGTACGGCAAGGGGTCAGTGTAACGTGGTGGGTTGGGGAATTCACGTCGTTGACGTAATCTGGCGCAGTCAATACCGATAAACAGATGAAGATTATGTCCGATCTGTCTATAATCAGCGCCCCAAACTGAGGTAGAACATGACCGTAACCACATTTTCCGAACTTGAACTCGACGAAAGCCTGCTTGAAGCGCTGCAGGAGAAAGGCTATACGCGCCCTACAGCAATTCAGGCTGCTGCCATTCCCCCCGCGCTGGAGGGCCGCGACGTTCTGGGTTCGGCACCTACCGGGACCGGGAAAACCGCTGCGTATTTATTACCGGCGTTGCAGCACCTGCTCGATTTTCCACGCAAAAAGTCTGGTCCGCCACGCATTTTAATTTTAACGCCAACCCGCGAACTGGCGATGCAGGTTGCCGACCAGGCGCGTGAACTGGCTAAGCATACGCATCTGGATATTGCGACGATCACGGGCGGCGTAGCCTATATGAACCACGCCGAAGTGTTTAGCGAGAATCAGGACGTGGTGGTGGCGACCACCGGACGTCTGCTGCAGTACATTAAAGAAGAAAACTTTGATTGCCGCGCCGTTGAAACCCTGATTCTGGATGAAGCTGACCGCATGCTGGATATGGGCTTTGCCCAGGATATCGAAACCATCGCGGGTGAAACGCGCTGGCGCAAACAGACGTTGCTGTTTTCAGCCACGCTGGAAGGCGAACACATCAAAGATTTTGCAGAGCGCCTGCTCAACGATCCGGTCGAACTGGAAGCCGATCCCAGCCGTCGCGAGCGTAAAAAGATTCAGCAGTGGTATTACCGGGCCGATGACCTGGAGCACAAAACCAAACTGCTGGTTCACCTGTTAAAACAGCCAGAAGTCACCCGCACCATTGTGTTTGTGCGTAAGCGTGAACGTCTGCATGAGCTGGTCGGCTGGCTTCACGATGCCGGCATTCGTACCAGTTACCTTGAAGGTGAGATGGTGCAGGCGAAACGCAATGAGGCGATTAAGCGCCTGATTGAGGGACGCGTAAATATTCTGGTAGCAACGGACATCGCTGCGCGCGGTATCGACGTTGACGACGTAAGTCACGTGATTAACTTCGATATGCCACGTACGGCGGACACCTATCTGCACCGCATTGGACGCACCGGTCGTGCCGGTCGTAAAGGCATTGCGATTTCGCTGGTCGAAGCGCACGATTATCTGCTGCTGGGTAAAGTCAGTCGTTATGTGGATGAGCCACTTAAGGCGCGCGTGATTGATGAGCTGCGTCCTGTGACCCGTGCGCCATCACCGAAATCCACGGGAAAACCGTCGAAAAAGGTGCTTGTGAAGCGTGCAGAGAAAAAAGCGAAAGACGAAGAGAAACCACGGGTTAAAAAACGTCATCGCGATCTCAAAAATGTCGGTAAGCGCCGCAAGCCAAGCGGCAGCACGCCAGGCAGCGAGAGTGCGGAATAATTCAACACCCGCTCAAAAAAATCGCCTCTTTATGAGGCGATTTTTATTTTATCAGGCCAGTAAATACCGCTTTAGTGCCATTTTAACGCCCAACAGGTTACTCCGGCCTCACAGTCAGGCGTGACGCGCCTGCCCGAAAAGTTATCTCCTTGTTAATAGAAACAAATTCCCGGATAAGGCGTTGCGTTTTATTTCGACACCAGAGCCGTTACAAACTTTCTGTAAAAGTGCGGGTAATCACGTCGCGCTGCTGTTCAGCGGTGAGTGAGTTAAAACGTACGGCATAGCCCGACACGCGAATAGTCAGCTGTGGGTACTTCTCGGGATGTTTCACGGCATCTTCCAGCGTTTCCCGGCGCAATACGTTGACGTTTAAATGCTGTCCACCCTCGACGCGCACCTGAGGTTTCACCTCGACAGGCACTTCACGGTAAGCGACGTCGCCGAGTTCCCCAATCGTCACAATCTGATCCTCCTGATAGCCTGCGACGGCACAGAGACAGCGCGCCTGCGCTTTTTCCTCGTCCAGCAGCCAAAACGAGTTAATTAAAGCCGGATTACTCGATTGGGTAATCTGAATACCTGTGATCATTTCAATCCCTCCAACAACGTGCTGACGGTTGCCAACACCGTAAATCAGTCAATTTGAGCTGTTGGTATATCACCCGATAGCGACCATGACTTTGACCTGTATCAATTACAATCGGGCGTTTTATCCTCACGCTGGTAAGCTTTTGATTTTAAAAACGCGCCCTAAGAAAGTTTCGTTTAATTTTTAAAAAAATTTTGGGCTTCATGTCTGCAGAGTGAACCGCTAAGCTTAAGGTTCGAAATACAAGGGAGTTGATCATGGCTGAAAAGCTGACCTGGCATGACGTGCTGGCTGAAGAGAAAGAAAAACCCTACTTTATCGAAACCCTTAAGCATGTCGCTAACCAGCGGGCTGCAGGCGTAACGGTTTATCCGCCGCAGAAAGATGTGTTTAACGCGTTTCGCTTAACCGAATTAGGCGATGTGAACGTGGTGATTCTGGGACAGGACCCTTATCACGGCCCGCATCAGGCCCACGGGCTGGCTTTCTCTGTACTGCCGGGCGTACAGACACCGCCGTCATTGCAAAACATGTACAAAGAGTTGCAGCAGGATATTCCGGGCTTTGAGAAACCCAATCATGGTTATCTGGCCAGTTGGGCGGAACAGGGCGTGATGTTACTGAACACCGTACTGACCGTTGAAGCCGGTAAAGCGCATTCTCATGCCCGACTGGGATGGGAAACCTTTACCGATACGGTGATCAAGGCTATCAATGAGCAGCGTGAAGGCGTGATCTTTTTACTTTGGGGCTCACACGCGCAGAAGAAAGGCAGCATTATTGATCGCCAGCGCCATCACGTTCTGCAGGCTCCGCACCCTTCCCCGCTTTCTGCACATCGTGGCTTCTTTGGTTGCCAGCATTTTTCCAAAACCAATGCGTTGTTACGCGATGCCGGTAAAACGCCAATTAACTGGACGCCGGTCTTACCTGAGTAAACGCCATAAACACAAACGGCCGCGTCAGTGCGCGGCCGTTGCAGGATAAAGCAATGATCAGGCTTTCGCTTTCGCCACGGCAACCATGGCCGGACGCAGCAGGCGGCCATTCAGCGTATAACCGGGTTGCATCACCATCATCACGTGGTTCGGCTCGAAATCCTCAGATTCCATCATCGACATCGCCTGGTGCACTTCCGGGTTAAACGGCACACCGGTTTCACCAACCACTTCAACACCGAATTTACGCACCGCGCCCAGCAGGGATTTCAGCGTAAGCTCAATGCCTTCAACCATAGAGGCAGACTTCTCGTCTTCTTTGTTTGCCAGTTCCAGCGCACGTTCCAGGCTATCAATCACCGGAAGCAGCTCATTGGCAAACTTCTCCAGCGCAAACTTGTGCGCTTTTTCAATATCCATTTCGGTGCGGCGGCGAACGTTTTCAATTTCGGCCTGCGCACGCAGTTGAGCATCACGTACGCCCGTCTGCAACTGGGCTAACTCAGCTTCAAGCTGAGCGATGCGCTCATCACGCGGATCCACCTCTACTGCTGTCTCCGCGTCCTGAGGTTGATGTTGATCCTGTTGAATTTCGTCTGAGACTTGCTCGTTTGGGGTGTTCTGTTCTTTACTACTCATGAATTTCTCCGCGTTTTGCACATTCACTTCGCTGGTTGGCTTATTATGGGGATTGGTTTGACGGTTTCAAGGGAACACGTCACATCATCGTGCCGATTTGGCTTATGAGGAACACCCACTCGATGAACAAACACTTTAACTGTATTGGTATTGTGGGCCATCCACGCCATCCTACCGCACTCACGACGCATGAAATGCTGTGTCGCTGGCTGACCGCCAAAGGCTATCCCGTTATTGTTGAACAGCAGATTGCGCAGGAACTGTCGCTTGGCGATGTCCAGACCGGTACGCTGGCTGAAATCGGTCAAAAAGCCGATCTGGCCGTTGTGGTGGGAGGTGACGGTAATATGTTAGGCGCGGCCAGAGTGCTGGCGCGTTATGACATTAAAGTGATTGGCATTAACCGCGGCAACTTGGGGTTTTTAACCGATCTTGACCCTGACAACGCGCATCACCAGCTCGATGAAGTGCTGAACGGCAACTATTTTGTTGAAAGCCGCTTTCTGCTGGAAGCGCAGGTGTGCAAGTCGGATTGCTCGCCGCGTATCGGCAGCGCCATCAATGAAGTGGTGCTGCATCCGGGCAAAGTCGCCCACATGATTGAGTTTGAAGTTTATATCGACGAAGTTTTTGCCTTCTCGCAGCGTTCGGACGGCCTGATTATTTCTACGCCCACCGGATCGACCGCCTATTCGCTTTCCGCCGGCGGCCCGATTTTAACGCCCTCTCTGGACGCCATTACCATTGTGCCCATGTTCCCGCACACCTTGTCCGCGCGCCCGCTGGTAATTAACAGCAGCAGTACGATTCGGCTCCGTTTTTCGGCACGTCGTAACGACCTTGAGATCAGCTGTGACAGCCAGATTGCGCTGCCTATCCAGGAAGGGGAAGATGTGCTGATTCGCCGCAGCGAAAACCATCTCAATCTTATCCATCCTAAAAACTACAGTTATTTCAACACGCTGAGTTCGAAACTGGGCTGGTCAAAAAAATTGTTCTGAAAATGACCGCGCCCTCTTTACTGTATAAAAAACCAGTTTATACTGTATGAAAAACCATATGTGTTTATTCATACAGGTGACGCTATGCTGGCACAACTGACCATCAGCAATTTCGCTATCGTTCGTGAGCTCGACATTGATTTTCAACGCGGTATGACCGCCATCACCGGTGAAACCGGTGCAGGTAAATCTATTGCTATCGATGCGCTTGGGTTGTGCCTTGGCGGCCGTGCCGATGCGGATATGGTGCGTCAGGGCGCCAGTCGCGCGGACTTGTGTGCGCGTTTTCAAATCAAAGCCTCGCCGTCGGCACAGCGCTGGCTGACTGACAATCATCTGGATGACGGTAGCGAGTGCCTGCTGCGCCGTGTTATCAGCGCCGATGGTCGCTCACGCGGCTTTATCAATGGCACAGCCGTTCCCCTCTCTCAGTTACGCGACCTGGGCCAGTTACTGATTCAGATTCACGGACAGCATGCCCATCAGTTGCTGCTCAAGTCCGATCATCAGAAGCACCTGCTGGATGCCTACGCCGGTCATGACGACTTGCTTGTTGCAATGCGTGCGTCCTACCAGACGTGGCACCAGAGCTGCCGTACGCTGGCGCAGCATCAGCAGCAGGCGCAGGAGCGTGAATCCCGCCGTGAGTTGTTACAGTATCAGCTTAAAGAGCTGAACGAGTTTGCCCCGGTGGCAGGCGAGTTTGAGCAGATTGACGAAGAGTACAAACGTCTGGCCAACAGCGGCCAGCTGTTGTCGACCAGTCAGCAGGCGCTTCAGCTGTTAGCCGACAGCGATGACACCAACCTGAACAGCATGCTGTACAGCGCGCGTCAGATGCTGTCTGAACTCAGCGCGCTGGATGACAAGGTGAGCGGCGTTTATAACCTGCTGGAAGAAGCGGCGATTCAGTTGAGCGAAGCCAGTGACGAACTGCGCCACTACTGCGACAGTCTGGATCTGGACCCGAACCGCCTCTATGAGCTGGAACAGCGTATCTCCCGACAAATCGCCCTGGCCCGCAAGCATCATGTGGCACCAGAAGGCCTGCCCGCTGTGCACCAGCAACTGCTGGATGAAGCGGAACTGCTGTCACAGCAGGAAAGCGACCAGGAAAGCCTGCAGACGTTGGTAACCGAACACTACAACGCAGCCCTCCAGTGTGCAGAGCAACTGCACGCTCAGCGCAGCCTTTATGCAACCGAGTTACAGCAGTTGATTACCCAAAGCATGCATTTGCTCTCTATGCCGCACGGTCGCTTTGCCATTGAGCTGATCTTCAACCCTGAGCAACTGACCGCCGACGGTGCCAGCCGCATTGATTTTCAGGTGACCACCAACCCCGGACAGCCATTACAGCCGCTGGGTAAAGTCGCCTCTGGGGGTGAACTGTCGCGTATCGCGCTGGCGATTCAGGTTATCACCGCTAAGAAAATGGAAACGCCGGCGATGATTTTCGACGAAGTTGACGTGGGGATTAGCGGTCCGACGGCTGCGGTAGTGGGTAAAATGTTGCGCCAGCTTGGGGAATCCACCCAGGTCATGTGCGTAACCCATCTGCCGCAGGTGGCGGGTTGTGGGCATCAGCATTTCTATGTCAGCAAGGAAACCGATGGCGAAATGACGGAAACGCACATGCAGCCTCTGGATAAGCGCGCACGCCTGCAGGAACTGGCGCGCTTACTGGGCGGCAGCGAGGTCACCCGCAACACACTGGCTAACGCGAAAGAACTTTTAGCGGCCTGATATGCACTTTTTTACCACAGCGTGGTCATATGCATGCTCTGTAGAGGTTTCCAATAGCGAAAAGGTTTATTATCATCGACAGCTAATGTCGCCTGAATAATAAAGCCTGCCGCAGGCAGAGTTCAGAATTTGATGGCAGAAGAACAGCCTGTAAAAGGCGTTTCGCCCCGGAAAAGGAATGTATAGATGCGCTGTAAAACGCTGACTGCCGCGGCAGTAGTAATGTTAATGATGACCGCCGGATGTTCCACTTTAGAGCGCGTTGTTTATCGCCCCGATATAAACCAGGGTAACTATCTGGTTGCCAATGATGTTGCCAAGCTTCATAACGGTATGACACAGCAACAGGTGGCCTATACGCTGGGTACGCCAATGATGAAAGATCCCTTTGGCAGCAATGTCTGGTACTACGTGTTCCGTCAGGAGCCAGGTCACGAGAAAGTGAAACAGCAAACGCTGACGCTGACCTTTGACCGCAGCGGCGTACTGACCAACATCGACAACAAGCCAGCGCTGTCTTCGCAGGATAACTAATCGAAGACGCAAAGGTCGTTACCGACAAACGACCGGGTATCACAGAATGTAAAAAGGCGCTGATAAGCGCCTTTTTTAATGACCAGAGTTTGTACCAACTGGTTATTTTTTACTGCTCGCCGCGCGCTCCGCACGTTGACGACGAAGCTCTTTAGGATCGGCGATAAGCGGGCGATAGATCTCTACCCGATCGCCTTCCTGCACGCTGTCGCTCAGTTTTACCGGATGGCTGTAAATCCCCACCTTGTTGCTGGCCAAATCGATTTCAGGCCGCAGTTCCAGTAAGCCTGATTTGCGGATAGCCTGCTCAACCGTGCTGCCCTCTTCAAGTTTTACATAGTGCTGATACTGTTTTTCGGGCAGGGCATACACCACCTCGACAGAGATATCAGGCACTGTAAACCTCTTTGGCGCGCTGGGTGAATGCCTGCACCATGCTATTAGCCAGTTCTTTAAAGATTCGACCAAATGCCATCTCAACCAGCATATTGGTGAATTCAAACTCCAGGCTTAGCTCAACCTTGCAGGCATCCTCCCCAAGATCGATAAAGCGCCAGCCACCAGTGAGTTTACGGAACGGCCCATCGACCAGTTGCATATGAATGCTCTGGTTGTCAGTCAGCGTATTTCGGGTTGTAAATGTTTTGCTGATGCCCGCTTTCGACACGTCGACTGAAGCCGTCATTTGGTTTTCTGAGGCATCCAGTACGCGGCTTCCGGTGCAGCCCGGCAGGAATTGCGGGTAAGCATCCACATCATTTACAAGTTGGTACATTTGTCCGGCGCTAAAGGGGACCAGCGCCGAACGACTAATCTGAGCCATAATGGTTCCTGTTCGTCACAAAACCGCTAAATAATAGCATTTTCAGCGATTAAACAAAAATTCCTCATTGTCATGGTGTGCTAGAATAGCCTGTTTCCTGCTGCCCCGCTGGACTGGGGATGCGATAACCGACCAAGTGATGTAAAATACGCGGCATTATGACAAAGAAAAAAACACACAAATCCGGTTCTGCCACCATTGCCATGAACAAGCGCGCTCGCCATGAATACTTCATTGAAGAAGAATTCGAAGCTGGTCTGTCGCTACAGGGATGGGAAGTTAAATCACTCCGTGCAGGTAAAGCTAACATCAGCGACAGCTATATTCTGCTGCGCGACGGTGAAGCTTATCTGTTCGGTTCCACTTTTCAGCCGCTGGCGGTGGCCTCATCGCACGTGGTCTGCGATCCCACCCGCAGCCGTAAACTGCTGTTAAAGCAGCGTGAGCTGGACTCACTCTACGGTCGTGTCAACCGCGAAGGCTATACCGTAGTCGCGCTGTCGCTCTACTGGAAAAACGCCTGGTGTAAGTTAAAGATTGGCGTTGCACGCGGTAAGAAAGAGCACGACAAGCGCAACGACATCAAAGATCGCGAATGGCAAATGGATAAAGCACGCATTATGAAGAATGCCAATCGTTAAACACTGGAATTCGATACGCTTTTTTGCTAGTATTTGAAGTTCTGGGGCTGATTCTGGATTCGACGGGATTGTGAAGCCTTAGGAGCATGCCGAGGGGCGGTTGGCCTCGTAAAAAGCCGCAAAAAAATAGTCGCAAACGACGAAAACTACGCACTAGCAGCTTAATAACCTGCTTAGAGCCCTCTCTCCCTAGCCTCCGCTCTTAGGACGGGGATCAAGAGAGGTCAAACCCAAAAGAGATCGCGCGGATGCCTTGCCTGGGGTTGAAGCGTTAAACTGAATCAGGCTAGTCTGTCAGTGGCGTGTCTGTCCGCAGCTGACCGGCGAATGTAAAGACTGTACTAAGCATGTAGTGCCGACGGTGTAGTAATTTCGGACGCGGGTTCAACTCCCGCCAGCTCCACCAAAATTCTTTCGCGGCGATACCAGAATTGTCCGCTGAAGTCCTGAAAGCCCGCAAGGTGAAAGCTTTGCGGGTTTTTTTGTGCCTTCAATTTGTCCCGCGAAGTCTAAAAAATTCGAATCTTTTAGGCACCTTGTTATGGCACCTCATAAAGCTTTTTTGTTTTTGGGATGGCCAAAACTATGGAAACCCGGCAATGGCAAGACAAACCAAACCTATATCCGTCAAGGAAATCGAATCTGCCAAAACCCAAGGAAGCTGACTACGCTCTTTACGATGGCGATGGCCCTGAGAAACTCATCAAATCCAGCGGGAGTAAAATCTGGCAGTCTCGCTACATTCGCCCTGTCACCAAGAAAAGTGCGAAGAAGAGCATAGGCCCCTACCCGTCAGTTACGCTTGCCGATGCCAAAAACTATCGCGCAGAGTCTCGTTCTCTTCTGGCGAAACAAATCGATCCACAGGAACATCAGCAAGAACAACTTCGCAGTTCGCTGGAAGCTAAAACCAATACTTTCCAGCTCGTAGCTGAACGATGGTGGAATGTGAAGAAAGCCAGCGTGACAGAAGACTATGCCGACGATATATGGCGCTCTCTTGAAAGAGATGTCTTTCCTGCGATTGGCGACGTTAGCGTTACAGATATTAAAGCTCACACACTGGTTCAGGCCGTTCAACCTGTTCAGGCCAGAGGAGCACTGGAAACCGTCCGTCGTCTTTGCCAACGTATCAATGAAGTCATGATCTATGCCCAGAACACAGGGCTGATTGATGCTGTTCCCAGTGTCAATATTGGCAAGACATTCGAGAAGCCGCAGAAGAAAAACATGCCCAGTATTCGACCGGATCAGCTACCTCAACTGATGCAGACGATGTGAACGACCAGAATTAGCTTTTCAACACGATGCCTGTTTATGCGGCAGCTTCTTACCATCACCCGCCCTGCCGAAGCGGCTGAGGCTAGCTGGGATGAAGTGGAACTGGAAGTGCGAGAATGGAAAATCCCCGCATCACGGATGAAAATTAAACGCGTCCATACTGTCCCATTGTCATATCAAGCAATGGCTGTTCTGGAAATGATGAAGCCGTTAAGCGACAACCGAGAGTTTATCTTTCCGAGCCTACCAAGCCGAGTCAACCCATGAACAGTCAGACCGTTAATACATCGCTAAAACACGCAGGTTTGGCGGGATGCTCGTTTCACACGGTCTGCGATCTATCGACAGTACCGCCCTTAATGAACTGGGTTTTGCGCCTGATGTTTTTGAGGCAGCATTGGCCCACGTGGATAAGAATGGGGTTCGACGTGCTTATAACCACAGCGATTATCCGGAGCAACGACGTCCAATGATGCAATGATGGGCTGATTTCGTGATGGCTTCGGATCGTAGAAGTATGATTTAGGAAGGTATGAGAGGAATGCGTTTAGCGGGGTGACAGATAATTAATGATGGTTCCCACTTTAGTAGTGGGCCGAATGAGACTTTATATTTCAGCCCGATAAGTGCGAAGAGCGGAAGTTAACAGTTTTAGAAGACAAGCTAATTAGCATAAAATCTCTCCACTGAAGGGATACGGGGCGACAGAAATAAATGACGACAAGGCAGTATGCGCAAAAATCAATCTTCGATCTGGAAGCCATCTTCGAACGGTCACGCAACAACGTTAGTGAACTTGAACGGCTGTTAAGCGAGCTGACCTTTCGCAACACTGCCAAGGCGCGGACGCTGAAGACTAAAATCGAGCAAGCCCTAACCGAACATAGCGGTCGCAGCGTGGCCTCCATGTCAGGTTCCAATCTATCAGCGCTTCATCCCAGTTCAACGTCCATGCAATCTTCTCAGGTTGTGCCCCGCGATGCGCCTGCAACGGTAGTGCAACTGCAACCTACGGCTACTCCAGACCCTGTCATGCTACAGCAGTTCGGCAACGACCAGGTCGACCTTGGTCCGCTCCCGTCTTTTTCTCCGTCAGATAAGGCGAATGATGCGCAAGCAATACTGGCAGCATGGACAGCCCTCGAAGCACTATCACCTCAAGGTTATAAGCGCCCAGAGGATATGGCAACCGGCGACCGCTCCAGGGTTGCTCTATTGGAGCGAGGTGTTCCATGGGGACCAGATGCCCGCAGCAAGCCCAGTTATAAGCTTTATTTCGAGGTCGTCCTCGGGGCCATCGCTCTCGACAAGGCGACGGACGAGCTGGTCAAGGTTTTTGGCGAGGATGAGGAGCGTTCACGCCCGGACGGTAAGAAAGCAGCCATCGGCTCGATCCTGATCGACAAGGAAGGTTATGTGCTTGAGAACAAAGGCGTCGCCGTTTCCAGTTTTGCCTGGGCACTAAAGCCGGCTCTCGATCTGAAGCTTGGGAGCTTAGGGAATTGGCCAAATGTTGAGCCGCGCATTATCGAGCATCTGGATCGAATGGTTCGCCGCCACAACGAGGATGGAGACCCCATACCGATCGATTTGGATGTTGTTCTTAACGTTTATAAATGGCTTGTGTCTCAGTTCGGTGTACCTGAGCATTTGGTTGAGCCACCCACATTTGCGATTAAGGTGTTTCATCATTTCAAAGCTAAGGCGCCGCCTGAACCTTCGTTATTGAATTCCTTCTATCTTGAAGATCTCGGTGAAGCAACCAAATTGCTCGAGACGGGCAAAGCCGGAGCCGGTTTGCGACGCTACATGGGAATTGGCAGGCCTGACCAAAAAATCGACGTGCTATCGCCCATTTCCGCAGTTGAGCCGTTCGTCGCACCGTCGCTCATGCCGCAGGCTCGTTGGCCTTCGAAGGGCGGCCATCCATTGGTGCTGCTTCAACAGGCTGCCGTGAATGCGGCGCGTGCTGAGCTGAATGATGCTCCTGGTATTATCGGTGTCAATGGGCCACCGGGTACCGGAAAGACCACTCTTCTGCGGGATATTGTCGTTGGGTGCATTCTTGATCGGGCCACGGCAATGTCAGGCTTCAACAAACCGCAGGATGCCTTTTCCACAACAGGAGAGAAGCTGGCATTCGGTTCCAATGCCTTCCTGCACTTCTACAAGTTACATGCCTCTCTGAAGGGCCATGAGATCGTCGTAGCCTCCTCCAATAACAAAGCGGTCGAAAACGTGAGTAAAGAGCTTCCTCTCAAGGAAGCCAATGGTCGCCATGAACATATCGCCTACTTCCGGTCCATCAGCGACCTGATTGCGAACCCCAAACGCGCCGGATATTTCGAAGCCGAAGGCGATACACCCTCCGATCCTATCGAAACTTGGGGACTGATTGCCGCAGCACTCGGCAAGAGCAGTAACCGAGGCGCGTTCCAGCAAGGTTTCTGGTGGAATGAGGACGGCGGTTTACTTACCTACCTGAAAGCAGCTCGCGGCATAAACGTTATGCGTGAGATCAAGGACGAACGAACTGGCGCAATCATTGATCGCGTGATGCCCAGTGTAGTCGTCAATGAGCGGCCCAGCACCAACGAAGCTGACGCTTTAGCGGCCTGGCGGAAAGCGCGAACCGTTTTCCTTAAACTCAAGGAGACGGTCGACGCCGAAATCGCCAACATCGAAGAGATACGACGGGATATTCAGGCGCTCAAGGGAGCGACCACCGAACTTCAAAGGGTGGAACAGCGTCGTCCGAGTCTGAATGAAGCCGTTGAAGAGGCACACCAGATTGCTGAATCCTGCCAACGAGAGCATGAGAAGGCAAAATCGCAGATCGAGCAGGACAAGATCATGCTCGACAGCCATCTTGCTTGCCGTCCAGGTTTCTTCTCCCGTTTGTTCGCGACTGCGGCCTGGAAGTCGTGGAGATCGACACTGCAGAAGCTCTCGGCGACCTTGCAGCAATCAGTCTTACGAGCGCAGGAAACAGACGGTGCCCTGGAGCTTGCAAGGACTGAGTGGAGCAATACTGAGTCCCAGTTACAGCAACTCGATCAGGAAATTTCCAGCAAATGTCAGGCTGTCTCGAAATTGAAGGCAACCGAGGCAGAGGCACGAAACCGCATGGGAGACAGGGTCGTTGATGAGAGATTCTTCGAGCGCGAGCACGAGGCTATCCACCTGACTGCGCCATGGCTTCCCGATGAGGTTCATCACCTGCGGGAGGATCTTTTCGCCGCTGCCCTGACTGTGCATAAAACGTTCATCGATGCTTCGGCCAGCCGCTTGCAACACAATCTTGGGCTATTAATGTCGGGCATGGTGGCTGGTGCCTTCCAGTCTTCCGCCCACCGTGAACTTCTCCCTGATCTTTGGTCGAGCCTTTTCATGGTGGTGCCGACTGTGTCCACAACGTTTGCCTCAATACGGACCATGTTCGGGGATCTGCCACCAGAGAGTATTGGCTGGCTTCTGGTCGATGAAGCGGGCCAGGCCGTTCCTCAGGCAGCAGTTGGAGCAATCATGCGGGCAAAGCGCACCATCGTGGTAGGCGATCCGTTGCAGATCCCACCAGTTGTTTCGCTTCCCGAGAAACTGAACGCCGAAATCTGCAAGTTCTTCGATATTGACCACATCGAATGGTCTGCCCCCACTGCATCTACGCAGACCCTTGCTGATCAGGCATCTCGCTTCAAATCCACCTTCGTCATGGACGTAGGTGATCGAGAAGTCGGATTGCCGCTCCTCGTTCATAGGCGTTGCCAGAACCCAATGTTCGATGTCTCTAACTCCATCGCCTATGCCGGGCAGATGGTCCATGCTGTCGGGCCCAGAAGGCCTGGACCTATCGGCTCGGTGTTGGGGCGATCTCGCTGGATCGACGTCAATGGCGATGCCGAGACGAAGTGGTGCCCCGACGAGGGCGACACGGTTGTGCGGTTGCTCAAAGATATGGCTGCATCGGGCATTACAAATCCGGACGTCTTTATCATCACACCATTCAAGATCGTGGAGCAGAACATGCGTCGGCGTCTCGACAGTGAGACTGATCTCTTGCGGGCGTTCGGCGTAAAGTTGGATGAGTGGTGCCGTGATCGTGTAGGCACGATCCACACGTTCCAGGGCCGAGAAGCGGACACCGTCATCCTGTTGCTGGGTGCGCCGAAAACTAGCCAGCAAAGGGCTCGTCAGTGGGCAGCAAGCCCGCCAAACATAATCAATGTAGCCGTCTCACGCGCCAAGCAAAACCTGTATGTGGTCGGCTCGACTGCTGCATGGGCAGGGGCGGGAACTAGTCTACAGGTCCTGCATCGGCAATTGGCGCAATTAGTCTGATAATCTCCGAGGTGGCCCTCATTGTTGAGGGCCACCTCACGAACAATCTACAACCTACTTCAGTATCAGACCGGTTACTATATGTCAAAAACTGACATTGCTCACATAATAGTCTAGTAGTCATTATCCACTGCCCATCCTAGCTTGATAATTCTTACAGCTCCCCTTATATCCACACTGAGGAATAACCTCTGACAATGCTAAGGAGCACGATTATGGGGCTTAAACCTGGTCCAAAACCAATTGCAAAATCAACAGGAAAAACCGATCAACGCAGGCGTGATAATAAGGATACACCCGGCAATACCCCAGGACTGAAACCAAGCAAATCAACTGGGAAGTAATCCTTCAAGGGTATGGATAATTCATCTATACCCTTATCTCATCAAATCTGTCTGCTTTAGCCCGTCTAGTGCTGTGAGTTCAATGGGTCAATGCAACGCTATCCTAAATCTAAAGGGGAGCATCTCCCCCTTCTTATGTAACCAGTTTACTGAAGGTGTTGCTTTAACCAAATACGAGTGCCTTCAATGTCATACGCTTTTTCCCCAAACCCTTTCGCAAGCAAAGACTCTGGTAAATACTCATCATATTTATCCAAGTACTTTTCTGGAACATCTTTCGCAAGATCAAATGCAGATGGTAAGCCTGACAACAGCATTTTTTTAAGCGCCTGTTGAACAGTTGCTACACTTGCATCATCAATCTCTATAACACCAACGAATGAATTTGCTTTAAAACCACACCGTATGAGCAAGGCTGTAATCGTATTCACAACTTTATCCCCCATCCAGGGGATTAGGTAACAGTGTTGCCCGCTCGTAATAAAATACTCATTTTGTAGGTTATAACGCAGAAAGTTACTACAGCCTTCCGCAAATAGGTTTCTGGCGGCAGCATCGGCATAATCTACTCTCTTGCTACCTATCGCTATGCGGTAATCACTTTCCCTATAGATAGCGAGCATTTCCTGACGAACAGCATCATGAACAGACATTCCTCCCCCACTAAATTGTGGTGGCCGACCGCCTTTGGTCGCCTCTACATAGATAACTTTTTTCTCTGTCTCGATCTCTGTCACTTTCCAGCGCCGCCCACCGAAGATGATGTGTTGGTCTGGTAGCAGTGGGGAGTCCACAGGTATTGTTCCAAGGGTTCTGTTTCCGGTGACAATGCGGAACTCTTCTGGTGTATTGAACACGGCATAAAAAGTGTAATGGTTAGTCAGTTTCTCCCCCTCTGCCCCAACAACCATTTCGCCGCTTGCAAGTTGAGTGAGCAGGCCACATGTTCCCATATGCTTAAGCAGACTTTTGAAATCGTTTAAATCTACATTTCTAAACGGCCCTGTCTGGCATAGTTGTGACCAGAGCTGATCGGCACGAACTCCGCCCCATTGTGCGGTAATAGCAAGAATCTGGTGTAGCAGCGTGGAGTAATGCATCTGTCGAGCATCAGCTGGTTCAAACCATTGTTTAAAGATCATCAATCTGATCATTGCCATTGACTGGACCAACTGCAGCCGTAGTTGGTCAACGATACTGCTAGTTACAGTAAGCTCATTTTCTGTAATTAGCATTCTTAGAACTGATGGGGAGCCGCGTCGTCCAGAACGTCCCATACGCTGACGCAGACTGGAAACAGAATGCGGAGGCGTAACTTGAATAACCGACTTAACCTTACCGATATCAATTCCCAACTCGAGCGTCATTGTACAAACAGCTGTTGTGGGCAAATTTCCTTTCTGAAGACGAGCTTCTAGCGCCTCACGTAACTCCCTGGAAAGAGAGCCGTGGTGAGGAAAAAATTCATTGGGAACAATATGTTCCTCACACATGTCGCTCAGCGTTGCCGCAATGCTTTCAGTGCGCTTTCGACTGTTTGCAAAGACCAAATGAGAATCGCCACGGCAAAGTCTAAAAATGTCAGCGCAAACATCATGTTCAGCTGAACTCTGAAGTTCTTCCTCTTTTTGGAGTACTCGCTCCAGGTACCCTTTGACCTGTACCTGAAGAGTGGCCGTGCTATTACTATCTGTAACAGTTACGCAGGGGAGTCGTTTGTCCGGGCGCAACAGCTCGGGCACTTTATCCAGTTCCCCCAGCGTGGCACTCAACGCAACGCGGGGAATTGGATTTACCCAGCGTCCTAGCACATGGTCAATTCTATTGAGCAGAGAAAGCAGTTGTACGCCACGCTCTGAGCCAATAAAGGCGTGAAACTCATCAATAACAATGTACGCGACTAAAGAAAACGCCTGTTTGAGCCAGCCCATTGAGTTTATGAGTAAAGACTCAAGTGACTCAGGTGTAATCAGTAAAATGCCAGCAGGATTCGTCCGAGCTCTCTTCTTTTTGCTTTGTGCTACATCCCCGTGCCAAGGAGTTACTGGCATGTCCAATACATCTCCAAGGCTCTCAAGACGACGATGCTGATCGTTAATCAATGCCTTCAACGGGCTGATATAGACGATGCCAAATCCATTAGTAAGATCTGCAACTGCCGAACAGGCAGGAAGAAAGAAAGCCTCTGTTTTACCCGCAGCTGTACCTGCACTAATTAGCACGTCACGATCACCAGCTAAGATTGCCGGGATAGCACTCTCCTGCAAGGGCCTTAATGTAGACCAGCCCTGCTTGTAAACCCACTTACGGACGCGTGGATCGAGATTATCGTAGGCACTGCTCATAGTTTGAAGTTCGCCAGTCCGTCGTCGTCACTTTCCTCCACAATGGCGTCATCCATATCACTGGGTCTGTCCTCTTCAATCGCCACGCCCTCGATTAGCGCTTGCCAGTTCATCGTTCTGTTTTGCTCCAGCACGGCCAGCATGTCCAGGAAACCTTTTATGGTATTACGGGGGGTACGGAAGTAAGCGTCTCCAATGGTTTTGCTACAGTGATGCAGAAATCCAGTCAGTGCATCATCTGGTACCAGATATTTCTCGGGCTCCCCGCCTGCATAAACATGGCGAAGATTTTTCAGTAAAATATACAGTTCCTCTGGGGTGAGACTGGCAAGATGCAAAGTGGGAGACGAGTAGTCAATAACTCCCGCTTTTTGCGCGAACCGGTTTTCCGCCAGACGCGATTGGAGCGCCTCATAGCTATAAAGACCTTTACGCGGATCGAAAAGGAACTCTGGTGTCCCCCCGAGGATAAAACCAATGTTCTCAGCTGAACCTTGCAGGCAGTCATTTAGGATCCGTAAAATCTGTTCGTAGTTCGCTGTTCTTGCTTGCGTATTATTCAGCTTAAAGAGGTTCACCAATTCGTCGAGGCTGACCAAAAGACCGGCATAGCCTGCCTGACGGACAAAAAGGCTCATTAACTTTAAAGAATCATAGAATGAAGCGTCTGAGATAATAGTCCGAACGTCGAGATCGTTACGGGCATCAGTTTTAGTGGTGTACTCTCCCCGCAACCAGCGAATGGCATTGGATTTTAACGTTTCATTATCCTGCTCATGCCCACGCCAGAATGCATCAATGACCTTCGCAAAGTCGTATCCGCCCACCATATCTGACAAAGCTGCCAGGCGTTTATGAATAACTGATGAAACTTGGGTGCCGTCCGTGTCAGCTTCCTTTCTTGCCTCCGTAACGAACCTTTCAACAACGCTAAGCAACGCATTACCATCCGGCTTGTTTCTGGTGGACATGTTTTTCATAAGTTCTGAATAGAGATTACGAGCCTGACCTCCCGATGAGTGAATACGTCTGTCAGGAGAAAGGTCTGCACTGACTGACACCAGCTTCTTCTCTAGCGCAATAGAGCGCACAACACTCAGAAAGAACGTTTTACCAGAGCCATACTCACCGATGATAAGTCGGAAGCTTGCACCACCGTCAGCAATCCTCTCAATATCCTGATGGAGGGCGGTGATCTCATTCACGCGGCCAACCTGGATATGCTGAATGCCTATCCTTGGCGTAACACCTGACTTAAGTGACTGAATAATAGCATCGCGTTCTTTCACTCTTATACGTATTACAGACATTCACTATCCCTCTAATTCTTTAGCAATTTCCAGGTCAACCCAGATATCATCATCGGCATCTTCCAACACCGGAGCATCAACCACCGCATAGGACCAGTCATTGATCACCTCAAGCGCACCGCCGAGCATCAAATTCAAATTTCCGCACAGTTCTGTCGCCTCTTTTCGTGACCACTGTTCTTTCTCCAGCAAACTGCGATAAAGCTTGCTATGTGCGGGATCAAGGCCTCCTTCCTCTACTAATGAGGCTGGAGCGCTTTCTGATTCTTCCGGTTCTTCTTCAGTAAAAATCGTGTTTAGTAATTTACGAACATCATCCGTGGCAGATTCATGGCGGGCAAGCACATTAACATCCAGTGCGAACCCTGCCGTTGGATGATCAGTTGGTACAGACGAAACGAGAGAATGTTCAGTTGCGGAATGCTGATGGATATTGCTTGATACAGATAAGGGATCCAGACCCAAGCTTGAATAAATCTTCTCAAGCTGTTTGATTTCGGCAGGCGCTATTGTGCCATCCGAGCAGGCCACACTAACGATAACTTTACCAACCGCTGATTTTTCCGCAGCCCCCAGCAACTCAATCCTGCTTTTCATTCCGGTCATATTAGCTGGGGTATGAAGCTGCCACGTTAAATACGCATGTAGAGAACGCTTTTCATCATCGGTGAAGCCAGTATTATTGTTAATGGCATTCTCAAGCACTCTCTGTTCGGCTTGATCAAGAGAATTGTCAATCAAGGCGACCATCGCACCTAATCTGAGCGTCATTACAGCTGAGGTAAATTCAGGAGAAGGCGAGAAGCGTCCACCTTCACCGGCAGGGAATAGAACAAGAGTACCATCAACGTCAGCCTTCATATGGTGGTAATACAGATCAGGTGCCAGACTGTACCCCATTTTATGTGCAAAGGCCTGCATCAAGTCGGCTTCTTTTTTATTGATCTTCGCTGGACAGCTGGCATTCATATGGGCCCAAAAATCAGCAACTGAGACTACTCCCTCCTTATCGAGAATCGCCTCATCAGCCCAGGCTTTGAATGAGCTTAATATTTTTTCTGCGCTTTCATTAACGATTTCTGAAGGAAGCAACATAATTGCAGCAGTATCATTTACTGACGTACCTTTCCTGCCAAGGTAGCGACTGTAAGCATCAAGTTCATCAGTACATATGTCGGCAAGGGTCATAATTTTCTGGGTAGGACCTTTCAATATACTTGGATCAGGCAAGTCGGGAACAGGAAGTCGAATACCTCGTAGACTGGGGCTTGCAGGTACGTAATCTAATCGCAAACGCGTTTTATTCGCCTTAAGGACCATCCCCTCACCATATCTGAGGGCGTAACGCCGTTTGAAAAGCGCAGCAAACTCTTTGGCACAGCGGCGGGCCGGAGTACGCAGCGCATACTCGGTATGGTTGATTACCCAGTTCAACGCCAGTTCGGCTGATACAGGCATCCCCTCATGTACAGTTTTTGCCAGAGCCAGCTTAAATTGCATGCCATTACTGAAACCTGATGCGCTATTGAGGTCTGTGGTTAAATTCATTTCCGGGCGCAGAATAGACATAGCTTCGAGTAATTGGGCCGAATATCTACGGAAGGAGCGGTTCTCACTGAATACCGACCTTAACCGAGCGACTTCATTGAACAAATTACGGAATTCAGCATCAGGGAAATTTTGGTCTGAGGAATCCACAAGCGCTTTTCTTTCCAGACCGTAGAGATATATAAAAACATAGCCTATAGGACACGATGGGTCAGACCTGTCACTGGCAAGCCAACTGACATACGCACCACGTGCTTCTGGAGAAAGAGAGGAAAAACCTGGCCAGTACCCTAATGAATTGTCTTCGTAAAGATAAGAAGTAGGTCGTATCTTACACATGTCATCAATTAATGATGCCTCACTTCCATCGTCATAATAGCCGTTTAGCTCTTTTCCAGTGGACTTCATACGGTGCCCCACGTAAATGTGACCACCTGTAATAGTTACACCAGCTACAGTTATCTTCTCTCCGGGAAGCACCCACCTAGCCAATGCTCCTGCAGATTTTGATATTTTCTGATGATGATTGGTTGTCACCTGGAATTCTACATCCCCGCTGCTGCGCAGTGTAAAGGTTGCCAGGTTATCATCTTTATTATCATCTTTTCGCACAACCGCCTCTTTTTTCTTGATGTCAGCAATCCATTCTTTAGGTGGTGCTTTGACAAGGTTTGAAGCATAAGGCTTTGGGGATTTACGTTTTTTCTTTTTGAAAAATAATAAATAAATGATAAAAATCGCTGCTAAAAACTTCAATAAATCCATGATATATACCTTAAAATCATTCCTCACGCACACCTGGAAAGTGATGAGAGCAAAAGGAGCAAGGGGATTAATCTTAAAATAATACTTCTAAATTGCGAGGGTTTAAAGCAAATCACAATCAAAATCAAACCAATGATTTAAATGACAAAAATCATTGAATAATGTACTTAACCAGCAGTGAATTTTTTAGGTCTAAAAAAGCCTGTTGGGTAATGCACTTTAGAATGATGTTGTACTACTGTTACGTTAACATGCAAGCAAATGTACTGGGAGTGCAGATCACGGCTGTATGATGACACTGACCTACTCACGTTGATTAACACGCCGCTATGTTAGTAATGTCTTCAACAACAACGTGAGGGCATCCCCATGAAGAAGCGCTTTTCTGACGAGCAGATCATCAGTATTCTCCGCGAAGCTAAAGCCGGCATATCCGACTGTGACCTATGTCGTAACTTTGACGCCACCTTTTACACCTGGTGCAAGAAGTTTGGTGGCAGAGAATTCCCTGAAGTCAAACGCCTTAAATCGCCTGAAGAAGAGAACACCTGTCTAAAGAAGTTGCTTGCAGAAACTATGCTGGATAAGGAAGTATTACAGGTGGCATTGGGCCGTAAGTACTGACAGCACCATTAACCATTTTTTGTTAAATTCGTTCAAAACATGAATTATTTAGTGTTTCATCAGTGCCTGCGGCGATATAATATTGCTCTCAATGGCAGTACTGGCGATTAGCTCCCTTAAAAGCGCTAAGTGTCATTGAAGTTGTTATGGGTACAAGTAAAGGAATACTTCAATGAGCAATGCGACATTTCCAGCGACAATTTTTACGACACAAAGGCGTTTTAATGATTTTGCCTCTGACGATATGCGATACGGGGATATTTCAGAACAGAGGCTAAAACGAGAGTTTGGACTGGTCAATATATCAAATGTGGTTGATCCCTACACCTTAACCAGATTGACAGCATTTGATAGCCCACAATCGAGGTTCACAGGTGCTTATGGTGGCCTCAACCGTGGCAGTAAGCTAAGCATTCAGCAATGCGCGCAACTATTGTTTGAGGAAATGCAGGTAACATCTCTACCTTATTCGTTTGTCGGTCCGTACAGAATTTTAATCAACTTGATGCTAAAGCACTTTCAGTTTTCACAAGGTTCAGCTTTTAATCATCCACAGTTGAATAACGCCTACCGTGATAAATTACACTCTGATTATTCTGCTAAAAAAACAACGGCTATCATGCAAGAAGCTATTGGATTATTTGTTGATTATAACAAACGAGGATTTCCTCAAGATCGACTGAATGATTTAGCCTCTGCAATAAAAATTTCCATACTGCCCAAATTTGATTCTTTCATAGTTGATAAAATAAATGGCATGGGTATTACAATTCATGATGTTCATGCAACGAAGATTGAAATAATAAATTTAGATGTTAGCAACACTGGATGGCAAGCAAGTATCAAGTTTACTGGTCAGGACCATTTCGGCCTGGATGTCAGCGATATACGTAAGAAGATGTTTAGCCAGTTTCAGTTTTTTAAAATCTGGTTTATTTTGCAACATTTTGATAGATTAGGGTTTCGTCCCTTCCTGACTAATATGGAAGCAGTGATTGACATAAAAGGAAACCGATAATGCGAAAGTTGATAGTTTTACTACTTACACTACTATTATGCGTCGCGTTTTTTCTTTTTAATGAAAAAAAAGACGTTTCAGTTATTGACGCACATTACGATGGCAGTACGGCACAGATTATTGTCGATAAATTACCATTGACTGACGCAGCAAAGATCAGTTGGTGGAAACAAAACCAAAATAAAATACTTGAAAAGTACAAAATTCCAACTGGAGATAAAGTGCCATTTCTTATTGCAATCTATGCGTATGGCAATGGCTATCAGGAGGAAGGTAAAGAAGACAGGCTTTGCTTCTCAGACATAAAATCACCGAAAAACTGCATTGATAAAAACATTCTCATGATGATCTGGCGCACACGAGATGGTGGTGTAAAATATCAATTTAAATAAGTTTCGAGCCAATATTAACAGAATGAGTGTTAGGTTTCGCTTGTTTGTTACCAGGTCAAAATAAAGCCTGAAATAGTGGAAACCTGAATACATTGAGGTTTATTAAGATTACCAAATGATTCATTCTTTTTCCTGTACTACGAATACAGGGAAGAAAATCTATCCTGGGCAGACCAGTCTATATGAATAATCCAGAAAGTGCTTTACTAAGCAATAAGTATAGATTGAAGCATAAAATAAAAACTGGGTTTGTAAAATAACGTTCAATACGTAGCAGCAGTAAAACGAATAAATGCTGTTTACTTTCTACCATCGTCAAAGATCTTACAAAAAATTCACTCCCCTTCCCCCTCACCTAACTACCTTAAACCCTTCTTTTACAAAACTATCAGCTAATAATCATTTCCAATTTTTTCATCAGAATATCGCAGAAACTCCAACCCACCCACAACCTCCCCAAAACCCCCCTCCCCATCCTTCCCCTTGACAACCTCACCCTCTATGCCCTAAAAAGGAAATGATCATTTCCTAATTGGAGGTTAGCCATGAAACCCTCTTCCCATACCGGTAGTGCGCAATCCTCTGCGGGGCGACCACGCGCTTTCAACGAAGAACAATTTCTGGACGGGGCCATTAGCCTTTTCCGCGATCGTGGCTTTAGTGGCGTCAGCATCAGTGACATCACCGCGGCCACCAACCTCAGTACCGGTAGCGTTTACAAGGCGTATAAAGACAAACAGGGTGTTTTTGCCATGGCGCTTGAGCGCTATGTGTTTCTTCGCGAAGAACAGATAAAAACCCGGCTGGAAAAGGCGGCAACGAGTAAAGACAAGCTTGCGGAACTGCTGCGGGACTATGTTGAGCTCAGTCAGGGAAAAGACGGCAAGCTGGGCTGCATGGTGGTGGCCGGTGTCACCAGCTTCGACCAGCTTGGCGCTGCGGCCAGTAGTCTGGAGAAACAGCTGGCAAAGCGACGCAGCAACATTGCGGAATTGATTAAAAACGGAAAACAGGACGGTTCCATTGCCGCGACTACCAACGAAACCGCCGCTGCCGAGGTCATTCTGGCGTTACTTCAGGGAATGCGCGTCATCGGAAAAGCCTCAACCCTCACACAGGATACTGAGCGTTTTGTGGCTCAGGCGCTGAAGGTACTGGAATAAGCCATGATTATTTACGTCGTTATTGCCGTTCTCGCCGGGGCGATGCTGCCGTTGCAGGCGGTCTTCAATGCTCGCCTGGGCCATGCGCTGGGCTCACCGATTTGGGCGGCGGCGGTATCGGCACTGGTTTCGGCACTCGTTCTTTTTATACTCGGGGCTATCACAACCGGAACCTTCCCGCGCACCTCATCCCTGCCGTCTCTGCCTTTATGGGCGTGGTTTGGCGGTATTTGCGGTGTGATGACGCTGGCTGGCGTCACGGTCAGTCTACCGCGCCTGGGTGCCGCCGCGATGGTCGCCCTGGTTATCGCCGGGCAGGTAGCCTTTTCTCTGGTGATTGATCGTTTCGGTCTGTTTGGTGTTCCCCCTCATCCCATTACAGTACAACGCGCCATGGCAGCGGTTCTGCTGTTAGCCGGTACTGTACTTTTACTACAGGAATAGATTATGTCTGCTTTTATGCTCCCCGCTGCACCCGATGGTTTTAGTCACCACTTTGCGCGTGTAAATGGTCTGCGCTTTCATTATGTGACGGGCGGTCGTGAGGATGGCTTTCCCCTGGTGTTACTGGCAGGTTTCCCCGAAAGCTGGTTTGCATGGCGAAATGTCATGCGTCCCCTGGCTGATAAATACCGAATTATTGCCGTTGATTTGCCGGGACAGGGGGACACAGATAAGCCGCTTTCCGGTTACGACACTCAAACGGTTGCCACGCGACTGCATGCTTTTGTCGATTCACTTGATTTAGGATCGTACTTTCTTGCCGCGCATGACGTCGGTGCCTGGGTCGCCTTTACCTATGCAATGTTATATGGCGATGAAATACGTGCGCTGACCCTGATGGATGCCGGTATCCCGGGAATATCCCTGCCGGATAAACTGCCGTCGGCCTCCGACAAATCCTGGAAAACATGGCATTTTGCCTTCCATGCCGTGGCTGATCTTCCTGAAGCCTTGCTGGCAGGACGTGAGCGCATTTATCTGGAATGGTTTTTCCGCGAGAAAGCCGCTGATCACAGCTGTTATGGCGAGACTGAACTGACCGAATATGAGCGGTTGCTTAAAACACCGGGGGGTTTACGCGCCGGGCTGGCATTTTACAGAGCGCTGTCTCAATCCGCTGCGCAAAATGCAGAACTGGTCAGGCTGGGGCGGTTGGCCATGCCGGTACTGGGACTGTCCGCCGACCAGGGCTCCATTCCTGATATGGCTGCCACGTTGAAAGCCTACGGCGATGATGTACAGGGTCAGCGTCTCTCGGATTGCGGACATTTCCAGCCCGAGGAGCAACCCGAAGCCACGGCCCATGCGCTAGCCGCGTTTTTTGGTCAGTACGCACATTAAAATCCGTTGATTAGTCTGGCAACGGTATAAATTAATCAGAACGCTAATTTATTATGCGAAGCCGTCATAGAACTTTTGAAATAGCGTTTTGGAGGAGGATGAAGCAAACCGCTTCGGTGACTCTGCGTAAAAAAATAAAGCCACGCATGTTAAGCAGGCAATTTCTTAAGTTGTTATCAGAATAAACCGACAGGTATCACGATTAACGCACAACGATAAAGGTCGATAACGACAGATATCTGCTGTTCACGACAGAGGATATTCTCTTTAACTGTAACGCTAATCAGCTTGAGCAAAGGGAATATTGAAAGCCTGCAAACTGGCAATACCTCTTCATCAGGTTCTTTCTAACAGCTGTCGGTAAATGACGAAACCATAACATTCAGTTTCATTAGTGGTTCTGTGTGGAAAATAAAAGTGAATGACGCCCCCAAACTCCGCACTCCTTTCTATCACGAGCAAGGTGGCGTCAAAAACTTTTCGGGTTTAAAGTCCTGTTTAAAACAGAGGCTAAGCCCTCGCTCACCCGATAACCACTTTCGTAGCGGTTAGGGATATATGCCCAGATATTCCCATCATTTCAGCCTGTCTTACCCTGTATTGTCATGAAACCATGACAAATCTGAATGACACGTCATCCGCACAATGCCGGAACCAAACCGGACAAAGCCAAGTTATGTTTTAAACGTTCCTGTAAAGTTGATTATGAGTTAACTATTCAATAAAAAATCGTTACTCACTCTTAAAAGGTGATGAATTACAAAGAAGAGAATATTTAATCTTTGCAAGTTACTTATAGGCACCTTATTATTTATTCTTACCGTTAATTCAATGTTAAATCCAGAAAATCATAAGTAAAAATCATTTCAATTAAATCAGTTAACGCCAAACTCTCGCGAGCGATTCGTGGTGCCGCCCTCTCCTCCCGCTCGCCTTTATCCGTTAAAAAAACTATTCAGTTTCCGGACGGATTTATTTTTTCGACAATTGATAATGATTCTTGAGTTGATTCCCATTTGCATATGGAATTATGATTTCTTTCGAGTGTGGCTTCCTCAACTGGATGACAATCGTTAAAGGATTAATCGTTATGCTGCCGTTAAAAAAAATCACCCGTCATATTACTACGAGTTTATTCATTCCCGCCTTTGGTATGGTTTCCCCCGCTCTGGCTGAGCCTGATATTAACGACGACAATGAAGATGTGATGGTGGTAACGGCATCGGCAATTGAACAACGGCTTAAAGATGCGCCCGCATCCATCTCTGTCATCACCGCAGAACAGCTGGAAAGAGACATCGGTAAATCGGCCACGGATTTGGCGGATATTCTCGAACGTGTCGCAGGCGTAACAAAAGCGATTGGTACAGACGTGAGTTCCGGTATTCAACTGCGCGGAATGCCAGCGGCATATACGCTGTTGTTGGTGGATGGAAAACGCATAGGCTCAAGTAACGGCATCAAAAGCACACAGCAAAACTATTTCGACGACATTAACTGGATTCCAACCGAATCCATTGAACGTATTGAAGTGGTCAGAGGGCCAATGTCCGCGCTCTATGGTTCAGATGCGATGGGCGGTGTGGTGAATATTATCACCAAAAAAAATAATGATGCCTGGCACGGTGCATTAACGGCAGGCACCCGTCAGCCGCAAGATGGTAACCGGGGAAACACTCAGACCTGGACAGGCAGCATCGGCGGCCCGCTGGGAAATGGATTTGATTTACGCGTTAACGGTTCGTGGAATAAGCGCGAAGCGGATAAAAGCGAGACCGACGCATTGCGCTGGGGAAGCGGCCAGGAAGGACGCAAAAATGAAAATTACGGCGCAGAACTCGGCTGGGATATTACCCCTAATCACCGCCTGTCCGTTTCCACTCAGCAGGGAACCGAAAAAGGGATTCCCGGCGAGTCCAGTGACGGCAGTGAAATTGCGCTGCGTGGCGTGGATAAACTTGAACGTGAAAATTATGCGTTGGATTATCGCGGTATTTTTGACTTTGGCACGGTGAAGCTGAACGCCTATCAAAATAAGTTCAAAAACTGGGTGTCCGATATCCCGGTGATTTCTGGCGCTACGGTAACGGGCAGCCAGGATGTCGCGCTATGGAATAAAGAAAGCATCGTGGAAGGCGATATTAACCTGCCTTTTGAGTTCGGCTTACCGCACAACCTGACATTCGGCGCACAGTGGAAAAAAGAAGAGCTGAACAATCCTCGTTCTATCGGCGTGGTAGCGGACGCCTCCAGCACCTACGGCAAACACAGCGGTGAAGCCAAAAGCACCGGCCTGTTCGTCGAAGACCAGATCGACCTGCTGGAGGATGTTTCACTGACTCTGGGCCTGCGCAGAGATAATACCGATTACGGTAACAGGACAACGCCGCGCGCCTATCTGGTCTGGCAAGCCACGGACGCGTGGACATTAAAAGGCGGTTATTCAGAAGGTTTTAAAGCACCCAGCGTGCGCCAGGCAAGCAAAGGCTTTATTGAATCCTCAAAAGGCGCGGGATGTAACGGCTATGCCGATTACAACGGCGGGGGTTGTTACACGATGGGCAGCGACCAACTCAAGCCTGAAACATCACAAAACTGGGAAGTTGGCGCAATCTTCGATTACGAGGGATGGAGCGCAGGACTGACTTTCTTTGACAGCCGATTCAAAGACAAAATTGCCGCTGCCCCTGTTGGCTATATTCCGGGCGATACCTCCGGCCGCTACTGGCTTGAACGCGTCAATCTTGACACTGCGCGCACCCAGGGCCTGGAGGGCAATTTAACCCTTCCTTTGATATCAGAAGAAAAGGGTCCCTGGATGAAGCGTCTGTCACTGAATAACACGCTCACGCGAATGATTAAAGCCGAAGATTCTCTGGGCGTGATGTTAGTGACAACGCCAAAACTCTCCACCTGGTCTTCTCTTGACTGGCAGGTTAATGACGACATAAGCCTTTCATTTACCGCAAAATACTATGGAAAAATGCTGGGACTGAACAGCAGCGCAGACCAGGCCGCACGAGGCAATACCGCGACAGCACGTATCCGAAAAGCCTACATGATTTATGGTCTGTCAGGACAATACAGGGCAACGAAACACCTTAAGTTTAATGTCGGGCTGGACAATCTTTTTGATAAAAATCCTGTCTCTGACAATCCGTCCTCAAGCGGGGATTCAGGCAACAATTACGCGGTGCCCGGTCGCACCATGTATGCCTCAATAACGGCCTCATTCTGATCGCCCTGCTTTGTTATCAGGCCGCTGCATTAACGGCGTTTTGAAAAGGATGATTCAGGTAAACCAGCCCGGTATGGCGATATAAAACCTGAACGTTAACAGATGCCAGCATCACGTTTTATTTATTGCGGCCTGAGAGTAAGCGGTGCTGGCACGTTGAGCGTCATACAGGCAAGGCGCGCCGGTTATCTGACCTGACGCACAGATTAACGATTATTTATAACCGACTACGAATGCTTTCCCATGGATAAAAGCAACGCGCAAGGAGAACTTATGCGTTTCCCTCTTCTGACGATTTTATTTACCCTGGCCTGCATACTGACCGTTTTCCCTCCGGCTTCTGCCCAGGCAGCACAAACGGTCAGCGTCACGCATCTACAGGGAACCACCGCGCTGCCGCTGCATCCCCAACGCGTGGTGATCCTGAATCCGGCCACGCTGGATATTGCCGATGCGTTAGGCATTAATCCTGCGGGCGTCGCGCAATCCGGTTTCACCTATCCGGCGCATCTGGCTAAATACAACAGCCATGACTATTTCAATGCCGGCACGCTGTTTGAGCCAAACTATGAAGCCTTAAGCGCTGCCGGGCCGGATGTGATCGTTGCGGGTGGCAGAGCCCTTGCGGCCTACACCAAACTCAGCGATATCGCCCCAACCGTTTCGCTGGATCTTGACCCGAACAATGTCATGGCAAGTCTGACACAGCGTACTACGCAACTGGGGGAGATCTTTGGTAAACAGGCGCAGGCAAAGGCCGTTTTAAGCGCCTTTAATGCACAAATTGCAGACCTTCGCACCGCCGCCGCTCAGTCGGGCAGCGCCATGATGTTAATGGTAAACGGAGGCAAACTCAGCGCCTACACGCCGCACTCCCGCTTTGGTTTTATTTTTGATGTGCTGCAGTTCAAACCTGCACTCGCTATGCCAAACGCCAGTAAACATGGCAATGCCATTTCACCCGAGCTGATCATGCAGGCCAACCCCGACTGGCTGTTCGTTCTGGATCGTGACAGCGCCATCGGCAGCAAAGAAGGCCTGTCGGCCCGCCAGGTACTGGATAATCCGCTGGTGCGCCGCACCACCGCCTGGAAAAAGCAGCAAATTATCTATCTGGATTCCGCCTCGCTGTATATTGCCGGTGGAATCCAGAGCTACAGCCTCATGATGAAGCAGATCAGGCAGCACCTGATCGCGGCCGGGAACCAGCCCTGAATGAAATACGGGGCTTATCTTGTCAGCCTGGGCCTGCTGGCTGCGCTGGTTATTCTGAGCTTAGTGACGGGCGTAACCCGCGTGTCATTAATCGACCTGTGGCAAGATGCAGAGATGCGGGACATTCTGTTTATCAGCCGCTTTCCGCGTACCGTCGCGCTGGTGCTGGCCGGTAGTGCGATGAGTGTCGCGGGCCAGATCATGCAGATGCTGACGCAAAACCGCTTTGTTGAGCCTTCGGTCGTGGGCACCACGCAATCCGCAAGCCTGGGGCTTTTGCTGGTGATGGTCTGGTATCCCGCCGCGCCCGTCATCGTCAAAATGTGCATCGCGTCCCTGTTTGCCCTGGCTGGCACGGTGCTGTTTATGCTGCTCATTCAACACATCCGTCAGAAAAGCGCTTTTATCGTGCCGCTTACAGGCATCATGCTGGGGGCTGTTTTCAGTTCCGTGACGACATTTTTGGGGATGCAGTTTGATATCCTGCAATCCCTGGGCAGTTGGGAATCCGGTGACTTTTCCAGCGTGATGCAGGGACGCTATGAGCTGCTCTGGATTGTCGGGCTGATTACCCTGCTGGCGGCCTTCATTGCCGATCGGTTCACGGTGGCCGGCCTGGGCCATGATTTTTCTGTTAACGTCGGGCTTAACTACCGCAAGATTCAGTTAACGGGCATGGCCATGATCGCCATCGCCAGCGGCGTGGTTATCGTTGTGGTCGGTGTTTTACCTTTCCTGGGATTGATCGTCCCGAATATTGTCAGCATGATTTTTGGCGATAATTTGCGACGAACCGTGCCCTGGGTCGCCATGACAGGCGCCATGTTGGTATTGAGCTGCGATATCCTGGGACGGCTGATTATTTATCCCTTTGAAATTCCGGTCAGCGCCTTACTCGGCGTGCTGGGCGCAGCCGTTTTTCTGGTGCTGATTATCAGGGGAAAGCGCTATGCCAACTGACCTGTTGCAACCGTCCCACGCCCCGAGAGCGGCACAATCGCCTGTGAAGCGGTTGTGGATATTGGCGCTGCTTGCGGTCGTATTATCCCTGGTCTTTATGACACTGCATCTGCAGGGAAATATCAGCTACATACTGAAACACCGAGGGCAGATTTTATTAACCATCGTACTGGTCGCCTTTGCATCCGGAATCAGCACGCTGCTTTTCCAGACCATTACGCAAAACCGCATTCTGTCGCCGTCGGTGATGGGGCTTGAGTCACTCTTTGTCTTTCTCCAAACCCTGTTGGTGTTTTTTATTCAGCTTTCGCAACTGAGTCAGATGGGCAGCGTGGTGCAGTTTCTTGGCGAAACGGCGCTGTTAATGATCTTTGCTACGCTGCTCTACCGCTGGTTATTCAACCGCAGTGGGCTGGATCTTCACCGGGTATTGTTAACTGGCCTGGTGTTCGGCACGCTGTTTCGCAGCCTTTCCGGTCTGATGCAGCGCTTACTGTCACCTGGCGAATTTGCCGTGCTGCAAAGCCGGATGTTTGCCACCTTTACCCATGCTGATGCTGAGGTACTGGCCATTTCAGCCATGATGATTGTTGCGATCACCGTTATCGTCTGGCGGCTTCGGCATCGCCTTGACGTCATTGCGCTAGGGCGCAATAGCGCGACGGCACTGGGCGTGCCCTATCAACATTATGTGACCGGCCTGCTGCTGCTGATTTCGCTGCTGGTGGCGATTTCAACCGCGCTGGTCGGGCCGATGACGTTTCTGGGACTGTTGGTGGTTAACCTTGCCTGGCCGGTGGTGGGCTCCTGGCGTCATGGTTATTTGCTACCGGGGGCGATTCTTATTGGCATCATTATGCTGACGGGCGGACAGTTGCTCCTGGAGCAGTTGTTCAACATGGCGGGAACGCTGTCCGTTATTATTGAATTCTTTGGCGGTGGGCTCTTTATTTATCTGGTTCTGAAAAAGGTGGCGACGTGATTGAAGTTGCAAATGTTAATAAAGCGTACGGACCCTTATCTGTCCTTAAAAACATTAATGAAACCCTGCCCTCATCCGGTATCACCTCAATCATCGGGCCTAATGGGGCCGGTAAATCCACATTACTGTCAGTCATTAGCCGCCTGATGATGCCCGACAGTGGCGAGGTCAGGATCGACTCGCTGGTCGTCAATGAAACGCACAGCGAGAAGCTGGCGAAAATCATGTCAGTCCTGCGGCAGGATAATCATTTTACCAGCCGACTCACGGTTTACGATCTGGTGAGTTTTGGCCGCTATCCCTATTCAAAAGGGCGCATAACGGAAAACGATAAGCATCATATTCATCAGGCATTATATTTTCTGGATTTACTGCCACTGGCCGAGCGGTATCTTGATGAACTGTCCGGAGGACAGCGGCAGCGCGCCTTTGTCGCCATGGTGCTGTGTCAAAATACCAAATACGTTCTGCTGGATGAGCCGCTGAATAATCTTGATATGAAACACAGCGTCACCATGATGAAGCAGTTACGGCGCGCCGCTGACGAGCTGGGAAAATCCATTATCCTGGTCATCCATGATATTAACTTCGCCTCGACCTATTCAGACCATATTATCGCCATGAAAAAGGGTGAGGTTTTTTTCAGAGGCACCCCCGCTGAAATGATGAAACCCGATCTGATCGAACGCCTTTTTGAAATACCTGTCGCGGTTGAAACCGTGGCGGGGCAACATATTGCGGTTTACTACCGTTAATCCTGTGCACTGAGCATGAACGCCGGCGGTGTTCCCCGGCCCTGTCACGCTCATGTCGGGCAACCATCCGCCTGTCAGCCGCGTCTGCGCTAATGTGGGCCTACAGAATGCGTGTTTTTTGCCGTACGCTTTTCACGCGCTACGTGCATAAACGAAATCACAGAAAGGTTTTCTCGCGCCCAGTTGGGCCGACAGTCTGGCCGCACTGTCCCGCATCAGGTCGCCCAGCCCTGCCGCTTTACGATCCAGGGTTAATCGTGACGATGGCCCCGTCAGCGCAAGGGCTGCCGTTAATTTATCCCCTTCGCCAAACACCGGGATGGCAAAGGCGGCAGTATGCGGATCGCGCGCGCCTGAGGTATAGAGCGGTAAATCGGGCACGTCAGTAAACAAGCTTTCGCCCATTCCCCAGTGACGCAGCACCTGGCTAATCGCCGAGTTATCCAGCGGATAAAGCGAGCCAGGCAGTCGCGTATGGCGCAAACCGTCCGACGACTCCGCACGGAAGACACAAAGACGCTGGCCGTTATCAATCACATACCAGCTGGCGCTTTCGTTTGTTGCCGAGGCCAGCGACTGCAGCTCGGGCTGAACCACGCTGGCCAGATGAAACGACTGTTCATACAGCTTGCCCAGATACAGCAACCTTGGCCCCAGGGTATAAATGCCATTCTCCCTTCTGACCACATAACTCATGCGTTCCAGCGAATTCATCAGGCGATAAACGGTGGTTTTATGGTAACCCGAAAGCTGTGACAACGCCGTGAGTGACAGACTCTCTTCGCCTGGCTTAAAACAGTCCAGCAAGGCCAGTGCCTTCTCTACAGCATTAACGCCTTCATTTCCCATTTTGCTTCTCCTGATTTTTGCTGGAACCGAGTGTACCCGAAACTGTGAGTCACATCTTGTTTACATCACAAACAAGCTCGCAACACTGGCGTCATCGTCAGTATCACCGATATAGTGGTTTCATAATGTACAACCTGGTTTTACTGTGTAAAACAACCTATGAGGTACGCTATGTCCGCTAATGAAAAACCCATGATTAACCGTGAAGTTACGCGAGTCAGCGCTGATTATGTCAGACGCGCGGCTGAATTTCAGGCCGCGATTATTGCTGATGTGGCAGGCAGAAGGGGCACACTTCATGGCCGCATCAAGCCGTTGGGTGCACATATGAAAGTGGCGGGTCCGGCAGTGACCGTCGAGGTTCGTCCCGGTGATAACCTGGCGATCCATGCTGCGCTGGCGGTTGCCAAACCTGGTGACGTCATCGTGGTTGATGGTAAAGGTGATATCAGCTGCGCGCTATTGGGCGAGATTATGGCAACCCAGGCCGAAGCGTCAGGCATTGCTGGCATCATCATCGATGGCGCAGTCAGGGATGCCGATGCACTCAGCACGCACACCTACCCTGTTTTTTCCGCAGGCCTTAACCCTTGTGGCCCAACCAAGTCGATTCCCGGGCGCGTGAATTATCCCGTTTCCGTTGCCGGTGCCACGATTAACGCGGGCGATCTGGTAGTCGGGGATATCGATGGCGTGGTGGTCGTGCCGCGCGACGACGTTGAAATAGTATTAGCACTCGCGGCGAAAAAGCTGGATATGGAAACCCGTCGTATTGCCGCGATCAAAGCGGGGGACAAAAGACCGGGCTGGCTGAACGGTGCACTGCGTGCAGCTGGCATGTTAGCGGAAGGGGAGGAACTCTGATGCGCAAACAGGACACCGTCATCGTAACTGGCGAAGATCTTGCCCCCGCCGCGCTCGCGATGCTGGACAATTATGAGGTGGTTTTTGCGGGCAGTAAGCCGTCTGAAGACGACTTATTCACGCTGTGCCAGCAGTATAATCCCGTTGGGATCGTGGTGCGCTATGGAAAAATCAACGCACGCATTATGGATGCCGCGCCTGCGCTGCGCGTGATCTCCAAGCATGGCAGCGGCATTGACGTCATTGATCAAGATGCGGCGGGCGAACGCAACATCAGCGTCCAGTCTGCGCCAGGCGCCAATGCGGCGGCGGTGGCTGAACATACCTGGGCACTGATTCTGGCCTGCACAAAATCCCTGCTCCCGCTGGATCGCCGGATGCGTGAGGGACACTGGGATAAATCCACCCACAAGTCACTTGAACTGGAAGGTCGGACGCTCGGGCTCGTCGGGCTGGGCGCGATTGGCGGCCGGGTGGCGGATATTGGTCGCGTGTTTGGCATGCAGGTTATTGCTTACGATCCCTGGGCGAAAACCTTGCCCGCGGGCTGTGAGCAGGTGGATGATTTAGCCACGCTGTATGCACGCGCAGATATTGTGTCGCTGCACTGTCCCCTTACCGCGCAAAATAGCAAGATGATTAATGAACAGGCGCTGGCCCAGTTCAAACCCGGCGCCGTTCTGATCAACACCGCACGTGGCGGACTGATTGATGATGATGCCCTGATTCGGGCCCTTAAGAGCGGCAGACTCCGTGGCGCCGCCCTGGACAGTTTCACCGTTGAACCTCTTACTGCGCCGCACATCTGGCAGTCTGTCGAAAACGTCATCATTACCCCGCACATCGGCGGCGTAAGCGATAACTCTTATGTGAAAATGGGCACCGCCTCCGTGACCAATCTGCTCAAGGTCTTAGCGCAAAAGGAAGCCACCGTATGATGTGCCTGACAACAGCGGAAGTCAGGCAGACAACGATTTTCACCCGGCTGCCTGACCGTTTCCGCGTCCCCGACAGCAACAATACCTGGGCTGCCGCCAATCGCGGCGGCCAGCTTACCGATTCGTTTCTGGAAGGGCCGGTCTGGCATCCTTCGGGCTGTCTGTACCTGACCGACATCCCCTTTGGCCGGATATTCCGGGTCGATATGGCAGGCAACTGGGAGATCGTCATGCAGTACGACGGCGAACCCAACGGCATGAAACTCACCGACCCGGATACGCTTCTGATTACGGATTATCGTCACGGGTTAATGAAGCTTTGTCTTAAAACGCAAACGATCACCCCCTGGCTGTCGCGCCGCAATAGCGAGAGTTTTCGTGGCGTTAACGATTTAACGCCTGACAGTCGCGGGAATCTTTACTTCACCGATCAAGGGCAAACCGGGCTGCACGATCCCACCGGACGGGTTTACCGGCTCAGCCAGGACGGCCGACTGGATATCCTGCTGGATAACTGCCCCAGCCCAAACGGGCTGGTTCTGTCGCCAGATGAAAAGGTGCTGTATGTCGCCATGACGCGCGGTAACTCAATCTGGCGCGTGCCGCTTCAGCGAGAGGGTTCGATCAGCAAGGTCGGTCAATATTTTACCTCGCACGGACCCAGCGGTCCCGACGGGTTAGCGATGAACGCGCGCGGCGAGCTGCTGATTGCCAATCCGGGCCTGGGCCGCGTCTGGCTGCTCAACGATCTGGCTGAGCCTGCAGAAATCCTCACCAGCCCCGCCGGACGCTCCACCACTAATCTCTGTTTTGGTGGAGAAAATTTACAGCAGCTGTTTATTACCGAATCCGTCAGCGGCAGCATTCTTACCTGTTCAATGAAAACACCAGGCCACCCACTGCCCTTCCTTTCCACTGCTTTTCTCTGAGAACAACTCTGCGTTTCCTGAACGCAGCGGAGGCAACCATGAATCTGCATTCTGCAAGCGCCGGCTCACCTGTTGAGCCGCAAGCCGTGTCCGCATCTCGTGAAGAAATGAATCAAACAGATTTTGAACAAAGCGAGTTA
>NZ_NTMH01000053.1 GCF_002307475.1 Pantoea allii | reverse complement strand
CCGTATCCTGCCCTTTATCTTCCTCTGTTATGTCGTGAGTTATCTGGATCGCACCAATGTCAGCTTCGCCGCACTGGGCATGAACGCCGATCTGGGCATCACGGCTGAACAGTTTGGGTTTGGGGCCGGGATGTTTTTCATCGGCTATTTCCTGTTTGAAGTGCCCAGTAACCTGATCATGCAAAAAGTAGGGGCCCGTATCTGGATCGCCCGCATCATGATTTCGTGGGGCATCATCTCCATGGCGACCGCCTTCGTCACTGGCCCTGCCAGTTTTGCCTTTGCCCGTTTCTGTCTGGGCGTGGCCGAAGCAGGATTCACACCCGGTATTTACCTGTTCTTCACCTACTGGTTTCCCGGAAGCTGGCGCGCAAAAATTACGGCGGCGTTTTTGGTCGGGATTCCCGTGGCAAACATCATCGGCGCGCCCTTATCCGGCATGCTGATGCAAATCACCGGACACGAACATATCCGTAACTGGCAGTGGCTGTTGCTGCTGGAAGGTTTTCCGGCCGTTATCCTGGGCATAATATGCTTGTTCTTTTTGCATGACCGCCCAGCAAAAGCAAACTGGCTAAGCGATACGGAAAAAACGTTGCTGAGCAGGCGACTGGCAGACGAGCAACAGCAGATAGAAAAGGCGCACGGTTCCAGCCTGCGTGATGCACTGCGTAATCCGCTACTCTACCTGCTGGCTTTCATTAACTTTTGCGGCATTGTGGGTTCTATCGGTGTCGGCTTGTGGATGCCGCAGATCATCAAGCAGATTGGCGTTAGCCATACCGCGACCGGCTTCCTGACCGCATTACCTTACGTCTGCGGCGCGTTAAGCATGCTGTTCTGGGCGCAGCGGGCAAATGCATCCGGCCACCGCATTCGCTGGATCAGCGCTGCGCTGGTGATCGCCGCCATCGCGCTGGCCTGCAGCGCCGTGGTGGATGAACCCGTGGTGAAGATGCTTGCACTGTGCTTTACCGTGAGCGGCATTCTGGCTTTTCAGGCATCGTTCTGGGCATTGCCTTCAGGCTTTCTCACAGGAAGCGCCGCCGCAGGGGGTTTAGCGATGATTGTCTCTGTCGGAAATCTGGGCGGCTTTGTCGGGCCTTCTCTTATTGGCTATGTACGCCAGACAAGCGGAGGATTTATGTGGGCGCTGCTGGCGGTGTCCGCTGTGTTAATGACAGGTGCCGCCACCGTGGCGTTAATCAACGATCCTTACCGTAAAACGTAGCGCAATCGGCAACTTATCTTTTATAAGAAAAACAAGGCTCTTCGGGCGCCTCTTTCCTTTCCTTCTTGTATGTTCATAAAGCCTGTTTAGACTGGCTACACGATGCTGCAGCACGACCGTCCTGCTGGGTTTTGAAGCCAGAGGGGGAGCCGGACCGCGCAGCATTTTTTTCATAAGCAGCCCGAACAACTGCCTGGGCGGTTAATACTAGCCCGAATTTTGCAAGACCGGGAGAACTGAAATGAACATGAAAACAGTTATAGGTATTGATATAGCCAAGAAGAGCTTTGATGTGTGTATCAGTGAGAACTCTGACACATTTCATTTTGAAAACTCGGCTAAAGGTTTTGATGAACTGTTGAACCTGGATTCAGTGAGAAAACAACAGGTCAGCCTTTTGTTATTGAAGCAACGGGACGGGTAACTACCACAGAGCACTTGTAGATGTACTGGAGCTCAATGGTTTTGCCGTTGCTGTGGTTAATCCCCGCCTGATAAAGAACTTCAGCCGTGCTATGGGACTCAGATCAAAAACTGATGTTCAGGATGCCAGGGTTATTCGCGAGTACGGCATGCGAATGGAGCCGCCGGTCAGACAGAAGTGTGACAGCGAGCTCTTGAGGCTTAAAGCAATGGTCAGCCGCCGACGTCAGCTTGTTGTCAGTCGCACTATGGAAACAAATCGTCTTGAAGCGCAGGCAGATCAGGAAATCAGGTCCAATATACGCCGTCATATTCAATGGCTGACATCAGAAATCAAGCGCATCGACGCACTCATCGCTGAAAGAATCGGTAAAATGCCCATGCTGAAAGAGAAATTGAAATTGCTGAGGGAGGTTAATGGGGTAGGGCCGGTTGTAATGGCGGAATTACTTACTCAGGTGCCTGAACTAGGAACGCTTGATCGTATCTTACGAGGAGCTACGGGCTTAATTCGTCACTGTAGTCTTATGTTAAATCACAGTGAAGCTGTGAGTCGGTTTTTTATATATCCCTTAAGAGAAATTACTGAACAAGCAAAAAACGATTTGTGATAAAACTTGGTTAGATGATGCTTATCTTAGACTCTAATAATTTTTAGTGTTGTTTAGTGCTTAGTCTGTGCTAGTCTTAGTCTAGTTTAACTGGATGGAGTGAAGACATGAGCGGAGTATTTTTGTCACTAGCTGATTTGCAAAAGCTTTCGGCTAGTGCACGCAGCGAGGTGATGGCAGTTATCACGGAAGGGATTGACGAAGATATTTTTGACGATAACGGTGAGGGACCAACCGATCTATCATCCCTGCAATCCGAAAAGCTTGTGCGTGGTCTGAGTAGCAAATCTCGTTCTGTACTGAAGGTTATTCTTGAGCATAGCGATGCTTCAAACGGATTCTGGTGCGAAGATCTGGCTTCTGAACTTGAAGTGGATATATCTGACCTGACAGGGGTATGGTCAGGTCTTACCCGTCGAATCAGGACTGTTACCGGTTCACCGGATGCCTACCTTATTTCGTGGGCGTGGGATGATGAAAGGCAGGATTATTACGGGAAAATGCACGCGACTACCTTTAAAAATTGCAAAAAAGCAGTAAACATCTAAAAAAATCCCGCTAAAGCGGGATTTTTTTACTTATCAGCAAGCATGGCTATCGTTAAGGACATTACGGCAATCAATAGCCAGATAGGTAGGCTCATCACTTAGATGCCGTGTTGCATTCGTTACCTTAGCGCTTACCGTTAAGGTGACGATTCACGGTGGATTGGCTTTTACCCGTGATCTTTTCAATGCGCTTAGATTTTACATTTTGCTCGCTTAACGACTGGCAAAATGCATCACGCTGCTCAGGAGAGAGTGCATCGAATAGTGCTTTATTCACTTTCGACTGCTCTGATTCCAGAATTTCAAAACCTTTGTCAAGAAAGTTATTCATTTCCTTTTTTAAGTCATCAAAAAGACCTGAGGAACCATTATTTACTGTTTCATCAGCCATTTACAGCGCTCCTTTGATGGGTTGTTTTTTAAGATTATACTATTCGTTATTTTTCGTCAAATATTATATAAGTTGTTATAAATTATGGTTTTTTTATAGTATTTTTTTGGGTAAATATCGGTTATGTAGATTATAAAAATCATCGGTAACCAGGTCAACGCGGCGCCTATGGGGATGTGAAAACTGTTGTTTTTACGCTCTTTCTGGGTAAGAGGTTTCGGGGGGGATAAATACTGGTGAGCAATAAACTCATCACCTCAAAAAGGATACCCTGCAAATGGACAGAGAAACGCTATACCTACTGAAGACGTTAGACCATAACAATGACTTACTTGACGAAATCAACAGAGCAAAGTTGGGCAGATACTACAACACGAAGATCTTACGCAACGCTTGTAACGCTATTGAAGCTGAATTACGACGTCGAGGTATTTTGTAACGGAAAAGCCCGCATAGCGGGCTTTTCCGTTACAGGCGCAACAGGGTTGTTATGTTCATTATGGCAGAACTTCCATGTCTCTATCATCTTGACGTCCGCTTTGTGCCAGGAGCGGACGTTCAAGTTATTCTGTCCAGTGCTGGCATCCTGGTTGCACCAACTCTACGGACAGAATGAAAAGTGCTGGCATAACTTTCGGACGGACGCGTAATCGGTTACTGAACCGCTGGTAAATCTATTCTTCAACGTTCTTACCACCCCATATTGGACGCTCAGGTTATTCTTTCCGGATCTACTGACTGCGCATGATCTGGCAGCGATGCTGCTGTTCGGTTTCCGGACGGCTGGGAAATTCTTTTCACTGGCAGTATGAGATCATTTCTTGATAGGCTGAATAAAATAACCACACAGAAGGAGTTAGTGTCATGTATGAAGATTATTCACATCAATCAGTCCCCTCAAAAAAATACAGAGAGTTAATTGGAACTGCTGTTTGCGTTTTTAATTCCAATAATGGATTCATTATCGAGAACATCCTGCATATTGATAATGATAAAACCTATAACTGGTTTGAATTAACAGACAGAACATCTGGCCGCCTTTCAAAGCCAATTAAAGAAACCATTACGAAAGCCTCGAATGATAGCATTGCCAACCTCTTCGAAGAACTTGTCGAAATCCGGAATAGAATAATACATAGTTTCAGAATAACCGCAACTGAAGCTATGTCATCGGAAAATGATGACCAAATTTTAGCAACCAAACATAAAAACAGCGGAACACAAGAAATAATAACCGAAGAATATATAATGAATTTTATACGCAAGAATGACGAGCTTTCTTCTAAGCTCCATAGTTTCAGAGGTTACTGAAGCCTTCGGCAGAATCAGTGTGCATGTGCGGCCGTTAGACTCCTGTCAGACGGCCCCCATCGCTTTAAACCTGGCCCACTTGGACACAATAGTTATTCTGTCCAATGTATGGTAGTCCGCGAATCACGGATTGAAGTCAGGCCGGCTTTTGTTGACCACTACAGTTCTTAAAGTCAACGAATCAAAAAGTACATCCTCACCATCCATATAGGCAAACCCTAAGAATGCCATATGCATATGAATAATTAATTTCTTACCAATCCTTTCCGTTAGATTGAATGTTTTATAAAAGCACCCATCAAGTGTAACCAGCACTTCCCGCTCAATGAAGCCATTTAAACGACGACTTCCACCCGACGCCATAAAAAATACACATCGCGAAATGAACCATTAATTTCTAAAATAATTTTTTATTTTCACGAATAAAAACCTTCCCGGTTACGAAATTTTCTTTTATCTCCCGGAAGCCAAAGCTCACCTTCTCTTACTATTTCTTCTTTTAAGCGCACTTTTAACCTTATCCGTAAAGTAGTTTACAAGGATTGAACCCGACAATTTCAATGAATAATTGACCTTCTTATATTAAACAACTGTCTACTGCATCAATCATTTGCTTAGAAACCATGCTCGGAAGATCCGGAACTTAACGCTGTCCGGCATAGCCGGTTAGCCGAGATGACGACCTGGCAACCCCGGGGGAGCTAAGATGACCATTATCGAAATAGCCCAGGAGGCCACCATCGCAGGTGCCGCTATTCTATAAAGAGGTTGTACGTTATAGTAATAACAACTACTATCTTGATGCTACCACTCCGGGCACCTTTTATCCCTGCACGTTAGTCATGCTCGTACGAGGTGTACGGGGCTGGCCGGTGGTAAACCGGCGCCGTAGAAGGAGTCCGGTATGAAACAGAAAACCGTTCTGGTACGTCAGTACCAGCGTTTTCGTTTAGGCCGCTGGGAGGACGTGTGCATGCACACGCGCTCCCTCCCTAATCGTTAATGTCATGTCCCCGGTGGTGGTAGCACCCTCAGGTTTCAGTCATCATCATATCGTAGTGTTCAAGATCCTCAGTCATTACAAACACTCGTTTAAACATATCAATATACATGTCTGCAGATGCCTCTTCATGAAGGCGAATATTACGGCTGTCTGCGTGCGAATGGCGATTGATAAAACGATAGAAGGCGTTAAATCTGGGATCGCGATTTTCTGCTGCCAGCGTATCAAGAGCTTTGTAGAGACGCTCATTTTTCCCTGAAAAACTAAAATAATGTTCAAGGATCTGGCGCATAACGTTTGGAATAATGACGCCGGAAGACACATCGTTGCTGGCCTTGCGCAACACATACCACAGTGCCTGATAGTCATTAAGTAATTCTTTATCCGATATAACACTGACGGTGCTGTGCCGGTTTTTAGCAATGCGATATAGCTGCCAGTCTGCTGGCTTTTTTCCTGCCGGCCTGCTTCCGCTTGAGAGAAGAAGCTCCTGGAAGAAGAATAAACTGTGTGTAAGCAGCACCACCTTAGCGGCGCGATCAGATTTAATAATTTCATGCTGGATTAGCGCAGCCACTTCAAATATATAATTCTGGGACAGACTGGAGATTGGGTCATCAATTACGATAAGGCTTGGCCGGTTATCGGATTGTGTGCGGCTGTTTCTGCCCTTACACGTTTCGATAAAATACAGGAAAGCAATCAGCGTTTTTTCACCTTCGCTCAGAGTCTGGAACACCGGGCGATCGGTGCTTTCTCCGGCTCTGCTGAGCCGGTATGACTCAATTCCCTCTTCGCACGGTACGATATGGAAGCTATCTATACCCATCGAAGTCAGCGCGTTATTAATGTTCTGTATGGTGCTGTTGATGTTGACTGTGCTGGAGTATTTAGCGGCGATTTGTTTTTCAGCTGTAGCGATATTTTCTCTGAGTTCTACTGATTTAACTTCAAGAGTTTGCCTGTAATCCTGCAGTGCTTTCAGTTCTGTGCGCTGTTCCTCAATGGCGTCTGAAGACAGGTGGCGAATGTGAGCATAAACACGATCTGTTAGGGATGTCCGCTCTGCCGCATAATTTTTTGCGAGTCGATTGTTTTCACTGATTTCCATGTTCAGTGCCGCAATCGCCTGCTGAAGACTTTGTGATTCATCAAGAGTCAGCTGCGGGTGAATACATACCGAAGGTTCTGCAATTTTTTGTGAAACCGCATTCTGATTTATTAGCCCTGTTTGCTCAAGTTCAGATAGCCGGGCAAGCACCGGGGAGTCAGCGTTTACTAATGGGCAGGTAGTCACCGTCTCTCTAAATTGCTCAAAGTAGCTTTTCCATTCAGCGTGCCGCTTTTCAAGCTGTCGAAGCGCGCTCATTGCCGTTTCCCATGAGAGGTCAAATAATGCGGTAATTTCCTGTCGGAGATGTTCCCCGTCTACAGGGGACTGGCAAAATGGACAAATGTCGCCGTCAAACCACTCGGCTCCACGTGCTATCCAGTCACTGTTGCTGAGGCGCCTTACGGCGGCAGCCAAAACACTGTCACCCGCTGGGACTAGAGGTTCCTCCAGTAGGGTAAGCTCCTCTTCAGTGAAAACGAAGTAAGGAAAATCATCGACAGGTGCAATAAGGTTGCCCTTACTGTCTTCCAGACGCTTCAGTTCTTCACATAGCAACTCCGTGCTCGTAACAGCAGTGTCAGGTGATGACATGATTTTTTGGTACAGAGTGTCGGTGCGCTTGGCACCGACCATTAGGTCGCCAGCAGCAGATGAACGTATCTCTGCAGAGCTGCTAAAAATTTGATTGGCACAATCGCCGCGAACTTTTCGCTGATCAGCGTCATTTTTCTGCAGAGAAGCGCTATTAGCCTGCTGTAAATCACGCTGAGCGTTGGCATCTGCTTCAAGCAGCAGGATTTCACCAGCAATGGTGGTATTTTCTTCACTGAGCGTAAAAATACCGGGCTGAACAGCCTGGCTGTTAAACAGATCTTCTACAAACTGATGGTTGAATACGAGATTTCGCATATCCAGCGGAGGATGAAGGCTGCACTGTCCGTACTCATTGCCATTCTGTGGGTAAAAATACCCGGATATCGTTGATTTGCCAGCTCCGTTCTGGCCGTAAATCAGGGTGACATAGTTGCTGATATCAATCTGAACCGTTTCATCGTGGGAATAACTGCGCACTCCGCGCAGAGAGAGTATGCTCATCGTTCAATCCCTGTGGTTTGATTACTTAAACATCATACTCAATAGAAGATAGTCTGAAAACCTACTGTATTTAGTGTAGGTATATCACAATTTGTATTAGCCCCCGTTTAAACCGGACACTTACCAGTAAGGCATATTCATAGAGCTATCTTTAAGGAGTGTCCTGTGCAAAGAATCGAAGTGATCACTGGCGAGCAAAAGCGCCGTCGTTATACTCCCGAAGATAAAGCCCGTTTTCTTGCGCTCGTCATGCAGCCCGGATACACCGTCTCACTCGTTGCCCGGCAATATGGCATCAAACCCAGTCTTCTTTTTAAATGGAAACGGCTCATGAACGATGATGGGAAGTCTGCGATCGCCGCAGGCAACGAGGTGGTCAGCGTCTCCGGAGTCAAAGCGCTGGAGAAAAAAGTCAAACAGCCTGAACAAATGCTGGGACGCAAAACGATGGAAGCCGAAATCCTTCGGGACGCGCTGAGATAGCCCAGGTAAAAAAGTTGATATCGCGTATGCCATTGCTACCACCGGACGATACCCCATCATCCGAATAGGGGAAGTGGTCTGTGTATCACGTTCGAATCTTTATGAACGGTTGCGGAAGAAGCGCTATCACCGGTCAGCCCGCTATGGCAAAGATGGTGACGCCCGAGTGTTACCGCTTATCCGCCAGATATGCAGCGAGCGGGCGACAAACGGCTATCGGCGCGTGACTGCACACCTCAATCGTGCTCTGAAGGAACAAAGCTGGCGGGTTAACCCCAAACGTATTTACCGGATCATGCGGGCGAATAACCTGTTGCTGGCAAAATCTAGCCATAAAAAGCCAGAGCGCTGTCATACCGGCAACGTCGTGACACTTAAGCTGGATACGCGCTGGTGTTCAGATAGCTTCGAAATCCGCTGCTGGAATCGGGAAGTTGGGCGGGCGGTGTTCAGCCTTGACTGCTGTGATCGAGATGCCATCTGCTGTTCGGCGACAACAGATGGAAGTGTAAGTGCCCCGCTTAAACGATCCATTATCTTTTAGAGATCCTCTGGCATATGAATTAGGTTACCCGAAAGCGAACGTCCGCTTTTCGCTCACAGCGGACATTCATAACCTGTAATCACTTCACGTCTTTAAACACTCTCCTTGTTTGACATTAAACACAACTGCGCCCTCCTCTCGCCCTTTATCTGCCCTGTAAACGTGTCTGGCATAAAAAAAGCGCCCTCAGGCGCTTTACCGATGTTCAGACGAACCCACTATTTGCTTGCGGTCGACAGGCTTTGATCCACCTCGATTTTCGCCGCGCTTTTGCGGCCCATGATCAGCACCGCAATGCCTCCCGCACTGCAGAGTACCGCCAGTGGAACCATCGCCAATGCATGACTGCCGGTTTGCTCATTGATAATGCCGTAGACGTTAACCATCAGGCCACCACCAATCAGATTCGCCATTGCGCCGATAGCGGCTAAGCCTGCCGCCGCGGTGGTGGAAGACATCCAGCCCGACGCCAGCGCCCAGAATGGCCCTTTCATGGAGTAAGCACCAATCAGCACCAGCGACAGAATGACCACGCTTCCCGCCAGCGACTGCGTGAGGAACGCTGACAGCAGACCGCCCGCGATCAGGAAAAGCGTTAACGCAGTATGCCAGCGGCGTTCACCCGTGCGGTCAGAGCTGCGTCCCCAGATAATCATAAGAACCGACGCCAGGCCATAAGGAATGGCGTTAACCAGACCGGTGGTGAAGTTGTCCAGCCCAAACGACTTGAGCAACTGTGGCGACCAGACGCTCAATGTAGAACCGGCAGCCGAAGCACCCGCATAAATCAGTGCCATCACCCAGATGTGTTTATGGCGCAGAAGCTGCCACAACGAAATATGGCCAATCACTTTGCGTTTCGCATTTTCTGCCGCAAGCGTGGTGCTGAGCCAGTTACGCTGCTCTTCGGTTAACCAGGTCGCATTTTCAGGGCGATTGCTTAACAGGAAAAAGGCGGCGACACCTAAAAGCACGGCGGGAACGCCTTCTAAAATAAACAGCCAGTGCCAGCCGCGTAATCCGAACCATCCATCCAGTGACAATATTGCGCCCGAGATCGGTGAACCAATAAAGTTTGCCGCCGGGATCGCAACCATAAAGGTGGCAATGACGCGAGCGCGATATTTACCCGGAATCCAGTAGGTTAAATAAAGGATAACGCCGGGAAAGAATCCTGCTTCGGCAGCCCCCAGCAGAAAGCGCAGGAAATAGAGCATTTCGGCACTTGAAACAAACGCGGTGCAGACGGACACGATGCCCCACGTCACCATGATGCGTGATATCCAAATCTTTGCGCCAATCTTTTGCATCGCTAAGTTGCTGGGCACTTCGAACAGGAAATACCCGACAAAAAACAGGCTACTTGCCAGACCAAAGACCGCCCTGGACAAGCCAAGATCCTCGTTCATTTGCAACGCTGCCATCCCGATGTTGCCCCGATCGATAATCGCGATCAGATAACAGACGATCAGGAACGGCAGAATCCGCCGTATAACGCGCTTTACGGTCTGCTGTTCTATCTCGGAGGTTAGAGCGCCATTCGGCATCTTTTCAGACATGGTGTTCCTCGCAGAATTATCATGGTTTTACGCCGGGACACAATTATTGTTTTACCTTGTAAAACTACGGTGTACAAAGTACAATCATTATCTGGGTAAACCTTTCCCTGTGCAGGCAAATGTTATGAGGTTGTGTTATTTGTCACAAAAAGGTAGCTGCACGAGTTGTGATATGTGACGCTGCAGGAGTTTTCAGGCGGTGATCTTGTAGCTACTTGGGGATAAGCCGCAGAGAAAAAGCAGGCAGAGCCTTCCCGCAAATGGGGTTTGGCCCTGTGCGGGATAATACGACAGAGAGAATGGCCTACTGGTTAACGCTCGCCACCAGCGGCGCGAAGAATGGCAGGCAAGTTGAGGCGACACGAAGGATGAGCCTCAACCAGCCTGAAGGTCGTTATGCTTTCAACGAGGCACCTTTAGAGGCAATCACGTTCTGATACCAATAAAAGCTCTTTTTACGACTGCGTGCCAATGTCCCGGCCCCGGAATCATCGCGATCAACATAGATAAAACCATAACGTTTAGACAGTTCTGCCTTAGACGCGCTCACCAAATCGATCGGCCCCCAACTGGTATAACCCATCACATTTACGCCATCTTCAATCGCCTCACGGACCTGCTGCAGATGGTCATTGAGGTAATTGATGCGGTAATCATCCTGAACCATACCATTCGCATCCGGCGTATCTTTGGCACCCAGACCATTTTCCACAATAAACAGCGGTTTCTGGTAGCGGTCCCATAAGGTATTCAACAAGGTGCGCAAGCCGACAGGATCGATTTGCCAGCCCCACTCTGAACTCTTCAGATGAGGATTGGGCACCATGCTCAGAATATTGCCCCGCGCCTGTTTGTTCAGTTCTTCATCGGTGGTCACGCAACCGGTCATGTAGTAACTGAAGGAGATGAAATCCACGGTCGACATCAGCGCATCGCGGTCTGCGTCGGTGATATCCAGCTGAATCGCGTTTTCACGAAAATAGCGCAACATGTAGCCGGGATACGCGCCCCGACACTGCACGTCTCCAAAGAACTGCCAGGTGCGGTTTTCCTGCAGCGCCTTCAGAACATCTTCGGGCTTGCTGGAGAGCGGATACACCAGTCCACCCAGCAGCATATTGCCAATTTTGCCGTCTGCGATGACCTCGTGGCAGGCTTTAACGGCTAACGCGCTTGCCACTAACTGATGGTGAATGGCCTGATAAACCTGCGCTTTGCTGCTGGTTTCCGGCAGTCCCACGCCTGTCATCGGCGCATGCAGCGACATATTGATTTCGTTGAACGTCAGCCATAGCTTCACCTTGTGTTGATAGCGGGTAAAAACGGTACGGGCATAACGTTCGAAAAAGCCGATGACCTTGCGATTGCCCCAGCCGCCGCATTGTTTAACCAGCCCCCACGGCATCTCGTAATGAGACAGCGTGACCAGAGGGGTAATGTTGTGTGCTGCCAGTTCATCAAACAACTTATCGTAAAAAGCCAGGCCCGCCTCGTTAGGTTGCGCCTCGTCGCCATGGGGAAAAATGCGCGTCCAGGCGATGGAAACGCGTAAACAGCTAAACCCCATTTCGGCAAACAGCGCGATGTCCTGGGGATAGCGGTGATAAAAATCGATTGCGATATCTTTAATGCCGCTGTCCCCCGCCACGCGTTCGACAACCGGGCCAAAAACCCCTTGTGGTTGTACATCAGAGGTGGACAAGCCTTTACCATCCTTGAGATACGCGCCTTCTACCTGGTTAGCGGCAAGCGCGCCGCCCCACAAAAATGTCTCTGGAAATGTTTTCATCTGACTCTCCTGTTAGTGGTCACTGACGCGCAGCAACGGCATTCCCGCCTCCACAGCGGAAGAGGACAAAACGGTCACCGTGTCGAAGCTGTCGCTATTACTGATAATGATGGGCGTTGCCAGATCAAATCCGGCAGCAAGCATGGCCTGACGATCAAACGTCAGCAGAATGTCCCCAGGTTGCACCTTGTCGCCGACGTTTACGTGGGCGGTGAAAGGTTTCCCTTCGAGTTTGACGGTGTCGATGCCGACATGAATAAGCACTTCAATACCGCTATCGCTCAGCAGGCCAATGGCGTGTTTCGTCTGGAAAAGCGAGGCGACTTCGCCCGCAAAGGGCGCAATAACCTGGTTATCGGCTGGAATAATGGCGACGCCTTTACCCATCACGCCGCTGGCGAACGTGGCATCAGGCACCTGATCGAGAGCTAACACCGTCCCCGTCATCGGTGCCAGCACCTCGTTCTTCTCGACAGACAGAACGCCTGGAAGATCGGGCGCCAGCGTTTTGGGCATGCCAGCCACAAGGGTCAGCACACCGCTCAGGACGAATGCCACCAGCGCACCGACGATGCCGCCCCACAGCGTCATATCGACGCCACCAGGCGGGATCATCTGCGCGATGGTAAAAATATTGGCAAAGCCAAATGAATAAACGTGCGCGTGGCTGAATCCCACGATGGCTCCGCCAATCGCGCCTGCAATACAGCCGAAGATAAACGGACGCCGCAAGGGCAGATTCACGCCATACACCGCAGGCTCGGTAATGCCGAAGATGCCGGCCATGATCGACGATCCCGCCAGCATTTTCTGACGAGCGTCTCGGGTGCGTAAAAAAATCCCCAGCGTGGCGCCCACCTGGCCCATCACGGCGGGCAGTAACATCGGAAGCATTGAGTCATAACCGAGCACCGCCAGATTGTTGATCATTAACGGAACCAGGCCCCAGTGCAGACCAAAAATCACGCAAACCTGCCATAGCGCGCCCATTGCCGCGCCGGCCAGCCACGGTGCCAGTTCGTAGATCCATTGATAGCCATTCGCGAGCAACTGGCTGAGCCACGTCGCCACCGGGCCAATAACCAGAAAGGTCAGCGGCACGGTCACCACAATACAGATCAGCGGCGCGAAGAAGTTTTTCATCGATGAGGGCAACAGCCTGTTGCCCTGTTTTTCCAGCCAGCAGCTGACCCATGCGGCAAGAATAATGGGAATCACAGAGGAGCTATAGTTGAACCAGGTAATCGGGATGCCAAGAAATGATTCGCTTATCGCCCCGGCTTGCTGACTGGCGTGAAAAGCCTCAAGCATCATCGGATGCGTCAGCGCGCCACCAATGACCAGGGTAATAAAAGGATTACCGCCAAACTTCTTACCGGCCGTATAACCCAGCACTAACGGGAAAAAGAAGAACAACGCATCGCTGGCGGCAAACCAGATTTTGTAGGTGCCGCTGTCGGTAGTCAGCCATCCGCACACCACCGCAAGAGCCAGCAGCCCTTTCAAAATACCGGAGGCGGCAAGAATGCCGATAAACGGCGTGAAAATAGCGGAGATCACATCAATCAGGCGGCCAAAAAAATGCCCCTTTTCAGCCTTATCATCGCTGTGGTCGTGCGTCTCGTCAGTGAGTCCCGCTTCATCACATACCGCCAGCCAGACCTCGTGAACGTGGTTGCCGATCACCACCTGAAACTGTCCACCGCTCTCTACCACCATGATGATATCGGGATTCTGCTTGAGCCCTTCAACATCCGCCTGATGATGGTCTTTGAGCCGGAAGCGAAGACGCGTGGCGCAATGCACCAGACTGATGATGTTCTCTTTGCCGCCGACGTGGCTGAGAATATCCCTGGCCAACGGTTGATATTTCATGTTGATGTCCTCAGAGCGATGCCGCTGGCATCTGTTAAAAATAAAAAAACCTGAGAACGGCCCCCTTGTGTGTCATGGGCCGCGCTCAGGTTTTGCCTGCGCAATGCAGTTACAATCCTGTGTTAATAAGGCTTAATGCGCCTCTTTTCTTACCCGTTCGATATGAATGGCAAGAAACATAATCTCTTCCGTTGTCAGTTCGCGCTGATAGCTTTGCTGTAGATATTGTGAAACTTTCTCCGCGCATTTCCAGGCTTTCGCATAGTTGTCTTTGACTGCCGAATGCAGTGAAACATCATCATCCGGCACCACGGTGCGCGTTAACATGCGTTGAGCAAAAAATTTCAGGTGCGTCACAAAGCGCTGATAACTGAGCGACTCTTCCTGGTAATCCAGCTTCAGTTGATATTTCACCAGTTGCAGGATTTCCTGCATAACCTGCGTCACGTGCATCACTTCTGGCATTTCACTGTTGAGCTGCGCGGTGACCAGATGCAGCGCGATAAAACCGGCTTCGTCCTCGTCCAGCTCGGTATGAAGACGGCTGGCAATGATTTGCCTGGCCTCCTGCCCTAACGCAAACTCCCTGGGATAAAGCCGTTTGATATCCCACAGCAGAACGTTCTTAATCGCCAGCCCTTTCTTCTGTCGCTCAATCGCAAAGTAGCAGTGATCGGTCAGGGTGATGTACAAACTGTCCTGCAATTTCCCCAGCTGTTGTGTTGCCCGTTCGATAATGCGATCGCAGGTCGTCATCACCTCCAGCGGAATCTGGTTGAGTAACTCCCCGAGGCGATGAACCAGCTCATCGTTCTGCAGCGCAAACACCTTTTCTACACGCTGCTTGTCCAGCGCTTCACCCACACGTTTCTGAAACGCCAGCCCCCGGCCCATAACAACCTGCTCACGCCCGTGCTCATCCAGAACAACCACCACATTGTTATTAAGTATTTTGGCGATTTTCATCAGAACCCCAGAAACAAAAAAACCCGACTTCCGGCACAGGCCAGGAAATCAGGTTTTGCCTGCCGCAGCAGTAACAATCCAAAAAAGGCATCTTATCAGTTTCATTTTGCGCCTCAATACACCGCCACTAAAAACGTGATGTCGCGCGAAGGTCTCTTCATGTTTTCACTGCACGCGAGCGCAGACAGGCGAAAATACACCCAGGATAAGGCGCGAATCGATGACCTGACCGACACCGACAGCGTTTTGTGTTGAGAGCGCCTTCAGTGTGCGCGTCGAACGTGCCTGGTCAACGCATTCACGGTCATCCGGCAATCACCCGACAGCTGGATTATCCTCCATGCGCCGCCATTTGCTTTCAGGTGACAGCACTCCGTTCAGAGGCGCAGGTGTTCACTGATAACAGGTTTCGCGATATTCAAAACAGTGTTAAACATCAGGTATTCCGGGATTCACGCTATTACTATCGCGAGGAAAATCAATTCGCACCCTAATGATTAAAAATGCCTGATAAATAATAATGAGAAATATATTTAAGGGTAACAAAGCCCTGCAACAAACGAATCGGCATTGCATAAAATCCCTGTGGCTGATAAGAAATGAAAAAAACGGAGGGATGATTCAACAATGAAATATAACGCTTTGATAGCGGCCCTGTTTATTACGATCAGTGCACCCTCTTTGGCTGCTATCAACAGAGTCGTTGACGGCAAACGCCCGCCAAATACGGTTAAATCCGTAAAGGTGTTTTTTACCGGCGCGGTCACGCTTAATAAGGTGATGTCGCTTTCATCCGTGCTCGATGAGATCGGTCAGAATTATAAATCAGCCACGCAGGTGCTGCTCTATATCAGCAGTCCCGGTGGTGACATTGATGCCGGGAAAATTGGTTATCAGGTCGTTAAAAACTCCCCCATTCCCGTTACGACCGTAAACGCCTCCTCCGTGGAATCCGCGGCGACGATGATCTACTGCGGCGCACAAAAGAGGCAGGTTATGGGTGACAGCATTTTCTTACTGCATGCGCCAACCGTTGGAAACCCGCCGCGTAGCAATGTCAGTGAAAATATGCTGGACGAGAAAAGCGAATTTACCAGCAGATACCGGAACGTGATAAAAACGATTTATCAGTCCTGCACCCACCTCACTGACGAGCAGATTGAAAAGATCACCTACAGTGAAGATAACCATAAGCTGCTGGACAACAAGCAGGCATTAGCCACGGGCATCGCCACAGGCGAAATGACCGATTTTCAGCCTGCTGATGCCGCGTATTATATTCATGATAATGACTAAAAGATGATGAAGAGGGGCTGAGCCTGCAAGTCAGACAAGGTTCGAGCCGTTGGATGACAACACCGCTCATTTCCCCTTGCTGTGCAGAGGGTTTTGTTGAAAAGGGTGCACAGCGTATGCACCCTTTTTTGACCGACGACAAGCAGGTTTTCGCCTCTTATGACAAGGCTTACCTGCCCACTTTATCTATCTGTCACCACTCAACACAGATTTTGCCCAGATGCGAGCCGCTCTGCTGCCAGGCGAAGGCCTCGGCAATATCGTCATATTTAAACGTCCGGTCAATAACCGGTTTCTGGTTCATGCTTTCCAGCGCCTTCACGTAGTCAATCTGGTCCTGACGACTGGCAACGATCACGCCTTTAATGGTGACCTGCTTCGCCAGAACAGACAGAATGGACAGCGTTGCTTCATCGCCGGAAATGATACCGATTTGGGTGATGTGCCCACCGATTTTGACCGCTTTCAGTGACTCGCCCAGCGTCGCCGGGCCGCCCACCTCAACAACATGATCCACGCCCACGCCGTTGGTCAGTGCGAGGACGCTATCGCCCCAGTTCGGGGTGGTGCGGTAGTTGATGGTTTCATCGGCACCCAGCGCTTTAACGTACTTAAGCTTTTCATCTGATGAGGAGGTGGCGATCACCCTGGCACCCATCGCTTTGGCGATCTGCAGGGCGGCAATGGACACGCCGCCCGTTCCCTGCACCAGCACGGTATCGTTGGCCTGCAGTTTGCCTTCGGTGATCAGGGCGCGCCAGGCTGTCAGGCCAGATGTGGTGATCGTGGCTGACTCGGTGTGCGTCCAGCCTTTCGGGGCATGAGTAAAGGCATTCTCAGAACGCACCACGAATTCGCTGGCCATGCCATCAATGCCGTCTCCTGGCGTGTGGGCGAAGCCACCGACGTCTGCCGTGGGTTTGCCGGACAGCCAGACAGGAAAGAACGTCGAAACCACGCTATCGCCCACACGGAAATCGTTAACGCCTTCGCCAACGGCGTCAACAACGCCTGCACCATCAGACAGCAGGATGCGGCCATCTTCGGTTGGAAACTGCCCCGTCGCGACAATCAGATCGTGAAAATTCAGGGAGCCGGCTTTGATAGCGACCCGAATCTCACCTTTGCCCGGTTGGCCCGGATCGGCGATGTCCGACACATGGATATTGTTGAGGCCGCCTGGTGCTTTAAGGGTAAGTGCTTTCATGCTTTTCTCCGTTAAAAGAGGGATGTCTTAATCAGCAGTTGCTAAACATAGACCATATGTGCATTTTATTAAATACGGTCATTTAGGTGATATAGGTACATTTTGGATACTGTAAAAACCCCAAGATATGAAAATTACGATGCGGTGGCCTGCCCGGTTGAAGCCACGCTGGAACTGATTGGCGGCAAGGGTAAAGGGATGATTCTTTACCACCTGCAAAACGAAACGCTGCGGTTTAATGCGCTAAGAAGACGGCTGGGTGATATCACGCCGCGGGTACTCACGCGGCAACTTCGGGAACTGGAAAACGTCGGGTTAATTCATCGCGAAGTGTATGCTGAAGTTCCGCCGAAGGTGGAGTACAGCATGACCGAAGAAGGCGCTTCGCTTGCGCCTTTGCTTGGGCTGTTAAAGCAGTGGGGAGAGCAACACGCGCTGGCCTTATTAGGCAAAAAAAAACCCGCCGTTGTGCCGGAAACGTCCGAGGCTGAAGCACAATGAATGGCCGTGCGCGCTGACCCCGAAACCTGTTATGACTGACGCTGGACAGGTTCCTCCGCAGGATATCATGGGGAGGAACCTGAAACGCCGGTGGTGAGGTTCAGTCGTTTAGTGCGTTTCCATCTGCCACATCACAAGGTAGCCCGCAGCAACCGATGACCGGTTTTCTGTGCTGCCTCGCCATCGATTATTTCTCCAGAACAGAAGCAACCGACTCACAGTTCACCGGCATCCTGTGCTCTGCCACGGAGACAACACAAAATCCGGCCGCATCTTTGCTGTAATGTGCCGCCACACTGAAACGATTGTGGCGTTTAATCTCCTCAACCGGCGGGATTGAGCCAGGCACACCACCCACTGCGGTTTGCGAGCCTACCGTCCAGGGCTGGGTAAACAGATTGTCGTTAACGCTAACCGGCCCGTCGGTCGGTACACCTCGAATATAAACACTGCCTCGGTTTGACGTCCCGCTGCGGCCATAATCAAACAGATTATTGTTTATGATGATGTTTTTCCCGCCGTGGCCCTGCGCGCCCTTGTGCATATCAAACTGATGGTAAGCGCCCCGTGCTCCGCCATTGAGCACAAGGTTGTCATAAGCGTGATAGCCCTCACCGTCATCGCCTTTTCCGGCAATAGCATGACGATTAGCGTTAAAGGTATTGCAGTAGATATCGGCCTGGGCATGGCCATTTTGTACCACCACACCGTAGCCCAGTTGGGTACGGATATTATCGTGGATAACGTTGTGATGAATTTTATTGTCGACGGACGTTTTTACGCTAATCCCGGCCCACGGCCAGTGATAAATCTCATTGTTGTCGATATCAATATGATCGGTGCCGGGTAAAAACTGGATACCAATCGTTTTATTCGGCGTGTTCGGTTGTCCAGAGGGGCCTTCAATACGCAGCCCGGTTATCCTTGCTTTAGCCTCAACAACATACACAGGATATTGATTAAGTCCGTCATTGAGCCATGGCGTTTGTAATAAAGCGCCCCGACTGCCGTTTTCACCACGATTGCTAAAAAGCGTCTGCCCGGCTTTGATGCGCAAAGCCTGTGGCTGATTCGGCACCGTGATGGTGACATCACCCGGGATATAGATGAAGGGATGATTGCTGTCGACAGCCTGTTTCAACGCATCGAAAGTGCGGACAGTGACATAGTGGGCGACGTTATCCGGCGTAAGACGCTCCTGATACTGCGCCCCACCACCAATAACATCGCAACTGCCCACCGCGCTAATGGCAGAGCCGGATATCAGTAACAGGCCCGCTATGGCTATTTTCATTTTGGTCATCTCCTGTCGACGCCCGACCGCCGATACAGGCCAGGCTGTCACGTACGCCGTTTTGCAGGGCAGCGATCGCCCTGCCATGTTTTATCCAATGGTGCTGTCTACGACCGCCCGCGCTTGTGCAAACAGTTGCTCATAATGCGAGTGGCTGTCCTCAATCGTCTCCTCCCCCCCCAGGGTGTTATAGAGGAAATGAACCTCGACGTCACCGATCGCCAGATAGCCCGTAACGCCCATCATGTAATCCGTGATGTTTTTCTCCCAGCCGTATTTAATAAAGGTTTGCTGAGAACCGCCGACCAGCGCCAGCCAGCGTACTTTTTTATCTTTTAACGCGCTGTTTTCACCGTAGGCCAGACCATAGTTCCACACGCGTTCCAGATAGCCTTTTAACATGGCGGGATAGCTGTACCACCATAACGGGAAGACAAAAATAATGGCATCCCGATCGTTAAGCTCGTTGAACAGGCGATGGACTTGTGGCGAGTAGCATTTAGCGGGATTTTCCCACTCTGGTTCGTCCTCTTCCCGCATCGCCGGATCAAAGCCACTGCGGTAGAGATCCAGCGTTTTAACATGCGCACCCCGTTGTTCCGCCCGATGGCGCAGGCTCGCCACCATCTGTGCGGTGAGTGAATCGGCACGGGGATGTGACCAAACGATATACAGGTTTGCTGGTTTCATCTTTCACCTCATCTTGTGTTGAGGCACTCACATTACGCTCGCCACATTACTGTGTGAAACCTATGATTTGAGATGGGTTAATGAGAGATTTTCACTAATGAAACTGAACGTTTATGACTTCGCGACCTTTATCGCGGTCGCCCGCCACAAAAGCTTCCGCGCGGCCGGTGACGAGCTGGGCCTGTCGCCCTCGGCGGTTAGCCATGCCATAAAGCAACTGGAGCAGCGGCTGAAAATTCGGTTGTTCAACCGTACGACGCGAAGCGTTGCACTCACGGAAGCGGGTGCAAATCTGTTTGAACGTTTGCGCCCGGCCGTTGATGAAATCAATGTGATACTCGATGAGGCTAACTGTTTTCGTCAGACGCCAATGGGGTCACTGAAAATTAATTCCTCGCGTCTGGCCTCGCGCATGGTGTTAATCCCGCTGGTGGCAGCATTCAGTCGGCTTTACCCGGATATCCGCGTGGAAATCACCACAGAAGACCGGCTGGTGGATATCGTTAAAGAGGGTTTTGACGCAGGCATTCGTCTCAGCAGCAGGGTTGAAAAAGACATGATCGCCCTTCCTGTCGGCCCCAAAATTAAGTTGGTTGTGGTGGCCACGCCGGACTACTTCGCCCGCCATGCGCCCCCGGCGCACCCACGTGACATCGTTAATCATCAATGTGTGATGTTCCGTCACGGCAGCGGTCGCATTTATCAATGGGAATTCGGCGGCCCGGAAGGCAGGCTTGAGATACTTCCGGGCGGTAATATCGTACTGGATGATATGGACTCTCAGCTTGATGCCGTGCTGTGCGGCGCGGGAATGGGCTATCTTTATCACGAACAGGTTAAACCTTACCTGGCAGACGGTCGTCTGATTCCGGTGCTGGAGGCGTGGTTACCCGAACAGCCCAGCCTGCAGTTTTACTATCCCAGCCGCCATTATATGTCCTCGGCGTTAAGGGCATTTGTTGACTACATCAAAGCCGCTTCGTCAGCCGCGTTTAGCCGTTAAGCTCGTACTCTTTTAACTTACGCCACAGGGTTGTCGGGCTGATGCCGAGCATGGTTGAGGCTCTGGCCTTATCCCCCTGGGTTGTCGCCATGACGCGCCTGATCAGCTGCTTTTCCTGCTTCTTTAACAGATCCGTTTCATCAGCCACAGGCTCACAGGGCAGAGATTGATGGCTGGCAGGGCCGTCCTCATGGCCGAGGCGAGCGATCTGCAGCAGTGCGTCTTTGTCGATCACATCGCGATCGTGAAAAACGGTCAGCCTGTAGATGACCGACTGTAGTTCGCGGATATTACCAGGCCAGGGGTAACGCGTTAACACCGCCAGCGCATCTGGCGTAAAGGTGATGTTTTTTCCCTGCTGATGGAGTAAATGCCGGACGAGTAATTCAATATCGCCGTCCCGTTCAGCCAGCGCAGGAAGCCTGAGCGCCAGAATATTGATACGGTAGTAAAGGTCCTGACGAAAAACGCCCTTTTCCACTAACCTGTGCAGATCTTTATTACTGGCGGTAATTAGCCGAAAGTCGGCCGCAATGAGCTGCTCTCCCCCCAGACGGACAAACTGCTTTTCCTGCAGGACGCGCAGTAATTTGACCTGGACATTGAGCGGTGCTTCGCTGATCTCATCGATAAAAACCGTGCCCTTCATTGCCATCTCGAAGACACCGGACTTTCCGCCTTTGCGCGCGTTCGTGAAGGCACCGTCGGCATAGCCGAACAGCTCGCTTTCCAGCAGGTTTTCAGGAATGGCGGCGCAGTTGATGGCGATAAAGGGGCCATGTTTTCTGGTGCTGTGATGATGAATACTCTGCGCAAAGAGTTCTTTGCCGGTGCCGGTATCACCTAAAATATGGACGGGGGCATCATGACGCGCACACAGCTTCGCTTGATTAATCGCGATGTTAATGCTTGCTGAATGACCAATAATGTCATCAAAAGCATAGCGGGTATAAAAGCCTTGCTGTTTTTTCTTTTTGTCCGCACTGTTTCGCCACTGGCTCTTGCTCTGAATGAATCCGGTCACGATGGAATAGCCATCCTGGCGCTTTGTATAATGCTTTATTGAGGTACAGATAAAATCACCGTCGAGTTCAACAATCATTTCGTTTACATCTGACTCGTCGATAATTGAGCGATAAATCTCTTTGAAAGCCTCTTTACGGTAAATTTTATCGCCAGCATGACACTGAAAAAGGGTTTTACCTCTGTTGTTAATGCTCACCACCTCCCCCATTTGGTCAATGCACATAATGCCCTCACGAGACTGATTCATCGCGGAATAGCTCATATCCAGCTTCAGATTTTCCTGATGGATATATTTTAATAAACTGAAGGCCTCATTGATGGCTTGCTCAATTGAATTATTATCCGTGTCACCCATCACAACATTAAGGTCATATTTCCTTGCCATCTCTGCAACCGTCAGGCCGCCTATGACTACTTTGTAGTTGTTTTCTGCAAGATTTTTTACGACACTTTCAATGTCATAGTGATTATAGACCTGACAGATTTTTAAATTTTCATTGGTCATGTTTTGGTAATGCTTAAGCGCGTTACAAAACTGTGGAAAACCTATCGCAGCGATCTTTTGCGATTTATTTTTTGCCTGCTTAAGAATACGATAAATGCCATGAAAATCATGGGCTATCTCGATCACCGGAATGGTCACATTGCTGCGAAGCAGCGCGGCAGTCCCGCCACGACTAATAATTATTTTTGTGCCTGATCGAATCATCTCATTCGCTTTATCTAATACTTCTGAATAGCCCGTCTCGTACACTGGCAATTCAAGCTGCTTTTCAATAAGAAAATTTAAAATACGTTGGGTTATGGTTTTCGAAACGGAGAAAATGACGATTTCATTAGACTTCATTAAAGATTCGCTTTTGTCGAACGCTATTTCATCGAGTATAAGGATAACGATGAATGAGATATTGACAGACGTCATTCCAGCTTGAGTAAAAAAAGCCTTGCTACGTTTAGATCACAAGGCTTTCGAGGCGGAGTATTTAATGATTAGTAATGCAGGCGTCGATAGCAGATCTGGCCATTACTCACTGTGACGCAGTTATCGATATACTGTTCACCTTGCAGTCTGGCACCCTGAGTATCTTCGAAAACAATTTTTTCATTGCGCAGTTTTACCACTGAAATATCGGCAAATGCATTCGGCTCCAGCGTACCTGTCTGCCCTTGCATTTTCATCAGTCTGGCCGGCGTGCTCGTAACCGCCCGAATAACCTCAAACAGCGACATCCCCATATTAAGGTATTTGGACATGACATGTAGCAGGCTGTAGACCTTATCGGTACGCAGACTGTTGCGCTGAGTTAAGTCGGTGCTGATGATATCCGGGTAGAACCCCAGATCCATCGCGTTGCGGGCAACGTTAAAATCAAAATGCGCCACACCGTTTGAACAGTCAAAGATTACGCCTCGTTGCTGTGCCGCCAGAACAGACGGGTACACCTCGCCCTGACCGTTGAGAATGGTATGACCTGTGCCGTGGAAACAGTGCGCATAGATATCATCCGCGTTGAAATGCTGGATGAGTTCATCTGCCGGTAGCCGTGAGTCCGTTACGTGTACACAGAGTGAGGTATTAAGTTTACGCGCCAGAGCAACTGTCGCCAAAAACGGATCGCTACTGTAGAGCTTTCCTTTGGCAATATCCTGGCTGTAACGCAGTTTCAAGCCAAGAATGTTGTCCTGGTTTTCAGTTAAGACCTGCTCAATTTTTTCCAGGTTAACGTTCGCCGGATTGGTGTTTTCCAGGTAACCCGTCGGCCCGCCGCCGAGCGTCGACAGGCCCACATTGACCACATTGAGATAGCTTTTTATCTTTACGGTCGCGGTGTTAATTACGCTATTACGAAACAGCCTGTAATTTACCCAGCCACTGCTGCCGGCATCGACCACGCTGGTTACACCATTGGGTAAACAAACGACATCCGGGTTGACGCTGATAGCCGTGCCGCCGTGAAAAACGTGGGCGTGGAAATCGATAAGCCCGGGCAGAACAAGACAGCCCGCGGCATCAATCACCGTTTCAGCATCAGTACCATCGACGTCATTTAGGTCAACAATACGGTTACCGATGATGCCAATATCCCGCCTGATATAATCGTGTTTATCGAGATCAACAGTCAGGCCATTCCTGATAAGCATATCCAGTTTCATGTTTATCCTCCGGTTAAATACCAATTAATTTCCAGTAAGGGATACCAATCAGGAAATAAACAATGACGTTAATCAGCACCATCATCGTGCCCAAAAACCAGAAAGTCTTTTGCGGAACATAGCCGCTGGAGAAGGTAAATACGCCAGCCCCGTTACCATAATGCGTCAGGAGCGCGCCGTATCCCGCCGAAAACGCCAGTGACAGCGCGATATACATGGGATCAGCCTGCGTGGTCATACCGAGGGTAAACAGTACGGGGTAGAACGAGACCACAAACGCACTGTTGGATACAAAGAAATAACGCACCGCAAGACTGATAAATATCAGCACGCCGATTGCGCTGAATTCGCTGAGATGAGACAGGTCCAGATAGTTTTTAATCACGCCGACCAGGAAGACATAGAATCCGCCTTTAGACAGCGCGACGGCACAGCCGTAAAAAGCCCCGTACCAGACAAAGGTCTGCCAGGCCGCTTTCTCGCTGGCGACATGTTCCCAGCTTAAGACTTTGAATAACAGCAGGCAGGCGAGGAAGGCAAACCCCACGGGAATAAAAGAAATACCAGTAACCGAGCCCGTCATCCATCCCAAAACGCCCATGATGAAGAACACGATCAGCAGTTTCTCTTCACGCTTCACCGGGCCAAGTTCACTCAGCCCCTGCTCAGCAATCTCATTGACGTTATCGATCTTCTTTAGTTCAGGTGCATAAACTTTATAGAGAATCCATGGGCAAAGCAGCAGGATCAATCCGGCAGGAATGACGGCCGCTTTAAACCAGGTCATCCAGTCCAGATTGACCTTCATGATTTCGTTAGCCAGCGACACGGTAATGGCGTTGGTTGCCATCCCGGTTAAAAACAGGCTGGATGTCCCCATCGATACGACATACATCAGGATAGTGAGGTAAGCACCGATTCTGCGGCTGCCGTCGTCCGGTTTAGAGCCCAGTGCCTCGGCAATATTTCTGAAGATGGGATATACGATACCGCCAGAGCGCGACATATTCGACCCGGTAGCGGGTGCCAGCACCGTGTCCGTTACCATCATTAAATAGCCCAACGTCAGCGTATTTTTGCCGTAGCGCTTTAATAAAACATAAGCGATACGTTTACCCAGACCCGTGATCACAAACGCCTTGCAAATAATAAAGGCGCTGATGATAAACCAGACCATAGAGGTGCCGTAACCGGCAAACAGAATATGGGGATCGATAAAGATTGATGCGATGCCTAAAATAATCAGCATGATAATCGCATCAGTAAAAGGGCGAAGCACTAAACCGCACAGCATGGCCAGATAAATACCGACCATATGCCAGGTGGTCGCTGACACAGCCTCAGGGTTAGGTATTATCCAAAATAAAACCGGGAAAAAAACGATCGGTAAAAGTTTTAAATAGAACATAGATGATTACCTTTGCTTTATCACCACGGAAGATTCACTTCCGTGGCTTGAGCGAATGGATATTATGTCAGCCGATCAACGGTAAACGTCATCGATGAATTCAACGCCCTTCTCATCCAGCGTTTTCTTCACCCACGCGCGATTTGCCGTGCCATTTTTAGCCGCCTCGACTTTGCTGGCGTCAAATTTTGCATAGGCTTGTGCTTTTACAAGCAGAGCTTCCGCATCACGCAGGGGAACAACAATCACGCCATCTGCGTCGCCAACAATAAGATCGCCAGGACATACGGCAACGCCGCCAACGGCAATCGGCGTATTAACCTCACCCGGACCTTCTTTAAACGGACCTGCCGGATTTGACCCCGTGGCAAACAGAGGAAAGTCTAATACCGATAAGGCATCAATATCGCGGATGGGGCCATCCAGCACGATACCGGCGATCTTCTTACAGTAATGGGCGTAAGCCACCATGATTTCGCCCATCAGCGCGCGGGAACGGTCGCCTTCGTTGGAGACCACGATGACGTCATTTTCCGTGGCCATATCCAGTGCGGCATGAAGCATCAGGTTGTCGCCAGCCCGCGCTTTAACCGTAATGGCATAACCCGCCATTACCGGTTTCTGTGGCGAAGATATGCGCTGAATACCGTTACCCAGTACGGCGATACGATTCATGGTGTCAGCAATATTCGCGGCGGGCAGTTGCGCGTACGCGTTAAGTAAATCCGGGTTGCCTTCGGGACGTTTTAAATAAATACGGTTGCCAATAGTCATCTTATTCTCCAAAGCCGGGAACGGGCCAGGTGGGTTTTTTACCCGACAAAACCTCATCGATACCGATTGCGGTATGCAGTGAAGCTCTGTCTGTGGCTTCTTTCGTGGCGGCGCCAATATGTGGGCCAATAACGACATTACTGAGTGAAAAAATCGGATCGTTCGGATCGAATGGCTCTTTCTTTAAGACGTCCAGGCCGGCACCAGCGATAAGATGGTTAGCGAGCGCGTGATACAGCGCTTTTTCATCAACGAGCTTGCCGCGGGCGGTATTAATGAAGTACGACGTTGGCTTCATCATCGCAAATTGCTTTTCGCCGACGAAATCCAGAGTTTCCGCGGTGGTTGGGCAATGCAGAGAGACAAAATCGCTTTCCTGGAAAATACGATCAAAATCGTCGGTACGCTCGATACCTTCTGGCATCTCCGCCTGGGTTTTGTAAGGATCGTAGGCAATGACTTTCATGTTGAAACCGTGCAAGGCTTTGAGCGCGACGCGTGAGCCGATATTACCCACGCCAATTAAGCCAAGCGTTTTGCCGTCCAGTTCGACCTTTGGCGTACGTAATTTAGCCCAGTAGTAATCCTCCAGCATCTTCTCTTCGACCAGCCTGAAGTTACGCGAGCAGTGCAGCATGTAGAAAATAGCCAGCTCCGCAACGGACATGCTGTTAGCAATGGGCGCATTCAGCACCACAACACCGTGACGTTTGGCGGATTCAAGATCGACGGTGTCATATCCGGCACCGTGTCTGGCCACGACCTTGAGTTTCTTAGCCGCCTCGAATACGCGATCGGACATTTTTGAAAGACGCACAATAATGCCGTCACAGTCAGGAATATCTCGAATGATGTCTTCCTCTTCCATTCCTGAACCCGTAATCAGTTCATAGCCTCGACTTTCTAAATAGGCGCGCCCTTCCGCCATAATTTCCTGAGGGAGCAAAATCTTATACGTCATTTAATGATCTCCTGTGTTGAACTCAGCATATCTTTTGCAGAGGACGTGCCAGGATAAAAAGAGATTGAGTTAAATCACTCAAGTGATTGATTTAGATGAAAATAAAAAAACAACAGCACCATCAGCTAACAATTTTGAAGTGATTAGCCTCACGAAAATAAAAATGGCATTTCAAAAAGAAAAGGCATTCCTTTAAAAATTTTCATTTTTAAATTGGCGTTGTGAATCAGTTAACACGCAATTGGAGATCATGAATTCAGTCACAGAGAGAGGAATAAACATAAATAATAAAACCAAAAATAAAACTCAACAAATAAAAAACAAAGTGAAAATTACCTTAATTTAAAAGAAACATGATTAACGCTTTTTCTAAAGCACGTAACGAATCGGAAGTAAATTATTAACCATTATCACTGCAATCCATTTTCCAGCTTGTGATGACGGGCAGCACCTCAGCACCTCAGCACCTCAGCACCTCAGCACCTCAGCACCTCAGCACCTCAGCACCTCAGCACCTCAGCACCTCAGCACCTCAGCACCTCAGCAAAATGATAAGGGGAAACAACAGAGCGCAATTCGCTGATATATTTTTTACTGGCAACTAATGATGCGTTTATGTCCATTGCCAAATTTATTAATATTTATTTTAAATAATTAATATTGAATACCGACTTCAATCTTCGTTCATTTCAACATAAAATCCACCATTCAATAATACCAACCTAACAACCCAACCTACCATTAAGTCATTCACTTACATATGGAGCAGGAAATTAACCCTTCCATTCATCATTCAAAACAATTAAAAAACACCGCAAAGTAAAACTAACCACCCAACCAAAATAAAGTCATAAAAAACCATATTAAAAAAACAACAAAGACATTAAAAAACAAACCAACCAAGAACAATAATTAAAAAACACAATGATAACATACAGTTCCAATCATATAGATCCAGATCATATAAAGACAAATAAGTCACACACACAGGAAACTTATTATTGAATTCGTACCGCATTGTCATTTAAAAGTAGTGAGCCATTTAAGCGCGCCTCATTCATCAATGGCTCAGGTAAATACAAAAGATAAATAAAAGGACTTCTCACATGAAACTTAAATTAGTTGCAGTGGCAGTAACTACATTGTTAGCAGCAGGTACAACAAATGCTGCTGAAGTTTATAACAAAGATGGAAACAAACTTGATCTGTACGGCAAAGTACAGGGCTTACATTATTTCTCAGATGACAAAGGTGAAGATGGTGATCAGTCCTATGCTCGTCTGGGCATTAAAGGCGAGACGCAGATTACCGATCAACTGACTGGGTTTGGTCAGTGGGAATACAATATGCAGGCTAATAAAACGGAAAGTGACAACGATCAGTCATGGACCCGCCTGGGCTTTGCAGGTCTGAAATACGGTGACTATGGCTCGTTTAACTATGGCCGTAATTACGGTGTGGTTTACGATGTGACCTCATGGACCGATGTGTTACCTGAGTTTGGCGGCGACACTTACGGTTCTGATAACTTTATGCAGCAGCGTGCCAACGGCCTGGCGACCTACCGTAACACCGACTTCTTCGGTCAGGTTGACGGCCTGAACTTTGCCTTGCAGTATCAGGGTAGAAACGGGGGCAATAACGGAGAAGGCGCCACCAATAACGGGCGTAATGCTCAGAAGCAAAATGGTGATGGCTACGGTGCGGCTGTAACTTATACCTTCTGGGACGGTATCAGCGCAGGTCTGGCCTATTCTCACTCCAAACGTACTCTGGACCAAAATGGTCTGGCACTGGGTGAAGGTGATAATGCCGAAACCTATACCGGCGGTTTGAAATATGATGCCAATAATATTTACCTGGCAGCGCAGTTCACTCAGACCTATAACGCCACCCGCATCGGTAATGGTGCCATCGGTTTCGCTAACAAAGCGCAAAATTTCGAAATGGTCGCGCAGTACCAGTTCGACTTTGGCCTGCGTCCAACCCTTGCTTACCTGCAGTCCAAAGGCAAAGATATTGAAGGCAATTTTGGCGACCAGGATCTGGTGAAATACGTGGGCGTGGGCGCGGCCTATTACTTCAACAAAAACATGTCAGCGATTGTCGATTATAAAATCAACCTGCTGGATGACAATGACTTCACCAAAGCAGCCGGTATCTCCACGGATGATATCGTTGCTGTAGGTCTGGTTTATCAGTTCTGATAAGACCTTACTCATACAAAGCCAGCTCTTGTGGGCTGGCTTTTTTGTATTCACTCAGGTGAAAGAGGAAAGCCCTGCAAAGGTTTAGCGGACATTGCCTGTGTGGAAAGTGTCAGTTTCTCCTGCAGGCCGACAGGCTGGATATGTCTGCCTGCCATTGCACGCGGTGCAAGAAAGGGTCGGGCGGCATTGCCATGTATCCTGAGCGACCCGCGCGCCTGACATCGTCGGCCAGTTAAGCGTCCCTTTGCATTTCGCCTCGTCTTCAGGCGGCAAAGCGTATTTGTGGCGGCCCGCCAGCATTTATGCGCACTCTCTGCGCCTGCAGCTTTATTCCCCAGACACGGCCTGCCCTGATTGTAGATGAGCTACGTCATCTGCTTTTAGCGGCTGAAATCGCCACCCAGGCACAACCTGCATTTTGGTGACATTGGTGACGTTGGTGACTGACCGGACACTATGCCCGTTTTAGCGATGGGGCGTCCGCCTTCATGAACGCACGCCGCCAATCGTGGTAATCCATATCACCACAGCCCACCGGACAGGCCGCGCCGTATAGCATGAGGCTCTTGAACGGTTTTTATACTTTTATGGCAGGCCTGGCAGCGATGCAGACGGAAAGGACGCGACAGCATACCGGGTTCAGGCTTGCCATCACGTCCGTTTTTCAAGGACTGTTAAGACCTTTTACGCGCCAACTTCTCTGTGACTTTCATAACGGAAAAGTAGAACAGCGGTACAAAGAATATTGCCAGCAGCGTGCCGCTGATCATGCCGCCAAACACGCCGCTGCCAATCGCCTGCTGCGTTCTGGCACTGGCCCCGCTAGCCAGCATCAACGGCATTACGCCTAACGTAAAGGCAAGTGATGTCATCAGGATAGGTCGCAAACGCATACGCGAAGCTTCCAGCGTTGCCTCAACCAGCCCTTTTCCCCCTTCATGCATCTGTTTAGCAAATTCGACAATCAGAATGGCATTTTTTGCGGACAGTCCAATGATGGTGATCATGCCGACTTTGAAGAAAACATCATTCTGCATATTCATCAGGCTGACGGCAATGACCGCGCCCAGCAGCCCAAGCGGCACAACCAGCATAACGGAGACCGGGACTGACCAGCTTTCATAAAGGGCTGCCAGCACCAGGAACACCACCAGCATGGACAGCACCATCAGCATCGGCGCTTCGGAAGCCGATTGCTGCTCCTGCAACGAGCCACCGGTCCACTCAATCGCGAATCCTTCAGGCAGCTGTTTAGCCAGGCGACTCATCTCGTTAAGCGCATCGCCGCTTGAATATCCCTGTGCGGGGTTGCCGTTTATCTTTATGGACTGATAGCCCTGATAACGGACTAACTGCAATGGTGCTGTTTCCCATTCGGCATGAACAAATTCAGAGAGCTGAACCATCCCGCCCGTCGCATTACGGACATACAATCCGAGTATATCGTCGAGCTGCATACGATATTTCGCGTCGGCCTGAATGATGACCTGCTGCATACGATCGCTGTTTGGGAAATCATTAACGTAAAGCGACCCCATCGCACCGGACAACGTCTGGCTGATTTCGTCAAAAGAAACCCCCATGGCAAAGGCCTTTTGCCGATCGATATTAAGCCTGATCATCTGCCCATCGGGTAAACCGTCAACGTACACATCCCGCACCACATGGCTTTTCGCCGCCAGGGCCAGTAGCTGCTCTTCCGCCTGTTTCAGCGCTGCATAACCTTTACCAGCATGATCCTGCAGGCGAAGGGTAAAACCCGATGAATTACCCAGTCCGTCAATGGCCGGCGGGATGAGGTTGAAGGTATCCGCGTCGGGATTAGCCGACATCACTTTCTGAGCACGTTCGGCTTCGGAAAAGGCAGTGGCCCCCTGCCGTTCGCCCCAGTCTTTTAACGTCGTGAAGGCCATGGCGGAGTTGGGGCCGGACCCCGCAAAGCTGAAACCCATAATCGCGATGCTTGACTGGATAGCGGGGCTTGAAAGCACCTGCTGTTCGAACGCTTTAACCACTTTTAGCGTGCGCTCACTCGTAGCGTCTGACGGTAGCTGAATAGAGGTCATAAAGAATCCCTGGTCCTCTTCCGGCAGAAACGAAGAAGGCAGGTTTTTCATCGCAAGGACAAGCAGCAGACACAGGGCCAGATAAACCCCCAGTGCGCCGCCCACCCGTTTTAACAAGCGGCTTACGCCGCGACCATAAAGGTGAGTCATGGCGGCAAACTTATTGTTAAACCAGCCAAAAAAGCCTCTTTTCTGATGGGCATGCTTATCAGTGGATTTTAACAACGTGGCGCACAGCGCAGGCGTCAGGCTGAGCGCCAGGAAGGCAGAGATTAAGATGGAAACCGCCATGGAGAGCGTAAACTGCCGGTAAATCGCCCCGACGGAGCCGCTGGCCATCGCCATGGGAATGAAGACGGCACTCAGCACAAGGGTGATACCGATTACCGCACCGGTTATCTCTTTCATCGCCTTTTGCGTCGCTTCTTTTGGACCGAGCCCCTCTTCCGCCATGATTCGCTCGACGTTTTCAACCACCACTATCGCATCGTCAACGATAATCCCTATCGCCAGCACCATACCGAACATGGTTAACACGTTGACCGAGAAACCGGCCAGCAGCATAACGGTAAAGGTGCCCAGCAGGGCGATGGGCGCAACGATGGCAGGGATAAAGGTATAGCGAACGTTCTGTAGGAACAGGTACATCACCAGGAAGACCAGAATCATGGCTTCTATAAAGGTATGAATCACCTTCTCGATAGAGATCTTCACAAACGGCGTAGTATCAAAAGGAATGCTGTAAGCCATGCCCTCTGGCATTGCCTGCCTCAGCTCGTTCAGGCGGAGTTTGATCCGCTCTGCGGTTTTTACCGCATTTGCGCCGGACGAAAGCTGGATAGCCGCGGCGGTCGAAACATGTCCGTTTTCACGGCTGGCAAAACTGTACGTTTGTGAGCCGAGTTCCACTCGCGCCACATCGCTCAGCACCACGCGTGAGCCATCCGGATTTGCGCGCAGGGTGATATTCTCGAACTCCTGCGGTGAACCAAGCTGTCCTTTAACCAGTAATGGATAGCTAACCTGCTGACCGGCAACCGCTGGCGAGTCGCCGGTACGTCCGGGCGCAATCTGGGTATTTTCGGTAGTAATGGCCCGACTGACATCGCTGATGGTCAGGCGATACTGGCTAAGCCTTACCGGGTCCACCCAGATTCGCATCGCTTTCTCTGCACCAAACAGCTGAACGCGGCCGACGCCCTCAACCCGGCGAAGCTCTTCTGAAATATTACGCGAAAAATAATCGCTGAGATCGGCCTCGGTAAGCTTGCCGTCCTTCGACGTCAGTCCGACGATCATCAAAAAGTTAGCACCTGAGGCTTCAACGCTCAGTCCATTCTGCCGCACGACCTGCGGTAGCCGCGACTCAATCACTTTGATGCGGTTTTGCACGTCCACCTGGGCCAGTTCCGGATCGGTGCCTGGCGCAAAGGTCACCGTTATCGTCGCCATGCCACTGGTATCGCTGGACGATTCGTAATACAGCACATGCTTAACCGATGAAAGCTCGCGCTCAATCAGCGCCACCACACTGTTATTCATGCTTTCCGGCGTCGAGCCTGGATAAGAAGCGTTAATGCTGATGGTTGGCGGTGCGACCGAGGGGTAAAGTGCGACAGGCAATTTTGGAATGGAGAGCAGACCAAACAAGATAATAAAGACGGCAATTACCCAGGCAAAGATGGGTCGATTAATAAAAAACTGAGGCATGATTTACCCTGACTGAACAAAAGAAAGATGCTGGCCAAAACCCTCATCTGTTGTGCTGTTATTCACGCGCCCTCGCGTGATTTCTGATGTAAAACGTTGTCTGTCAAACCAACATCATCGTGACTGGCTTGCCTGCTGTATGCGTTCACGGCTCCCTGAGTCGGCGCAGAGCAGCCTTATATAAAAGCCGGGTTGCGCGGCCTCCCCGGCAGGCCAGTGCATGGGTAGCCACCGCTTCCCAGAGCGTTTTCTGGGCTGTACGCCCGGCAGAACGACTGAGGGGTTTCACAGGGCGGTACGGCGTCGCTATGACGCTTTTCCCCTGAACGGTCATATAAGGATGTTGTGATAAAACTGTTGCGGGATTTAAACCGGTGGCGAACAGTAACAAAAATAAAACACAAAAGTTTAATTTTATTAAATTCCGGGGCGTCATCACACATACTCTCTAATAATGCGCATTATTCCGGAGTGTAATCCGTTAACAATGACCTATTATGTAAAATTTATGGAGAGAGTATGGATGCGTAAAAGTTAAAAAAATTTATTCATAAAGTAATATATTAGATAGACAACTTAAAAGCGCAGGACGTAATATACGCCAAAATTCATTCATTAAACAGATTAATACAGCACAGGACAAAAATAACCCTCCTGTCTATTTCACCGGGAAAAATCTGATATGAAAATAGCCGAATCCGAAAGGTTAATCATCAGAAAATTTATGGAACAGGATGCGGCGGGCCTGTTTGCGTATTTATCCGATCCTTATCCAGCCTGTTTTTTGGATGAGAAGCTGGAGGATTTTGCCGCCGCCGTGCAGGAAGCAAAAAACAGAAGCCGCGACGCGACGCAGTTTGCCCTGTGTCTGAAACAGACGGATGCCTTAATTGGCCATTTTTTTGCCTCTAACGACGACGAGCCTGACGCGAAGACAATGAGCGTGGGATGGTATCTTAATCCTGAATATCACGGTCATGGCTTTGCTCAGGAAGCCGCAACCTGCCTGTTTAATTACTTATTCAAGGTGAAAAATGTGAGGCGCATTTACGCCTACGTTGCGGATTATAACGACGGATCGCAAAAGTTATGCCAGCGTCTGGGAATGCGGCTGGAGGGCTGTTTCAAAGAGCATGTGTCATTTACTGATGATGACGGCATAACCCTTTATGAAAACACGCTGATTTTCGCCATCTTGCAGAAAGAGTGGTGCGGACGCTGATAGCCTTCCCCGTCGCCGCATCACCGCGCGACCCGGTCACCTCGCGGTGTGCGAATGGCAGGCAGGTCGTTTTATTCTGCTGCCCGGCCCGGTGCTTTTGCTGGTCTGCCTGTACTGACAGGCGTAATGTTCCTGATGCAAGGGCGAGCTTAATGTCTGACTGTGCTGCCCTCATCATCCGCAACAGGTTTTATTCATCTTGAGGGCGTTATGAGTAACGATAATCTAATCCTGGTGGCAGAGGATGACTTTGAAATTTCTGATATCTTAATCAGTTACATCAAACGCGCCGGAATGAAAGCCGTACATGCGGCAGATGGCGAAAACGCCCTGGCCTTAATCAAAAGCTTACAGCCTGACCTGGTGCTGCTGGACATTCAACTGCCGTTAATAGATGGCTGGAACGTGCTTTCCACCTTGCGTAAAGACAGCAACACGCCGGTGATTATGGTTACCGCGCTGGATCAGGATATCGATAAACTGATGGGGCTTCGTCTGGGTGCCGATGACTATATTGTTAAGCCCTTTAACCCGTCGGAAGTGGTCGCCCGCATCGAAGCCGTTCTGCGCAGAGCCAAAACGCAGGCCCCACCACAAACCCTGATAAGAACCCGCTTTATGACCATCTATCCCGATGAGTTCTCTGTTGAGATCCACAGCGATGGACAGACGTTTACGCCCGTTCTGACGACCACAGAATTTAAGCTGCTAACGCACATGGCAAAATATCCCCGTAAAGTCTTTAGCCGCGAAGAGTTGCTTAATGCCTGCCTGCCCGAAAGCGATACGCTCGACAGAACGGTAGACAGCCATATGAGCAAGTTACGTAAAAAATTTGAAAGCTGTGGTTTATCCGGCGTGCCAGAAAGTATTCGTGGAATAGGCTATCGCCTGGGTGAACAGAAGTGAACAAAGACAAAGCGCTCAGTCGGCAAATCCTCCTGTTTATGCTGTCTCTGACATTTACTATCATTATCGTGGCCGTGGTGGGCTCCTACCTGTTCTACAGCTTTATCATCGATAATTTCCCCGGCGGTTTATCCGCCAGTAACAGTGAAAGCATGACGGTCTTTGACTGGGTCTGGATAGCGATCAGTTCTGTAATCAGCTTCCTGATTGCCTTACTTTTTGCTTTTAAGCTCTCCGCCAAAATACTGAATCCACTCAGCTCCGTTGCCACCAGTTTACGCCGCATTTCTCAGGGGGATTTAAGTGCCCGCGCCGCTAACAGTCGGAGCCGCCTTGGTGAGGTCAATATTCTGGTCAGAGACTTTAACGAAATGGCAGAAAAGTTGCAGACGCTGGATAACGAACGCAAGTCCTGGAATGCCGCAATTGCCCATGAGCTCAGAACGCCCGTCACGATTTTACGCGGCAGGCTACAGGGACTGGTAGAAGAGGTATTTGAGCCCGATCCGCAGCTGTTTAAAAGTCTTTTGCGGCAGACAGAGGGATTATCCCGGCTTATCGACGATTTACGCGTCGTGGGGGCGGCAGAAGGGGGTTCTTTTATGCTGGATGTTAAACCCGTCGCCTTTAACGACGTGCTGGAGAACGTTAGCGCCTCGTTTTGCCATCAGTTTAGCGAGCAGGGATTTAACCTGATCATTGAGCAAAATACTGCCGTTACGCAATGTGATCCGCTGCGGATTATTCAGTGCCTGACCATCTTATTTGATAACGCCCTTAATTACGCCACGCCGGGCGTCATCCGGGTGCGCAGCGGACACCGGGACAACACGTTTTTTATTGAGGTGGAAGATGCTGGCCCCGGTGTGCCCGAGGATTTCCAGCGTCATATGTTTGAGCCATTTCAACGCGGCACGGCGGGACGGGCGATAAACCCAGCGGGATGTGGGCTGGGTTTATCGGTCGCGAAGGCGATTATGCAGGCCCACGGTGGCGACATCAGTTATCAGACCTCCTCTCAGGGCGGTTCACTGTTTTTACTGCGCTGGCCCGTTGCCCTTTAGCGTAGATCCACCGCTGGGCTGGAAGGAAATCGGTGGGTTTTATGGTACGCCTGCTGCTGCCACATCGCGCCGAGCTTAGCATCCCATTCCTGAGGCAGGATTTTGAGCTTGCCGCGCTGGGGCGTTAAGGTTATTTCGCTGAAATACAGGCTGTCGTCTTTGAGCATTATATCCACTCTGCAGTAGTCAATGTCTTTTGCCAGCGCCTGGGCAGCAGAGAGTGCGCGATAGAACAGCGCAGGTTCCGGTATCGAAGCAGGATGGTTGGGATACTCAATCTGGAATGGCTGCAGTTCCCATTTTCTGTTGTAGACATTCACATATTCCCTGCCCTGCTCATCGGTGAAGTCGGCTTCAATAAAACTCGCACAACCCGCAAAGCAGTGGATACGCAACATTTCAGGCGTCGTGCCTCTGTCCCGCCCCTCGAACAGCTCGATATATTCTTCACAAAGAAGGGTTGGCACGATGTCTTTGTATTGCCATTCTCGTGTGCAGTAATACATATTTTTCTTCATGGCCAAATCCAGCGTTAATAACGCGGCTTGCGTATTGAACGTACCTTTATCTTTGCAAATTATCGTGCTGCCACTGTCGTGATTGCACTTAATAACGAAGCTATTTGGCAAGGTGTTAAAATCAATATCTCTTGTGTTTTTGTAGGTATTAATTAACGGCGCGATCATCAGTTCATCGGTTCGACTGAGCACATATTCACGCACGGCGAGTTTATCTGCCAGCCGCGTATAAAGCGGGTTCCTGTCATAAATCAGTCGATAGCACATTTTTTCATTCAGCGTGACAGGATGAATCAGATTCGGCTCTCTGTTTAGCAACGTGCGCAGTCGTTGCGTATGAAAACGTGTGTCATTGATGAGGAAATACCTCGCGACTTTGAGGTTATATTCCACATATTTAGCGATGTAGTTCAGCCTGTTCATTTCATCCTCCACGAAAGTGGCAGGATGATAAGCAGAATAGATTGCTGGAGTTTGTGTGGATGATGGAGCAGAGATGGAGCAGACGGGCCATGCCGATAGCGTTGCGGACGTTGCCCAGGCAGCAGCCAGGTCATTTGGCGCTGTACGTACCTGCGGCCGGGTCAACCCGCGATCCGGAACGCCCTGCCGTCGCATTAATCACGTTTCATATGGTTAATATTATTTTATCTATCATAAGGTTAATCATCACCACCTTCACTTCTGCGGATTATTTACACCCCTGTTTTAGCTCAATGTTATTTATTTCTATATCCACTGGTCAGGTTACGTCTTTTTAATCACTCAAGTTATTTTTATACATTTCGGCAAAAAGATAACCCATTTAATAATGATTTCTATTTACATTTTATGTCTGATAAAATTCGCCGCGCCAGAATGTTAAAAGCACGCAGTCTCATTTTATTGATGGACAAAACAAATGAAAAAAATGCTTAGCCTGTTGAGTTTTATTTTCCTGACGACGAGTTCCGCCTGGGCAACCACTTATCCTCTGACGATTGAAAACTGTGGTCAGAAAGAAACCTTTACTAAGGCCCCCGAACGCGTGGTGGCGCTTGGGCAGAATACCGCTGAGATTCTGCTGTTGCTGGGGCTACAGGATAAAATGGTTGCCAGCGCATTCTGGCCGACCAAAGTCTTACCCCAGTTAGCGGAACAAAACGCCAAAGTGCCGGTACTGACGGTGGAGATCCCCACGCTGGAGTCCATCCTGGCGAAGAATCCCGACTTTGTTGCCGCACAAATTCAGTTGCTGATGGGGCCTAACAGCAAGGTTGCCAAACGTGAAGACTTTGAGTCAGTGGGGGTGAATACCTATCTGTCTCCGGGCATGTGTGCCACAAAACAGAACACCGGCGACATTTACGGTAGCCGTGCCACGCTGTGGAATATGTCCTACGTTTATGAAGAGATTGCCGATTTTGCCAAAATCTTTAACGTAGAAGATCGCGGCCAGCAGGTGATCAACGACTTCAAAGCCCGCGAAAGCGCCCTGAGAAAAGCCTTCCCGAAAGGCAAAAAAGATCTCTCCTTCCTGTTTTGGTTCTCCAGTTCCTCGCCGTCTGCCGATGCTTACGTGGGCGGTAAAAACGGCGCATCGGGTTTTATTGCCAATGTGTTAGGCGGTCATAACGCGATTACGACGGAAACCGAGTGGCCGACCGTGAGCTGGGAAAGCATTATTGCCACCAATCCGGATGTCATCGTGGTCACCAGCCTTGACCGTAACCGCTGGAAACTGGATAACGCCGAAGAAAAGATCAAGTTCCTGAAAAGCGACCCGGCGGTCAGCCAGCTGGATGCCGTGAAGAAAGGCCATATTGTGGTGATGGACGGTCAGGCGATGAACCCGACGATCCGGACAATTTATGGTGCAGAACAGGTTGGCGAACAGTTACGTAAGATGGGCCTGAATTAATGCGTGAAGAGGTTGTGCTGGTGCGACGTAATGTGAGCTTTATTGCTATCGCGCTCATCGCCATCGTCGTGCTGTTTGTCGTTATCGCGCTGGGCGTCAGCGTGGGCGAACTGTCGATACCGTTGAAATCGGTGATGTACACCGTGACCAATAAACTGGGTATGACGGATGTGCCCGTTAATCGCATTCATGAAAGCGTTATCTGGGATTTCCGTTTAAGCCGGGCATTGGTTGCGGCGCTGAGCGGTGCGGGCCTGGCCATTTGCGGCGCCGTCCTGCAGAGCCTGTTGAAAAATGCGCTGGCCGAACCCTATGTGCTGGGCGTTTCGGCTGGCGCATCAACAGGTGCGGTGTTGATCGTGGTATCGGGCGTCGGGGCCGGCGCCATCTCGCTGTCTCTGGGTGCCTTTACCGGTGCCTTTGCCGCTTTCGCGTTTGTTGCTCTGCTGACCAACGGCGCGCGCGGCGGAACAGAACGTACCATTCTGGCCGGTGTGGCGGCATCGCAGCTCTTTAATGCCATTACCGCTTACACTATCAGTACCTCGGCTAACGCCCAACAGGCACGTGACGTGATGTTCTGGCTGCTGGGCAGCTTTAGTGGCGTGCGCTGGCCTGAGTTTCAGTTGGTTCTGGTGATTGTGCTGATCGGCTTAGCGGTCTGCCTGTACTACTCCCGCGCGCTGGATGCCTTTACCTTTGGTGACGACGCAGCGGCCTCGCTGGGTATTCCGGTCGGCGTGGTCCGTCTGGTGCTGTTCACCGCGACCGCCCTGATGACCGCCACGATTGTCAGCATGGCAGGCTCGATCGGCTTTGTAGGTTTGGTCGTTCCCCATGTGATGCGCTTCTTTTTTGGGCCGCTGCACAGCCGGTTGCTGGTGGCCTGTGCCATTGCAGGCGCAATTCTGATGGTGCTGGCGGATATCGCATCGCGCATGTTGATTGCGCCACAAAGCCTGCCGGTTGGCGTAGTTACCGCGCTGGTCGGCGTGCCTTTCTTTGCAATTATTATTTATCGCTCCAGGACGCAATAATGAGCATCAGCGCGCAAAACCTTACCTGGAAGGTAGGAAAAAAAATTATCGTTAACGATGTCTCCCTGGCGGTGTCACCGGGTGAAACCGTGGGTTTGCTGGGGCCGAACGGCTCCGGTAAGTCGTCACTGTTGCGCCTGCTGGCTGGCCTGCGTAAGCAACATAAAGGCAAGGTACTGCTGGATGGCAAAGATCTGTCATCCATTGCCAGAAAGCAACTTGCCCGTCGCGTTGCCTTTGTGGAGCAACATGCGTTAACCAGCGCCAATATGACCGTACGTGACGTGGTAAAACTGGGTCGAATCCCGCATCATTCGCCTTTTTCCAGTTGGACACATCAGGACGACGAGATAGTCGAAGCCGCACTGAAGCGCGTGGATATGTGCTCACGCTGCGATCAGGGCTGGCAAAGTCTTTCCGGCGGGGAGCGGCAGCGCGTGCATATCGCCAGAGCGTTAGCGCAGGCACCCAATGAAATTCTGCTTGATGAACCCACTAACCACCTGGATATTCACCATCAACTCCAGTTGATGAAGCTGATCAGCGAACTTCCGGTTACCAGTATTGTTGCCATCCACGATCTGAATCATGCGGCACTCTTCTGTGATCGGCTGATTGTGATGCTGGAGGGGGAACTGATTGCCCAGGGATCGCCAGATGAGATCCTGACCGAATCCCTGCTGTGGGAGGTGTTCAAGGTCAGAACTAAAATTGAGTCATCGCCAGTGCATGGCAAGAAGCATATTCATTACTATGCCTGACGCCGCGCTGCGCTGCGTTTTTAAATCTGTGTCACCGTTACCGCCGCGCCTCCAGGCTTATGGACGTCGGCTCTGCCAGCCAGCCAGTTTGTCTTTGCTATCGGCTTCTATGCGCGGGTGCCCTTTCTGGCGCTCTTTCTGCGTAATGATATGCGCCTGTCGGGCAACCTGAGTGGATTGCTCCTGGGGCTGCGCACCTTCGTGCAACAGGGGATGTTTCAGGTCGGGGGCGCTGCGCTGATCGAGAATGTCATGATGGGCAACCCGCTAAATGCTGTGCTGACGCCGTCTCCAGAAGCCACTCCGGCCGGGTTACAGCTGGCTGGTTTTCCTTTTCTGAGTGCTGTCGCCCTGCTGATTATTTGTCGCCCATTAAAGAATAAAATGCAGGCCAGATCGCACCGCGCATTTTATAAGAACAGAGATAAGATGTATTAATTATTAAAGGATGAACCATTTGCAGGATTTACGTCCTGGCTCTTTTTTTAATAAGCCACTGTTTTCCAGCTTCAGTAACCAGTTTCTCGCGGCATAAATAGACATATCACATTCATCCGCAACGTCCCGGGTCACAATGCCTTCAGCCTGACGTTTAATCAGGCACATCATCACGTCTTTCATTTTGGGTTTTCTTTCCGTTTCCTGAAGCTGATTCCATTTCGCCTCACACTGAATTTTATATGCTAAATTTTTCATCGCTGGCTCCGTATAAAGGTCAAAACCTGACTTCATTGAAGAAATTAAACGCCCGGATAAGATCGCCTGTCTGTAACAGCAACAAACCTCACTGACGGCAATCTTACCGACGGCTTAATTTAACAATGACGCCAAAGGACAACCACAAACACTTAAACGAGACCAATATTAGATACAAAATTCTAATTTTATAAATAAATACAAAACTATCATCTGCAAAAGATGACATGAAGCTCGCGCAAGGCGCACCAGAAAAGCAAAAAAAGCGCGCACTCAGGCGAACGTGCCGCATTTTATGCAGCCCGCTATAACGTGCACGTCCGGTAAATCAGTTAGCGTGTATGGCAGACAATGAGCGGTAAAACGCGCGTGCCAATTAATACCGCATCATCCATATCGGTTATTTTGGTGATATAGAGGTAAGAAAAATCAGTATTCAGGACGTTAGCAGGCACATTATCCCGCAGGCCCCGGTGGACGGTGAAATGATTGAGTTTATAAAGAAACTGGATATAGGGAGAATACTGGAACTCCGCATTACGTCTTAATACGTAATCTTTACCGTTTTTATGCACGGTGCCATCAACGGAGACCATTGCCTCGCCTGAATAACGTAGCGTCAGCACAAAGCTGGCATCCAGATGAAAGTCGGTCGTCGCATCGCGCTGTTGTAAATTGGCCGCACAGGTAAATTCAAACATTTCACTGTGCGATTTAACGTAGTAATAGCTGACATAAACCAGCAAGCCCACTAAGACAGTTATCAGACCCAGCAACGAGGCAAGGCGTTTTTTACGGATTGTCATTGTCCGGCCTCCATCCCAGCTCTGTATAATTTGAGCATGCTATTTTTTTGTTCTCTGTTCTGACGCAGTAAGAGACATACATGTTGCCAGGGTGTCCGGCCATAACATTCCTGTCGGCATAAAACATATACCGACCACCCTTCTGACAGGCCATCTGGCTACTCGCAATTATTTTGCGCCACACCGCTTCAGTCGGAAACGTCGATTCTCCAGGGTGAACCGGGAGATAAAACACATCACAGCCGTTAAGTTGGCCGACGCTGATGGGCGTCATCGTCTTTTCTCTTATGAGCTGCGGGAGCAGAAATCCAGCCCCCACCAGCACCAGGATGCCGAAAAACACCCAGTAACGACGCGCGTTGCGGCGTGTAACCGGTAAGGAGGCGGGAGGAATGTCCTCCGGGGAAGACTCAGGCTGGATTTCCGTTTTGTGGATACGGATAACCGGATTAAAAACGAACCCCACTTTGTAGACGGTGGTGATCGCCTCCTGATCGATGCCAAGAGAGGACAACCCACGCCGTATTGCTGAAACGTAAGCATTCAGGCTGTTAGAAGATGGCGTTGCGCCCGTTTCTTGCCAGAAGTTATCCAGAATCTGTTCCCGGGACAGCACGACGCCGGAGCTTTTCAGAAACATTTCCAGTAAATGGTTGCAGGCCGGCGATAACGGCACGCTGGTTTCGCTGGAATCCACCAGACACAGCAAACTCTGAGCCGGTATATACCGAACCAACTCATCAATCACATACTCTGTCTGTTGCATTCTGTCCTCCGGCAACAAACAGCGTGGATAACCCATAAAAAACACATACGTGGCAACGAACCTTTATCTGCTCAGGGAAAGACGCGCAATTATTCGCTGTAGAGCACCATGCCCGAACGATAAATGCGTATTCAGATACAGCAGCCTTATCGTCGTGAAGACCAACACGGCATGTTAACGACCCACGCCCGCTGTGGTGGACGCGGTATAGCAGATATCGGCTTACCTGAAGATTCCCCGACGCTGGGGCGGTGAATTTTTTGCAAATTGTATCAGAGAAATCCGACGGGAGAGAGGGAATGACTAACGGCTGGTTTACATTTATGGCATCGCTTTTGATAAATTGATCCATAACAACGTGTGCAATGCAGAAAAACGTGGGGATTTTGCGGGAAGACAGGTGGATGCCTGGGCGAAGCGTTGCTGACATCCACCTGCGGTTAATTAGGTTATGGGTTTACTGCTCGCTGGGGAATTAGTACCAGCGCCCAAAACGTTTGATATAAAACATTTTCATGCCCTGCGCCACCAGGCAGTAGCTCAACAACGTCAGCACCAGCCAGGGGAAATAGTGCCATGGCAGCGGCACTAACCCGACCATAGCGCCAGGCGAAGAGAATGGCAGCAGAATACCGGCGGCGGAAATCCCCACGGTGGTCAACAGCACGGGTAACCGGGCACAACTCTGAATAAACGGGATTTTCTGCGTACGTAGCATGTGCACCACCAGCGTCTGTGACAGTAAGCCTTCAACAAACCAGCCGGACTGGAACAGCGACTGTGCACCCGCATGATTCGCGCCAAACACATACCACATCAACGCAAAGGTCGTGACATCGAAAATGGAAGACGTTGGCCCCATCCACAGCATAAAGCGTTTGATGTTACCGGCATCCCATTTGCGGGGTTTACGCAGAAACTCGCGGTCCATTTTATCCCAGGGCAACGCCAACTGAGAGATGTCATACATCAGATTCTGAATCAGGAGCTGAACAGACAGCATGGGCAGAAAAGGAATAAACGCACTGGCAATCAGCACGGAGAACACATTGCCAAAATTTGAACTGGCCGTCATGTTCAGGTACTTGATGATATTGCCAAAGGTTTCACGCCCTTTCAGCACGCCCTCGCCCAATACCGCTAAGTCTTTTTCCAGCAAAATAATGTCCGATGACTCTTTGGCGATATCTGTCGCGCTGTCGACCGAGATCCCGACATCCGCCTCGCGCAGTGCGGGCGCATCGTTGATCCCGTCGCCAAGAAAGCCGACGGTGTGTCCATTTTGCTGCAGCAGTTTAAGCACACGTGACTTCTGCTGAGGCGTGAGTTTGGTAAAAATCATGCAGCGTTCTACGTCCCGACGCAGTTCGTCGTCACTCATGGCGTCGATGTCGTTGCCGGTCAGCATGGCTTCTGAAGCCAGCCCGATTTCCTGACAGACACGCATTGTCACTAACGGGTTATCGCCAGTAAGCACTTTGACCTTAATCCCGCTGTCTTTCAGCGCCTGGATTGCCTTGCCCGCGCTCTCTTTTGGTGGGTCCAGAAACGTCAGCATACCTTCAAGGGTTAATTCGCACTCATCATCGCGGCACAGCGGCAGCGATATTCCCTCCTCGCGCGTAGCGACCAGCAGCACACGAAAACCCTGCTGATTGTAATGACGGGTCAGCGCTAACAACGCTGCACGCTTTTGCTCGCACAGTGGAATTGTCGCATCGCCCTGGCGCAACGAGGTCGCCGCTGCCAGCATTTCTTCTACCGCGCCTTTGCAGATCAACAGCGGACGATGGTTATGCAGATCTTCCACCACCACCGACACACGACGGCGGACAAAGTCAAAGGGCAGCTCGTCGACTTTCTGAAACTGACTGCACGCGGCTTTAGACAGGCTTTGCTCGCCAAATTTCAGTACCGCGCGATCCATTAAATTTTTTGCCCCACTCTGGCTGCTGCTGTTAAGCCATGCCAGCAGCAAGACTCGTGCATCCTCTTCGCCGTTGCCGTTAAGGTGCGCCGACAGCAAAATATTGTCCTGCGTCAGCGTGCCGGTTTTATCGGTACAGAGCACATCCATTGCTCCCAGGTTCTGAATGGCGTTCAGGCGTTTAACAATGACCTTGCGGCGTGACATGGCAATGGCGCCTTTTGCCAGATTGGCACTGACAATCATGGGCAGCATTTCCGGCGTCAGACCCACCGCGACGGCCAGCGCAAACAGCGTGGCATCCATCCAGTCACCTTTGGTAAAGCCATTAAGCAGTAAGACGATCGGCACCATCACCAGCATAAAACGGATGAGGAGCCTGGAAACGCTGTTCACACCGCGGTCAAATGACGTTTGCGGCCGGCGACCAGACAATGAAGCCGCCAGCGAACCAAACCAGGTTTCACTGCCGGTGGCGACGACCAGCGCTCTGGCCGTGCCGCTGGCAACATTGGTCCCCATCAGGCAGCTGTTTTTGAGTTCAAGTACGCTGCGACCGGGTTGCTCTTCGATCTCCACGCCAGCGCTGAGATCGTTTTTTTCCACAGGCAAGGATTCACCGGTCAGGATCGCCTGACTGATAAACAGATCGCGTGAGGTCAGCAAGCGTACGTCAGCCGGCACCAGATCCCCCGCGCTCAGTAAAATGACATCGCCTGGCACCAGTTCGCGCATATCAATATCGTAGCGACGGGAGATGGCACAGCCCTCTTCCCGACGCAGCACGGTGACCTGAGTGCGAACCAGGGATTTCAGTGCCTGGGCCGCGCGATTGGTGCGAAACTCCTGCCAGAAACGCAACAGCCCGCTGAGCGTAACCATGGTCAGAATAATTATCACGCCGGAAAGATCGGTTTCCTCACCGGCACGTAACGGCAGCCAGTAATCCGTTATCCCGCTCACCAGCGCCAGTACCATCAGCACATAAATAAACGGATTATTGAATGCCGTAATCAACTGGATAAACGCAGAAGGCGCTTTCTCGTGCACGACTTCATTCCGGCCATAGTCGCCGAGTCGCGCTTTGGCTTCTGCGTGCGTCAGTCCTTCATAGCTGCTGTGCAGATTGCTGAGCGTCACATCGGTGCGATGGCGTGCTTCGCGCTCGATGGCATAAGGTGTTTTTGATTTTTTTACTGAACGTTGCGCGTTATAAACCCTTGCGGCTTGTTCGATTTTCATGTCGCTCATGTCGACATCTCCCTGATTTAAAGCAACAGATATCCTGCATGCGTAATAATGCATGCCCGGTTTTCCGGTGATGACCGGTTTATTTAAGGCGTCCGCCTTTCAGGACAGATGAATAATTCCCGCCGCGCAGCCGTAATATCAGGCCGCCATAGGTCGGACCTTGCGAAATAAACGCAAAGCAAAGGAAGACGAAATGTGAAAGGGTGCGCAGCCCGCAGCTACGCCTGTCGAGGCGGAGGAAAAAGTGCCAGAATATACATCAACATAGCGTGCTCTCGCGGTGACTACAGCGTTTATTTTAAGGAGAGCAATCGAAACCTACAGAGGGGATTGCTGCCCGCCAGGTGGCAAGCAGCGAAATGCAGTTAGCTTGCCGGAGTTAAATCGTATTTAGGGTGACTGTCCAATGTATGACTCCTGCAACTATTTTGACGTAGTATAAACGCCGCACCCGGCGGGTAAAGGAAAATAGCCGTTTAACCGGCGTTTCGTTTATTAATCGTTTCTGTTACACCCTGCGATTTTCATTTCGTCTTATAACCGTCCTGCATTGGTTATAACTTTTTTGCATATCATTAGCCCATAATGGACTATTCTTTGCATGAGCCCTTTCGTACACTCGCGTTACTTTCTCAGGCAAGGATTTTCCATGAAAAAAATAATTCCATCACTACTGGCCTTGTCACTGGCCACCGCCTTTAGCGTAAACGCTGCCACACCGAAAGACACGCTGGTCGTGGTTCAGTCGACCGACGATGCCGACAGCTTCGATCCGGCTAAAGGATTTGAACTCACCAGCGTACAGGCTTTTACCAACATTTATCAGCGCCTCGTTCAGTCCGATCCGCAAAATCCGACCGACTTAAAACCGACGCTGGCAACCTCCTGGCAGCCAGGCAGTGACAACCGCAGCCTGACGTTTGCGTTACGTAAAGGCGCGACGTTTTCCAGCGGTAACCCGCTGCGTCCGGAAGATGTGATCTTCTCGCTGGGCCGTGTTGTGAAACTGAATCTTGATCCCTCCTTTATTCTTACCCAGCTTGGCTGGAACAAAGATAACGTGGATGGCTTCCTTAAAAAGGTCGATGACGACCATGTGCAAATCAGCTGGACTGCCGACGTCAGCCCGGCCTACGTACTGAGCCTGCTCTCTGCCCCGGTCTCCTCCATTGTGGATGAAAAGACCGTGACGGCACATGCCACCAAAGGCGATTTTGGCAACGGCTGGCTGGCGACCAATTCCGCCGGGAGCGGCCCGTACCAGATCCGCAAGGTAGTCATGCACCAGGCCGTTATCCTGACCGCCAACCCGACGTCGCCGGCGGGTGCGCCAAAGATCAAAAATATTCTGATTAAGAACGTGCCGGAACCGGCTGCCCGTCGTTTACTGCTTGAGCAGGGTGATGCGGACATTGCCCGTAATCTGGGCGCAGACCAGATCGCCTCGCTCAAAGGCAAAAGCGGCGTGACCACCGAAGCCTTTCCGATGGCCTCGCTGTATTACATCCAGTTCAACGTGGGCAACAAAAACAATGCCGCGCTTAAAAACCCCGCCTTCTGGGAAGCGGCACGTTACCTGTTCGACTATAAAGGCATTGCCGGTCAGTTGCTGAAAGGACAGTTCGATGTTCACCAAACATTTCTGCCGAAAGGTTTTCTCGGTGCGCTGAACGATACGCCTTACAGTTACGATCCTGAAAAAGCGAAAGCGATTCTGAAAAAAGCGGGCCTGACCAACGTCAGCTTCACCCTGTCCACCAGCAATCAGCCACCTTACCTCGACATCGCGCAGGCCCTGCAGGGCAGCTTTGCCAAGGGCGGCGTGAAAGTCGACGTGTTACCGGGGCTCAGTTCTGAAGTCTCGACGCGCGTAAAAGCGCATAACTACGAAGGCACGCTGAATGCCTGGGGCGCGGACTACTTTGATCCCAATACCAACGCCGCGTCCTTTGCCTATAACCCGGAAGATGGCAGCAAGACGATTGCTTACCGTTCCGACTGGCATATCCCGGAGCTGAACAAGCAGGTTCTGGCGGCGACCGCCGAGAGCGATCCGAAAAAACGCGTTGCGCTCTACCAGGCCATGCAGCGTGAAGTGCTGAAAAGCTCCCCTTATGTGATTGGCCTGCAGGCGAAAAACCTTATCGCCCTGCGCGACAATCTCAAGGGCTACGTTCAGGGCATCAACCCGGACATGGTTTACTATTCGCAGGTTACGAAGTAATGGCACACTCTGCCTCTTCTGCCGGGTCCTCCCGGCATATTTGGCGGCGCGTTGGCCGCCTTTCATCAGGCTTACTGTCGCTGGTGATCACCCTGCTGGGGTTACTGGCGTTCACCTTTATGCTGTCGCATCTGTCCCCTATCGATCCGGTACAGCAGATAGCAGGCGATCATGCCAGCGAAGCGACCTATGCGCAGGTGCGTCACGACCTTGGGCTGGATCAACCGGTACTGATGCAGTTCTGGCACTACGTCGAGCATCTGTTGCGCGGCGACCTTGGGGTTTCCCGTCTGACCAACCAGCCGGTCAGCAGCGACCTGCTCCAGACGTTTCCGGCAACCATTGAGCTGGCCACCTGCGCGATGATTTTTGCCGTGGTGTTTGGCGTTTTGCTGGCACTGCTGGCCGCCTGGAAACCCGGCAGCGTGATTGATAACGTCGCCCGTTTTATCTCTCTGCTGGGTTACTCCGTGCCGGTCTTCTGGCTGGGCCTGCTGGGCCTGTTGCTGTTTTATGCGGTGCTGCACTGGTCTGCCGGGCCGGGGCGACTGGATGATATCTGGGCCTATACGCTGGAGCCGAAAACCGGCTTCGTGCTGATTGACAGCTGGCTGTCAGGTGACCGGGAGATATTCTGGAACGCCGTAGCGCACTTATGGTTACCGGTAGTGATCCTGGGTCTGCTGGCGATGGCAGGCATTACACGGTTGCTGCGCGCCGCGCTGCTGGAAGAGAGCAGCAAAGAGTATGTGGTGCTGGCGCGTGCTAAAGGCGCGGGCCGGGTGCGTATTCTGCTGCGTCATATCTTCCCTAACGTGCTCGGCACGTTGATTACCGTGATTGCCCTCTCTTACGCCACGCTGCTGGAAGGCTCGGTCCTGACGGAAACCGTGTTTGCCTGGCCCGGCGTGGGACGCTACATGACCAATGCGCTTTTCTCTGGCGATGTGCCGGCGATTTTAGGTGCCACCTTACTGATCGGCGGCTGCTTTATCCTGATTAACGCGCTGGCGGATGCCCTTACCTGGTTAACCGACCCGAGAACACGATGACGCAACAACTCACTGAACTTGAAACGGTGCGACCACGCCGCAGTCGCCGCCGGATTACCTCGTTAACCATTGGGTTAACGCTGGTGGCTATTGTCATTCTGATGGCACTGCTGGCCCCGCTGATCGCGCCGTACGATCCGAATCTGCAAACCATCTCCAGTCGGTTGCTGCCGCCTTCGGCTGCACACTGGTTTGGTACCGACGGTTTTGGCCGCGACCTGCTGTCCCGGGTGATTTATGGCGCGCGTCCTACGCTGCTGCTGGTCTCGTTAATTCTGATCCTGACCATTCCGGTCGGCTTACTGGTGGGGATTACCGCCGGTTATGTAGGCGGCTGGACCGAGCGCGTGTTAATGCGCATTACCGATATTTTTCTGTCGCTGCCCAATCTGGTGATTGCACTGGCGCTGGTCGCGATAATGGGGCCGGGACTGATGAACGGCGCGCTGGCGCTGGCGCTGACCAGTTGGCCGCCGTTTGCCCGTCAGGCGCGAGCCGAAACGCTGTCCCTGCGGCGCAGTGACTATCTGGCCGCCGCCCGTATGCAGGGAATTACCGGTTTTCGCCTGATGTTCGGCCATATTCTGCCACTGTGCCTGCCCACGGCGGTGGTGCGTGCCGCACTCAGCCTGGGCGGGATTATCCTCGCCGCAGCCGGACTGGGCTTCCTGGGCATGGGCGTGCAACCGCCTACCGCCGAGTGGGGTTCCATGGTGGCAGAAGGCAGTAAGGTGATTTTTGACCAGTGGTGGGTGGCTGCCGCGCCCGGCGCGGCCATTCTGTTTGCCAGCCTGGCCTTTAATCTGACAGGCGATGGCCTGCGTGACCGACTGGATACCCGACATGCAAAATAACATTCTTGTAGAGTCGCTGAGCATCCGCAGCGACGACGCGACGCTGGTGGATAATATCAGCTTCGCCATCGGACGTGAGCGCGTGGCGCTGGTCGGTGAGTCCGGTTCCGGCAAATCACTCACTGCGCGCACCTTGATGGGGTTACTGTCGCCATCGCTGCATCTGCACGCCAGCCAGCTGCAGGTCGCCGGTGAAAATGCCCTGACCCTGAATGAACGTAGCTGGAGTAAGCTTCGTGGCGATCGGGTGGCCATGGTGATGCAGGACCCCAAGTATGCGCTGAATCCGGCGCGGACGATCGGCTGGCAGGTTGAAGAACCGCTGATTCTGCACCGCCGTCTGAGCCGTGCAGAACGGAAAGAAAAAGTCTGCGATATGCTCAACGCGGTGGGTTTGCCGGACCCGCGTGCGCTGATGCAGTTTTATCCGCACCAGCTTTCAGGCGGAATGGGCCAGCGCGTGATGCTGGCGATCGCCCTGATTACCGATCCTGCCTTTTTGATTGCCGATGAGCCTACCTCCGCGCTGGATCACGCCATGCGCGATCAGGTGCTGGCGCTGATCCGCCAACTGGTTGAATCCCGCAATATGGGCCTGCTGCTGATCAGCCACGATCTGCAACAGGTGTCAGAACACTGCGAGCGCGTGATGGTGATGTACAAAGGCCGGGTACTGGATACGCTGCCTGCTGCCGACCTGCCTCAGGCGACACATCCTTACACCCGCACGCTGTGGTCATGCCGTCCCAGTAAAGCGACACATGGACAACTGCTGCCGGTGCTGGACCGTGCAGCGCTGGAGGCCAACAACGATGATTAATCTGCATAACCTCAGCGTGTCACACAAACAGGGTTACGATCTTCGCACCGTGGTGCACGACGTGAATCTTCAGGTGAACGCCGGTGAGTGCTTTGGCCTGGTCGGCCCGTCCGGCTGTGGTAAATCGTCGCTGCTGTGGGTCATGGCGGGGCTGAATCCCCACTGGCAGGGGGAGATGCAGCTGGCGGGACATCCGGTGCTGCCGGGCAACACCTTTACCGGTGCGCTGCGTCAGGAAGTGCAGATGGTGTTTCAGGACCCTTACGCGTCCCTGCATCCTCGCCACCGCCTGCGCCGCACGCTGGCTGAGCCGCTAAAACTGCTGAAGCGGGATAACATTGCGGATCGTATTCATGACGGATTTCGCCATGTGGGTCTGGACCCGGCATTAGCCGATCGTTATCCTCATCAGCTGTCCGGCGGCCAGCGTCAGCGCGTGGCGATTGTTCGCGCCCTGCTGCTGCAACCCAAAATACTGCTGCTGGATGAGCCGACGTCAGCACTGGATATGTCAATACAGGCTGAAATCCTCAATCTACTTAACGATCTCAAGCGTCAGGATGGCCTGACCATGGTTCTGGTCAGCCACGATCCCGATGTGATTGACCATATGTGTGACCGTGCCGTACGCATGGCGCAGGGGCGGATCGTTGAGCACATTGCCGCATCAGCCTAACGTAAGGAAAAACGATGACCATCAGACTCCGCCCGCTGGAAAGAGAAGATCTGCACTTTGTGCACCAGTTGGATAATAACGCCAGCGTCATGCGCTACTGGTTCGAAGAGCCCTATGAGGCGTTTGTTGAGCTGTCAGATCTTTACGACAAGCACATTCACGATCAGACCGAACGGCGTTTTGTCGTCGAGCATGAGGGGCAAAAAGCGGGAATGGTGGAATTAGTGGAGATCAACCATGTCCACCGCCGCGCCGAGTTTCAGATCATCATCGATCCGACACATCAGGGCAAAGGCCTGGCGACGCAGGCCGCCCGGCTGGCGATGGATTATGGTTTCTCGGTACTGAACCTGTATAAGCTCTACCTGATTGTCGATCAGGAAAACGAGAAAGCGATCCACATCTACAGCAAACTCGGCTTTGAGATTGAAGGCGTGTTAAAACACGAATTCTTCATCAATGGCGAGTACCGCAATACGATCCGGATGTGTATCTTCCAGCATCAGTACCTTGAACGGCATAAAACCCAGGGCAGCATGGTCAAACCCACGGCCCAGTAATCAGCCGCGCGCGCCAACCGGATTCATGTAAGGACGAGGATGCTCCGGCTCCAGGTTGTACATCCCTCCATAGAACGGATCGACCAGTAACCAGCCCGGTAAGCCAAGCAGTGGAATGTTCCCCAGCAGGTACCACAGGTTGGCGCGGGCCTCAATCGGTACCGTCACCGGCACATAGCCCGGGCTTTCCAGCATCAGCAAATAGTGCTTCTTGCCAAAGTAGCTGTGGTTGGATTTCTCCAGGATAACGGTTTTGGGCGTGTATCCTTCCGCAACCGGACGGCCGTTTTCATCCTGCACGGTAAAACGCGCGCCCGGCGGCTGCGAATCGATCAGGACCGATTGGGTTTCATTGCCAACAATGGTGGCGCAGCCGCTCAGGAGCATTGCGGCGGCGAGAGCCAAAATGTGCTGTTTCATGGAAGGGTCCGATAAAAGTCAGGAAGCACAGTGTAAACCGCCCTTCCCACCTTTTCATCTGTCTCAATCGGGCTATCATCGCCCGATTCTGCTGCTTTATTGCGGTTGACAATGCCGGGCAATAGCCGCGATGTCTGCAGGCGAGGTACGGCAACAGCCGCCAATTAACCGGGCACCGGACTGCTGCCACTCGGTAAACTTGTCATGCAAGGTGCAGCCAGAGGGGGCAGAATGCCAGGTTTTACTGCTGGCATCATACTGCTCACCTGAATTGGGATACACCACCAGCGGTTTGTCTGTCAGGCGCTGTAGCTGTTGTAAGGCCGGCGTAACGCTTTCCAGCGCGATACAGTTGATCCCCATCGCGACAACCTGCGGCTGCGCATTCAGATACGCGGCCACTTCATGCAGCGGCGTACCATCGCTGATGTGTTCGGCATCACGCAACGTAAACGAGAACCAGGCGCTGCTGTCAGGAAATTCGCCTAACAGGGCAACCAGCGCGCGCGCTTCAGCAAAGGAGGGCAGCGTTTCGCAGGCCAGCACATCCACGCCCGCCGCCAGTAAAGCGGTGATGCGTGGGCGATGAAACGCCATCATCTCGGCTTCGGGCAGCGCATAGTCACCCCGGTATTCCGAACCATCGGCCAGAAACGCGCCGTAGGGTCCGACAGAGCCGGCCACCAGCAGGATCGTTTCATCGGCCTGCGTCGCCAGATAATCACGACGGGCGCGGGCGGCCAGTTCAACACTTTGTCCGATCAGCGCCAAAGACTGTTGTTCGTCCAGGCCGCGCGCCGCAAACCCCTGCGGCGTCGCCTGATAGCTGGCGGTAATCGCGCAGCGCGCGCCTGCCGCAAAATAGTCGTAGTGCACCTGATAAATCAGCTCAGGGTTTTCCATCAATACTTTTGCAGACCACAAGGCATCCGCCAGATCACAGCCTCGGGCCTCAAGCTCGGTCGCCAGCGCCCCATCCAGAATCAACGGTGCAGACTGTTGTAGTGCGTGCGCAACAGGATTATGCGACATCCCTGGCCTCCTTAGCCTGTGTTTTTTTGTGCGTGACATGGTAAGCGGCATAGCAAAACAGCACAAACGGAATTCCGCACCACAGGGCGATGCGCTGCGAAGGATCGAATGCCAGCCCCACACAGGCCAGCAGGCAAAGCAGGAAGCCCAGGACTGGAGTGAGCGGATACAGCGGCGCGCGGTACACCAAATCCTGCAGCGATTTCCCCTGTTGCACATGACGCCTGCGAAAAACGTAGTGCGATGCGCAGATGCTTAGCCACACGGCGACCACCGCAAAGCCAGAGATAGCAGACAGCGCCACAAACACGGTATCCGGCGCGATAACACTGGAGAACAGCGCCAGCAGGCCACCTATCATACTGACCGTGATTGCCAGCAGCGGTACGCCGCGTTTGTTGACCCGGGCGAAGGCGCGCGGCAGCGTCTTTTCATTGGCCAGCGACCACAGCATACGGCCCGAGGCATACAAACCTGAGTTAGCGGCCGACAGGATGGCAGTCAGTATCACAAAGTTAATGATATCCGCCGCCCACGGAATGCCGATCTTCTCAAACACCAATACAAAGGGGCTTTTGACGATACCAGCCTGGTCCATTGGGATCAGCGCCGCCAGCACGAAGACCGTGCCGACAAAGAACAGGATTAGGCGCGCGACGGTGGTGCGAATCGCCAGCGGCACGACTTTCTGTGGATTTTCGGTTTCACCCGCGGCAATACCAATTAACTCGGTGCCGGAAAACGCAAAGTTCACCGCGACCATGGTCATGAGAATCGGCAACACGCCATTGGGCAGCCAGCCGTGAGCCGTGATATTACTTAATCCCGGCGCAGGCGTGCCGTCCTTCATGGGGATAAAGCCAAACATCGCCGCACCGCCCAGCACGATAAAGGCAACAATGGTGATGACTTTGATAATGGAAAACCAGAACTCCCCTTCGGCAAAGAAGCGGGTGGAAATCACGTTGAGCAGATAGATGGCAATACAGAACACGAGGCACCATATCCACACCGGCACGTGTGGAAACCAGTACTGCATACAGAACCCTGCCGCCGTGAGGCTCGAGCCCAACGCCACGGTCCAGGTCAGCCAGTACAGCCAGGCAACGGTATAACCTGTGGCCGGGCTCAGGTAGCGGGCAGCATACACGTGAAACGCCCCCGTTTCAGGCATGGCGACTGACAGCTCACCCAGACAGGCCATGACGAGCCAGACCACCAGCGCGCCAATCAGATAAGCCAGCAGCGTGCCTGCAGCTCCTGTCGTGGAAATAATATAGCCGGTATTAAAAAACAGGCCGGTGCCAATAACGCCACCCAGCGATAACATCACCAGATGACGAACTTTCATGGTTCGCTTGAATTGATCCTGCGAAGAAGTCGTCTGCTCGCTCATATACTCCATCCGTATGGACGTCTAAACATCTATATGCAGCAGATTTATACGCGTGACCGCGTTGAAATGCAACGGGCGAAGCGGTAACGCGTCGTCGGGAAGGGGTCGTTGCCCCGCGTTAACGGGGCGGGATGCGCTAGTCGAACACGCTCTGTATGTAGCGTTCCAGCGCCATTCGGGAACTGAATCCGTGGGGAATACCGTAATGTTCCTGAGAATCACCCGCCAGGTAGAGAGGGAACTGCGTGTAGTGATCACAGGTTTTCATTTCGGAAGCCGGGTCGGCAAACGGCTGACTTTTTTCTTTCAACGTTGGGTGGATTATCAGCGCCGTGCGCCCCATGCGGGCTTCGCGGTTAACATAAACATAGTTGTCGCCACGACGGTAGCCATAGGCACGTGGGGTAATTTCATCGACTTCAAAGCCTACTTTTTCCAGGACGCGCGCTACCTCATCTGGTCGTAAATACATGCTTGATCCTCTCCTCTTCAAAAGCCACGCAACCTTACATCAGCATGGCTGCACGGGCATTCGGAATTTTCCCTAAAGGGCCATTCCGCGCCTCGTTACGCAAAACGTGGTCTACACTAAGTATTACGTGTTAATTACAAGGGAGCCAAAAATGTTTAATCGAACGCAAAAAAACGATGACATTGATATCAATCAGGATGTGAACGAGCTGGCTGATTCACTTGAAGCGCTGCTTAAATCTTACGGCAGTGAAGCGAAAGATGAGGTTAATTCTGCACGCAGTCAGGCGGAAGCCTTACTGAAGCAAACCCGCGCGAAACTCAATGGCGGCGGTAACCGTGTCTCACAGGTTGCCCGCGACGCAGGTTATCAGGTTGATGCCTATGTGCATGACAAACCCTGGTATGGCGTAGGTATCGGCGCTGCCGTGGGGATTGTTCTGGGCGCGTTGCTGGTTTCACGCCGCTAATCCCTGCCTTATCGTTATCATCGGCCTCGCTCACTGAGCGGGGCTTTTTTGTGCCTGTTTTTTGCACAACCGGCTTTACAAATTTTTTTTTCGCGTTGCAGACCGCGCCGCGACTGACTTACCGCCCTCACCCCGATTAACCCTATATATAGTACGCTTGACCGCCAAAGGCACTACATCTAGTATTCATTTCATTGTCATCCCACAAGATGTTTGCAAGGACGAAGCCTGATTCAGGGAAATACACTTCGTTATCCGCAGCGGCACCGCAATGAGAGAGGAATACGAATCATGCGCATTATTATTTACACTAAAAACAACTGTGTCCAGTGTAATGCCACGAAAAATGCAATGGATCGCCACGGCATTGACTACCACCTGATCAACCTTGATTCACAACCTGAGGCGGTTGATAACCTCAAAGCGCTGGGCTACCGCCAGGTGCCGGTCGTGATGACCAGTGACGATCACTGGAGCGGATTCCGACCGGACAAGATAGCCCGCCTGTCTCAGTCTGTTGCGATCGGCGGGTAGCCACATGTTTCCACTGGTCTATTTTTCCAGCCAGTCGGAAAACACCCATCGGTTTATTACCCGTCTGGGTCTGCCTGCGTACCGCATACCGATTGATGGTAAGCAACAGCTGCATCTCCACCAGCCCTATATCCTGGTGGTGCCGAGCTACGGCGGCGGCAGTCATCGCGGGGCCGTGCCCAGACAAGTGATTCAGTTTCTCAATGATGACGTTAACCGCAGCGGACTGCGCGGCGTTATCGCTGCCGGTAACCGTAATTTTGGTGAAGGTTACTGCCTGGCGGGCGACATCATTGCTAAGAAATGTCAGGTTCCCTACCTGTATCGGTTTGAACTGATGGGAACCCCCGACGATATCGCCAATGTGAAAGCGGGAGTAACCCAATTTTGGCAACGACAGATACCCTCAACAACGTAGCGCTGGACTACCATGCGCTGAACGCCATGCTGAACCTGTATGACGCCGATGGCCGCATCCAGTTTGAGAAGGATCAGCAGGCCGCGCGTCAGTTTCTTATTCAGCACGTGCAACCTAATACTCAGCACTTCGCCAGCGTTGCCGAGCGCCTGCGCTATCTGGTGGCCGAAGGCTACTACGAAGCCGCCGTGCTCAATCAGTATGATTTTAACTTCCTGTGCGCGCTGCACGATGAAGCCGAGGCATGGGGCTTTGAGTTCAAAACGTTTTTAGGTGCGTGGAAATACTACACCAGCTATACGCTAAAAACCTTTGATGGAAAGCGTTACCTGGAAACCTTCGAGCAACGTGCCTGTATGGTAGCGCTGACGCTGGCGCAAGGGGATGAAGCGCTGGCACGATCGGTGCTGGAGGCCATCCTGAGCGGGCGTTTTCAGCCCGCGACGCCGACGTTCCTCAACAGCGGCAAGCAACAGCGCGGCGAGCTGGTCTCCTGCTTCCTGCTGCGTATTGAAGACAATATGGAGTCGATTGGCCGGGCGGTGAATTCTGCCCTGCAGCTGTCAAAACGCGGCGGCGGCGTGGCGTTTCTGCTGTCGAACCTGCGCGAGTCCGGCGCGCCGATTAAGCGCATTGAAAATCAGTCTTCCGGCGTCATTCCGGTGATGAAGATGCTGGAGGACGCGTTTTCCTATGCCAATCAGCTTGGCGCACGTCAGGGTGCCGGGGCGGTCTGGCTCAATGCGCACCATCCAGACATTTTGCGCTTTCTTGATACTAAGCGCGAAAACGCGGACGAGAAAATCCGCATTAAAACGCTGTCGTTGGGCGTGGTGATCCCTGACATTACGTTCCAGCTCGCCAAAGAGAATCAGCCGATGGCGCTGTTCTCGCCCTACGATGTTGAGCGGATATACGGTCAGGCGTTTGGGGATATCAGCATCAGCGAAAAATACCAGGCGATGCTGGCGGACGACAGAATCCGTAAAACCTATATCCAGCCGCGCGATTTCTTTCAGACGCTGGCGGAAATCCAGTTTGAATCGGGCTATCCCTACATCATGTATGAGGACAGCGTCAACCGGGATAACCCGATTGCCGGTCGCATCAATATGAGCAACCTTTGCTCAGAGATTTTGCAGGTGAACAGCGCCAGTGAATTCAATGAGGATCTCAGCTATCGCCGGATGGGAAAAGACATCTCCTGTAACCTTGGTTCGCTGAATATTGCCCATGCGATGGACTCTGGCGATTTGGCGCACACGGTGGAGACGGCAATACGTGCGCTAACGGCGGTGTCAGATATGAGTGATATCGGTTCGGTTCCCTCCGTGGCAGAAGGCAATCGCCGCTCCCATGCTATTGGCCTGGGCCAGATGAATCTGCATGGCTATCTGGCCCGCGAAGGCATCGCCTATGGTTCACCGGAAGCGCTGGATTTCACCAACCTCTATTTTTACTGTGTGACCTATTATGCGCTGCGCGCCTCAAATCAGCTGGCAAAAGAGCGCCAACAGGCCTTTGATGGCTTTGCGGCGTCAACCTATGCCACCGGTGCCTATTTTGACAAATATCTGCAGTGTGACTGGCAACCGCGTACGCCCCGCATCGCTGCCCTGTTTGCCAGTGCGGGCATCACCTTACCCACGCAGGATGACTGGTTGGCACTGCGGGACTCGGTGATGGCGTCCGGTTTGTACAATCAGAATTTGCAGGCGATACCGCCCACCGGTTCGATCTCTTACATCAATCACGCCACGTCCAGTATTCATCCGATTGTGTCGCGAATAGAGATCCGCAAAGAGGGTAAAACCGGCCGTGTTTACTATCCGGCGCCCTTTATGACCAATGACAATCTGGAACTCTATCAGGATGCTTACCAGATTGGGCCGGAAGCCATTATTGATACCTACGCTGAGGCGACCCGGCATGTGGATCAGGGCCTGTCATTAACGCTTTTCTTCCGGGATGACGTGACCACGCGCGACATAAATAAAGCGCAGATTTACGCCTGGAAAAAAGGGATCAAAACGCTTTACTACATTCGACTGCGCCAGATGGCCCTGCAAGGCACTGAAGTTCAGGGCTGCGTCTCCTGCGCACTGTGAGAACACATTATGCAACTCAGACAAATTCAAGCCATTAACTGGAACCGTATTCAGGATGAGAAAGATCTTGAGGTATGGAACCGTCTGACCAGCAACTTCTGGTTACCGGAAAAAGTGCCGCTGTCCAACGATCTGCCTGCCTGGCAGACGCTGGATAAACAGCAGCAGCAGCTGACTATTCGCGTGTTTACTGGCCTGACGCTGCTGGACACCATTCAGAACGTGCTGGGTGCACCGGGATTAATGCCCGATGCGCTGACGCCGCATGAAGAGGCGGTGCTGTCGAATATCAGCTTTATGGAGGCGGTACATGCCCGCTCATACAGCTCGATTTTTTCGACATTGTGTAACACCAGCGATGTGGATGCCGCTTATCAGTGGAGCGAAGAGAATCAGGCGCTGCAAAACAAAGCCGAGATCATCCTCACCCATTACCGTGCTGACGATCCGTTGAAGAAAAAAATTGCCAGCGTTTTTCTGGAGTCATTCCTGTTCTATTCGGGATTCTGGCTGCCGATGTACTGGTCCAGTCGTGGCAAACTGACCAATACCGCCGACCTGATTCGGCTCATCATCCGTGATGAAGCGGTACACGGCTACTATATCGGCTACAAGTACCAGAAAGCCCTTGAGCAGGTTGATGAAGGTCGCCGCGAAGCCTTGCAGCAGTTCGCCATTGATTTGCTGCTGGCGCTGTATGAAAACGAGGTGGTTTATACCGAAGCGCTTTATGGCGATGTCGGCTGGGCGGAAGAGGTCAAAACCTTCCTGCACTACAACGCCAACAAGGCCTTGATGAACCTGGGCTACGAAGCGCTGTTCCCGGCAGAAATGACCAACGTCAACCCGGCGATTTTGTCTGCCCTGTCCCCTAACGCAGATGAAAACCATGATTTCTTTTCGGGCTCGGGTTCTTCCTATGTGATGGGAAAAGCGGTAGAAACCGAAGACGAAGACTGGAGTTTTTAGTGAACCCTGTGCCGTGATTCTGCGGCACAGTCATTAATCATTAATGACACTGATTTATAATCCGTTATTTCAGCCTTATCGCTATCATTATTTCTTATCCCTTTCCTCTGATCCTCACGCCATTGTGGCAATTCCCTTCGTCTGAGCAGGCTAATTATCTGCTATTTCTCAAATAAATCACAAAAAATTCATCTTCCCTCATCCCTTGTGAGCACTGGAAATTATCGACATGACGGGTAATTTTTAGCCATGGATATTTCACGTCAGGGTTGACAGATAATCTGAGTATGTCAGGTTATAGCCTGCTTAAATTCGACCAGGACACGTCATTTCACATTAAAATAATTTAATCAGGGCTTCACTATCGCATGACAATTAAATTAGAAGTAAAAAATCTTTATAAGGTATTTGGCGATAATCCACAGAGGGCATTTAAATATATTGATAAGGGCTGTGGCAAAGAGGAGATACTCGCAAAGACAGGCTTGTCGTTGGGTGTCAAAAATGCCAGTCTGGCCATTGAAGAAGGCGAGATATTCGTCATCATGGGGTTATCCGGTTCAGGAAAATCCACCATGGTTCGCCTTCTCAATCGTCTGATAGAGCCGACGCGCGGCCAGGTGATTATTGACGGTGTCGATATTGCGAAAATATCGGACAGCGAACTGCGGGAGGTTCGCCGAAATAAGATCAGCATGGTGTTTCAGTCATTCGCATTAATGCCGCATCTTAACGTGTTAAATAATGCCGCGTTTGGTATGGAATTAGCCGGAACGCCCCTGGTGGAACGGCAGGAAAAAGCCCTTGAGGCGTTGCGTCAGGTTGGGCTGGAAAATTATGCCCATGCCTATCCTGATGAGCTGTCAGGCGGAATGCGTCAACGTGTAGGTCTGGCTCGTGCTTTAGCCATTAATCCCGATATTTTATTAATGGATGAAGCCTTCTCTGCGCTCGATCCCTTAATTCGTACCGAAATGCAGGATGAGCTGGTGAAATTACAGGCCAGACATCAGCGCACCATCGTGTTTATTTCACACGATCTGGATGAAGCCATGCGCATTGGCGACCGCATTGCCATTATGCAAAATGGCGAAGTCGTCCAGGTGGGTTCACCTGACGAAATTCTGAATAATCCGGCCAATGATTACGTCCGTACGTTCTTCCGCGGTGTCGATATCAGCCATGTTTTCAGCGCTAACGATATTGCACGCCGTAATGCTGGCGCGCTGATCCGTAAAGCGGCCGGTTTAGGCCCGCGCTCGGCCATAAAACTGCTGCAGGATGAAGATCGTGAGTTCGGCTACGTGCTGGAAAAACAGAAATTCATCGGTGTAGTGTCAACCGACTCTCTTAAAGCGGCGCTGGCGGCAGGACAAGGGCTGGAAAGCGCCCTGCTCGACGCGCCCACGGCGGTTCCTGCCACGACCTCGTTAAATGAACTGCTCTCACATGTGGCGCAGGCACCCTGTGCCGTTCCGGTGGTGGGAGAAGAAAATCAATACGTCGGCGTGATCTCCAAAAGCACGCTCTTACGTGCTTTAGATCGTGAAGGAGCCAGCAATGAGTAAAGAGACATCAACCCCATGGGATAACGCGGCGGCAACGGATACACAGAGCAGCCAGAATAGCGATCCCTGGTCTGGTGCCGCAGACCAGAGCAGTGCCGCCGACAGCAGCCATCATGCAGCCACCGGCGGTGCAGATGCGTGGGGCACCCCGGATGGCAGTGCCGCGACAGGCTCCACCAGCAGCACCGACTGGTTGAACAACGCGCCCGCGCCCCAGGCTGACCATTTCTCGCTCATTGACCCCTTCCATAAAACCTGGATTCCGCTGGATCACTGGGTAACCGAAGGGATCGACTGGGTGGTGAATCATTTCCGCCCGGTCTTTCAAAGTATTCGCGTGCCGGTGGATTATATCCTCAGCGCGTTTCAACAGCTGTTGCTGGGTATGCCCGCGCCCGTTGCTATCGCGCTGTTTGCGTTAATCGCCTGGCAAATCGCCAGTCCGGCAATGGGCATTGCCACGCTGATTTCGCTGATCGCCATTGGCGCTATTGGTGCCTGGTCGCAGGCCATGATTACCCTGGCGCTGGTGCTCACGGCCCTGCTGTTTTGCATCATCATTGGCTTGCCGATGGGGATCTGGCTGGCGCGCAGTGAACGCGCGGCAAGAATTGTGCGCCCGCTGCTGGACGCGATGCAGACCACACCGGCCTTCGTTTATCTGGTTCCGATTGTCATGCTGTTTGGTATTGGTAATGTGCCGGGCGTTGTCGTCACCATTATCTTTGCCCTGCCGCCGATTGTCAGGCTGACCATTCTGGGGATCAAGCAGGTTCCTGCCGACCTGATCGAAGCCAGTGAGTCCTTTGGTGCCAGCCCGCATCAGCTGCTGTTCAAAGTCCAGTTGCCGTTGGCGATGCCAACCATTATGGCCGGCGTGAATCAGACGCTGATGCTGGCGCTGTCGATGGTGGTGATTGCCTCCATGATTGCCGTCGGTGGACTGGGCCAGATGGTGCTACGCGGCATTGGTCGTCTGGACATGGGCCTGGCCTCCGTGGGCGGTGTCGGCATCGTGATTCTGGCCATCATCCTTGACCGCCTGACCCAATCGGTGGCGCGTGACAAACGCAGCCGTGGCAGCCGCCACTGGTATCACACCGGGCCAATTGGCCTGCTGACACGTCCCTTCCGTAAATCCTGAACAGTAAAGGCGGCCGTTATCTGCCGCCTTTAACGCGACAACAAAAACGAGGAATAACCATGCGCAAGACGATCCCTGCCGTAGTTGCCATTCTGGCGGCTTTATCCGCTTCTCAGACGTTCGCCGCCGATCAGCCCGGTAAAGGCATTACGGTTAAACCGGTACAGAGTACGATTGCTGAAGAAACGTTTCAGACGCTGCTGGTGAGCCGTGGCCTGGAGAAACTGGGTTATACCGTCGAGAAACCCAGTGAAGTGGATTACAACGTTGCCTATACCACCATTGCGTCTGGCGATGCGACCTTCCTGGCGACCAACTGGCAGCCTCTGCATGACGATATGTATAAAGCCGCAGGCGGTAGCAATAAGTTTTATCGCCAGGGAACCTACGTCTCCGGTGCGGCTCAAGGCTATCTCATCGACAAGAAAACCGCTGAGAAGTATCACATCACCAATATCGCCCAGCTAAAAGATCCGAAAATTGCCCAGCTGTTTGATAGTAATGGGGATGGTAAAGCGGATATGACCGGCTGTACGCCAGGCTGGGGCTGTGAGGCGGTGATTAATCACCAGAATGAGGCTTATGGTCTGAGTAAAACAGTCACCGCTAACATGGGCAACTACTCGGCAATGGTGGCGGACACCCTGGCGCGCTTTAAACAGGGAAAACCTATTCTGTACTACACCTGGACGCCTTACTGGCTGAGTGATGTGCTTAAACCGGGCCGCGACGTCGTTTGGCTCCAGGTGCCGTTCTCCTCATTACCGGGCGAACAAAAAGGCGTGGATACCAAACTGGCTAACGGCGCGAACTATGGTTTCCCGGTCAACACGATGCACATCGTTGCCAACAAAGCCTGGGCGGAAAAAAATCCGGCCGCAGCCAAACTGTTTGCCGACATGAAACTGCCGATTAATGATATCAATGCGGAAAATGCAGCCATGCATGCCGGGCAAAACTCGGAAGAGGATATCAATCGTCACGTAGACGGTTGGATCAAAGGCCATCAGGCACAGTTTGATCAGTGGATTAGCGACGCCCGCGCTGCCGCTAAATAAGGCACAACTGACTGACGAAGGGCGGACGGTGGTTCGCCCTTTTTTTTCGCCATCACCTGTCCATCCACGCGCCACATAAACATAGCCCTCAAATAATTTTTTAGGTTATTATTAACGTCACATTATTAATTTTTACCTCAGCCTCTCTATGACAACCTCTCGTCCTGGTTTAACGCCCGCCCTGGTGGGACTGATGTCCGTTGCCACCGGCCTGTGTGTCGCCAGCAATTATTATATTCAGCCACTGCTCCACACCATTGCGCAGCACTTCGACTTATCTGTCGCGCTCGCCGGGTTCATTGTGACCACCGCACAGCTTGGCTATGCTTGTGGGCTGCTGTTACTGGTCCCGCTCGGCGACATGCTGGAACGGCGCGGCCTGATTGTTGGCATGATCGTGATGGCTGCGGTTGGCATGGTGATCATTGCCCTCTCTTCATCATTCCCCTTTCTGCTGCTGGGAACGGTGATCACCGGGCTCTTTTCCGTCGCGGCACAGATTCTGGTGCCGTTGGCCGCAACGCTGGCCGCGCCGGAAAAACGGGGAAAAGTCACTGGCACGGTGATGAGCGTACTGCTGCTGGGCATCCTGTTGGCACGAACCGTTTCGGGCGGCCTGGCACAGTTGGGTGGCTGGCAAACCGTCTACTGGGTCGCCAGCGTCTTGATGCTGCTGATGGCACTGGCCCTGTGGCGCACTCTGCCGCGCATTACGCCGTCTGTCTCGCTAAATTACCGCCAGCTTCTGGTTTCCATCTTTCAGTTGTATGCGGCCGATCCGGTGCTGCGTACCCGGGCTTATAGCGGCTGCCTGACCTTTGCGAATTTCAGCATCCTGTGGACATCCATGGCGTTCCTGCTCTCCTCCGCACCCTATGGGTTCACGGAAGGGGAAATCGGACTGCTGGGGCTGGTCGGTGCAGCCGGTGCGCTGGCCGCCAGAAAGGCAGGCTCGCTGGCGGATAAAGGTAAGGCCGGACTCACCACCAGCGCAGGCTTGCTGATTATGCTGTTGTCATGGGCAGCGATCGCCTGGGGCGCGCAGAATCTTGTGGCGCTGATTATCGGCATTTTGTTGCTGGATCTTGCCGTTCAGGCCGTGCACATCACCAACCAGAGCGTCATTTATGCGCGTCTGCCTGAAGCACGCAATCGCCTGAATGCCGGTTATATGACCAGCTACTTTATTGGCGGTGCGCTAGGCTCATTGTTGTCGGCAAATGCCTACTATCTGGCAGGCTGGTATGGCGTCTGTGTGGCCGGGGCGATATTGACTTCCCTGAATTTGATCATCTGGTGGCGGAATCGTGGTCTGGAACAGGCGAATAGCCCGAATAGTGTGATTTAGCCTGTTCAGCAGAGTGTGAGTTTGCTATCGTTGGCCCAAAGTTATTCACGTAAGTTATTTTTTCTTTCGTAATCATTTGATGTCGTACCGTTTCACTGTACGACCAACGCGTATGGAATAGATGCGCAAAACCTTTACCCTGGGGTCAAGGACAGATCGTGAATCACCACAGTGCGACAGCCTGAGGATGGGGTTTCAGAACCCGGTCACTCACCCATAATGCTGCCACCGTGGTTACTATAAAAGTTGAAATTAGTGAGGTTTTTTCTAATGGAAAGTTCGTTTACGCCCATTGAGCAGATGTTAAATATCCGTGCAAATCGTCATGCAGATTTTCCCTTCCAGGAGATTCTCCTGACGCGTCTTTGCATGCACATGCAGGGTAAGTTGCTGGACAATCGCAACAAAATGCTTAAAGAACAGGGAATTAATGAAACCCTGTTTATGGCGTTACTGACGCTTGATGCACAGGAAGATCAGAGCATCCAGCCCTCTGAACTGAGCACCGCGCTGGGTTCATCACGGACGAATGCAACACGTATCGCTGATGAGCTGGAAAAGCGCGGCTGGATTGAACGTCGTGAGAGCGCTCAGGATCGTCGTTGCCTGCATCTTCATTTGACCGACAAAGGCAATGCGTTTCTGCAACAGGTGCTGCCACCTCAGCATCAGAGCCTGCAATACCTGTGGTCTTCTCTGACCGGCGATGAGAAATCGCAGTTGGAAAACATCACCCGCAAGCTGCTTACCCGTCTGGATAAAATGGAAGAAGATAAACTAACGGCTTCCCTTTCACGGTAATAGCAAGATCTGCGACACAATCACCTGACGAAATCGTTATTTTAACCCTCTTTTATCCGGCCAGCGCTTAGTCGCTGGCTTTTTTGGCTCGGGCGAAGGTGAAAACGGAGTTTAACCCGCCGACATAGTGGAAAACGTGGAGAAATAAATGAGTGCAACAGAGGCGCAAAGCCCGCATCAACCAGTCAATAACAAGAAGAAAAAGCGCAAAGGTGCGCTGATATTACTGGCGCTGGTGGTCATACTGCTTGGCATTGCGTGGGGCGTTTACTGGTATTTAGTGTTGCGCCACTATCAGGAAACGGATGATGCTTATGTCGCCGGTAACCAGGTGCAGGTCATGGCCCAGGTATCAGGCAGCGTGAATAAAGTCTGGTTTGATGATACCGATTACGTCAAAAAAGGTGATGTGCTGGTGTCGCTGGATAAAACCGACGCACAGCAGGCGTTTGAAAAAGCGCAGACCGGGCTGGCAACCAGTGTGCGTCAGGTGCACCAACAGATGATCAATGCAAAGCAATATCAGGCAACGATTAATCTCCGTCAGACCGCGTTAGATCAGGCACAGGCCGATCTGAAACGTCGCGAGCCGTTGGGTGCCTCTAACCTGATTGGGCGTGAAGAACTGCAACACGCGCGCGATGCCGTGGCTTCAGCGAAAGCGGAGCTGGATGTGGCGGTTCAGCAGTACAACGCCAATCAGGCGGTGATCCTGAATACGTCTCTGGAAAACCAACCCGCAGTGAAGCAAAGTGCGGCAGAACTGCGTGACGCCTGGCTGGCGCTGCAACGTACTGAGATTCGCAGTCCGATGGATGGCTATGTGTCTCGCCGCAGCGTGCAGGTCGGTTCACAGATCAGCACCAGCACCCCATTGATGGCGGTCGTACCCGCAACCAACCTGTGGGTGGACGCTAACTTCAAAGAGACACAGCTGGCTGGCGTGCGTATCGGCCAATCGGCCACCGTGGTGGCGGACATTTACGGTGACGATGTGGTGTACCACGGTAAAGTCGTGGGTCTGGATATGGGCACCGGGAGCGCGTTCTCGCTGTTACCGGCGCAGAACGCCACTGGTAACTGGATCAAAGTGGTTCAGCGACTGCCGGTCCGTATTGAGTTGAACCAGGACGAAGTGGCTAAACATCCTCTGCGTATCGGGCTGTCAACATTGGTAGAAATTGATACCGATAATAAAGACGGCAGCGCACTGGCTACCAGCGTTCGTCAGCAGGCTGCCTACAGCAGCAACGCCCTGGCCATTGACCTTGCACCGGTCAATAAGCTGATTACCGATATCGTCCACGCGAACGCCGGATGATGACCCGGAGGCTGTAATGGCACAAGCACCGCTCAAAGGGATGCCGCTGGTCTTAATGACCATTGCGCTATCCCTGGCGACGTTCATGCAGGTTCTGGATTCCACCATTGCTAACGTTGCTATACCGACCATTGCGGGTAATCTGGGGGCCTCAAACTCCCAGGGTACCTGGGTCATCACGTCTTTCGGGGTGGCAAACGCCATCTCGATTCCGATAACGGGTTGGCTGGCCAAACGCATCGGTGAAGTCAAACTTTTTACCTGGTCGACCATCCTGTTTGCGCTGGCTTCCTGGGCCTGCGGCATGTCGAAAAGCCTGGAAATGCTGATTTTCTTCAGGGTGATTCAGGGGATCGTTGCAGGTCCGTTGATCCCGCTGTCGCAAAGCCTGTTGCTGAATAACTATCCGCCCGCAAAACGCAGTATCGCCCTGTCACTCTGGGCGATGACAGTGATTGTGGCCCCCATATGCGGCCCCATTCTCGGCGGCTGGATCAGTGATAACTATCACTGGGGCTGGATCTTCTTTATCAACGTGCCGATTGGTGTAGTGGTCATTATGCTCACGCTGCAAACCCTGCGCGGTCGTGAAACCGAAACGCAAATTCGTCCTATCGATACCGTTGGCCTGGTGCTGCTGGTTGTCGGGGTTGGCTCGTTGCAGGTGATGCTGGATCGCGGTAAAGAGCTGGACTGGTTTAACTCCACAGAAATTATCGTCCTGACGATTGCGGCGGTGTTGGCGCTGGTGATGTTACTGATTTGGGAGCTGACAGACGATCACCCTATCGTCGATCTGGCCCTGTTTAAATCGCGCAACTTCACCATAGGCTGTTTGTCCCTTAGCCTGGCCTACATGCTCTATTTTGGATCGATCGTTCTCTTGCCGCAGCTGCTACAGGAGGTCTACGGTTACACCGCCACCTGGGCAGGGCTGGCCTCCGCGCCAGTCGGGATTATTCCTGTCATCCTGTCGCCCATTATTGGTCGGTTCTCCCATAAGCTTGATATGCGGAAACTGGTCACCTTCAGTTTCATCATGTATGCCGTTTGTTTCTACTGGCGCGCTTACACGTTTGAACCGGGCATGGATTTTGGTGCATCAGCCTGGCCGCAATTTATTCAGGGCTTCGCGGTCGCCTGCTTCTTTATGCCACTTACCACGATTACGCTGTCGGGTTTGACACCCGACCGGATGGCAGCGGCATCCAGTTTGTCAAACTTTGTGCGTACGCTGGCGGGTTCAATCGGGACCTCGATCACCACCACGATGTGGACGGATCGTGAGGCAATGCACCACAGTACTCTCAGCGAATCGGTGACGCCTTATAACGTCAATGCGCAGCAGACGTACAGTCAGTTGGAGGGGATGGGCATGACGCATCAGCAAGCCTCGGCGTACATTGCGCAGCAGATCACCAATCAGGGATTGATCATCTCTGCCAACGAGATTTTTTGGGCCTCGGCAGGCGTGTTTCTGATACTGCTGGTGCTGATCTGGTTTGCCCGTCCACCCTTTACCGCCGGTGGCGGTGCGGGTGGCGCGCACTAGTCGTAACAGCGCGTAGCCTTGTGGCAGGTTCTGGCGTGGCGGTGATGCATGCCAGAACCTGTATTGGCTACCAGCGCGTCGCTTTCATATCAATCACGAAACGGTACTTCACGTCACCTTTTAGCATTCGCGTGAAGGCCTCTTCGACCTGCTCTCCGCGAATCATCTCAATGTCCGCCGTGATATTCTGCTCGCCGCAAAAATCCAGCATCTCCTGCGTTTCTTTAATGCTGCCAATCGATGAGCCGCTAATGCTTAAGCGACGGAACACCATCGGCGTCACGTCCGGTGAAACGTGCGGACTGTCCGGGATACCCACCAGCACCAGGCGACCATTGGTTTTAAGCGTCGCCAGGTAAGGATCAAGATCGTGAGGGGCCGCCACACAGTCAAGGATAAGATCCAGCCCATTCCGGCTGGCTTGCATCGCCGAGGCATCGCGTGACACCACCACATGACGGGCACCGAGACGCTGGGCGTCCTCGGCTTTGCCTGGCGACGTGGTGAAAAGCGTGACCTCAGCGCCCAGGGCACGTGCCAGCTTCACGGCCATATGCCCTAACCCGCCTAAGCCAATGACGCCAACCTTATCGCCCGCTTTAACGTTAAAATGGCGCAGCGGTGACCACACGGTTACGCCAGCGCACAACAATGGCGCAACACCAGCCAGCGGCAGGTGCTGTGGCACCGACACCACGAAGTCCTGATCGACCACCACGTGCTCGGCATAACCGCCCCATGTCCGGTCACCGGTGTATTTATCCGTACCGTTATAGGTGGCGGTGAAGCCGGCCTCACAATATTGTTCTTCCTGCTGCTGACAAAAATGGCATGTGCGGCAGGAATCCACCATTACGCCCACCCCCACAATATCACCAGGTGCAAACCGACTGGCAGCGTGACCGGTTTCAACCACCCGTCCCACAATTTCATGTCCCGGCACCAGGGGATAATGGCTTGCCGCCCACTCGTTGCGTGCCATGTGCAAATCTGAGTGGCAAACGCCACAGTAAAGAATTTCGATTCTGACATCCTCCGGCTGAAGCGGGCGCAGCGCTATTTGCCCAGACGTAAGCGGCTGGGTTGCATCCTGGGCGACTAGTGCATTAATTTTCATCGTGCCTCTCATAGTGACTGGCTTTATATAACTGAGGGCGGCAAACTCTACTTAAACGGATTCATTATTGATAGTAGTTACCATTTGGTGACCATAAAAGGAGTGCGCTGACGATGCCTGCCTGGGTAGAAGGTAAACTGGTTTTTTATGTGGATTCGCCACCGCGCCGACTGATGGATCTTTTTTCTGCCAAGTGGAATCCGATGGTGCTGCATGCCTTGTACCACTGGCCCGGCGGACGGGCGCGCACGGGCGAACTACAGCGGAGCCTGCAGGGAATATCGAAAAAGATGCTGTTTCAGACGCTGAAGGAGCTTGAGCAGCGAGGGTTAATCGCCCGTCATGTTTATGACGTGATCCCACCCAAAGTGGAGTACCAGTTAACCGCCCTGGGCAACCGTTTTGCAAAACCGGTGGAACAGCTTTATCAGTGGGGGCTGGATAATCAGCGGGCGCTTGATGAGATGGATGAACAGGTTCAGCGCGCGGCGTCTGGCGCTGAAAAAGATACGGGCTGACGGGAAACAGACAATGGATGGCGCGTTTAACGGCGCCATCATTTAATAGCACGGTCAGGCGTTCTGACGCCACCATTCGGCAAGCAGTACGCCGGTTGCCACCGACACGTTCAGGCTTTCAACATTCCCGGTGCCGCCAATTGACAGGCTCATATCACCCTGCTGGAAGGTGCTGTCGGACAAACCTTCACGCTCCTGTCCCAGCACCAGTACCATTTTGGCAGGCAACTCAGCTTTAGACAGCGGCGTCCCCTGATGGCTTGAGGTGGTCACTATGGTGTAACCCGCTTTGCGGAACGCTTCCAGGCCTTCATTGAAGGTGGTACCGCTGATGGCCTGAACATGTTCGGCTCCGCCTTCAGCCGTGCGAACCGCCGCACCCGATTCCAGCAGAGAGGCATCGTTGACCAGCAGGCCTTTCACACCGAAGTGCGCGCAGCTGCGCATGATAGCGCCAAGATTATGGGGATTGCTGACATCTTCAAGCGCCAGCACGCAGTCTTTGGTTTCGGCCTTGCTGAGCCACTCGGCCACGTCCATGCCCATGCGTTTTTTAATCAGGAAGCAGACGCCGCCGTGGTGCTCAGTACCGGAAGCTTTGGTGATCTCTGCGTCATCCACCACGTGATAGGCTTTGCGGTTAGCCGCCAGCCAGCGCAGCGCATCGCGAAAACGCGGCGTCACACTTTGCACAAACCATGCACGGACGATGCATTCAGGACGGCTCTGGAACAGTGCCTGACAGGCGTTTTCGCCATAAACACGGGTTTCTTCCAGACGCTGACGACGAATCTGCTCTACGTCAACCACGCCTTTACCGCCAATCCCAGGATTTTCGGGTTTGGTGTCTTCGGCTACCGGTGGGCGGGATACGGTGCGCCAGGGTGAATCGCTGCTGCCGTAGGCATCACGATTGTCGCTGCCACGATCGTTGCGACGCGGTGCGCTGTCACTGCGGCGTGGTGCGCTGTCGCTGCGACGGCCCGTACTGCGTCCGCCGTCTTCACTACGCTCAGTACGCGGGCCAGATGAACGACGATTGTCTTCACGACGAGCAGCAGGACGGCCACCTTTGCCTGTACGAGGATTCGGCGCACGCGCGCCTTGCTCATCTTCGCCACGCACATACATGACTTTGACCTTACCACTTTTGCCTTTAAATTCGTCGTTCATTTCTTCCTCCTGCATTGAGAGCGCGAAGATTACCTGATGTGACTGCGCTTAGCTATCAACTATTGAACCTATAGAGCAATCCACATTGAGCCGATCTTATCACCCTTTCATAATGGACAATATTGAGCAAAGTGCTCTACATCATTATCAGAGGTTTTTATGAATACGGTATGCACGTCTTGCCAGGCAACCAATCGCGTTCCCGAAGAACGGCTTGCCGAGGGTGCCAAATGTGGTCGCTGCGGTGAAGCCTTGTTTTCGGGCGATGTCATTAACGCGACGGCCGCAACGCTGGACAGCTATCTGCGGGACGATCTGCCGGTCGTGGTGGATTTTTGGGCCCCGTGGTGCGGACCCTGCGTTAACTTCGCCCCGGTGTTTAAAGATGTCGCTCAGGAGCGCAGCGGTAAAGTCCGCTTTATCAAAGTGAATACAGAGGCAGAACCGGCTCTGAGCAGTCGTTTCCGCATTCGCAGCATCCCGACCATCATGGTGTTTAAGAACGGCGAGATGGTGGATGTCTTAAACGGTGCCATGCCGAAAGCCCCTTTCAACGAGTGGCTCGACGAATCCCTGTAAGCACGACAGGCCAGCCTGGCTGGCCTTTTCCCTTTGTCCGACGCTTCGATTACACTACGCTTTTTCCTGTCCTGAATAATCATGTCTGATAATGCCGTTTTGCGTTTACGAGCCCAACGCCTGGCCCGTGCCACGCGTCCCTTTCTGGCACGCGGGAATCGTGTGCTCCGCTGCCAGGGATGCCTGTTGCCTGAAATAAATTGCCTGTGCGCCAGCATCCAGGTGCAGTCTGCCCGCAGTCGCTTTTGCCTGGTGATGTTTGATACCGAACCCATGAAGCCGAGTAATACGGGCCGGTTGATTGCCGATGTGTTACCGGACACCCAGGCATTTGGCTGGTCACGTACCGAGCCCGATCCCGCATTGCTGGAAGCCGTTGCCGATGAGGCTTATCAACCGCTAGTGGTTTTTCCTGCCTCGTATGCGGATGAAGGCCGCGAGGTTATCCACTCGCCGCCGCTTGCGGGTAAACCGCCGCTGTTTATTATGCTGGATGGCACCTGGAACGAAGCGCGGAAGATGTTTCGTAAAAGCCCCTGGCTTGACCGCTTTCCGCTGATCTCGCTCAATGTTACGGCCCCTTCTCGCTACCGACTGCGCGAAGCGCATGGCGAAGGCCAGCACTGTACCGCAGAGATCGCGGCGGCGCTTCTGGAGCAGGCGGGCGATACGGAGGCGGCACAGGCATTAACCCAGCATTTTGAGCAGTTCCGTCAGGCTTACCTTGCGGGTAAGCCGCATCATCCCGGCCAGGCGCGGTAATGCGCGCCCTGGCAGGCTGATTGTCGTTATTCAGGCTGGGATCTGCCCGACGGTAAAAAAGTCTAAAAGCGTTTACACTCACCTAAATCTCGATGAATGGAGAAGGTGATGAGTCAACGTGGGCTGGAAGCGCTGTTACGACCCAAATCGATTGCGGTAATCGGCGCCTCGGTCAAGCCGGGACGGGCAGGCTATTTTATGATGCGTAATCTGCTGGCGGGTGGCTTTAGCGGCCCGGTGCTGCCGGTGACGCCAAAATATAAAGCGGTTAGCGGTGTGCTGGCCTGGCCTGACATTGACAGCCTGCCCTTCGCCCCGGACCTGGCGGTGATCTGTACCCATCACAAAAGAAACCTTGAGCTGTTACAGCAGCTTGGCGAGAAAGGGTGTAAAGCCTGTATTATCCTCTCCGCGCCTGCCAGTCAGTTAGCCGAGTTAAAACAGTGTGCCAGCCGCTGGCAGATTCGTCTGCTGGGTCCCAACAGTCTGGGATTACTGGCCCCATGGCAGGGCCTTAACGCCAGCTTTTCTCCTGTACCTATCGCCAAAGGCCGCATCGCGTTTATTTCGCAGTCGTCAGCCGTATCCAACACCATTCTTGACTGGGCGCAGCAGCGCAACCTTGGCTTCTCGTGGTTTATCGCCTTGGGTGACAGCCTGGATACCGATGTGGACGATCTGCTGGATTTTCTTGCCCGCGACGGCAAAACCAGTGCGATTCTGCTTTATCTTGAACACCTCAGTGATGCCCGTCGCTTTGTTTCAGCATCCCGCAGCGCGTCCCGTAACAAGCCTATTCTGATCATCAAAAGCGGGCGCAGCCGTCAGGCACAGGCGCTGCTCGGCACACACAGCGGTCTGGATGCCGCCTGGGATGCGGCTATCCAGCGCGCGGGCTTATTACGCGTGCAGGATACGCACGAGCTGTTTACGGCGGTGGAGTCGTTAAGCCATATGCGTCCACCACGCGGGCACCGGCTAATGATTATCAGCAATGGCGCAGCACCCGCTGCACTGGCGCTGGATGAACTCTATGCCCGCAACGGGAAGCTCGCCACGCTGAGTGAGCCAACGGTACAGCAGCTCAATGCCGTGCTGCCAGAAGGCGTTGGCCACGGCAATCCGGTTGATTTAAAAGATGATGCAACGCCGGAACGCTACCTGGCCTGTCTGACCGTTCTGCTCGACAGCCACGATTTAGATGCCCTGATGATTATTCATGCCCCCAGTGCCGTCGCCCCGGCGACTGAAACCGCAGAGAAAATCATCCAGCTGATTCATCAGCATCCGCGCGGCAAACAGCTTACGCTGTTGACCAACTGGTGCGGCGAATACTCTTCTCTGGCGGCACGACGGGCTTTTACCCAGGCTGGCATTCCCACCTGGCGTACGCCGGAAGGAACCGTCACCGCGTTTATGCATCAGGTTGAATACCGGCGTAACCAGAAGTTATTGCGGGAAACCCCTGCCTTGCCGGTAAACCTGACGCAGGATAGCGCTCAGGCTCACCAACTGCTGTCCCAGGCGCTGGACAAGGGCATTTTGTCTCTGGACACGCATGAAGTGCAGCCCGTCCTCAAAGCCTACGGTCTGGCGACGCTACCGACCTGGATTGCCAAAGACAGTGAGGACGCGGTCACTATCGCCGAACAAATCGGTTATCCGGTGGCACTGAAGCTGCGTTCGCCCGATGTGGCGCATAAGTCTGAGGTACAGGGCGTAATGCTCTATCTGCGTAACGCCGCGGAAGTAAAGCGAGCGGCTGATGCTATCGTTGACCGCGTAACACAAACGCTGCCGCACGCACGGATTGAAGGGCTGGTCGTACAAAGCATGGCCAACCGGGCCGGTGCTCAGGAACTGCGGGTCGTGGTGGAGCAGGATGCCCTGTTTGGCCCCATCATCATGCTGGGTGAAGGCGGCGTAGAGTGGCAGGCCGAGAAGCAGGCCGCCGTGGCCTTACCACCGCTCAATATGACGCTGGCGCGTTATCTGGTGATTCAGGCAATCAAAAGCGGCAAGATCCGCAGCCGGAGTGCCCTGATCCCGTTGGATGTCGCTGGCCTGAGCCAACTGCTGGTGCAGGTCTCTAACCTGGTGGTGGATTGCCCGGAAATACAACGCCTGGATATTCATCCGCTGCTGGCGGCGGGCAGTGATTTCACCTTACTGGACGTCACGCTGACGCTTGCGCCTTTTACCGGTGACAGTGAAACGCGTCTGGCCATACGTCCTTATCCTCAGCATCTGGAAGAGCAGGTAGAACTGAAGGACGGTCAGCACTGTTTATTCCGCCCCATCCTGCCCGAAGATGAACCGCTTCTGCGCGACTTCATCAGTCAGGTCACCAAAGAAGATCTCTACTACCGCTATTTCAGTGAAATTAATGAGTTCACCCATGAGGATCTGGCCAATATGACGCAGATTGATTACGACCGGGAAATGGCAATTGTTGCGGTTCGTCAGCATCAGGGGCAGCCGGAAATTATCGGTGTCACTCGCGCCATTTCTGATGCAGACAACATTGACGCGGAGTTTTCGGTGCTGGTGCGCTCGGATCTCAAAGGGCTGGGAATGGGACGACGTTTACTTGAAAAAATGATTCGTTACACACGCGCCCATGGTCTGCAACAACTGAATGGCATTACCATGCCCGGCAACCGCGGCATGGTCACACTGGCGAAAAAACTCAACTTTAGCGTAGATGTGCAGATGGACGATGGCATCGTCAGCCTGAAGCTTTTGTTACAGGATAATGTCACTTTACCGTGTAGAGAAAAGTAAAAATCGCCCCGTTAGCCGTGGTTGATGTTATTATTTAGCGTTATGACCCTGATTTGGTGGCAAAAGGCCATACAATGAACCGAGAAGAAGTGCACTGTGATGTTGTCTAAATTTAAACGCAATAAACACCAACAACACCTCGCACAGCTGCCTAAACTGTCACAATCTGTTGCGGATGTGTCGACGTTATATTCGCCTGCCGAATTTCGCGAGACGCTTTTGGAAAAGATTGCGTCAGCGCAATCGCGCATTTGTATCGTCGCACTCTATCTGGAAAATGACGATGCGGGTCGGGCCGTTATGGATGCATTATATGCCGCGAAAATGGCTCGTCCACAGCTGGATATCAGTATCTTAGTCGACTGGCACCGCGCGCAACGGGGTCGCATTGGTGCCGCACGCGGTGTTACTAATGCCGACTGGTATTGCGAGATGGCCCAGCTACATCCCGATAACGTGATTCCAGTCTATGGCATTCCGGTTAATACTCGCGAAGCAATGGGCGTACTGCATCTGAAAGGTTTCATTATCGATGATACCTTGCTCTACAGTGGCGCCAGCATTAATGACGTTTACCTGCATCAGCACGACAAATACCGCTACGACCGCTATCAACTCATCCGTAATGCCGCGCTGACCGATACCATGTTCGAATGGATGAATGTGCATTTGAAAGATGCAGAGGCGGTCAATCGCCTGGACTATGCTGACCGTCCATCCAGCCCGGAAATCAAAAATGAAACGCGTCAGTTTCGTCAGGACTTACGCGGCTTTAACTATCAGTTTGAAGGTAATGCCGGTAACGATGAACTCGCCGTCACACCGCTGGTCGGGTTGGGTAAGCGCAGCCTGCTGAATAAGACCATTTTTCATTTAATGCCGTGCGCCGAAAAGAAGCTCACCATCTGCACCCCCTATTTCAACCTGCCAGCACTGTTGGTGCGCAATATCATTGCCCTTTTACGCCAGGGTAAAGAAGTTGAGATTATCGTGGGGGATAAAACGGCGAATGACTTCTATATCGCGCCCGATCAGCCGTTTAAAATCATCGGTGCCTTGCCCTATCTCTACGAAATTAACCTGCGTCGTTTTTTAAGCCGCCTGCAGTATTACGTCAGCAACGGTCAACTGACCGTGCGTCTCTGGAAAGACGGTGAAAACAGCTATCACCTGAAAGGCATGTGGGTTGACGATGAGTGGCAGCTTATTACGGGCAACAATCTTAATCCGCGCGCATGGCGACTGGATCTGGAGAATGCGGTCCTGATTCACGATCCTCTGCAGCAGTTGACCGAGCAGCGACAGCATGAGCTGATGCTGATTCGTCAACACACCAGGGTTGTTGGGCACTTCCGTGAGTTGGAAAGCATTGCTGACTACCCGGCGAAGGTGCGTAAGCTGATTCGCCGTCTGCGCCGTATTCGTATCGATCGGCTCATCAGCCGTATCCTGTGAAGATCCAGAATGCCGCAGCCTGACTGCGGCATTCTGTCTGCCCTGTTACAACTTAATGCCTTTTCCGTGCCGGTGTAGCAGCAGCGACACCAGGAACGCCAACGCCCCCATGACGGAAACGTACCAGAAGAACGTGGTCTCCATACCGTTGTGCTTCATCAGTAACGCCACGTATTCTGCAGATCCACCGAAGATCGCATTTGCCACCGCATAAGAGAGCCCAACGCCGAGCGTTCGAACCTCCGGCGGGAACATCTCTGCTTTCAAAATCCCACTGATTGAGGTGTAAAAGCTGGTAATCAGTAACGCCAGCATAATCAGGGCAAAGGCAATACCGGGACTTTGTACGTTTTGCAGCAGCGTCAGGACAGGTACCGTACAAATCGCCGCACCCGCACCAAAAATCATCATGGAGGTGCGTCGGCCAATCCTATCGGAAAGGCCGCCAATAATGGGCTGTAGCAGCATGTAAACCAGTAAAGCGCCGGTCATCAATCCACTGGCGGTTTTGGCATCCATGCCTGAAGTGTTCACCAGGTACTTCTGCATATAGGTGGTAAAGGTGTAGAAGCTCAACGAACCGCCCGCCGTAAAACCCAGCACCATCAGGAAAGGTTTCGTGTGGTTACGTAATAAGCCAATGACACTGCCGGCATCGCGATGCTCACGGCTCTGTTTATCGGAAGTTTCGTCCAGAGAGCGACGCAGCCACAGCGCTACCACGGCGAGCATCGCCCCCAGGAAGAACGGAATGCGCCAGCCCCATGTACGTAGCTCCTGATCGGTTAACATAAACTGCAGCACTACCACCGTCAGCACAGCAGCTAATTGTCCGCCAATTAATGTCACGTACTGGAACGATGCGTAAAACCCTTTCCGCCCTTCCAGCGCCACTTCACTCATATACGTTGCGCTTGTACCGTACTCTCCGCCCACTGACAGTCCCTGAAACATACGCGCCAGCAATAACAGGATCGGTGCGGCGATCCCGATACTGTCATAGCCCGGCAGGCAGGCAATCACCAGGGAGCCGAAACACATCATACAGACAGAGATCAGCATCGATTTTTTGCGCCCGTGGCGGTCACCGATATAGCCAAATAACCAGCCGCCAATTGGCCTCATTAAAAAGCCTGCGGCAAATACGCCTGCTGTTTGCAATAACTGGGTTGTGGTATCACCTTGCGGGAAGAAAATGTGGGCGAAGTAGAGTGAGAAAAACGAGTACACATAAAAGTCGAACCATTCGACAAGATTACCTGAAGATGCGCCTACGATGGCCCAGATACGTTTTTTTTGGTCAAGCACCTGCGCTTGTTGATTCTTGATCACGTCTGACATGCTATGCCTCGGCTCCTTGCTGATAAGCAGCGTTAAAGCGTTGAGTAAAGCACGGTCATGGCGGAAACGGAAAGATGTGTTGTCTGAATATGACAAAATGTGACATGTGTTGTTAATTCCCTGAAACAACTGAAATCTTCAGTCGCGCAGGGAGGGGAGGCCAGCGGCCTCTTCCCGTCCACATGCACATCAATGACGAGGAAGAGGTCGTGTTAATCCGTTAAAACGCGGTGACTACCGTTACCCCCGGCGATTCAAACTTATCCATATTCATTAACGCTTCTATGGATTGCTCAAGGTTAATGGTTCTGCCAATGAGCTTCTCAGGGCGGAGTTTTCCCGCCGCTATCATATTCATCATGACGTCATAGCGGTGGGCCTGCATGCCATGACTGCCAATAATTTCCAGTTCATTAGCAATCACCCTGGCCATTGGGATAGGCGGTGCACTATGTTCACCCGCCATCAGGCCTATCTGGATGTGCCTGCCTCTTTTTCTTAGTGAGTTAATGGAGTTCACGCAGGTGACCGTATGACCGAGTGCATCCAGGGAAACATGCGCTCCACCCTGGGTAATGTCTTTGATGGCTTCTGCCACATTGTGCACACGTGCAGCATTCACGACGGCGACGGCACCCAAATCCCGGGCCAGCTGCAATTTATCCTCCGCGATATCAATCGCTACCACGTTTGCCCCAAGTGCATTCGCAATCATGATGGCGGAGAGGCCAACCCCACCACAGCCGTGGACGGCAAGCCACTGCCCTGCAGACGTTCTTCCCTGATCGACTACTGCCCTGAACGAGGTGATGAAACGGCATCCGAGGCTCGCTGCGGTAGTGAAGTTAAGTGTGTCCGGCAGCGCGATGAGGTTCAAGTCCGCCTGCTGTACCGCCACATATTCTGCGAAAGACCCCCAGTGAGTGAAACCTGGCTGGAACTGACGATCGCAAACCTGCTGATTGCCTGAGTGACACTCGTGACAAAAACCACAGCCCGACACGAAGGGCACCGTGACATTATCGCCAGGCCGCCATTTTGTCACCGCGCTGCCAACAGCTTCTATCGTGCCCGCAAATTCATGTCCTGGCACATGTGGCAAAGGGATATCGGGATCGTGCCCCACCCAGCCATGCCAGTCACTTCGGCAAACCCCGGTCGCTTTGACCCGAATCACCACGCCGTGGGGCTCGGGAGTGGGGTCCGGCACCGTTTTCAGTAGTGGTGGCGACAGAAATGACTCGTATATGACAGCTTTCATCAGTAAACCCTCATCGTAGGTGTCTTTAAAATTATACCTTTCGATCAGGAAATTACTTTTCAGCTATTGCAGCTGAATAATTAATTATGAAATTATCCTTCATTAAATACGCTAAAAATGAGTGGATATGTCAGTGAGCATTCTGGATAAGAAAGATCTGGCGCTGCTGCGTTATCTCCAGCAGGACGGCAGAGTATCAAGCCTTAAGCTTTCTCAGGATTTGGACGTAAGTCCAGCCTCGGCGTGGCGACGACTGAAACGGCTTGAAGATGAGGAATTTATTGAAGGCTATCAGGCGGTGATTAACCGCAGAAAGGTGGGCTTTGGCGTGATGGCATTTGTCCGTCTGGTTTGCAGTCAGCACAGTGAGGCAGCAACCCGGGACTTTGAAGAACGGATCACGGCCAATCCTTACGTACTTTCCTGTCACAACATCACCGGTGAAGCCGATTTTCTTTTACAGGTCGTGGCGCGGGATTTAGACCATTACAGTCTGTTTATTGAAAAGGAATTGCGTAAATTACCCGGAATTCTGAGTATTAATTCTTCTATATCACTGAGAGAAGTAAAAAAAACGCATCCGTTGCCGGTCTAGCGGTGGTGCAGGTTTATAACGCCAGGTGCCGTGCAAGATAACCGGCCTGACGCCCTGCTTTTCACCGGTTACGGACGTAAAAAAGCCCTGAACTTTCGTTCAGGGCTTCTTCACTTATTGTAGGGAGTGAGAGCGTCTGTGAGTAAGTTTTTTACGTTACGACGGACACGCCATCCGGCTTTCTCACGCGCCGTTTTATCCCGGCCCGGCGGTTTGAATGACGCGGACGGCGCTCGCGCGGTCCCGGCTGCGCAGCATAACCGGCCTGACGCCCCGCTTTCCGCAGGTTAGGGACGTAAAAAAGCCCTGAACTTTCGTTCAGGGCTTCTTCACTTGTTTGATGCCTGGCAGTTCCCTACTCTCGCATGGGGAGACCCCACACTACCATCGGCGCTACGGCGTTTCACTTCTGAGTTCGGCATGGGGTCAGGTGGGACCACCGCGCTACAGCCGCCAGGCAAATTCTTTGTGCACGAAACGACTCTTTTACGCCATGAACGCGTTGCATTCGCTCTGCCGCACCGGTCACATACTTCAGTATGCTCCCGCTGACGTCATCGCTCTGCGCCTTCTCATGCCGCAAAATCTGTCGTTTCCGCAAATTCTTTTCCGGTAAACACAGCTGAAAATTCAATCGTCTCTCAACCAAAACGCCTCTGGCGTTGTAAGGTTAAGCCTCACGGGTCATTAGTACCGGTAAGCTCAACGCATCGCTGCGCTTACACACCCGGCCTATCAACGTCGTCGTCTTCAACGTCCCTTCAGGAGCCTTAAAGGCTCAGGGAGAACTCATCTCGGGGCAAGTTTCGTGCTTAGATGCTTTCAGCACTTATCTTTTCCGCACTTAGCTACCGGGCAGTGCCACTGGCGTGACAACCCGGACACCAGCGGTGCGTTCACTCCGGTCCTCTCGTACTAGGAGCAACCCCCCTCAATTCTCCAGCGCCCACGGCAGATAGGGACCGAACTGTCTCACGACGTTCTAAACCCAGCTCGCGTACCACTTTAAACGGCGAACAGCCGTACCCTTGGGACCTACTTCAGCCCCAGGATGTGATGAGCCGACATCGAGGTGCCAAACACCGCCGTCGATATGAACTCTTGGGCGGTATCAGCCTGTTATCCCCGGAGTACCTTTTATCCGTTGAGCGATGGCCCTTCCATTCAGAACCACCGGATCACTATGACCTGCTTTCGCACCTGCTCGAGCCGTCACTCTCGCAGTCAAGCTGGCTTATGCCATTGCACTAACCTCCTGATGTCCGACCAGGATTAGCCAACCTTCGTGCTCCTCCGTTACTCTTTAGGAGGAGACCGCCCCAGTCAAACTACCCACCAGACACTGTCCGCAGCCCGGATTACGGGCCTACGTTAGAACACCAAACATTAAAGGGTGGTATTTCAAGGTTGGCTCCACGCAGACTGGCGTCCACGCTTCAAAGCCTCCCACCTATCCTACACATCAAGGCTCAGTGTTCAGTGTCAAGCTGTAGTAAAGGTTCACGGGGTCTTTCCGTCTTGCCGCGGGTACACTGCATCTTCACAGCGATTTCAATTTCACTGAGTCTCGGGTGGAGACAGCCTGGCCATCATTACGCCATTCGTGCAGGTCGGAACTTACCCGACAAGGAATTTCGCTACCTTAGGACCGTTATAGTTACGGCCGCCGTTTACCGGGGCTTCGATCAAGAGCTTCAGCTTGCGCTTAACCCCATCAATTAACCTTCCGGCACCGGGCAGGCGTCACACCGTATACGTCCACTTTCGTGTTTGCACAGTGCTGTGTTTTTAATAAACAGTTGCAGCCAGCTGGTATCTTCGACTGGCTTCAGCTCGGGGAGCAGGTCCCTTCACCTACGCGCCAGCGTGCCTTCTCCCGAAGTTACGGCACCATTTTGCCTAGTTCCTTCACCCGAGTTCTCTCAAGCGCCTTGGTATTCTCTACCTGACCACCTGTGTCGGTTTGGGGTACGATTTTGTGTTACCTGATGCTTAGAGGCTTTTCCTGGAAGCAGGGCATTTATCACTTCAGCACCGTAGTGCCTCGTCGTCACGCCTCAGTGTAAAGTGAACCGGATTTGCCTGGAACACACACCTACACGCTTAAACCGGGACAACCGTCGCCCGGCTGATATAGCCTTCTCCGTCCCCCCTTCGCAGTAACACCAAGTACAGGAATATTAACCTGTTTCCCATCGACTACGCCTTTCGGCCTCGCCTTAGGGGTCGACTCACCCTGCTCCGATTAACGTTGAACAGGAACCCTTGGTCTTCCGGCGACAAGGTTTTTCACCTTGTTTATCGTTACTTATGTCAGCATTCGCACTTCTGATACCTCCAGCATGCCTCACAGCACACCTTCGACGGCTTACAGAACGCTCCCCTACCCAACAACACATAGTGTCGCTGCCGCAGCTTCGGTGCATGGTTTAGCCCCGTTACATCTTCCGCGCAGGCCGACTCGACCAGTGAGCTATTACGCTTTCTTTAAATGATGGCTGCTTCTAAGCCAACATCCTGGCTGTCTGTGCCTTCCCACATCGTTTCCCACTTAACCATGACTTTGGGACCTTAGCTGGCGGTCTGGGTTGTTTCCCTCTTCACGACGGACGTTAGCACCCGCCGTGTGTCTCCCGTGATAACATTCTCCGGTATTCGCAGTTTGCATCGGGTTGGTAAGCCGGGATGGCCCCCTAGCCGAAACAGTGCTCTACCCCCGGAGATGAGTTCACGAGGCGCTACCTAAATAGCTTTCGGGGAGAACCAGCTATCTCCCGGTTTGATTGGCCTTTCACCCCCAGCCACAGGTCATCCGCTAATTTTTCAACATTAGTCGGTTCGGTCCTCCAGTTAGTGTTACCCAACCTTCAACCTGCCCATGGCTAGATCACCGGGTTTCGGGTCTATACCCTGCAACTTAACGCCCAGTTAAGACTCGGTTTCCCTGCGGCTCCCCTATACGGTTAACCTTGCTACAGAATATAAGTCGCTGACCCATTATACAAAAGGTACGCAGTCACCCCCATAAAGAAGGCTCCCACTGCTTGTACGTACACGGTTTCAGGTTCTGTTTCACTCCCCTCGCCGGGGTTCTTTTCGCCTTTCCCTCACGGTACTGGTTCACTATCGGTCAGTCAGGAGTATTTAGCCTTGGAGGATGGTCCCCCCATATTCAGACAGGATACCACGTGTCCCGCCTTACTCATCGAACTCACAACCTGTGCACCTTTGTGTACGGGAGTATCACCCTGTACCCTGCGACTTTCCAGACGCTTCCACTGATGCACAAGCTGATGATGGTTCTGGGCTCCTCCCCGTTCGCTCGCCGCTACTGGGGGAATCTCGGTTGATTTCTTTTCCTCGGGGTACTTAGATGTTTCAGTTCCCCCGGTT
>NZ_NTMH01000052.1 GCF_002307475.1 Pantoea allii | reverse complement strand
AATTTTCAGCATTGTTTACCGGAAAAGCATTTAGTTCTGTTCTGCGGACGAGAGTCCGAAGGATTTTGCGCTGAAGCAAGGCGGCGTGTAAGACGATGTGAAGGAGCATACTGAAGTATGTGACTGAGCAGCGCGCGCACAGCCAACGCAGCAGCAGCGTAAAAGACACAGGACAGAGCACAAAGAATTTGCCTGGCGGCTGTAGCGCGGTGGTCCCACCTGACCCCATGCCGAACTCAGAAGTGAAACGCCGTAGCGCCGATGGTAGTGTGGGGTCTCCCCATGCGAGAGTAGGGAACTGCCAGGCATCAAATTAAGACCAGTACGCTGGTCGTGACCTTACCGGTGACGCGGAAGGGCGAAACACCTGATATCAGAACGTTTTTCTGACGTCAGTACAGAATCGGTGGAGCGGTAGTTCAGTTGGTTAGAATACCTGCCTGTCACGCAGGGGGTCGCGGGTTCGAGCCCCGTCCGTTCCGCCACCCTTTTTAGGGGCGTAGTTCAATTGGTAGAGCACCGGTCTCCAAAACCGGGTGTTGGGGGTTCGAGTCCCTCCGCCCCTGCCAGAAAGAGAAAAATCCTTTGCTTCGGCAAAGGATTTTTTTTTGCCTGAAGAAAACTAAAAAAGAAAATCAGCCAGCAGAAACTGGCTTAATCCTCTTTCCCTCATACCTTTAGTTCGGCACGACAGGAAACTTTAGCAACTGACGAATGTACGTTTGCTGATCGCTGTTTTGTAGCCACACCGCATAAAGGGGTCGCACTGCGACAGAAGTATCGGGCATCACCATCAGATCGCTGTACAGGCTTTGCCAGAAATCGGGCAGAAACGCGCAGGCTCCCGTGGTATGCAACAATTCCCGCGTAACCTGCGCTGATGTCGTTGTTAACACCGGTACATCATCTCCGCCGGAGAGATAGCTTTGATGCTGATGGAAGTCGGCTCCCCATTCCACTTTAATGTAGTCATATTTCTCACGCTTTTCTGTCTGCCGTGAGCGAAAAAGCGCCAGTGAAATATGACCGATCTGCTGGCTGGTTAATTCATCCATCTTCGGTGCTTCAGTCGTAATCAATAAGTCCAGCTGACGCTCGTGTAGCTGCTTAACCAACAAATGACGCTGTGCCACACGCGCTTCCAGATGCAGGCTCTCACGGTTCTCATAGAGCGTCTTAAGCCAGGGTGTTAAGTAGGCCTCCCATAGCGAGGCACTGGCACCGATGGACAGCTCATGGTGCTGCTGCGTATGTGACACTTCTTTCTTGGCCATCAGCCATGTATTCATCAGACTTTCGGCATAGGGCAGCAGGCGCTCTCCTGCAGAAGTCAGACGTATATTGTTGCGATGTCGGGTAAAAAGATTAACCCCTAGCTGGTTTTCTAACTGGCGGATGCGAAAACTGACAGCAGACTGCGTTAAGTAAAGTGCTTCTGCAGCGCGCCCGAAATGGCGAGTTCTGCTCACTTCCAGGAAAGTTTTCAGTAATTCCGTATCCACATCGTTCTCCCAAAATTTGTTTGTCGTATAGATTTAAATGTTTTGTTTTACACTCTGTCAAGCCTATCTAATACTCCGCGCCATAAATCGCACGGCCATAAGAGAAACAGGAGCGTGTAACATGGCGGAAAGCTTCTCAACGGAAAATCGTTTCTTTGATAACAAACATTACCCACGCGGTTTTTCGCGTCATGGGGACTTTACGATTAAAGAAGCACAGCTACTTGAACGCCACGGTGTTGCTTTTAATGAGTTGGATCTTGCTAAACGCGAGCCGACGACAGAAGAAGAACGTTTGTTCATTGAGGTTTGTCGTGGCGTGCGTGAGCCGCAAACGGAAGCAGAACGTGTATGGTCCAAATACATGACACGTATCAAGCGTCCTAAGCGTTTTCACACGCTGTCAGGCGGTAAGCCACAGATGGACACCGTTGAAGACTACACCGAAAGCGACGATTGATGAGAAGGGGCGAAAGCCCCTTTTTACTGCATGCTTTTATGAAGATAGATCATCAGCCGGTCAATGCTACGATAACTGACGGCTTCCTGAAGATGGTGACGCGTAATCGTCTCTTCACCCGCTAAATCGGCCACTGTCCGAGCCACTTTCAGAATACGTTGCCACGCCCGTACCGATAAGCCCAACTGATTTAAAACCGACTCAAGCCATTTAGCATCCGGCGGCGTAATCTCACACCACTGTAGTACATCCGAATTCGCCAACTGGGCGTTGATCTTTCCTGAGCGCGCCATTTGTATCTGACGTGCGGCGAGTACCCGTTCACGCACCTCCGCAGAGCTTTCCCCGGCATGACGTTGCTGACTCAGCATTCCGGCAGGAAGCAAGGGCACTTCCAGGGACAGATCAAAGCGGTCGAGGAAAGGACCTGAAAGCTTGCCGAGATAGCGCAGAATCTGCTGCGGCGACGTACGGTTATGCTGGCCTTGATAGTGCCCGGTTGGACTGGGATTCATCGCGGCGATTAACTGAAAGCGTGCGGGATAAACAACTTTTGCCCTGGCCCGTGAAATCGCCACCTCACCGGACTCAATGGGTTCACGTAATGCATCCAGAACGCTGCGCTGGAATTCAGGCAATTCATCCAGAAACAGCACGCCGTTATGAGCCAGCGAGATCTCCCCTGGACGGGGTAACGCACCGCCACCGATGAGAGCATACAGTGAAGCACTATGATGTGGCGCTCTGAAAGGCCGCTTACGCCATTGCTGATGCCACGGTCCGGCATTGCTCAGGCTGGCAATGGCTGCGCACTCTAAGGCTTCCTGATCGCTTAACGGCGGCATGATGCCGGGTAAGCGCGTGGCGAGCATGGTTTTGCCTGTTCCTGGCGGCCCAATCAGCATCAGGTTATGTCCCCCTGCGGCGGTAATTTCCAGGGCGCGCCGACCCTGTTCCTGACCCACAATATCGCGGAGATCGTCTGTGATGATTTCATCGTGTTCCGTATGGGCGGCTGCAACAGCTAACTCACACTTACCGTGTAAAAAGGCACAGACTTCGATCAAGTGCGCAGCGACTAAGGTCGCACCTTTGCGGATCAAACCCGCATCAGCCTGGTTTTCTGCCGAAAGGATGAGTTGTCGGTTGCCCTCAATCGCCGCCAACGCCGCCGGAATGGCACCCTGAACGCCGCACAGGGCACCGTTAAGGGCCAGTTCACCCAGAAACTCGTGCTGGTCGAGCTTGTCCGCAGGAAGCTGTTCAGAGGCCACCAGAATGGCGATAGCCATGGGCAAATCATAACGACCGCCTTCTTTAGGTAAATCTGCCGGGCCTAAGTTGATGGTGATGCGCCGGGCAGGGAAGTCAAAACCGCTGTTTATGATGGCGCTACGAACGCGCTCACGCGCTTCTTTGACGGTGGTTTCGGGTAAACCCACCAGTGTCAGTGCAGGCAACCCGTTACTGATATGCACTTCAATCGTAACCAGCGGTGCTTCAACACCGATGGCTGCCCGCGTCAGCACCTTTGATAATGACATCGCCGCTCCCAAATACGGCAATTCTGCCTGCGGGATTCAGGTACGGCGAAGGGTAAAACAGCGAAATGTATCTTGCCCCGCAAACTTTTCCTTCGTCATACATTGGATTTCTTATTTTGCAGAAGCGTGATGTGAAACGACGAGGATGCGATCAGCGTCATTTTTTGTCAGCAGCAGCACCTGATGAAATACTCTTTTAATAACAAATTGATAACGCAAGAGCGCAGCCTGACGGAATAAAAAACCTGATAAAAAATGTTGTATTTAGCCTGCTAACTATGATAACTCTGTAGGCATTACTTCGAACGAGTGAAAGAATCGAATACGTTATGAAAGCCCTTCTACTAGTGATTAGCCTTGTCGTGATTAGCGTGGTGGTGATTATTAACCCACTGTGCGGGGCAACACTTGGAGCAAGAAAGGCTTAAAAATCAAGCCAGAACTCTAAAAAACCCCCCGCACCGAAAGGTCCGGGGGTTTTTTTTTTGGCCTGGCAAAAACTTAGTAAATCTGCAAGGAACAAACAATGAACAGTAGCATAAAATTCTGTTGTTCCCCTAAGGACACAGGAGAATAGCGATGACAGGTGCACAATGGGTAGTTCAGGCTTTACGCGCACAGGGCGTTGATATCGTATTTGGTTATCCTGGCGGTGCAATCATGCCAGTATACGATGCGCTATACGACGGCGGCGTGGAACACCTGTTGTGCCGTCATGAGCAGGGCGCCGTCATGGCCGCTATCGGCTATGCCCGTTCAACCGGCAAAACGGGCGTTTGCATTGCAACATCCGGTCCCGGCGCGACGAATCTGATCACCGGGCTTGCCGACGCCATGATGGACTCCGTTCCGGTTGTCGCGCTAACCGGTCAGGTCTCTTCCGCGTTTATCGGTACAGATGCCTTTCAGGAAATCGATGTTCTTGGCCTGTCATTAGCCTGCACGAAACACAGTTTTATGGTTGAGTCGCTGGACGAGTTGCCTTCCGTCATGGCTGAAGCCTTTGCTATCGCTCAGTCCGGTCGCCCCGGCCCGGTTTTAGTGGATATTCCAAAAGATATCCAGATGGCAAAAGGCGAGCCTTCACCGCAGTTGATGCCGGTCGAGGAAGTTATGTCGATGCCGCATCAGGCGATAGTGGAAGCACGGGCGATGATGGTTCAGGCCAAAAAGCCGATGTTATACGTGGGCGGCGGCGTGGGAATGGCGCAGGCGGTACCGGCACTGCGCGCCCTGGCGCAGGAAACCGGCATACCCGCGGTCGCCACGCTGAAAGGGCTGGGAAGTATTGATGCAGACAGCGATTTATATCTGGGTATGCTGGGCATGCACGGCACCAAGGCTGCGAATCTGGCCGTACAATCTTGTGATCTGTTAATTGCGGTTGGCGCACGTTTTGATGATCGTGTAACAGGCAAGCTGGACACCTTTGCACCACTGGCAAGCGTGATTCACCTTGATGTCGACCCGGCAGAACTGAACAAGCTGCGCCGTGCGCATGTCTCGCTGCAAGGCGATCTTAACCACGTTCTGCCCGCCCTGAGCCAGCCTTTAGAGATTCAGGCATGGCGTGACGAAGTGACCGCACTGAAGTCACAGCATGCATGGCGCTACGATCATCCCGGCGAAGCGATCTATGCGCCGTTGTTATTGAAACAACTGTCCTACCGCAAGCCTGCCAACACCGTGATCACGACCGACGTCGGTCAGCACCAGATGTGGGCGGCCCAGCATATTTCCTGTGACGCGCCTGAAGATTTCATCACCTCCAGCGGATTAGGCACCATGGGCTTTGGCCTGCCCGCGGCGATCGGTGCGCAGGTTGCGCGTCCCAACGATACGGTGATCTGCGTCTCGGGCGATGGCTCAATCATGATGAACATCCAGGAGCTGGGCACGATCAAACGCGGTAAGCTGCCGGTAAAAATCTTGCTGCTGGATAACCAACGCCTGGGTATGGTCCGCCAGTGGCAGCAGCTGTTTTTTGATGGCCGCTACAGCGAAACCATCCTGACCGATAACCCCGACTTTCTTACCCTGGCCAGCGCGTTTGATATCCCCGGCCAGCGCATCACCCGTAAAGATCAGGTCGACGCCGCGCTCGATGCTCTGCTGAGCAGTGAAGGCCCTTACTTCCTGCATGTTTCAATCGATGAGCATGAAAACGTCTGGCCATTGGTACCGCCTGGTGCCAGCAACGCCAACATGATGGAGAAAACCGTATGAACCAGCATCAATTGTCTATCGAAGCGCGCTTTCGACCTGAAATATTGGAACGTATTTTACGTGTTGTACGCCATCGTGGCTTTCAGGTGTGTTCCATGAACATGACCACTGTCGCTAACACTGAAAACATTAATATCGAAATGACCGTTGCCAGCCAGCGCTCTGTCGATTTACTGTCTTCCCAGCTAAGAAAACTGATGGATGTCGCCTGCGTCCAGATTCAACAACAGACATCACAACAAATACGCGCGTAGTCGCTATAGGAAATAATAATGAGCACGAAGAAAGCAGACTTTATTTGGTTCAACGGCGAAATGGTTAAGTGGGAAGAGGCAAAAGTCAGCGTGATGTCTCACGCGTTGCACTACGGCACATCGGTATTTGAAGGCGTTCGCTGCTATGACTCCCATAAAGGGCCGGTTGTATTCCGTCACCGCGAGCACATGCAGCGCCTGCACGATTCCGCCAAAATCTACCGTTTCCCAATCAAACACAGCGTTGATGAACTGATGGAAGCCTGCCGTGAAGTCATTCGCGTCAACAACCTGAAAAGCGCCTATATCCGTCCGCTGGCTTTCGTCGGTGATGTGGGACTGGGCGTGAACCCGCCGGATGGCTTTACGACCGACGTGATCATTGCGGCCTTCCCGTGGGGCGCTTATCTGGGTGCTGAAGCGCTGGAAAACGGCATCGACGCCATGGTTTCCTCATGGAACCGTGTTGCGCCAAACACGCTGCCAACCGCGGCGAAAGCAGGCGGCAACTACCTTTCCTCACTGTTAGTGGGCAGCGAAGCACGTCGCCATGGCTACCAGGAAGGGATCGCGCTGGATACCAATGGCCTGATCTCAGAAGGGGCAGGCGAAAACCTGTTCGAAGTGAAAGACGGTGTGCTGTTCACCCCGCCGTTTACCTCATCTGCACTGCCGGGCATCACCCGCGATGCCATCATTACGCTGGCGCGGGATATGGGCATCGAAGTGCGTGAACAGGCACTGTCTCGTGAATCGCTCTACCTGGCCGACGAAGTCTTTATGTCCGGCACCGCAGCAGAAATCACCCCAGTACGCAGCGTGGATCGTATTCAGGTCGGTGCAGGCAAATGTGGACCGGTGACCAAACGCGTTCAGCAGGCCTTCTTCGGCCTGTTCACCGGCGAGACTGAAGACAAATGGGGCTGGCTGGACCCGGTTAACGCATAACCAGACCTGCGCGGATGTCGCTGGATGTCCGCGAACTTATTTTCACTGGAGTAAAGAGCATGCCTAAGTACCGTTCCGCTACCACCACCCACGGCCGCAACATGGCCGGTGCCCGTGCCCTCTGGCGCGCAACAGGAATGACCGACGATGATTTCGGCAAACCGATTATCGCCGTCGTGAACTCCTTCACCCAGTTTGTACCGGGCCACGTTCACCTGCGTGATCTGGGTAAGCTGGTTGCCGAGCAAATCGAAGCGGCTGGTGGCGTGGCCAAAGAGTTCAATACGATCGCGGTGGATGACGGTATTGCCATGGGCCATGGCGGCATGCTGTATTCTCTGCCTTCCCGGGAACTGATTGCTGACTCCGTCGAGTACATGGTGAATGCACACTGTGCCGATGCCATGGTCTGCATCTCAAACTGCGACAAAATCACCCCAGGCATGTTGATGGCGTCACTGCGCCTGAACATTCCGGTTATCTTTGTGTCCGGTGGCCCGATGGAAGCCGGTAAGACCAAGCTGTCCGATCAGATCATCAAGTTAGATCTGGTTGATGCGATGATTCAGGGCGCCAACCCGAACGTCAGCGATGCCGACAGCGAGCAGATCGAACGTTCCGCCTGTCCGACCTGCGGTTCCTGTTCGGGCATGTTCACTGCGAACTCCATGAACTGCCTGACTGAAGCGCTGGGCCTGTCTCAACCGGGTAACGGTTCTCTGCTGGCCACCCACGCCGACCGTAAAAAGCTGTTTATCAACGCCGGTAAGCGCATCGTTAGCCTGACTAAACGCTATTACGAGCAGGACGATGCCAACATGCTGCCGCGTAACATCGCTAACAAGGCCGCGTTTGAAAACGCCATGACGCTGGATATCGCCATGGGCGGCTCCACCAACACAGTGTTGCACTTGCTGGCTGCCGCGCAGGAAGGCGAGATCGACTTCAATATCTCTGATATCGATCGCCTGTCGCGCAAAGTGCCTCAGCTGTGCAAAGTCGCACCCAGTACTCCGAAATATCACATGGAAGATGTGCACCGTGCCGGTGGCGTGATCGGTATTCTCGGCGAGTTGGATCGTGCCGGACTTATCGACACCAGCGCACGCAACATCCTGCAGCAAAGCATGCGTGAAACGATCGATCAGTACGACATCATGCTGACCCAGGATCAGGCAGTGAAGGACATGTTCCGCGCGGGCCCGGCCGGTATTCGCACCACACAGGCGTTCTCACAGAATTGCCGTTGGGACACGCTGGATGATGACCGTGCTGAAGGCTGTATCCGTACGCGCGAAAACGCGTACTCGCAGGACGGCGGTCTGGCTGTGCTGTACGGCAACATCGCCGAAGATGGCTGTATCGTGAAAACAGCGGGCGTAGACAAAGAGATTCTGACCTTCAGCGGCCCGGCCAAAGTGTATGAGAGCCAGGATGATGCAGTCGAAGCTATTCTCGGCGGCAAAGTGGTTGCGGGTGACGTTGTGGTGATTCGCTACGAAGGGCCTAAAGGCGGACCGGGCATGCAGGAAATGTTGTATCCCACGACCTACCTGAAATCAATGGGGCTGGGTAAAAGCTGTGCGCTGATCACCGACGGTCGCTTCTCAGGCGGTACGTCCGGCCTGTCAATTGGCCACGCCTCACCGGAGGCCGCGAACGGCGGCACCATCGCTCTGGTCAAAGATGGCGATACGATTGAAATCGATATCCCGAACCGCGGTATCAAATTGGCCGTGCCGGATAATGAACTGCACGCGCGCCGTGAAGAACAGCAGGCTCGTGGCGACGACGCTTACACGCCGGTGAATCGTCAGCGTGAAGTGTCGTTTGCACTGCGTGCCTATGCATCGCTCGCCACCAGTGCCGACAAAGGTGCAGTGCGCGATAAGAGTAAGCTGGGAGGCTAAAATGGCTGAGGCTCAACCGCTACCCGAGGCGCCCTGCGGCGCCGAGTATTTGCGCGCTGTATTGCGTTCACCGGTCTACGAAGTGGCTCTGGTTACGCCGCTGCAGAAGATGGAAAAAATCTCTGCGCGCCTGGGCAACACCATTCTGGTAAAGCGAGAAGATCGCCAGCCGGTGCACAGTTTTAAAGTGCGCGGTGCTTACGCGATGATCGCCGGACTTAATGAAGAGCAGAAAGCCCGCGGTGTCGTCACCGCGTCTGCCGGTAACCATGCTCAGGGCGTAGCGTTATCTGCCACGAAGCTAGGGATTAAGTCACTGATCGTGATGCCGCTGGCTACCGCCGACATTAAGGTGGATGCCGTACGCGCATTTGGTGGAGAAGCCTTCCTGTTTGGTGCCAACTTTGACGAAGCAAAAGCCAAAGCCATCGAATTAGCGTCGCAACAGGGTTACACCTTTGTACCACCCTTTGATCATCCGGCGGTTATTGCCGGGCAGGGCACGCTGGCGATGGAGCTGCTGCAGCAGGACGCTCATCTTGATCGGGTCTTTGTCCCGGTGGGCGGTGGCGGTCTGGCGGCCGGCGTGGCGGTCCTCATCAAGCAGCTGATGCCGCAAATTAAAGTGATTGCCGTAGAGTCCGAAGATTCAGCCTGCCTGAAGGCGGCGCTGGATGCCGGTGAGCCGGTAGACTTACCGCGCGTGGGATTATTTGCCGAAGGCGTGGCGGTAAAACGCATCGGTGATGAAACCTTCCGTCTGTGCCAGGAATACCTTGACGATATCGTCACCGTGGACAGCGATGCTATCTGCGCGGCAATGAAAGACCTGTTTGAAGATGTGCGCGCCGTGGCAGAGCCTTCAGGCGCGCTGGCGCTGGCGGGCATGAAGAAATATGTTCAGCAGCATGACATCAAAGGCGAGCGTCTGGCGCACGTCTTGTCAGGTGCTAACGTCAACTTCCACGGCTTGCGCTACGTATCTGAACGCTGCGAACTGGGAGAACAGCGCGAAGCACTTCTGGCCGTCACCATCCCGGAACAACAGGGCAGCTTCCTGAAGTTCTGTCAGACACTGGGCGGTCGCTCTATTACTGAGTTCAACTACCGCTATGCCGATACCGATAAGGCCTGCATTTTCGTTGGCGTGCGCCTGACTCGTGGAATGGAAGAACGCGCTGAGATCATCAGCCAGTTAACGGAAAACGGTTATCAGGTGGTTGATCTCTCTGATGATGAAATGGCAAAGCTGCATGTGCGTTACATGGTCGGTGGGCGTCCTTCCAAGCCGCTGCGTGAGCGTTTGTTCAGCTTTGAATTCCCGGAAGCGCCCGGCGCATTACTCAAATTTCTGCAAACGCTGGGTACGCACTGGAATATCTCGTTGTTTCATTACCGTAGCCACGGAACCGATTATGGCCGGGTGCTCACGGCATTTGAGCTGGGTAACGATGAGCCGCGTTTTGAAGAGCATCTTACCGACCTGGGTTATGATTTCCATGACGAAACCCATAACCCGGCTTTTCGTTTTTTTCTGGCGGGTCAGTAATTACAGCAGATGCCAGAACGCATTAATCAGCGGCTCACCGAGCCGCTTTTTTTGTACACAAACGCCCAGTTCCAGCGGCGCGACCGACTCCACATTTTCCAGGGGCAGCACCCGGTTTCGTACCGGCTCAGGGCTGTTCTCCAGCACCACATCCGGCAGCAAGGCAATGCCACAACCGAGCGCCACCATCGAAACGATCGCTTCATGGCCCGCTACCGTAGCGTAAATCAGCGGGTTGACGATGCGGTGACGGCGGAACCACAGATCAATAGCCCGACGAACGGGCCCCTGCTCGGGCAGAATAAACGGAATCTGTGACCAGTCAGGTGCGGCTTCTGTTGCCTGAGTGCGCACCGGGCACGGCAGTGCAGGCGCAATCAGGCCCAGCGGAAGCAGTCCCAGCGTGGTGAAGTCTATGCTGGCAGGCAGCGATTCAGGGCGGCCTGCGATAGCCAGATCCGCATTGCCAGACTGCACTGTTTCAATCGCATCCGCCGCATCCCCGGTGGTCAGTTTGATTTCAACCTGCGGATGTTCGGCGCGAAAGCGGTCCAGAATAGGCGGAAGATGGCTGTATGCAGCAGTCACCGAGCAAAACAGCCGTAGTTCACCACTGAGTGAGGGGCCGTTGAGATCCATGGCATGGCGCAATTGCTGATACTGCAGTAAGGTTTGTTGTGCAAACAGTTTGAGTCTTTCGCCCGCTTCGGTGAGCGCCACGGTGCGGTTATCGCGCAGAAACAAGGCGTGGCCGACATCTTCTTCCAGCCGTTGGATCTGACGCGACAGCGTGGAAGGACTGACATGCATAGCGCGTGCGGTGCGGCCAAAATGGCAGCTTTCTGCCAAATGAAGAAACAATTTGAGATCGCGTAGATCCATGTGAGTCTCACCTCAGGACGACATTGCAATTATTGCAATGTAACGTTGTTAATATATCAATTTAAGCAACAGAAATCCTGTCATATGATGGGGTCATTCGCGGCGCTGAACCTGATGCCGTCATCAAACAAAAGCAAACACAACATTTAACCGGAGTTCGCATGGCTAATTACTTCAACACATTGAATCTGCGCAACCAGTTGGCGCAACTGGGCAAGTGTCGTTTTATGGGACGTGACGAATTCGCGGACGGTGCCAGCTTCCTGAAAGGCAAGAAGATTGTCATCGTTGGCTGCGGTGCTCAGGGTCTGAACCAGGGCCTGAACATGCGCGATTCGGGTCTGGATGTGTCCTATACGCTGCGTGCAGAAGCCATTGCTGAAAAACGTGCCTCATTCCGTAAAGCAACAGAAAATGGTTTTAAAGTTGGCACTTACGAAGAACTGATTCCACAGGCCGATCTGGTGGTTAACCTGACCCCGGACAAACAGCACTCTGCGGTCGTGCAGGCTGTTCAGCCGCTGATGAAAGATGGCGCAGCACTGGGCTATTCACACGGTTTCAACATCGTGGAAGTGGGCGAAACGATTCGTAAAGACATCACCGTCGTGATGGTTGCACCGAAGTGTCCGGGCACCGAAGTACGTGAAGAATACAAACGCGGTTTTGGTGTCCCTACGCTGATCGCGGTTCACCCGGAAAACGATCCTAAAGGCGAGGGCATGGCCATCGCTAAAGCCTGGGCTTCTGCAACTGGCGGCGATCGTGCTGGCGTGCTGGAGTCGTCCTTTGTTGCCGAAGTTAAATCTGACCTGATGGGCGAGCAGACCATCCTGTGTGGCATGCTGCAGGCCGGTTCTCTGCTGTGCTTCGACAAGCTGGTGGCAGAAGGTCACGATGCGGCGTACACCGAAAAACTGATTCAGTTTGGCTGGGAAACCATCACCGAATCCCTGAAGTTTGGTGGTATCACACTGATGATGGATCGTCTGTCTAACCCGGCAAAACTGCGTGCTTACGCGCTGTCTGAACAGCTGAAAACCATCATGGCACCGCTGTTCCAGAAACATATGGATGACATCATTTCTGGCGAGTTCTCTTCCGGCATGATGGCTGACTGGGCTAACGACGATAAGAAACTGCTGACCTGGCGCGAAGAGACCGGCAAAACCGCGTTTGAAACCGCACCACAGTTCGACGGCAAAATCGAAGAGCAGGAGTACTATGACAAAGGTGTTGTTATGGTCGCGATGGTAAAAGCGGGCGTTGAGCTGGCGTTTGAAACCATGGTTGATGCAGGCATCATCGAAGAGTCCGCGTACTACGAATCACTGCACGAGCTGCCGCTGATTGCGAACACTATTGCGCGTAAGCGTCTGTACGAAATGAACGTGGTAATCTCAGACACCGCTGAATACGGCAACTACCTGTTCTCCTTCGCGGCGGTGCCATTGCTGAAAGAGTTCATGACCACGCTGCAGCCAGGCGATCTGGGCAAAGCGATCGAAGGCACTCAGGTTGATAACGCCCAGCTGCGCGATGTTAACGAAGCCGTTCGTCAGCATCCTATCGAGCAGGTTGGCCGCAAACTGCGTGGCTACATGACCGATATGAAACGTATCGCGGTTGCGGGCTAAATCAGAGCGACACCGTTTTCAGCAAAACGTTAGACGTGAAAAGGGCGCGGCCATCTGGCTGCGCCCTTTTTCATTTAGCAGGAAGATTCTGCCGCAATCACAGGCGGCAGCAGGCTTTTGTAACCGAAGCGCTGTCGCCCAGCGATAATTAACATCACGCCTGTGCATAACGCTAACAGCAGAATGATGCTGATAATGTCCAGCGGCATAAAATGTGGGGACAGCAGTGATACCAACGCCCCACTGGCGGGTATGGAACACAGATTCATGAGGCCGATCAGTCCCAGCGTTTTCCCCAAATGCGCCTCGGGAATAATCTGGCTGCGTAACGTACGCAGATAAACGCTGAATGCCCCATCGAACGCCATCAATAACGCATAACCAATCAGATACATAGCGTAATCCATCGACTGTGACATAACGGCACCCGAAAGGATCATCGCACAAAACGAAAAGGTGCCGAGTGCGGATAAACCAAAACGGTGTGAAAAGCGTGGAATAAAGAAAAACATCACGATACTCACCCCCGCGGCGGCGGTTTGAAGCGCGCCAAAGTAATGGTCGGCAAGATGAAATTCTTTAAGGATGACAGCAGCACTGACTACCAGTGCCGAACCGTAAACCAGATTGACAACCCAGGTCAGGGCACATAAATGCAGCAGGATTTTATTTTCTCTGAGCACCCTTAACGCTGTGCGGTTCGATTGCAGTAAGGTGCGTAACCGCAGTTTATCGGTTACGTGGGGATCACGAGTTTTCAAAAAAAGAAAGTTGATGGCTGACAGGAAAAACAGCGCGGCGGCAATACTAAGAATACCGCGAATACCGCCCCAGGCCGAGATAGCGACCGCCAGCGCCGGACCAAGTACCATCGTAACCTGATCGATCCCCTGTAACAGGGAATGGGCTTTGGGTAGCGCCTCGGCTGACACATGCCGCGGCAGCAGCGCATCTGCGGCGACAAAGCTCAATACATAAGCGACAGACAGTAAGCTCATCATACCGGCCAGGATTGCAAAGGTAGAGTCTGGAAAAACCGCTAAAAGCATAAAAGCCAAAATCATCAATGCCATACGGGCAATATCGACGTTAAAAAAGATAAAGCGCGGTTTCAGTCGATCGGCCAGAAAACCTGAGAGAGGGAAAAACAGGACGCGGGGAATCCACTCGACCACAAACGCCAGAGAAGAAAGCGTTAGCGAACCGGTGGTTTTCAAAATCGCCAAAGGCACAGCAAACAATAAAAACTGATCGCACAACGCACCGGTGAAGCGAGAAAATATAAAACGCTTTAAACTAAAATCAGACTTGTCCACCGCTGTCGCACTCCCTGATCGCATTCGCGCATACCATTGAACCAGAAGCACACGCTCTTACTTGCTTGTATCACTACGGTTTTGTCGCGCAGAGGCGAAGCCGCCGTAATGGCATCGAATAATTGAATATCATACTTTACAGTGCTAGCCTGGCTAGACGTAACAGGCGCAAAAGAGTTGTGCGTGAAGAACATAAATGAATTAACAGACGTTCTCCCAGGGCTGGTGGTCTTTGTTCAGGTAGTCGACAGGGGGAGTTTTTCTTCGGCTGCAAGAGCGCTGTCCATGACGCCATCTTCAGTGAGTCGTATGATAGACAGGCTGGAAAAAAGGTTAAATGTCTTACTTTTTACCCGCTCGACGCGCGCGCTCGCTGTGACCGAGGCGGGACAAGAAATATATTACCAGGCTTTATCAGTTATCGCCGCAACTAAATCCCTGTTTTCCCAGGCAGACAGCTACAGTGACGCGCCTAAAGGATTGCTGCGTATTACTGCGCCCACAACGCTTGGGAAAATTTTACTGACTCCTTTTCTGCCCGGCTTTCTGCGGCGCTATGCTGAAATCAATATTGAATTAAATCTGACTGACCATCTGGTTAACCTGACACACGAGTCGTACGACCTGGCACTGCGCGTAACGGACACACCACCTGTTAATATGGTGGCGCGTGCATTAATGCCTGTTGATTATGTTTTAGTGTGTGCCGAGCACTATGATCAGAAACTGCCGGATATGCCGGGCGAGCTCAAACAGCATAATATTTTCTTCCCAGACGACGCACAGTTTCGCGGGGAATGGCGTTTCTGGTTAAACGACACGCTGGAGAGCGTCATGCTTACGCCCCGGCTGATGATAAACAACAGCGATGCCATGATCGATGCGATATTGCAGGGCGTGGGCATTGCGTTAATCCCCACCTTTATCGCGAATGGCTATTTGCTCAATGGGCAGTTACGTCGCGTGTTACCGGACTGGCGGATTGAAAATACGCTCTCGATGACCACCTACGCCATCACCTTACCTAACCGTCTGCTGCCGCTAAAAACCCGTGTGTTTATTGACGATTTTATGGCCTGGCTGAAAGCGAAATAGCGTGACCTGAAACCCATAAAAAAACCCGGCCTGCGCCGGGTTTAATCAATGCTGGCGGAATTTACACTTCATACAGCGTTTGATGCCGCGTTTCTTTGCAGGCAATCAGCGCCAGCAGCGTCAGAAACGCCATCGAGGCCAGATACAAACCGACGGCATACAAGCCGTAATGCGCATTCAGCCAGGTGGCGATATAGGGCGCAACCGAGGCGCCCAGAATCGACGACAGGTTATAAGAGAAGGATGCACCGGTATAACGCACTTCTGTCGGGAACAGCTCAGGCAGCAGCGCCCCCATTGGGCCAAAGGTCAGTCCCATAATGCTCAAGCCCAGCAGCAGGAAAGCCATCACCAGCGCCTGTGAGCCCGATCCCAACATCACCGGGAACAGAAACGAAAAGCCAATAATCATCAGCGTAATGACGATCATGGTCTTACGGCGACCAAAGCGATCGGCCAGCAGGCCCGCAATCGGCACCATCACGCCAAACCCAATGACCGCCATCATCAGCATCCACAGCATACTGTTACGTGAGATCCCCAGGCCGGCAGGCGCGGCGGCGGTACCGTAACTCATGGAGTACACGGTCATGATGTAAAACAGCGTATAGGTGGCAAGCATGATGAAGGTGCCAAGTATCGTTGCCGTCAGATGTTTACTCAGGAGCGAAGCAATCGGGACACGCACCTGCTTCTTCTCTTTCTGCACTTTGGCAAACACCGGGCTTTCATGCAGCGATACGCGCACATACAGACCAATCAACACCAGCACGGCAGACAGGACAAACGGCACGCGCCAGCCCCACTGCATAAACTGCTCGTCGGTCAGCAGCCATGAGAGCAACAGAAAGGTGCCATTGGCAAAGAAGAAGCCGATGGGCGCACCGAGCTGCGGGAAGGAGCCATATAGCGCACGCTTTTTGGCGGGGGCATTCTCGGTGGCCAGCAGGGCTGCACCGCCCCATTCACCGCCCAGACCTAAACCCTGACCAAAGCGCGCCAGCGCCAGCAGCAGCGGCGCCAGTACACCAATGCTCTGGTAGCTGGGCAACAAACCGATGACCACGGTTGAGATCCCCATGGTCAGCAGCGAGGCAACTAACGTAGCTTTGCGGCCTACGCGATCGCCAAAGTGACCAAACAGGGCAGAGCCGATTGGGCGTGCGATAAACGCGATAGCAAAGGTGGCCAGCGACTGCAGTGTGGCAACGGTGGCATCACCCTGAGGAAAGAAGATATGAGGAAAAACGATCACGGCAGCCGTGGCATAAATATAGAAATCGAAGAATTCGATAGCGGTGCCGACCAGCGAGGCGACCACCACTTTACTCCGTGAGTTGACTGGCGTGGGATCGTTTTGCTGATCAAGCGGTTCAGAGACAGAGGCTTGCATAAATGTTTCTTATTTTTAATGACAGATAGGGAATCTTACGCACCTGTATAACGGCATTCAATGGCTGAAAACCCCGTGGTCAGTGGTGTTGCGCCGTCAAAAGTGGAAAATTTTTGTCATGTGTTAAATGTTGGGGAATGGCAGCGTGAAGTGACGCAAAAATGGCGAGATACTCTGAGAAAGCGCTGAAGAAAAGTGACCCCCCAGTTATTCATCCTGTAAATTGACGAATAAATAACCGGAGGGCGGTGTTTTTCGCTGGTTTAGCGCCGTGATTTTATTTGCTGGTGGTCAGAGAACCTTTTTCCGACATGCGCGGATCGTCTTTGTACTTCGCGGTGGCGATCCACGCAGCGCAAAACAGCGTCAGGCGCGCAAAGAAATAAAAGAAAGCCATTAACCCCAGCACCGATCCAAACGCAGCGCCCGATGGCGAGCTGGCCAGTTTTGGCAAGGTCAGCGTCATCACAAATTTAATCACTTCAAAACCCACTGCCGCCAGCAGGGTGCCGCGTAGCAGCGCCTTCTTACGGGGTTTATGGCGAGGCAGAATCCAGAAAATCCACAGGAACAACAGATAGTTCGCCATGACGGAAATGGAGGTCGCAATAATGGTGAGCGCAGGACGTAACCACTCAATGCCATCCAGCCCTAACGCACTCACTATCATGGCCTGGGCGGAGCCCGCGACAGAGGTCAGTGACAGGGTAATCACCAGCGCCAGCATCAGGCCGGTCAGGGATAAGAAGTCGCGAATGTAGCGTTTCCAGAACTTTTCTTGATCGTCGGGCTGTCGCTCCCAGACATCACGCGACTGGGCGCGAATGGCCTCTCGCAAATTGCCCATCCAGTTCAGTCCCGAATAAAGCGCCAACAGCAGACCGGTGATACCGACGGTAGCACGCTGCTGGATAGCCGTATTCACCGTATTTTTCAGCGTCGTTGCCAGGGCAGGATCGCTGATGCTGCTGACGATTTTGTTGATGATATCGGTCAGCAGATCCTGATTCGATGCCAGCACAAAACCCACGGCTGCAAAAGACACCATTAAAATCGGGATTAACGATAAAAAAGAAAAATAGGTAATGGCAGCGCCAAACTGGCTGCCGAGACGATCGTTAAACCGCTCAAGTGCGCGGATAAAATGGGCCACAGCGGGTATCGCCTGAAACCAGGTGGCAAAACGTGAAACGCGCACGATGGAACGATCGACGGACTTGTTGCCCGTTTTAATGTCAATCAGGGGTTTGGGTGACTTTGCGTCTTTTGCGTTATCCTGCTCGTCTGTCATAGACATTCACTTCCTGTTAAACGTAAAAAACACATTATAGCCTGTCAGGTGACATACTCTTGAAGCACCTGACTTAACCACTCCATAAATACCCGAACGCGCCGTGCCACATTACGACGATGGGGATAAAGTAAATGAATCGGCATTGGCCTGGCCGGGAAGGCATGAAGCACCTCCACCAACTCACCGCTTTCTAGATATTTATGAATCCCCACGGTCGGCACCTGAATAATGCCCAGCCCTGCGAGGCAGGCCGCGCGATAGGTTTCGGTGCTGTTAACGGTGACGACACCGCCGGTGTGCACGTAGTGGCACTGCTTACCATCGAAGTATTCAAAGCCCTGGGCAGGCTGACCAAGCTGCTGGCTGTAATGCACCATGGCATGCTGCGACAGCTCTTCAAGCCGAATCGGCCGGCCAAAACGCGAAAGGTAGCCAGGGCTGGCGCAGTTAATCAAGGTATGTGTACCGATTCGGCGGGCGATAAGCCCCGAATCTTTCAGCTCGCCAACGCGAATCACACAGTCAAACCCTTCGCGGATAACGTCCACCTGGCGATCGTTGCTGCTGAGTTCAATTTCTACGCCGGGATAGTGCTGAAGAAATTCCGGCAGGCGGGGCAGGATAAGGTCGGTCGCCATCGCTGTGGACATATCCACCCGCAGCTTGCCGCTTAAGGTGGCGGGATCGTGCTGGAACAGGCTGTCCATATCACCAATCATCGCCAGCAAATCAAGACAGCGGTCGTAATACACTAAACCATCCTGAGTCAGCTGCACCCGCCGGGTGGTTCGGTGAAGCAGGCGCGTGCCCATCTGATTTTCCAGCGCCTGAATTTGCCGCGATACGCTTCCCTTCGGGAGCCCAAGACTTTCTGCTGCTGCAGTAAAACTGCCCATCTCTGCAACTCTGACGAAAACCTGCATTGCGTGAATTTTATCCATATGGCCTGCCGATTGTTGTTGTAAGTGGAACAGTGCTGCACGTTCTCAGGCGTTTATAGAACAATTATTAACGAATATCCTCAACCTGTGTTCAATTTTGCAACAGGAAACCAACATGAGTCGTAAAATCGTCTTGATTACGGGGGCTAATCGCGGTTTAGGCCGGAATGCAGCGGTAAAACTGGCAGCTAAAGGCCGGGATATTATTTTTACTTACCGCACTCATCAACATGAAGCGCAGGACGTGATCAGGGAAATTGAACGCGCAGGCGGCCGCGCGGTGGCGCTACAGCTGGATGTGGGCGACCTGAGCCAGTTTGATCGTTTCATTTCTGAGGTGAAAAATGCACTGCAGCAGTACTGGCAGCGTGAGACGTTTGATTATTTAGTGAACAATGCCGGACAGGGTCACTATAAACCTTTTAGTGAAACCACCGAGGCTGAATTTGATGCGCTGATGAATGTGCATTTCAAGGGGCCTTACTTCCTGACCCAGAAACTGTTGCCAGCGATCGCAGACGGCGGGCGCATTCTGAATATCTCCAGCGGATTAACGCGCCTGACTTACCCCGGCTCGGGAACCTATGCGTCGATGAAAGGTGCAATGGAAGTGCTCACTCGCTATCAGGCCAAAGAGTTGGGCGAGCGACGCATTCGCGTGAATATTCTGGCTCCGGGCGCCATTGAGACCGATTTTGGCGGTGGGCGCGTGCGCGATGATAAAGCCGTTAATGACACCATCGCGGCCTTTACCGCCCTGGGCCGGGTTGGTCTGCCTGACGATATCGGCGATGCCGTTTGTGCCATTCTCAGTGATGAAACCGGCTGGATCACCGCGCAGCGTATCGAAGCATCGGGCGGTCAGGCGCTGTAGCTATTCAGGGCGACGCCGTCGCCCTTATTTCAGCGCTCGACTAGCCTTTAATCGTGCCTTCTATCACCGTCACGGTTTTGCCACCGATCCAGATCGTATCGCCCTGATATTCCACCGTCACGCGTCCCTCTCGGTTTACCCGGGTGCCCTGACGGACGCGGTAATCTTGCGTCTTGCCCTGAGCAGCGAAGTAGCGTGCCAGGCAGGCATTGGCGCTGCCGGTGATCGGGTCTTCGGTCAGGCTTCCGTGCTCAATCAGCAAACCACGAACCTCATAGTGCTCAGCTTCCCCTGCAGGCAGCGGACCAAATGGCATGATGCCGCTCACGTTAGCGTGATGGATGAGTCGCTGCAAATCGGCAATATCAGGCGTAATCGACAGGACCGCCTCTGCACTGACCATGGGGATCAGCAGCCAGCGAATGCCCATATCAACCACGACGGCCTCCTGGGCTGTATCGACGGCTTTACTGTTGAGTGCTGCACTAATGAGTGCATCATGGAAAGGCGTTAAGGTGGCCGTCGGGGCGGCAAAGGCCAGGGTGGTATCGTCGGCAATTTTTATCTTCACGTTGCCCACGCCGCATTCCTGAATAATCACCCCCGGCGTTTTTGTCTGGAAGCCCGCTTCCAGTAAAGCATGAGCGGTACCGAGCGTGGGATGACCGGCAAAAGGCAGCTCGCCCTCAACGGTGAAGATACGCACGCGGTAATCAGCCTGATTATCCTGCGGCGGCAGGACAAAGGTAGTTTCCGATAAGTTGGTCCAGCGTGCGATGGCCGCCATCTGGCTGTCGTCCAGACCTTGTGCGTCCATGATGACCGCCAGTGGATTACCGTTAAACGCGGTCGAGGTAAACACATCCACTTGTTTAAACGCAACGTTCATTGTCACTCCTTTTGAATAAGGTAAAGATGTTTTTTCTTGCCCGGGCAATTGCTTATGTCAGTTAACAGGGCTATGAATAAGTTAAGCAACTGGATGGAGCCTGCTATGTTAAAAATTCTTGGACGCGCCTCCTCAATCAACGTGCGCAAAGTACTCTGGCTGTGTGACGAACTGGACCTGCTCTACGAACGTGAAGAGTGGGGGGAAGGGTACAAATCCACGCACTCTCCCGAATTTATCGCGCTGAATCCCAATGCCATGATCCCGGTATTGATTGATCAAGACCTGATTATGTGGGAATCCAATGCCATCCTGCGCTATCTGGCGACCGCCTACGGTGGCGACTGGCTCTATCCCGACAATCCGCGTTCACGTGCGCCAGTGGATCAGTGGATGGACTGGCAATCGACAGAACTTAACACCTCATGGCGCTATGCGTTCATGTCGCTGGTGCGCAATTCACCGGCCCATCAGGACCCAAGGCTGTTGGCCGCTGCCTGCAAAGGCTGGTCCCACACCATGGGTATTCTCAATCAGCAGCTCGAACATACCGGTCGCTATGTTGCCGGACGGAACTTCAGTCTGGCGGATATACCGATTGGTCTTGCCGTCAACCGCTGGTTCGAAACGCCGCTTGATCATCCAGACCTGCCTGCCGTGCGCACCTATTACGAACGCCTGACCGAGCGCCATGGCTATACCATCTGGGGACGTAACGGCACGCCCTGATCCTGACCCGGCGGCAGGCCCGCCAGTTCGCAGGCCACCTTCCCGGCCCGGATGATGGCGCGAACGTAGCGCTGATCAAACGGATAGCAGCATGAAAGGCGCAATGCATGGTTATAGCGCTCGCTCAGCGAATACAGCGCACCGGGCGTAACGCAAATCTGCTCTTTCAACAGACGGGAAAACATCTCCGTCGTATCCACCTTGCCGGGCAGTTCGACCCAAAATACAAAGCCACCGCGCGGTAATGTGGCCTGGGTGCCCTGAGGAAAATGCTGCGCAATCAAACCACGCGCCTCATCCAGATTGCTGGCATAGCTGCGGCGCAGGCTGCGCAGATGATGGTCATAGCCCCCGTTGGCAAGGAACTCCGCCAGCGTTTCCGACAGCAGCGCCGATTCCGCCATTGATGACACGGCTTTCAGGCGTGCAATGGCATCGTGAAATCGTCCGGCTGCAATCCAGCCGACGCGAAAATCGGGCGCAACGGTTTTGGTAAAGCTGGTGCAGTAGAGCACCCAGCCATGCTGATCGAACGACTTAACTGCAGGAGAGAGCGGCCAGTCAAACTGCAACTCATCATAAAGACCGTCTTCAATCAGTGGTACTTGGTAAGTATTCACTAACTTCGCGAGCCTTTTCTTGTCTGGCAATGACATACAAAATCCCAGCGGATTTTGCGCCGAAGGCATGGCGACCAGCGCCTGAAGACGGTTTTCCTGAAGCAGCATCTCAAGCGCGTCCAGTGACAGACCGCGCTGGGGATCGGTAGGAATTTCCAGCGCCTTCAGGCCCAGGGACGCCAGCAGGGGAAACAGAAAGAAATAGGTAGGGGATTCCAGTCCGACGCAATCGCCTGGCTTCGTTACCGCCCTGAGTGCCAGTTGTAGCGCCTCCATACAGCCATGGGTGAGGGTGATATCGTCGGCGGTAAGCGATTGCCCGGCATGCAATGCACGACGCGCAATCTCCTCCCGTAAGCGCTCACTACCCGGCGGAAGCGCGTAGCGTCCAATAAGGTGTGGATCACGCCGCAGTAAAGATGCCGTAATGCGCGCCAGTCTGGCTGACGGAAACAGATCACTGTCCTGCGGGCAGGCCAGCGATATATTGGTGTAATCAGGGTGATTTTGCGCGGCGAACACCTTATCAATCAAATCCAGCTTTTCATTACTGGGATCGCGGACCACCCGGGCAGAGTGCTGTGCATTTCGCGTCACCATCGGCAGCACGCCGCGCACGTAGTAGCCCGATTGCGGACGCGCCTCAATCAGCCCACGGTTTTCCAGCAGTTGCCAGGCGTTCAGCACGGTATTCACGCTCACCTGATGTGACTGCGCGACGCGCCGGATGGCGGGCAAACGCTTTCCCGGTTTCAATGTGCCTTTATGAATCGCCTCGGCAAAGCTGTCGGCCAACTGCTGGTAGAGCGTTTGATCGGATGGGGTTTCAGGGGACACAATTGCCTCCGGGCGCGACAGGTACAGTTGAAATCAGTTGTGATTGTACCCATCAAAATAGCGATTTCTTGTCTCTGTTACCATAACTTTTCTCATCGTAGCATGAGGGTACTTTCGATTATCAGGAACGCCACTATGCTCGATCCCTCATTCTTCAGTTATGTCACCGTGATGTCGATTACACCGGGGCCGAATAACCTGTTGCTTGCCACGTCGGGTGTCAATTTTGGTATGCGCCGTACGCTACCGATGGTGTTTGGCATTCTGATCGGCTGTGCGCTGCAAACCGCGATTGCAGGGCTGGCGCTGGAACTTCTGCTGCACTGGATGGCCTCTGTGCGTTTGCCGCTGACGCTGGTGGGATGTGGTTATCTGCTATGGCTCTCCTGGAAAATATTCCGGGCGAATGCACCCGAAGCCCGGGTAAAGCCGCAGCCCATGACCTTAGTGGGCGGTGCCTGTTTTCAGGCTATCAATCCCAAAGCCTGGTTAATGGCCAGCAACGTGGCACTGCTGTACAGCGCCAGCAGTGGCGTGCTGACCGTGATGGGCGCTTTCATGCTGCTGAATCTGCCGTGCATTTTATTATGGGCCGCACTGGGTGACCGCCTGCGCGGTCACCTGCAAATTCACTGGAAACGTCAGTTGTTTAACAGCCTGATGGCACTGTCGCTGGTGGCAACCACGATCTGGATGTTGGTTGATGCCTTCAGGACCTTTTAATCCGGTGCGCCCGACGCGGTCGCTGAGGGCCACTTCCAGTTCTGTACTTCCGGGACATCTTCGCCATGAATCCGCACGTAGCGATGATGCTCGGCGAGTCGCTGCTCCAGGTCGTCGAGCAGCTCAGGGTGACGTTCGGCAAGCCCCTGGACGTGACGAATAGCGGCCTGGGCAAGATGATAGCGATCCAGCTCGTTAAGCACCGTCATATCGAAAGGCGTGGTCGTCGTGCCCTCTTCATTAAAGCCATGCACATGGAAATTACGATGGTTATTGCGCTGACAGGTCAGGCGATGAATCAAGCTGGGGTAACCGTGAAAGGCAAAAATCACGGGCTTGTCGGCGGTAAACAGTGCGTCGAAGTCCTCTTCTGACTTACCGTGCGGATGCTGTTTCTGGGTTTGCAGTGCCAGCAGGTCCACCACGTTTACCACCCGAATGCGCAGGTCAGGCAGGAAGGTGCGCAGTAAATCTACCGCCGCCAGGGTTTCCATGGTGGGGACATCGCCCGCACAGGCCATGACCACATCTGGCTCTGCGTTCTCGGGGGTTGTTCCGGCCCAGCGCCATTCACCCATCCCGGCCTCACAATGGGTGATGGCGCTGTCCATATCCAGCCACTGAGGTGAAGGCTGCTTGCCTGCCACAATCACGTTGATGCGGTCCCAGGTGCGCAGGCAGTGATCGCCCACCCACAGCAAGGTGTTGGCATCGGGTGGCAGGTAGATACGCACAATATCGGCTTTTTTATTGGCAACGTGGTCAATAAACCCCGGGTCCTGATGGCTGTAACCATTGTGATCCTGACGCCAGACATGGGAAGAGAGCAGATAGTTAAGGGAAGAAATGGGCTTACGCCAGCCCAGTTTGCGCGTCACCTTCAACCATTTGGCATGCTGGTTGAACATGGAGTCAATGATGTGGATAAAGGCCTCGTAGCAGTTAAATAAACCGTGCCTGCCCGTAAGCAGATAGCCTTCCAGCCAGCCCTGGCACTGATGCTCACTCAGAATCTCCATCACTCGCCCATCAGCAGCTAACTGCTCGTCGTAAGGCTCAATGGCTTCGAGCCAGGTGCGGCTGGTGGTCTCAAAGACCGGTGTCAGCCGGTTAGAGGCCGTTTCATCCGGGCCAAACAGCCGAAAATTATCCTGGTTGCGCTGGAATATGACGTTAAGGTAGCGGCCAAACTGTTCTGTCGCCTGTCCTGCCTGTGAGCCGGGCTGCTGCGTGTCGAAGGCAAATTCGCGAATGTCGGGCGTGGCAAGCTCACGGCGCAGTAAGCCGCCGTTTGCGAACGGGGACGCGCCCATGCGTTTTTCACCCTGAGGGGCCAGCGCCTGCAGTTCCGGCATCAGGCGTCCCTGTTCGTCAAACAGGTCTTCCGGGTGATAGCTGCGCATCCAGTTTTCCAGGATGTCCCGATGACCGTCATCTTCCCGACAGGCGGCAACCGGCACCTGATGTGCCCGCCAGAAATCTTCCACCTTCTTGCCGTCGACCGTTTTGGGTCCGGTCCAGCCTTTGGGACTGCGCAGAATAATCATCGGCCAGTGGGGAATCGCCTGCGTCGGCGAACCGCTGCGTGCCGCCTGTTGAAATGCCGCAATCTCAGAAAATGCGCGATCCAGCGTGTCGGCCATCAGCTTGTGCATCGTCTCGGGTTCATGACCGCAGACAAACAGGGGCTCATAGCCGTAGCCCCGAAACAGCTGGCGTAGGTCGTCGTCACTGGCGCGGCCCAGAATGGTCGGGTTGGCAATCTTATAGCCATTCAGGTGTAAGATTGGCAGCACGGCGCCGTCCCGTTGCGGGTTCAGAAATTTAATACCGTGCCAGCTGGAAGCCAGCGGACCGGTCTCTGCTTCGCCGTCGCCAATCACGCAGGGCGCAATCAGATCGGGATGATCAAAGACTGCACCAAACGCATGTGACAGGGAGTAGCCCAGTTCACCCCCTTCATTAATCGAGCCCGGGGTTTCTGGCGCGGCATGGCTGGGGATGCCACCCGGAAAGGAAAACTGTTTAAACAGTTTCTGCATGCCCGCGGCATCCTGACTGATATGCGGATAGATTTCGCTGTAGCTGCCTTCGAGCCAGGTGTTCGCCACCATGCCCGGACCGCCATGACCGGGGCCACAGATATAGATCAGGTTTAGATCGCGCTGACGAATGATGCGGTTTAAATGGGCATAGATAAAATTAAGCCCGGGCGTTGTGCCCCAGTGCCCCAGTAAACGCGGTTTAATATGCTGTGGTGTTAACGGCTCGCGTAATAATGGATTATCCATTAAATAAATCTGCCCGACAGACAAATAGTTAGCGGCGCGCCAGTAGCGGTCAAGCAAGGCGAGTTCGTGTTCAGTGTTCGGTTGGGCCATGACATGTCCTCCTGCATTAAGGCAGATTTAACCCTAATAGAGAATGTGGCAGTCAACCAGGCAAGCGGTAAACAAAAAGGCCTCGCAGTGCGAGGCCTTCTGTATCAAGGGCGGCTTATTTGCCGATAACAAAGGCGGTTTCACGGCCCTCATCGTTTGCGGCCACTGGCGTAACCGGCGTGTACTCAAGCTGCAGGATGCGGCTGGTTTCTGCCAGCACTTTTTCGGTCAGGGCCACATCACCATTCAGCCTGCGTCCCCAGGACGGCACCACGGCACGAATTTTATTTTGCCACTCCGGCGAAGCCATCTGCTCTGGATACACCTTATGCAGCAACTCCAGCATAATAGGTGCCGCAGTGGAGGCACCTGGCGAAGCACCCAGCAACGCAGAGACTGAGCCGTCTTCGGATGACACCACTTCCGTACCTAAACGCAGCACCGCGCCTTCTTTCTCATCTTTCTTGATGATCTGTACGCGCTGTCCGGCCGTCACCAGGCGCCAGTCTTCCTGTTTCGCCTGCGGCACATAAGCACGTAGCGCATCCATACGATCACGGTCACTTTGCAGTACCTGATCCATCAGATATTTCACCAGGTCAAAGCTTTTCAGCCCGACTTTAATCATCGGCATCACGTTGGTGCTGTTGAGCGAGGCAAACATATCCAGCAGCGAGCCCTGCTTCAGGAATTTGGTCGAGAAGGTCGCAAAAGGACCAAACAGCAGAACCTGCTTGCCGTTCAGCACGCGCGTATCGACGTGAGGCACAGACATCGGTGGTGCGCCCACGCTGGCTTTGCCGTACACCTTCGCCATGTGCTGTTTCACGACCTCGGGATTCTCGGTGACCAGGAAGGAACCGCCGACCGGGAAGCCCGCGTAACCGTTGGCCTCCGGAATACCGGCCTTCTGCAGCAGCGGCAGCGCCGCCCCGCCTGCGCCAATAAAAATCTTACCGGCCGTCAACGTGCGGCGCGTCCCGTCCGTCAGGCAGACAAGCGTCACCTGCCAACGACCATCGTTAAGGCGAGTGATTTCGCGGACTTCCTGATTCATGCGCAAACGGAAGTTGGCTTTTTTCTCCAGTGAGCTAATCAGCTGGCGCGTCACTTCACCAAAATCCACGTCGGTGCCCATGTCTGTCCAGGTCGCCGCCACTTTTTGACTGTCGGCCCGGCCTTTCATCACCAGTGGAATCCACTGCGCGATTTGCTGCGGATCTTCAGAGTAAGCCATGCCACGGAATAGCGTGCTTTTCTGTAAGGCATTAAAGCGCTTACGCAGAAACGCCACGTTGTCATCGCCCCAGACAAAGCTCATATGTGGCGTGCTGTGAATAAAGCTTTTTGGTGTGTGCAGATTGCCTTTCTGAACGTGGTAAGCCCAGAACTGACGAGAGATTTGAAATGACTCATTGATCGCCACCGCTTTCGCGATATCGATACTGCCATCGGTTTTCTGCGGCGTATAGTTCAACTCGGCCAGCGCCGCATGGCCTGTACCTGCATTGTTCCAGCCATTTGAGGACTCTTCGGCCACATGCCCCAACCGCTCCACCATTTCAATGGACCAGTCTGGTTCAAGATCCTGAAGCCAGGTTCCTAACGTAGCACTCATGACGCCTGCGCCAATAAGCAGTACATCAACGTCTTTACGCTCCTGCGCCCTGGTGGTGTCCTTTCCGCTAACACTCATTGTGAGCGCAAGATTTACAGCTGATTTGCACATGAGGCGACATCTCCTCTTCTGTTGACCTGAAGCTCAACAGTGTTGCAGGCGAAATAGTCACGCTTCTGATGAGCGCGTTGCGCTACTTCCGGGTTAAGACTCAGGTATGGGTTAAAGCGACGATAACGAGTTAACTGAACGTTATGCTTTGTTGCTCAAATATAACATTCTCGCATCCGATTTAAACATTTGTTTATTTTTTAAATGCAGAAATGATTCAGCATAAGAAATAATCATAATGGCAAGTCCGCCATAAGTGATTTTTCCTTGTAGATTAGCAGGTTAAATAAAATGAGATGTTGCGGGATTGCTTTGTAATGGTGCAGGCTGAAAATGTCACATGGCGGAAGGAATAATTTAAATTAATGAAAAATAGACTTTATTTAATTTTATTCCTGTCGATGAATTTGTACTTGCAGGCAAAACGGGCCTGTCTGTGTAAAACAAATGTTACATTTTTGTGACCTAAGGACGCGGCCTCGACGCCGCGATACCGTTACGTCCCGAGGTGAACGACATGCGGTTTTCATCCCACTTTCAGATTTTCTTCAGAAGAGAAAACAGCGCAGGGCCTTAAACCCCAGAACGCAGGTTCAGCTGGCCGATGTGCCGGGATGCGTCAGCTTCACACGCGGAACCAGCGCCGCCAGACAAAGCGGATCACAAAGAACTCAAGCGCGCCCAGTAACAAGAACCACAGACAGAATACCAGGGTGTACAGCTGGCTGAGATCCTGCAAATGGAACATCTGCTGCAAATGCTGCGCTACCGTCAGGCTAAAAGCCGGTGCGGGCAGCAGCAGGGCAGACAGAAAGCCCAGCAGCAAAATGCCGCCGGGAAGGATTAAGGATTCGAAAGGGTTATTCATGAGCAGTGTTCCCTGTTTATCAGCCGGATATTTTCCGGTATTCCGTGCCAGGGTTCAATGACGGGATGTCTGTGCCTGTCATGGTTATGTCGAAACAGCGCAGAAAAGGCTTAAATGACATTAACTTAGCTGCATTCATAGCGGATGTTATGAGTTATAGCCTTGGCTATACTTAAATCCCTGATTTTATTGTCTTTTTATAACGATAATCGCGTGGTAGACTGCGCGCACTTTTTAAATTACCGAGCAATTTGTGTGATGGATTCAGCATGAAGTCGTGCTTTTTCATCCCAAGTGAACAAATCATGACCTTTATTGCCACCCTTATTCTTGCTCTTGGAATGTCAATGGACGCATTTGCCGCCGCGCTGGGCAAAGGTGCGGCCTTGCATCGCCCTGGCCTGAAAGAAGCCGTGCGGACCGGTCTGATTTTCGGTTGTATTGAAGCTCTGACGCCCCTTATCGGCTGGGCGCTGGGTCTGGCTGCCAGCCAGTATGTTGCCGCATGGGATCACTGGATCGCCTTTTTCCTGCTGGCCTTCCTGGGCGCGCGTATGATGATGGAAGGCTTCCGTAAAACCGCCGCCGAACCGTGCGAAGCGCCGCAAAGTCATGGCTTTATGGTACTGGCTACCACCGCAGTCGCGACCAGCCTTGATGCTCTGGCGGTAGGGGTCGGACTGGCGTTTCTGCAGGTCAATATCGTCACCACGGCGCTGACTATCGGGGCCGCCACCACCGTAATGGCGACCACGGGCGTGCTGATTGGCCGTTTCATCGGGCCGGTTTTAGGCAAATGGGCTGAAGTCCTGGGCGGGCTGGTTCTGATCGCTATCGGTTCAACCATCCTTATTGAGCATTTGGCCCTGTTTCAGTAACGGGTGTAAACGTGAATTTTGTGATCTGGTTCAAAATTTATTGCTGATTAAAACAGCAGGCGCTATACTTTTCCTGTAGTTATTCAACAAAATTTTAACCGGATGATGTATGAAACGTTTTTTTAAGTACGTGTTCCACGCTTATGTTGAAACCTTTAAACACGTACCGCCCGGCGCGCTTAACTAAGCGCCCACCGAATACCCTCGATAGTCGCGGTCAGGGACAGACCGGTGATTATCACCCCCGTTTTCGCTTCCCCGCTTTGATTGCATAGCGCCGTAATGGCGACTTTTTCAGCTTTCGTTTATCCACACACTTCCTGCTGACATAACGTGATACATCTGGATATCCACTGTGCCAATCGATGTACGATTTTTATCGCGTTTTTTGCTACGCTGCGCACCGATTTCTTTTAAAACATAGGGTTATCACCCGTAGCCATGACGAGGCAGTAATGCAGCTATGCAGTTTATTTGGTTTACCGCTGGCAAGAACTGGCCGCAGACCGGGGGCTTCGGGCCCTGGATGACCACCGCCGACGACATTCCTGACCCACAGCAGTTAACCATTAAAACGGTGCTGAATGGTCGGGAAGTGCAAAACGATACCACCGCCAACATGGTGCATCCGGTCGCCAAAATTATTGAATACATTTCCGCCTTTAGTCCGCTGTCGCCAGGGGATGTCATTATTACCGGTTCACCGGGCGGCGTGGGCAAAAAACGTACGCCGCCGCTGTTCATGTTTAGTGGTGATGTGATTGAAGTGGAGATCGAAAAAATCGGTCGCCTGCGTAACACCATTGCCTGACAGCATGCATTAACCGCCTGTCTCTGCGATTCCCGTCCTACACTCAATGGATACCCAGGAACAGGAGCAGCTGATGAGGCGTACCATCCAGTGTAAAAAGCGGCAGGGCATGGCGCTAGCCGCCGGGATTGGTTTAGGTGTCGCGGCGGTCGTATGGGGCACGAAACGCTGGCAGCAAATGAAGCAAACGCCACCCGTTTCACCACGCAGCCATCACGCAGGATTAGCGGGTTACTATCAACAGATCGGCGACTGGCGCATGTTTACCCGCGTGACGCCTGAGGAACCCCACGGCTTGCCTGTTGTACTAATCCACGGCCTGGTGATGTCGGGGCGCTCAATGGAGCTGCTCGCACTGGCGCTGGGACGGGATTATCACGTCCTGGTTCCCGACCTGCCGGGCTTCGGCGGCAGCGCATTGCCCGCATCGGCCCCTGTTCTGTCGGTTAATGAACTGGCCGATATCCTGTGGCAGTGGTTGCAGCACAACGGTTTTCAGCGAGCAATCTGGGTGGGCAGCGCTTTTGGCTGTCAGGTACTGGCGGCGCTGGCGGATAAATACCCTGAAGCGGTGGCGGGACTGGTGCTACAGGGGCCCACCGCCGATCGCCATGCGCGCAGCCTGGTACGTCAGATGTGGCGAGGCTGGCGTAACAGCCGGATGGAAGCGCATCGCTCGCCGGGCGCGCTGGCCCGGATCGACTGGGCCAAAGCCGGCCTGCCGCGCGCCTTTGGCACGATGCGAGCCATGCTGAACGATCCCATCGAACACCATCTTACCTATGTCACTGCACCAACCTTACTGCTGAGAGGCTCACGCGATCCGGTCTGCCCGGCGCGCTGGCTGGATGAGCTGGCGGGGCTGTTACCGCACAGCGAAAAAGTCACCTTACGCGGCGGGACGCACAGACTGCACTACGTTTATCCGTGGAGTTTCTGCCACGCCATCCGGCCTTTTTTAGCGCGTATTCAGCAGGAGAGCCAGCATGAGTAAACCGCCCAAGGGCATCGCCCGGTTTGATTCAGCCGCCACAATGTTGCTGACCTTAGCGAATGCACTTCACGATCGGCCTTTTGCCAGCCCGACCCAGTCGCCGATGTTAGACCGCTTATTGCCTTCGTTTGATCGCTTACCGACCCGGTTGCGTGAGTGGGGCTATGCGGTCAGCGGTCTGGCCGAGGGCATCAGTCATAAACAGGCCAGCGAGCTGGATATAGAAGGTATCGCCGAATGGATGGTCAGCACCTATCCTCAACGCGACTATCCGGCTGCGTTTGTGGGTGCCACCAATGGTGCCCTGGTGCACCTGGCTGCGGCGATGGGAACGCCGTGGCTGCCGCAAACCTTTCTGTGCCCGGTACGCATGCAGCAGAACGACCCGGATGATGCCCAGTCAGGATTCGAGGAAGGTAAGGCCGTGGCGGCGGCACTGCTGGCGACCTGGCCGAAGCTGGCGGTACATCACATGCAAGATCCGAGTCAGGATCGCCTCCTGCTGGAGAAAATGCACGACTTCCGCCTTAAGCTGCGCGACATGCCGCTGGCCTTCAATGAGTTTCTGCTGGGCGGATTACCGGCGGGAGCAACGCTGTTCATTAATCACTGCACGCGACAGTGGCCGGTAACGCGTACCAGTGACCGCTCTTTCTTCCAGTTTGGCGCACCCGGCGGTGCAACCGAAAACGAGTATTTGCGCGGCGGGCCGAGAGTCGCTGAATACCTGGCGCGGGCAGGCGTGGATCGCGCGCGCTGGGAGCCACCTGCCATCACCGATCATGTCCCTGAGGCAGAGTGGGGGCTGGACGGCTACCTGATTCCTCCGCTGAAAAAACTGGCAGAAGCCCAGCGCTGGACGCTGATGGAGATTCGTTACGATGACCCGGAGGCGCTGAGTTTTGTGGTCGCCGAAATTTACCGTGACTGGTATCTGGCGGCGGGCATACTGCCAGCCCGGCTGACGGTAGACAGCTTTTTACTGATGGACCCCTGGTGCAGCATGCAGCAGCACGCGATTCCCTTCTGGCTGATGTTTCCGTCCGTGCCGTCGGCGGATGCACTGCAACGCTTTCTTGAGAAGCAGCCGCCTTTTAACCATATCGACATGATGCTCTATTCCCATGGCACTGACAGTATCGGCCTGGCGGACATCGATCGCTGGAAACAGCTGTTAGCCTTCGCCAGGGAAGAGGGGGCATTCGTCGGGGTAGATGAAACGCGCTTCCCTCACGATTTTTCCACCTTTTCACGGTTCGATTCGGCGCTCCGGGAACGCGCACCGCTGCTGCCTGTCCCGCCGCCACTCAGTGTCGATAACGTGATTGCGGGGATTCAGCGTTACGGTGCGCGCCACGGCGTCACCCTCCAGGCGCTGACCTGAATCAGGTGCCGTCGGTAATGGGGTTGCGCACCAGCAGCAGGTACGCCAGCGCACCGACCAGCGTGACACAGGCACAAATCATCAGCGCCAGGCTGAATGATTTAGTGGTATCCAGCACCCAACCAGTGATGACTGGCGCAAAAGAGGCAAAGATAAAGCTGGCAAAGTTTTGAATGCTGCCCACGGACGCCGTCATGCGGGCGGTGACGTTGGCATGGATCAAGCCCCAGCAGGAGGTGCCGGCAAAGTGGATACAAAACAGCGCCATACCGATCAGCGTCACTGCGCTGGTGGTGTCGGTGGCGCGCGTCACGATGGCGGTAAAACCTGCCGACAGGATCATGCCGCTCGCAATGCAGGCTTTACGGGTTTTTACCGCATCCCAACCGCGTCTGACCAGCGCATCAACCACATAGCCGTTTAGCAACATGCCTGCAGCACCAAACAGGAAAGGAATCGCCGCCAGTAAACCGGTGCTTTTCAAATCAAGATGATACGTCGATTGCAGATAGCCCGGCAGCCAGGCAATGTACAGCCAGGCGGTATAGTTAATGCCGCTGAAGCCAATCATCATGCCCCACATGGTGCGTTGTTTAAACAGTCCGCGCCATTCGCGAAAACTGATCGGCTCTTTACGCGATGCCACGCTGCCTGCCTGCAGGTAGTGGATCTCTTCAGCGCTTAGCTGTTTGTTATCGCGATCGCGGTAAACCAGGTACCAGCCGAGGGCAAGAAACACACCCAGAATACCGATGGTGACAAACATGCCACGCCAGCCCAGAACCAGCATCATGGCAGCCAGTATGGGCGGCGCGATGGATAAGCCAATCATGGAGGCGGCGTTAAACATCCCCATCGGCATACCGCGATCTTTAATGTTAAACCAGTCGTTGATGACCTTTACCCCACAAGGATTCATGGGGGCTTCACCAATGCCCAACCCAATTCGCACCAGCACAAACTGGGTAAAGTTATGCACCAGACCGGACGCGGCCTGGAACAGCGACCAGATAAACATTCCCAGGGCCAGCATAATGCGCGGCCCTTTACGATCCAGCAGGGCACCTGCGGGCAGCTGCGCCAGCCCATAAGCCAGCGAGAACGCCGACAGCAGCACGCCGATCTCGGTGGCGCTGAGTCCCATTTCACCCCGAATGGTCATGTTGGCCACAGACAGTGAGCTGCGATCCAGGTAGTTAATGATGGCAGCAAACAGCAGTAGCAGCATGGCGGTAATCTGGACTTTACGAATGCGCGGCGAGCGCACGATATCACTGCGCAACGGCACAAACGCCTCGCCGGGCGAGGTGTCGGGCGGATTCGCGTGATCAACAACCGATCTGTGTTCCATGGCAATCTCCCTGGACAGGCGATTTATCATTATGATGAGTAGCAATGTCGCCCAACGGCACAGGGCCGTCGGTGCGTTGCGCTGAGAGTAAGAGGAATAAAAGCGAGATGTTGTAAAGTTGTTTCAAAATCGTGCGGGAGCTAATGCTTTGTGGTTTTTAATCGGGTTTTAATTGTACTGATTAATGCTCCGCACCATTGAACGCTTGGCGGTCGCCAGATGGTTATGCAACGCGCACAGCGCATCCACATCCCGGCGGCCAATCAAAGCAGACAGAATCGCCATATGCTCTTCCAGCGCGACGATATTTCGCTGCTTAAGATCGCTTTCATCCCACTGATAATGCGAATGGAAAATCACCGAAATAATCTCCAGCGACTGATTAAAGAAGGGGTTATTGGCGGCCGACAGAATCAGCCAGTGCAGCTCTTTATCCAGTGCAGCAAAATGGCGATAGTTGCTGGCGATGGTTTCGCGCATCGATCGGTGCCGATCCAGCAGATCTCGCGCCTGAATCCAGCGCTCATCCTCCCTGGGCAAATTCAGGAAGCGGGTAAGCGCATGGGTTTCCAGCATTTCACGCAGTTCAAATAACTTTTCAGCGTACTCTTGCGAAAACTTTTTCATCTGCCAGTGACCACGTTTTACCGGCTCCAGCAGGTTATAGCGCATAAAATGCAGCAGGAATTCGCGAACCGCCACCGGGCTGACGTTGGCTTGCCTGGCCAGCTGTAATTCACTGAAGGTATCGCCGGGCTGCAGCAGTCGCTGATTGATCATATCAAAAAAGCGTTTTTCCACCTGGCTGGCCTGCTGCTCAATGGCGGGCGCAACGGCGCTGAGGCCGTCTTCTGCCTCAGGCTCGCGTACGATAACCCAGCTCTCATTCACTGTTTCCAGAACGCCACGCTCATGCAGATAGCGCAAAGCATGGCGCACCGTGGTACGGCTGATGTTGAACATCTCAGCCAGCGCGGCCTGGGGCGGAAGTGGCGACTGGATATGGCCCTGGGCAATGCTCTCCAGCATATGGTTAATCACGTTATGGCGTAAATTCTGGCTACGGCTCATGAGCGGCTCCGGTTTTTTAAGCATTAAAAACCATTGAAGTCCCAAAAAAACCGTCACGCTTCACAGATTGAGCAAAGGAAAACCGTTATTGCGGCAAGATTCGCCATAACTGCGCTAACGCTAACGGGAGAATTACCATGACAACAATGAGAGCAGTAGTCATCACCGAACCACGCAACATGGTCTGGACCACGCGCGACGTCCCCCGTCCTGCGCCTGCGGAGGCGCTGATTAAACTCGTCAGTGCCGGCATTTGCGGCACCGATATCCACGCCTGGGCAGGAAACCAACCTTTTTTTAGCTATCCACGCGTACTCGGGCATGAACTCTGTGCAGACATTGTTGAAACGGGCAGCGCCGTGCAGGGTTTTGCCGTCGGTCAGCGGGTGGCGCTGATTCCTTACCTCTCCTGCTATGAGTGCGATGCCTGCCAAAGCGGTAAAACCAACTGCTGTGAAAACATTTCGGTGATTGGCGTGCATCAGGATGGCGGCTTTTGCGACTATCTCAGCGTGCCCGCCGCAAACCTGCTGGCGGTGGATGAGTTGGCACCCGAGGCGGCAGCATTGATCGAACCCTTTGCGATCAGCGCCCATGCGGTACGGCGTGCAGCGGTGGCACAGGGCGATCAGGTGCTGGTGGTGGGCGCCGGTCCCATTGGCCTGGGTGCAGCGGCTATCGCCGCAGCCAATGGCGCGCAGGTGATCGTGGCCGACACCAGTGATTACCGTCGCCAGCACGTCAGTCAGCAGCTCGGCCTCCTTGCGCTGAATCCGGCGGAAGCTGATTTTATTGCCGCACTGCGTGCCGGGTTTAACGGGCAACTGGCGTTAACCGTGATCGATGCCACAGGTAATCCGGCAGCGATGAACGCGGCGGTTAGCCTGATTCGTCACGGCGGCACGGTGGTTTATGTGGGCCTGCATAAAGGCGATTTGGTCATCCCTGACAGCGAATTCCACAAAAAAGAGAGCACGCTAATGGGCAGCCGGAATGCCACGCGCGAAGATTTTGACCGGGTGCGTGAACTCATGGCCGCAGGGAAACTGCGTGCAGAAATGATGCTCAACCGGCGTTTCGCCTTCTCGACGCTGGCAGAGCAGTTTGAGGAAGCGGTCATTAACAATCGTGAGTTGATTAAAGGCGTTATCGATTTTGATCGCTAACGGTGGCCGCCAGGTTTATCGACTGAGCACCTGAAAAAAGTGTTGTCGCACCGCCTCCGCGTCGACGCCTAATGCGATGCGCTGCCGGGGAAGATCGCGGAAGGGATTATGCCGGGAAGCCAGCGTACTCTGTTGACGCACCGTCTGACCGCGGGCAATGCCTTCCGTAATGACCCGAAGCGGGCTTTCCACCAGCGTGAACGCCTCTGGCAGGCAGAGCCAGGAGAGGGTCAGCGTGTCATGCAGCGCCATGCCAGAAAATCCTTCTTTCTCAAGACTGTAGGCCAGATAAGGGCGACAGATAGCACGCAGCACCGGCTGATTAAGCCGATCCACCTCTTCACTGTGGATCAATACTTTATGGGTCACATCAAGCGGGATCACCACGATCGGTAAGGCGGAGGAAAAAACCTGATCGGCAGCGTGCGGATCTTTCCAGATATTAAATTCGCTAAAGGGCGTCACATTTCCGCAGTGCCCGTCCGTGCCAAATGCGCCGCCCATCACGACTAACTCTTTTACCAACGGAATGATATCGGGTGCCTGATTGATTGCGCTGGCGATATTGGTCAGCGGACCAATGGCGACAAGGGTGACCGCACCTGGGTTGGCCCGCACGCTGTCGATAATAAACTGCACCGCACCGGGTGCCTCGTCGCTGAAGGGATTATCAAAGGCATCGCCCAGGCCATCTTCGCCGTGCAGTCGGGCGGGCGCACTGGGTGCCTCGGCCAGCGGACGTGAACAGCCACGGTAAACCGGCACATCAATCGCCATTTTCTGGCAAAACAGCCTGGCGTTTCTCACGGCCTGTCCGACGGCAACGTTGCCAAATACGGTGGTAATGCCCAGCAAATGTTGGGTGCGGGCGGCATAAGCCAGGGCAAAGGCATCGTCTACACCGATATCAGTATCAAAAATGACAGTTCGCACAGGCCGCTCCAGAAGAGAGTTTACCCCTTCGCCGCTGGCGAAAGGCATTCAACGGCTCTACAACGCCGCTGCCGGATAAACATTTAAGCGCAAAACGGCAACCGGGGAAACCTGAATCATGCCCGCCTGGACCTTCTGCTTTGCGGCGGCACAAGGTGCTGCGCTGACGTCAGTTCACGTAACGATTCTCTCCGCTCAACCACGGTTGCCAGCCAGAAACAGGCATCGTATGATGGCCCGCATAAGGTGATGGCGTTCCACCTTTCCCAACCGCCTGCAGGCGTAACCTGCGGCTGATGACGCCTGACATTATCCTTAATCCTTCCGCGGGAGTCGGTGTGTCAGGTGTATGCTTTTTCTTGCCCTCCACCGTCTTCTGCGCCAATCCTGAAATGGAGTCTGTGATGTTAAAACCGCTATTCGCTGTGATTCTGGGCGGCAGTATTGGCTGTGTGTTGCGCTGGTGGTTCGCCATGCGGTTTAACGCGTTATTTCCCAATCTGCCGCCGGGCACGCTGTTAGTGAACCTGATTGGTGGATTTGTGATTGGCGGTGCCATGGCCTGGTTCGTCAGGCATCCCCAGCTCGACCCGGCCTGGAAATTATTAATTACCACCGGCTTATGTGGCGGACTCACCACGTTCTCGACGTTTTCGGCGGAGTTAATGACATTGTTGCAGTCTGGCAAATACCTGTGGGCAATGAGCAGTGCACTGGTCCATGTCATTGGCTCATTGCTGATGTGCTTTGCCGGTTTCGCGCTCGTTAACCTGTTGGGCTAACGCAGCGGCGAAACCGGCCTGCCTGCGGTGGTGAAAGCGTGTTTAGTCCTGTAAGCACTGGGCAATAAACCCGGCGGCATGCATTGCACCCTGGGCTGAGATGGTGTGGCCGGTCTGAGGTTCAAACACCGCTTCGACCGGGACGCCCACCGCTTTCAGGCGAGTCGCCGCCGACTCACTTTCACTGGCCGGTATCACCGTATCAGCCCGGCCGTGAATCAACAGGGCTGGCGTGTGAGCCTGTGGCGTGATCGGGCCGTCAAAGGCCAGTCGCCCCGAAAACGCCACCACGCCCGCCAGGGGATAACGCCCGGAAGCCAGCAGGTCCAGCGCCATAATTGACCCCTGGGAAAAGCCCACCAGGATGACGTTTTCCCAGCGGTCTGCCATCCCGTTCTGAGACATCAGATGACGGATAACGCTGTCAAAGGCCTCGCGGGCCTCACGCACCCGACCCGGACGATTTTCTGGCGTAATATCGGCCAGGCTGAACCACTGATAGCCCGCGCCATGTTCAAAGGCGTAAGGCGCATCCGGTGACGCAAAGGCGACATCCGGGAGCAGGGTGGTCCAGTAGTCGCCAATCGGGGCCAGATCGTCTCCGTTACTGCCCACGCCGTGTAGAAAGATCACCAATGCTTTAGCCATGCCCGTTCCTTCGCTGTTTTTTGTCAGATTCTGCAGGCATTTGAACAGGTGACGGGATTAACGTCAAAACCAAACTACGCTTCAGGTAGCGCGTGCGCCTGAGCAGGGTCTGCATGAAGCATTCCGTGCCCTCCTTCTTTCCCTGAAACCTAAAACCTGCTTGACTACTGTGTCACCGGTTGCCGTCTGGAGTTATGCATGTCGTTGTTTCACCTGAGTTCGCTTTCAGACATTCCTGCCGCTGAATGGGATGCCCTGTTGACCGATCAACAGCCCTTTTTACGTCACGCATTTTTACTGAGCCTGGAGGAAAGCGGCAGCGTCAGGCCAGAAAGGGGCTGGCAGTCCGATCATCTCCTCTGGCGTGAGGCAGGCGAGCTTCGCGCCGTCCTTCCCGGCTATCAAAAATTCCATTCTCAGGGTGAATACGTGTTCGATCACGCCTGGGCCGATGCCTGCCAGCGTGCCGGCATTCCTTACTACCCAAAATGGCTGGGCGCGATTCCTTTCAGCCCGGTTACTGGCGCACGCGTGCTTGGTGCACCGGATGCCGCCGCCCGGCTTCTTGCTGCGTTACCGGACGCGCTGGCGGAGCAGGGGTTAAGTGGTGCGCATATCAACTTCACCGATCCGCAAGCGAACGTCTTGCTGGCGGCGCAACCTGACTGGCTGGCACGACTGGGCTGCCAGTATCACTGGCACAATCGGGGCTATCGCGACTTTCAGGACTTTCTGGATACGCTGATGTCGCGGAAACGCAAACAGTTGCGTAAAGAGCGCGAGCAGGTCGTACAGAGCGGTTTTGCATTTGACTGGTATCGCGGCGATCAACTGCGTGAGGATCAGTGGGATTTTGTCTATACCTGCTATGCCAATACGTATGCGGTGCGCGGTCAGCGTCCCTATCTGACCCGTGCCTTCTTCAGCCTGCTGGCTGAGAGGATGCCGGACAATATTCGCGTCGTGATCGCCCGTTTACAGCAGCAACCTGCGGCGATGGCCTTCTATCTTAAAGATGGCGAAAGCCTGTATGGCCGCTACTGGGGATGCCTGGCGGAATTTGACCGGCTCCACTTTGAAACCTGCTTTTATCAGGGGATGGATTTCGCTATAGCGGAAGGGCTGCAACGCTTTGATGCTGGCGCGCAGGGCGAGCACAAACTGGTGCGGGGTTTTGAACCCCAGATTACCCACTCCTGGCACTATCTGTGCCATCCCGGTCTGCGTGCCGCCGTGGAGGATTTTTTGCAGCAGGAGCGGCAAGGCGTTCACCTGTGGGCCGATGAAGCCCGTGACGCCTTGCCCTATCGACGCGGCGATTAATCTGCGCCCACAAATCCCCCCGTCTGGTGCTGCCACAGACGGGCATAAAGGCCGTTTTGTGCCAGTAGCGCATGATGGCTACCGATTTCCACAATCTGGCCTTTTTCCAGCACCACCAGACGATCCATTTTGGCGATGGTGGACAGACGGTGGGCAATGGCAATCACGGTTTTACCCTTCATCAAGGATTCCAGGCTTTCCTGAATCGCGGCTTCCACTTCCGAGTCGAGGGCGGACGTCGCTTCATCCATAATCAGGATCGGCGCATCTTTCAGCAGCACACGGGCGATGGCCACGCGCTGGCGCTGACCGCCTGACAGTTTCACGCCGCGTTCGCCCACATGGGCATCCAGGCCAAAACGGCCCTGTGAATCGGACAGCAAGGGGATAAACTCATCGGCGCGGGCGCGCTGGATGGCTAACTGAAGCGCCTCTTCACTGGCATTTGGTCGTCCGTACAGCAGGTTTTCGCGGATGGAACGGTGCAGCAGTGAGGTATCCTGGGTGATCATCCCGATCTGGCTGCGCAGGCTCTCCTGCGTCACCTCAGAAATATTCTGACCGTCAATCAGGATACGACCGCCGTTGAGGTCGTACAGGCGCAGCAACAGGTTCACCAGGGTGGATTTACCCGCACCGGAAGGCCCAATCAGGCCAATCTTTTCACCGGGTTTGATGGTCAGATTCAGGCCATCAATGACCGGACGGCCCCCACCGTAGTCAAAACGGATGTCCTGAAAACGAATCTCACCTTGCGCCACCTTCAGCTGGGTTGCTTTGGGAGCGTCCTGCACGCTGAGCGGCTGTGAAATGGTGTTGAGTCCGTCCTGCACCATGCCGATGTTTTCAAAAATACCGTTGACGACCCACATCACCCAGCCGGACATGTTGACCAGGCGGATCACAAGGCCGGTTGCCAGGGCAATCGCCCCTACGCTAATCAGCGATTCGCTCCACAGCCACAGTGCCAGGCCAGAGGTTGAGACAATCAACATCCCGTTCAGCGTCGACAGCGTCAGATCCATGCTGGTCACCATCCGGTTAGCCTGCTGCGTCTTATCCGTCTGCTCCTGAATCGCTTCGCGGGCGTACTGACGTTCCAGATCGCTGTGCGCGAACAGCTTAATGGTGGCGATGTTGGTATAGCCGTCAACAATGGTGCCCATCAGCTTCGAACGGGCCTCTGACGACACCACCGAACGGGCTTTAACCCGTGGCACGAAATAGCGCAGCGCGGCAACATAGGCCACAATCCAGATAATCAATGGAATCATCAGGCGCCAGTCGGCTTCTGCAAACAGTACCAGCGCCGTTGCGGCATAGATCAGCACATGCCAGATCGCATCCACCAGTTGCACCGCAGAGTCGCGCAACGAGTTACCGGTTTGCAAAATACGTTGCGCAATCCGCCCGGCAAAGTCGTTCTGAAAAAAGTTCATGCTCTGCCGCAGGACATAATTATGATGCTGCCAGCGGATCATACTGGTCATGCCGGGGTTGATGCTCTGATGAACCAGCATATCGTGCAGCGCAATAAAAACCGGCCGCAGTATCAGCGCAACACAGCCCATCCACAACAACGTTTGCCAGTTATCCCGGAACAACGTGGCCGGCGTAGAGTGGTTCACCAAATCAATAATGCGGCTCAGATAACTGAACAGCGCTACCTCAATCAGCGCGCCGATTAATCCCACCACCAGCAACGCGGCAAAGCTCGGCCATACCTGGCGCAGATAGTAAAAATAAAACGGCCAAACCCGCGAGGGCGGCATGTCGGTCGGTGCATCCTGAAAAATATTGATAAAACGTTCGAAACGACGATACAACATAGAGTCACTCTTTCCGTTCGATAAGAGTTACAGCTTAGTGCATGTGTATGCCCGATTAAAAAGGATTAAATATGGATATCACTCTGCGCGGCCGTGAGCCGCACGATGCGGCGGCTTATCAACGTCTTTACGGTCATCCGGACGTTTATCCCTGGACGCTACAGTTGCCTTTTCCCAGCGTAGCCACCTGGGAGAAGAAGTTTGCAAAGATGGATGCGGAAGGCTTTATCAATTTTATCGCCGAAGTTGACGGTGAAATGGTGGGCGAACTCACGCTGTTCACTCATCATAATCCGCGTACCCGGCACTGCATCAGTTTCGGTATTGGCGTCAATCCTGCCTTTTCCGGTCGCGGCATCGGCGCGCATTTAATTCGTAACGCCATGGATTATGCCCGTAACTGGCTGGGCATCACCCGCATGGAGCTGGAAGTGTTCCACGATAATCATCGGGCGTTAGCGCTCTATGAACGACTGGGCTTTGAGCGTGAGGGCGTCCGTCGTCAGGCATCGCTGCGTGAAGGTAAACTTCACGATGTGGTGATGATGGCAATATTGCTCACTGAGAAAGCGTAACCACGCCCGTTTTCTTTTACCGGTGAACGGGAAAACTCTCCCTCTGGCGTCTAAAATTTGTGCTGCACCACCGTTCGCACAAAATGACCTGCATAAAACCGAGTGCCTGCCGATATCACGATATCACCCGCTGATACTCTGGAGGGAGATTGTGATTAAACTCATAACAATCGACGAACTGAAACCGGGTATGTTCGTCCACAAACTCGAAGTCTGGTGGTTTAAAGACAAACGCATTCGCAACCAGATGTTGATCACCGATCAACGTCAGGTTTTGATGTTTCGTCATGAAGGCATAACGCGTTTATGGATCGATATGGAGAAATCGATTTCATTGACGCCATCTGCGCCGAAAAAAGTCGATTCAGGCATCCGCGCGCCGTTCTCTCAGGAAATGGAGCAGGCTCAGCATATTTTTGAACAGGGCAAGCCAAAGGTGCTGGCCATGTTCAACGAGGCACGCCTGGGCTATGGCCTGAATCTCAGCGATATGATTGCGATTGTCGATCAGATTGCCGGTTCCATCGAACGTGAGCCTTCGGCGCTGTTACGTGTGGCGCAGCTTAAAGATCATGACAATTACACCTATCTGCACTCTATGGCGGTATGTGGGCTCATGATCGCCTTGGGTAAAAAGCTGGGGCTGGATGCTCAGCAACTGCAACGGGTCGGCATGGGCGGATTACTGCATGATTTGGGTAAGGCGGCGGTGCCGCTCTCTATTCTCAATAAACCCGATAAGCTCAGCGACGATGAGTTTCAGGTGATGTGTGAACATCCGATTGCCGGTGCGCAGATGCTGATGGATGCCCATGCGGGCGACGATCTGGTCGATATAGCGCTGCATCATCATGAAAAATATGACGGCACTGGCTATCCCTATGGCCTGAAGGGCCATGAGATTAGCGTGTATTCCCGCATGACGACCATCTGCGACGTTTACGATGCGCTGACCTCAACGCGGCCCTACCGTAAAGGCTGGACGCCCGCCAAAACGCTGCAGATGATGTTGAGCTGGCAGGGGCATTTTGACACCACCTTACTGCACGCTTTTGTCAGTACCATCGGTCTGTATCCTGTCGGTTCGCTGGTCCGCCTGGCATCAGGCCGCATCGCGTTGGTGGTGAAGGGCGGCGATAAGTCATTACAGCGACCCAAGGTGCATGTTTTCTGGTCACTGCATGCGCAGCGGGAAATTAAACCTGAGGTACTGGATCTGGGCGACAGTTTCTGTACTGACAGTATTGTCTGTGCCGAAGATAACGGTGGCTGGGACGGCGTGGATCTGAGCCGCATCTGGCAGTTGGAAGTCGCCTGATAGTACGGCTATTTTTATACATTTTTTATATCCCCGACCCGCTTTTTAACCCTTTCTTTATGTGCCCAGGCGCAAGCTACTCAGCAAATCCAATCCTCTGGAGGTTGCTGTGAGTGCAGGCGTAATAACCGGCATTGTGCTGGTGGTGTTGTTACTGGGCTATCTGATTTATGCCCTGTTAAATGCGGAGGCCTTCTGATGGCGGCCAATGCGTTTTTACTGATAGCGGTTTATCTGCTGTTACTGATGGTGATGGCGCAGCCGCTGGGGCGCGGGCTGGCCGCGTTAGTCGCGGACAAGCCCCTGTTTACGCGTGCAGAAGCCTTTCTGTGGCGCATCTCAGGAACCCAACAAGGCGATATGCGCTGGCAGCAATACTTGCTGGCGATCCTGGTGTTCAATCTGCTGGGTATGGCTGTGCTGTTGGCCATGCTGATGTTTCAGGGACAGTTGCCCCTTAATCCGCAGCATCTGCCCGGACTGAGCTGGGATCTGGCGCTGAACACGTCCATCAGTTTTGTCACCAACACCAACTGGCAGTCGTATGCGGGCGAAAGCACCTTAAGCTATTTCAGTCAGATGGTCGGACTGACGGTGCAGAACTTCGTGTCCGCTGCCACCGGTATTGCCATCGCGTTTGCATTGATTCGCGGTTTTGCGAATCGATCTATCGCCACGCTGGGCAACGCCTGGCGTGATTTGACGCGCGTGACGCTCTACGTTCTGCTGCCGATTAGCCTGCTGATGGCGCTGTTTTTTGTCAGCCAGGGCAGCATCCAGAACTTCCTGCCTTATCACAACCTCACCAGTCTGGAAGGGGCGCAGCAAACGCTGGCAATGGGGCCGGTTGCCTCTCAGGAAGCAATCAAAATGCTGGGGACCAACGGCGGCGGTTTCTTCAACGTCAACTCCGCCCATCCGTTTGAGAATCCCACCGCACTCACCAATTTTGTCCAGATGCTAAGTATCTTCCTGATTCCGGCGGCGCTCTGCTTTGCCTTTGGCGAAAGCGTCAAAGATCGTCGTCAGGGAAATATGTTGCTGTGGTCAATGACGCTGATGTTCGTGGTGGCCGCGGCGCTGGTGATGTGGGCCGAACTGCATGGTAATCCGCACTTCCTGACGCTCGGCGCTGACAGCGCTATCAATATGGAAGGCAAAGAGACGCGCTTCGGCATCCTTAACTCCAGCCTGTATGCGGTGATTACGACGGCGGCCTCCTGTGGCGCAGTGAACGCCATGCACGACTCGTTTACCGCACTGGGCGGCATGGTGCCCATGTTGCTGATGCAACTGGGCGAAGTGGTGTTTGGCGGAGTCGGTGCCGGTCTGTACGGCATGCTGCTGTTTGTCTTGCTGGCGGTGTTTATTGCCGGGTTGATGATTGGCCGCACGCCAGAGTTTCTCGGCAAGAAAATCGACGTGTGGGAAATGAAAATGACCGCCCTGGCGATTCTGGTCACCCCCGCGCTGGTGCTGATTGGCACGGCGATCGCGATGATGACCGATGCCGGACGCGCCGGCATGGCAAACCCGGGAACGCATGGCTTTAGTGAAGTGCTGTACGCCGTCTCGTCGGCTGCCAATAACAACGGTAGCGCCTTTGCGGGCCTGAGCGCCAATACGCCGTTCTGGAACCTGCTGCTGGCGGTGTGCATGCTGCTGGGACGCTTCGGCATCATCATTCCGGTCATGGCGATTGCCGGTGCCATGGCGGTGAAAAAAGTGCAACCGGTCGGTAACGGTACGCTGCCTACGCACGGGCCTCTGTTTATCGCCCTGTTAATCGGTACCGTCTTGCTGGTCGGCGCGCTGACCTTTATTCCTGCTCTGGCGCTGGGTCCGGTGGCCGAGCATCTGCAACTTATTCAGGGACAATCATCATGAGTCGTCAACAACAGGTGTTTGACGCAGCGCTGTTACGTGCCTCAGCGATCGATGCTGTAAAAAAACTCGATCCCCGCGTGCAGTTTCGCAATCCGGTCATGTTTGTGGTTTACCTGGGCAGCATCCTGACTACGATTCTGGCCTTACTGATGTTTACCGGACACCAGAGCGGCAGCGCCAGCTTTACCGGTGCCATTGCCCTGTGGTTATGGTTCACCGTGCTGTTTGCCAACATGGCAGAAGCGCTGGCGGAAGGGCGCAGTAAAGCCCAGGCAAACAGCCTGAAAGGGGTTAAAAAGACCAGCTTCGCCAAAAAACTGTCGGCTGCGCACTACGGCGCAAAATGGCAGCAGGTTGCGGCTGACCAACTGCGCAAAGGTGACGCGGTGCTGGTGGAAGCCGGTGATGTCATCCCCTGTGATGGCGAGGTCGTTGAAGGGGGCGCATCGGTGGACGAAAGCGCGATCACCGGCGAATCGGCACCGGTGATCCGTGAGTCGGGGGGGGATTTTGCCTCGGTGACTGGCGGGACACGCATTCTGTCCGACTGGCTGGTCATCACCTGTAGCGCCAACCCAGGGGAAACCTTCCTGGACCGGATGATCGCCATGGTCGAAGGCGCGCAGCGCCGTAAAACCCCGAACGAGATTGCCCTGACTATTCTGCTGGTGTCGCTCACCATCGTGTTTCTGTTAGCCACTGTCACGCTGTGGCCTTTTTCAGCCTGGGGCGGCACGCCGGTTACCATCACGGTGCTGGTGGCGTTGCTGGTGTGCCTGATCCCAACTACCATTGGCGGCCTGCTGTCCGCCATCGGTGTGGCCGGGATGAGCCGTATGCTGGGCGCTAACGTGATTGCCACCAGTGGCCGGGCAGTCGAAGCCGCAGGGGACGTAGATGTGCTGATGCTGGATAAAACCGGCACCATCACCCTGGGTAACCGTCAGGCAACGCAGTTTTTACCGGCACCCGGCGTAACGGAAGAGCAACTGGCAGATGCTGCGCAACTGGCGTCACTGGCGGATGAAACCCCGGAAGGGCGCAGTATTGTGGTACTGGCAAAGCAAAAGTTTAACCTGCGTGAACGCGATCTGAGCAGCATGGGCGCCAGCTTTATTCCCTTCTCTGCCCAAACCCGCATGAGCGGCGTCAACGTACAGGACCGTCTGATCCGTAAAGGTGCGGTCGATGCGGTGCGTCGTCATATTGAAGCCAGCCACGGTGCCTTTCCGGCAGAAGTAAACGCCCGGGTTGAAGAGGTGGCGCGGGCCGGTGGCACACCGCTGGTGGTGGCCGAGGGCGCAAAAGTGCTGGGCGTGGTTGCGCTGAAAGACATTGTGAAAGGCGGTATCAAAGAGCGTTTCGCAGAACTGCGCAAGATGGGCATTAAAACCGTGATGATCACCGGTGATAACCCACTAACGGCGGCCGCCATTGCGGCAGAGGCGGGCGTGGATGACTTTTTGTCAGAAGCGACGCCGGAAGCCAAGCTGGCGCTGATTCGTCAGTATCAGGCGGAAGGGCGCCTGGTCGCGATGACCGGCGACGGCACCAATGATGCGCCGGCACTGGCACAGGCGGATGTGGCGGTTGCCATGAACTCCGGTACTCAGGCGGCTAAAGAAGCGGGGAACATGGTCGATCTGGACTCGAACCCCACCAAACTGCTGGAAGTGGTACACATTGGTAAACAGATGCTGATGACGCGCGGTTCTCTGACCACCTTCAGTATCGCTAATGACGTCGCCAAATATTTCGCCATCATCCCGGCGGCGTTTGCGGCGACCTATCCACAGTTAAATATGCTCAATGTGATGCATCTGCACTCACCCGCATCAGCCATCCTGTCGGCCGTTATCTTTAACGCCCTGGTGATTGTGTTCCTGATCCCTTTAGCGCTTAAAGGTGTCAGCTATCGCCCCTTGAGTGCCGCGTCGCTGTTGCGCCGTAATTTACTGATTTATGGATTAGGTGGGCTGCTGGTGCCGTTTGTGGGCATCAAGGCGATTGATATGTTGCTCGTGCTGTCTGGTATGGCCTGAGGAGAATAAAATGAGTCAGTTACGTCCGGCGGTTTTCCTGCTTTTGTTGCTAACGATTGTGTGCGGCGTGGTTTATCCTTTGCTCACCACTGGCCTGTCGCAGTGGCTGTTTCCCTGGCAGGCTAACGGGTCGTTGTTGAAAGTGGATGGCGAAGAACGGGGTTCTGCGCTGATTGGTCAGAATTTTAGCCAACCCGGTAATTTCTGGGGGCGGCCTTCTGCAACCGGTGATAAACCTTACAATCCGCTGGCATCCAGCGGCAGTAATCTGGCCGCCAGCAATCCGGCGCTGGATAAAGCGGTGGCAGAACGCGTAGCGGCGTTACGGGCGGCGAATCCGCAGGCCAACGGCGCGGTACCCGTGGAACTGGTTACCACATCCGCCAGTGGGCTGGACCCGGAGATTTCGCCTGAAGCCGCGCTGTGGCAGGCCCCGCGCATTGCGGCAGCACGTCAGTTACCGCTGGCGAAAGTTGACGCACTGGTAGACAGCATGACGCAGCGTCCGCTGTTGCCCTTCATCGGTGAACCTACTGTGAACGTGCTGCAGCTTAACCTGGCGCTGAATGACCTCAAATAAGTCTAAGGAAGCTATGAACCACGAACCGCTGCGCCCCGATCCGGATGCCCTGCTGCAGGCCAGCAGTGACAGCCATCGCGGCAAACTGAAAATCTATTTTGGTGCCTGCGCGGGCGTAGGGAAAACCTATGCCATGTTGCAGGAAGCGCAGCGGCTGCGTGCCCAGGGACTGGATGTGCTGGTGGGCGTGGTGGAAACGCACGATCGCCCGGAAACGGCCCAGCTTCTTAATGGACTGGTGCTGTTGCCGCGCCGCGCCACTGGCCGTTCGCGGCACGCAGAGTTCGACCTTGATGCCGCGCTGGCACGCCATCCGGCGGTCATTCTGATGGATGAGCTGGCGCACACCAACGTGAAAGGATCACGTCATCCCAAACGCTGGCAGGATATTGAAGAACTGCTGGAGGCCGGCATTGATGTCCTGACTACAGTGAACGTTCAGCATCTGGAAAGCCTGAATGATGTTGTCGGTGGCGTCACCGGCATTCAGGTACGCGAAACCGTACCCGATCCCTTTTTCGACGGTGCCGACGAAGTGGTGCTGGTCGACCTTCCCCCCGACGACCTCCGCCAACGCCTGAAAGAGGGCAAGGTGTACATTGGCGATCGTGCCGAACGGGCCATCGAAAATTTCTTTCGTAAAGGCAATCTGTTTGCCCTGCGTGAACTGGCGCTGCGCCGCACGGCCGATCGGGTGGATGACCAGATGCGCGCCTGGCGCGACAGCCAGGGACGGGATCGTGTCTGGCATACGCGTGATGCCATTCTGCTGTGTATTGGTGATGACACCGGCAGTGAAAAGCTGGTGCGGACGGCGGCACGGCTGGCCGCCAGACTGGGCAGTGAATGGCATGCGGTTTACGTGGAAACGCCTCGCCTCAACCGGCTGCCGGAAGCGCGGCGTCGGGCTATTTTACGCACGCTGAAGCTGGCGCAGGATATGGGAGCGGAAACGGCGACGCTCTCCGACCCGGATGAGGCGCAGGCGGTCCTGCGTTACGCACGTGAACACAACCTCGGTAAGATCGTGACGGGGCGACGCCCGGTGCGGCGCTGGCGGCGTGACAGCTTTGCTGAACGTCTGGGGCAACTGGGGCCCGATCTGGATCTGCTGGTGGTGGCGCTGAATGAGCCGATTCAGGATGCGCCCCATCCGTTAGCCGAGGATCGGGTTAACAGCGATAAATGGCGGCTGCAGCTGCGCGGCGTCCTGATGGCGCTGGTGCTGTGTATTCTGGTCACCGCCGCAGGGCAGTCGGTGCTGATCAGCTTCGATCCGGCCAACTGCGTGATGATCTACCTGCTGGCGGTGGTGATCGTCGCGTTGCGCTATGGGCGCTGGCCGTCGGTCATTGCCACGGTGATGAACATCATTGCCTTTGACCTGTTTTTCGTCGCGCCAACCGGCACGGTCGCGGTGTCGGATCTGCAATATTTAGTGACCTTTGGCGTCATGCTGGCGGTGGGGGTGATTGTGGGTAATCTGACGGCCGGTGTCCGCTATCAGGCGCGGGTTGCCCGTTACCGTGAGCAGCGCACGCGGCATCTGTACGAAATGGCTAAGTCACTGGGAAGCGGCCTGACGCCCGAAGATATCGCCGCAACCAGCCAGCGGGTGCTGGAGGCGACGTTACAGGCGCGCTGCCTGCTGCTGTTGCCCGATGAACAGGGTGAACTGCAAACCCTGGGCAATGCGCTGCCGGGCAATGAACCGGATCGGGCAATTGCGAAATGGAGCTTCAGTAAGGGCCAGCCTGCTGGTGCAGGCACGGATACCTTACCGGCGGTGCCTTACCAAATTCTTCCGTTAAAAGTGGGCGATCTGTGTCGCGGATTGCTGGTCGTTGAACCGCAAAATGTGCGTCAGCTGATGGTGCCGGAACAGCAGCGGCTGCTGGAAACCTTCACCGTGCTGATTGCCAACGCCCTGGAGCGGATGGCGCTGTCGCAAAGTGAGGCGGCTTCGCGACTGTCTGCGGAACGGGAACAGCTGCGCAATGCCTTGTTGTCAGCCCTGTCCCATGATTTACGCACGCCGCTGACGGTGCTGTTTGGTCAGGCCGAAATGCTGATGCTGGACCTGGCCAGTGATGACTCAAAGTATGTACCGCAGGCCAGCCAGATTCGTGAACAAACCCTGAGTACCATTCGGCTGGTCAGTAACATGCTGGATATGGCGCGTATCCAGTCGGGTGGTCTGAATTTACGCGAAGAGTGGCTGGCGCTGGAAGAGGTGATTGGCGGCGCGCTCAGCAGCATGGCTCCGTCGCTCAAGGGACGGGAGGTTGAGCTCGATCTGCCTACGGATATCGTTCTGATTAAAGGCGACAGCACGCTCCTGGAGCGGGTATTTACCAACCTGATTGAAAACAGCCTGAAGTACGCAGGCAACTGCGCGCCTCGTGGCATTCGGGCCTGGTGTGAAAATACGCGGCTGGAAATCGCCATCTGGGATGGTGGCCCAGGCATAGCCGACAATGACCTGACGCGAATTTTCGACAAATTTTCGCGCGGGGATAAAGAATCGGCGGTGCCGGGCGTCGGCCTGGGGCTGGCGATCTGTAAAACGATTATCGAGAGCCATGGCGGCCAGATCTGGGCGGAAAATCGCCCGGAAGGCGGTGCCTGCTTCCGTCTCTCTTTACCGCTGCCACCGGTTCCTGAAATTTCTCCTGAAGGCTTGAAATAACTTCACAGATGATCGGTTATAATGCGCGACCTTACTGATTATGATTGGGAAATTATGGAACGTTTTACCGAAAACCTGATGTATGCATCGCGCTGGTTGTTGGCTCCGGTTTACATTGGACTTTCGCTGGGATTGCTGGCGCTCACCGTCAAATTTTTCCAGGAAATTTTTCACCTGTTGCCCAACATTTTTAGCATCGCAGAAAACGATCTGATTTTGCTGCTGCTGTCGCTGGTGGATATGACGCTGGTGGGCGGGCTGCTGGTGATGGTCATGCTATCAGGCTATGAAAACTTTGTGTCCAAACTCGACATTGACGAGGGCAAAGAGAAGCTGAGCTGGCTGGGTAAAATGGATTCCGGCTCGCTGAAAAATAAAGTCGCGGCCTCGATTGTGGCGATTTCCTCCATCCACCTGCTGCGGGTATTTATGGATGCGCGCAATGTCGAAAACGACAAGCTGATGTGGTACGTCATCATCCATCTGACCTTTGTCCTGTCGGCCTTCGTGATGGGCTGGCTGGACAACATGTCGCGAGCGGAAAAGAAAAACGTCTGACCAACCGCAACATCGCCGAACGCCGTCCGGTTATACGGCTTCCCTTGTGGGGGAAGCCCGGTTCAGCCTGACGCGGGGCGCGCGCCCGTCAGGTGCGGAAATACCGCTTTGATCATGGCAAAAAACGCGGTCAGCCTGGCAGGATAGTAGCTTGCCCAGGGATAGGTCAGCCACACCGGCAACGGGGGAGCCTGCCATTCCGGCATCAACTGAACCAGATTGCCCTGCGCCAAATCCTCCTGTATGACCCATGTCGACATAATAGCCGCACCCAGGCCCGCCAGGGCGGCCTTGCGCACGGCATACAGGCTGTCGCTACTGAGCACGGGAACGATGGGCAGATTCACCGGCTCATCCCTGTCCTGATTCTGTAACGCTATCTCGTTACGGTAGAAGCTGGTCAACGCCAGCCAGGGCAAATCCCCCAGCTGTTCCACCTGCCTGACCGGCGGATGCTGCAAGAGTAGCGCGGGCGCGGCAACGACAATGCGTGGCACTTCAGCCAGCAGCACAGCCACCACAGAAGGATCGGTCGGTGCGCCAACCTGAATCGCACAGTCCACGTTCTCGGCGACGAAGTCCGGCGTCCTGTCGTTCAGCATCCATTCAATGCGTAAACGGGGATAGCGGCGCATAAAAGTCACCAGCGGTGCGACCAGTTGATCCTGACCGAATGCATGAGGCGCCCGCACTCGCAATATCCCGACCGGATCACTGCCTGCGCCGGTCAGTTCATCCTCCAGCGCGTGCCAGGTCGCCATGAGCTGCCGGGCCTGAGCATAGCAACGTTCCCCATCATCGGTGAGCTTCAGCGCATGCGTGGTGCGCAGTATCAGCTTCAGCCCAAGCCCCTGCTCAAGGGACTGCAAGCGGCGGCTGATTGTCGGTTGCGTAATGCCCAGTTGTAACGCGGCTGCGGTCAAACTGCCGCTCTCGACAATGCGAATAAAAGTGTGCATCAATTCGATACGATCGCTGTTGTTGAAATTTCTCATGCGTCCCACGTATAACCGTTTTGTCTTTTATGAGTCTACCGCGTATGTCAAAAACAGGCTTTACTTGTCACACTATTTTTTGAGGATGCCACCATGTCAGCGGTAAACAATATCACCCCACCTGCCACCGAACGTCTGCCCGCGCCCCTGGTCTTTACGCTGGCTGCCGGCGCGGGCCTGAGCGTCGCCTCGATTTACTACAGCCAGCCGATGCTGGATATCATCAGTAAGCAGTTCCAGATCAGCGTTGGTACTGTTGGCATGGTGCCGATGTTAACGCAGGCCGGTTATGCCTTAGGCATTCTGTTGCTGGCCCCGCTTGGCGATCGCCACGATCGGCGCACCATCATTTTGGTCAAGGGATTGCTGCTGGTGATGGCGCTGCTGTTGTGTGGGTTCTCCGGCGGCATCAGCGCGCTGCTTATCGCCAGCTTTGTGACCGGGCTGACGGCGACCGTGGCGCAGGACATTGTTCCGGCCTCGGCCGCGCTGGCTCCGGCACAACGTCGGGGTAAAATCGTTGGCACGGTAATGACGGGGTTACTGGTGGGGATTTTATTATCCCGGGTCGTGAGCGGCGTGGTGGCGGAGTATTTTGGCTGGCGCACGATGTACATGATAGCGGCTATTGCCGTATTGCTGATCAGCCTGACCTTGTGGCGCGTGTTACCACGCTTTACGCCCGGCACGTCAGTGAGCTATCCCCGTCTGCTTTTATCACTGGTGCAGCTGTGGCGTGAACATCAAACCCTGCGACGTGCCGCGCTGGCTCAGGGGCTGCTCTCTGTGAGCTTCAGCGCCTTCTGGTCCACACTGGCGATCATGCTCAGCGAACGTTTTCACTTTGACAGTGCTATCGCCGGTGCCTTTGGCCTGGCGGGGGCAGCAGGTGCACTGGCCGCGCCGCTGGCAGGTAACGTCGCCGATCGTATCGGCCCGGCGCGCGTCACCCAGTTTGGTGCCGCTCTGGTCACGTTCTCTTTCGCCCTGATGTTTTTGTTGCCGCTGCTGCCGCTCCCCGGTCAGCTGGTATTAATCATTATCTGCACCATTGGCTTCGATTTAGGCGTGCAAGCCACGCTGGTCGCGCATCAAACCCTGATTTATGGCCTGGTGCCCGACGCGCGCAGCCGACTGAATGCCCTGCTGTTTACCATCGTATTTATCGGCATGGCGAGCGGTGCGGCGCTGGGCAGTCTGGCGCTTGCTCACTGGGGCTGGAATGGCGTTGTGGTCTTGTCGACGCTGGCCGCGGCTGTCAGCCTGATCGTGCGTCTCGCCAGTCGCCACCTCAAGGACTGATCCTTCCGCCCGTCAGCAAATGTGCCAGGCTTAGTCATAAACTCAATTAAAACGGTGCGTTATGAACTTTATTGCCTGGACAGCTGCGACGGGCTGTCTTCTGTTATTAATGTCGCTGGCGTCAGGGTGGATACACCGTGGCCCGGTGACCTCTTTTGGTCTTTTCTTGTTAGCCGGGATAGCCTGCGGGCCGTGGGTATTTGATGTTATCGAAATCGATATCCTTCGCCATGCGGAACTCGTCACGCACATTACTGAAATCACCATGGCCGCGTCGTTGTTCATTACCGGCCTAAAGCTGCGCCTGCCGCTTAAGGCCCGGAGCTGGCGCGCTGGCGGCTTACTGGCGTTCCCGGCGATGTTGATGACGGTCGCGGCCATGACGCTGCTGTCTCACTGGCTGGTGGGGCTGTCGTGGCCCATTGCCCTGGCGTTTGGCGCGATTGTTGCGCCCACCGATCCCGTGCTGGCGAGCCTGATCTCCGTGAGCGATGCTCAGGATGATGATGCCCTGCGCGTAGCCATTTCCAGTGAGGCGGGCATGAACGATGGTTCCGCACTGCCCTTACTGATTCTGGCGCTGCTGCTGTTTAACGGCGAAAGCCTGGGCACGGGCATGGTGGCGCACTGGGCTGCTGTCGATGTCGTGTGGGCCATTGGCGGCGGTATCCTGTTGGGATTTGGACTGGGTCGCCTGGTCGGTCTGCTGGCCACCCGGCTGCGCAATGCCCACGGCGATGTGGCACCCAATGACTTCCTCGCGCTGGCGCTGATCGCGCTCAGCTATGCACTGGCCGAATGGGTCGGTGCCTCGGGCTTTCTGGCCACCTTTGCGGCTGGTCTGGGCCTGCGCCGTGCGGAGCTGGGCGTCTTTAAACGCTACCAACCAGACGATATGCCCGATGACGATCGGCTGCTGCCTGCCGAGGCGCTGGTGAATCCCAACAAACGGTTACAGCAACGTAGCAGTGGCATGGTGAAATCGGTCGGTTTAGTGGTAGGCGATGCGCTCTCTTTTGGCGATACTATCGAACGCCTGTTGGCTGCCATGATGATGGTGGTACTTGGCGTGACCATGGCGCACCACTGGAACATGCAGGGCGTCCTGCTTGGGCTGTTGCTGTTTGCGGTGGTGCGACCGCTTGCCGTCTGGCTGGTGACCCTGCGCACTGGCATGCCGGTTCCTCAGCGGTTGCTGATTGGCTGGCTGGGTATCCGTGGTATTGGTAGTCTTAACTATATTGCGTTTGCCTGGGTCCATGGCATGGTCGGGGCAGAGGCAAAGATAATGGTTGATATGGCGCTGACGCTGGTGGTGTGCAGCATCGTGGTCCACGGTATTTCTGTGACGCCGCTGCTCAACTGGCGCCAGGCGCGACTGGAGGCGAAACAGCGCCAGTCATGAGAGTGAGTTAACTGATAACAGGAGTAGATGATGAAGATATCTCAGATACTGTTGCTGAGCATGCTGGCTTCTGGCAGTGCACTGGCGGCAGAGAACAGTGAAGAAAGCGTGTATGCCAGCCAGCTGTGCCATATTGTCAGCAGTGAAAAAAGCGTTTCGACAGCTGACCAGTATGTCGAAAAAATGAAAGCCAGCGTGGCAGGATCGCAGTCCTCCTCTGCCGTCAGTAAGCCTGAATTTGACGAAGAGCTGGCAAACGAAGTGGCGAGTGCATGGCTACAACTGGGCGATGAAGAACGCGCCAAACTGCGTACCAATTCGCAGCAGTGTGAGCAAACGGTAATGACGCAGTTTCAGCAAGAAGATTAACCGCCGTTAAATCGTCAATAAACGCGCTAAAATGGCGCGTTTTTTAATGGATTTTCACTACCGATTGCGTACATAATCGCCAGCGTCTTAACCAAATGTGCGATACATAATAACAACGCAGCGGGCCGAAAAGGTCGGCTAACCTTTATGGCATTGATTTAACAGGCATCATGATTACGCGTCGACGCTTTATTTTCGGCACAGGAGCGCTTGCGCTTTCACTGGCTACCAGCAAACTGTTTGCCCGCGATGATATTATTCCCCTCTGGCCGGACGAACCGCCCGGCGGCGGCGGTCCGTCTGGCACCCTGCATGTTGATGCATGGGGTTCATGGTCCAATATTGTCAGCCCGGCGATTCAACGTTTCAGGCCAGAAAATCCCAACGGCGAAGCGGTATTAATCGCGGCCGGTGGCGGTTATCGCTGGATTGGGATGGGCCGCGAAGCCTGGCCCGTCGCGCATTGGTTAAATGCCAATGGTTATACCGCCTACGTGCTGAGCTATCGTTTGCCGCGCGAGAAATGGCAGGCGGGCAATCTTGCGCCCTTGCAGGATGCACAGCGTGCCCTGCGCCTGATACGATCGTTTGAACGTAAAGTGCATGTCTTAGGCTTTTCAGCCGGTGGGCATTTACTGGGCATGGCGGCGGCGCGCCCGGAGTTTCAGTCATACACGCCCGTTGACAGGCTGGATCAGGAAGTGCCAAAAGCCGACAGCGTAGGGCTGATTTATCCGGTGATTACGCTGGAAGCGCCGTATCAACATACCAATACTCACCTGATGATGGTGGGCAACGACGCCAGCCCGCAGGAAGAAGCCAGTTGGTCCGTACAAAACTACGTGACGAATCTGTATCCGCCCACATTTCTGGCCCAGGCCGGCGACGATCACACCTCAAAACCCTTTAATACCCAGTTAATGCGTGACACCTGCCGTCGCAATCGTGTGCCAGTACAGCTGATCCAGCTTTCCAGCGGTGGACATGGTTTTGGACTGGGTAAAGCCGGTACGCCTGCCGCCCTGTGGGATCAGGCTTACGTGAAATGGCTGGAAAACCTGGGTCAGGGCACGTCACCCGTCAGGCACGCTGCCACCTCCGCCCTTTAGCCATTTTCTTTGCGGACTGACGTAAAAAAAGCCGGCATTCGCCGGCCTCGCGACAGTAGCGATTCTCAGGATTGAAGCGATACAGGTTAAAGCACGTGTGCAGGCAGGAGCCGCCTGTTAAAACTGATAAGTCAGGCCCATACCGATACTGTTTTTTGTCGTAATGCCGGTTGCACGCGTAAAGTCATTTTCTTTCAGCAAGTTAATGCGGTAATCCACATAGGTCAGCATGTTCTTGTTGAAATAGTAGTAGGTGCCCACCGCAATATATTTCTGCATAGTCTGGCTGCCACCGGCAAAATTCCCTGCGCCCTGCAGGTTTTCGCCACGCTGTGTCACAAACCCAACAGAGGGACGCAAGCCGTTCAGGAACTGGTATTGCGCAATCGCCTCAAAGTTATGGGTTTTATCGGCGACCTGTGCCAGCTGTCCATAAGGCGTCACATCGTTGGCTTCACCGTACATGGCGGCCAGATAGATTTGGTTGGCATCATATTTCGCCGCCGTTACCCAGGCGGTCGCCTCGTCTCCCTGGCCGTCAGCTTGCTGAGTCAGGGTACGTTTTGCTTTCATGCCCGCGGCGGCAATGCTCAGGCCATCGGTGATGCTGTAGGTCAGACCGGCACCGTAGCCATCCCCGTTCGCCAGTTTGGCGGTTGAACGATCATTTTTCCCTTGGTACTGCAGGGTTAACTTTAATCCGCCCCAGTCCGGGGAGTGCCAGGTCGCAAGACCGGTCGAGCGTTTTGACAGGAAGTTATCGTTGGTGGTCATGGTGCCAGAACCGTAGATTGGCGCCATGTCTGTGTAGGCAGAGGCAATATACAGTGCGCCAAAGCTGCGACCATAATCGAATGAACCGAAGTCATCCAGCTTCAGACCGGCAAACCCCAACCGCGTGGCATTACCTGTTTGGGCGTCGGTGGCGCCTTCACTGTGATTCAACTGGAAATTATATTCCCATTGACCATAGCCGGTAAGCTTATCGTTAATTTGCGTCTGACCTTTAAAGCCCAGACGTGCATAAGAGTTGTCACCATCTTCCGCGATATTATCGGAAAACACATGGCGTGCATCGACTTTACCGTAGAGGTCGAGTTTATTACCGTCTTTATTATAAATTTCGGCGGAGCATGCAGAAAATGAAACCAGAAAACATATTGCATACGGCGCGACTGTTTTTATTTTGTTGTGCATATCATCTACCCTTATCTAGTCATTGAAGCGTGAGGATGTAACCGCGCAGGGCGGCATTTATTTCAACGTCACATTCGTTTTGTCGAATAGCGAAACAATAAAATCAATTATCTGGCCATAAATAATATGGCCATTTTTTATAATGCTTTTCCCTGGTGCCAGCCCTTCAGGCAGGTAATGCCCTGATGGTTTTTTATTAAAATACTTTTTATTAAAATGCTAAGTCGGGTATATCGCTTAACACCGTTTGCGCGCCCGCGTCGATATATTTGCGGGCCAGTGCCGGGTCATTAATGGTGGCAATCGCGAACTCAATCCCTGAATGGGACAGGCGCTGCAGGTCATCGTCCGTGGCGAAGTCGCCCAGGAAATGCAGGATCTGGCAATCTGTTCTGGCGAGCAGCGCTGCAGGATCTTTCGGCGGCACGCACACCGCCAGTCCACGTGGGACGTCCGGCATAATTTTTGCGGCAACCTGTAACGAGAGTTCAGAGAAGCTGCTAATAAATAACTTTTTCTCGCCTGCGGGCCACAGCGACTTCAACTGGGTAATCGCAATCTCCGCCGTTTCAATTTCCTGTCCTGAGGTCGGCTTAATTTCCAGCTGCAGCCCGATGCCTTTATCCAGCACAAAGCCCACTGTTTCAGCCAGCGTGGGCACTTTGACGCCTTTAAAGATGTGACCGTAACGCACGCCAGCATCCAGCGAGCGGATCTCATCCAGCGTTAAGTTCGCCACATAGCCTTTACCATTGGTGGTCCGGTCGACAGCATCATCATGAATAATCACCGGGTGCATATCTTTGGTCAGTTTGACATCCACCTCTATCCACGTTGCCCCGTGTTCAACGGCCGCCTGAAACGAAGGCAGCGTGTTTTCTGGCGCTAACAGGGGCGCGCCACGGTGGGCAATCAGGTGCGAGTTCACCACGCGCACAGGATGTTTTTTCTTCGACATTCTTCGCTTTACCTTCTGTTATGGGTGTATCGCCGATCTACTTGAGTAAGACCTGATTAGAAAATTCTGTTCTGACTTCATCACCCAGCGGCTTAGGCATGAACTGGGTACCATGAATGCGCTCTTTGCTGTTGATTAGCCCGGCATCGCGATTCACTTCTTTATTTTGCGGCGTGATGCCATAAACCTGCTGAAACAGCCGTTGGGTGGTGGGCAGCGTCAGCCAGTGTATAAACAGCAAGGCTGCGGCTTTGTGTTGTGCGTTTTTAGGAATGGCCACCATATTTCCGCCGCCGGGCATGCCGAAGTCAGGAATATAAAGTTTGATGGTTTTAGGGACTTCACCGTGGTTTTCTAAGCCCACCAGATAATCTTCCCAGGCCGGCACCAGCAGAAACTCGCCGCTGACCAGTCGGGTAACGCTGTCGGCGTTAGACGCGGTAATGATGTAATTGGGACGTTGCTGTTTGAACCAGTTCCAGGCGGGCTGGAGCGCCGTCAGGCTTTTTACATCGGCATCGCCTTTGGTAAAATCAAAACCCGGCACCAGCGTGCGAGTGACTGACTCAATAAACGCCGGACCCGACCCACCGTTTTCGACGTTAAAACCAAATTCCTGTGGATGACTTTGCAGGAAGGCCGTTATCTGCGGCAGGGTTCTGGGCAGCTCGCTTTCTTTCATGCGACGGGAATCATAAGCCAGGCCCGTCTGGTTGCCCCAAAACGCCACGCCATAGCCTTTGCTGTCGGTTCCCTCAATCGAATAATTTAGGGTTTTACCTTCAGGAAGTAATGTATTAATCGGACCAAAAAATGTCTGCTGTGGTGATACCGTACCGAAGGCGCCACCGCCAATGGAAAACAGATCGATATCGCCCGCTTCACGTCCACGGTCAGCCATGAGTTTATTAATATTGCCCTGCAGTGGGCCTTCAGAGAGCGTGACCTTAATGCCATACTGTTTTTCAAACAGGCTGACCTGTTCTTTTAAACGATCCTGGTAATACCAGTGATACCAGGTTAATGTCCCTTCTTTCTTAGCCTGCTCGACAATCTGTTGCCAGTTCATCGTGGTCAGATCCTGAGCCTGGCTACAGAAAGCCCCGGCCAGCAATAACATTGCGGCAAATAGTCTGAACATAATAGTCCCCAATAACGAGTGATAATGGCTGTCAGCCTTTTCCTGCAAAGGAGGCAACAGGGTTTTTAGTCAGTAATTTTTCTGCTATCAACATTAAAATGACATTTGGCACAACCAGCATTAAAGAAATAACCGCCGCATTGGGTCGGATAAAGTTGTAACCCAGATAGGAATACAGAATGGTCGGCACGGTAATAAAATCGGGTGAGCCGACAATAAAACTTATCGCGAATTCTTCTATTGATAACGTAAAGACAATAATTAATGCGGCAAATATTCCGGGCCGGATGGTGGGTAAACAAGCCACAATAAAACGATTAATAACAGAGGCGCCCATATCGCGTGCCGCATCGAGCGTGTCCTGGCGTATTTGAGAGAAAGAGATGGTCAGAATTCGCACGGCGTAGGGCATTAATATAATGGTATGTCCCAGCAAAATGCCGCCAAATCGGGTGTGGATGCCCGCGACGTTCAACAGCATGGAAAAAAACAGCGCGACGACAAACCCTGGTACGATCAGCGGCAGTAAAATCGCATTCTGTAACAGGTGCTTGCCGGAGAATGACATTCTGCCGAACGCCCACGCCGCAGGCAGGGCCAGCACCAGGGTGCAGATGGACACGGTTGCCGCCAGTAGATAGCTGTTCCTGAGTGCCTGAGGTAGCGCGGTCGTGGTCCATACCTCGACCCAACGGCCCAGCGAGAGAACGGGCGGCAGGGCATCTGGCCATGCCCAGGGATGGGTTTTGTCGACGAGTGACCACAGTACGGTCAACATAAAGGGAATAACCAGCCACAGCATAAACAGGGCGGTGATCAGGATCATCATGATGACCCGCAGCGGGGACAAGGTCTCTCTGGCTTGCATTATTTGTTTTCTCCGGCTTGTTGTAGCCATTTCGCCAGACCGGCAAGCACGACCGCACCGACAAAAGCCGCCAGCATTAAAATAACCGCGACAACCGCCGCAAGATTCCAGCCCTGGGCGCTGATTTCGGGGAAACGCAGCATGTATTGCGACAGGGAAAAGACGCTGGTCGGCCCTGCAACCACCTGAAATGAAAAGTCACCCAATGCGCCGATGAAAATCAGCACCAGCGACACCTGAACGGATTTAATGGATAAAGGCAGAATGATCTGTAACAGCCGGGCAGCGTTGCCGGCACCCAAATCTCGCGCGGCATCAAAGAGTTCATCGCCAATGGCGCGCAGGCTGCCGGTAATAATCAGCAAGGCATAGGGAAGCTGTTTCCAGACCTGCAAAATAATCACGCCAATTCCCCAGCGGTCATTCTGCATCCTGATGGGGTGAGAGATGATCCCCAGTTTAAGTAACCCCAGGTTAATAAAGCCCTGCCAGGAGATCAGATTGATGAACAGCAGCGCGGCGACCAGTCCGTGCACCATCAGCGGGGCTTTCAGCAAGCCGCCCATCAGCATTGAGCCGGGAAAGGGCTTTCTCAGCCACAACGCCAACGGGAGCGCCAGCGCGACGGACAGAACGGCACTGATGACGCCAATCTTGAGTGAATAGCCTGTCGCGCGCCACAGCTGACTGTCGTTCAGGATGGTTTGCCAGTACTGAAGCGTGAAGTGGGCCGGAGCGCCAAAATTAAACAGGCCAACGGACTGGGCCAACGCCATGATGACAATCAGCACCAGCGTGAGCACCACCGGCGCGACGGCAGGCAGAACCAACAGCCAACACAGCCTGTTCCGGTTGCGTGTTTTCATGAACAGCTTTCCTGTAAAAAACGGATTCTGTCAGGCGCAATGGAGAAGTTAACCCGGTCACCTTCCTGTATGTGGTTTTTGCCGACCAACTGGATACACCACTGATATTCCGTTTCTTCATGCCCAATCGGATGGACCTGGAGTTCAGAAATATTGCCAAGAAAACTCACTGCACCGATCTCGAAAGCGCGGGTGTTTTTCCCCGTGCTGTGTTCGCTCAGCAGGGCATCCTCAGGACGCCAGAAGGTATAGACAGAGTCTGAGACGGGCGGCTGGTGACTGTGTATTTCCATTTCGCCCATGACACACGCAATACGATAAATACCCGTGCTGCTGTCCCCGTCCAGTACGCGGGCTTTCATGAAGTTAGCCTGACCGACAAACCCCGCGACAAAGCGGTTTACTGGCGAATAATAGATATCGTCAGGGGTGCCGGTTTGCTCAATCTTTCCCGCATTCATGACCACCACGACGTCAGACATCGACAGGGCTTCGGCACGATCGTGCGTGACATAGATAGCGGTAAAGCCATGTGAACGCTGTAGCTGTCGGATCTCCAACCGAACGCTGTCGCGTAATTTGGCATCCAGATTCGACAGTGGCTCATCAAACAGAACGATTTCCGGCCGCACGGCCAGCGCTCTGGCCAGCGCAACGCGCTGCTGCTGACCGCCGGATAGCTGGGCAGGCAACTTAGGCAAATGCGCATTCAGCGATACCTGAGAGGCGGTTTGCGCCACGCGCTGCTGGATGTCCGTTTTTGCCATCTTCATCTGCTTCAGGCCAAAACCGATATTTTCAGCAACGGAAAGGTGAGGAAAAAGCGCATAGGACTGAAAGCACATCGCTGTGTCGCGATGTTCAGGCTTAACATGATGCATGTCCTGTTGATGGATCAGCACGTCGCCACTATCAAGACTGTGAAAGCCGGCAATAACTTTAAGCAGCGTGGTTTTGCCACATCCAGATGGGCCAAGCAGGGAGACAAACTGCCCTTTTTTGGCCTGAAGTGAAATGCCGTTCAGTGCGACAAAATCGTCGAACGTCAGCATGGCATTATGGATCTCGAGTGTGTTCACGTATGGCTGCCCCGTCTTAGTCTGCATGTGTGCCTTGCAATTAATGCGATGTGCATAATAATTGTCGGATGTTAATTTAAGCAATTTCAGGCAGGTTAAGAATTCATTAAGTTTTTAAAACCCATATTTAACATTGAGATAGATTAATGCTTTGAGTTCTTACATTTAACGTGCTAACTATTTTAATGCGTAGTGGATAATATTGAGCGCAGAGGCAGTGAGGTATGGCTGAGTGGCAAAATTAAAAAAGAGGGCAGGACAGCGCCGAAACGCTGTCCTGAACGTGCAGTGATGAGATAAGCCGTAGGCAGTCTGTTTTTCAGGCAGGGGTAAAGCGGGGATGGGGGATAAACTGGGCAGAAAGGCGGTTCATTTCTGCGGTTCCGACACTGACATGCGTCATGCTTTTTTCCTGTGTACCGGCAAGGTGCGCTTCCAGGCCTGCCGCTTTACAGAGCGCATAGCCCGCAGAAACGTCCCACATGCTGCTAAAACATTCCTGATAACCGTCCACATAACCGAGCACGCTAAAGGTTAAACCGATCGTGGCGCAACGATAGCGCACCACATTCCAGCCATCATCCCGGTAGGCTTTCTCAATGCAGAGCTGGTGAGTAAAATCCCATGAAGGACTGTCGCCAATGGCGACGGTTTTAAGCGCCTCAGCGATCACGGGCCGTTCAAAAGGCTCGCCATTCAGATAAACGCCCGCCTCTTTACCGCCGCTCACCATGATATTTAATGCTGGATGGATGATGACGCCGATTAGCGGCTCGCCGTTATGCACATAACCAATAGAAATGCCCCACAATGACGAGCCGCGTAAAAAATTGCTCGTACCGTCAATAGGGTCGACTGACCAGTAGCTGGCGCTGAGTTCGCCTCCCTGTTCTTCACCGATAACACGATCCTGGGGGAAATGCTGTTCCAGACGCTGGCGTATACGATTTTCCACTTCCCGGTCTGCCTCACTGAAGACATCCTGTGGCCTTTTTTCGCAGATCGCTAATTCACTCAGCTGCCTGAAATAATCCAGGGCCAGTAGTGCAGCTTCTTGTGCGATGCGTTCAGCAACTTTTAAGCGCGTATCCATTGTTTACCTGATGCAAAGAGAAAGAAGAAGGGGATGTGCGACCCATCCGTTTATGTAGCATGAGCATAAATACGCCACATAAGGCATCGCCTTTAATATAATGCTTACTGCATGATATTAGAGTGTCTCTCTGTTAAGTTTCACTATTATGACGATTTTATGATCGAGGCATGTCAGTCAGAATAAGCCGCCATTCAGCACATTTTATTAAAACGTAAAGGCCATTCCCTTTACTATTCGTGATGCATAAAAGCATGCTAGGGTGTTAACAGAACCCATTATTAAATACGGTGAGGACAATGCTGTGGTTCATGGAAATTCAGGTCATCATGAAGTAGAACTTAATCGCAGTGAAAAACTTATTCTTGAACTTGTCCGCCGTAACGATGGGATTTCTCGCTCCTCTCTGGTTTCACAAACGATTCTGAATCAGTCTTCTGTGCACCGCATTGTTGATACGCTAACCGAAAATGGCTTTCTCAGCCTGGGGGAATCGCCGTCCCAGGGAAGAGGCAAGCCCAGCCCGTCATTATCGCTTAATGCGGATGCACGTTACGGCTATGGAATTTCAATTAATTCAGACAGCGTTGCCGCCAGCCTGATTAATTTTCGTGGCGGTATCACTGAATACAGCGTGCTGGATACGCATCCCCGCGATCCTGCCCGTACCTTACTGGATATCAAACACCACTATCTGGATACCTTAAAGCAACAGGGTATTTCGCCAGAAAAAGTGTGCGGTGTTGGATACAGCATGGCGGGCTTTCTTTATGACTCGCGTAAATATTTTAATCCGCCTGAACCATTAAAAAGCTGGATGGGCATCGATCTGCGTCGTGAAATTACGGGGTTATTTGACCGCCCGGTATGGATTGAAAATAACGCCACCACGGCGGCACACGCTGAGGCTTTTTTAGGTGCCGGGCTGAAATACGGTACGTTTGGCTACCTCTCCTTTAATTACGGTTTTGGCGGCGGCATCGTGATCAACGGTAAACCGTTTCAGGGGGCTTTTGGTAATGCGGGGGAGATCAGCCGTATTTTTACGCCGGAAGAGGGCAAGCTGCGTCCTGCATTGGGGATCTTGATCGATCGACTACGCAGCGGCGGCATTGAAATTAAAGATATTCGCGATCTCAATCATCAATTCGATCCGGCATGGCCGATCGCTCAGCAGTGGGTGGAAGAGGTAACGCCAAACCTGCATCGGGCAATGGATGCGTTGAATGCGGTCATCGATCCCGGCGCCATCATATTAGGCGGGGAAATCCCGCGTAAGCTGGGCGAGATGTTTTTAGCCATGCCGCGGGTGAGTTCGGGTAAACGCTGGGACATTTCTGCGGAATATCCGGATATCCTGCTGAGCGAGATCGAAGGGGACAGTTCGGCGCTGGGCGCGGCGTTAACGCCGTTGCGGGAAACCTATTTTAATTAAGGCCCTGACTCACTGCCCGTTTTGGGTCAGTGAGTCAGGGTAAGTCGCGAACGAATCAGGATTGCCCTGTTAACGCATCTTCACACAATACCCATACAATTTTAAAACGTGAAATTATGAAAATTGATAAAAAAATATTAATAACCATTTAATTGTTTTCAGAAAAATTATTTTTTCAGATGTAAGTGATGGAAGCACCTCTACGCTGGCTTTCATCGTCATGTATCAAGGGATTGTAACATCTCAGATTGCTCATTCAGGTCATATAACGACAGAGTTTATATGCTAAAAATAAAGCTTTTCGGGGCAATAGGCTTCTTTCACGATAATTGTGTAGGTCGTCGATAGGTTTTGAACTTGAGTCATGAAGACAAGTGTGGGTCGATACAAAAAAGTACCTTTTTCAATCCATCTGATGAAACTGACATCCTACTTAAGTTTTCAGATACCCGGCCATGACGCTAGCCGGGTATTTACTATCAGGATCACCGCCAGTCGTCTTCGTTGTATTCAACGTCAGCGTCTGTTGAGTTTGCGTAAAGATTATCCGTATCGATATTAATCTCATACATACTGCTGTGCTGGCGCAGGTTGATGTCAAAATCAGTAATGGAGTGGTTCATTTCCTCGGCTTCTGCCAGCACATCGAAGCCATACTCACTGTTGAAGTAGATGTACAGCCCACGGTAGGCACGCTCTCCGTCATAGTTGCGAGTTCCTGATTCCTCAAGGCCGAACTCAGAGGCACTAATGTCAAAGACCTCAACCTCTTCGCCATTTTTGTGACAGACTTCAATGGTCACGCTTCCTGAAAGATTCATACATACCCCCTCTGGTAAAGGTCAATTTTTTGGTTAAGCCTCGACTGAAGAATGTCACGTTCGGGTGCCAAGATTGCGTCCAGTTTATCTAGGAAGGATTCCATCTGGTCGTAATCCAGTCGCAGGAGCTTACGCATAAAGTTTGTCCGGTAATCCCATAATTCTTTGCGGTTTTCGCAGTAGGAAAACATCTGTATATTGAGGTCAGTTTCATCCCCCTCATAGCAGCATAGTGCGCCAAAAATATTGCCCATGAACTTTGTCAGCTCGGCATTGATTTTCATGTTAGTGAGTAATTTAGTGGCATTCCTGCACATTACTTGATAATTCGGGTCGTGGATTTCATCACTGAGTTCGAGCAGAGCCGGGTAGAGCATCAGGTCTCGGTTGGTACTGCCGCGACGTATTAGTCGCAGGGAAATCTTTTTGTTTTGCTCTTTTTTGGCGTACCGAACGTAACGCACAAATTTCAGCAAGCGACTGATGTATTTATCCTGAAGATTATTCTGGATTTGAGACTGCCAGTCGAAACCACTGGGGCGATCCACCGCGTGGATGACCGCAAAAGTCAAAGCAATATGTAAATCTGCCTCATCCGCTGCCGGCACTGCGGACAGGTCTTCTGCTTCAGTCCATTGATTGAAAGCATTGATCACGCCGGTGAGCTGCTCACTTTCCGATTGGTGATAATGACCACTATTAATGAAATCATTTAACACCATGTTCTTGCTGATGTGCCTGTGAAACGCGAGCGTTAAACTTTCTGCCTGCGTATCGTGCTGTGTTTCTGGATAACGGAGGAGCAAGGGGTCAATGATACTGTTCAACCACCCACGGGCTTCTGCTGTTCCAGTTTTGTAATCAAAATCCTTGCTAAAAAGGTCCTCTTTAACGCGGGGTCTCATACGCATGATTTCAATGATATGATTTTCAGTTGTACTAAGACGAACAGCGGCCGATGCGTTAAATTGGCCAAGGCAATAAAAATAGCTTTTTAAAATCTCGCCAGCGAGCCGACTGGGGTGATACCTGTCATCCAGGTAATCATAGAATCCCAGTGTCAGATCGCGCTCATCCTGGTAGGGCTTAATTTGAAGTTTCCATTTTGGGGCGAGCAGGTTTAATGCGCCAACCAATGCCACTAACTGCTTATAGGATTCTGTCTTAACAAACGCAGGATATTGTTGTTCGCCTATCCCAAAGCTCATCATTTCCTTCACAGTCTTCCGCGCATTTTTCGTATCAGTGACTTTTGTATTGGCTTCACACCTAGGAAACTGAGGTTTAAGTTCCTCTAATAATTCGTTAGCTTTATCCAGAATTGCCCCATCGTTCAAAAGCGGCTTTTGCCCAAAGAACAGCGTATCCGGAGCGAACTTTGTAGCTTTAGTATTAACTGTCATTTCAGTACCTTGTTTGATGTGAATGTATGCAGACATGATAGCGATAACGGCGAGAAAATCCCGGACGCTATCTTATATTCCTAGATCAGTCAGGCCAGCAGAGAGATCATGCTGGCCTGACTGATCTCGGGGAAGTGGATCTGGCGCTGGGCATTTTACCGGCGTGGCGGGTGACATTCAGATATAAACACTCTTTCCGGAACAATTTAACTGCCTCGCTGACAGGCGTTTTATGCCAGAGAACGGCATGCTGACGCTGGAAGAGTGGCTGGCGAGGCCACACGTGTTGCTGAGTCTGTTAGTCAAGACTGCGGAAAAACCCGCAGTCTTATCAGATCTTAAATAGAGACCGAGATATCGACTACATTTTCAACTTCAGTGTAGATATTTACAGTTTCGTCAGGTACTTCAATGCTAATCAATAAAGAATACTTAACTTTATTTCTCCAGCGCTCTTCTCCTGAGCGGTACTTCCACCATCCACTTACCGGGAAGACAGCAATAGTATGCATGTCGAGAAGTTCAGCCACCGAACCATTCCACCGGTCAGAGTGCACAGAGCCTCTGGTTCTTAATTGTGTACCGAGGAACCATCCCTCATTATCGCCCTCCGGACCGGTATAATCGTCTGTTAACGCCAATCCATTAACCATTGATCGAAAGTTTTCTAGGGTCTGTCCTGGACGTATGGTCGTAAATCGCAGCCCATGAGACTGGTAGCTGTATCTTGACCGATACCCACGACGGCCTGGATTAGGTTCGATGAAGTATGAAAGCGTAACCCGCATTTTCACCGGAGTTTCCGGAGGAAGTAATTGTAAAGCAGCTACAGGCCATGGTAATTGATGCAGATTCATCATGTTGTTTTTTGGATCAGCCGATGCAGCCGCATTGGTCTCTTTGATGAACGGCTGTAGCTCGCTTTCAGCTATCAATGTCAGAGCGTGATCAGCGCTGTATCTTGCCCGATTAATATCAGGAACACCGTGGCCTACAGTACGCAGCAGGCAATCTTTTGCCACACTCGGAGAATGCTGTCTGCATAGCTGTTCAAAACGCATCATCATCCGGGGTGTCCATTCTGCTGAATGAACGATCAAGCCTCGAATAGTCTCAGGCCATAGCTCAGGGTATTGTGTGCGCAGAAGAGCTGCATCTCTGGATATCAGCGCACATGCAGAACTTGTGTCCCCATGACTTTCAAAAGCAGAACCTGTCGTTTTTCCCGATGTGGTAAGCAAAGATACATCAGAGCAGTTATCAACCGCAGTCCTGTCGGGAGAAATAACATGGTTTCCACCCTCGGCAACGACATCAGGTTTATGAGGAGCCTGTTTTCGCCATGACCAGTTCACAGAAGATCGGCTTGATGGAGAAACGTCTCCAGGCATCGCAAATGCTGTCCAGCCATCAAAAACCGGGTCATCAATTGTAGACAACTCTGTGTAAGCACCAACGGTAAGCGCATTCCAGGATTGCGCAGGATCTTCGATGGGCGAAAGGGCTACCTGATCCCAGTAATCTGAGTCATGTCTTACATCACGGTTGTTACCAGCGGATATAACGAATAACCTACTGATATCTTCGTCAACACCACATGTAAAACGGTCGATTTCTGCAGACCAGGAAGATGGCATCCCGCTTACAGAACTTTCAGGTGAAGTAATCGCCAGGCTAAAGACCCGGTTATACTCTGGCCGTTCAGTTTCATGTTTGTAAGCTGTGCTCACAGTAATATCGCCGTAGAGCTCAGGAGGATTTATTCCTGTAGGAGGGATGATTCTCCCTGATTCGATAACGAATGGCGTATGTACAGATGAGCTACTCTGGCTGACATCAAGCAGATTGCCAAAGGCAACCAGACCTGCCTGCATAGAACCATGCTGGACTTCAATGCCGCCCGGAATAGAGTAGTGCGGCCACTGAGGGAGCCAGCATTCTGAGTAGCTGCCTGCAGTGACATGTTGCAGAAGTCGATGATGATAATTTATCCCAGTATCAAGTATTGTAACTGCGCAATTAGCATCGGTATTAGGCACGAAACGTTGGGAAATATCATCGACCCACTGAGCTTGATCGAAAGGGGAAGAGTAAACAATAGGGAACGGGGTATCTTTTGCTCTCCTGAGCTCTTCGAGATTCGCTATCAGTTCAGGAGCGCGTTCAAGCTGGTTAAGGGAACATTTGATTAATAGAACAACAGATTTAAAGAAATTTAGAGAAGAGCTTCCCATCTCAGCATTAAGTCTTTCTGCTAACTGTCTGCCAATCAGGAGAGGATCGCTGTTTTGCTCCTTTTTGAGCCAAAGCTCCCACCAAAACTGTCTTTCGGGATCATCAGGGAAAAGGCTTGGTTCATCTGTCCAGAAAGAACGAATCCGTGCAAACCTTACTTCGGCAATACTTGCAATCAAAGCATGATTTGCAGGGTAATATGTATCTTCACTTTCTTTATAGCGGTCTTTGTCAGGGTCCAAATACTGATTTACTTTTCGTAGAAAGGCCCCGCGCCTGGCTTCGGGGATAAATAGGGTTGCGACTTCACGGTGCCCTTCTGTCTTAAGAAGGCAAAGTTTGAAATCAGTATTATCCAGCTTTTCCAGGGGTAGCTTGATTCTTTCCTGACCAATGACCTCAATATAAATACCAATATCATCTGTTACAGGTGTTTCCCGATTGGCTGCCATACCATCATACCGGTCTAATATTTCCTGATATTGCAGCCTCAGTCCTTCGCCATGAGTTTGTCTGTCCCGGGGAGCGATTTGAATACTTCTTGCTGTATTTCTTGACCTAAATCTTTCACTCGTAACAAACTGCCTGACATTCAAATGCATCCTGTCATTTGCCATTATGTCCTCTGCTATGTTATTCCCGGTTTGCGCCACCGCCTTTATGTCTTCTGGCGAGGGCTTTGATGATCACCGACGTTTCAAGTTTTCCGTCAAAATATATAACGGCATCTTTTGCAGCATCATCACAGGAGCGCGTAATTTCGGCAGAACTCAGGCCCAGAGCCTCTGTTATGATTGCTTCCCAGTTAAGATGGTTAATATCGAACAAGGAAAGTCGATTTTTCATCAACATGACAATCTGTGCTTCTTGTGGCCTCTCGAACTGAATAATATCGTCGAAACGGCGATAAAGAGCCTGGTCAAGTAGTTCCGGGTGGTTTGTTGCTGCAACGATTACGCTTTCTGAATAATCCTGCTCTACAAATATCAGAAAGGAATTCAATACTCTTCTGATTTCGCCCACATCATTTGATGCACCACGTTGTGTGCCAATCGCGTCAAATTCATCGAACAGATAGACCGCCCGGGTCTGTCTTATGTGATCAAAGATAAGACGTAATTTTGCCGCAGTTTCTCCCATATAACGTGTAATAAGGCTATCCAAGACTATGGTATAAAGCGGCAAACGAAGTTCAGTAGCCAGCATGAGAGCTGACATCGTTTTACCTGTTCCGGGTGGTCCGGTAAAGAGGAGTTTACGCCGTGGCAATAATCCGAAGCGTTTTAACTTATCTGACTGTCGTTGCTCAGTAACGACTTTCTCCAGTCGCTCTTTGACATCAGCAGATAATACTAACTCCTCAACATGCACATCACTGGGCGTCAGTTCAAGCAAGCCCTGAAGTTCGCTTTTTGGCTGATGAACAAATTGAAGCGTTTTTGCTGTCGTCAAATGACTCATTTTTTCATCATTTTTTTGCGATTTTTCAACGATTTGCTTGATGTCATTTGCGAGCTTACTGTGACCCTGACGTGCTTCTTTAGCTGCTACTTGGAGAGCAATAGAGTAAAAACGCGCTTCATCACCGTCAGCGTGGCTCTTTAAAAGCGCTTTAAACTGTTCTGCGGTTGCCATTATCAACTCTCCTTTGGTGCGTTGATAGTATAAATATTAGTTCTTAAATGCACGATGAAATGTGGTCTAAAGCGCATGTTCTGGAACGATAACCCCGACATATTTGTAGATGGTCGTTCTGGAAACGCCGTACTTTTTTGCAACATCACTCACACTACTTTCGGGGCGGCTTAATAATTCTTTGATTTGAATAATATCTTTCTGACTCAATTTCTTTTTTCGCCCACCAAGACGGCCTCTCGCCCTGCTGGCCGTAAGTCCTTTCTGGTTTTTTTCACGAACGAAGGCTTGCTGACACCCCATAAGTAAATGGCACATTCTTACCAGCGGTTCCCCTGATTCACTGGCTGAGTCAAGGCCTTCACTGAGACTGATCAGGGATGCACCCCGCTCATTGATGGACGTTATGGCCTTAAGTACACCGGCAAGGTTACGTCCCAACATTTCAAGGCTCGTTACCACCAGCACATCTCCGGGTTTGAGAATCTCCAGGCATAAACTGAATGGCTGAGGTTCTTTTTCTTCATCTACGATAATCAAATCACAGCCTGCGGCTTTCAGGCTTTCACACTGACTGCTCGTTTTAATGTTTATCGAAGAGACTCTCGAATAGCCAATTTTTTGATTCATGAACAATAAATTAACATTGATTTATTTACAATTAAGTTAACAAAAAAATGAAGAAAAATCTATCAAATTTGATGATTTTGGCAAGTTAATTAGCCTGTCAATATGAGTGTATGACGTCGATTTAGTGCTCCGTAATTAGCGCAGTACAAATGGGTTGTTTGAGAGTGTGTACGCAGTCTGGGATCGCAGGAATGATGAGCTCATTGCTCAGTAAAGTTGACAGCGCATTCAGATTACGAACGAAGCCAAGATACAGCTGTTGCTCCGAAAATGTTTATATGCGATGAAAATCAGGATCGATAATTTCAAGTAAAACATACAATAATATGAAACGCCGATTCTGAGAAACGACTATGGTAGAGCCAGTATGAGGTCAAAGCGTGATCGTTTTGACAACATGACTTTCGACAAAAACATGTGAATGTGAAGAGAATATCAGCAAACAGTGGCAGGTACAGTTTGAAGCCAGAGGGTAAATTAAACTCTGCTATTTTATCGACGATTCAATTCAGTCATAAGGAATATATGCTCTATTTTTTAAATGTAAAAAAATAAATAGACACAGAGACAATACTGAAGCAGTTCATTGCAATAACATTGATTCACGAGACATTGTCAATGCTAGTGCATCTCGCGGAAATTCAGAATGAAGCTGATGCAGATATGCATAGGAAACCAATGTAGATAATGACGTATCTGTTAAATAGGTGAGGAAAAACTTTATCATCAATATTTATATTTTTAGGTCCTTACAATTTTCCTGCCTTGCGGGTAACGATGAATATTGTTGTGTCGTTAATTCTGGTTTCGCCTGTGGTAAAGGCTCTCGCAAAAATACTTCAATTTCAACACCCTATATGCTAAATACTTTGAATAAACGATCAAAGCTGGCGCTCGCGGGATTTGCTTCAAGGCGAGCATACGTTTGCTGAGTTACCCCCAACAGTTTTGACAGTTCTTTTTGCGTCCATCCGTTAGCTTTGCGAAAACCAATTAACACAGTGCGCAAATGACCCAGCGTTTTCAGGGGATAAACCGCCTTCATAAGGGTGACTGGTTGAAATATAAAGGTTTATGGTAATTTAAAGCTTAAGTTACCTGCCCTAAGAATCAGATACAACTTTTCAGTTAGTAGTTTCTGTTGGTTTTTCTTCATATTTCCCGTTTCGCCAGTCCGCAGCAAATTCAACTGGAGTTTGGTGATTCAGTGATGAATGTGGACGGCACTCGTTATAATCCTGCCACCAACCATTAATCGTTTTCCTGGCATGAACAATATTGCTGAACCTGTGCTCGTTCAGGCATTTATCTCTAAATCGTCCGTTAAAACTCTCAATAAATCCGTTCTGAGTCGGTTTGCCTGGCTGGATAAGACGCAGTTCCACGCCATGCTCAAAGGCCTACTGATCAAGCGCGCGGCAGGTGAATTCAGGCCCCTGATCGATTCTTATCGTGGCCGGATAACCACGAAATAGCGCAATACTGTTCAGAATACACGTAACTTGTACGCCTGATATCCCGAATGCGACGGTAATTGTTAGACACTCCTTCGTGAAATCATCCACACAAGTCAGGCACTTGATCCTGCGATCGCTGGCCAGTACGTCCATAACGAAATCCATCGACCAAGTCAGGTTGGGAGCATCCGGACGCAGAAGCGGAAACTGTCCGGTCGCCAGCCCTTTAAGGCGTTGTCTGTGTTTTACGCTCAGTCCGTTAAGGTGGTAAATGCGGTATACCCGTTTGTGATTGACGTGAAGGCCATTCCGACGCAATAGCTGCCAGATGCGCCGGTAACCAAAACGTCTGCGCTCAAGCACCATCTCAGTGATACGCCTTGATAAATGTGAATCAGCAGATAGACGCTGAGCATCATAACGGCAGGTTGACAGGGAAAAACCTGTAGCCTGCAGGTACGAAGTTGCGACAGATCGCATAACACATCAATACCACAGCTTCCCGCTTCTGGTCTGTTGTCATTACTTTCGCCTGAGAGCCACCTAAAGCACCTCCTTATTAAGCATGGCTTCAGCAAGCAGCTTCATGAGGCGGGCGTTCTCCTCTTCAGGCGACTTTAGACGCTTCACCCCAGGCACTTCCATTCCACCAAACTTCTTGCGCCAGGTAATGGGATGGACTACTACTTCCCTCTACGCTTAACTGAACATAATTCATCCAGCAGGCAAGCCGGTTTATACCCGACGTGTTGAGCGAAAAATATTACTTTAGAAACTGGTCATTATACCCGCCTACCTGATTGGCATTGAAGCATGCACGAGAGCATTTTACTGGCATAGGGAATTTGAAAAACTGGGGCATAAAGTAAAAGTGATCAGTCCCCAGTATGTTAAGCCATTTCTTCGCTGGCAGAAAAACGATGGCAATGTGTTCATTGGAAAAAAGCTTCGTCATGGGGATGTCCTCATGTGGCTTATGAAGACATTACTAATATCGGGGTGTACTAATCAACGGGGAGCAGGTCAATATTATTTATGCCCATAAGTATGCCCCAGAAACCTGCGGTATTGCTGAGCATATTCTATCGAATGAAAAACTGGAGAGCGTAATCAAAATATTCTTAATTGCATAAAAAACTGGCCGCATAAGGGCCAGTTTCAGATAAGTGAAAGATGTAGGTGTGTTTTTTCTACATTAACGCATCGTCACAAACTCTTCCGCTGCGGTCGGGTGAATCGCCACGGTGTTATCGAAGTCTTTTTTGGTTGCGCCCATTTTCAACGCCACCGCAAAGCCCTGCAGCATCTCGTCCATTCCACCACCAATGCCGTGAATACCGACAATCTTCTCCTCCGGGCCGACGCAGACTAATTTCATGCGGCACGGCTGGCGATGTTGGGTGACTGCGGTGTACATCGCGGTAAAGGACGACTTGTAGACTTTAACCTGATCATCACCGTACTGTTCGCGCGCCTGCGGTTCCGTCAGGCCCACGGTGCCGATCGGCGGATGGCTGAATACCACGGTAGGAATGTTGCTGTAATCCAGATGCTCATCCGGTTTGTTATTAAACAAACGCTCAGACAGGCGACGACCTGCTGCCACGGCCACCGGGGTCAGCTCAACGGCACCGGTGTTATCGCCTACGGCATAAACGCCTGACACATTGGTGTTCTGGAATTTATCGACCTTGATATAACCTTTCTCATCCAGCGTAACGCCTGCCGCCTGGATATTCAGGCTGTCGGTTTCCGGTACACGACCAATGGCCCAAACCAGGCAATCGACGGTGTAGTCGCTGCCATCTTCCAGCTGTAACGTCAGACTGCCGTCGGCATTTTTTACCACCGCTTTTGGCGTCGCCTGAGTGTGCAGCGTCGGGCCTTCCGCGTTCATGACTTCAACCAGCGTCTCGGTGATCAGCGGATCAAAGCTGCGCAGCGGGGCATGTTTACGGACGAATAAATGGGTTTCGGAGCCGAGTGCGTTCACCACGCCCGCCAGTTCGACGGCGATATAACCGGCGCCAATCACCGCGGTGCGTTTTGGCAGCGCGTCCAGTTCAAAGAAACCGTCTGAATCAATTCCGTATTCCGCACCGGGGACAGAGGGATGGCCTGGACGTCCACCGGTGGCGATCAAAATATGGTCGGCCGTAATGGTTTCGCCATTGACTTCAACGGTATGCGCATCAATAAAACGGGCAAAGCCGTGGATGACATCGACCTTATTTTTCCCCAGCACATTGTCGTATGATTGGTGAATACGGTCGATATAGGCGCTACGGTTTTTGACCAGCGTGCCCCAGTCGAAGCGGTTTACCGTGGTGTCAAAACCATAATCGGGGCCGTAAAGATGAATCGCCTCGGCGATTTGCGCGGCATGCCACATGACTTTTTTCGGCACACAGCCCACGTTGACGCAGGTTCCGCCCAGTGCTTTGGCTTCTATCAGGGCACATTTCTGGCCATAGCTTGCTGCACGGTTAATCGAGGCAATACCGCCGCTGCCGCCGCCGATGGCGAGATAGTCATAATGTCGGGTCATTGAAGTATCATCCGGTTACATGGAAATTGACATAGAGTGTAACGCCGCAGGGCAGGGTGTCGCAAAAATTGCGCCTATGATTGTAACAGGCCATTGTTTTCCACTACTTACAGAGAAGCATAGCATGCACCTGACTTTTCTTGGCACGGGCGGTGGCGCGCCGAGCTTGCAGCGTAACGTCACTGCCATTGCCTTTACCCATGCAGACAGTGGCGACACCTGGCTGTTTGACTGCGGTGAAGGGACACAGCTTCAGTTTATGCGCTCCGATCTTAAACCCGGCAAGCTCGATAAAATCTTTATTACGCATCTGCACGGTGACCATATTTTTGGTCTGCCCGGCCTGCTTACCAGCCGTTCAATGGCGGGACTTACCACGCCGATGACGGTTTATGGCCCCAAAGGCCTGAAAGCCTTTGTCGATAACGCTCTGTCTCTGTCCAGCTCGTACACCGATTATCCGCTGGAGGTGATTGAAATCGAGGCGGGCGAGGTGCTGGATGATGGCGAGTTTCGTGTTACGGCCTGGCCGATGAATCACACCATTGCCTGCTTTGGCTATCGTATTGAACAGCGAGACAAGCCCGGCTTTCTGGATGCCGCACGTCTGAAGGCAGAAGGTGTGCCGCGTGGCCCGTGGTATCAACAGCTAAAGCTGGGGGACAGCATCACGCTGGAGGATGGTCGCACGGTTCATGGTGCTGAGTATTTAGGGCCGCCCACCAAAGGCAAAACGCTGGCGATTTTTGGCGATACCGCGCCTACCGAGGTGGCGTTACAGCTGGCCGCGAATGTGGATGTGATGGTACATGAAACCACGCTGGAGGATGCACTGGCTGAAAAAGCCAACGGACGCGGTCACTCAACCACCGTGCAGGCCGCAAAAGTGGCAAAGCAGGCCGGTGCAAAACGGATGATCGCCACCCATTTCAGTTCGCGCTATCTTGCCCGAGATATGGCCCGTTTACTGGCCGAGTGCCAGGCCATCTTCCCTGAAACGGAGATGGCCCAGGACCTGGCGGTATTCAGGCTGTGATGGTCAGTGCGCCAGTGCCGGATAGGTAAAAAACAGCAGGTGGACCATATTGAGCGCAAAATGGCACGCCGTGGCCAGCCATAAGCGACCACTCCAGTGCCAGACCAGGCCATAAATCAGCCCGGCCAGTCCGGCAAAGACCATCAGCAGCACGCCGCCTGGCGCATGCGCCAGGCCAAACAACAAGGCGGTGACCAGCAGGGCAACTGTGCTGCCCCATTTCTGGCGCAGGCGCTGCTGCAGGTAGCCGCGGAAAAATGCTTCTTCAGCCAGCGAGACAAAAAACAGGTTTGCCAGGGCAAAGGCCCCCAGCCAGTCAGGAACGTGTCGCTCAAACGCCAGGCCACCCAGCCATACCGCGCTGACTAACAGCAGTGGAATCGCCGCTACGGGCAGCAGCCATAACACAGGCATGCGCGGTGGGTGCGCCTCGGCTTTAAACAGCGTCGGCATACAGGCCAGCAGCAAGAAAGGAATCAGGGCTTTATCGAAATTAAATGAAAAAGAGAAGGGCAGGCTGTGCGCGCCAGCCCGAACGGCATCAATCTGGCGTGGGTTGTTGAAGCCAGGAATAAGATGCAGCATTAGCGCGAGGGCAATCAACACCAGAAGCGCCTCGCTGATGCTCTGCCACACTTGGCTCCGACGGTCGTAAATACGAAACGCGACCAGTGCGGCAACAGCAGCAAAAACGAGGGTAACAGGCCAGTCGAGAACGTTCTGGTAAACCCCCAGCGCCGTTGCCAGTGCCAGTAATAACAGTGAGAGGCGTTTCGCCGGTTGCAGGGCAGCCAGTGCACCTGCCAGGATGATCCACATAAAAATGACCTGAGGTATAACGCCGCCGCACCAGACGCGGTGGCGCTAATCTGAGAAGGGCGTTATTCCGGTACGATCTGGTTTACGCTGAAATGGCCTGTACCGGTTGGCACCAGTTTCTGGTGCAACCACGGCAGCAATGTATTCATCTGATCGGCCAGTTTCCACGGTGGATTGATCACAATCATCCCGGAAGCCGTCATACCGCGCTGATCGCTGTCAGGACGCACGGCCAGCTCAATTTGCAGGATATTACGAATGTTGGTTGCCTGCAGATCGCGCAGCATATGTTTGATTTGCTGACGCATAACCACCGGATACCACAGGGCAAAAACGCCCGTGCCAAAGCGCTTGTGGCCTTCCTGAATGCCTTTGACGACCGCCTGATAATCGCTCTTCATTTCGTATGGGGGATCGATCAGTACCAGACCACGACGTGACAACGGCGGCAGCTTTGACTTTAACTGCTGATAACCATCGGCCTTTTCAACGCGCGCGCGGCTGTCTTTACTGAATTCGGTTCGCAGCAGGGGGTAATCACTGGAGTGCAGTTCGGTAAGCTGAAGCTTATCCTCTGGACGCAGCAAATGACGGGCGATCAGCGGCGAGCCCGGATAGTAACGCAGCGTACCGCTCCGGTTCAGGGCATGAATGGCATCAAAATAAGGTTGCAGCAATGCGGGCGCATCCGGCTGCTGCCAGACGCGGCCAATGCCTTCCAGATATTCGCCGGTACGCTCTGCATGCTCGCCGCTCAGTTGATAACGGCCTGCACCGGCATGGGTATCAAGATAGAGAAAGGGTTTTTCTTTCTCTTTCAGGGCGGTGATGATGAGGCTTTGTACGGTGTGCTTAAGCACATCGGCATGGTTGCCGGCGTGAAAACTGTGGCGATAACTCAGCATAAAAAAGGGGATGTCCGCGGTTGAAGCTAAAAATGATAACGTTGGCCCGATTATAACGACAGACAGGAATAATTGCTGGCATTTCGCGCGCAGCCGTGGTCCGGGCATCCTGCCTGCGCTGTTCAGTCCGCTTTACACGCTAATCAGGAGGCTGACACAGGCTGTTAACATCTGTTAACCATGCCGCGACAGGAAAGTGATAGCCTGCGTTGTCCTCAGCTATGCTTGATCTCATCGTCTGTAGGATCATAATCCGCGCCATTGTTTACATCACGACAAGTCGCGCCATTGATTTTCGCGGTATCCGACCGCATGTTAATTGAATTGCGTTGCGCGACTCATCGCGCCCCACACATTGTTAAAGGACTGCGCTATGACCAATCCGTTACTCACCTCGTTCACACTTCCCCCGTTTTCAGCGATTAAGCCTGAACATGTGGTGCCCGCCGTGACCGACGTTTTGAATGAATGCCGTGCAATGGTGGAAAAAGTAGTGGCGCAAGGCGCACCTTACACCTGGGACAATCTGGTACAGCCACTGGCGGAGACCGACGATCGCCTGAGCCGGATTTTTTCGCCGGTCAGCCATCTGAACTCGGTCAAAAACAGCCCGGAACTGCGCGAAGCCTATGAACAAACGTTGCCGCTGCTTTCTGAATACAGCACCTGGGTTGGCCAGCACGAAGGTCTTTATCAGGCCTACCGCAATCTGAAAGAAGGCAGTCACTATGCTTCGCTGGATCAGGCAAAGCAGAAAGCCGTCGATAACGCCCTGCGTGATTTTGAGCTTTCCGGTATTGGTCTGGAAAAAGACAAGCAGAAACGCTACGGCGAAATTGCGGCCCGCCTTTCCGAGCTGGGTTCGGCCTACAGTAACAACGTGCTTGATGCCACAATGGGCTGGAGCAAGCTGATTACGGACGAAAGCGAGCTGGCCGGCATGCCGGAAAGCGCGCTGGCCGCAGCCAAAGCCCAGGCGGAAGCTAAAGGGCAGGAAGGCTGGTTGCTGACGCTGGATATCCCGAGCTATCTGCCGGTGATGACCTACTGCGATAATGCCGCTCTGCGTGAAGAGATGTACCGCGCCTATTCGACCCGTGCCTCCGATCAAGGCCCTAACGCGGGTAAATGGGATAACGGTCCGATTATGGCGGAAGAGCTGGCGCTGCGACACGAGCTGGCGCAACTGCTGGGCTTCGACTCCTTCGCGGATAAATCCCTGGCCACCAAGATGGCACAGAGCCCGGCACAGGTGATCGATTTTCTGAACGATCTGGCCGATCGCGCCCGTCCACAGGGTGAGAAAGAGCTGGCTCAGCTGCGCGCTTTTGCGCAAAAAGCGTTTGGCGTAGAAACCATGAACCCATGGGATCTCAGCTACTACGGCGAAAAGCAGAAGCAGCATCTTTATACCATCAGCGATGAGCAGCTGCGCCCTTACTTCCCCGAATCTCGTGCAGTGTCCGGCCTGTTTGAAGTGGTGAAGCGCATTTACGGTATTACCGCCAAAGAGCGCACTGACGTCGATGTTTACCATCCGGATGTCCGCTTCTTTGATCTGTTCGATGAAAGCGGCGAGCTTCGTGGCAGTTTCTACCTCGACCTCTATGCTCGCGAGCACAAACGCGGCGGTGCATGGATGGACGACTGCGTTGGGCAAATGCGTAAAGCGGACGGCAGCCTGCAAAAACCGGTGGCTTACCTCACCTGTAACTTCAATCGTCCGGTAAGTGGTAAGCCTGCGCTGTTTACGCATGACGAAGTGATCACGCTGTTCCATGAGTTCGGTCACGGCCTGCACCATATGCTGACGCGCATTGAAGCGGCAGGCGTTTCCGGCATCAACGGTGTGCCCTGGGATGCCGTTGAGCTGCCAAGCCAGTTCATGGAAAACTGGTGCTGGGAGCCAGAAGCGCTGGCGTTTATTTCGGGTCACTACGAAACCGGTGAGCCGCTGCCAAAAGCGCTGCTGGATAAAATGCTGGCGGCGAAAAACTACCAGGCGGCGCTGTTTATTCTGCGTCAGCTGGAGTTCGGCCTGTTCGACTTCCGCCTGCATACCGAGTTCAACCCGGAAAAAGGTGCACAGATTCTGGAAACCCTGCGTGAGGTGAAAAGCAAAGTGGCCGTCGTGCCCAGCCCGGAATGGGGCCGCTTCCCTCATGCCTTCAGCCATATCTTTGCCGGAGGTTATGCGGCAGGCTATTACAGCTACCTGTGGGCCGACGTGCTGGCGGCGGATGCCTATTCGCGCTTTGAAGAAGAAGGGATTTTCAACCGGGAAACCGGGCAGTCCTTCCTCGACAACATTCTGACGCGCGGCGGTTCAGAAGAGCCGATGGAACTGTTTAAACGCTTCCGCGGTCGTGAACCACAGCTGGATGCCATGCTGGAACACTACGGTATTCAGGGATAAGCCGTACGTGAAAATCTGTTTGCTTGATGAGACAGGCGCCGGTGACGGCGCCTTAACTGTTTTAGCCGGGCGCTGGCAACTGACACACTGTGAAGACGCGACGCTGGCGCTGGTCAAAACCGCCACACATCTTGAACTGCGTAAACGGGATGAGCCTAAACTGGGCGGTATCTTCGTGGATTTTGTCTCTGGCGCGATGGCGCACCGTCGCCGTTTTGGTGGCGGTCGTGGGGAAGCGGTAGCCAAAGCGGTCGGGATCAAAGGCGATTATCTGCCCGATGTCGTGGATGCCACCGCCGGATTAGGCCGGGATGCTTTTGTGCTGGCCGCGCTCGGTTGCCGGGTACGGATGCTGGAGCGTCATCCGGTGGTCGCCGCACTGCTGGATGATGGGCTGACGCGCGGTTATCAGGATGCAGAGATTGGCGACTGGCTGCGTGAGCGCCTGACGCTGATTCATGCCTCCAGCGTTCAGGCCTTAACCGATATCACCCCGCAGCCGGATGTGGTTTATCTCGACCCGATGTATCCCCATCGGCAAAAAAGCGCCATGGTGAAAAAAGAGATGCGGGTCTTTCAGTCGCTGGTTGGGGCGGATGAGGACGCTGATGCTCTGCTGGCACCGGCTCGCCGTCTGGCAAAGAAACGTATCGTGGTGAAACGCCCGGATTACGCGCCACCGCTGGCAGGGGTTGTTACGCAGTCTGCGGTGCTTACCAAAAGCCACCGCTTCGATATCTATCCGCCACTGGCTGAGTAGCGGGGTTTGTGAAGCCGGTGGGCACGTCAGCCGCACCGGCTTAACGCAGGCGAATTATTCTTCCTCTTCGTCGCGCAGCGGCACAATCAGCATGTCGATATGCACCGTATTGATCAACTGGCGGGCAGACGACATCAGTTTGCTCCAGAAGTCCTGATGATGACCGCACACCACCATGTCCACATCGTATTTCTTAATCGCATCCACCAGCACCTGACCGAGATCGCCACTGCCGCTCAGGGTTTCGGTGATAGGATAGCCCGCGGCATCCGACAGGCTTTTAAGCGCCTGATGTGTCTCTTCAGAAATCCGCTTTTGCATATCGCCCAGGTTGACATCAATCAGGCCAGTATAGAGATCAGAGTAATTCACATCGACATGAATCAACGAAATTTTTGCGTCATAAGGACGCGCGAGCGAGACAGCTTTATCGACTAACAACTGGCTTTCTGGCGAAAGATCGACTGCAATCAGGATATGTTTGTAAGCCATGATATAACTCCTTCCACGAGATTCAGAATGGCAGCGGTTTCCAGACGCGTCATAGCTGCGAAATCCATTGCGCGAACGGGCGATGCGCGCCACCGAAATGGTTAACGTACAGCACAGGCGATAATGTTGTTATACCTGAAAGTATAGTCATCTGTGTTAACAAATGCGTCTGAAGCCGTCTGGGTTGTGAATAAGATCAATGATGAACGATTTTTACTCGTATAAAACGAAAATCCTTGCTGGTAAAAAATTGAACATTGCTCCTAAACTGAAAAAGCAGCCTTCGTCACATTGCTGCGTCTGTTCAGATATTTCAAAAATAAAACTACAAATCATTTAATGGGGTTGTTGGCTAATTCTGCAGGGACTGTTCAGCAGGGTGCGCGTTCAGCACTTTTCTGCAGTACCGGTAAGGAGGGGTAGATGATCAGCACTATCGCGCTTTTTTGGGCTCTCTGTGTGGTATGTATTGTGAATATGGCGCGCTATTTCTCTTCGTTGCGTGCGCTGTTGGTGGTTTTGCGTGGCTGCGATCCGTTGCTGTATCAGTACGTTGACGGCGCAGGGTTTTTCACCGCCCATGGTCAGCCCGGCAAGCAGGTCAGGCTGGTGCGCTATATCTGGGCAAGACGCTATCTTGATCATCATGATGACGAATTTATTCGCCGGTGTGAGCGGGTGAGAGGCTTGTTTATGTTGGCCAGTTCGCTGTGCGGATTAGTGGTGATCAGCCTGATTGCGCTGGCCATCTGGCATTAAAAAGGGCGACCGAAGTCGCCCTGATTTGCCGCTGTCTCAGATGAGCTTGAGCGCGATCCAGTAGAGCGAACCCGACAACAAAATACAGACCGGCAGCGTAAATACCCACGCCATGGCGATGTTTTTGATGGTTTTGCTCTGCAATCCACCGCCGTCTACCAGCATTGTACCGGCAACGGAAGAGGACAGGATATGCGTGGTGGAGACCGGCATGCCGGTGTAGCTGGCAATGCCTATCGATACGGCGGCCGTTACCTGTGCGGACATGCCCTGCGCATAGGTCATGCCTTTCTTACCAATTTTCTCACCGATGGTGGTGGCAACACGACGCCAGCCAATCATGGTGCCGATGCCTAAAGCCAGCGCAACCGCCATGATAATCCATACCGGTGCGTACTCAACGGTGTTCAGTAGATCGCCTTTGAGCTTGCCAAGGAAGCGTTTATCGTCAGCGGAGGTTTCCGGCAGCTTCGCCGCTTTATCGGCGGTATCGGAAATACACAGCAACAGGCGGCGCATCTGACTACGCTGATCGACGGACAGATCGCCATAGCTTTGCAGATTGTTCAGCAACACCTGAGCACGCTGCACGGCCTGCAGCGCACGCGCGCTGTCGCAATGAAACTCGGTTGACGTTGCCGGGGCGACTTCTTCTGGCGTGGGCAGTTTAGGCGGAGCCATCTGGATGATATGGGTCAATGACGCCTGATGCTGTTGGTAATATTGCTCAAGGTGGTTAACCGCATCGCGCGTGCGCGTGATGTCGTAACCCGATGAATTCATATTGACCACAAAGCCTGCTGGCGCAACGCCAATCAGAACCAGCATGATCAGGCCAATCCCCTTTTGCCCGTCGTTTGCACCGTGTGAATAGCTGACGCCAATGGCGGAGATAATCAGGGCGGTACGCGTCCAGAAAGGCGGCTTTTTCTTGCCATCAATTTTCTCCCGGTCTGCGGGCGTCATATGAATACGCGCACGCTTCTTGGTGTTACTCCAGTAACGGCGAAGAAGAAAGATTAAGCTGCCCGCAATCACCAGGCCGACGATGGGAGAAAGGATCAGAGACAGGAAGATATTCAGCACTTTAGGAATGTTAAGCGCATCGACGACCGAGGTGCCGTTCATTAATGCATTGGTCAGGCCGATGCCGATAATCGCGCCGATTAACGTGTGGGAACTGGAAGCCGGAAGCCCCAAATACCAGGTGCCCAGGTTCCAGATAATCGCCGCCAGCAGCATGGAAAACACCATGGCGAGACCGTGAGCCGAGCCAACATTCAGCAGCAGATCGGTAGGCAGCATATGCACGATAGCGTAAGCCACGCTTAATCCGCCGAGCAATACACCAAAGAAGTTGAAAACCCCCGCCATCAAAACGGCAAGCTGAGCACGCATGGCACGGGTGTAGATGACCGTCGCAACCGCGTTGGCCGTATCATGAAAGCCGTTAATTGCTTCGTAAAACAATACAAACAGCAGAGCAAGTATCAGTAACAGGCCGGTGCTAAGATCTAGACCAGCAAACAGATGTAGCATAGACGTTACGCCATTTTGGAGGACATGAACGCGGCGCATTATCCGCGACAACATGCGGTCTGGGAAAGGAAAATATAGTCATGATTTGGACTAAAAATGTCAATTAACCCGGTTAACAGGTACAAAGTCTATATAAATTAACCAGTTACATTGTGACATATTTACGGCAAAATTTTGACACTGGCATCCACAGGAGCAGATCACTACAATCTGCCCCTCTCTTACCAGGTGGGCAATTGCAGTGGAACAGTTTGACGTTATCGTAATTGGGGCAGGCGCTGCCGGGCTTTTTTGTGCTGCGCAGGCAGGACAGCGTGGTCGCCGTGTATTACTGCTGGATAACGGCAAGAAGCCGGGCCGCAAGATTTTGATGTCCGGCGGCGGACGCTGCAATTTCACCAATCTCTACACTGAACCCGCCGCCTATCTGTCGAATAATCCCCACTTTTGTAAGTCGGCCCTTGCGCGCTATACCCAATGGGATTTTATCGATCTGGTGAATCGTCACGGCATTGCCTGGCATGAGAAAACCCTGGGACAGCTGTTCTGCGATGATTCTGCCCAGCAGATGGTGGATTTATTAATGGCCGAGTGTGACAACGGTGGCGTCACCGTTCGCCTGCGCAGCGACATTCTGAGCGTATCCCGGGATGACGCGGGCTACCATCTGCAGCTCAACGGCAGCGCGGTGCAGGCAGAGAAACTGGTGATTGCCAGCGGCGGGCTTTCCATGCCGGGCCTGGGCGCATCGCCGTTCGGCTATAAAATTGCTGAGCAGTTTGGGCTTAGTGTGTTGCCAACGCGCGCGGCGTTGGTGCCTTTTACCCTGCACAAACCGCTATTAGACCAACTGCAGACGCTGTCTGGCGTCGCGCTGGATACGACCATTGCGGCAAAGGACGGCACGCTATTTAAAGAGGCGATGCTGTTCACCCATCGCGGTCTGTCCGGCCCGGCGGTGTTGCAGATTTCCAGCTACTGGCAGCCCGGCGAGTTCCTCACGGTGGATCTCTCTCCGGCCACCCGTCTGGATGATTTTTTGTCGATTCAGCGAGAGGCGCATCCGAATCTGAGCCTGAAAAACAGCCTGGCCAAAATTCTGCCTAAGCGCCTGGTCGAAGTCTTGCAGGAAATGAAAGTCGTGCCGGATGTCACGCTGAAGCAACTCAATAGCAAACAGCAGACAGAACTGGTGCAGACGCTGCACGGCTGGCAGGTGCAGCCTAACGGCACGGAAGGTTACCGCACCGCCGAAGTCACCCTCGGCGGCGTTGACACAACTCAGCTTTCATCCAAAACCATGGAAGCGCGCGACGTGCCGGGGCTCTATTTCATCGGCGAGGTGGTCGATGTGACCGGCTGGCTGGGGGGATACAATTTCCAGTGGGCCTGGAGTTCGGCCTGGGCTTGCGCCCAGGCTCTGTAACTGTTCTGGAATAATATACCTTTGTACATAAGAGCCAGATTGCATAAAAAGTTTGTACACTGATTAGACTCTGCCATGTCGCCAATGATGGGGTCATGGGTCATTTCAGGATTTCGAAAACTGGAGTGACCTGTTCCCTGGAATATCCCTGGTCGTCTGACTTATTTTGTTTTTTCTTTTCAGGGGGATGTTAAATTGAGGACCTGGTAAATTATTCGAATTCCAGCTTCATATATGAGTCTTTTGTTTCTCTTAACGCTTCATCAATGTATTTCTGACGGATTGCTTCAGTAACCGGTTCATTTTCATAGGGAGGCTCGAATTTCATCGTGCTTTTGTAAGCGACGAATCCACCCACAATCATTTCACCCTCGGCCTTGATTATCTGGCCATCCATATCAAGGTACACATGCGAACTGGTGCCTGAGACTTTCATATCAGTTATCCCTCACAAAAATGACTTTTTCGGACTGAGTCATCGGATCAATTGTCGTAATTTTAGTGACTTTATCATTGCCCATTAAGCGCGGTAACCCAACCAAAGCTGAAGAAGATTTCATGACTGTCGGCGGGAATCTGGCTGCCCCGTGCGGGCGAACCGAGTGTATCGTCCGGAAACGTAATGCTGTCCGTGATGCTGTCATAAATCCGGCTATGGTAATCGTCAAACGCATCCGGGCAGGTGCCAATGAAACAGAGGAGCTTTTTTCCCGTACTGTTTTCAGATGTCAGCACCACCCTTTGCTTCTGAAAGATAATTCTTTCCCCGGCTTTGAAACTGTAAAACAGTTCCAGAGCCTGCCTTCCGCTTAGCTCAGTGAGCCGGGCATGGTTGAGTGAGAGGTCCTGCAGAGTAGCCTGCAGTTCGGATGACAGCCTCTGGGATACTGACTGAAGCGTGTCTTCTGCAGCCGCTGTTGCACGTGAAATCACGAAGGTGAATTCATTGGCATTCGTATGGCTGAGCGTAAAGAGGTTCATGGTGCGATCGCGAAATACATCGGGCACCGTTATGTTGCAGTCCTGCAGGGTATATTCAGACATGTAAAGTCTCTCTGGTCCGTGAGTGCGGACCAGAATATCAACGTTTACAACAATGATCTCTATGTGATCCTGCCTGAAAATTAATCTTTTTTAGGGCTTCCTGCTTTAGAACATCCGGATTATTTGCACTGTATGGCTCAGGCATAGCGCGACACGGCATAGTCTGCATGGGCAATCGCCGGCGGTTTGCCTGAAATTACATCACTCAACAGCTGGCCGGAGCCGCAGGCCATCGTCCAGCCCAGCGTGCCGTGCCCGGTATTCAGCCACAGGTTGGTGAAATGCGTCGGGCCAACGATGGGCGTGCCGTCCGGCGTCATTGGGCGTAATCCGGTCCAGAAGGTTGCCTGACTCACCTGTCCGCCATCTGGAAAGAGATCGTTGACAACCATCTCCAGCGTTTGCCGCCGGGCGGGCAGCAGGGTTTTGCTGTATCCCACGATTTCCGCCATACCGCCCACGCGAATACGATTATCAAAACGCGTAATGGCAATTTTATAGGTTTCATCCAGCACCGTGGATACCGGCGCGCCGGACGCATCGACAATCGGAATCGTCAGTGAATAGCCTTTTAGTGGGTAAACCGGAACAGACAGCAGCGGCCGGAGCAATTGCGTGGAGTATGAGCCCAAAGCCATGACGTATCCGTCCGCCGTCAGCGTTTCAGCGCCACAGACAATCCCGCTTATCCTGTCTCCCTGTGTCAGCAGCGCATCGACGTTGGTGTGATAACGGAAGTCGACGCCAGCCTTGTGCGCCCTCGCCGCAAGCTGCTGGGTAAATAACTGGCAATCTCCGGTTTCGTCATTAGGCAGTCGCAGCCCGCCGGTCAGCTTATGCTTAACCGCCGCCAGCGCCGGTTCAACTTCGGCCAGTTGTGAGGCTTCCAGCAGTTGATAAGGAACGCCGGCGTCTTGCAACACGGCGATATCGCGTGCCGCATTGTCAAACTGCTGAGCGGTGCGAAACAGCTGCAGCGTACCTCCCTGACGTCCTTCATATTCAATGCCCGTGCTGGCCCGCAGTGCCTTGATGCAGTCGCGGCTGTACTCTGCCAGCCTGACCATCCTGGCCTTATTTTCGGCATAGCTTTGCGGATTGCAGTTTTTCAGCATTTGCATCATCCAGGCGAGCTGAAAGCGGGAGCCGTCCGGACGCACGGAAAGGGGCGCGTGGCGTTGCACCATCCACTTCACCGCCTTTAAGGGAACACCCGGCGCGGCCCAGGGCGCGGCGTAGCCAGGGGAGATCTGCCCGGCATTGGCGGCGCTGGTGCCTAATGCCGGACCGGCTTCTTTTTCAATCACGGTCACCTGATGCCCGGCCTGCTGCAGATACCAGGCGGTTGTCACGCCCACGACACCACTACCGAGTACAATAATTTTCATCTTGATATTTATCCTGAACGCGTTATCGCTCAACCACGCGGACGTTGTCCGCGCGGTCTGTGTTCGGTATGGCTTAGGCCTGGATGGGGTTTTGCGCCTGCCAACATCTCACCGCACTGCCTTTTTCCTGTAATAACAGTGGCTGGGGCGCCTCGCAGCCGCGTGTTGCCTGTGGACAGCGATCGCGAAAATAGCATCCCGTCGGCAGGTGACGGTTACCCGGTAGCTCGGTGTTGACCGGCGCGCCGTCCAGCGCCGCGCCGATGCGCGGTACCGACTCCATCAGTAACTGGGTATAAGGATGCTGGGGCGCATCCAGAACGCGCTGTGTTTCGCCCAGCTCCACAATCTGCCCCAGATACATGACCGCGACGCGATCGCTCATATGGCGCACCACCGACACGTTATGCGAGATCAGGATGTAGGTGAGGTTTTGCTGTTTTTGCAGGTCCACCAGCAGATTCAGAATCTGCGCCTGAACAGAAATATCCAGCGCGGAGGTCGGTTCATCCAGGACGATAATATCAGGCTCGGATGACAGGGCCCGGGCGATGGCGATGCGCTGACGCTGCCCGCCGGAAAACGCATGCGGCGGCCGGTCCAGGTATTCGGGACGAATACCGACCTGGTTTGCCAGTGATTCCGCCAACGCCCGCCGCGCTTTTTCTGACGGACGCGACTGAATCCAGACCGGCTCGGTGATGATGCGCCAGACGGGCAGGCGAGGATCAAGGGAAGAGAGGGGGTCCTGAAACACCATCTGCATACGACGTCCCCGATGACCGGCGGGTGCCGTTGCCAGTTCAAGCTGGCCTGAGGTCGGACTCAGCATGCCCATCAACAGTTTCGCCAGGGTGCTTTTCCCACAGCCGGATTCGCCTACAATCCCCAGTGTTTCGCCCTGTCGGACCTGAATATCCAGGCCATTCAGCGCATGAACCCGTTCCGTCACTTTGCCGCGCCAGTTCTTTTTGGCAGGGAAGGTGACATGCACGTTTTGCAGCGTAAGCAGAGCATCAGACATGACGCGTCTCCTGTTGTGGATACCAGCACGCGACCTGCTGGGCGGTGTCGCCTGTGGCATGAAGTCGCGGCGGGTTGCTGCAGCGTTCTCCCGNCGCCGCAAAACAGCGCTCGCGAAAGGCACAGCCTGCGGGCAAGCAGGCCAGATTGGGTACGGTTCCGGAAATCGATGCCAGCGGCGCACGCGGTTCAATCGCGTCCGGCGAGCAGGCCAGCAGGCCGATGGAATAGGGATGGCACGGTGAACGCAGGACGGTGTCAGTCACGCCGCTTTCAATGACGGCCCCGGCATACATGACGTAAATCCGATCGCACAGTTGGGAAACCACAGCCATATCATGGCTGATAAACAGCACGGCGGTGCCGGTCGCTTCGGCTTTTTGTTTCAGCAGGCGCAGCACCTGGCGCTGAACGGTAACGTCCAGCGCGGTTGTGGGTTCATCCGCAATCAGCAGGTCAGGCTCACAGGAAAAGGCCAGGGCAATCATGACGCGCTGACGCATTCCGCCTGAAAGTTCAAAAGGATAGCGCTCCATGACGTTCTTCGCGTCCGCGATTTGCATATCGCCCAGTAATGTAAGCGCGCGGGCTTTTGCTTCACGGGCAGACAGAGGACGATGCTGACGAATCACATCCACCATCTGTTTACCGATTCGACGGGTCGGATTCAGGGCGGTCATGGGCTCCTGAAAAATCATGGCAACGCGATTGCCGCGCAGCTTGCGCATGTCGACTTCACTGGCGGCAAGCACATCCTGCCCAGCCAGCTCCAGCTTGCCGCTCTTGATGTGATAGCTGTGTTCTGGAATCAGCCGCATCGCCAGCATGGCGGTGACGGATTTCCCCGAACCCGATTCGCCAACCACGCCCACAATTTCGCCACGATTGATGTGCATCGATACGCTGTTCAGCACGTTTACCTCTCCCTGAAAAACCGGGAAACTCAGCCGTAGATCCTCAATCGTCAGGATTCTCTCTTGCATCAGTTACGTCCTCCCGCTTTCGGATCCAGCAGGTCCTGGATGCCATCGCCAAACAGATTGAATCCCACCGCCGTGATTAAAATCGCGGCCCCGGGAAAGGTGCAGTACCACCACTGATCCAGAACGTAGTTGCGGCCGTTAGCCACCATCGCGCCCCATTCCGCTGTGGGTTGCTGAGCGCCCAGGCCAATAAAACCCAACGTAGCCGCCATCAAAATCGCGCTGCCAATATCCAGCGAGGCCTGCACCACCAACGGCGGCAGGGCATTGCGCAGGATATGCCAGCTAATCAGGTGCCAGCGCGAGGCACCAAAGGTTTTTGCCGCTTCCACGAAGGTATGCTGCCGGACGATTAACGTTTGACCCCGCGCCAGCCGGACATAAAAGGGGATGCGCACAATGGCGATAGCCAGCATGGCGTTAAACAGGCTTGGCCCCAACGCCGCAGCCAGCGCCATGGTCAGTACCAGCGAAGGAATCGACAGCATGATGTCCATCAGGCGCATAATCATCGCATCGCTGCGCCCGCCTAGCACACCGGACAGGCAGCCCAGTAACGAACCGCTTATGCCTGCCAGCAGCACGACAGCCAGGCCTGCCGCCACCGACTGTTGGCTGCCGACCAGTACCCGGCTGAATAAGTCCCGGCCCACTTCATCAGTACCGAACCAGTGCGCGGCACTGGGTGCCCGGAGGCGATCGGTCAAACTGATGGCATTGGGATCGTGGGGGACAATCCAGGGTGAAAACACCATTAACCCCAGCATCAGAATGATGATGGCGGCACCCAGCAGCGTCAGTGGGCTTTTGCTCAGCATCCACAGGCGGCGTTTCCAGGCGAACAGGCCGGGTTTGACCTGACGCACGGCAGGCTGTTCTTGCGTTATCATCATGTTCTACGCTCCCCGACCCATGCGCGGGTCAATCCACAGATAAAGAAGATCCACGAACAGGTTTACCAATACGTACGCAAAGGAAACCACGATGGCAAAGCCCATCACCGCCGGGAAATCGAGCGCCTGAATAGAGGACACCACATAAGCGCCCATGCCGGGCCAGGCAAACACGGTTTCGGTTAATACCGCGCCATACAGCAGGTCGCCTAATGCCAGCCCCAGGACCGTCACGGAGGGAATCAGGGCATTGGGCAGGGCATAACGTACGACGATCGTCCATTTCGGCAGGCCGCTGGCCAGCGCGGTGCGAATATAGTCTTCGCTCAGTTGTTCCAGCATGGCCGAGCGAATCTGGCGCGCCACGATGCCCAGATGAACAAAGGCCAGGGTGGAGGCAGGCAGAATCAGATGCTGAAGCGCATTAAAAAAGACCTCGATGTTGCCTTCCAGCAAGGCATCAACCAAATAGAAACCGGTGATGCGCGTGGGGGGATCGAGCCAGTCATCCAGGCGTCCGCCACCGGGCAGCAGGTTTAACTTGCCATAAAACAGCACAATCGCGCCCAGGCCCAGCCAGAACGCCGGGGTTGAAATCCCGGTCAGCGCCAGCAGGCGCACCAGATGATCGAGCCAGCGGTTACGATACACCGCAGAGAGCACGCCCAACGGCACGCCAACGAGCAGGGCGATCAACAGGGCGCAACTGGCCAGCTCCAGCGTTGCGGGAAAAAACGCCCGTAAATCCTCTAACACAGGGCGGCCTGTCCGGATAGAGGTACCCAGATCGCCATGTAACAGCTGTTCCACATAACGAATAAATTGTTGCCATAACGGTAAATCCAGCCCCAACTGCTGACGGATATGCTGGACGATTTCATCACTGGCGCGGTCACCTGCCAGAAGCCTGGCGGGGTCCCCGGGAATAAGATGCGAAATAATAAACGTAATGACGCAGACGCCGGCGACCACCAACAGCAGTCCCCAGCTACGCTGTCTTACTAAACTCCAGTAACTCATCATGTCTTCCTCAGCAGGGCCGGGCAGGCCCTGCATGAACGGGCGTGAGGGGTGTTATTCTTTGTGCATGGTGGCGATATTAAAGATTTGCTCCAGCATCGGGTTAAACACGTAGCCTTTAACCGATTTATTCATCGCCACCTGATAATTCTTCTGGAATAAATAAACGTAAGCCGCATCCTTAATCACGATATTTTGCGCTTGCTGGTAGTCGGTCGTCCGTTCAGCCTGATTCGGGGTTGATACCGCTTTTTTCAGCAGCGCATCCACGTCCGGGTTGGAATAAAACGAGCGGTTACCTGGCAGCCCTTTTTTGTCAGATTCAAACCAGTAATTCATAAACATATAGGGGTCGGCGAAGTCTGGGCTCCAGTTACCAATCGCAATGTCATAGTCCGCCTTGCCGATGCGCTCGCGCATGGTGGCGTTAGCCAGTTTTTCCAGCTTTACCTTGATCCCAATAGCCTGCAGGTTGGCCTGCATCGACAGGGCAATCGGCTCCCAGTTTGGGTCGCTGTCAGAATAGAGAAACGACAGCGACTGCGGCTTACTGGCAACCTTGTCCAGTTCAGCTTTGGCTTTTGCGATATTGAAACTGTACTGCATGGCCTTCGCGTCGTAACCCCACATGCCTTCCGGGATCGGTCCACGCATCTGTTTTCCGTTGCCACCCAGAATGCCTTGCACCATCCCCTGATAATCGGTGGCCCAGGATATCGCCCGGCGCAAATCTGGCTGATTGAGCGGCGCTTTGCTGTTGTTCAGGTAGAGATAGGTGACCCGCAGGGCGGGATAATCCATCACGGCCACATCATTTTGCTTTTTCAGCGCGGCAAACTGGTCCACCGGCAAGGCATCAGCAATATCCACATCCCCTTTGGCCAGCTGCAGGCGTCGGGCTGAGCTTTCACTGATGATCTTCACCGACACCCGTTTAAACGCCGGTTTTGGCCCGGCAAAGTGTGGGTTAGGCACCAGCACAAGTTGCTGACCTTTCTGCCAGCGCTGCAGCATATAAGCGCCCGAACCTGCTGTATGTTCCGCCAGGTAACTGCGCGCGTCGTCAGTCGCGTTAGCCTTGAGCACGGCCGGGTTAATGATGGAGGCACCGTCGTTAGCGAGAGTGTACAGGAAAGGCGCAAAAGGCGTACTCAGGGTGAAACGCACGGTTAGCGGATCTACCACCTCGACTTTAAGGTCGGCCGGGAAGGCTTCGGAAGGGCCCTGTTTGATACGCAGCAGGCGCTCAAATGACAGCTTAACGGCCTCAGCATTCACGGCTGAACCGTCCGCAAACGCAGCGCCTGGGCGTAATGTAAACGTCCATACCTTACCCTCCTCGCTGCTCTGCCAGCTTTCCGCCAGATCGCCTTCAACGTCTGTAGAACCCTTACCGCCTTCGGTTTTGTATTTGATCAATCGCTGATAGGCAGGGTAGGTAATGGTCCAGTCGTTATTATCGATGGTGACGGCAGGATCAAGCGTCTGAGGATCGGCAGCTTTACCAATCACTAACATATCTTTGGGTACCGCCGCCAAAACGGACGTCGTCGTGGCGGCCAGGGTGATGGCGAGTAACAAAGGGCGAAAATAGCCGGGGGCTGTGTGCGTCATTTTCATGGTAATACTCCGTCAGTCTGGGCTGGGGATATGCAGGTGAAAACATCGTTGAGAAGCGGGTAACGGGCCGCTTCCGGTAATTCGAAATGCCACCATTCCGTGGCAATGCCAGTAAAGCCGCCACCAAACATCACGGCATTAAGCAGCAGTCTGTTGCGTTGGGCAGCAAGCGGTACGTCGGGATGATAAGGATGGGATAGCGCCTGCATGTCATCGAACCCGGTGCCCATATCCAGCGTCTGCCCTGTCGCATCGACCAGCGTGACGTCAATGGCGGTGCCACGGCTGTGGTTGGAGCCTTGCGATAACGGCACGACGTAATTCTGGTCAGGGCAGGCGTGCCACAGCAGCTCCTGCGCTTTTTGCGGGCGATAGGCATCCAGCACCAGCAGGGTGAATCCAGCCACTTTTGCAATCGCCATGCTTTTCTCCAGCGCTTTCACGGCATCAGGGTGCAGCAGGCAGCGGGCGACGCTGTAGATAGGCTGGCCCGTAATGTTGTCGGCGGTGGCATATTTCAGGTCGATACTGAGCTCAGGAAAGGCTGCTGCAATATCGACCAACTCTGTTTCCTGCATCATGCGGTGATCCCTGTTTTATTAATGTTCAAATTGACCAAATTCCTGCTGTAACAGTCGGTTTTGTGCCAGTCGCTGAGAAAGCGCGGGGCCAAGGCGTTCAACAACGGCGGACAGCAGCAGGTTGAACAGGCAACTCAGGGGCGCGAGTGAGTCCCAAAAATTGGCGGTGTCCGTTTTGACCTGAAGCAAATCCACCGGGTAATCACGTGCCCAGGGACACCAGATATCGGTGACGAGTGCCGTTGCAACCTTGCGCTCGGTGGCAACCCGGCAAAACTGTCTTGCCACGGTGGAATAGGCGCGCGTATCCGTCAGAATCACATAAGGTTTGGCAGACTCAGAATTCAGCGACTCGAGCCAACTGCCTGAGCTGCCATCGGCGTAGGTGACGCGCGGGCGTAAATATTCCAGATGACTGAAAAAGGTGTTAGCGATACCGCGGGTAGACTGAATACCCAGCACGATGACCGTTTCAGCATCCGCGATTTGCTGGCTGATATGGCGAAACGTATCTGTCTGAGCCAGTTGATAGACATAGCGGATAGCATCTAACTCCATTTGTAGCGACTGACTGGAGGGATCGGGCAGCGTGCGTTGCTGTTCCCATGAGTCAAGACGATCAATAACGCCCCATTGCTTGTAGGGCGTGTTAGGCACATCGCGCAGCAGGTTTTTCACATCATCAAGATTTTTAAAACCCAGCTTGCGCAGGTAACGCCCTACGGTAATACCGCTGGTCCCGGTTGACTGGGCAATGCTGTCGGCCGTTTCAAACGGTATTTGCTCGGGATGACTTAACAGCCACGAACTAATTCGCTTTTCGCTTGGCGTTTGCAGGCTAAAAGCGGCCTCAATCTTTTTGAACAGGTCTGCGTTAGCGCTCATCTCGTCCTCAATGTTACCTGGCTGTCATTGATCGCCATGTTGTTAGTTAAGTAACAAGCACAATGCATGCCATATTTCTAAGGTGCATAAAAACAGGCCGCACGTCAGATGATTCAGTGAAGGGGTTTGCGAGAAGTTGATATCCCGTTCATCAGGTAAGCGCAATTGGGGTGCAACATATTTAAAACCTGCATCACACTAGTGCAACAATATCGCCAGGATATGTGATGCAGGTGGATAAACCGACGCGCCTTTCCACCGTAACGCAGAGCCGGTGAGGTTGAGGCCGCACGGGACGGTGACCGCTGACTGACCGTAGAGAAGGCAAGTCGGCAGGGCACTACGCTGAAACCGCCAGGATTCTCATGAATATGCGGAGATGCGCACGCCTCGGTGTTAACAGAAACGGGCCTGCCACAATTATCGAACAAGAATGAAATATTGAGTTTCTCAGCAGGATTTTATCAATGTGGCACAAATGACTGGCCGCAATAATTATGCTTTTTTACCGCTTCGTTAATCATCTTTTAGGAATGTTTACCGACTATAAAATGGCAGTAAACACGATTCGGTCACATACTTGTTCTTTTAACTCGTTAAGTGACACACCATGATTAGCTTTGTTCGTTCTTTGTTCGCCAGCCCGGATAAATTCCTCCAGATAATGAGCCGCCAGGACATAAACGACTCCATTGCGGATGGTGAACGCATAATTATCGATGAAAACGGCAATGCTGCCGTCAATATTCTCAGTGATGAAGTGAAAGACGATTTCAATCGACACGTCAATACCTTAAAAGGAGTCTGAGGTGGGAACCGCAATTTTTATGGTATTGATGGTGAGTGGTTACTGGTATACCAGCCGGGATCTGTCCAGCCGTTTTAAAATGCGCCGTTCTTCAGGCTGGGATGTCTATTTTCTGGTCGCACTTTACGGTTGTATTTTTGTGCTTCAGGGCGTTTTCGTCACCGCCTTTATCTGGTTTATCTTGTTTATTATTTCAACCGTTTCTAATTTCCTGTATGTGTTTCCCGGCGATCATCTGCAGCTGCAAATGAAGTTTATGAACTGGAGTTTTCTGGGTATCCAGGCACCTGTGGTGATTATGCTGGCCTTTGCCATCCTGTTTTGCCTTTATCGATCAAACTGGGCGGGCAGTGCGCAACTGAACGTTTCAGGCCGAAAAGATCTCTATCAAAAACTCTCTCGATCTAATGGTGTCGAACAGATGCTGTTTCAGTGTATGGAAGAGGGGGAGCTGGCGTGGATCACCTTAAAATCCCGACGGATTTATATCGGTATGGTGCATGCCGCCACCTTTGAATACGAAAGCACAGCCAATATCGTGCTTATTCCGATGCTGAGCGGCTACCGCGACAGCCATACGCTGAAGCTGTCGGTGGAACACAATTACAGCAGCTGGTATGCCGAGCATGGCATTACGCTGGATTCTGAGCCGAAGAATGCGATGGCATTCCGCAAAGTCATTATGGTGGACCAGATTGAAAGCTTCTCGCTATTCGATCCCGCCAGCGCTACCGCCCTCTCAATAGGGGAAGACCATCCGCAGAGCGTCGAGAAGAGTCGTGAAGGTGACAAGTCATCACCGCCAGATCAGCAAATCGAATAACACAGGGAGAATGCACGGCGTCAGTATTGCTGTGTTAATCCAAAAAAGCATTCAGGATGCAGTGTGTTCGTCGATCAACCTCTACTCTGATTACTGACTTCATCAACGAGGAAACCGTATGGCTTATCAAGGGAAAATCTTAGTGATTGGCGCATCACGTGGCATAGGACTGGCCGTCGTAAAGGCGTTTGCCGCCCATGACTGGCAGGTGACGGCGACCCATCGCGGGGATCATCCACCGCAAGGTGATATCCCTCAGGTTGACTGGCACCGGCTTGATATGACGCAGACCGAAGCGGTTAAGCATTTTGCTGTTGGACTGAGCGGACAGCCTTTTGACGCCATTCTGATTAATGCCGGTATTTATGGCCCGGCCCATCAAAAGCTGTCGGAAAGCGACGACGCTGAACTGGCCCAGCTGTTTATGACCAATGCCGTGGCACCGATTCGGAGTGCGGAAATTCTGCTGCCGTTACTGAACCAACAAAACGGCGTACTCGCACTCACCTCCTCTCAACTTGCCAGCCTGAATGAGAATCGCAGCGCAGACGCGCCGCTTTATTCTGCCAGTAAAGCGGCCCTGAATATGCTCACTCGCTCGCTGGTCAGAACGGTGGATGCCCAGAACGGGACGTTAATCACCTTGCATCCCGGCTGGGTCAAAACAGATATGGGCGGCGATGCAGCACCACTGACGCCTGAAGAGAGTGCCAACTGCATCTTTACCCAGCTGACCACTCACCGTGGACATGGCGGCCATCACTATCTTGACTATGCAGGTAAAACGCTGCAGTGGTGATAGCACATCGCTCAGGCGTGACCGGCGGGCTGGCGCATGTCAGCCCGTTGTTATGCGAAATTTTGCAACATTTACGTCCCGGCATTACACTGCCTCTTTGATTCCATTGATTGAAGGTGCTTATGTCTCAGCCCTACCAGCGTGAACCGCTACCGCTGCCCGGCGGTCACAAGAAAGTTCTGTTGCACTCCTGCTGCGCGCCCTGTTCGGGAGAAGTTATGGAGGCCATGCTGGCATCCGGCATCGAGTACACCATTTACTTTTACAATCCGAATATTCATCCGCTTAAAGAGTACGAGCTGCGCAAAGAAGAAAACATTCGCTTTGCCGAAAAGTTTGGTGTGCCCTTTGTGGATGCGGACTACGATCGTGACGACTGGTTTAAACGCGCCAAAGGCATGGAGTGGGAACCCGAGCGAGGTGAGCGCTGTACCATGTGCTTCGATATGCGTTTTGAGCGCACGGCGCTGTACGCCCACGAAAATGGCTTCCCGGTGATAACCAGTTCCCTGGGGATTTCCCGCTGGAAGAACATGCAGCAAATTAATGACTGCGGCGTACGCGCTGCCGCCCACTATCCCGATCTGACCTACTGGGAATTTAACTGGCGTAAAGGCGGGGGATCGGCGCGCATGATTGAAATCAGTAAACGTGAGAGTTTTTATCAGCAAGAATATTGCGGATGTGTTTACTCCTTGCGTGATACAAATCGTCATCGTGTCGCCAGTGGCCGCGAACGGATTCAGATTGGCGTACAGTACTATCAACCTGACGATAACGCGCGTTAACGGTTTTTGTTAAAGCAGGCGGGCTATATTGTCGAAACTGCGGGTTTCCTTTATTCCGCCAGATCCTTTCTTTTTTGCGCTGTTTTCCGCCCGACTACATAAGCTGCAAGGATGCGTATTCGCATCCTGATTGCTGTCGTCCAATAGCTGTCTTTTACGACATACGCTCGGCGTACAGCCCATCATCTGCTTAAATGAACGTGTAAATGACTGCTGGCTTTCGAAATGGTATTTCACCGCCAGACTGATGATGGGCGCGCGGCTGTATTTTAAATCATTAATACAGGCAATTAATTTCTTTCTGCGAATATAACGCGCCAGAGTTTCATTGTTGTAACGGGAAAATAATTTTTGCAGATACCATTTTGAATAACCGGCTTTTTCGGCAATATCATCGATGCTTAAACGCTGATCCAAATTTTTATTAATCCATTCGGTAACAGAAATAATCACGCTCTCATTGTATTTATTCTCATTCATAACACCCCCTTAAATTTTGAAGGTGATTGTAAATTATCCTATGTTTCTCAAAACATTACGAACGTAAAGATTCTTAAGGAAGTGAATGGTTATTTCCTGCCATGTGGAGCTATAGGTCGAATAATTATATTAGGTAGCCGCATGTGTGCTTTTTGTTTCTGAGATGAGGAAGGACGAGGCGTAATGTTATTGTATTATGAGCGTTGTGAGGGCGGTGAATTTACTGCCTTGCAAGACGGGAAGAACCCCTTCTGCGTTGGCGCAAGCACCGCCGCAGAAGGCCCGTCATTTAGCCTTTAGAGCAGCTTGTTTTCAGCCAGCTCAAGCGCAAAATAGCTGAAAATCAGATCTGCGCCAGCACGCTTAATCGCCCCCAGACTTTCCAGCACGACGTTGCGTTCATCAATGGCACCCGCCTGAGCGGCGAATTTGATCATCGCGTACTCACCGCTGACCTGATAGGCCGCCAGCGGCAGTTCAGTGCGATCACGAATATCGCGCAGAATATCCAGATAGGCACCCGCCGGTTTAACCATCAGCGAATCAGCACCTTCCGCGGCGTCAATCAGTGACTCGCGAATGGCCTCACGACGGTTCATCGGGTTCATCTGATAGGTTTTACGATCGCCTTTCAGCGCCGTGCCGGCTGCTTCACGGAAAGGGCCATAGAAAGATGACGCAAACTTGGTGGAATAGGACATGATTGCCGTTTGGGTAAAGCCTGCGGCATCCAGCGCCTGACGAATCGCTTTTACCTGACCATCCATTGCGGCAGAGGGCGCGATAAAATCTGCCCCCGCTGCGGCCGCGACAACGGCCTGTTTGCCCAGGTTGATCAGGGTGGCATCGTTATCGACGCCGTGATCACAGAGCACGCCACAGTGACCGTGGCTGGTGTACTCACAAAAGCAGGTATCCGACATCACGATCATTTCAGGCACGGTGTCTTTGCAAATTTTCGACATGCGCGCCACCAGGCCGTTTTCATTCCACGCATCGCTGCCGGTCGCATCGGTATGATGGGAAATCCCGAAGGTCATCACCGAGCGGATACCCGCCTTAGCAATACGTTCAATTTCATAGGCCAGACGTTTTTCCGGAATACGTCTTACGCCAGGCATAGCCTGAATGTCTTTATAGTCATCAATACCTTCCTCAACAAAAATGGGCAGCGCCAAATCGTTCAGGCTAAGGCTGGACTCCTGGAACATTGCTCGCAGTGACGCGCTGGCACGCAATCTTCTGGGACGTTGGGTAAGGGAAAAATCAGACATTGTTACTCACCTGGCCAAATTAAATAAGACGGCTAGTCTACTCCGATTAAGCGCAGGCGATGAAGGTTTGTGTGCGGTGTGCCGAGACAGTGAATGTGTCTCCCGCCACAGGGGCGGGAGACGAGGAGGTTACTCGTTGATATCCGGGTGCTGCTGCACCAGGTTTTTACGCTTCGCTTCCAGTCGGGCGATTTCTTCGTCGATATCTTCGATTTTCTGCTCGATGTTATCGTGATGCTCCTGAAGAATTTCGCGCGCTTCTTCCATGTCAGAGGCGGCAGGTGTGGCACCTTTCAGGGGCTTGTTCGCCGTTTCTTTCATATAAAGACCGGTAATCAGGCCAATCACCGCGACCACCATCAGATAGTAGGCCGGCATGTAGAGGTTATTGGTGGTCTCAACCAGCCAGGCTACCGCGGTTGGTGTCAGACCGGCAACCAGTACCGAAATGTTAAAGGCGCTGGCCAGTGCACTGTAGCGGATATGGGTGGGGAACATGGCAGGCAGTGATGAGGCCATCACGCCGGTAAAGGCGTTAAGGATAACGGCCAGCAGCAGCAGTCCGGCGAAAATCAATCCCAGCACGCCACTGTTGATCATCATGAACGCGGGAATAGCGAAGATCATCAGGGCGATGCTGCCGATAATCACAAACGGACGGCGGCCAAAGCGGTCACTCAGCAGCCCCATGACCGGCTGGACAAACAGCATTCCTATCATGATGGCGATGATAATCAGAACGCCGTGATCTTCGGAGTAATGCAGGTTGTGCGACAGGTAGCTTGGCATGTAGGTCAGCAGCATGTAATAGGTCACGTTGGTTGCAATAACCAGACCGATACAGGCTAACAGGCTACGCCAGTGTTTGGTGGCGATCTCTTTGAAAGAGACTTTCGGGCCGTCACGCAGACCTTCGCGGTCGCCTTGCTCCAGCTTATCCACGTGCTGCTGGAACGTGGGGGTTTCTTCCAGGGCATGGCGCAAATACAGGCCAATAATCCCTAGCGGCAGCGCCAGGAAGAACGGAAGACGCCATCCCCATTCAAGGAAGTTTTGTTCACCGATAATGGTCGAGATCAACACGACAACGCCGGCACCCAGCACGAAGCCGGCGATCGAACCGAAGTCCAGCCAGCTTCCCATAAAGCCGCGCTTGCGGTCAGGCGAATACTCGGCGACGAAGATAGACGCGCCGGTGTATTCCCCGCCGACCGAGAAGCCCTGGGCCATTTTAGCCAGCAGCAGCAGAATCGGTGCCCAGATGCCAATGGAGGCATAGGAGGGAATCAGGCCGATACAGAAGGTACTGATCGACATAATGACGATGGTAATCGACAGTATTTTCTGACGACCGTACTTGTCACCCAGCATGCCGAAGAACAGGCCGCCTAAAGGACGAATCAGGAATGGAACGGAGAAGGTTGCCAGGGCGGCAATCATTTGAATCCCTGGCGAGACATCCGGGAAAAACACTTTACCCAAGGCATAAGCCACAAAGCCATAAACACCAAAATCGAACCACTCCATGGCGTTACCCAAAGAGGCGGCGGTAATGGCTTTACGTAAACGGGAATCATCAATGATGGTGACATCATCTATCCCAATTGGTTTTACACGCTTCCTACGCAATTTCATAGAATTACCCTGTAATGGAACATGAAAGTCCTCAACGGCGCGAACCGAAAATAGCGTTCAGACCGCTTCGTTGAGGAAATTTAAGCATAGCCGTAAAACAGCATTCTCTGTCGACTCACCAATACAACCAATACTGCCGTCATCTGGTTTATCGGCGGAAGAGTATAACGTTTTTGTGTGATATTTGTCATGTTTGAACTGAAAGCGAGCAGTTTCACCTGCGGTTTGTAGCAGGAAACGACGCGAAAAAAAGTCAGTCTTCCCGCGCGTTTGCCTGGTAAATAAGCGCTTCGATGTTGAACGACAGTCGCCGCCTGGCTTAAGTTATTAATAAATTTTAAGCATTTGTCGGGATGGGGTTTGAAACTTGCCTAATGGAGCGCCTTCGGCAATACTCTTTCACCTTGATTTGGAGGAAGAATGTCAAGGAAAGCATCCATCACTTGCCAAAGCCCCTGGGTGGCGCAGATCGATAGTGTAGAAAGAAAATTAATGGATTCTTCTGAGGTGGGTCGCGCTCCCCGGCAGACTGACGTCGCCACTCACGTGCCGCTCCATTCAGGATGGCTAAGCTGCCGGGCTAAATACTGGATTGATCGACTGACACAGTTGAGCGAGACGCTGCAAACGTCGACGGTCACGGGCAAGCAGTGCTCGGACTATGAGGTGTGCCAGCAGCTGTTACAGCAGTCGATGCCAACGCTGCAACGCCTGAATCAGCGTGCCGGGCGGGCGTCTGATACGGCCTCTTGCGACCAACAGGAAGACGCGGTGGCGGTGGCATTGCGGGCGGCGAGTAAACAACGGGCGTCGCAGCGAAAATAAGCCAGTCAACGCCGTGGCCATCAGGCTGATTCTGCGTGTCGCGTCCGCAGTTCAGGGGTTATCCACCTCAACGGGCAGATGACCATACTGCGCCATCCACGCAATCGTCGCCGTATTATCCATGGGTCGGGCATAAAAATAGCCCTGGACGCAGGTGACGCCATGCTGCTGCAAATAGCGGAACTGCAATGCCGTTTCCACGCCTTCTCCCAGGACCTGCAGCTTCAGTTTATGACTCAGGCTGATAATGGCATCCAGCACCGGCGTTTCCCCCTCCAGCGACTCGATTGCGTTAATAAAACCCTGGTCGATTTTAAGATAGTCCAGTGCAAAGGTTTGCAGGTAGCTAAGTGAGCAATGACCTGTGCCAAAGTCATCAATCGCCACTTTCATCCCGGCCTGACGCAGCTGAGCCAGCTTAGTGGCGACCACGTTCCCTTCTTTAATCAGGCTGCGCTCCGTCAGTTCCAGGGTAATGTTAAACTCCGTTTTCGCCATCCTTTTAGCAAAGTTCAGCATGTCATTGACGAAGTCTGGGTGCTGCAGATGTTCGGCTGCCACATTAATCGCCAGATGAAAGCCTGGATTGGGCTTCCAGTGTTGCGTGTCCTCCACAATCAGATCCATCAGATGGTGCGTCACCGGGATAATCATGCCTTCCGCTTCGGCGGCGGTAATAAATGTGTCAGGGCGCACGCTGTCACCATTGGGCAGCGTCCAGCGCAGCAGTGCCTCTGCACCGGAGCAGCGTTGCAGTGTGCAGCTGTAGGTTGGTTGGTAATGCACGCTGAATTGCCGGGAGCGGATAGCGCGACGCATTTCATCTCCCCATGAAAAGCGCCTGCGTAACCAGGATGTCGTCAGAATCATAAACAGAACGGAAAAAATCGCCGCCATTGGCATAAACACGAAAAGCAACTGTGCCCACGTCTTGACCCGCTCGGCGCTCGGCGCAATCAGGGTGACACTAATGGGATAACGAGAGGAAGCCGCCTTGTATATCTGTGGTGAAAGCCAGTGGTTGCCTGGCATTTCGCTATTGCCTGACACTATCGGCGCGCCGTTATTAAAACGCATGGTGATCCTGTACTCATGGGTGCTGCCCAGGGCACTCATAAAATCAATCAGGTACTGTCCTTCCACCATCACCCAAAGTGCTTTGTCCGCAGAAATCTGGCGCACGAATATCACCGCAGGCCGATCCGGCACGCTGTAAGAACCGGTGAGGGATAAACTCCACCGGTCTTTGCCCGTCACCGGCGGCGTAGTACCAATCATGGCTTCAAGGGTCGCGGGTTTGTTGCCATAGGCGGAAGAGCAGCTGACCATGTCGCTTTCCAGCCTGCCGATACCGCGAAAATAGGGATGAAGGGTGCCATTGATGCGCAATGTATTCTCGACCTGATCGCATGATTGATCGTCATATTGACGAAGCGAAGCGATCATACTCCAGGCGTTATCGCTGATTTTTTCTGCCTGAGACAGCAAGGTCTCTGCCGTATTCACTTGTTGTTCTTTAACTGTCTTTCTGGCATCGATAGCAGTAAATAGCAAACCCAAAAGCAGGGGCAGAAGCCCTGCAAGGACGATGAGCGATCTGGCGTGATCGCGCTTTCTTTTTATTAGCGGCACCGTAAAAACCTCTGAATCGTTATGATGTTTTGCGAGGTGCTAAGGGTCACTGCAACATAGCACGCCAGTTCACGCCGCTGGTGAACGGTCGGAAATCCCTTATCATCCGATAAGGTCAATTATCGACCTTGTGGGCATTTAATTGACACAAAATTCATACTATTGGTGAAAGTTCAGCGATTAGTTTGATGGCTGCAGCAAAACGGTGATCGCGTAAGGCGGAAGAACGGACGGTGACTGACCTGTAAACGGTCGCGGTGGGGCGGCAATACAGAGCGAAACCCAAACCCGGCGGGGTAAAATGCGCACTGTCTTTTTACGGCGGGAGGGCGGTTGCCGTCGGATAATCGGGTAAATAGCGGGCGCGGATAAGGCGATAACCGTGAAATAAAAACGAGGTCAGACGGATGTGTGCCCCGACAGCCTGAACAGCGCGGGGCAACGACCTGTTAATCCTGAAAATAAATCTGCTTCAGTGCCACTTCCACACCACGCAGCTCTGCCAGCCCTTTAAGCCGCCCAATCGCGGAGTAGCCCGGGTTGGTGCGCTTGTGCAGATCGTCCAGCATCTGATGACCGTGATCGGGACGCATCGGAATGGCACGTTGCTCGCCCGACCGGCGGCGACGCTGCTCCTCGGCCAGGATCACCTTGATGACGCCAACCATATCCACATCACCGGTCAGATGGCCCGCCTCGTGGAAGCTGTTGGGGTTCGCTTCTCGTTTTGTCGCCCGCAGGTGCACAAAGTTAATGCGATCGGCATAGGCTTCTGCCATTGCGACAAGGGCATTATCTTCACGGACGCCGTAGGAGCCGGTACAGAAACAGAATCCGTTGTGCAGACTGTCTACCGTTTCTTTCAGCCACTGCATATCTTCTTGGGTAGAGACGATGCGCGGCAGGCCAAGGATTGGACGCGGTGGATCGTCAGGATGGACGGCCAGCTTAATGCCGACCTCTTCCGCTACGGGGACGATGGCCCGCAAAAAGGTGGCCATGTGTTCGCGCAGTTTGGCTTTGTCGATACCGTCATACTGGGCCAACTGAGCCTGAAACTGCTCAAGCGTGTAACCCTCTTCCGCGCCGGGTAAGCCGGCGATGATATTGCGCACCAGCGTGGCTTTTTCTTCTTCGCTCATCGCAGCAAACCGTTCTGCGGCAACTTTTTGCTCGGCGGGGCTGTAATCTTTTTCTGCACCGGGGCGTTGTAGCAAGTGCAGTTCAAAGGCGGCAAACGCATCGGCATCAAAGCGTAACGCTTTCGCACCGTCCGGCAGTGACCAGGCCAGATCGGTACGCGTCCAGTCCAGCACCGGCATAAAGTTGTAGCAGACGGTATCAATCCCGCACGCGGCCAGATTGCGAATCGACTGCTGATAGTTGGCGATATAGTGCTGATAATCGCCGCGTTGCGTCTTAATGGTTTCATGAACGGGAATGCTTTCAACGACAGACCAGGTGAGCCCTTTTTCTGCCAGCAGCGCCTGACGTGCTTTGATTTCGGCGACAGGCCATACTTCGCCGTTCGGGATGTGGTGAAGTGCTGTGACAATCCCGGTTGCACCTGCCTGGCGAGCATCGTCGAGTGACACAGGGTCGTTTGGGCCGTACCAGCGCCATGTATGTTCCATTATTACTCCTTGGTGAACGTGTGGCCCAGTGGTCAGGCCGCTGGACCAAGAGTAAGATAGCGCGTAAATTAAGGCCGTGATCCGGATCGCAGCATAGTAAATACGTATCATCCAAAGCCTAAAAGCGTGTCGACAACAGGAGAGGGTTATGGCGCTACCGGTCTTAAAAACTGAGCGGCTTTATCGGCAGATTGCCAATGCCATTATTGACGGCATTAATCGTGGCGATTTCGTGCCGGGCGGGGCGCTGCCGCCGGAGCGGGAACTGGCTAAACAGCTTGGCGTCAGCCGGTCGTCGGTGCGCGAAGCGCTGATTGCGCTTGAGATGACGGGCTACGTCAACATTTACACCGGCACCGGGGTTTTTGTCGCTCAGACCTTACCCCAGCCCTCACCCGGCAAAGAAACAGAGAGTTTCAGCCTGCAGGACCTGCTACAGGCGCGCGAAGCCTATGAGAGTATGCTGGCCGGGCTGGCGGCGCGAAACGGCAGTGAAGCCCAGCGTCAGCAACTGCTGTCCCTCAGCGCAGCGCTGCAGGCATTTAATGAAAACGACGCGGCTTTTATTGAGCAGGACAAGGGGTTTCATCTGCTGATTAGCGAGATGAGCGGCAACGATCTGCTGCGGGAGATGATGGAAAATTTGTGGAACAAACGCGACAGCGCGCATGTCCGCCGACTGGAAAGTCACTATGCAGACAATACCTTTGCGGAGGAAATGAATGCCGACCACCAGCGTATCGCTGAGGCGATTGTTGCCGGGAATGAGCAGGCTGCACAGGCGGCGATGAGGCAACATTTGCAACATGTGCAGCAGCGCTTACTTGGTTAACAGCCGCGAAGGTTTGGGCCGGCCGGTGCCCAACATGATAGCCAGACGGCTGCCGCCCGGCGTGGTTTCCATCAGGATCTTGGTGATGCTGGTCAGGGGAACCGATAGCAGCATCCCCACCGGGCCCAGCAGCCAGCCCCAGAATATCAACGACAAAAACACCACCAGCGTTGATAAACCCAGGCCGCGCCCCATAATGCGCGGCTCCAGCATATTGCCAAATACCATATGAATGGCAGTGAACAGCGCCGCCACCATCGCCGCGTCAAAGACGCTGTTGAGCAGCAGCGCCTGCAGGAAAGGCGGAATACCGGCGATAATCGGCCCGATATTGGGAATAAAGTTAAGAATAAAGGCCACAACGCCCCACAGTAACGCAAACTTCACGTCCAGCAGGTAGAGCGTCAGCCACACCGCTATCCCGGTGATCAGGCTGATCAACGTCTTCAGTGCCAGGTAGTGCGTCACACCTTTGAGTGCCTTGTGTAATCCGGCAATGCGAATTTTGGGGTTCACAAAGGAGTTACGCATTTTATAAGGCAAATGGTGCACCTCAAACAGCATGAAGACCACGGTGAGGACCAGTAAAACGGTATTGGTCATGGCACCGGAAAACCCACTCAGCGCCACGCTGGCCAGGTTCATGACGGTGTTAGGGTCAAAGCGTTGAACCAGGGAGTTAGTCGAGATATTAAGATGGATGCTGGCCGCCAGGTGCTGAACCACCACCATTTTCTTTTCCAGGATGGTGCGCAGTTGAGGATAAAGGTCGGAAAACTCACTCATGGAGCTGGCCAGCACGGCTCCCAGCAGCAGAATGACGATAAAAATCACCGTAATCACCAACCCGATCGCCATCCCGCGTCGCAGCCCGCGCCGCATCAGTATCGTCACGAGCGGATTCAGTACGATGGCAAAAAAGGCCGCCAGAAGTAGCGGCACCAGAATGTCGGAGGCGGCTCGTATCCCCGCAAGAATAATCACCAGCATCGCCAGTTTAATTAAGATGTTTTGTCCAATTTTTTCCTGCTGCAACGCGTTCATTCTTTATCTCTACGCATAAATAACTGATGAAAGTGTAGCTGAAGGAAAAGTAACCGTCTGATTCATTAAGGGAAACGGTAAACCAGGCGCTGCGGCTGGTTGGCTACGGGCACGATAACCTGGCTTCACGCTTGCGCATAAAAGCGCGCTATCGGCGCTGAGTGAGGCACGCCACGTTATGACACTGTGCGTCTGCGCGCACGGCGACGCACCCACGACAACGCTGGCGTAGGTGCGGATGCGGCGTTAAAGCGACTGCGCGGATTCACCCTGTTTTACCTCTTCACGCACAGCGGTTTCGCCACCCGGAATAAGAAGGTTCAGGACAATGGCGACAAGGCCGCCGCTGGTGGCTGCCGAACCAAACAGGTTCTCAATCATGAGCGGCAGATGGGAAAGCGAGGCAGGAACGGATTCAATCCCCAGGCCGAAACTAAAAGCCAGCCCGACAATAAGCATCTCCCTGCGCGTCAGCGCGGTCTGGCTGAGGATGCGGATGCCTGCCGTGACCACACAGCCGAACATCACCATCGTTGCGCCACCCAGCACCGGCGTGGGGATCTGTCGCAGCGCCTCGCTAAAGGGGGGAAACAGCCCCAGCAGGATAAGTATCACACCGACATAGCGACCGACAAAACGACTTGCTACGCCGGTCATCTGGATCACGCCGTTATTTTGCGCAAATGTGGTATTGGGAAAGGCACTGAGCATCGCCGCAATCATACAGCTCAGCCCGTCAGCCAGAATGCCCCCTTTGAGACGGGCGCTGAAGGTCCGATCGGTAATCGACTTGCCGGAGATCAGGCTGTTCGCGGTAAGGTCGCCCACTGCCTCAATAATACAGACCAGCGAGACCAGCACCACGGGGATGAAAATGGTGCTACTGAAGTGGAAGCCAAACGGAAACAGGGACGGTAAACGGAAGGTGCTGTCACCCAGACCCTGAATATGAAATTTGCCACTCAGCGCGGCGGCGATACAGCCCGTGACGATGCCCACTACGATGGAGGACAGTCGCAGCCAACGGTTGCTGGCGCAACTTAGCAGCACTATCACCCCCAGGGTTAACGCACCGAGTGCAAGGTTGCTGAGGCTGGCGAAATCCGGTGCCTTTTCACCGCCGCACCAGTTTATGACGCTGACCTTAATCAGGCTGATACCAATGAGCGCAATAACGCTGCCCGTCACCACGGGAGTAAAGACCCGCTTTAAGGTGTCGATAAAGCGGCTGACGATAACCGGAACCAGCGCCGCCACAAAGTTGACGCCAAACAGCATCGCCATAATGTCCTCTGGCTTGCCGCCTTGCGCTTTGACCCACAGGCCACCGGAGATGGCCACACCGAGAAAGGCGAAGCTGGTGCCCTGCATGCATATCATGCCCGCACCCACGCCCCAAACGCGGTTTGACTGCAGGAAGGTGCCGATGCCGGAGGCAAGCAACGACATGCTGATCAAATACGGCAGCCACGCGTCCAGACCCAGCGCCGTGCCGATCAGCAACGGGGGCGTAATGATGCCGACCAGGCCGGCCAGCACATGCTGTGACGCGCTAAAAAAAGCCTGAAGTGGCGGAATACGTTGGTCCAGACCGTAAAGCAGGCCGCTGTTTTTTTCGTCAGACACGGTTATCTCATCTCAGTGCGGGGAAGTGGTTCGATGTTGCATAAAGCAGGCCAGCTTTTTGACTCATCATGTCTGAATGCTTTTAACGTTAGTAAATCAACAGGATAGGGCGGTTCTGCCTGGTGCATTACGCCCGGATGCACATGAAACAGATGATTCCTGACTGGGCATGTAAGAAATTATGGGTTCATGAAATCGCCATTAAGCCGTTTTTTTGCACCATGGAAGTGCGTCACGAGGCGATCCATAAGGAGCGCGATGGCATGCTGCACGCTTATCTCCTCACACCGATAAGGAAGAAATACGGCGCTAAAGGAAACTTTTATTTCGAATTGGTTAAATTTGAAATTTTAAAAGAGTGTTTTTTCGCTTCAGTCTGTCTGACCGCAACCGGCATCTTCGCTGAGAGATCGATAAAAAGCGTAACAGGTGGGCGTTTCGTTATGTGCCGCGTCGGCAGATGTGACGCTGCGGCGAGCCAAAGAACAGCCTTTGCTGGCGGCTCATCGGAGATAAAATGAAGAAATGCGATCTGCTCCACTAAAAAGTAATTTTCCAAAAACATTTATTTGAAAAATTTGTTTCATTGTAATAGCTTCATAGCATGCTTTTGGCTTCATCTGCCCAGCCAGCATGCCACTTCTTGTGCTTTGCCTGCTGGAACCGTACACACCAAAGAGGCAACATCATGACTATCGTAGGAAATTTTATTGGCGGTAAAACCACGTTCAGTGCCAGCAACGAAACCATTCCTGTGTTCGATCCGGCGACCGGCAAGGTTATCCGTGAACTGACCCAAAGCAGCGCAGATGAAGTGGCCCAGGCGATTGACGTGGCACATGCTGCCTTTCCTGCCTGGTCCAAAACCTCACCGCTGCGTCGCGCCCGGGTGATGTTCAACTTTAAAGCCTTAATGGAACAGCATCGTGATGAACTGGCGGCATTGATCGTGTCTGAGCACGGTAAAGTCTGGTCCGATGCGTTAGGCGAACTGACGCGCGGCATCGAGGTCATTGAATTCGCCTGCGGCATTCCCCACCTGCTTAAAGGTGAGAACTCACCCAATGTGGGAGGCGGGGTAGACAGCTACTCGCTCATGCAGCCTGTGGGTGTGGTCGCCGGAATTACACCTTTCAATTTCCCTGCCATGGTGCCGCTGTGGATGTTCCCTATTGCGCTGGCCTGCGGTAACACGTTCATTCTTAAGCCACCGGCACTGGACCCGTCAGCCGCGGTACGCATGGCGGAGCTGCTGAAGGAAGCGGGCTTGCCGGACGGCGTTTTCAACGTTGTCCACAGTTCGAATGACAACGCAGAACAGCTCTACAAAGATTCCCGTATCGCGGCCGTCAGCTTTGTCGGCTCGTCGGGTGTGGCTGAGCACATTTATAAAACGGCCAGTGCGCATGGTAAACGCGTACAGGCATTTGGCGCGGCAAAAAACCACGCCATCGTGATGCCAGATGCGGATCTGGATGCCACAGTCAATGCCATCATGGGCGGTGCATTTGGCTCTGCGGGTGAGCGCTGTATGGCTCTGCCGGTGGTGGTGGCGGTAGGTGATGACACGGCGGATAAGCTGATTTCGCGTCTGACGCCGCTGATTAAAGCATTACGCATCGGTCCCGGCATCAACAAGGGCAGCGACGAAAATGAAATGGGTCCTGTCGTCTCTGCCGCCCATCAGAAAAAAGTGCTGGGCTATATCGATAGTGGCGAGCAGGAAGGGGCAACGTTGGTCGTCGATGGGCGTAACCAAAAGGTCGCGGGTTTTGAGGACGGTTACTACGTCGGCGGCACGCTATTCGATAATGTCACGCCAGAGATGGTGATTTGGCGCGAAGAGATTTTTGGCCCGGTGCTGAGCATCATGCGCGCGGCGGATTACGACAGTGCGCTGAAACTGGTTAACAGTCACGAATTTGGTAACGGTAGCGCCATTTTTACCAGTAATGGTCACACTGCGCGTGAGTTTGTGCAGGATGTCGAAGCTGGCATGGTCGGCGTCAACGTGCCGGTTCCGGTGCCGATGGCGTTCCACAGTTTTGGTGGCTGGAAGCGGTCGGTATTCGGGGCGCTTAACGTCCACGGGCCAGATGGCGTGCGTTTTTATACGCGCATGAAAACGGCTACCGTACGTTGGCCGAGCGGTCAGCAAACGGTTTCTGAATTTAGTATGCCAACGTTAGGTTAAGTGGATGGGCCAGTTAGCCTGATCGTGGGCGCTGGCTAACAGCATGTTTACTCTGAAGGACGGCGGATAAGGAGACGGCGGATGTCATTACTCTCGAAGGTAAAACAGCCTGATAACCAGGGGCGCATACAGCAGGTGACGCCGGAAAGTGCGGGCTGGCGCTATGTAGGTTTCGAGTCTTACCTGTTGAAAAAAGGGCAAACGCTCAACCTCACTAGCGGCGATACTGAACTTTGTCTGGTGCTGGTCGCGGGCCTGGCTTCCGTCACCACGCGCCATGCGACCTTTCCGGGGCTTGGCAAGCGGATGTCGCCGTTTGAACGTATACCGCCTTATTCCGTGTACGTCCCGCATGATGATGCCGTAACGGTAACGGCTGACAGCGATCTGGAACTGGCCGTGTGTAAGGCTCCGGGCCAGGGCGACAAACTGCCCGCCCGCTTGATTGCGCCAGAAGATGTCGGCGTTGAACGGCGTGGCAAAGGACACAACCAGCGCCTGGTGCATAACATTCTGCCGGACAGTGAACCGGCAAACAGCTTGCTGGTGGTAGAGGTGTTTACCGACGAGGGCAACACCAGTTCCTATCCGAGTCACAAACACGATCAGGAAAACAGCGAGAACGAAACCTATCTCGAAGAAACCTATTACCACCGCTTTGAACCCGAACAGGGCTTCGCTATGCAGCGCGTTTACACGGACGATCGTTCGCTGGATGCGTGCATGGCCGTTTACAACCGGGATGTGGTCACGGTGCCGCGCGGTTACCATCCCGTGGCGACGATAGCGGGCTACAACAACTACTATCTTAATGTGATGGCAGGGCCGGTTCGCTTGTGGAAATTCAGCTGGGAAAGCGATCACGCCTGGATTAACAGCGATCACTATCCGGCGGGTTAATCACTGCGGATAGCAACGGGCAGCCTGCGGGCTGCCTTTTTTGTGACGCAAAAGGCTGTACGCGCGGTGGCAGGATGCGCCCGGCTTTATTCAGGTGGGGTCAGTCGTACAGGTATAACAGGCAAGCCACGCCGTCGCAGACGGCGGCCTGTCAGGAAATTTGACCGGTCTGGGCGTTAGCCAATGCCAGGGACACTGCCAGCGTCTGCGCCAGGCACAGCGAGGCAACCTGAGAGCGGAAGCCGTCGACCTGGGCTTCGCGTACCACAAAGCAGACGTCGCTAAACGCTGCAAGCGGGCTAACCTGGCTGTCGGTAATCGCAATTAAGCTGGCACCCCGTTTCGCCCCCAGTTCCACCACTTCTACGGCTTCCCTGGCATAAGGCGAACAGCTGATGGCTATCACCACGTCTTTTGGGGTCACAAGATTAAGCTGTTCAGTAAACATGCCGCCCAGTCCGTCAATCAGAAAAGCACGGCGTTCCAGATGGCGCAGGGCATAAACCAAATAGGAGGCGACGCTAAACGAACGGCGCAGGCCGATAACGTAAACGTTCTCGGCCTGATTCAGGAGTTCTACGGTTTTGTTTAACTGCTCAGGACTCACCTGCATCGCCAACTGCTGAAGTGCCTGACTGTTAACCATGGTGAACACATTCAGGATTTCGGCTGGGCTTTCGGGTGAGTTGGCGGCATCATCGGCCGCCGTCTGACGGAATAGCCGCGCACGCTCAGTATAGTTAACGGTTTCTTCCATCAGGTGCTGACGAAAAACTTGTTTCATTTCGTTGAAACCGCTAAAGCCAAACGCATTGGCAAAGCGAATCAGGGTAGAGGGCGGTACATCCGCCTGCTGTGCAATGGAGGCCACGGTATCAAAAGCAATACTGTTACTGTTATCAAGAATATAGCGAGCCACCTGCTTCAGCCGTTTGCTCAGCGTTTCATAACGGCGGCGGATTTCGTCCTGCAGCTGTGAAAGTTGGGAAGGATTATTGCTCATGAAGTCTGCTCATTTGCGTAACGCGTGGCTGGATAATGGACGTTATGATATCAGATGGTTGGAAAATTTCATTTGTTTGTTTTATAGGCGGAATTTATTTCATTAGTTTATGAAATGACTCACAGATTCGCCGTCACTGGCGAAAGCGGCGGTTTCAGCTCTACCGACGTGAAAAGGCTGCGCCCGGAGACAACATTGGGCGCAGCCTGATAAGCGTATAACGCGTTGCTCAGGCACCGATACCGGCTTACAGCCCGGTGTTCTCGCGAATATACTTTCTGGCTTTAATCGCGTACTCAAACGGATTGGCCAGCGCGGGGTCCTGCTCGGCCTCAACGACCATCCAGCCTTTATAGCCGTAGTCATCAAGAATTTTGAAAACCGGTTTGAAATCAATAACACCATCGCCCGGTACGGTAAACGTGCCCTTTTTTACCCCATCCAGAAATGACAGATGCTTGTCCCGTACTTCAGCAACAATCTCATCCCGCACATCTTTCAGATGAACGTGAAAAATGCGCGGCAGGTAGGTTTTCAGCACCGTCAGCATGACGTCCTGTGAACCTTCGGAGTAGTAGATGTGGCCGGTGTCATAGAGCAAGCCCACCTCGTCATGGGTTAACGCCATAAAACGATCGATTTCGGCGGGCGTCTGAATAGCCGTACCCATATGATGATGCAGGCAGACACGCATACCTTTGGCGGCCGCGAGCGCGGCCAGCTCGTTATAACCTTCCGCCGTGCGCTGCCACTCATCGTCATTAAAGACAGGCTTATGGTCCAGCACCGCAAGCGTTGTGCCCTGAATACTTTTACTCTGTTCGGAACAGCCGATGACGCGGGCACCCATGTCATAGAGAAAATTCATGTGGGCCGTGAATCCCTCAAGGGTTTCAGCTTTATCCCCCTGAGCAAAGAAAGTGCTGAACCAGGCGTTGCAGATCTGAATGCCACGAATGTCGAGCATCGGTTTCAAAATGGCAGGATCGCGCGGGTATTTGCTACCAACTTCACTGCCGGTAAAGCCTGCCAGCGCCATTTCACTCACGGTTTGCTGGAAGGTGTTTTCACTGCCCAGCTCCGGCATATCGTCATTTGTCCAGCCAATGGGCGCTATCGCCAGCTTAACGTTATCGTTGTTCATCGGTTACCTGCTTATGGCGATAGGGATTAGTTGTAAAATGCCGGACGGGCGGGCATTTCAATAGGTTCAATGGCACCGCTTTTTTGTGCTTTGATACAGGCATCCGCAGCCACCGAGGCAGCAAAGCCATCCCAGGCAGAAGGACCGGTTAACTGGCCCGCTTTCACGTCGTTGATAAACGCCTGCAGCTCGACGTCGTAAGCCTCAATAAAGCGGTCTTTCCAGTCGACTAAAATCGTGTTGGACAGTTTGGCCTGCTTACGCAGCTGCACCGATGAAGGCTCTGGCAGTCTGGCGATGCCTTCCTCACCGACAACCTCACACTGGATATCGTAGCCATAGGCACAGTTCACAAAGATTTCTACGTCAATGCGCACGCCTTTCTGCGTTTCAAACAGGACGATTTGTGGATCTTTCAGATGCGAATGGGCTTTGGCGGTGACGCGTGGAAAAACCACCTGCACGCTTTTGTAATCGTCACTCGTCAGCCAGCGCAGGACGTCGAGTTCATGAATTAAGGTATTGGTGATGGCCATTTCGGTATTGTAATTTTCCGGCACCGTCGGGTTACGGTGCGCGCAATGCAGCATCAGCGGCTCGCCGATTTCACCGTCAGTAATCACTTTCTTCAACGCACGGTAACCGGCATCGTAAGGTCGCATAAACCCGACCTGAACCAGCCGCGTGCCGTGTTGGATTTCTGCGTCTACCACCCGACGACAGCCTTCTGCGCTCATCGCCAGCGGCTTCTCACAAAAGACCGGCTTACCGGCCGCAATGGCTGCCAGGGTAAATTCTTCATGGGTCGGGTCCCATGAGGTCACCAGCACCGCATCGACATTGGGTGAGTGAATCACGTCAAAGCCATCCTGGTGCACTTCTGCATCAATATTCAGTCGTTGCAGTGCAGCCTTAGCCCCTTCAACGTTGATATCGGATACCGCCACTACCTTTGCCCCTTGTAAGACATTGTTGCAGCGGCGAATGTGTTCCTGACCAATCGCACCTGTTCCAATCACACCAAGTTTCAACGTCATAATTACACCTGTAGGGTTAAATCGGAGATAAGACACATGAGCCGTTAAACGGCCCGGAAATCACGCTTTTTTGGCCTGCGCCAGATGCGTATGCCACATGCCGTGCTCGTTCTTGCCCGGCGGTTTATGCCCATCCGCTGCAACGGGTGAGGCGGAACGGAGAACGCGATCTGGAAAACTGAAATGTCAGTGGATTATAAACAAATGCATTTTTCATAAAACACCATTACAGAAGAAATATTTCATTTTGCGAGTGGGATCAAATTTACATTCCTGAATCATCTGTGGCGAATCAGATTACAGGGGGAACTGGAATGTTTAGTAATAGTTACATATTTTTATGGCGTTTCATTTCATCCCCGCTGTCGCGTCACGAAAGCGAGCGCAAAGCCGCTCGCCTTGTGGCACGGGCATCGCGAGATAAGTTGCCCGACTGCACGATCGGTCGTCAGGGAATAATAGATTTTTAACTGGTTCACATAATCGCATTGTAAGTTTCATTTTGAATTGAATTTGGAATATTTGTTCCTCATACTGCATTTATCGTTAACCAGACACCTTCAGACCTCGATCCTCAACCTGTCCGCAGTGTCTGCTCATCACAGAAGGAAACCAGAAGTATGAGTACACAACAGAAGCGTCTTGATGTGATTTGTATTGGACGCATCGCCGTCGACTTCTATGGTCAGCAAATTGGCGCGCGGCTGGAGGACACCACGTCCTTCGCCAAATATCTTGGTGGTTCGTCGGGTAATGTCGCTTACGGCACGGCCATTCAGGGGTTGCGATCGGCCATGCTGGCGCGCGTTGGCGATGAGCATAATGGCCGGTTTTTACGTGAGAGCCTGCAACGTGTGGGCTGCAATACGGATGCGTTGATAACCGATAAAAAGCGTCTGACCGCACTGGTCATTCTCGGTATTAAAGATGAAGAGACCTTTCCCCTGATCTTTTATCGCGATAACTGCGCCGATATGGGGCTGGTGCCAGAGGACATTGATGAGGCCTTTATTGCTTCTTCACGCTCAGTGGCGGTAACCGGCACTCACTTATCGCATCCTCAAACGCGTGCCGCCGTGCTGAAAGCGTTGGATTTTGCCCGCAAAAACGGTCTGCGCACGGCGCTGGATATCGACTATCGCCCGGTGCTGTGGGGATTAACCTCGCTGGGTGATGGTGAAACACGTTTCATTGCCTCGTCCGAGGTGACGGCGCAACTGCAGGAGGTCGTCCATTACTTCGATCTTATCGTCGGCACCGAAGAAGAGTTTCATATTGCGGGCGGCAGCACTGACACGCTGACGGCACTCAGACAGGTGCGCGAGGTCAGCCGTGCCACGCTGGTCTGTAAACGGGGCGCAATGGGATGCGTTGTCTTTGAAAACGAGATTCCGGAAAGCTGGGATCAGGTTAAGCTGCACAGCGGCGTACGCGTCGAGGTGTTAAATGTGTTGGGGGCGGGAGACGCGTTTATGTCGGGTCTGCTGCGTGGCTGGCTAAACGATGAGGGCTGGGAGCAGGCCTGTCGTTATGCCAACGCCTGTGGTGCGTTGGTGGTTTCACGCCACGGTTGCGCCCCGGCGATGCCAACCCGAGAGGAACTGGACGATTTCCTGAGCCGTGAAAAGGCGGTAAAACGCCCTGATCTGGATAGCCAACTGACCCACCTGCACCGGGTAACGTCCCGGCAGCAAGCCTGGCCTGAGCTCAATATTTTCGCCTTTGACCATCGCAAGCAACTGGTCGATATGGCCCTGGCCGCGGGCGCTGACGTTAGCCGCATTTCGCAGCTCAAGCTTCTGCTGTTGCAGGCCGCAGAGCAGGCGGTAAAGCAGGCGGGCATAGAGACGAAAAGCGGGATTCTGGCCGATACGACCTTTGGTCAAAGGGCGCTTAACGCCATTACCGGCAAGAACAGATGGATCGGGCGGCCGATAGAGCTACCGGGATCGCGCCCCCTGCGTCTTGAACACGGCAATATCGGCACCCAGCTTATTAGCTGGCCGTTAGAGCACGTGGTGAAATGTCTGGTGTTCTATCATCCTCACGACAGTGCAGAACTGCGGGAAGAGCAGGATGCCCTGTTACTGGATGTCTGGAGAAGCTGCAACAAAAGCGGGCACGAACTGCTGCTTGAGGTGATTCTGCCAGACAGCCAGCCGGATCATAATGAAGCCTTTTATCAGATGCTGATGAGCCACTTTTATGGACTGGGGATTAAGCCGGACTGGTGGAAATTACCCCCTCTGTCGACGGCAAGCTGGCAGGCCATTGGCACCCTGATTGAGGAGCAGGACCCTCACTGTCGCGGCATCCTGTTACTTGGGCTGGATGCGCCAGAGGAGAAGCTGAAAGCCGGTTTTGCCGAGGCTGCGCAAGCGCCATGGGTAAAAGGTTTCGCGGTGGGACGCACTATCTTTGCTCAGCCTTCACGCCAGTGGTTGCAGGATGAGATCGGTGACGACGCGCTGGTGACGGCGGTAAAAGAGAATTATCTGCGTTTGATTGAATACTGGCGCATGGCACGCGAGCAGGTGCGATAGCCAAAGCAGGCAAGATGATGAGCGCACCGTGCGGAGTGATATCTTCCGCACGGTGCGTGGCTTAGCGTTCAGGAACAGGCAATAACGCGCAGGGCGGGCAAGCGCCCGTCCGCAATTATTTCAGTGCAATGCTCTTCACTACCGTTTCAGCATCACTTTGTGCCTGCTGCTGATTCTGACCCGGCAGCGTAATCTGCATGGTCATCAGCTTACCGTCCACCTTGGCCAACACGACCGAAGACCATGAAGTCTGGTTGTTAGCTGAAATCACCGTATCCAGCTGCTGTGCGGGTTCGCCGCCCAGCGTCACCGCTTTGTTCGAGACAACCTGTAGCTGCGGATCGCGGTTACGCTGCTGCTGTTCCATACGTTGAGATAAAACATCCAGACCTTCGTTGGTGGGATCACCCGCAATCACGATAATTGCCCGCGCGCCGCTCTCATCAGCATAAACGTGCATGTTGGTACTTTGTGAACCCAGCTTGCCGCTCTTGTCGGACATGCCCGGTGGTAAGGAGAAGCTTAACTTGCCATCCATCAGCGTCACGGTTTGTGCCGACTGACTGGCAGATGCGCCGTTGTCGTTTGCCGCTTCATCTTTCTTTTGGTCACAGGCCGCGAGGCCGAGGACCAGCAAACCAATTCCCGCATATTTCACTAAATTACGCATCAGAATCCCTTTTTAAATTTCCGCTCAGGCGTTTATACAACAGGAATCAGGTTGCAAACGCAACCTGAGTATTGTCAGAAGATTTTAGCGGATTGTCAGGAAAGGCTGAATGGCCGGTTAGCCGAAATGTATCTGTGGCTGAGCCTGGCGTTCGGCCAGACGTTTCAGCGCCGCATTCAGCAACACACCGTAGGCGGGCAGGAAGAACACCATGCAGATCAGCACCTTGAAGCTGTAATCCACCAGGGCGATTTCCACCCAGTGCTGCGCCATAAACGGGTCGGAGCTTTTGTAAAAGGCGATAAAAAAGAACGCCAGCGTATCGCTGATATTTCCTAAAAACATGGCGCAGCCCGGCGCTACCCACCACTGCGGCAAACGGCGCAGGCGATTAAATACGTGCACATCCAAAATCTGGCCCAGTGCATAAGCCATAAAGCTGGCACAGGCGATACGGGCGACAAACAGATTCACCTGTTGCAGTGCCTGCCAGCCTTGCCACTCGCCCTGATAAAACAGGCTGGAAATGGTATAGGAGATAAACAGGGCAGGAACCATCACCGCCAGAATAATCCGTCGTGCAAGCGGCGCACCAAAAATGCGAACGGTCAGATCGGTTGCCAGGAAAATAAACGGGAAGCTAAACGCGCCCCAGGTGGTATGGAAGCCGAACAGGGAAACGGGCAACTGCACCAGATAATTACTGGAGGTAATCACCAACAGGTGAAACAGGGACAGCCAAAGAAGCGCGTAGGTGCGCTGACGCGGTGTAAATGCGAGCATAATAAGCCTTTTTAATGGTGGGGTGAGGGAACCCATTGCCGTGCGTAGAGGATTCAGCGCCCGGCGGTTTCATGAACAAAAAACGGCCGCATCTTACCCTGTTGTGCTATTAATGCAATGGCTAATTTTAACGCAATCGTTACCGCCTTGCGTCAGAGGGCCGACGCGCTAGAATAGGCGCCCGCCAACCTGAATTGAGATCGTCATGAGTGATGTATTTTCTTCCGCCGACCATCAACTGGATGCCAAAGGCCTGCGCTGTCCCGAACCGGTCATGATGGTGCGCAAAACCGTACGCGGCATGCAGGAGGGGGAAACGCTGCTGATCGTCGCTGACGATCCGGCAACCACGCGGGATATTCCCGGTTTTTGCCGTTTTATGGAACATCGCCTGCTGGCCGCGCAAACGGAAACGCTGCCCTATCAGTTTTTGATCAAGAAAGGGATGGGCGAATAACGGCGGCGTTTGCCGCCGTCAGAGGGTTAATCCCGCGAGCGCAACAGCCGCAACGCGTTCGCCGTGACCAGCGCGGTGGCACCTGAATCAGCCAGTACCGCCAGCCATAATCCGGTCAGACCGAGCAGCGTCGTGACCAGAAACAGTGCCTTAAGCCCCAGTGCAATACCAATATTCTGGCGAATAATGCCCCGGGTACGACGTGCCAACCTGATCATCGGAGCCAGATGGCTAAGCTGATTGCGCGTTAAAGCCGCATCGGCCGCTTCCAGCGCGACATCGGTGCCGTTGCCCATCGCAATGCCCAGCGTTGCCGCCTTCATGGCAGGTGCATCATTGATGCCGTCACCCACCATCGCGACGACCTGCTGCTGACTGAGCTGGCGAACCTTCTCAACTTTGTCGGCAGGTAATAAGCCCGCGTGCCATGCGATATCCAGTTGCTGCGCCACCACGGCTGCCGCACGTGGGTTATCCCCTGTCAGCATAATACTGTTGATGCCAAGCGCTTTTAACGCCTGCAAAGCGGCAGGGGTTTCACTGCGCAGGCGATCGCGCAACGCCAGCGCACCCAGCGCTTTGCCCTCACGCAGCAGGATAACGAGCGTGTCGCCTTGCGCTTCCTGCTCACTAATCAGGCGTTGTTGCTGCGGGTCCAGAAGGCTGACGCGCGCCGGTGCCAGCAGTTCAACGCGCTGGCCTTCAATCTCTGCCCTGATACCGCTTCCGGCCATCGCCTGTTGGTGAGTGGCTGACGGGATAGTCAAGCCTCGGGCCTGTGCGGCGGCCACGATGGCCGTCGCCAGCGGATGCGTTGAACCCTGCTCCACGGCTGCGCCCAGCAGCAGAATCTGTTCTTCAGTGAGATCGCCGAACGGCAAAATTTGGGTTAGCTGCGGTTTACCTTCTGTCAGCGTACCGGTTTTGTCGAACGCAATCGTCTGCACCGTACTCAGGCGCTCCAGTGCCGCGCCACCTTTGATGAGTGCGCCACGACGTGCCGCCGACGCCAGGCCGGAGGTAATGGCGGCGGGCGTTGAGATCACCAACGCACAGGGACAACCAATCAGGAGTAACGTCAGGCCTTTATAGATCCATGGCAGCCAGGGGCCCGCGCCGAACAGGGGCGGTAACACCATGACCAGCAGGGCCAACAGCATAATCGCTGGCGTGTAAAGTCGACTGAAATGGTCAATAAAACGTTCCACCGGTGCGCGATGGGTTTCCGCTTCCTCAATCAGTTGCAAGATGCGGTCAATGGCACTCTCGCCGGGTTTTGACACCACGTCCAGTTCCACCAGGCGATCCACACTGGTGGCGCCTGCCAGCACCTTTTCGCCCCGCGAGCGCAGAACCGGCAACGACTCCCCGGTTAAGGCACTTTCATCGAAACTGGCGCTTTCAGCGACTAAACATCCATCTACCGGCAGACGACCACCGGCGGCAATCTCAATCCGGTCGCCGGGCTGCAGCGCCGTCAGTGGAACCTCAGTGCGAATGCCGTTTTGCAGGCGCACGGCTGATTCGGGGCGCAGCGCCATCAGCTGGCTCACACCACTGCGTGCGCGGGTTGCCGCATAGGCTTCCAGTCGTTCACCCAGTTGAAACAGCAGCAGGACCATAGCCGCTTCCGCATGAGCGCCAATCAACAGCGCCCCTGCCGATGCCAGGGTCATCAGGGTTTCAATGGTAAAGGCGGAACCCGTTCGCAGGCGTTGCCATGCCTTACGCGCTACCGGAATCAGACCAACCAGCGTGGTCAGAATAAATAATCGATCGCCCCACACAGCACTGACCTGGCTGAGCGCCGTACTGGCTAGCATCAACCCGGCAAGCAGTATCAGGGGGAAACAGGTTTGCCATGGGGATGGCACAGGGGCGGAAACCGAGGTTGAGGAGAGCTGGAAGCCGGCTTTTCTAACGGCGTCTTCTATTGCAGACTGAACCGGCGCACGGGCGTCAACGACCAGTTTTTCGCTGGTGAACAGTACGCGGGCCTGAGTAACGTCGGGCAGTTGGCGAACGGCGGTTTCGATGGAGCGGGCGCAACTGGGGCAGTCCATACCGCTGACCAGCCAGCTGAACTGAAAGGCATCAGAGGACCGTCGTCGGTCACCTTCATCATCGGCTTCGCTGCCGGATGAGCCAGCACACGGGCAGTCACTACCACCACCGTTGCCGTCAGCGGTTTCGGGCGTCGCAGCAATAATAGAGAGAGTGCCGGAACGGACAGGGCGAATCGCACAAAGCGGTTTCGCGGCACGGTGCGTGCCGCAGGGCTTACCGCAGCCACAAGCATGATGTTGATGCATATAACCTCCGGAAGTCGTGGGCAACATGCCCACAGCTTATCTTACACCCGACGGTTTCATCCATCTCCAGATTTATTGTGACGGTTTCTTAGGCGATCCACAGGGAACGGACAATCATAAAGTGACCGGCAAAATAGCAGGCGGCGACGATGGCGCTGTCCGCGCTAAAGCGGCGGCGGTAATGGCTGATAAACCACACAATATTGGCCAGCAGAAGCAGAGCAGAACCGACAAGAATCGAGAAGCTGTAATCGCTCGGGCGGAAAAAATACTGCTCTGTTGCCATCCAGTTCATGACCAGCGTCATACCGATAAGCGTACAGACCGGCCAGCGTAGCGTTTCCAGCTTACTCCACAGCACACCAATCACGACAACCCCGATAATCAAAAAGGTCAGCGGAATAGGCCAGTAGAAACTCATGGTCATGTTGGCGGCAAAGCACAGCGTATAGAGCAGATGCGACAGGAAAAACGCCCCCAGCGCATAGAGCGTTTGCTGCCGTGGCAGCAGCGTCAGCGTGTCGCCGATGAGGGTGGCGACCAGTCCGGCCACAATCAGATAGTCAGAGGTGCTACGCGTCGGCGCTTGCCAGGCCAGCCCGACTAACAGCAGTAAGGTGACCGGTTTGAATAACCAGCGTTGCCATTGCGGCCCCCGGTAAGAGGCATCCACATACAGCCAGCCGGAGAAAAGTACAGCGAGAAAGGACCAGAGCATTGCTTCTCCCTTTTTACCAAAAATGGTGACAGTTCCTGAAAAACTCCTATCAGTCTAGGTTACGCCAGCACGATGTGACAATCGGTGAAGTCTGGTTGTATGCTTTAGCACGTAACCTACACCCTCTGTAACCTGATAAAGCTGGGATAGTATGAAACCACCGCTCCTTTTAATTATTGTACTGGCTGTTATTGCGGTTTTAGCAACCCGCCAGTTCATCAAGCAGCGGCGTGAGGCCGCCGTTAACGATGCTTCGCCGGTACGTACGCTGGCGGTCGAAGTGAAAACCAAACGTGAGTTTTCGGTTTCCAGCCGCCGGTCGCGTGAGCGTGAAGTCATCGCCGGAGACGAAATGCGCTATGAAGCCTGGTTTCATCCGCTGAACGGCGAAAGCGATATCAAAATGCGGGTGAGCGAGGGCGACTATCATTTGATGGACAAGGGCACGGAAGGGGAGCTTACCCTGCAGGGCACGCGTTTTATTCGTTTTACGCCCACCCAGGGTTAACGGCGG
>NZ_NTMH01000051.1 GCF_002307475.1 Pantoea allii | reverse complement strand
CGGGGCCGGTGCCCGCCGTGACGATGTTACTGATATTACTGATGTTACTTACGTGGGAAGTTTTTTTTCTGCCACGCAACCAGTTCGAAAACGCCAAACAAAAAGACTTTTATCTGGGTAACACGATCGATCGGCGGTGCATCTTTGCCTTGTGTGGTGCGCAGCAAAACCAACTGCAAACCATGCATCAGAATCATAAATATCAGGGCCACATTGATAAACCAGGTCAATGGCTTCGGATAAGGATGAATCAGGTTAAACAGTAAAAAACCCCACACGCACAGCATCAGCAGGCGTCCTAAATTAAGTAACATCGTGTGTCTCCTGTTGGCGCTGATATAAGCGATAGGCCACCTGGCCGGCAATTTTTTCGCGGTAAAGATTCCAGTGCGCCGGAACCGGCGGTGCGCCGCACTCGACTTCACTTTCAACGTAGATGAGTGCATCAGCAGTCAGCCAGCCGTTATTCTCCAGCAGTTGCAGCGTTTGTTCCAGCAGGCCCTGGCGAAAGGGGGGATCGATAAACACGATATGAAAGGGTTTACCGTCCTGAGCCAGCCAGGTGAGGGTGTTTGTCTGCACAACCTTGCCGTTAGCGGCCTGTAGCGTCTGCAAATTTTTTGACAACTGCTGCGCCACCGGGCGTTCCAGCTCCAGTAAGGTTGCCGATGCGGCGAAACGCGACAAGGCTTCCAGCCCTAGCGCGCCGCTACCGGCAAAGCAGTCCAGGCAGTCGGCCTGTTGAATAGAGGGCGCCAGCCAGTTAAACAGGGTTTCGCGCACTCTGTCGGTAGTCGGCCGGAGCCCGGCGCTGTCCGGCACCGGCAATTTGCGGCCGCGCCACTGTCCGCCAATGATGCGGATTTGGCCTGCACCACCAGTCTTACGGGGAGGTTTTATCATTTTGCTCACAAATCTTCATAATTTGTTGCGTAGTTTAACGGGCGAAACGATGAGAAGAAACGTTAAAAAAGGGTGCTGTGGTGAGCTGGCTGGAAAGTGTTAGACTACAGCGTTGCTGCTGTTATGCATAATTCTGCGGTTTGACGCTCATCTGGCGTTTATCACCCATTACTGTTTTTAACCCTGGGTACATTGTGCTACCGGGATGAAGCCATCGAGGAGTGTGGTTACACAATGGCAAAAGAGAAAAAACGAGGCTTTTTTTCCTGGCTGGGATTTGGCAAAGAAGAAGAGAAACAATCCTCAACGGAAGAGCAGACATCACAGACTGCACAATCGGAAGTCCAGCAGCCAGAACAGGAAGCCCCGGCAATAAGTCAGGCGGAAACCCATGCGGAAGAGACCGTTGCAACCCCTGAACACGTCGTTGAACCGCAACGCCCCCTCGCTCCCGGCGCCACAGTAGAGCCGACGCCCCCTGCGTCAGACGCTGAACGTGCGTTGACTCAGCAGGAGGGCGGGATTGCACCGGCGAAAACCACTGAGCCTGCGCCCGTTCCCGCGGAAGATGATGCACCGCTGAGCGACGATGAACTGGCCGCGCTGGCGCTGGCCGATGCGGATATCGTTGAGGTCGCGCCTTACGAACCTGAAACTGTGGCGCCAGAACCTGCCCCTGTGGCAGACGACGCACCGCTGAGCGACGACGAACTGACCGCGCTGACGCTGGCCGATGCGGATATCGTGGAGGTCGCGCCTCACGAACCTGAAACTGTGGCGTCAGAACCTGCCCCTGTGGCAGACGACGCACCGCTGAGCGACGACGAACTGACCGCGCTGGCGCTGGCCGATGCGGATATCGTGGAGGTTACGCCTCACGAGCCTGAAACCCTAACGTCAGAACCTGCCCCTGTGGCAGAGGATGTACCGCTGAGCGATGACGAACTGACCGCGCTGGCTTTAGCGGGCGCGGATGCCGTTGAGGAAGCGCCTCACCATGCGGGTCAGGCAGAACCTACCGATACCGTCAGCGATCTTCCCCTGGCCGCCGCGCCGCTAGTGACGCAGGAGCAGGATCGTCCGACGAAAGAAGGCTTCTTTGCCCGCCTGAAACGTAGCCTGGTGAAAACCCGCCAGAATCTGGGCTCGGGTTTTATCGGCCTGTTTCGTGGCAAGAAGATCGATGATGAGCTTTTCGAAGAGCTGGAAGAGCAACTGCTGATTGCGGATGTGGGGGTTGAAACGACGCGCCGCATTATTACCAGCCTGACGCAGCAGGCCGATCGTAAACAGCTTCGCGATGCAGAGGCGCTTTATGGCCTGCTGAAAAGCGAAATGGCCGGGATTCTGGCGAAAGTCGAAGCACCGCTCAACCTTGAAGGTAAAACCCCGTTCGTCATTTTGATGGTCGGTGTAAACGGTGTGGGTAAAACCACCACCATCGGTAAGCTGGCTCGTCAGTATCAGGCTGAAGGGAAGTCGGTCATGCTGGCGGCGGGCGATACCTTCCGTGCGGCGGCCGTTGAACAGCTTCAGGTATGGGGCCAGCGCAACAACATTCCTGTGGTGGCACAGCACACCGGCGCGGATTCTGCCTCGGTGATTTTCGACGCCATTCAGGCTGCCAAATCCCGTGGCGTTGACGTCTTAATCGCCGACACCGCGGGGCGTTTGCAAAACAAATCGCACCTGATGGAAGAGCTGAAGAAAATCACACGCGTGATGAAAAAGCTGGATGAGCAGGCGCCGCATGAAGTCATGCTGACAATTGATGCCAGCACCGGGCAGAATGCCATCAGCCAGGCCAAACTGTTCAATGAAGCCGTCGGTCTGACCGGCATTACCCTGACGAAACTGGATGGCACGGCCAAAGGTGGCGTGATTTTCTCGGTGGCGGATCAGTTTGGCATACCTATCCGTTATATCGGTGTTGGAGAAGGCATCGAAGATTTACGGCCCTTCAAGGCCGAGGATTTTATTGAGGCACTGTTTGCCCGAGAGGACTAATTAGGATGATTCGCTTTGAAGAGGTCAGTAAGGCATATCTCGGCGGACGTCAGGCGCTGCAGGGAGTAGATTTTCATCTGCGTCCTGGTGAAATGGCGTTTCTGACCGGCCATTCTGGCGCAGGGAAAAGTACCTTGCTGAAGCTGATTTGTGGCATTGAACGTCCCAGCGCCGGACAAATCTGGTTTAGCGGGCATGATATTTCACGTCTGCGTAACAGCGAGGTGCCGTTTCTGCGCCGTCAGATTGGGATGATCTTTCAGGATCACCACCTGCTGATGGATCGTTCCGTGTACGACAACGTGGCGATTCCGTTGATCATATCCGGGGCCAGCGGTGAGGATATCCGGCGTCGTGTTTCCGCGGCCTTAGACAAAGTGGGCCTGCTCGACAAAGCGAAAAGTTATCCTATTCAACTTTCTGGTGGTGAACAGCAGCGCGTCGGCATTGCGCGTGCCGTCGTGAATAAACCTGCGGTACTGCTGGCGGATGAACCGACGGGTAACCTTGATGAGGCCCTGTCTGAAGACATTCTGCGGCTGTTTGAAGAGTTTAACCGCGTTGGGGTGACGGTCTTGATGGCGACGCATGATGTGGCGCTTATCGGTCGCCGAAATTATCGGGTGATGACGCTGAACAAAGGACGCCTGCACGGAGGCCACGATGGTCAATAAACGCAATAAACGCGCGACAGCGCCGAAGGCGAAGCAACCGTCGAAAAGCAAAGCGTTACGCGGCGGCATGCAGGAGCAGTGGCGCTATGCGCTGCGCGGTACGTTGTCTGACATGTGGCGTCAGCCACTGGCGACGTTGCTGACGGTGATGGTTATCGCCATTTCTCTGACGCTGCCCAGCGTGTGTTATATGGTGTGGAAAAACGTCAGCCAGGCCGCCACGCAATGGTATCCGGCTCCGCAGCTTACGGTTTATCTCTCTAAAACCCTGGACGACACCGCAGCGGAAAACGTGACGGCCCAGCTAAAGCAGGTCGATGGCGTGGAGCATGTCAACTATCTGACGCGTGAAGAGGCCCTGAACGAATTCCGTAACTGGTCAGGCTTTGGTGGCGCGATGGATATGCTGGAGCAGAATCCTCTGCCGGCCGTTGTCATTATTACGCCTAAGCTCAACTTTCAGAATTCGGACACCCTGCAAACCCTGCGCGACAGGGTGGCAAAAGTGCAGGGCGTAGACGAAGTGCGCATGGATGACAGTTGGTTCGCCCGTCTTGCGGCCCTGACCGGGCTGGTGGGACAAATTGCCTCCATGATCGGTATCTTAATGATCGTGGCGGTGTTCCTTGTGATTGGCAACAGCGTCAGGCTGAGCATTTTTGCCCGGCGCGATACCATCAACGTACAGAAGCTGATCGGGGCCACCGATGGGTTTATCCTGCGTCCGTTCCTGTATGGCGGGGCGTTATTAGGTTTCACCGGGGCGGTATTATCGCTGATTCTGTCTGAAGTGTTGGTCCTGCGTCTGCAATCCGTCGTGGCGCATGTTGCGTCGGTGTTTGGCACGACATTCTCTCTGGAAGGTTTTTCCTGGGATGAGGCGCTGCTGCTGTTGCTGATTGCGGCCATCATCGGATGGATTGCGGCCTGGCTGGCGACGGTACAACATTTACGCCGATTTACGCCCCAGTAAACTGCTGCAACATTTTTTTGTTATAATCATCCTCTGCTGCCGACAATGGGTGCAGAGGATGTTGCCCCGCTGTCATCTGTGTGTAAAATATACACTGCTATAATTGAACTTGTGGATAACTTTGTTTTCCAAGTAGCACAGATTGCTTTTGGTTTTCCTGCGACGTTGACATAATGTGACGTGCGCTTAAGGAAAGATGCGGCAATTCCACTGATTTTGTGAGGGTTTGAATGACCAAAGAAATGCAAACTTTAGCTATTGCTCCTCTGGGCAACCTGGAATCTTATGTTCGGGCTGCCAATACCTGGCCGATGTTGTCGGCAGAAGAGGAAAAGGCGTTGGCTGAACGGCTGCATTACCAGGGCGATCTGGATGCGGCAAAGACGCTGATCCTGTCTCACCTACGCTTTGTTGTTCATATCGCTCGTAACTACTCAGGCTACGGCCTGCCTCAGGCTGACCTGATTCAGGAAGGTAACATCGGCTTGATGAAAGCCGTTCGTCGCTTTAATCCTGAAGTTGGCGTCCGTCTGGTGTCCTTTGCCGTTCACTGGATCAAAGCGGAAATTCACGAATACGTGCTGCGTAACTGGCGTATCGTGAAAGTGGCGACCACCAAGGCACAGCGTAAGCTGTTCTTTAACCTGCGTAAAACCAAGCAGCGTCTGGGCTGGTTTAATCAGGATGAAGTGGAAATGGTCGCGCGTGAGCTGGGCGTAAGCAGCAAAGATGTGCGAGAAATGGAATCGCGCATGGCGGCTCAGGATATGACCTTTGATATGTCCGCTGACGATGAAAGCGGCGAAGGCAAATCCATGGCCCCGGTGCTGTATCTCCAGGATAAAACCTCTGATTTTGCCGACGGCATTGAAGAGGATAACTGGGAATCCCATGCGGCCGATAAGCTGACATATGCAATGGAAGGCCTGGACGAGCGCAGCCAGCATATTATCCGTGCCCGCTGGCTGGATGAGGACAACAAAACGACCCTGCAGGAACTGGCCGATCGTTACGGCGTTTCCGCAGAGCGCGTCCGACAGCTTGAAAAGAACGCGATGAAAAAACTCCGAATGGCGATCGAAGCCTGACGAGACAGGGCGACCTCAGGTCGCCCTTTTTACTGCCTGCGCGTTATTTCACCCAGCCGTCAACCTGCGCACGAAAACCACACGCCTGCATAAACGCCGCCCGGATGCGTTGATCGTCACTGCCGTCATCGGCAATCCACCAGTCGTTCAGCGATGGATTCTGCTGCATCGTTTCTTCCAGGAGATACTGACCGACACCACGCCGTTTGGTGGCCTCTCTTACCGTCAGATGATGCACCTTGCCATGAATCCCTGAAATTTCTAACTGCAATGCCGCCAGCAAACGATCGTTGAAGCGCGCGGCGTAAAGACGATGGCTTTCATTTAACGACGCCTCCAACTGTGCGATATCCCTTTCAGGCCAGATCTTCCCCAGGTCTGTCCGGTCCTGCTGCGTCAGCGAGGTCAGACGCATAATGGTGAGCTTCATAACAAACACCTGTATGTGTAAAAAGCCGATAATGTAGTCAATTCCCGTAACCGGAACCCCGACACATTTTAAGCAATAAAACAGGTCAAAACCGCGACCGAGTGCCAGGATAATAGTGATAAACAGGTATTCCGATTTTAAAGACAGCATAACGCGCTGGCCTGGTAAGCAAAAGCTGTGCATTGCCTCCAGATGATTATGCTGCTTAACATTGCGAATCATGAATATGTCAGTTGCTTTACAGAATATACTTCCTGTTTAATAGTCTGAAATATAAAGCCTTATTACTAATAAAAGCCAGAAAAGCGTGCTAACTCATTATTGTTAAATCAGTTTTCCACTTTATCTGGCAGAAAATAACACCACTCACAACAAACACGACATAACTGATGGGGTAGTTCGCATGAAAATGACAGGTCGCGCGTTACTGGCAGGATGCGTTGCATTGGCGATGAGCCATGCGGCAATGGCGAAAGATATTAAAATAGCTATCGTAGGTGCCGCTACTGGCCCGGTCGCGCAGTATGGTGATATGGAATTTACCGGCGCTGCACAGGCGATTAAAGATATTAATGCCAAAGGTGGCGTAAACGGCGACAAACTGGTCGGTGTGGAATATGACGATGCCTGTGACCCAAAACAAGCGGTTGCAGTGGCCAACAAGGTGATTAACGACGGCATTAAATATGTCATCGGACACCTGTGTTCTTCCTCAACGCAGCCTGCTTCAGACATCTACAATGACGAAGGCGTGCTGATGATTACCCCGGCCGCCACGGCACCTGAACTGACCGCACGGGGTTATGCAGACGTGATGCGCACCACCGGTCTGGATTCTGATCAGGGCCCAACCGCAGCGAACTACATCCTGGATGTGATTAAACCAAAACGTATCGCTGTTGTGCATGACAAACAGCAGTACGGACAGGGCCTGGCGGAATCCGTCCAGAAAACCCTGAAAGCCAAAGGTGGCAACGTGGTGATGTTTGAAGGGATCACCGCAGGCGATAAAGATTTCTCTACCCTGGTTGCCCGTCTGAAGAAAGAAAACGTGGATTTCGTTTATTACGGCGGTTACTACCCGGAGCTGGGCCAGATTCTGCGCCAGGCTAAAGCCGCAGGCCTGAAGGCCGGCTTTATGGGACCAGAAGGCGTGGGCAATGCCTCGCTGTCTAACATCGCGGGCGATGCGTCTGAAGGGCTGTACGTCACATTACCAAAACGTTACGACCAGCTGCCACAGAACAAGGCGATTGTTGAAGCCATTAAAGCCAACACCGCGTCTAACCGTAAAGATCCTACCGGACCTTTCGTCTGGACCACCTATGCGGCTATCCAGTCTCTGGTCACCGGCATCGAGCGCAGCAAGAGCGATGAACCCGATGCGATTGCGAAGAACCTTAAAACCGGCGCACCTGTTCCAACGGTCATGGGCGACCTGAGCTGGGATCAGAAAGGCGATCTGAAGGGCTTTGAATTTGGTGTCTTCAAATGGCACAAAGACGGTTCGTCTACCGCTGTTAAATAAGGCAATGACTCTTCCCCGTGACCGGTGATCGGGGAAGCAGGCGAAGGCCATGCGCACGCTGTCGTGCCGCCTTCGCCTTGCTAACCCTCTTCTGCTGGCAGGAGAGGGGTTTTCTGGTTCCTGAGTAGGTCCTCACTATGTCCGAGCAGTTTCTCTATTTCATTCAGCAGATGTTCAACGGGGTAACCCTCGGGAGCACCTACGCGCTGATCGCCATTGGCTACACCATGGTTTACGGCATTATTGGCATGATCAACTTCGCCCATGGCGAGGTCTATATGATCGGCAGCTATGTCTCTTTTATCGTGATTGCCGCCCTGATGATGATGGGCATTGATACCACATGGCTGATGATTGCCGCCGGTTTTGTGATGGCGGTGATTATTTCCAGCGCCTATGGCTGGAGCATTGAGCGGGTGGCTTACCGGCCGGTCCGCTCCTCTAAGCGCCTCATTGCCCTGATCTCCGCCATCGGGATGTCTATCTTCCTGCAAAACTATGTCAGCCTGACCCAGGGCTCACGCGATCTTGCGCTGCCGAGTCTCATTACCGGCCAGTGGACGCTGGGAGAAAGCAATGGTTTTGCGGCCACGCTGTCGACCATGCAGGTGGTGATCTGGGTGGTGACGTTCCTGACCATGCTGACACTGACCTTGTTTATTCGCTATTCCCGCATGGGCCGCGCCTGCCGGGCCTGTGCTGAAGACCTGAAAATGGCCAGCCTGCTGGGGATTAACACGGACCGCGTGATATCGCTCACCTTCGTGATTGGTGCGGCGATGGCGGCAGTGGCCGGTGTGCTGTTAGGCCAGTTTTATGGCTCGATCAACCCGTTTATCGGCTTTATGGCAGGTATGAAAGCCTTTACCGCAGCGGTACTGGGCGGCATTGGCAGTATTCCCGGCGCGATGATCGGCGGTCTGGTGCTGGGCATTGCTGAAGCCCTGACCTCGGCTTATCTCTCAACCGAATATAAAGATGTGGTGTCGTTTGCCTTACTGATTGTGGTGCTGCTGGTGATGCCGACCGGTATTCTGGGCCGTCCGGAGGTAGAGAAAGTATGAAACGCCTTGGTCTGGTCAATGCACTGATCTCTACGGTCATGCTGCTGGTTCTGGCCGCGTTCTTTATGGGAATGCGCCTCGATCTGAATGGTACGAAGCTGCAGGTGGTGAATGCCGGTAGCGTGCGCTGGAACTGGATATTTATCGGTTGTGCGGTGGTGTTCCTGTTCCAGCTGCTGCGCCCGCTGTTTCAGGGCAAGCTGAAACGCAGCGGCGGCCTGGTGCTGCCTGGTTTTGATGGTTCCACGCCAAAGCAAAAGCTCGTCATGGCATTGATGATCGCCGCCGCCGTTATCTGGCCGTTCCTGGTCTCGCGCGGCAGCGTTGATATCGCGACGCTGACGCTCATCTACATCATGCTGGGCCTGGGGTTGAACGTGGTGGTTGGGCTGTCAGGGCTGCTGGTTCTGGGTTACGGCGGGTTCTACGCGATAGGCGCTTATACCTTTGCCCTGCTCAATCATTACTATGGTTTCGGTTTCTGGCAGAGCCTGCCGCTGGCTGGTTTAGTGGCCGCCGCGTTTGGTCTGCTGCTGGGGTTCCCGGTGTTGCGGTTGCGTGGCGATTATCTGGCGATTGTGACGCTCGGCTTCGGCGAAATCGTCCGTATCCTGCTGCTGAATAACACCGCGATTACTGGTGGGCCAAACGGTATTGCCCAGATTCCCAAACCCACGTTCTTCGGCCTTGAGTTTGGCCGCCGCGTCAGTGAAGGTGGATGGGGCACGTTTCACGACGTCTTTGGCATGAAATACGATCCCAGTGACAGGGTGATTTTCCTGTATCTGGTGGCATTACTGTTGGTGGTGCTGACGCTGTTTGTGATTAACCGCCTGCTGCGTATGCCGCTCGGCCGGGCCTGGGAAGCATTGCGTGAAGATGAGATTGCCTGTCGCTCGCTGGGCTTAAGCCCGACCCGTATTAAACTCACGGCCTTTACCATCAGTGCTGCCTTTGCGGGGTTTGCCGGTACGCTGTTTGCTGCCCGTCAGGGATTTGTCAGCCCGGAATCTTTTACCTTTGTCGAATCTGCTTTTGTCTTAGCCATCGTCGTGCTGGGCGGGATGGGATCGCAGTTCGCCGTTATTCTGGCCGCCATTTTGCTGGTGGTTTCACGTGAACTGATGCGCGATCTCAATGAGTACAGCATGCTGGTATTGGGTGGATTGATGGTGCTGATGATGATCTGGCGTCCACAGGGCTTACTGCCCATGAAGCGTCCGCACCTGAAACTCAGGCAGGGTAAACAAGGAGAGCAGGCATGAGTCAGCCTTTGTTAGCCGTTGAGGGCCTGATGATGCGCTTCGGCGGTCTGTTAGCCGTGAACAACGTAAAGCTGGAACTGCGACCCCAGGAAATCGTGTCGCTTATCGGGCCAAACGGCGCGGGTAAAACCACCGTCTTCAACTGTCTGACCGGCTTCTACAAGCCCACTGGCGGCAGCATTACGCTGCGTGACAAGAATCTGGCCGGTTTATCCGGGCAGAAGATCGCCCGCATGGGGATTGTGCGTACGTTCCAGCACGTACGTCTGTTCCGCGAAATGACGGTGATTGAAAATCTGCTGGTCGCGCAGCATCAGCATCTGAAAAGCGGCGTCTTTTCAGGCCTGATTAAAACGCCTGCTTTTCGCCGCAGTGAAGGCGACGCGCTGGATCGTGCTGCCACCTGGCTTGAGCGCGTCGGCTTGCTGGACATGGCCAATCGTCAGGCCGGTAATCTGGCCTATGGTCAGCAGCGCCGACTGGAGATTGCCCGCTGCATGGTGACGCGCCCGGAGATTTTAATGCTGGATGAGCCGGCTGCCGGGCTTAACCCGCGAGAGACGCACGAGCTGGATGAGTTGATTGCCGAGCTACGTGGTGAGCATAAGGTTTCCGTGTTGTTGATTGAACACGATATGAAGCTGGTCATGGGGATTTCCGATCGTATCTATGTGGTGAATCAGGGAACGCCGCTGGCTAACGGCACACCGGAAGAGATTCGTAATAACCCGGATGTGATCCGTGCCTATTTAGGAGAGGCGTAATATGGCCATGTTAACCATTGATAACGTCAGTGCGCATTACGGAAAAATCCAGGCCCTGCACGGCGTTAGCCTGCATATTGACCAGGGTGAAATTGTGACCCTGATTGGTGCAAACGGGGCGGGCAAAACCACGCTGCTGGGCACGTTATGCGGTGAACCGCGTGCGACCAGCGGCACCATCACCTTTGATGGTAAAGCCATCACCGACTGGCAAACGGCGCGGATTATGCGCGAAGCCATTGCCATCGTGCCCGAAGGACGTCGTGTGTTTTCACGCATGACCGTGGAAGAGAATCTGGCAATGGGCGGTTTTTTTGCCAGCCGCCAGCAGTATCTGCAACGCATCGAACGGGTGTATACGCTGTTTCCGCGTCTGGCTGAGCGTAAAATTCAGCGGGCAGGCACCATGTCGGGTGGCGAACAGCAGATGCTGGCGATTGGCCGGGCACTGATGAGTCAACCGCGCCTGCTGTTACTGGATGAGCCTTCCCTGGGCCTGGCGCCGATTATTATTCAGCAAATATTCGATACGATTGAGCAGTTACGCAGCGAAGGCATGACGATTTTCCTGGTAGAGCAGAATGCTAACCAGGCTCTGAAGCTGGCCGATCGGGGTTACGTGCTGGAAAACGGTCACGTGGTGCTGGAGGACAGCGGCGAGGCGTTACTTTCCAATGAGGCCGTGCGCAGCGCATATCTGGGCGCATAGGTGGCAGGCCTGGCTCTCAGGCCAGGCGCATGTCGGGCAGCGCTCACTCTCGTTATCGCTTTTTTGGGTTTCGAGGGTGGGGCGCTGTCACACTTCAGTTATCTGGCTCACCTTTCCTGCCCTCGTCGTATCGTCCTCATGCATTAATCCCGCTTATCCCTGTCATCTTCTGACATTCCGCTGTCATTTTTCCGTCATCTGACTGTTATTTTTCCGTCATTTCAGCGTGTCATGTTACTTCGCGAGCAAAAAATGCGTGATAACGCGCGTACCTACCTGAACAGGAAAATTCTATGTCCGTTGTTACTTTTCGTCGTAGCCTGATGAGCGCACTGCTCGGTCTGGCGATCAGTGGTAATGCAATGGCCGCTACTGAGATCCCTTTCTGGCACTCAATGGAAGGCGAGTTAGGCAAAGAGGTTGACTCACTGGCGCAACGTTTTAACCAGGAACACCCGGATTACAAAATCGTCCCGGTGTACAAAGGGAACTACGAACAAAGTCTGGCGGCAGGTATCGCTGCGGTCCGCACAGGAAAAGCCCCGGCTCTGTTACAGGTTTATGAAGTGGGTACCGCCACGATGATGGCCTCCAAAGCCATCGTGCCGGTGTACCAGGTGTTCAAAGATGCTGGCATCCCAATGGATGAGAAGCAGTTTGTCCCTGCGGTCGCTGGCTACTACAGCAACGCACAAGGTCAGCTGATCTCTCAGCCCTTCAACAGCTCCACGCCGGTGCTGTACTACAACAAAGATGCGTTTAAAAAAGCAGGTTTGAATCCGGACCAGGCCCCCAAAACCTGGCAGGAACTGGCTAAGGATGCGGCTGCACTGCGTAAATCCGGCATGAGTTGCGGTTATGCCAGCGGCTGGCAGGGCTGGATTCAGATTGAAAACTTCAGCGCCTGGAACGGCCTGCCGGTTGCCACCAAAAATAACGGTTTCGACGGCACCGATGCGGTACTGGAGTTCAACAAACCGGCTCAGGTTCGTCATATCCAGCTACTGGAAGATATGAACAAGAAAGGGGACTTCACCTATTTTGGTCGTAAAGACGAATCGACCGCCAAGTTCTATAACGGTGACTGCGGCATGACCACGGCCTCATCGGGCTCGCTGGCGGATATTCGCCATTACGCCAAATTTAACTACGGCGTCGGCATGATGCCTTACGATGCGGATATCCCGAATGCACCGCAGAACGCCATTATCGGCGGCGCCAGCTTGTGGGTCATGAAGGGCAAAGATGCCAATACCTACAAAGGCGCAGCGGAATTTATGAAATTCCTCACCGAGCCAAAAATTGCGGCGGAATGGCATCAGAAAACCGGCTACCTGCCGATTACCACTGCCGCTTATGAGCTGACGAAGAAAGAAGGCTTCTACGAGAAAAACCCAGGTGCCGATATTGCGATTCGCCAGATGATGAACAAGCCGCCATTGCCTTATACCAAAGGCATGCGTCTGGGGAATATGCCGCAGATCCGTACCATTCTGGATGAAGAGCTGGAAGGCGTCTGGACCGGCAAGCAGTCGCCGCAGGCCGCGCTGGATAGTGCAGTGAAGCGTGGTAACGAACTGCTGCGTCGTTTCGAGCAACAGAATAAGTAATCCGTTCTGCAGGGCCAGCTGCGGCTGGCCTTTTTTCCTTAAAAGTCAGAGAACGCTATGTCTCCCTCTCGCCCGGTGTTTCGCAATCGACTGTTACCCTATTTTCTGGTGCTGCCGCAGCTCTTGATCACCGCTATTTTCTTTGTCTGGCCGGCCGGTGAAGCCCTGTGGTATTCCCTGCAAAATCTTGATCCCTTCGGTATCTCCAGTACCTTTGTCGGGCTGGACAACTTCAAACGGCTGTTTGCCGACGGTCTTTATCTGGATACCTTCTGGACCACCATCAAGTTTAGCGGCATGGTGGCTTTCTTTGGCATGGTGTCATCGTTACTGCTGGCCGCGCTGGTGGACTACGTGGTGCGCCTGCGTAAGCTCTATCAGATGCTGCTGTTGCTGCCCTACGCGGTGGCGCCGGTTATTGCTGCCGTGTTGTGGATGTTCCTGTTCAGCCCCGGTCTGGGTTTATTAAGCTATCTGCTTAACCACATGGGTTATAACTGGAACTTTGCTCAGAACAGCGGACAGGCCATGTTTCTGGTGGTGCTGGCCTCGGTGTGGCAACAGATGAGCTACAACTTCCTGTTCTTTTTCGCCGCATTACAGTCGATACCGAAGTCACTGGTTGAAGCCGCCGCCATTGATGGTGCAGGCCCGGTGCGTCGCTTCTTCTCGATTTCGCTGCCGTTGATCACGCCCGTGAGTTTCTTTCTGCTGGTGGTCAACCTGATTTATGCCTTCTTCGATACCTTCCCGGTCATTGATGCCGCGACAGGCGGTGGCCCGGTACAGGCGACGACGACGCTTATCTATAAAATTTATCGGGAAGGTTTTACCGGCCTGGATCTCTCCTCTTCAGCGGCACAGTCCGTGGTGTTAATGCTGCTGGTTATTGGCCTGACGGTCATTCAATTCCGCTTCGTTGAGCGTAAGGTGCAATACCAATGATTGAAAATCGTCGCGGGCTGGACATTTTCAGCCATGTGGTGCTGGTGCTCGGCATCCTGACCATCCTGTTTCCGCTCTATGTCGCCTTTGTGGCGGCAACCCTGGATAACGACGCCGTGTATAACGTCCCGATGACGCTGATTCCCGGCACGCACCTGTGGGAAAACATTTCGCACATCTGGACGCGCGGCGTGAACGGCAACGGCCCGGCCTTTAGTGTGCTGCTGATGAACAGCGTTATCATGGCGCTGGGGATAACCATTGGCAAAATCCTGGTGTCGATTCTGTCGGCCTTTGCGCTGGTGTGGTTTCGTTTTCCGCTGCGCTCACTGTTCTTCTGGATGATCTTTATCACCCTGATGCTGCCGGTCGAAGTGCGTATTTTCCCGACAGTGCAGGTTATTGCCGATCTCAACCTGCTGGACAGCTACAGCGGGCTGACCCTGCCACTGATGGCCTCGGCCACCGCCACCTTTCTGTTTCGGCAGTTTTTTATGTCGCTGCCGGATGAGTTAATCGAAGCGGCGCGCATTGACGGTGCCAGCGCGATGCGTTTTTTCTGGGACATTGTGCTGCCCCTGTCGAAAACCAACCTGGCGGCGCTGTTCGTTATCACCTTTATCTACGGCTGGAACCAGTATCTCTGGCCCCTGTTAATTATCGATAACGCAAACCTGGGCACCGCCGTGGCCGGGATCAAAAGCATGATCTCCACCAGTGGTTCGCCGACCCAGTGGAACGAAGTGATGGCGGCAATGTTATTAACCCTGATTCCACCGGTAGTGGTGGTATTTGTTATGCAGCGCGCCTTTGTGCGTGGTCTGGTTGAGAGCGAGAAATAGAGATGGCAGGCGTAACCCTTCAGGCGGTGACCAAGTCTTACGACGGTAAAAATCAGATCATCCAACCGCTCAACGTCACGATTAATGACGGTGAGTTTATGGTTATGGTTGGCCCCTCCGGCTGCGGCAAATCCACGCTGTTGCGCATGGTCGCCGGACTCGAACGGGTAACCTCTGGTGATATCTATATAGCCGATAAACGCGTGACCCATGAAGAGCCGAAAGATCGCGGCATTGCCATGGTGTTCCAAAACTATGCGCTCTATCCCCATATGTCCGTTGAAGAGAACATGGCCTATGGCCTGAAAATTCGCGGCATGAGCAAAGAACAGGTTCGTCAACGGGTGCTGGAAGCCGCGCGGAGCCTGGAGCTGGATCATCTGCTGACGCGCCGTCCACGCGAGTTATCCGGTGGGCAGCGCCAGCGCGTTGCCATGGGACGCGCCATTGTGCGTGAGCCAGCCGTCTTTCTGTTTGATGAGCCACTCTCTAACCTTGATGCCCGACTGCGCGTTCAGATGCGGCTGGAGCTTCAGCAGCTGCATCGTCGTTTGCAAACCACCAGCTTATACGTGACGCACGATCAGGTAGAGGCGATGACGCTGGCCCAGCGCGTTATGGTCATGAATAAAGGGATTCTTGAGCAGATCGGCACACCGGTTGAGGTCTATGAACGACCAGCAAGCCAGTTTGTGGCTTCATTTATGGGTTCACCGGCCATGAATCTGATCCATGGCAATATCAGCCAGGATGGCTCACGCTTTACGGTTGATGCCTCTCACGGCATCGCCGTTGGCGAGGGGAAAGCGAAGTGGGCCAATCGTCCTGTGGTACTGGGCGTCCGACCCGAACATATTCAGATCACCAGCCAGGAGCAGGGCGGCATTCCGTTCCGGGTGGAAACCCTGGAAATGTTGGGCGCGGATAATCTGGCACACGGCCGCATCGGTGAGGCGCGTTTAGTGGTACGCTTGCCACACAGCGAGCGCCCTGAAGCAGGCAGTACCTTATGGTTACATCTGCCTGTAGGGTCGCTACATTTCTTCGATTCAACGCACGGGAAACGTCTGGAATGAGCAAAAAACTGTGGCCTTATCCGTCGATCGTCGCCCATCGTGGCGGTGGCAAACTCGCCCCGGAAAATACTCTTGCGGCGATTGATGTGGGGGCAAAATATGGCCATCTGATGATTGAATTTGACGCCAAATTGTCGGCCGATGCGCACATCTTCCTGCTGCATGACGATACGTTAGATCGCACCAGTAACGGCTGGGGCGTTGCCGGTGAGCTGCTATGGGACAAGCTGTCGCAACTCGATGCTGGCAGTTGGTTTAGTGACGTCTTCCAGGGCGAAAAACTTGCCCGGCTGGATGAGGTGGCAGAACGCTGCCGTCAGCATGGCATGATGGCAAACATCGAAATTAAACCCACAACAGGAACGGACGCGGAAACCGGGCGCGCTATCGCTCAGGCAGCGGCAACGCTGTGGCAGGGGCAAACCTTGCCGCTGCTTTCTTCTTTTTCGTATGCGGCGCTGGAAGCCGCTATGCAGGCTGAGCCTCAGCTACCGCGTGGGCTGTTATCTCACAGTTGGGATACGGCATGGAAAGAGAAAACTCGCGCGCTGGACTGCACCTCAATTCATCTGAATCACAAGGTTTTAACCGAAGCGCGGGTGGCAGAGCTAAAAGAGGCCGATCTGCGTATTCTGGTTTACACCGTCAACAGCCCTGACCGGGCCAGAACGCTGCTGAAATGGGGCGTCGATGCCATCTGTACCGACAGCATCGACCTGATTGGCCCCGATTTTAGTTAATACGAATTCTGTTGAGTCTGTTGATTCTGCTGCTGGCCCGGCTGCGATTTAATTACGCGCTGCTGGGCACTGTCCCGCTGTTCCTGCAATTTCCGCTGTAAATCCTGGTTCTGACGCTGCTGGTCCTGCTGCAGTTTATTCTGCTGTTGCTGCGACTGATTGAGCATCTGCGTTTGCATTCGCTGCTGGCTGGGGTTATAGCCAGGTTGATTAGGATTGTTGGTCTTATTCAACATGTTTGCCATGCCGGTTAACGGCAACAGGGCGGCGAAAACCATAAGCCACTTTTTCATTTTTATCCTCCAGTAAACGACCGGATGCTGTGTGCGCATGCCCGAATCGGGTCACGGGGTCGTGCAGATAAGTTTATGCACGAGTTCAAATTACTGCTCCAGGAGTGCGCTGAATTTGCGTTACTTCTTGATATTCGACTGTGTTTGTAGTCAGTTACATAAAGAATAAAGAAATGTAAATAAAAGTGGGGAGTGGAAACAACATGATGATGCAAGGCAAACTTCGCCAGCTGGGCTGGTCATTATTGATGAGTTTTACTGTTGTGACCGGGGCGGGTGCCGCGCCGGTTCAGGCACCGCCAGTCTCTTATGGTATCGACAGCGATACGTTTCATCCGGTTAAGGCGCATAACGGTATGGTGGCCTCAGTGGATGCGCTGGCAACCCAGGTCGGCGTTGATATCCTGCGCCAGGGCGGTAACGCGGTGGATGCCGCCGTTGCGGTAGGTTTTGCGCTAGCGGTGACGCATCCGCAGGCGGGCAACCTGGGCGGTGGGGGCTTTATGCTGCTGCGCACGGCATCAGGACAGACCACGGCCATCGATTTCCGTGAAATGGCCCCGGCGGCGGCTTCACGCGACATGTTCCTGGATAAGGAGGGAAATGCCGATAGCAAGCTTTCACTCACTTCACATCTGGCCTCAGGTACGCCCGGCACCGTGGCGGGTTTTGCTTTAGCCGTCAACAAATATGGCACGCTGCCGCTCAGCAAGCTGCTGGCTCCCGCCATTAAACTGGCGCGTGACGGTTTTGTCGTCAACGATGCGCTGGCTGATGATCTGAAAACCTACGGAAAGGAAGTGCTGATCACGCATCCCAACAGCAAAGCCATTTTCTATAAGCCAGATGGCACGCCGTGGATAAAGGGCGACCGTCTGGTACAAAAAAATCTGGCCCACAGCTTACAGTTGATTGCTCAGCAAGGCCCGGATGCCTTCTATAAAGGGAAAATTGCCGATCAAATCGCTGCCGAAATGGCCCAGCATGGTGGGTTAATCAATAAAGCCGATTTAGCAGCCTATCACGCGGTTGAACGCAAGCCTGTCAGCGGCACCTATCGTGGCTATGAGGTGTTCTCCATGCCACCGCCTTCATCGGGCGGTATTCATATTGTGCAGATCCTCAATATCCTGGAAAATTTTGACCTGGGCAAAATGGGCTTCGGCAGTGCGGACGCGATGCAGGTTATGGCGGAAGCGGAGAAATATGCCTACGCGGACCGTTCAGAATATCTCGGCGACCCGGATTTCGTTAAGGTGCCGTGGCAGGCGCTGACCAGTAAAGCCTATGCGAAGTCCCTGGCGCAGCAGATTGATATTGCCAAAGCCCGCCCGTCCAGCGACATCAAGCCGGGTAAACTGGCTCCGTATGAAAGCAACCAAACCACCCATTTTTCGGTTGTGGACAAAAGTGGCAATGCGGTCGCTGTCACCTATACGCTTAACACCTACTTCGGCAGCGGTATCGTCGCCGGTAACAGCGGCATTCTGATGAATAACCAGATGGATGATTTCTCAGCCAAGCCGGGTACGCCAAATGTTTATGGGTTAGTCGGTGGCGAAGCCAATGCCGTGCAGGCCAGGAAACGTCCGCTCTCTTCGATGTCACCGACTATCGTGGCGAAAGACGGGAAAACCTGGCTGGTAACGGGCAGCCCTGGCGGTAGCCGCATTATCACGACGGTATTACAGATGGTGGTAAACAGCATTGATTACGGTATGAACGTGGCAGAGGCAACCAATGCTCCACGCTTCCATCACCAGTGGCTGCCCGATCAACTGCGGGTTGAGAAGGGGTTCAGCCCGGATACCTTGCGGTTGCTGGAAGCCAAAGGTCAGCATGTGAAAGTTCTGCCGTCGATGGGCAGTACACAAAGTATTATGATTGGACCTGACGGAACGCTCTACGGGGCTTCTGATCCGCGCTCTGTAGACGATCTGAGTGCAGGATATTGATTTAAAAGGGCAACCTTGGGGTTGCCCGTCACGCTATACTTTCAGTCTCGCCATATAATGTGTATCAATCATGGCACCGTCGCGCATGGCATAGCCTTGCGCGGTGCCTTCAATCCGGAAACCGAACGCGTGATAGAGCTCTATCGCTTTGTCATTGTCGGTAAATACCGAGAGTTCAATACGCGTAATCTGTAGCCAGTTGTCGCACAGATCGATCATGGCCGCCATCAGAGCTTTGCCAATGCCCCGACGATGAAACGCCGGATCGACGCCCATTCCTAGGGTGGCACAGTGCCGACGCCGCGCAGCCGTCATGGCCTCAAGCGTCAGTTGCCCAACAACCTGCTCATCGAGACACGCCACGAGCATATGTACGCCCGCGCGCGGATGGCTAAGTTTTTGCTCCCACAGCGTGGGTGATGGATAGGGCAAGTGCAGCGTCGCCGCCTGGGTCTCCGGCTGACTATAGAGGCGCGTTAATGCGGGCGCATCCGTGGGAATGGCATGACGGATGGTCACTGGGCTCATGGCTATTTTCCTTGTGGGTGGCGCGATAAACCCTTTAAACATCAAGGAATTCACGTTGGACGTCAATGAAAATAATGCGCAAAAAGACTTTACAGACGCGAATGATAATGATTATTATTGCTATGCGTTCTCCGGTGTCAGCGACACTTTAGAAAGCACGACATTGCTCACATTGCTTCCAGTATTATTTAGCCAGCCACGTGCTGGCTTTTTTTTGCCCACTCTCCGCGACACCTTCTTCAGCGCCTTTCAACAACCCTTCATTCAATGTTCATAATTTTTGAACAGAGAGGTGAAGTTTTTCAGCTATCAATCTTTTCCACCTGATACCACACTATAAAAAACATTGAGGAGATTTGAACATGATCTATTTACGTAAAGCTGAAGAACGTGGTCACGCGAATCATGGCTGGCTGGACAGCTGGCATACTTTTTCATTTGCCAACTATCACGACGCGAATTTTATGGGCTTCTCGGCGTTGCGCGTCATTAACGAAGACGTGATCGACCCGGGCCAGGGCTTTGGTACGCATCCCCATAAAGATATGGAAATTTTGACCTATGTGTTGTCGGGTACGGTTGAACATCAGGACAGCATGGGGAATAAAGAGCAGATTCCGGCGGGCGAATTTCAGATTATGAGTGCCGGTACGGGCGTGCGTCATTCAGAATATAACGCCAGCAAAACCGAACCCCTGCACCTTTATCAAATCTGGATTATTCCAGAGCGCACCGGTATTGAGCCGCGCTACGCTCAGCGTCGCTTCCCGGACGTACAGGGCCGTCAGTTTATTCTGACGCCGGACGCGCGTGACGGCTCGCTCAAAGTCTGGCAGGACATGACATTGTCGCGCTGGGTGTTTGCTGCGGGTGATAGCGACAGCGTGACTCTTGATGCGGGCCGCCGTATCTGGGTCCAGGTCGTGAAGGGCGAGGTGAAAGTGAATGGTCAGCCAGCTTCAAACAGCGATGCCTTTGCCGTCTGGGATGAAAGCCGTCTTGTGCTTGAGGCCGACAGCGACGCAGAAGTTCTGCTGTTTGATCTGCCGCCGGTGTAAGGCTGTGTGGGGCGGGCATATCTCGCCCCACTGGCAATCTGGCCGTAAAAAAGTGATAGACTCGTCGTAATTTGCTTTCAGGTCTACCCAGGCGCTTACGATGAAGAAGAAAAGACCGGTTTTACAGGACGTTGCCGATCGTATCGGTATCACCAAAATGACTGTCAGTCGTTATCTGCGCAATCCCGATCAAGTGTCTGTTGCGCTGGGGGAAAAGATTGCCGTGGCGCTGGATGAACTGGGTTACATCCCGAATCGTGCCCCTGATATGCTTTCGAATGCGACCAGCCGGGCCATTGGCGTGTTACTGCCTTCCCTGACCAATCAGGTTTTCGCCGACGTACTGCGTGGCATTGAAGCCGTTACCGATGAAGCCGGTTACCAGACGCTGGTGGCGCACTTTGGCTATAACCCGGAAAAAGAGGAGCGCCAGCTCCGTTCGCTGCTGGGCTGGAACATCGACGGCGTTATTCTCACGGAGCGTACCCATACGCCGGGAACGTTGCGCATGCTGGAAGTGGCCGGTATTCCGGTTATTGAAATGATGGACAGCGTCACCCCCTGTCTTGATATGGCGGTGGGCTTTGACAATGTCGAAGCGGCCCGGCAAATGACGCTGGCGATTTTAAACAAAGGTCATCGGCACACCGTTTATCTGGGCGCGCGCCTGGATGAGCGTACGCTGCAAAAGCAACGTGGTTATGAAGCCGCAATGCGTGAAGCCGGCTTAACGCCGCGCAGCGTGATGATGGAAGAAGCCTCTTCTTTTAGTGCGGGTGGCGATCTCCTGCGTGAAGCGCAGCGCCGTTATCCCCAAACAGACAGCCTGTTCTGCACCAATGATGATTTGGCGGTTGGCGCGATGTTTGAGTGCCAGCGACAGGGCCTTAAGGTGCCTTCTCAGATGGCGATTGCTGGCTTCCACGGCCATGATATTAGTCAGGTTGTGACGCCACAGCTGGCGACCGTATTAACGCCACGTGACCGAATGGGACGTGAGTCTGCCGCGTTGTTACTGGCGCGTATCGCCGGTGAACACAGCGTCACCCAACCGCTGGATATCGGATTTGAGATTCTGGAAGGTGGCAGTATCTGATTAACACGATTTTATGAGTCAGCTCACACTTTAACGCTTTGTGAAGTAAAAAGGTTGCCAGCGTGTAATACCGCCAGGACAATGTCATCCATCATTGTTATCGGTAACATGGCAAGCTGAACTTGCCGGAGTGAAAAAATGACAACGCAATCCACGCCACATCACGTCTTTATTCTGATGGGTGTTTCAGGCAGCGGTAAATCCGTTGTCGCCAACCAGGTTTCCCACCAGTTAAATACCGCTTTTCTGGATGGTGATTTCCTCCATCCGCGCGCCAATATTCTGAAGATGGCAGAAGGTCATCCGCTGAATGATGATGACCGTTTGCCATGGTTACAGGCGCTGAACGATGCGGCTTTCGCCATGCAGCGGACTCAGGCCATCTCGATCATCGTCTGTTCTGCATTGAAAAAGCATTACCGCGATATTCTGCGCCAGGGCAATGACAACCTGCGTTTTGTCTATCTGAAAGGGGATTTCGATACCATCGAATCCCGCCTGAAAGCGCGCAAAGGCCACTTCTTTAAGCCGCAAATGCTGGTAACACAGTTTGCCACCCTGGAAGAGCCGGGCAGTGACGAGACAGATGTGCTGGTCGTGGATATCGCGAACCCGCTGGACGAGGTTGTGGCGGCTACGGTTGCGACTATCAAGGACGCTATCAATCAAGGCTAGGCCATGAATACCGCGACACTTATTTTGACCGCAGCAGGCTCTGTCCTGCTGCTGCTTTTTCTGGTGATGAAAGCCCGTATGCATGCCTTTCTCGCCCTGATGGTGGTATCGGTCGGGGCCGGGCTGTTATCCGGTATGCCACTGGAGAAAATTGCAGAAACCATGCAGAAAGGGATGGGCGGTACGCTGGGCTTTCTGGCTATCGTGGTGGCGCTGGGCGCGATGTTTGGCAAAATCCTGCATGAAACCGGGGCCGTTGACCAGATTGCCATTCGCATGCTGAAAACCTTTGGCGAAAACCGCGCTCACTTTGCCATGGGCATCGCCGGGTTAATCTGCGCCTTACCGCTCTTCTTTGAAGTCGCCGTGGTGCTGCTCATCAGCATCGCTTTCGCCGTTGCGCGACGCACGGGCGACAATCTGGTGAAGCTGGTGATTCCGCTGTTTGCCGGTGTGGCGGCCGCCGCGGCCTTTCTGCTGCCGGGACCGGCGCCCATGCTGTTAGCCTCGCAAATGCATGCAGATTTCGGCTGGATGATTTTAATCGGCCTGTGTGCCGCCCTGCCTGGGATGCTGATTGCAGGACCGCTGTTTGGTAATTTTATTGCTAAGCGCGTGTCGTTCAGCGCGCCACCTGAAGATCATCAGCCCGATATTGATGAAAACAAGCTGCCCTCTTTTGGTTTCAGCCTGTCCTTAATCCTGTTTCCTTTGGTGCTGGTTGGACTCAAAACCATTGGCGCGCGCTTCACCCCCGAAGGCTCCACGCTTTACCAGTGGCTGGAGTTCATCGGACATCCTTTCATCGCCATTCTGCTGGCCTGCCTGGTTGCCATTTACGGCCTGGCTTATCGTCAGGGCATGGACAAAGAGAAAGTGATGCAGATATGCGGCAGCGCCCTGCAGCCTGCGGGCATTATTTTGCTGGTGATTGGTGCGGGCGGCGTCTTTAAACAGGTGCTGGTCGATTCTGGCGTCGGGCCGGTGCTGGGGAATGCCCTGACCGGTGCTGGTCTGCCCGTTGCGCTGGCCTGTTTTATTCTGTCAGGCGCGGTGCGTGTGATTCAGGGATCGGCAACGGTTGCCTGTCTGACGACGGTAGGGTTAATCATGCCTGTGATTGAGCCGCTGCATTATAACGGCGCGCAGCTGGCGGCCTTATCCATTTGTATCGGTGGCGGTTCCATTATTATCAGCCATGTTAACGATGCAGGCTTCTGGCTGTTTGGGCGATTTACCGGGGCGACAGAAGGGGAAACCTTAAAGACATGGACGCTCATGGAAACCATTTTGGGCACCGTCGGTGCCGTCGTGGGCATGATCGCGTTCACGCTGCTTTCCTGATGCGTTTCAACCGGGCAGGGCTGCCCGGTTGAAACCGGCCATCGCTATAACTTCAGATACACGCGAATCCCATCTAAAAACATCTGCGTTGCCAGCATAATCAGAATCAATCCCATCAGGCGCTCCAGCGCGTTTACGCCTTTATCTCCCAGCAGGCGAAGAAACAGCCCCGATAACAGCAGAATCATGACCGTCACGCCCCAAGCAATCAGCAGTGCCCCCACCAGATGCGACATTTGATGAGGATACTGATGCGACAGCAGCATCAGGGTCGCCAAGAGTGAGGGGCCGGCGACCAGGGGAATCGCCAGCGGCACCAGAAAAGGTTCCTCTCCGGCAGGTAAGCCTGTGCTGCTGCTTTCAGGGGACGGGAAAATCATTTTGATGGCGATTAAAAACAGGATAACGCCACCGGAAATAGACACGGTTTCGGTGCGCAGGTTTAGAAAGGCCAGGATTCGCTCGCCGGTAAACAAAAACAGCAACATGATAATGAGCGCAATCAACATTTCGCGAATAAGCACAACTCGCCGACGTTTCGGTTCCAGATGCTTTAAAACCGACATAAAAATCGGCAAATTGCCTAATGGATCCATTATTAACAACAATAATATTGTTGCCGAGATCATTTCAGTCATTCGTTTTAGGTCTTCTCGTTATAGATAAAGTCAGGTTATTAGCACTGTTGCTGAAAAAGTTGGCCTGATTACATTAATTCACTTGCCAGAAAAGCTGCATTTTGTAGAGTTAATCAACACAGGCAATGCTGATTATTACGCAGAGTGGCGTGAGAGTACCACGACACTTTTCCCTTCGATAAGAAAGTCAGGTGTAGATCATCCTGAAACGGACATGACATGAAGAATGTAGGTTTAGTTGGTTGGCGCGGAATGGTTGGCTCAGTGCTGATGTCCCGCATGAGCGAAGAGCGTGATTTTGATGTGATCAATCCGGTCTTCTTCTCCACTTCACAGCACGGTGAGGCGGCCCCGGCATTTGCCGGTAAACAGCAGGGGACATTGCAGGACGCTTTTGATATTGAGGCGTTGAAGGCGCTGGATATCATTATTACCTGCCAGGGCGGCGACTATACCTCTGAGGTCTATCCAAAGCTGCGTTCCAGCGGCTGGAACGGTTACTGGATTGATGCGGCCTCCACGTTACGCATGAAAGACGATGCCATCATTATTCTGGACCCGGTTAACCACCAGGTTATCCGTCAGGGCATCGACAGCGGCGTGAAAACCTTTGTGGGCGGCAACTGCACCGTCAGCCTGATGTTAATGTCGCTGGGCGGCCTGTTTGCGCAGGATCTGGTGGAGTGGGCGTCCGTGGCAACGTATCAGGCTGCCTCTGGCGGCGGTGCGCGTCATATGCGTGAACTGTTAACGCAAATGGGCATGTTGCACGATCACGTCGCCACCTCTCTGCAAAATCCGGCTTCAGCGATTCTGGATATCGAGCGTAGCGTAACGGATTTCACTCGCTCCGGCACATTGCCGACGGATAACTTCGGCGTGCCGTTAGCGGGCAGCCTGATTCCCTGGATCGATAAGCAACTCGAAAACGGTCAGAGCCGCGAAGAGTGGAAAGGCCAGGCTGAAACCAACAAGATTCTGGCAACCCAACGCGTGATTCCTGTCGACGGGCTGTGCGTCCGCGTGGGTGCGCTGCGCTGCCATAGCCAGGCCTTTACGCTGAAGCTTAAAAAGGACCTGCCGCTGGCGGAAATCGAGCAACTGCTGGCCGCCCATAATGAATGGGTGAAAGTGGTGCCTAACGACCGTGAGATCACGATGCGTGAACTCACGCCTGCCGCCGTTACCGGCACGTTGAGCACGCCGGTCGGTCGTCTGCGCAAACTGAATATGGGGCCAGAATACCTTTCTGCCTTTACCGTGGGCGACCAGTTGCTTTGGGGCGCGGCTGAGCCACTGCGTCGTATGTTGCGCCTGCTAATCGACTAAATCTGAATTACCTATAAGACCGGGCTTTCCCGGTCTTTTTCCCACAAATCACTGCAAACCGTTCTACCGTTACGATCACGAAGTGATCCGCTTCCCCTTTTTGCCTGTTTAGAAATAAATTTTTGCTTTTCTGCACTGATAACGTCCGCCATCAAGCTATCCTTTAACAAAGGCGTAACGTGAGTTAAGGATTTTGTTTTATCAACGACAGGGTTGGCGTAGTGGGTAAAGCGACGTTGACAAGACATGATGCGGTGCCGTTTTTAGCAACGTGCATCGGTCACGCGAGGCGACAAAAAGCGTCTCTCGCTGGCAACACACCAACAACTGTGACTGTTTTACTCTGCGCTGAAACTGACGGGTGAAATGCTTATGAGGCAGAAGGCCTCAGCACGGCAGACTGGCGGGCAGTGAAACGTTCCTCTCTCAGTCTGGCCTCTCCTGGCAAAAATGATGCGGTAAACGTGCTGATTTATCCTTGCAGGAGAAAAACGCCGTATTTTATTAAAGAATGTGAAACGCAGATCCGCTATACATAAATATCCTTTAATGGTGTACCCGATTCGCGCAGAAACGACGGTGACGGGTTTTCAACCTTAAACCGGACGGAATGCAAGCAGCACAAGTCGGCAAATCACGTTTAAGGTAGACGGCATCCGCCTGAGACGTCGCGTGAATATCATTTAAGGTCTGGGTCGTTGCCGGACAAGTGTCTGGCGCAACTTCGGGCCTTGCATCAAGCAGACAGGCTTAATGCGAACTGGTTGTGATTCAAGGAGGCGCGTGGTGACAGGCGTTTCGTTCTGGCACCCACGCCGCTGTACTCATGGCTCAATGAAGAGCAGCGCACGAGACTCGCGATAAATCTGCATCGTGGTCTTTTCGCCTGCCAACTATCACAGGAAGAAAGTCATGTCAGAGCTACCCGATCGCCAGGCGATCAATGCCCTTTTTGCGGGTAATTATTCCGACCCCTTTTCACTACTAGGGATGCACAAAACAGACAACGGACTCGAAGTGCGGGCGCTGCTTCCTGAAGCACTTGAAGTCTGGGTCATTGAAACCTCAACAGGGCGCAAACTTGTCCAACTGAAGTGCGATGATTCCCGTGGCTTTTTCAGTGGCGTGGTGCCTCGCCGTAAAAATCCTTTTCGCTATCAACTGGCGGTTAACTGGCATGGCCAGCAAAATCTGATTGATGATGCTTATCGTTTTGGCCCGTTGTTACAAGAGATGGATTTGTGGTTATTGGGGGAAGGCACTCACCTGCGACCTTATGAAACCTTAGGTGCGCACGGCGATGTGATCGATGGTGTCATTGGTACGCGGTTTTCTGTCTGGGCACCCAACGCACGCCGCGTCTCCGTTGTCGGTGATTTCAACTTTTGGGATGGCCGCCGCCATCCGATGCGTCTGCGTCAGGAGATGGGCGTCTGGGAGCTGTTTGTTCCCGGTGCCATTAACGGGCAACTCTATAAATTTGAAATCATCGATGCGCATGGCCAGTTACGCATCAAGGCCGATCCCTTAGCGTTTGAAGCCCAAATGCGTCCTCAAACCGCCTCAATGATTTGCGGCCTGCCAGAAAAGGTGGAGATGCCGGCCTCGCGCAGAGCGGCGAATGCGTTTGATAAACCCATCTCCATTTATGAAGTTCATTTGGGATCATGGCGTCGTCATACCGACGATAACTTCTGGCTCAGCTACAAAGAGCTGGCTGAGCAGCTCGTGCCCTACGTCAAAGAGATGGGTTTTACCCATATCGAATTGCTCCCCATCAACGAACATCCGTTTGACGGCAGCTGGGGCTATCAGCCGCTGGGTATGTATGCGCCAACACGACGTTTCGGCACCCGTGATGATTTCCGCTACTTTATCGAAAGCGCCCATGCGGCGGGGTTGAATGTGCTACTGGACTGGGTGCCGGGCCATTTTCCCAGCGATGACTTTGGCCTGGCGAAGTTTGATGGCACCGAACTGTATGAGCACAGCGATCCGCGCGAAGGTTATCATCAGGACTGGAATACACTGATTTACAACTTTGGCCGCCGTGAAGTCAGTAACTTCCTGGCGGGCAACGCGCTTTACTGGATGGAACGTTTTGGTATTGATGGCCTGCGTGTCGATGCCGTGGCCTCAATGATTTACCGCGATTACAGCCGCGCCGAGGGTGAGTGGATTCCCAATCAGTACGGTGGTCGGGAAAATCTCGAAGCCATTAATTTCCTGCGCTATACCAACCGTACGCTGGGGCATGTCGCACCTGGCTCCGTAACCATGGCTGAGGAGTCGACGGACTATCCTGGCGTCTCACGGCCCCCGGAAGGTGGCGGCCTGGGGTTCTGGTATAAGTGGAACCTGGGTTGGATGCATGACACGCTGGACTACATGAAGCTCGACCCGATACATCGCCGTTATCATCATAATCTGATGAGCTTCGGCATCATGTATAACTACAGCGAAAACTTCGTATTACCGCTGTCGCACGATGAAGTGGTGCACGGTAAACGATCTATCCTTGACCGCATGCCAGGCGATGCCTGGCAGAAATTTGCCAACCTGCGTGCCTATTACGGGTGGATGTGGGCTTTCCCAGGTAAAAAACTGCTGTTTATGGGCAATGAGTTCGCCCAGGGCAGAGAGTGGAATCACGATGTCAGTCTTGACTGGCACCTGCTGGAAGGCGAGGACAACTGGCATCACGGCGTGCAGCGTCTGGTACGCGACCTGAACCACACCTATCAATATTACACGCCGCTCCATCAGCTTGATTTTGATCCGTCAGGATTTGAATGGTTGGTGGTGGACGATGCTGAACATTCGGTCTTTGCTTTTGTTCGTCGTGACCGCGACGGCAACGAAGTGATCGTTGTCAGCAACTTTACGCCTGTGCCGCGCCCTGCTTATCGCTTTGGCGTTAATCAGGCTGGCAGCTGGCGCGAGGTGCTCAATACCGACCAACATGAGTACCACGGCAGCGACGTGCGTAATCATCTGGTGCACACCGATCAACAGGAAAGCCACGGTCGCCCGCAGTCACTGAGCCTGAATTTACCACCGCTCTCTACAGTATGGTTAGTGCGGGAGGGGGAATGACATTAGGTGCCGGACATCCCCAACCGCTGGGTGCGAGCTATGACGGGAAGGGCGTCAACTTTACGTTGTTCTCTCACCATGCTGAGCGCGTTGAACTGTGCCTGTTCGATGAGAATGGCATTGAGCAGCGCGTTGAACTCACTGACCGGAGCGGCGATATCTGGCACGGCTATCTTCCCGGACTCAAACCCGGACAGCGTTATGGCTATCGGGTACACGGGCCTTGGGCGCCCCAGCAGGGACACTTTTTTAATCCTGCCAAACTGTTAGTCGATCCCTGTGCCAGAGCGGTGCAGGGCGATGTACCCGATGATCCGCGTTTTCACTGTGGCTACGCTGAACCCGACAGTCGCGACAACGCCGCACTGGCACCGAAGTGTGTGGTGGTGACGGATGATTTCGACTGGCAAGGCGATATGCCGCCACGCACGTCATGGGGCCGCAGTGTCATTTACGAAGCGCACGTACGCGGTCTGACGCAGCAGCATCCCGGCATTCCAACAGCGTTGCGCGGCACCTATGCGGCGCTTGGCCATCCGGTGATGGTGGATTATCTGCTTAAGATGGGCATTACTGCTATTGAGCTACTGCCCATCGCCCACTTCGCCAGCGAACCCCGCCTGCTGCGTTTGGGCCTGATCAACTACTGGGGCTATAACCCTTTTGCGCTCTGGGCTGTCGATCCCCGTTATGCGTCTGGTCAGAACGGCTTGTCTCCGCTGCAGGAGTTCCAACAGGCGGTCAAACGCCTGCACGCTGCCGGTATTGAGGTGCTGCTGGATGTGGTGTTTAACCATACGGCAGAACTGGATGACACCGGGCCAACCCTTTCCTTTCGCGGCATTGATAACGCCAGCTATTACTGGCTGGACGATCAAGGCGCTTATCAGAACTGGACCGGCTGCGGCAATACCTTGAATCTCAGTCATCCGCAGGTCATGAACTGGATACTGGAGGCGCTGCGTTACTGGGTACGCACCTGCCACGTTGATGGTTTTCGTTTTGACCTTGCTCCCGTACTGGGACGCGAACCTGACTATCACCGTGACGCTGCCTTGTTTGAGGCCATTCGCGCCTGCCCAATCCTGTCAACGGTCAAACTGATCGCGGAACCCTGGGATATCGGCCCGGGTGGTTATCAGGTGGGAAAATTCCCTTCGCCTTTTGCAGAGTGGAACGATCAGTTTCGCGATACAGCCCGGCGTGCCTGGTTGCATGGCGATGTCACTAACGGTGATGTTGCCTGCCGGTTTGCCGCTTCAAGCGATCTTTTCCAGCATGACGATCGCAAGCCGCACGCGACCATCAATCTGATCACCGCCCATGATGGTTTTACGCTGCGCGACCTGGTGAGCTTCAATGGCAAACATAATGAAGCTAACGGTGAAGAAAACCGTGACGGGCACGGTAACAACTATAGTCACAATCATGGTACAGAAGGTCTGGAGAGCAGTGCTGAGGTGGCACAACGCCGTAGGCGCAGCATGGAAGGGCTGCTGACGACGTTGCTGCTTTCACAGGGAACGCCCATGTTGCTGGCAGGGGATGAACGCGGTCAAAGTCAGCAGGGTAATAACAATGCCTATTGCCAGGACAACCCGCTGAGCTGGATCAACTGGGACGAAGAAGAAAAAGGACTGGTCGATTTTACTGCATCGCTGATTCAACTGCGTAAGCGCATCCCGGCACTTACCTCGGATCGCTGGTGGCAGAACGATGACGGCAACGTTCAGTGGCTGGACGACCAGGGTAAACCTATAGAAGAAGATGGCTGGAAGCAGCGCGTGCGCAGGTTGCAAATTCTGCTCTCAGGCCACTGGTTAATAACAATAAATGCGACAGATTCGATATGTGATATCGCCTTACCAGACGGAGAATGGCAAGTCCTTCCTCCTTTCACCGGGGAAAGTTACCCCATCCGGTTAACTGTCTGGCATGGTCCCGCACACGCTGTGTGTGTGTTCCAAAAGCAATGATAAGGAGTCAGACATGGTCAAATTAGAAAGAGCAGAACATCTTATGCTGGCGCGCCAGCTCCCTACACAAACTGTTGCCCTTGTACTGGCTGGTGGACGCGGTACGCGTCTGGTGGATCTTACCGCTAAGCGTGCCAAGCCCGCCGTTCACTTTGGTGGTAAATTCCGTATTATCGACTTTGCCCTTTCCAACTGTGTTAACTCAGGCATTCGCCGTATTGGGGTCATTACGCAGTATCAATCTCATACGTTAACCCAACATATTCAGCGCGGTTGGTCTATCTTCAACGAAGAGATGAATGAATTTGTCGATCTGCTACCGGCTCAGCAGCGCTTTTCCACTGAGCAGTGGTATCGCGGTACAGCCGATGCCGTCACACAGAACCTCGATGTTATTCGGCGCTATGGCGCACAGTACGTGGTGATCCTTGCCGGCGATCATATCTACAAGATGGATTATTCAAGGATGTTGTTGGATCACGTGCTGAATGAAGCCCGGTGCACCATTGCCTGCCTGCCCGTACCGGTGCATGAGGCGACCGCATTTGGCGTGATGGCCGTAGACGAAAACAATAAAGTAATCGATTTCGTGGAGAAACCGCCGAAGCCACCGACCATGCCGGGTGACGACACAAAATCGCTGGCCAGTATGGGGATTTATGTGTTCGACGCCGATTACCTTTATGGCTTACTGGAAGACGATCTGAACGAGGCGGGTTCAAGCCACGACTTCGGCAAAGATATTCTGCCCAAAGTGGTCGCGAGTGGTGAGGGTTACGCCCATTCGTTTGCGATCTCTTGTGTGCAAAACGATCACGAGGCACCGCCTTACTGGCGGGATGTTGGGACGCTGGAAGCCTACTGGCGCGCCAACCTTGATTTGGCTTCAGTGACACCTGAACTGGATATGTACGACAGCACCTGGCCGATTCGTACGCACATGGAACCTTTGCCACCGGCAAAGTTTGTCCAGGACCGTTCTGGTAGCCATGGTATGACGATGAATTCACTGGTGTCTGGGGGCTGTATTATCTCGGGCTCGGTGGTGGTGAATTCGGTCATGTTTTCCCGCGTGCGGGTGAACTCATTTTGCAATATTGATTCAACGGTACTGCTACCTGATGTGGTAGTTGGCCGATCCTGTCGTCTGCGCCGCTGTGTCATTGACCGTGCTTGTGTGCTGCCAGAAGGGATGGTGATTGGTGAAAACCCTGATGAAGACAGCCGCCGTTTTTTCCGTTCAGAAGAAGGCATTGTACTGGTCACCCGCACCATGCTTGCCAAATTAAATAGTGCGGGATCATAAACGACAAGCGGCACACACCCAATCGGCACGAGGATCGTGCCTGGTAACTTAATGAGGTCGAGGATGCAGGTTTTACATGTCTGTTCAGAACTTTTCCCGCTGCTGAAAACGGGCGGGCTGGCTGATGTAGTCGGAGCATTACCTCAGGCACAAATTGCGGGTGGAACAGATACGCGTGTGTTATTGCCCGCGTTTCCTGCATTGCGTAAAGGAATACCGGATACTCAGGTGGTCGCGGAGCTGCAAACCTTTGCCGGTCCGGTTCGCCTGCTTTTTGGGCGCTTCGATGGGGTGGGCATCTATCTTATCGACGCCCCCGATCTCTACGATCGGCCGGGAAGCCCTTACCATGATGAATCGCAGTTTGCCTACGTCGACAACTATTTACGGTTTGCTTTACTGGGATGGATGGGCTGTGAGCTGGGCTGCGGGCTGGATAGCTACTGGCGGCCAGATATCGTTCATGCGCACGACTGGCATGCCGGCCTGACCTGTGCTTATCTGGAGGCACGCGGCCGACCGGCCAAATCTGTCTTCACCGTCCATAACCTGGCTTATCAGGGACTGTTCTCAGCGCACCATCTGGACGAGATTCAACTGCCGCGCGCCTTTTTTAATATGTTTGGCCTCGAATTCTTCGGTCAGATCTCTTACCTGAAAGCCGGCTTATTTTACGCCGATCACGTGACGGCGGTCAGCCCGACCTACGCGCATGAAATCACCACGCCAGAGTATGGCTATGGCATGGAAACGCTGCTGGCACAGCGCATGCGCGAAGGCCGGCTGAGTGGGGTTCTGAACGGGGTCGATCCAGCGATTTGGGACCCTTCACACGATCTCCTGCTGAGCTCCCGTTACAACCGGGATACGCTGGAAGCGAAAGCAGAAAACAAGCGCCAGTTACAGGTCGCGATGGGCCTGAAGGTCGATGACAAAGCACCGGTATTTGCCGTTATCAGCCGTCTGACCCGGCAAAAAGGGTTGGATTTGGTGCTGGAAGCGCTGCCGGGTTTACTGGCGCAGGGCGGACAGTTGGTGCTATTAGGGCAGGGCGATGCCGAGCTGCAGCAAGGCTTTCTGGCCGCGGCGGCGGAACATCCCGGCAGCGTAGGCGTACAGATTGGCTATCACGAAGCCTTTTCTCACCGTATTGTTGGCGGAGCCGACGTCATTATGGTGCCGAGCCGCTTTGAGCCCTGCGGTCTGACACAACTGTATGGACTGAAATATGGTACGTTGCCCTTGGTTCGCCGGACCGGCGGACTGGCTGATACGGTTAACGACAGCTCATTAGAAAATCTGGCAGATGGCATTGCCAGCGGCTTCAGTTTCGAAGACAGTAATGCCTGGTCACTGTTGAGGGCAATTCGTCGCGCGTTCGTATTGTGGTCTCGCCCTTCACTCTGGCGTTATGTGCAGCGTCAGGCGATGGGCATGGACTTTAGCTGGCAGGTCGCCGCACAAGCCTACCGCGATCTTTACCAACGTTTGTTGTAACGGACTGGGAAACAGAAAATGACGACACCATTCACTTACGCTTCACCTACGTTGACGGTTGATGCTTTAAAGCACTCAATTGCTTACAAGCTGATGTTCACCATTGGTAAAGACCCTTCAATTGCTAACAAACATGAGTGGCTGAATGCTGCGCTGCTTGCCGTGCGCGATCGCATGGTCGAGCGCTGGCTGCGTTCTAACCGCGCTCAACTTTCTCAGGACGTTCGTCAGGTTTATTATCTGTCGATGGAATTCCTGATGGGCCGCACACTGGGCAATGCGCTGTTGGCCATGGGGATCTACGACGATCTCAATATGGCGCTGGACGAAATGGGTCTCGATCTGGCCGAGCTGATGGAAGAAGAGAACGATCCTGGGCTGGGTAACGGTGGTTTAGGCCGCCTGGCTGCCTGCTTCCTGGATTCTCTGGCGACGCTGGGCATGCCAGGACGCGGCTATGGCATCCGTTATGATTACGGCATGTTCAAACAGAACATTGTCGATGGCGAGCAGAAAGAATCCCCGGATTACTGGCTGGAATATGGTAACCCGTGGGAGTTTCAGCGTTTCAACACCCGCTATAAAGTCCGCTTCGGTGGTCGCCTTCAGCACGAAGGTGCCAAGGTGCGCTGGCTGGAAACCGAAGAAATTCTGGCCATGGCCTACGATCAAATTATCCCTGGCTACGACACAGACTCGACCAATACGTTACGCTTGTGGGGCGCGCAGGCCAGTAACGAAATCAACCTGGGTAAATTTAATCAGGGCGACTATTTTGCGGCAGTGGAAGATAAAAACCACTCAGAAAACGTGTCGCGTGTGCTCTATCCCGATGACTCGACCTATTCCGGCCGTGAACTGCGCTTGCGTCAGGAGTACTTCCTGGTGTCAGCCACCGTGCAGGATATCCTGAATCGTCACTGGATGATGCATCGTACCTGGGACAACCTGGCGGACAAAATTGCTATCCACCTCAATGACACGCACCCGGTATTGGCTATTCCGGAATTCATGCGCTTATTGATTGATGAGCACAAGTTTACCTGGGATGATGCGTTTGATGTGTGCTGCCAGGTGTTCTCTTACACCAACCATACGTTAATGAGCGAAGCGCTGGAAACCTGGCCGATCGATATGATCGGTAAGATCCTGCCGCGTCACCTCAGCATTATTTTTGAAATTAACGACTTCTTCCTGAAAACGATTCAGGAATACTACCCTGATGACTGGGATCTGCTGGCGCGTATTTCAATCATTGATGAGAACGACGGACGCCGTGTACGTATGGCCTGGCTGGCTGTGGTCGTCAGCCATAAAGTTAACGGCGTTTCTGAGCTGCACTCGAACCTGATGGTTCAGTCCCTGTTTGCTGATTTCTCCCGTCTGTTCCCTGGCCGTTTCTGTAACAAAACCAACGGGGTGACACCGCGTCGTTGGCTGGCGCTGGCTAACCCGCCGCTGTCAGAATTACTGGACGAACAAATCGGTCGTAACTGGCGTACAGACTTAAGCCAGCTCAGCGAGCTGAAGACGTGTGTTGATTACCCGGCGTTTATTGAGAAAGTGGCGGAAGCCAAACTCGAAAACAAAAAGCGTTTAGCGACCTGGGTAGCGAAGAATCTGGATGTTGTTATCGATCCGAATGCGCTGTTTGATGTGCAGATTAAGCGCATTCATGAGTACAAGCGTCAGCTACTTAACGTTTTGCACGTGATTACGCGCTACAACCGCATCAAGGCCGATCCTGACGCCGAGTGGGTACCGCGTGTTAACATTTTTGCGGGTAAAGCGGCATCGGCTTACTACGTTGCCAAGCACATTATTCATCTGATCAACGATGTGGCTAAGGTCATTAATAACGATCCGCAGGTTAAAAACAAACTGAAGGTCGTGTTTATTCCTAACTACAGCGTGAGCCTGGCGCAGATTATTATTCCTGCCGCCGATCTCTCCGAGCAGATTTCAACGGCAGGGACTGAAGCATCGGGCACCAGTAACATGAAGTTTGCGCTCAACGGTGCGCTGACTATCGGCACGCTGGACGGTGCTAACGTTGAGATGCTTGATCATGTGGGCAAAGAAAACATCTTCATTTTTGGTAATACCACGCCGCAGGTCGAAGCCTTGCGTAAAGCAGGCTATAACCCGCGTAAATACTATGAAGAAGATGCCGAGCTGCATCAGGTGCTGACTCAACTGGCCTCAGGTGTCTTTAGCCCGCAGGACCCTGGTCGCTATCGGAATCTGTTCGATTTGCTGGTTAACTTCGGCGATCACTATCAATTGTTAGCGGATTACCGCAGCTATGTGGATACCCAGGATAAGGTTGATGAGCTGTATCGCCAGCCGGATGAATGGCAGTACCGCGCGGCGATGAACATTGCTGGTATGGGCTATTTCTCGTCTGACCGTACGATTCAGGAGTACGCGGATGAGATTTGGAATATTTCACCGGTAAGGTTGTAGTTTGGCGGTAGCGTTTCTGCTCTGAGAGGATTCCGCCCGCCAGGCGTCGGGGAGTTTCAGCCTGTCCGTGCAGGCGGTCGGGTTAAGGGGCTTGCGCCAGCCCCTTAACAATCCCGGCGTCCGGCAGCCGTCGCTGTTCCTTCGTCACTCACTGCGGCCTGACGGACCGTCCGGATACGCCCTCCGTGGCGCAGCCGTCCTCGTCGCGGCATCCCTGCCGCGCCGTCCTGGCCTCCGTTCCTTCCTCAGCGCGCCGGATGCCTCCGGAAACCCCCGCCTGTGAGGACTTATTCCTCCTTTGGTTTGGCTCTGCCTGTGGGCAGGTGAATACGGTTTTGTATCGGACGTGTTCCGGCTGACATGCGGGAGGCGCTCTGATCCTGCTTCAGGGATGTTCTGCCTGTGAGGCGGTGGGGATGCGGTTTTGCTCTGAGCATATTCTGCCCGGCTGGGCGCTACGGTTTTGCACTGAGCATGTTCCGCCCGCCAGGCGGCGGGGAGTTTCAGCCTGTCCGAGCAGGCGGTTGGGCTAAGGGGCTCGCGCCAGCCCCTTAACAATCCCGGCGTCCGGCAGCCGTCGCTGTCCCTTCGTCACTCACTGCGGCCTGACGGACCGTCCGGATGCGCCCTCCGTGGCGCAGCCGTCCTCGTCGCGGCGTCCCTGCCGCGCCGTCCTGGCCTCCGTTCTTTCCTCAGCGCGCCGGATGCCTCCAGCAAACCCCCGCCTGTGAGGGCGTATATTTTTCCCAAAGACCGGCTTCGCCTGTCTGTTGTTAACATGCGTAATCAGAACTGAAGACAGGGAAGCCTGACGAAAATGAAAAAATGAACAGCAATAAGCTGTGATGCTTTTCTGGCATCTGAAGCGATGTTTTCTGACATCTGAAGCGACGCGGAAAGTCGTTTTGGCATTGGTATCAAAGCGGGGGAGTTGGGCCGGCCTTCCCGTCCCGCTGAGCGGATGCAGGATTTCCGGATGAGCCGACAGGACGTCGGCGAAAGTCAGGCCGCGCCAGGGACGGCGCGTCCTGACGGTCCGGCAGAAATCCTGAAGCCGCGAAGGGACCGCGCAGCGGCGGGTGGGCAGGACGGGAGCCCGGGGTCAAGGGGCCGCGGCGACTGGCGGCCCCTTGTCGGTCGCCCGCACGGGGCGGACTGAAACTGCC
>NZ_NTMH01000050.1 GCF_002307475.1 Pantoea allii | reverse complement strand
AGCGGCAGGCTGTGAGCAGCCGGTTAACAGCAGCAGGGCCGCCAGCAGCGGGGTTAATACTGTGTGTTTCATCTGAGGTTCCTTGCAGAGGCGGGACTAAAGAAAAAACGGCGGCGGCACCCAGGCTAAATCGGTTTCCGTTATTTCGGACATACTTTGGGCTCCTTCATCCTGAGGGGCTCTTTTATCGGGTAGGACGAACTGCCGTAGGTGTAACAACTCGTCGTGACCTTCACGTCATCGCAGGGTAAAAAATGCACCGTGATGCCGCAGACGTTCTGGCCGTTATAGTCGGGTACCGGGACGGTTTTGCTGTGCTGCCGATTCTGAGCACTCATCTTTTTCTCCCAGGCTTTATATTTTTCGTAATCAGTAAATCCCGGGAAACCATCTGTCGATGCTTCTCCACTTTCCCAGTCAACACGCACCGTCATACCCGGCGTCCAGCGGGCGGGCACGCTGTAGCAGCAGCCACCCCCGCCGCCCTGGAACGGGCCGATAATGTCGATGCCCGACTGGTTATCGACACTGAAGTGGTTAATCGCCCATCTGGTGTGGTTGATGGCGTCAATGGTGCCGCCACCACCTCCACTGCCACCGGCCTGAGCGGCAGGCTGTGAGCAGCCGGTTAACAGCAGCAGAGCCGCCAGCAGTGGGGTTAATACTGTGTGTTTCATCTGACGTTCCCTGAAGAGGCAAAACCGAAGAGATAGCGGTGGCAGCACCCGGGCTGACGCGGTTACCGTTATTTCGGACATACTTTGGGCTCCTTCATCCTGATGGGCTCTTTTATCGGGTAGGACGGACTGCCGTAGGTGTAACAACTCGTCGTGACCTTCACGTCATCGCAGGGTAAAAAATGCACCGTGATGCCGCAGACGTCCTGGCCGTTATAGTCGGGTACCGGGACGGTTTTGCTGTGCTGCCGTTTTTGAGCATCAATATTTTTTTTCCAGGCGAGATATTTTTTCCTGTCTTCATAGCCAGGAAAATCCATGGAGTACCCCACACCACTTTCCCAGTCAACACGCACCGTCATGCCCGGCGTCCAGCGGGCGGGCACGCTGTAGCAGCAGCCACCCCCGCCGCCCTGGAACGGGCCAATAATGTCGATGCCCGACTGGTTATCGACACTGAAGTGGTTAATCGCCCATCTGGTGTGGTTGATGGCGTCAATGGTGCCGCCGCCACCTCCGGCCTGAGCGGCAGGCTGTGAGCAGCCGGTTAACAGCAGCAGGCCCGCCAGCAGCGGGGTTAATACTGTGTGTTTCATCTGAGGTTCCTTGCAGAGGCAAAACTGAAGAGATAGCGTTGGCAGCACCCGGGCTGGAGCGGTTTCCTTTATTTCGGACATACTTCCGGCTCCTTCATCCTGAGGGGCTCTTTTATCGGGTAATTGGCATTTCTCGGTGACCAGCAACTGGTCGTCACCTTCACGTCATCGCAGGGTAAAAAATGCACCGTGATGCCGCAGACGTCCTGGCCGTTATAGTCGGGTACCGGGACGGTTTTGCTGTGTTGCCTATCGTTCTCTTTCATTTTGTCCCTCCACTCCCTATATTTTTTTGAATCTGCAAATCCAGGAAAACCTTCAGTGGACGCCTCCCCACTTTCCCAGTCAACACCCACCGTCATGCCCGGCGTCCAGCGGGCGGGCACGCTGTAGCAGCAGCCTCCGCCACCTCCCTGGAACGGGCCAATAATGTCGATGCCCGACTGGTTATCGACACTGAAGTGGTTAATCGCCCATCTGGTGTGGTTGATGGCTTTAATGGTGCCGCCGCCACCTCCGGCCTGAGCAGCAGGCTGAGAGCAGCCGGTTAACAACAGCAGGGCCGCCAGCAGCGGGGTTAATAGTGTGTGTTTCATCTGACGTTCCCTGAAGAGGCAAAACTGAAGAGATAGCGGTGGCAGCACCCGGGCTGACGCGGTTACCGTTATTTCGGACATACTTTGGGCTCCTTCATCCTGAGGGGCTCTTTTATCGGGTAATTGGCATTTCTCGGTGACCAGCAGCTGGTCGTCACCTTCACGTCATTGCAGGGTAAAAAATGCACCGTGATACCGCAGACGTCCTGGCCGTTATAGTCGGGTACCGGGACGGTTTTGCTGTGCTGCCGATGACTGGCTTTAATTTTTTTTTCCCATTCCAGATATTTGTCCCATTTTTCATATCCCGGGAAATCATCTGTCGATGCTTCTCCACTTTCCCAGTCAACACGCACCGTCATGCCCGGCGTCCAGCGGGCGGGCACGCTGTAGCAGCAGCCTCCACCACCGCCCTGGAACGGACCGATAATGTCGATGCCCGACTGGTTATCGACACTGAAGTGGTTAATCGCCCATTTAGTGTGATTGATAGCTTTAATGGTGCCGCCACCACCTCCACTGCCACCTGCCTGAGCGGCAGGCTGTGAGCAGCCGGTTAACAGCAGCAGGGCCGCCAGCAGCGGGGTTAATACTGTGTGTTTCATCTGAGGTTCCTTGCAGAGGCGGGAATAAAGGGGACTCGCGGTGTTACCCATGCCAAATCTTTTTTATCTTTCTCAGACCGTTGCCGCCAGCACCTGCTCAAGCCAGCTGGCCGGGATCGCAGCCTGCGCCCGCGCCAGCTGTTGTTCAGCCACAAGCGCTTTTCGCTGTGCAACCACTACGCCCGGC
>NZ_NTMH01000049.1 GCF_002307475.1 Pantoea allii | reverse complement strand
CGGACGTAAAAAATATCAAGTCTCACGAGTGAACACATAATGAAATTCATTATGACGTTTTACAGATGAGCACCGCTGAACTGGTTTCAGCAAATCAAACTTAAATTGAAGAGTTTGATCATGGCTCAGATTGAACGCTGGCGGCAGGCCTAACACATGCAAGTCGGACGGTAGCACAGAGAGCTTGCTCTCGGGTGACGAGTGGCGGACGGGTGAGTAATGTCTGGGGATCTGCCCGATAGAGGGGGATAACCACTGGAAACGGTGGCTAATACCGCATAACGTCGCAAGACCAAAGAGGGGGACCTTCGGGCCTCTCACTATCGGATGAACCCAGATGGGATTAGCTAGTAGGCGGGGTAACGGCCCACCTAGGCGACGATCCCTAGCTGGTCTGAGAGGATGACCAGCCACACTGGAACTGAGACACGGTCCAGACTCCTACGGGAGGCAGCAGTGGGGAATATTGCACAATGGGCGCAAGCCTGATGCAGCCATGCCGCGTGTATGAAGAAGGCCTTCGGGTTGTAAAGTACTTTCAGCGGGGAGGAAGGCATTGTGGTTAATAACCGCAGTGATTGACGTTACCCGCAGAAGAAGCACCGGCTAACTCCGTGCCAGCAGCCGCGGTAATACGGAGGGTGCAAGCGTTAATCGGAATTACTGGGCGTAAAGCGCACGCAGGCGGTCTGTTAAGTCAGATGTGAAATCCCCGGGCTTAACCTGGGAACTGCATTTGAAACTGGCAGGCTTGAGTCTCGTAGAGGGGGGTAGAATTCCAGGTGTAGCGGTGAAATGCGTAGAGATCTGGAGGAATACCGGTGGCGAAGGCGGCCCCCTGGACGAAGACTGACGCTCAGGTGCGAAAGCGTGGGGAGCAAACAGGATTAGATACCCTGGTAGTCCACGCCGTAAACGATGTCGACTTGGAGGTTGTTCCCTTGAGGAGTGGCTTCCGGAGCTAACGCGTTAAGTCGACCGCCTGGGGAGTACGGCCGCAAGGTTAAAACTCAAATGAATTGACGGGGGCCCGCACAAGCGGTGGAGCATGTGGTTTAATTCGATGCAACGCGAAGAACCTTACCTACTCTTGACATCCAGAGAACTTAGCAGAGATGCTTTGGTGCCTTCGGGAACTCTGAGACAGGTGCTGCATGGCTGTCGTCAGCTCGTGTTGTGAAATGTTGGGTTAAGTCCCGCAACGAGCGCAACCCTTATCCTTTGTTGCCAGCGATTCGGTCGGGAACTCAAAGGAGACTGCCGGTGATAAACCGGAGGAAGGTGGGGATGACGTCAAGTCATCATGGCCCTTACGAGTAGGGCTACACACGTGCTACAATGGCGCATACAAAGAGAAGCGACCTCGCGAGAGCAAGCGGACCTCATAAAGTGCGTCGTAGTCCGGATCGGAGTCTGCAACTCGACTCCGTGAAGTCGGAATCGCTAGTAATCGTGGATCAGAATGCCACGGTGAATACGTTCCCGGGCCTTGTACACACCGCCCGTCACACCATGGGAGTGGGTTGCAAAAGAAGTAGGTAGCTTAACCTCCGGGAGGGCGCTTACCACTTTGTGATTCATGACTGGGGTGAAGTCGTAACAAGGTAACCGTAGGGGAACCTGCGGTTGGATCACCTCCTTACCTGAAGATACCTTCCCGCGAAGTGCTCACACAGATTGTCTGATAGAAAAGTAATGAGCAAAGCGTCTACGCGTTGGGGTGCGGTAACAATAACTATTGTCGCCTGATTATATAATCTCACCTTCACGTGAAATTACCCGTGTCTGTTGCACAAGTATTTCACGTCCCCTTCGTCTAGAGGCCCAGGACACCGCCCTTTCACGGCGGTAACAGGGGTTCGAATCCCCTAGGGGACGCCACTTGCTTGGTGACAGGTGAAAGGTGTTGCCCACATATCTTAAAGATGACTTACGAGTCGTGTTTAAGATATTGCTCTTTAACAATCCGGAACAAGCTGAAAATTTGAAACGACGCATTGTCGTGTTCCTCCGTAATAAGGAACACAGGACAACGCGTTCGGGTCTCTCAAAAGCTCATGACACGCAGCGTAAAACGCCTGTGGGTTGTGAGGTTAAGCGACTAAGCGTACACGGTGGATGCCCTGGCAGTC
>NZ_NTMH01000048.1 GCF_002307475.1 Pantoea allii | reverse complement strand
CGGTGTGCTGCGAAGTATTATGCTCTTTAACAATCCGGAACAAGCTGAAAATTTGAAACGACGCATTGTCGTGTTCCTCCGTAATAAGGAACACAGGACAACGCGTTCGAGTCTCTCAAAAGCTCATGACACGCAGCGTAAAACGCCTGTGGGTTGTGAGGTTAAGCGACTAAGCGTACACGGTGGATGCCCTGGCAGTCAGAGGCGATGAAGGGCGTGCTAATCTGCGATAAGCGCCGGTAAGGTGATATGAACCGCAATAACCGGCGATACCCGAATGGGGAAACCCAGTGTGATTCGTCACACTATCATGCAGTGAATACATAGCTGTATGAGGCGAACCGGGGGAACTGAAACATCTAAGTACCCCGAGGAAAAGAAATCAACCGAGAT
>NZ_NTMH01000047.1 GCF_002307475.1 Pantoea allii | reverse complement strand
AGAGTAATCCCGCTGAGTGCGTTTAACATACTGTTTCATCACATTCTCCTCAAAACCAGTGGAAAATGTGTCAACGCTATTCAGGACGGGACACTGGATTTTACTCCGCCGTCTCTTTCCCTTCCGTTGCCTCTTCAGCGATGGCCAATGGCCAGCCACCTAAGCGCTTCCAGCGGTTTACCAGTTCGCAAAACAGCGTAGCCGTTTGCTGCGTATCATAAAGGGCAGAGTGCGCCTGACTGCTGTCAAATTCCATCCCCGCTGCTTTACAGGCTTTCGCCAGTACCGTCTGACCTAACACCAGTCCGCTTAACGCGGCGGTATCAAAGGTGGCAAAAGGGTGAAACGGGTTACGTTTCAGGCTGGCACGCTCGGCCGCGGCATTAATAAAATTAAGATCAAAAGTCGCATTGTGCGCCACCATAATCGCGCGGTTGCAATCGTTGTCTTTAATGCCTTTGCGCACCATCTTAAAAATGGCGTGCAGCGCATCGTATTCACTTACTGCACCCCGCAATGGATTGCTGGGATCAATGCCCGTAAAGGCGAGCGCTTCCGGATGCAGCAGGGAGCCAACAAAAGGTTCAACGTGAAAATGCAGTGTCTGGTCGTGATGAAGCCAACCCTCGTCATCCATTTTCAGCGTAATGGCGGCGACTTCCAGCAGCGCATCGGTTTGCGCATTAAAGCCCGCCGTTTCCACATCGATAACCACGGGATAGAAACCACGAAAGCGTTGATTAAGTGCGTTGGGGGAAGACGATTCAGACATCAGGATCTCATTGCAGAAAAAGGGCAACGCGTAGTATGCCAAAAAAGCGCACCGTCTGCAGCAGGTAGAGAGAGGGGAAACGAGAATCAGCCCGCGTGGCGCGGGCTGATATTGTACGGCTTAACTTCTGAGGCCGTGTCCAGCATGTTTATTTTCGATCAGTTCGATTTTATAACCATCGGGATCTTCAACGAAGGCAATCACTGTGGTGCCGCCTTTAACCGGGCCGGCTTCACGCGTGACGTTACCGCCGTCTTTACGGATGCGCTCGCAGGTGGCGGCAACATCGTCAACGCCCAGTGCAATATGGCCATAGGCATTGCCAAGGTCATAGCTGTCAACGCCCCAGTTATAGGTCAGCTCAATGACAGCACCTTCGCTCTCTTCGGTGTAGCCAACAAACGCCAGGGTATATTTATATTCAGCGTTTTCGCTTTGACGCAGCAGGCGCATGCCCAGCACACGAGTGTAGAAATCAATGGAGCGTTGCAAATCGCCAACGCGCAGCATGGTGTGAAGTAAACGCATAGCTTCCTCTTTTTAAAACGTCATTCCCGGATGACACAACTACTAAGTATAGCGACGATAACCGCGAAAGAATAACCGCAGCCGTGAGAACGTCTCACGGCTGCCTGCATGTTACAGTGCAGGATAATCAGTATAGCCTTCTGCGCCGCCGCCGTAGAATGACTCTGGACGTTGTGGATTGAGCGGGGCATCTTTTTGTAACCGCTGCGCCAGATCCGGGTTCGCAATATAGTCACGACCAAAGGCAACGGCATCGATCAAGCCACGGCTGATAAGGTCATCGGCTTTTTCGACAGTATAAGCGCCTGCGCCAATGATCACGCCAGGGAAGGTGTCACGCACTTTCTGACGGAACGCATCGCTGTAAGGTGTACCACCTGCCCAGTCAGGTTCTGACATGTGCAGATAAGCGATGTTGCGTTTAGCCAGCTCAGCGATATACCACAGCGCATCTTCTTCTTCGTTCGGGCCGTTATCCAGATTCTGGAAGCTGCCCACAGGGGAGACGCGGATACCTACGCGGTCTGCTGACCAGTTGGCAATCGCGGCATCAACCACTTCCAGCGCAAAACGTCCGCGTTTTTCAACGCTGCCGCCGTATTCATCGGTGCGCAGATTAGATGACGGAGACAGGAACTGGTGCATCAGATAGCCATGGGCTGAGTGCAGCTCCAGCATGTCAAAGTCCGCTTCGCGGGCATTAGCGGCAGCCTGACCGAAATCGGCCACGATCTGCTGAATTTCGCTGATGCTCAGTTCGCGCGGGGTTGACGTATCTTCACGATAAACGCTGCCATCTTCAGCACGCAGTGAGGTACGGGTGCCTGCCGGAATCGCCGAAGGGGCAACCGGTGCTTTGCCTTCTGGCTGCACGCTGTTATGCGAAATACGGCCGGTGTGCCACAGCTGCACGGCACTGTGTCCGCCTGCCTGATGGATACCTTCATTGATGGCTTTCCACGCGGCGATTTGCGGCTGCGTGTGCAAGCCTGGTGCGCCCGCATAGCCTTTGGCCTGGAAAGAGATCTGTGTTGCTTCGGTAATAATTAAGCCAGCACCTGCGCGTTGACGGTAGTATTCAGCCATCAGCGGAGTAGGGATATCTCCTGGCTCAATGCTGCGTAAGCGCGTCAGTGGTGCCATAAATACACGGTTAGGAACGGTAATTGCGCCCACTTTTAACGGACGAAACAACTGCGTACTCGCCATAACAACTCCTTTCAAGTAGACCGGTCGTCTACAAACTGTGGTTTTTTATACCAGCGGATTTTTCAGCCACTGTTCGAGGGTAATAAATGCAAGCCTCATGGGCTGTGCTTTACGGGAAAGCTTGCTCTGCAAACTGGCGCCGAGCCACAACACATAGAGCAGTTCAGCCAGTTGCTCGGGTGGATGAGGCAACTGCAATCCTTCATCCTGCTGTGCCAGTTTGAGCGCACGCGCATAAGCGGCAATAACATGACTGGCACCTTGCTGCAGGGCTATGCGCATGGGCTCAGACAGGTCACACACTTCGGCTGACAGTTTTACACTCAGACAACCGACGATATGCCCCTGTTGTTCAAAGATTTCAAGCGCATGCCTGAAATGGTCCAGCAATCGTTCACTGACCTTACCCACGGGGTGAGACAGTTGCTGCTCAACCTCATGCAGGTAGCGGATAAAGTAGCGCTCCAGCAGGGCGACGCCAAAGGCTTCTTTAGACTGGAAATAGTAATAAAACGATCCCTTCGGGATGGCCGCCTGAGTCAGCAACTGGTTCAGGCCCATGGCGGTAAACCCGCGCTGCAGGCAAAGCGATTCGCCTGTAGCCAGCAAGTGTTCCCGTGTCTCATTACGTTGTGGCATCTTATTCATGGGCTTTATCCTGGTAGACCAATCGGTCTAATGCAAATCTTAATCGCGTCGCAGGCACAGAGTGCTAAATCATCACGGACGGAAAGTGAATAAATGGCGCGTGCGGTGATTATTTCTTGCACAAATGCATCAGTCTGTCTTCAATAGAAGGATTAACGTTTGAGTGGGAGCAGTCGTGGCAGAGCAGCTAGAGTTTTTTCCGGTGCCCAGTCCATGCCGGAGTATTTGTCAGACAGATACACGCGGCTACTGTGTGGGGTGCCTGCGCAGCCGTGATGAGCGTTTTAACTGGATGCGCTACACCGACAGCCAAAAGCGCGAGGTGCTACGTCTCTGCCACCAGCGCCGCCTGCGCCTGCTGCGGCAACAGCATAAAGACGAGCCTCAGGAACCGCAGCAACCTACCTTGTTCTGACCCCTGCGCGATTTCCGTTATACTCCCTAACCAGCCGCTTTTTGTGCCACAGGGAGAACACCATGTTACAACCGCAAGCCATTGCTCCGCAGGGACCCGACTTTTCACCGCTCATTATGGGCTATTGGCGTCTGATGGAGTGGGGCATGACGCCTCAGCAGCTGGTGGGATTTATTGAACACCATCTTTCACTGGGGATTTCCACGGTCGATCATGCCGATATTTATGGTGACTACCGCTGTGAGGCGGCGTTTGGCGAAGCGTTAAAATGCGCGCCGGCTTTGCGCCATCGGCTGCAAATCGTCACCAAATGCGGCATTGCAACCCGGGCTAAACCAGAACATCAGATTGGTCATTACGTGACGGACACCGCGCACATTCTTGCCAGCGCCGAACGTTCACTTCGCTATTTCAACACCGACCATATCGATCTGTTACTGATTCATCGCCCCGATCCGCTCATGGACGCCGACGAGGTCGCTGAGGCATTTCAGCAACTGCGCCAGGCCGGTAAGGTGCTACACTTCGGTGTATCCAATTTTACGCCTGCACAGTTTGCGCTGTTACAGTCGCGGCTGCCCTTTAGCCTGGTGACTAACCAACTTGAAATTTCCCCCGTTCAGCAAAACGTCCTGCTGGATGGATCGCTGGACCACTGCCAGCAGCATCGCCTGCGCCCGATGGCCTGGTCATGTCTGGGCGGCGGCCGTCTGTTTAGCGATCCCCATTTCCAGCCTTTGCGCGACGAACTGGCGCAAATCCGCGAGGAGACAGGCGCATCCAGCCTGGAACAGGTGGTGTATGCGTGGGTTATGCGCTTACCGAGCAAACCTTTACCTATTATTGGATCGGGCAAAGCACATCGCGTCACCGAAGCGGCAGGTGCCGCCGATCTCTCGCTCAGTCGCCAGCAGTGGTTCCGCATCCGTAAAGCTGCCCTGGGCTATGACGTACCCTGAGCGTAAACATTCGTCAATTTGCGGCAATCTTTGCAGGACGGGGCCAGGCTTAAGCTGAAACCCAAAGCAGAAAGGAGCCACAATGAAAGGTAAAGCCATCGCGTTATTAACGCTGTTAACCTGCGGCGTCGCCCAGGCCGCGAGTGAAGAGGTGACGATTCATGACGTGTCGCCGCAGGGGATCGGCAAATCCGTGGGGACGGTGAAGATCGAAGAAACGAAGTATGGTTTAACGTTTACGCCCATGCTGACAGGGCTCAAACCGGGCATTCACGGCTTCCATGTTCATGCCAAAGGCAGCTGTGAACCCGGCGAGTCAGAGGGGAAAACGGTAGCCGCAGGGGCTGCGGGGGGCCATCTGGACCCGGAAAATACCGGTAAACACCTCGGGCCTTACGGTGAAGGGCATTTGGGCGATCTGCCTGCTCTCTATGTCGATGAGCAGGGCAAGGCAAGCTACCCCGTGCTGGCGCCACGCATCAAAACCCTCAGTGAGGTGAAAGGCAAAGCGCTGATGATCCATGTCGGTGGCGATAATCATGCAGATCATCCGAAACCGCTTGGCGGCGGCGGTGCCCGGTTTGCCTGCGGCGTTATCTGACGGGCCAGTCTGGCGGCGCAGGTGGCCGCCAGTAAGGCTTTTCGCTTGTTGAGCATTTGTTGTAGCATCATCGCCTTATTCCCCCCTATGATACTGATTCCCGTCATAAAGCCTGACAACCTGAGGAGCAGGACAGATGAAATGGAAGGGCGCATGGTTACTGTGCTTGCTGCTGGCAGGATGCGATAAACCGAATGATACGCAGTTGGTCACCGAAACCGGACGTGAACTTCAGCGCACCATTGATACCAATCCTGCGCGCATTCGGTGTGAACACATCGCGAGAGGGCGTGAGCGGTTGAGTCGGGATGTGATGCAAAAACTTCAAGACGCGCACTGCCAGAATGTTCTGCGTAGCGCCACTGAGACCAATTTCACGGACACCACTATCTATCATCATAATGCGGTGATGATTTGTGGGGGGATCACCGGGAAAAGCTTTACCGGCACCTTTATTTCGCGGCGCTTTATTTTCTCTCCTGACGAAAAAGCACTGGTTATTGAGCCCGTATCAGAGGCGGATAAAACCCGGTTTGAAGGACAAAAAACCGTGCAGCAGCTGCAGGATGATTTTAACCGGCAGCATCAGCAGTATTGCCAGTAATCAGTCGGGAATCGCCTGCTTCAGCTGATCCAGCGAACAGCGTAATCGCCACAGCAATCCCGCAAGCGTGCCGGCTTCGCGGGTATTTTCCCGCAGAGTTTCCTCGATCATCGTCTGTAGCGCGTCCAGCGCCGCATCCAGTTGCCGGTGCTGCACACCGCGAAGGCTCATCACGTGCTGCAGATCCTGCATCGCGCGCACGCGGCAGGCATTCAGTCTCGATGACCCGGTTTGCCAGTCGCGCAGTTGCCAGACGAGATGTGAACAGTTGAGCAGGACCACGCCCCAGCGCAGTAACCAGACGCGCGCCGTTTCATCCCGACTGCTGCTGAGTTGACCGATCTTATGATAGATCAGTGACTCGAAGCGGTTTTCGCTCAGGTGAGGTCGGGGACGAAGCTGATCCAGAAACGCCATACGTAAAGACTGAATATGGCGTCGGCTACGGCGGCTGTCTGAACTGGGCCGAAGTATCTGAAACGCCAGCCAGGCCAGCAGCACGCCACACACTTTGGCGATATTACCGTCAAAAAACGTTTGGTAATCCCAGTCGGGTGGGTTGGTGACGGCCAGAAATGATCCCAGGAAAACAATAAACTGGCCCCACATGGCGGCCCGCTGTTTCTGTTGCACCCGAAACAGTTGCAGAGTCAACAGCAGCGGAAATAAGATCGCCAGCAGTTGCCACAGCTGATCAAACTGCACCATAAGACCGAATTTAAAAACAAAGCTAAACGCAAACAGCCACAGCAGCGTTTTCAGTAATAATGTGATGCTGCCCGTGGGCGAGGGAGCCGAGGCGTAAAGCACACAGGCAATTGCCGTAAAGGTCAATGCCGATGCGCCAGAGGACCATTGCGTCGTCATCCAGAATGCGCAGCCCGCAACCACCACAGTAAAGGTGCGCAGTGCACTCCAGCCCGCTTCCGCACTGTCGCTTTCACTGGCGAGCGCCGACACGGCGGGTGGCTGAAAGCGCCTCTCCCCATCGGCGTGCTCCAGCAACCGTATCCAGCGTAATACGTTGAGATACATCCAGCAGAAATAGCGCAGCCGCTGACAAAAAGCGCGCTGCCGATAGTCGCCGTCACCGGCTGGCGTAATGGTGCGGAGCAGTGCTGCCAGGCGGTACTTATTACAGTCTGGTTTCGCCAGCTCACGTGTGAGGCTCTCTAACGCCACAAACACCGTCTCAGGCGCGTCGGGCCAGTTCAGCAGCATACGACGCAGGCTGGACAGTACGCTGGTCAACCGTAACTGTTGATGCAGGATGTAATTCAGCACGTTATTTTGGCGGCGAAAGCGGTAATGACTCCAGAAGGCCTGAATGCGTAATAAATTCATGGTGAGGATCTGCCCAATCACCGCTTCATGTGCCGTGCGTATCCCGTCATTGCGGGTGTCCTGCAGCAGCAGCGTGGCGTGCTCCAACAGGCGAGTGTGCATCTGTTTTAGCGCGTTGATTAACGCATCGCCGTCAGAAGTGCTGGGCAAGAGCATCATCATAAAGCCCGCGCACAGCAGCCCGGAAATCACTTCGCACACCCGAGCCTGCGCGATGTCCCACAGGCTGGCGATATCGGTGAGATTGACGCAGCTGAAGGCAATAATCGCCGCGGTATAACCTGCCAGCGAAAAACCGTACGCCACGTTGTTCTGGTAGTGGTTTGCCACCCAGGTGCACAGCGCCAGCCAGCCGGCAATATAAAAGGCGAACAGCCAGGGCTCATTCAACGTATGGCCCGCAATCAACAGGGCAGCCGTCGCACCCAACACACTGCCCACTATGCGACCCAGACTTTTACTGATCACACCGCCGATGGTCGGAAAGCTGACAACGGCTGCAGAGGTCATGGCCCAGTAAGGCTCATCCAGATTCAGGCCATAGGCAATGCTCAGGGCAAGACACATCGCGCTGGCATTACGAAGGGCATAGCGCCATTGATTGCGATCCGCCTTCACCCAGGGCAGGTTTCCCCAGGCCAGTCCATTGAGATTCATGGCTGTATCGTAATCGTGCAGGTCGTGCCTGCGATTAAACGCGCGTGATCGGGAAGTGCGGTGAGGCGAATGCGAACAGGGACACGCTGCGCCAGGCGAACCCAGGGCACGTTAGGTTTGATATCCGGCAGTAAACCGTTATCCGCCTCCAGGCTTTGATCGTAAATAGCCCGTCCCACGCTTTCGACCTGGCCGGGCAACTGCATACCACTGCTGTACAGGACCACCTGGGCAGCGGCGCCTGGATGAATATGGCGCAACTTGGTCTCTTCAAAGTAGCCCACGACATAATAAGAATGGCTGTCGACAAGGGCAAAGAGCGGCGTGCCCGCGCTGGCGTAGTTGCCGGGTCGCAGGGTCAGATTACTTATCCAACCGTCAGTGGGGGCAGTAACGGTGGTTTGCTGCACATCCCACTGCGCCTGATCCCGCTGTGCCTGCGCGGCTTTCACGCTGGCCAGCGCCGCATCCGCATTCAGGCGAGCCACATCCAGATCTTCGCCAGAAATCGTATTGCGCGGCAGTTTACTTCGTCTGCTGAATTCATGTTGGGCTTTGGCGAGGTCGGCTTTTGCCTGGCTGAGTTGCGCATCGGCTTTGTTCAGTTCGATTTGCCACGGCACCGGGTCCAGTGTGAATAAGGTGTCTCCCTGATGGACAAACTGGTTATCCGTCACTTTTAGCGCAACGATGCGCCCTGATATCTGTGGTGTGATATCCACCAACTCGGCACGGACTTTTCCATCCCGTGTCCAGGGTGACTGCATGTAGTAATTCCAGGCCCACCAGGCGCTGAGCAACGCAATGGTGAAAACAATCAGCGTAGAGAAGTATTTTAATCCGGAAAATGTCATCTTTTTCATCCGTGATCCATCAGCCAGAGTGAGCCAGTTACGCACAGCACGAACAGGGAGAGATCAAACAGTGTGGGATGCCAGACTTCGCCGGAGGCGAGCCAGCCGCGCAGCAGTGGGTGAATCAGCAACCAGAGAAAAAAACCGGCCAGCACCGCTTTAAACAGGGGAGGGAAGTAAAGTGACGCCCCGAAAATCAGTTCCGTGAGCGGGTGAACAGTAAGAAATCCGTGGTTGATGATATCCATTATGGTGGTGCATCCTGGAACCGGATGGTGAAATATTTTCAGCCGAAACTGTTCACTTAGTTATTTGTAATTTAACCTTCAAGCTTGCAAAATACTATACAATGCCGCTTGATAGCTAGCATACTAAATTATAAGGAGATAACATGGATACCCCTCTCGGAACGGACCTGTCCAGACTGGTACGCATCTGGCGCGCACTGATAGATCAGCGCCTGAAACCGCTCGACCTGACTCAAACGCACTGGGTCACACTGCACAATATCCATCAGCTTCCCCCTGAGCAGTCACAAATTCAGTTAGCCAAAGCCATTGGCATCGAGCAACCTTCGCTGGTCAGAACCTTAGATCAACTGGAAGAAAAGGGGTTAATTACCCGCACCACCTGTGCGCACGATCGCCGTGCCAAACGCATCAAACTGACGCAGCAGGCAGAGCCGGTTATTCAGCAGGTTGAACACGTGATTGATATTACCCGGGATGACATCCTCTCCGGTATCAGCCGCGATGAAATCAATCAGATGGTGTCGCTGATTGCACGCCTTGAGAAGAATATCCTCGAGCTACAGAACAAAGAGAAATAACACCGACGCGCAGTGCGGCAGCACTGGCGTCGGTAGGTTACTGCGTTAGCGTGGAGAAACGGTAACCTGGCTGCCGTCAGTCGCCATTGCCACACGTTGTCCGACGGAGTAACGACTGGCCGCCTGTTTCTGCACCACCATGATGGTATTGCCGTCATCCTTGCGGATTTCCAGCTCGACACCATCAGATTTATTCATCGCACCTTGTACGCCCTGACCTGCAACGCCACCCAGCACCGCACCGCCGGCCGTTGCCAGACTGCGTCCTGCGCCACCGCCGATGGTGTTGCCTAAGAAGCCACCCAGCACCGCACCGCCGATTGCGCCGATGATGTTACTGTCATCGCCGCCCTGAATTTTAACCGGGCGCACGGACACCAACGTACCGTATGAAACACTCTGAACCTGTTTGGCTTCACTGGCGCTGTAGGTATCGCCCGACAACGTATCGGTATTGCTACAACCTGCAAGCATTACACCAGTCAAAGCGACCACAATTACACGCTTAATCATTTGAAAACTCCTTTATTCAAGAATGCGCCATATCTCTCGCGAAATCCTGTAAACAGTATAAGACATAAAGCTGGATAGTTGACCTTTGTCGGAACAAAACATGGCTGACGCCAGCATAGACCGTTAAAATTTAACAATGATTCAATCGATAACAGAAAAAGTTCAAAGGCGTTAACTGACAGGCAATTAATTGATTAAAAACAAATTAATCATGGATTTACCGGGGAGAGTTTGTCACGCTTATACCCGCATAATAACATTTTCACCACAACGAAAGGAAAGGCTATGAAATCAGGACGCTACATCGGCGTGATGTCGGGTACCAGCCTTGATGGTGTGGATGTGGTGCTGGCAGCTATCGACGAAAATATGGTGGCGCAGCAGGCAAGCTACTGCCATCTCATGCCGCCTGATTTGCGTCAGGCGATTCTGGCGATATGTCAGGGGCAAACCCTGACGTTGTCACAATTAGGGCAACTTGATACGCGACTGGGGCAGTTGTTTGCTGAAGCGGTACTGACCCTGATGCAGCGAGAATCCCTTGAGGTGGGCGATATCGTGGCCATTGGCTGCCACGGTCAGACGGTGTGGCATGAGCCGCAGAGCGCGGCACCGAATACGCTCCAGATCGGTGACCATAATCAGATTGTTGCCGCGACCGGTATCACGGTGGTGGGTGACTTCAGGCGGCGAGACATGGCGCTGGGTGGGCAGGGTGCCCCGCTGGTGCCGGCTTTCCATCAGGCCTTGCTGATGGATGCCACTGAACGTCGCATGGTGCTGAATATAGGCGGGATCGCCAATCTCTCTTTGCTGATCCCGGGACAGCCTGTTCGGGGGTTTGATACCGGGCCGGGCAATATGCTGCTTGATGCCTGGATCTGGCGCAATCAGGGTAAAGCCTATGATAAAGATGCCCAGTGGGCACGCAGTGGCCACGTCAGTCATGCTCTGTTAGAGGCTTTACTGCGTGAGCCCTGGTTAGCCTTGCCGCCGCCAAAAAGTACCGGGCGGGAGCTGTTTAATCTGGGTTGGCTGGAGCAACACCTGCGCCATTTCCCCGGCATCGCCGCACAGGACGTCCAGGCCACGCTCAACGAGTTTACTGCCATCAGCATTGCGCAACAGGTACAGCTCAATGACGGGTGCGATCGTTTACTGGTCTGTGGGGGCGGCAGCCGCAATCCATTACTGATGTCACGTCTGGCGGCGCATCTTGCCGGTACCGAGGTGACCACGACCGATTCGGCTGGCATTAACGGTGATGATATGGAAGCCCTGGCTTTTGCCTGGCTGGCATTTCGCACCCTGTCGGGCCTGCCTGGGAATTTGCCGGCGGTCACCGGAGCGCGTGCTAAAAGCGTTATCGGTGCAATCTATCCCGCCAATCCGTTATATACGCGCTAAAAGAAAGGGGACAGAAGCTGTCCCCTTGAAAGACGTGGACGTAGCGGCTCAGGCCACCCCGGGAAGATGCGTCAGATTACGCACGCCCGTGATGACGGTTGCCACGATGGTTTCCCGACGTGTAATGACTTCGACCTGGTAGTATTTGCTGCGATAGGCAATTGAATAGATAACCGGATGGTATTTATTGCCCTCACCATAGCGAGACATATGGGCTTCAAGCGCGCGCGAGGCGGCTACGATATGGACGGGTTCTTTATCACCGCGGATGATTTGCTTCATTCAGTCCCTCAAATGCTGTACCTGTGGGGCGCGCCTGAACACTGCGCGTTGCATCGGTCTTTAACACTGAACATCTGACTGCTTAACATCATCGTTAATTAAAAAAACAGCGTGCACGTTAAATATTGCAGAGCAATGACACAATCTGAAACGTGCTACTCATATTTAGCAGCACGTTTTATTTCCGGCAAGGGAAACGCAAAATTTATTACGTTTTCGTGCTAAGCCTTATTTAAGCTCTGGCCAGGCGACGGCAGAGACGCCGTTTAACTTAGGCCAGGAAAAAAGAAACCCCTGGAACTGTGAAATGCCGGCCGCTTCCAGCCACATCCACTCTTCAGGTTGTTCAATCCCTTCTGCAATTACGCTAATTTCCAGAGACGAACAACAGGCTAAAATAGCGTGCACAATCGCCTGCTTCGGCCCGCTCTTGTGCACGTTACTGATAATGCTGCGGTCGATTTTTATTTTATCGGGTTGAATCTGCGTCAGTAATGACAACCCGGCATAGCCCGCGCCAAAATCATCCAGCGCAACGCTAATACCGGCGGCTTTAAGCTGTTTTAGCGCGGCGGCAAATTCATCAAGGCGCGAGATGATTTCATTTTCGGTGAACTCAACCACAATTTGTTCGGGCACCAGATCCTGGGCATGAATTTCCGCCAGCAAAAAAGCGACCGCGTCGGGCACCACGACCAACGACATCGGCAGCAGGTTAACTGACAGCATGATACCGTCGACGCCCAGTGCTTTTGCCTGGGCAAAGGCGGTGCGCTTAGAGTGCAAATCGTTGCGGTAGATATCCTCGGGTGCAAGGCGCGAAAAATAATGCTGTTGTGTTTCCCCCTGACGGCCGCGCAGCAGGGCTTCAAGGGAAACAATTTTACGGGCAAAGGGATCAATGATCGCCTGAAAGGCAAAATTTACGCCCTCCTGATCGATCATTGCCGCATCACCTTCGCGTGTTTCCGCATCATCCTGAATAAAATCCCAGCTGTCCGCAGAGGGGATTTCAAAATAATTTTCTTTCTCTCGCGCTTCAACAAACGTGCGTAAGAACTTAAGCGCCCGATCTTCGTACGTCAGTTGATATTTAGTCGTGCCTTTTTCCAGCACGGCATTGAGCACCGTGGTTTTATCGTATTCCCGCAGGTCAAACAGCTCCATGCCCACGTTACCAAAACGACGAGAAGGGGCGTAATCACGCATTAATTCCACAATATTATGATGGCTGGAATCGCGGCAAATACGCTCATAAACCGCCAGGACATCCGCTTCAGGTCCTTCAAGCACCTGAAAAAAATGGGTACCGTTAAATAATAAAATGCCGGTTACACTGGATGTCTCATTTATTTTGTTAGCTTTAGTGACTAATCCTTCCAGCATCTTAAGCGGAACGTGGTCAGCGATGTGACTGCGATAGATAATTGTAGACAGCATAAAGTCTTCCAGATTCTTGTTTTTTTACCGCACACATTGCCAGAGCGTTTATCAGGCAGAGCCTGATCCTGCTGTCATATCATCGCAAAATGTGTCTGTGCCATGCTCTTCACCAGCACTGCACCAGGGGGCGCTTACCTGTGATGTTCCGTTGTCACAGAAGAGTTAACGCGATCGATCCGTGGGGTGGATAACAGACCGGGTCGGCGGTAAACAGATTTTTTATTATTCTGTTCTTTACCAGCGTGTTACGCATAGTTTCTATTATATCAGTAGTTCAGCCGTTAGGTATTGAATAGTAGTATCTTTTTTGCATTTTATCGCCCACTAATAAATCCGGCTGGCGCAGTCTGCGATCAGGTTATCTGGCGTAATCAAATTATCCCTCCGGCCTTACGTTCTCAGCCGGGCAGAAAATAGCAGCGTGTTGATTTGATATGTTTTTTTAAGCGGTATGCAGACTGACGGGTTTAAACGCAATGATTAAAGGATCAGACCTGATTTGGCGAACAATGCCATTTCCTGAAACCCGATGCTCATAAGAAGTTAACCTATGCGAAACCGCCCACTGCGAATAAATCTCAAAACCACGGTTTTATAATTATCTCTGTAGTTTTAGGGATAATTCTCAGCTAAGGTCAACAACGCTACATTATTAAATTAAATCGTAATTAACTCTTTTTCTACCTCATTGGCACAGCGACCACCAGGGGCAATCTTATGCTTAAATCAAGCTACTATTATGTCTGTCCTTATACCCGAGGCGGATGGATAATTCATAAAGAAGGTTGTATTCATCTGGATAACGGCCGTGGACGTGAATTTATTGGTTCGCTGTATACCCGTCAGCAAGCCTTAACGGTGGCCAAAATTCATCACCCCGACGTCATCCTGTGTACCGCCTGCCTGAGCCCGTACGTGTGCCCCAGTGCTGGCAGAAGCCTGGCAGCACGCAGTCGGGCCATGCCCATGCGTCATACGCCAAAGTCGTCCTGAACGGAGTATGCTGCGCCAGCGCTGAGCGTGCGTTTCATCTTGTCGGCACAAGGTGTCGGAAGGGCGTGAAAAATCGGGTCATGAAGGCGGGGCGTTCACTGCCGCGTTAAGAGCGAATAACCGCTAAACACGCATCGTATTAATAGTGCAGGGCACGCAGTGTAATAAAGCAGCTGCGAACAGCTGCTTTATTCATATTAAGCCTGTTTAGGCTGTCCGTTAGAAGCGGTCAGGCCACCATCAACCGGGAGATTAGCGCCTGTAATATAACGCGCGTCCTCACTGGCAATAAAGGCTATTGCATCAGCAATATCTTCAGGCTCACCCGCACGCCTTAACGGAATGCGATCGTAGAAGCGCTCAAGCAGCGCCTGATCGTTTTTCACGCCTTCGGTCAGATCGGTGAAAGTGAAGCCGGGACAAATTGCATTTACCCGCACGCCGTCAGCGCCGTAATCCATTGCCAGTGACCGGGTAAAGTTGGTAACTGCGCCTTTGGCGGCGTTGTACACGCTCATTCCCCAGTCGCCACCCAAACCGGATACCGATGAGATATTCACCACGTTGCCTTTGGATTTGAGCAGGGCGGGCATGAAGAAGTGAACGCAGTGGAATACGCCGTCGAGATCGACACTCATCAGCTTCTTCCAGTCGGCAGGTTCGATCTCATGGATGCGCCCCTGCACGATAATTCCGGCATTATTGACCAGCACGTCAACCCGGCCATATTTCTCTTCGACGCGGGCTGCCAGGGCTTTTACCTGATCGGCCTCGGCGACATCGCAGGCGGTAGCCAGATGACTGTCGCCAGGCAACTGCGCTAACACTTTTTGCAGCTTATCCTGATGACGTCCAACCAGTACGACAGAGGCGCCTTCCTGTGCAAAACGCCTGGCACTCGCTTCACCAATTCCTGAACCGGCTCCTGTCACTACAACGATTTTACCTGTAAATCTGGACATTTTGCCTCCTTAATGGCGTCGCTTGCTGTTATAACCCTGTTCAGCCTGGCAGCCCTGTGGCCCAGGTCAAGCGCAACGGGACCGGATGCGTATTGTTTAACCGCTAAGCGCCCGAATCGCGTTGCACAGGACGCCGTTACGGCCTTCTGAACAGGGCCATGCTCCGGCCTTCCAGCTCAAAGTCCTTCTCTTTGGTGATCACCATTCCGTGTTTGCTCACATCGCTGGTGGTCAGCTCCAGTACCCATCCGCCTTCCCCAAACTGAGGAATACGGAAGGGGACGTTGCCTTCAAACGGGTTGATCAGCATGAGCACGTCATACCAGACACCGTCCTGATGTTGCAGGTCCGGGCGGCCGATATAGACGCCGAGCGTTGAGCCTTCGTCCCACTGTTCTGCCTGCTGTAATCCACCACCGGCATTGAACCACTTAATTTCCATTCCATCGCGCCAGCTTTCACGCCGTAACAGCGGCTGGGTTTTACGCAGCGAGATGACATGGCGCGTGAACTCACGCAACGCTTCAGCGGAGGCGGGCAGGTTGTCCCAGTGAACCCATGAAATTTCACTGTCCTGACAGTAACCGTTGTTATTTCCCATCTGGCTGCGACCAAACTCATCGCCCGCCAGCAGCATCGGTGTACCGTGCGAGAAGAATAACGTGGCAAGAAAGTTACGCTTCTGACGCTCGCGAACCGCATTGATGCCCTCGTCGTCCGTGGGGCCTTCGGCACCATAGTTATACGAGCGGTTATCATTGTGGCCGTCGTTGTTGTCCTCACCGTTATCGGCATTGTGCTTCTCGTTGTAGGACACCAGGTCGTTCAGCGTGAAGCCATCATGCGCGGTGATAAAGTTGACGCTGGCCCAGGGGCGGCGTCCGCGCTGGTCATAGAGATCGCCGGAGCCAAGCAGGCGCGCAGCAAAGTCGGTGGAGACATTGTTCCCTTTCCAGTAATCGCGCACGGTATCGCGATACTGATCGTTCCATTCTGCCCAGCCCGGTGGGAAGCCGCCGACCTGATAACCGCCAGGGCCGATGTCCCAGGGCTCACCAATAAGTTTTAACCGGGAGAGCAACGGGTCCTGGGTGATGGCGTCGAAGAAGCCGCCACGTGGGTCGAAGCCTTCCGGTTCGCGGCCCAGAATGGTGCCAAGGTCGAAACGAAAACCGTCGATATGCATGGAGTCGGCCCAGTAACGCAGGGAATCCGTGACCATCTGCAACACGCGCGGATGAGAGGTATTCACGGTGTTTCCTGTGCCGGTGTCGTTGATGTAGTAACGATGCTGGTCCGGCAAGGTGCGGTAGTAAGAGAAGTTGTCGATGCCTTTAAAGGACAGGGTTGGGCCAAGCTCGTTGCCCTCGGCGGTGTGGTTGTAAACCACGTCAAGGATCACTTCAATGCCCGCATCATGAAAGGCGCGCACCATATCCCGGAAACCCTGAATGCCGCGCGGACCGAAATAGCGCGTCGCCGGGGCAAAAAAGTTCAGCGAATTATAGCCCCAGAAGTTTTTCAGCCCTTTATCCAGCAAGTGTTGGTCGTCTGGAAACCAGTGCACCGGCAACAGTTCAACCGAGGTAATGCCCAGGCTCTTGATATAGCCCACCGTCGATGAATGGCTCATCCCATCGTAAGTGCCGCGCATCTCCGGCGGCAGCGCCATGTTCATTTGGGTGAAGCCCTTCACATGGGTTTCATAAACGATCGTTTCGGACCAGGGAACCTGAGGGCGGTTTTGGTCCTGCCAGTCAAATTCATTCGGGTCAATCACGCGGCATTTCGGCGTGAAGGGCGCGCTGTCGCGATCGTCAAACGTCAGGTCTTTGTCTTCGTGGTACAGATCATAAGCGAAGTGCGCCTCGTTCCACGCAATATCCCCGGCCAGCTCGCGCGCATAGGGATCGACCAGTAATTTATTCGGGTTAAAACGATGACCGTTTTCCGGATCGTAAGGGCCATAAACGCGGTAGCCATAGAGTGTGCCTGGCGGTAAACCGGGCACGTAACCATGCCAAACCTCATGGGTAAACTCAGGCAAATCCAGTCTGGCTATCTCATTTTTTCCGCCTGGATCGTAAAGACACAGTTCTACGCGTTCTGCGTGGGCAGAAAACAGCGCGAAATTTACCCCTTTACCATCGAAGTTTGCCCCAAGCTGTAGACTCGATCCCGACGTGATTTCAAAACGATGATTTGACATCTATCCCTCTCAATTAACGAACCCAGTTACGGCGTTTCAGTCCATGTACTGACCTGCTTTCAGCAAGCGAATAATGCCAGTGCCCAGTAATTATTTAACGTTTCAAGCGTAATGCGATCGGTCAGGGTGATTTCCTGGCCACTTAACACATCACGGTAACGGCGATGTGCCAGTTCGTCAGGCAACACAATCTCTGTGGCGGCCCAGCGCGCCGACGGGGGCGTTTCCAGGTTTTGCTGTGGGTTAAACATCAGCCGGGAGGTGATCACGATAACAGCGTCATTGCCGCGCGTACGGGCAAAGGCCAGTAGCCTGTCCGAATGCGCGCCCTGTGCCGTCAGCGGCAGGTAAGCGCCTCGGGCGAACAGTTCAGGCCGATCCCGACGGGCATTCAGTAGCGCAACCGTCGCTTGCTGGTTAACCTGTCCCTGAAGCCAGCCATCAAGCGTAGTGGGCAGGGCGGTCGTCGCAGTCGCTAACATCTGTTGGAGGGCGGCATAATCAGGCTCACGACGGTTGTCAGGATCGACCAGGCTGAAGTCCAGTGCTTCGCTTCCCTGATAAATATCCGGCACGCCAGGCGCGGTCAGCTTGATGACTCTCTGGCTCAGGCTGTTTATCAGCCCGGTCTGGATAAAGGGCTGCAACGCCTCGACGAAATCCTGCAGGAAAGCCTGATTAGTCGGTGAAAGCAGATGACGCGCGTAGTCCAGCACCGCCTGCTCATAGGCCGCATTGTTCTCTGTCCAGTCAGTACGCAGCTTGGCTTCACGCAGCGCTTTTTCCACATAGCCCGCAAAGCGCTCGGCTAAGGCATCCAGGCCCGCGCTATCCTGAGGGTCCAGGGTCGGTGGCCAGACGCCAGCCAGCGCCTGATACAGCATCCACTCCACGGACGCCTCCGGTGCAGGGCCATCCTCAAGGGTACGTACCGCCTGACGATTAAGCCCGCGCCAGCGTTCCACGCACGTCGCCCAGCGCTGAGGGGCTTCTGTCAGGGTATAAAGGCGGGCACGTGCGTCCTCGCCTCGCTTGGTGTCATGCGTCGAGCTGGCGGTAAGGGTATCCGGCTGGCGCGCAAGACGCGTTTGCATCTCATGGTGAAACTGTTGCGGGTCAAACTGCTGCTGCAAGGGTTCTGCGCCGACTTCATTAAGCGCCAGCGCCCGGTTCTGTCGGTAGAACAGCGTGTCCTCGATGGATTTCGCCATCAGTGGGCCGGTGAGCTGCTGGAAACGGGTACGGAAGCTGTCCGCCAGCCCGGTGACCTTAGCGTCAACGTTGCCCTGTATAATCTGTAGCAGGAAATCGATCGTGCGACTGTCCGGTGCCTGTGCTGACGCCTTCACGTTGCTGGCGATATCCTGTAGCCGTTGCAGGTCATCTGCGGGCAGGCCGTGCGCATTACCGTAGGTGCGGTAAACCGGAAAGGCCACCAGCAGCTCACGCAGTGCGGCGCGCAGCTGATCCGGGTTAACCGTCATCTGTTCACCTGCGGCAATAGCGGTAGCCAGATCCATAAGGCGCGAAAATTCACCCGCAAAGTTGCGGTCTGCCATCAGGCATTTCGCGTTGCGGAGTTCGTCTGCCATCTGGACAGCGTTGCCACTGACGCTCTCATAGGCCTGGCGGAGCCCGTCGAGATGATGGTTATCAACCAGGACATGGGACAGCGCGGCGATAAACTCGTAGCCGGTGGTGCCCGAAATCGGCCAGTCGGCGGGGATCTGTTCTCCCTCGCCCAGGATTTTCTCGACGGTGATATAACATGCCGCACCGGCCTCGTGGCGCAGCTGTTCAAGGTATCCTTTTGGATCGGCCAGCCCGTCAACGTGATCGACACGCAGGCCGTCAACCGCGCCGCTGTGCACCAGTTCCAGAATAAGCCGGTGCGCATCCCTGAACACTGCCGGATCTTCGACCCGCACACCGACCAGGCCAGTAACCTCAAAGAAACGGCGGTAGGAGAGATCCTGGGCGGCATCGCGCCACGACATCAGTCGCCAGGGTTGCTGTTGGTGCAGGGCCGCCAGCTCGGCTTTGCTGCGAAGCTGGAGAACCGCCTCTTCACGTCCCTGCCAGCTTTCCGGGGTCAGGGGATAGTAGCTCTCAAAATAGGCCAGTGCCGGTTTGCCGGTTTGCGGATCGCGTTTGACGGCGAGGTCTCCGTTTTCCAGCACGGTGTCGGGATCATCGCCCAGAAATGGCAGCGTCAAACGGCGTGACCAGTCGATATCAAAATAGTGGGCATAGCGACTGTTTTGGCCGTGTTCCAGCACGTCGTACCACCAGCCGTTTTCCAGCGATGCCGCCATGTGGTTGGGAACAATATCAATGATGAATCCCATACCGGCCTGTTTCAACGCCTGCGCCAGACGATCAAACCCCGTGCGGCCGCCAATGGCCGGATCGATTTGATTCACGTCGGTCACGTCATACCCGTGGGTGGATTCACGGGTCGCGGTAAAGACTGGCGAAGCATAGAGATGACTGATGCCGATGTGTTTCAGATAAGGAATCAGCGCCGCTGCGCGGTCAAAGGTCATGCCATTTCGGAACTGAATACGGTAGGTCGCGGTTGGAATACTCATTTATGCTCTCCGGCAGCCAGACGAACAATCATTGCGTTTGGCGGCAGATTGTCTGCCGGTTGCGGCCAGGCAAAAAGGGTTTCACCCGGCATCTCTGGCAGGGGACGATCCTGTTCACCGATATTCAATGCCACAGAGAGGGTTCCGGCTGGGAACGTCCAGCTTACGGCAACGAATCCCTCTGCGGTTTCCAGCACCTTCCCGCTATGCCCGCCCGCCGTTGCCAGCAGCGGCACAATGTACTGCTGCCGGATGGCCAGAAGCGAACGGGTCAGCTTCAGCCAACGTTTTCCTTCTTCACTTTCCAGCTTGCGCCAGTCCAGTTTTGATCGGGTAAAGGTCGCTTCGTCATTGGGATCGGGAACGCTTTCACCTTCATGGCCCGCGTGTCCTTCAAACTCTCTCGCCCGGCCTTCGCGCACCGCTTTGGCCAGATCGCCATGGAAATCGGTAAAGAACAGGAAAGGATGGGTTTCGCCGTACTCTTCCCCCATAAACAGCAAAGGGATGTGAGGCGACAGCAGGAGCGTGGCCAGCAGCACCTGGGTACGTTCGGCTCCGGCCAGCGAAATCAGCCGTTCTCCCTGCGCGCGATTGCCGACCTGATCGTGATTCTGGATAAAGTCCACAAAGGCCACCGGGGGTTGACCGGTGCTGTCAACGCCGCGCTTTTCGCCGGACTGCACGGAGACCTCGCCCTGATAGACAAAGCCCTCAGCCAGCGCGCGCGCCACGCGTTTCTCTGGCTGCCCGGCAAAATCCTGGTAATAAGCATGCGTTTCGCCCGTGGCAAACACATGAACGGCATTGTGAAAATCATCATTCCATTCCCCGGTAAACAGCGGGGCGGAGCCATCTTCTGCTCTGGGATGCAGAAAGATAACGTTGCGACAGTCTTCGGTGGTGAGGTGAATCTGGCGATCGGGAATATCGGCACGAATGCGTTCGGCAATGTCCGTCAAAACATGCTTGTCTGAAATGTCTTCAATCTGGTCGATGGCGTCAAAGCGCAAGCCGTCAAGATGGTACTCCTGCAGCCAGTAGAGCGGGGCTTCAGCGATATAACGCCGCACCGCATCCACATCATAAGCAATACCTGCGCCCCACGGCGTCATCCGGTCTTTATGAAAGAAGTCAGGCGACAGCAACGGCAGATAGTTACCATCCGGGCCAAAGTGGTTAAGCACAATATCCAGTACCACCGCAATGCCATAACCGTGGGCTGCATCAATAAACGCCTTAAAATCGTCAGGCGTACCGTACGCGGCGTGAGGTGCGTAAAGCAGCACGCCATCGTAACCCCAACCACGTTGACCACCGAACTGAGAGACGGGCAGCACTTCAATCATGGTGATGCCAGTTTCAGCCAGGTAAGGCAGTTTCTTTATCGCGGCCTGGAAGGTTCCTTCTTCGGCGAAGGTGCCCATATGCATTTCATAGACCACGCTTTCCTGCCACGGACGACCTTGCCAGTTGGTGTTCTGCCAATGATAGTGACCAGGATCGATGACCAGAGAAGGGCCGTTGACGTCGTCTTGCTGCGCGCGTGAAGCCGGATCGGGAATCACCGTGCCATCGTTCAGCACGAAATTATAGGCTGCTCCCGCCTGTACACCGCTGACCTGCTGCTCAAACCAGCCGTCTTCGGCTGGCGTCATCGCGATATCATTACCGGAAAGTCTTAATGTGACCTGCTGTTGACCCGTCGCCCAAACGCGGAAACGCACGGTACCATCAGCCAGAAATTCACTTCCCCAACTCTTAAAAAAAGATGTAGATCCCATTCCGTTGCCTCGTTAACCAGAAAGTACGCAATAAACATCCTCGCGCTATCGTTAAGCCGATGAGGCGAGTTCAAAGGTATGTCAGCGAGATTCAGCGCCCAGGAGGTCGGTACGCCTTAACAGCCTTAACCAGCGCCATTATTCAGAAAATGTTATGTGTAATACCGCTTCAGGCACCCGGCAGCGCCTGCTTCACACGACTCTCAACAAGTAATCATAGACTACGCTGCGGCATTTACGGTCGCGGTGCACAATGAACAGCGCACCTTTTTTCCCCTTCTATATGACCGGGTTGTCCGATCACCCCGACATCCTTCTGCTGCTGTCTGCGGTAAATCAGATAAACACCAGGGCTTTTGCAGAAAAAAACCGCTGAAAGCAGCGGTTTTGCAGGGAAAACAGAAAGGGCAGGTGTGACACCCGTGCGCCCCGTGCTCCAGCCACCCCGATCGGAATGGCTGGAACCAGGATCAGGCCGGAATGGTCTGTGCTTTTTGACTGCGCGACCAGACGCGATGTTCTGCCATGGCGGCCGTAAAATCATTCATCAGCGCAATTTCAGCATTATCGGCTTCCACAATGCCTTCTTCTTGCTGGTTTTCATCCAGATCAAACTGGGCTTTAAAGCGACGTGCGTCGCCACTCAGGCCGATGACTTTCAGATGCTTGTAGGCTTCCAGCAGGAAGTAGCGCGCGTCACCGCTTTTCAGCAGCGCGTCAATGTTACCATCGGGTACCATTACGGCATCGAAGGTCAGTGAAGGGAGACCGTTGAACGTCGCATCGATGGGTAACAGAGAACCGTCGTCGGCGCTGACCTGGCCCATATGCGCCGCCAGCAGTTTGGTATGCACGCCTGCGGCTTTCAGGTGCTGCAGGATGTGCAACACGTCCTCGGCCTTCACGCCTTCGCTCAACAGCAGCGCCACCTGACGACCTTTGATGTCACCATCCGGAATCGCATACAGGCTCAGGCTGTCATCTTTCTGCAGACCATTCACGTCTTTTGGCGCAGCGGTATTCAGCTGTTCGTCGCTAAGGCCAATACCCAGATTGGCTGCCACACCTTGCGCCAGTTTGACATCAATGCGCAGCAGATGGTCAAGCACGCGCTCGCGAATATAAGGACGGGCGACTTTACTCAGCTCGAAAGAGTACGCGCCAATGATGTGCTGCTGTTCGATCTCGGTCTGACTGTTCCAGAACAGGCGAGGTTGAGAATAATATTCGCCAAAGGATGGACTGCGTTCACGGACTTTATGCCCCTCAACTCGTTCCTGATAGCTCTCGAACCCGCCACCTTTTGCCGCAGGCGGTGTTTCGCGAGGCCAGTTATCGTTAATCGAGTTGGGCTCATAGTTGGCCGGATTGGTGTCAATATCCATCCGGTGCATGCCCTGGCGCTGAAAGTTGTGATATGGGCAAACCGGGCGGTTAATCGGGATCTCATGGAAGTTAGGACCACCGAGGCGACTGATTTGCGTATCGGTGTAGGAGAACAGTCGGCCCTGAAGCAGAGGATCGTTGGAAAAGTCGAGCCCCGGTACGATATGGCCCGGGTGGAACGCAACCTGCTCTGTTTCTGCAAAGAAGTTATCCGGATTGCGATTCAGCACCATTTTACCGACCCGCACGACAGGGACCAGCGCTTCAGGAATCAGCTTGGTGGCATCCAGAATATCGAAGTCGAACTTGAACTCATCCTCTTCCGGGATCAGCTGCAGGCCAAGCTCGAATTCCGGAAAGTCACCCGCTTCAATCGCTTCCCACAGATCGCGACGGTGGAAGTCAGGATCGCGCCCGGTCAGCTTCTGCGATTCGTCCCACAGCAGCGAGGCTTTACCTGCCAGTGGTTTCCAGTGGAAGCGAACAAACGTGGCTTTGCCTTCATCGTTAATCAGACGGAAGGTGTGAATACCAAAGCCTTCCATTGTGCGATAGCTGCGCGGAATACCGCGGTCAGACATTGCCCAGATCACGTTGTGCAGGGTTTCAGGTTGTAGCGACACATAATCCCAAAAGGTGTCATGAGCACTTTGGCCCTGTGGAATTTCATTGTGTGGCTCGGGTTTCACCGCATGCACAAAGTCGGGGAATTTGTGGGCGTCCTGAATAAAAAACACCGGCGTGTTATTACCCACTAAGTCGAAAACGCCTTCATCGGTGTAGAACTTGGTGGCAAAGCCACGGATATCACGCACCGTATCCGCTGAACCCGCGCCGCCCTGAACCGTGGAGAAGCGCACAAACACCGGTGTAATCTGCTCTGGCTCGCTCAGGAAATGGGCCTTGGTCACGTCCTTCATTGAGCAGTAAGGTTGGAAATAGCCGTGTGCCGCCGAGCCTCGCGCATGAACGATACGTTCCGGAATTCGCTCATGGTCAAAATGGGTGATTTTCTCCCGCATGATGAAATCTTCAAGCAGCGTCGGCCCACGCGCACCGGCGCGTAACGAGTTCTGGTCGTCTGCAATACGGGTGCCCTGATTGGTGGTAAGCGGGCTGCCCGTTCCATCTTTACGGTTCGCTGCTAACTGATCGAGTTTGCTGCTGTGGGTATCGGGGGCTTTAAGACTGCCTGGTGCCGTGGGTTTCTTACCCGGCGGTGTCGGTTCGGCTGGTGGCTGATGTGAACCATCTTTAGGAGCCAGTGAGCCCAGTCCGGGCTGTGATGATTCCGGGCCGGTCGTGGGGGCCCGATGACTCAGGGGATTATTCTTTTTTTCATTCGACATAACACATTGCTCCAGCTTTTTTTTACTACTTGAGGTGCCAGTAAATATAGAACAACTTAATTAATAAGCTTATAAATATTGCGATTAATCGTTGCGGTTAAATAAAGAGCAGGCGATATTCCTCCTGTTTTTAGTGATTTTCAATCAGCGGAAAAACAATTTAATAGCGAAACTAAATGCTTATTTTAAGCGCGACGGCAATGTGATATTTCTATCTTATTCAATGGGTTGATTTTTATCTCACTTTGCTGTCGCCTGGGTGATTACAGCCAGTTTTTTTTTATAACCCAGGTATTTTCTGAAAATCGTTCCGCTCAGGTTTATTACGTTTTGCTAAAAATAAGCGGCGTTTTTTCCTCTCACGCTACGCTTATTATCCTCAAAGCGAAGCGGAAATAAGCGACGATGGATAAGGCGTAAAAAGCATTACTGGAAAGGGTGAACGGGAATAAAAATGCAGGGGTGAGAGGGGATAAAAATCGCCAGTCCATGGCGTACTACCTCCTTAAGGCGCCTTACTCAGAACTACTTAGAAGTGCGACGGCTTTTTTTGCCTCCTTTCCGACCGGCCTCCCTGGCTCTTTCAGGATCGTTTTTGAAATTACCTCCGCTGGCTTTGCCTCCTGCACTGCCAGCTTCACTGGCTCGGTCTGGATCGTTGGCAAAATTACCGGCACCACCTCTGTATTTCTGTTGTGTCATAGACAAGACCTCATATCAGGGTTCCTTAGATAAGAAGGACTAGCTAGTCACAGCGCTAAGTTTAGTTCTGATACGAAATTATGCCACCCTGAAACCCATTATTCGGTGACGAGATGTTGCGGTTATTACTTGTAAAATCAGGGGATAAGCTGTGCGCGCCGGGGAAGCGGGGCAGGTAGCGCGCGTTGCCGTTATACGCGACCCGTTACAACAAAGGTATTAATCAGGGATTATTCATAAAGTTAGCGTTTAACTTATTGATAGTGCTGGCCTTAATGGCGATTTTAAAATTAGCTGTTACACTTTCTGGATACTGTTCAGGAGTGTTTATGAAATTAGGCTTTGCATGTAAGTATTTAAACGAAGAGGGCAAGCAGTATTTCCCCTTTCGCGCGACCACGCGAACCCGTTTTCTCAGCCTGGATGAGGCGCAACGCACGGCGCTCATTTATGAGATTTCGAAGACCAATTTGCAGAACCTGTATTTAACGCTGGAAGCCATTGCCGTACTCCCGGACGCGTTAAGAATGATGCGGATTGGCAGCGATTTACTGCCGTTGTATACCGTACCTGAAGCAAAGCCGTTATTTGCGGCGTTTCTGCCTGAGCTGTATCCGTTGTTTGCCCGCTGCGGTGAGCTGGCGCGGGCGCATCATATCCGGCTGTCATTCCATCCGGGACAGTACAGCGTGCTGGCGTCGGACAATCCTGATGTCGTTTCACGCGCGTTAGAGGATGTGGAATACCATGCGTTGTGCGCCTGTTTGATGGGGTACGGCAAAACCTTTCAGGACTTTAAAATCAACATTCATATGAATGGCAAACTCGGGTTTGACGGGTTTAAACAGGCGTTTCAGCGCCTCAGTCCTGAAGCGCGCTTGATGCTGACGGTAGAAAACGACGAAATTTCGTGTTCACTGGACGATGTGTTGCAGGCAGGGGCGCTGTGTCCGGTGGTGCTGGATATCCATCATCACTGGGTCAAAGAGAACCAGTTTATCCGGGCGGACGATGCACGTATTGCGCGGATTGTTGATTCCTGGCGCGGCGTCAGACCGGTGCTGCACTACTCCATTTCGCAAGAGGGGATTATCCCCACCGAGGGCTTTCCAGATCAGCACGCCCTGACCGTGCCGAAAACAAAGCTTCGTGCCCATTCCGATTACTATTTCAATCCCACGCTCAACGCCTGGGCATTGTCATTCAGCGATTTCGACATCATGTGTGAGGTGAAAATGAAAAACCTGGCGCGTGAGCAGCTGTACGATTGGGGAAGACGTCAAAACCTGATCGCCTGAGGCGCGCAGGCAAAAAAAAGCCCCTGAATCAGGGGCAAATTTTTAGGGAAGGTAAAGCATCCTTGCTAAGTAGCGTGTCATCATCACAACAAAATTAAAAACGAACGTCGCCCGGCTTACGCTGAAGAACGCTCTCCAGAGCCTGACGATAGATATCCTGTTTGGTCGCGTCGGTTTCACTTTCCAGTTTATGGATCAAACCCAGTAACATATCTTTTTCAGAAACGTGCGCTTTAAAAGAAGCGAGTTCTGACCAGGTCTCTGCAATCACATCTTTTTCGCTGGTGAAAGTGTCACCCGCATTCATGAAATATTCAGAAATCTGAGACTCAGTATTCGTTGTCGTTTGCATGGTAGCCTCAAAATCGGAAGAAGACGTTTTCCTGCCCGTGGCGAAGAAAATTTTGCATCTGAAGGTGGAAATCCACTCACCTTCAGATGCGGTGCAAGGCACCTTTCGTTACAAGTGATTTAACATCACGGCGTAAAGTTATACAGAAAAACTAACTTTGTACAATTTTTTGCGAAAAAAAACTGCTGGTCGGATGAGTTGCTGGCCGAGATTGCACTGCTTTCTGCTACTGTTTTTGATATTTAATTATGATTTATAAGGGTTTTTTATGGTGTTGCCTGCGCCTGTTTTTTTCGTTCGGTTGTACAAGGCTGCGCAAACTTGTACAGCATAAGCTGTATAATTCTGGTCAGGAACGCACGAAAAAGTCCCGGACTGGGCAGGGCACGCATCGGGTTGGGAGCCTTTAAGCCGGTTGCTACTGTCCTGTGGGCTACCGCAACGTCGGCATCACCGCATGACGGCCCGCGGGCAGCGTATGACCATTTTCCGGATAACGATGCCCCGGCAGAGAATAGCAACCGATGGTCAGCGGCGCATGAACGCTCGACCGGTCAGGCCCGCATTTTTGCGTCCTGTGGTCATAAAGCAGGCTTTGTGGGCGGCGGTGCAATAATTCACTTCCTTCTGTACCCGCAGGGCGTTAAGGTTTACGCCTCTTGGATCAGAAGGAAATGATAATGGTTAACGACTATTTCTCGCTGCCGCCTGCGGGTATGACGCAGGAACAGCATAAACGTACGGTCGCGGTTGCGGCGGCACTGGCAGTGGCAAAAGAGTCAGTCAGCGCCTCAACGTCAGCAAATGGCTCGAAAGCGGCCTGGGATCTGCAAGCGGTGGCAAACGAAATTGCCAATCTGGCCGATGCGATTCAGGATGCGCTGGAGTCTGACAGCGACGTATAACGGTGAGATTGCGCTGTCTGATCGGGCAGCGCGACGGTAAAAAGCACGCTCACGCTCAATAACAAGGCTGTCTGTTTCATCCTCCGCCTCCTGCGCAGCCCGCTTTCCCACCATATCCCACTACGCAGCGCTATACAGCCTGTCATCCCGGTAACGTCACCAACACCGCTTGCCGGTTTTACGCAGTCATCAGGCTTTGACGGCACCGATAGCGTTATCGCTCAGAGCGCTGCTGAGAGAAATAAGCCAGCAGACGGGTCATTTTTTGCTGGGGTGAGGTGTAAGTCTCGTCAGTGACTTTACCTGTCCAGCGATCATCTGCTTCAGGATGAGGTCCGGTTAACACCACCGTCCCTTTTCCGTAGGCATAACGCGCCATCGCCACATCACCATTACGATAAAAGGCCACAGGGGTAAAACCGTCCTGCGGTTTATGGCCGACAAGATAAGGGCCATCCTGATAATAGAATGTCTCTTGTCTGCCATTCCACTTAACAGGAATCGTGTAATCACCCTCATCGGCGATCTGCGATCCCGGACGTCCTGCTTCGGAATCAAGCGGCGAGGCGATCAGCCCCAGCCAGTTACTGTCCGCCAGATAAGCACCCATGCACAGACCGAGGTAACCTTTACCATCGCGGACAAAATCGCGTAGGGCTTTTGCCCCCTCATCCCCCAGGGCTTCATAGGCCGCTGGAATATCCTGGCCTCCGCCGGGCTGGATATAAAGATCAACCTGACGCAGGTTCTGAGCATTCAGTGTTTGTTTTTCGTTTTCGCCAATATAAGAAATGCTGAGCGGCATCGCGACGCCGTGTAGCGCTTTCATCACCATTTCTGAACAACCTTCACAGCCAGCCGCACCACGATAAATGGCGATTCTCAGTGGATGATTGTCCGCCAGGCTAAAGCCGGACGCGAGGCTCAAGGCAAGTAGCATCGCGGTTAACATCCCACGAGGATAGCGGACACGTTGTAATGCATTAAAAGCCGGGCGCATGATGCATTTCCTGTCATAGCGAGAAAGAACGCTTCCGTTGCGGCACCCACGGCGCGGCATGAGAAGAGAAGGTCAGCGCAGGCAGACTGCCTGGACGCGATAAAAATAGCGCATTTCAGTGTCCTTGAGCAACTGCTCAATTTTGGGTGACGATCATTCCTTGCTAACCCTTTATTCGCAGCGGGCGTCCAGCAGACCGCCGCCATCGGTGTCGTTGTCTCCTGTCCTTGCCGGTTACTGGCCGTTATTGGCTATAACCCGAAGCGATGATTTTCGCTGCGCCCGCCAGAACTTCTTTGCGCGAAGCGGCATGTGGGTCGGGCTGGGTGTAATAGGTGACCAATACCAGCGGTGCATGATGCGGTGGCCAGATAACGGCGATATCGTTGGTGGTGCCGTAATCACCGCTGCCGGTTTTATCCGCAACTGTCCAGTCAGCGGGCAGGCCGGCACGTAGGCTGTTCGCCCCTGTGGTGTTGCCTTTCATCCAGTCGCTCAGTTGCTGACGTTGCGCCGGTGCCAGCGCACTGCCCAGCACCAGCTTTTGCAGGCTTTGCATCATGGCAGCAGGCGATGTCGTATCGCGTTTATCACCCGGGATGGCGGTATTCAGATCCGGTTCTGTGCGATCGAGCCGAAAAGTGGTATCGCCAATGCTGCGCGCAAAACGGGTCACCTTCTGCGGACCACCCAGGCGCGTCAGCAGTTTGTTCATCGCCGCATTGTCACTGTATTGCAGCGCAGCCGCGCTGAGTTCAGCCACCGTCATTGTGGCACCGACGTGTTTTTCAGTTATCGGGTTGTAATTAACCAGATCGGTTTTGTGGATCGCGACGTTTTCATTAAGCAATCCGCTCGCGGTTTCACTCTTTTTCAGGATGGCCGCAACGGCGAAAACTTTGCTGGTGCTGCAGAGCGGAAAACGCGTGTTGCCACGATAGGTAAAAACGGCGCCATCGGCGGTGTCCGTCACTGCCACTCCCAGCCTTCCGCCTGCGGTCTGTTCCAACTGTTGAATATCGCGTTGCAACGCGGCGTCATCAAAGCTGGCCTGTGCGGCAAGCGGGGTCGCGAGCGCCAGCAGGATAACGGTAGGGCGTGCGCGTTGTGTGAATAGATTAATCATATAAAACCTCATCTGATAAATGTCCGCATCGCTGAGTGCCGTCTGCGGCCGGGAAGTGCATGGCGGTTTACCGCATCATTGCGCGGCAGGATGCAATAAGAAACAGACTGGCTGCCCCTCAATAAACTTATGTCGCTTTAAACGGCGTGACGCGTCAGGCCATTCAGCCTTGCAGCACGCTATTCCCCGACTTTGTTAAATCACGAGGGAGATGGTAGGGGATTTCAAAATGTCGACAAGCGAGATAATTTGAGTGGAGACTAAAGAATTTCTGGGGGTAAACGTGAAAAATGATGTACCGCTTAACGCGCTTCGGGCTTTCGAAGCCTCCGCCCGCCACCTGAATTTTACCCACGCGGGGCTGGAGCTGTTTGTCTCTCAGGCCGCCGTCAGCCAGCAGGTCAGGCTGCTGGAAGAACGACTGGGCGTCGTATTATTCCGTCGATTGCCGCGTGGTCTGGAGATGACGGATGAGTCGCGACTGCTGTTTGCGGAGGTGTCAGCGGCCTTCACGCAGCTCGAAAGCGCCTGGCGTCGCTTTGAAGGCGGAGAATACCGCGAGGTGATGACGATCGCCTGTGTGGGTACCTTTGCGCTGGGCTGGCTGTTACCCCGGCTTGAGGTGTTTCGTCAGCAGCACCCGGCGCTGGAGCTGAATGTGCGCACTAACAATAACGTGGTCAGCCTGGCGGGTGAAGGCGTGGACTATGCGATTCGGTTTGGCGCGGGTGCCTGGCCCGCCACACACAATGAGCGGCTGTTTACGGCACCGCTGACGGTGCTCTGTCGCCCGGACATCGCCAGCCGTCTGCAGCAGCCTGCCTGTTTGTTGCGGGAAAACCTGTTACGTTCCTATCGGGCTGATGAGTGGGACAGCTGGTTTACGGCGGCGGGAATGACACCGCCCAGGATCACCGGCCCGGTATTTGACTCGTCACGTTTAATGGTTGAAGCCGCGATCCAGACCGGCGCTGTTGCTCTGGTGCCGGCGTGCATGTTTCAGCGTGAGCTGGATGCTGGCACGCTGGCCCGTCCTTTTACGCTTGAGATCGATGTCGGTGGCTACTGGTTAACCTGGCTCCGCTCAAAGAAGATGACGCCCTCGATGGAAATATTCCGTGAATGGATAGTGCAGCAGGCAAAAGGCGGTCATGAAGAGCCGGATAAGCCCGATGCAGGCGGCGCGCCTTAATGCTAAACGCCATCTGAGCAGCAGCATCGTGCTCAGGCGGCAAGGCGGCTCTGCATTCACTCATCGTGCAGAGAAAAAGCGTTAACGGCTACCCGCTATGACGGATGTAAAAAATAGCCTGTTCGGGATGATTCATTTCATCAGGCTATCGCTGTGTGGAAGTCTGCGGTGTTCAGTTTTTTCAGTTTCGTCACGCCCTCTGTTATTAAGAAACCAGATAATAAACTCACTGTTATTTTTCACGCCAAGCTTTTTCATTACGCGTTGTTTAATATAATATGCAGCGTGTACAGGGAGTGCCATCCAGCTTGCTATCTGTTTCATATCCATTCCCGTCATAAAAAACCACGTTAATGAAATCTCATCGACCGTTAAATAAACCTGTTGTCCGTCGTTATTTTTTATTTCCATGCTGTGCTCCTTTTCAACATACAGCTGTCTGATCAGGGCTCATCATAGCGCTGGGATGAGGTAATGGCATTTCACGTATTCTTTGCTTATCTTAAGTCTTTAATCTTCATTTAAATCAATTGATTACTCTTTTTTTCTGATCTGCCTGAGAAAGGTCAGGTTAAGCGAAGAACACATGACGCATCATGTCGCCGCTGCGCGCCAGTGCATCAGATATCGTGGGGCCTGTTGAGCCCCATGTGATATACAGACTACTCTGCGATTGCTTTTTATCGCGTTGGATCGAATTTGTGGCTGATTCTTACGGCAATAAATACCTGCGCTTCTGGTGTTAATCCTGTTGGACAGATAACACCATTTGAATTTTGCGCAATAAACTTCTCTTTGGCTCGTTATGTATTATGCGGCCTCTGTATTTGAATAAACAGGTAAGGCTAAGGAAAGGGGAGGTAAAACGTAACGATTCCCGAACGGGTTTATATTATGTTATCGCCAGGGATTCAGGGCTATATATTTCAGAAAACAGGCGTGACAGGTAATTTAAATCCAGCCAGTAACAAAGAACTGAAAACAACCGGGCGAGTCGTCAACAGAACCGCCTTATGTCTTGTTTTGCGCAGTACAGAGTCAGCCAGAGACGTGTAAACCCGCTGTGTACTTCTGCAGGACGATGGCAAAAAAGGGGAGCCATCAATGAAAAAATGCCAGGCGTGCAGAAGGCAACAGGTGAAAGCATAACCTGAATGCGCAATCGTTAAGCGGCTGCATAAAACCGACACCGCTTCGCTGTAACAAAATCTTCATCCACATCAACCGCTTCATATAAACCTCTGCCGTTTCACTTGATCAAACCCATCGATCGCGATTACTGTAAATATATACAGTTATTTTGAAGGGGAGGTGAGTATGGAATTTATCAGGCCAGCAAAAGTCAGTGCGCTGTTACCGCTGCCACTGTTTATGGAGCGGGTGCCATGTGGTTTTCCGTCACCGGCTCAGGACTATGTTGAGCAACGTCTTGATTTGAACAAGCTCATCGTTCAGCACCCCAGTTCGACCTACTTTGTACGGGTAAGCGGAGAGTCGATGACCGGCGCAGGCATCAACGACGGCGATATGCTGGTGGTGGACAGCGCGCTAAGAGCCTCGCATGGCGATATCGTGGTGGCGTCCGTGGACGGAGAATTTACCGTTAAGCGTCTTCAGCTTCAGCCCTGCCTGCAGCTGATGCCGATGAACCGGCAGTTTAAACCGATTGCCATCAGCACAGAGGATGCGCTGGAAGTGTTTGGCGTGGTGACCTATGTGATCAAGTCGGTTTATTAATCATGTTTGCGCTGGTGGATGTGAACAATTTTTATGCCTCCTGTGAGACGGTGTTTCGCCCCGATCTCAAAGGAAAGCCCATCATTGTGCTGTCTAATAACGACGGCTGTGTGATTGCGCGTAATGCAGAGGCAAAAGCGCTGGGCATTACCATGGCTGTGCCGTTCTTCAAAATGAGAGAGATTATTGCCCGCCACAACGTACAGGTCTTTAGCTCCAACTACGCACTTTATGCGGATATGAGCACCAGAGTAATGACGTTGCTGGAGGAAATGGCCCCGTCGGTGGAAATCTACTCGATTGACGAGGCTTTTCTGGATTTAACGGGCGTCAGCCATTGCATGTCGCTCGACACGTTGGGCCACGAGATCAAAACCCGGATAAAAAAAGAAGTTCATCTCAACGTCTGTGTCGGCATAGCCCCCACCAAAACGCTGGCGAAGCTGGCGAATTTTGCCGCTAAAAAATGGGCAAACTACACCAAGGGTGTTGTCGATCTGTCCGATCCTGCACGTCGGGAAAAACTGCTGGTGAAGGTGCCCGTTGCGGAGGTCTGGGGCGTAGGTCGACGGCTCAGTCAGCGGCTTGAGGAAATGGGCATAACCTCGGCCGCGGACCTGGCGCGTCAGCGCCCCAGCCTGATTCGTAAGAACTTCAGCGTGGTGCTGGAGCGCACGGTCAGAGAATTATGTGGCGAACCCTGCCAGGATTTAGAGGCGCTCGAACCCACCAAACAACAGATCATGTGCTCACGTTCCTTCAGCAGCCGCCTCTCAGACTATGCCCAGGTGCGTGAGGCGGTCTGTACCTATGCCGAACGTGCCGCCGAAAAACTGCGTAAAGAAAACCAGTACTGCAGACAAATCGGGGTATTTCTGCGCACCAGTCCGCATGCACCCGGCGAAAATTTTTACGGTAATCAGGCGACAGGGCAACTCCTGACGCCGTCCCACGATACGCGCGATATTATTCGGGTGGCGACCGAGATGCTCGACTATATCTGGATAGAAGGACACCGCTATATCAAGGCCGGCATAGTCCTGAGTGATTTCTTCGATCATGGCGTGACGCAGTTGGATCTGTTCGACGAGCGTTCGGTTAACCCAGGCCGTAACGATCTGATGCAGGTGATCGATCGGATTCATAAAGAGGGCAAAGGAAAGATGTGGTTTGCCGGGCAGGGCACGGAAAAACGCTGGGCCATGAAGCGCGAGATGTTGTCGCCTTGTTACACCACAAGATATTCAGACCTCCTTGTCGTAAAATAACCTTTTACATCATCATATTATGATTTTTCATGACGCAAGGTGCACACGGATGCCCGATCAGTCATTTGTTGAAATCTAGTTTGTCCTCAACATAATCTTGTATCTGAAAAAGTGCGGGTAGCATGAAACCAGTACGCAGAAGTCAATGCTCGCGGCTCACCCGGCATCTCGCACACCTCAATCCGAAGATTCTCTTTGAACTGAGCCACCGGCTTCATTTTTTTTTAGGTGAAGGTTCCGCGTTTTACCTGAAAGAAGGACTGTTCCGGTAATGCCTGTTAGCGCGATAAGCGAACTCATCCCAGCAAAAGCAACCATCAGTCCCCCAGCTGCGAGCAGCCCGGAAAGAAGGCCAGAAAGGGCTTCAGCAGTGTTTGCCAGTGTAGAGAACGTGCCGAATGTCTTACCTGTATTCTCCGCCGGGGACAACGTCTGTATAACTGTCACAAGCGCAATATCTACAAAGGCACCGCTGATCCCAAGTATAAATGCGAGAGGAAGAAGAAAATTAAAGGAATACAGAGCGGTAAGTGACATTACAAATAAAAGCATACCGTACAAGAACCAGTACCGCATTACTCTCTCGGGTGAAGCCTGCTTTAAAAACCGACCATAGATAAGTCCACCAGTGATCGTGCCTGCGGCCATGAGAGAAAAGATCCAACTGGTTATCAGTTCCCCCTGTCCGTGACTGACTGTCATCGCAGGAATTATAAAACGCAGAACCGATCCGGTGAACAGGATGCAGACGGAAGAGCACAGTATGGTGATAAATAGCCCACGGGTGTCATAATAAAGGCCCTGAATACAGGACCAGGTTTCCTTATAAACATTTTTGCTCCTGAAAGCCGATATTTTTACCGCTACCGTTTCAGAAAATGTGAAGAGGAAAATAATCGATACAGCATAGGTCAAGGTGTTAAAGAGCAGGACCCATGATTTATCCGAGAATGTGAGTATGAAGGAACAAATAAGAGGGCCTGCCACCGAAGCCGTTTCTTCGGCTACCTGCGATATACCATTAGCACCGGCAAGCCTTGATGCATCAACGGTTCTGGGCACAGCGGTCTGATAGCTTGGCTGGAAGATACTGCGGCCAATGGTTGTCAGCACAGAAGCCACGATAAGGACGGTGATACTGACCGAACCATTCAGGCTGCATATGAAAAGAAGAAGCGACACAATGAGACGCAGCCATTCGCTGAGTAAGAGGTTATGTTTAAGGCGATAATTATCTGCCATCCAGCCTCCAACCGGGCCGAAGAACAGAAAGGGAATAAACCGGAAAAAGTAAACGAAACCGGTAAGCAGATAATCATGATGTGTGCTCTCCAGCACGATAAATACGAAAACCACTTCGTATGCATAATCGCCTGTCTTTGACATAAAAAGCGAGGCGAGAAGGGTTCGGAAATTCTTAATCTTCAGCCAGTTCATGACAGTCCATTCCCATACTGAAACGCGAAGCGCCCAGCGCAGAAACGCCCTCCGCCAGTTCGGTAATTCTGACGTTCCTGAGTGCGCCAATTGAGCTGGTACGGGCGATAAAGGATGAAGCAAAGTTGAGCGCGATCCCCATACCGATACACATATGCATCCCGGTTCCGAAAGAAAGTGGTTTCTCTTTTCGACCCGGAATGAACTGGAAAGGCTCATCAAAAAACCCGGCATCGAAATTAGCCAGCGCGGTATAGAACATAACCCTGTCACCCTTTCGTAGATTCAGCCCTCTGAAGCTCAGATCCTGAGACATCACTCTTCCTACGGAGAGAACGGGGCTGTAAAAACGCGAGGCCTCAACCACTATGTCGCGGACATTATCTGCATTTACTCTCAGACTGAAGTGAGATATGGCCCAGAGCGTGGCCACAATGAGCTGCATGGTCGTCTGATGCGCAGCAATATAGGCGATAGCTCTGTCTGACGCCTGAACATCGGTGCAGGGATCACAGCCAGAAGTCATGTCTCTGCAGGCTTCAAAAACGGCCATAAAGGAATGCGCAATGTCGACAAAATGTTCCTTTCCCTTTACTCTGCCGTCGAAAAGCATACCCACATTATACGCATGATCCGACAAGTGGCGGGCAGGTTCTAACCCGACAAGCATGGCCGCAAGCGTGTTATTGAGGTTGATAAGATCATGCTCATCAAGGTATTTCTTTTCCCTGAACTGCAAAAGTGACCTTTCAATCATCTCGTCGCAGGGCAATTTTTTGAAATTTTGATGAATAAGCCGGACTACATCACTTTTACAATCGTCCCGAAAAATCAGTGACTGATTAATAAGTAACATAAAACGTTCAATGATCGCCTTTTCTTGCTGAAATATGCTGAGGGGAACAAGCATTCTGTTCTTGGTAACATAATGACTGTTCAGCAGTTCTGAACAGCCAGCATAATCATAAATAACCCAATATTTTCTTTCGTTATGATAATAGATACCTTTCCGCTCAGTATCGTCCCGAACGATATCCTCAAATCTTTTTTTATAAGCGTCGGTGAGAGAAAGTGTCAACTCAGACATACATAAGCTCTTTCTTTGCAATAAATTTACCAGGAATACTGAGCTGTTCAGTAATGAAACGTTTCATGGCAATTTGATCGGTTTCTGGCATTAACCAATACATAATATTGGTATACCAGTACCAGCCGAGTTTAGTAAGATATATTTTTTCTGAATCTTCTGTGATGAGCTGATGCGCTTTCAGTTGAGAAATTTTGTCCTGCAAAGCAAAAGGAATTTGCGCCATACTTACTTTCGATTTTTCTATTTCGCCATGATAGGGAAGCCGCAAAATTACTGGCTTCATCTCATCAAGTATGCCGGGATGCTTGCTAATAGTTGAAGGCACAGCATTATCTTCGAGTATGGATTTTATATATTTATGACGGCCTGATGTATTGGTAATGACATGCCCCCGAAGGGAAGAAACCGCGTTAACACCAAACCCATGTAAATCATGATCCGCATAGCCGTAAACGTGTTCATGATAAACGAAGCTGTAATCCTGACTCACCACAGCATCACTCACATTTTTAGTTCTCACATATCCGTGACCATTATGTGGCATGAAACCTCTGCTGCGCATGTATGCATCAACCAGCATATTCATGGTAAATTTTCGGGTCGCTGTTGTAACCGGCATTTCTTTGTTCTTAATAGATTTATGGAGTTTCGCCTGCGTCATGACGTTATCGATTGGGTAAATATCAATATTCGATGTCCCCAGGGAAACCGCCTGCTCGAGATCTCTTATAATATCTTCCTCATCCTGCCCGTTCATTCCATAAAGGATATCGAAAAGAACAGTGCTGAAATTTCGATTGAGAACATCTGCAGCAAAATGAATATGATCCAATGTTGATGTCAGATTGAAGAGTTCCCGCCACATTGGGTTAAACGTCTGTAGCCCGAAGCGGGGATGTGTAACACCTATCTCCTTCATTGCAGAGACTTTCTCCTCACTTAAACTCTTAATTTCGATCTCAAATGAGAACTCGCAGTCAGGTGAGAGTGAGAAATGTTTGTGTATCGCGGCACCGATCTGAGCAATATTCTCTGGTGACAGGAGGGACGGCGTGCCTCCACCAAAGAATATTGATCTTACCGGAACAGCTTTATAGTCATTAAACTCTGACTTTAACTCGATTTCTCGGAGCAAAGCCCGGGTATACTGATCGACCAGTTCAGCGTCTTTATATGCCCCACGGGTGAAGGGGCAGAAGGTGCAGATTGTTTCACAAAAAGGGATATGGAAATAAAGGGCTCTTGATGATACCTGAGTGTTACTGTAACGCAGAACATCTGACAGACTCTCAGCTGATATACCTTTACCCTGATTTGGGAAAAAAAAGTTATATACCGGAAACTGGTAATCAAACTTGAATAAGCCATTATCTTTGATGTTCATCTTAGCTCACCTTTTCTGCAGTGACGTCATTCTTGTGAAACAACGGGGTCTTGATATGACTACCGCGCTCAATATAACGAACAATTATCCTGTTAACTGATTCCAGGCTGGATTCTATCTCCCTCACTGCCGAGAAACACTTACCTCCACAGGTATAAATATCCACACTCATGTAATTACTTTCTGGATAGGTATGATATGAAAGATGTGACTCACTCAATAAAAATATTCCCGTAACGCCTTCTCCTTCAGATGTGAACTTATGAGACAGGAAACCGATTACATTAAATCTTGTTTTATTCAAAACGTTTTTGAAGAACGTCTGAAGTTGATGTTCATCTTTAAGAAAACTCTCATCATTTAAAACAATATCCAGAACGTAGTGATGGCCTGAATCAACCATGTTCGCCTCCGGGAACATTTGCTTTTTAAATGAGAAAGGGCAGCAGTGCTGCCCTTTCTGAAATATCACCAAGCTACGCTGTTGAAATCGTAGTTATCGGCAGATGACTCAGTTACGAACAGCTCGATTGCACTTTCCATAATAAATCCTCATTTGATAAATGTGGTGAAGTGTATTTGTTACTTTGCTGAACAGACTAATTAATAATCAGTCAGCGATTTCATATATAATAAAAAATTAATAAAAGTTAACTTTGCATTTACACTATTGCGACAAGGATCACAAAAAAACTTAATGGAAATTATCTATTAATTCGTTGGTTTTGATTGGGAAAATATATCTGAAATATTTCGCCTAAAAAAATAATAATATTTATAGTTATTTAATCACAGGGTGAAATTACTTAAACATATATTACCCTGATGTCTTGATGCTGGTATTAAAATTTTTTAAGCATGGCTACAGCTTCATTACCCGGCGTCGAAAACTGCACCCAGTGATGCGCCGTCACGTCAAGTGCGAAAACTTTCGTATATCCCTCTGTCAATTTCAGGCTTTTGTGGCCCATCAGGCTCTGTAGCGGCTTCAGCGGAATCCCCGCATAAAGCATGTGCATGTAGCTGTGCCGGAAGGTGTGCGGCGTCACAGGAACGGAGAAAATCACACCGCCTTCCGTTGCGGCCGCTACTGCACAAAGGGATGGGATAGCGTCAGGGTGAAATCTGCACGGATCAGGGCAAATGCTTCATTAATACGTGCCCGGTGTTCCACATCGTGGTCAGCCGCTTCTCTCAAACTATGCCCAGGTACGTGAGCCGGTCTGTACCTGTGCCGAACGTGCCGCCGAAAAACTGCATAAAGAAAATCAGTACTGCAGACAAATCGGGGGAGGTCTGCGCTCCACCTGCATCAGCGATTTGCCCGTGGTGAAATGATGGAACCTGCCAGGTTGAGATCGAGGTTGAGGGCAGGGCAGACAACGGAATGCTCTCATAAAGGGTTCGTTTTGTGCTGGCGCGCTGCTTAAACCTGACTTTCTGGTCTAGGATGAAACAGGTATTCATTCGCCCTTAAGGAGAACATTGTCATGTCAGAACTTAGTAAATCTCCGGTGGCAGATCAGGCTGAACATAATGCCTTTTTCCCATCAGCCTACTCTCTTGACCAGTTCACCAGCCCTAAATCCGATCTGAGCGATGCCGGGTACGCGCAACCGCACACCGGGAATAAAAAAATTCTGGTCATCTGTGCCGACGAACGCTATCTGCCGTTGGATAACGACACGCTGTTTTCAACCGGGAATCACCCGATTGAAACGTTGCTGCCTATGTACCACCTGTATCAGGCCGGCTTTCAGTTTGACGTTGCCACGCTGTCTGGACAAATGGTGAAGTTTGAACACTGGGCAATGCCACAACAGGATGAAGTGGTTGTGGGATTTTATAACCACTGCCTGTCGCTGTTCCGTTCGCCTTTGACGTTAAGTGACGTTGTAACCTCACTCACGCCCCATTCCGATTATGCCGGTGTATTTATTCCGGGCGGGCACGGCGCATTGATTGGACTGCCCGAAAGTGAAGCGGTGGCAGAGGTTATCCGCTGGACGCTGGCAAACGATCGCCATCTGATTTCGCTGTGCCATGGCCCGGCGGCGTTCCTGGCGCTGGACAAAGGTGAAAATCCCCTTAACGGCTATGCAATCTGCGCGTTCCCGGACTCAGCCGATAAGCAAACCCCCGATATGGGTTATATGCCAGGGCACCTGACCTGGTATTTTGGCGAGAAGCTCCAGGCGATGGGATTAACGCTGGTTAACAGTGATATCAAAGGTACCGTGCATAAAGATCGCCGCGTACTGACCGGTGACAGCCCGTTTGCCGCGAATGCCTTAGGTAAACTGGCTGCAGAGGAATTGTTAAACGCTAACCGTTAATCGCTAAAAGCTAAAAAGTTCGTACCCCTGTCCCGCGCCCGGCGTGGTCCAGGCCAGGCTTCTGCATTCGGGCCGGGATTCGGGGTATACTTGTGATCAACGACTGAGATACAATCACCCGCGCATATCGTTTTCGGCCGAGCCGAAGATGCCGCCTTTCAAATTGGTCGTCATGAACAGCCAAATCTCTACAGCGTATCAACACAAAGAACGAGGTCGGCCCAGAGAGTTCAATATGGAACAGGCTCTGGACCAGGCGATGATTGTGTTTCGGCAAAAGGGATATCATGCCGCATCGCTAGCCGATTTGGGTAAAGCAATGAACCTCTCTGTGGGAAGTATCTATAAAGCTTTCCAGGATAAGCGCGCCTTGTTTCTACTGGTCTTTCAGCGCTATATCGCCGTTCGCAATGAGGATTTGCGCGGGCGACTGGCCCAATTTTCTACTGGCCGCGCGAAGTTAACCGAGCTGTTACAGTTTTATCTGGATTCCTCCCGGGCGACAGAAGGGCGAACAGGTTGTCTGGTGGTAGGCAGCGCCATTGAGTTACAGGTGCTGGACGCAGAGCTGTCGCAGCTGGTTGCGCAGGTCATCAACCGTAACAAGCAATTTTTGATGGCGTTATTGCAGGAAGGGCAGCACGATGGCTCGATCTCAGCCAGTCTGGATGTTGAGACGGCGGCAGGCCTGATTTTGCGCATCGCATTTGGTATGCGCGTCACGGGCAAGGTCGCCGATGTAACCGATGAGCAAGCGACTATTGCGCTGGCCCTGAAAATACTGGATTAACATTTGTCTATTTAGGAAGCGAATGTTTCCTAAATTTTGACACAACGCTGACCGTGACTGCACAACATGCGGCGCGTTGACTGGGCGGCCGAACACACGCCGTCGCGATAAATTGATGATATTAAATGAAAAGTAAGGTTCGAGGAAAAGGCGTGAAACAAGACAGGACAGAGATTGGTGAAGAGATACACGCGCTGTTAGGCAGGATTGTGTCAGGTATTCTCCAGCCCGGAGAAACGGTGACAGTACAGGAAATTATTAGCGCCCTGCATCAGCAAAGTGTTCTAACGGAGTGCGAAAAAACCAGGCTGACCTGTGAACAGGCTATCCGCATCCTGGCGCATAAACTTCACTAGCGGATAGCAATGACGGGCAGGACGTTTCCTGCATAGTAGTAACAGCAGTAACAGCAGTAACAGCAGTAACAGCAGTAACAGCAGTAACAGCAGTAACAGCAGTAACAGCAGTAACAGCAGTAACAGCAGTAACAGCAGCTATGCCGCGACTGCTCTGACAAAGACCAACCCGCCTGAATAACGGCAGCCCGTTGCCGTATCACCGCCCAAAGAGCAATCCAATCAGTTCACGACACAGACGCTCTTCTTCCTCACTTGCCGACAGCTCAAGGCGGCGCAGCAGCTTAGTGCAGATAGCTTTACGATTCACGTTCTGGCCTGCACGTAAAATATCAACCACGATCTGCCCCAGCATTTCTTGCTGTGAAGGCAGGCTGGCCGCAGCAAAATAACGGGAGATATCGTCGGCGCTCTGAGGTAGGCGATGGTTGTGTTGCATAGGTGCTCTCGCAGTGGTCCAAAAATAGTCAGTTGAAAGTTGCGTAAAGTTATACAATAAAATAAAACTTGTACAGCTATTTCGATGGAAAATTGTGCGGGAGTTAACAGGAAGCAAGTGGAGTACGTCAAAGCAGGTGATCGGCAACAAAACGCGCCAGAAGCGGATGATGGTTGCGCGGACGCAGAGCGCGCCCGCGCAGAGGGATAACCGACTGACCTGTTGAATTAATGCTCGGTCAAATTGGCGGGCACCTGGCCGGTAACAACCATCCAGCTGAGTTCTGCCCGTTCCCGTGTCGCGACGTTAATAAAGCTTTTCAGCCATTTACGGGCATCTGCAATCTGAATAACCCGCTCGTCGTCGATTTCATTGTCCGCCATGATGCTTAGCTGACGGATCAACGAAACCACAGTTATCTCCTCATCCTGTAGTGCCAGGTTCACCGCAGCTTCACCAATAATCTTATGACCGGTAGCTTCATCGTGAAAATACATATGCAACTCCTGAGTGAGTGAGAATGTCGTCGACCCAGTAATTAGTCTAGTAAAAGAAATGCATAACGAAAGTGTTATTTCATTAGGCGTTACCTATCAAATAAACCTGCATAAAAAGTGAACTTTGCGATAAGCAGGCTAACCTCCTCAAAAGGAAGGGAAAAACACATATAAAGCGGTTTTACGGTAAAAGATTGAAGTGATTAAACCACTAGATATGTATTTATTGGCCTGAAATTAAGATAGGTACTTGACGAAAATGGACTGATATCGCGCCATTATTATGACTTTTTCAGCGGAATAACAGCGATACCGCGGCGAGAAAAGGGCCAATAACATCAAGAAATATCACGCAGGTGATTAAAAAAGCGATCTGCCTGATACGGGAGCCAGGGCAACGGGTTTCACACAGCGGCAGGGCGGCCTGTGCAACAGCTTAGCTTTGCTGTGCCGCGCAAAATCCTGCAAACAATAAATGGATTTGCGATTGTCGCCTGTGGATTAACGGTTAAAACAGAAGGTCTTTAAGAAAGGGGCAGGGCAGATGGGAAATAAAAATGCCGCCCTGGGTGGGCGGCAATGATATTAGTGGGGTACTTCAGAGACAGCTTTCACGTCTGTTTTATTGATCTGCTGTTTCACACCGTTAGCATCGGTGTAACCCAGTAAACCGGCATCCGATTCAGAGGGTTTGCCATCGCTAATAATCGTACGGCCATCGTTAGTATGAATAGCATAACTGGTACGTGTGCAACCGGTTAATGCGGCCATGCCGATCAAAACTGCCAGCGGTAAAATCAGAGTCTTCTTCATATTATTCACCTTATATCCATGATGGAATTAATTAGTTATTAAGTTCACTCATATTGCTGATCTGATCGCGATTGATTTGTTCGGTTTTGCCTGTCTGTGCGTCGCGATAGGAAACCAGTCCGGTATCGCTGTCAATTTGAGGCTTACCATCGGTCACTATGGTGCGGCCGTCTGAAGTCTTAATGGATTGATTTGAAGAGCAACCCACTAATGTTGCCAGTGAAAGGGCAAGCAAAACGGCAGCTGAGAAGGATTTAGTATGCATTTCATCTCCTTGAAGTGGACCTTGAATTAAACAGCATAGTCGCTTTTGAGATTTTTGCAGGCGTAAAAGCGAAACAGCGCAAATTACCGGATGGAAAGCGCGAATCGCTAAATCAGTTCAATAACGAACCATGTTTCTCAGAAAATTCACATTTATCCCCTGTCGTTAGGTATTTTACCTGACGCCCTATAACCTCGTTTGCAGGTTAACTCAAAAAAAGGAATCGATAATGAAATGGCAAATGGGTGCAGTTGCAGCGTTATTAATGGGCTCAGTCAGTGCGTATGCAGCAGAATCAACCAGTATGAAAAATCCGCTGAGTGTTCATGTATTAAACCTGGAATCTGGCACGCCAACCCCGGGTATTTCCGTTGACCTCGAACATAAAGAGCAGGGCAAATGGGTAAAACTCGCCTCGGGTGTCACCGATAAAAACGGCAGAATTAGCGCACTGTTTCCAGATGATAAGAAATTTGAAACAGGAGATTACAAAGTCGTCTTTAAAACAGGCGATTATTATCAGAAAGTGCAGCACAAGTCATTTTTTCCGGAAATTCCGGTGATATTCCATATGGACAGTAGCGAGCCGCATTACCATATTCCGTTACTGCTGAGTCCTTACGGCTATTCCACCTATCGCGGTAATTAACAGCGCCCGGCAGCGCCCTGATAACCTCCGCTGCCGGCACGTTTTACCTCATCTCGCGTCAGCAACACGCGCTGGCTGACCGCTTAACCGCAGCCCTGCTTGTATGGTCATAAAGCCTGTTTAGACGGACTCATTGAATAACGATCAGAAGCGATATGTCACCAGCAGGCTTCCGGTGGGCGATGTTTTTCGTTGCACAATCGGGCTATTGCGCGCATCCCCCGTCAACTGCGTAACGCCTGCTGCGGCAACCACGCTCCAGTCCTCATTGAACTTATGTGTCCAGTCAAGATTCATCGACCAGGCGTAAACTCCCGCTCCGGCATCATATCGGGTAAACCTTGATGCGGCTGATTGGGATGCACTGACTCCGTAGTAAGTCTGCATGTATTTGTCCGTCCCCCAACTGCCGGTCAGCGCCAGCGTTACGGTATTATTCGGTGAGGTATAAAGCGGGCTATTAATGCCAAAATGCAGTGCCGCGCCATTGTTTCGTTCAGAAAATGGCACTTCAGCCTGCAATTGCAAATTAAGCCAGTCGGCCACCCCGTATCCCAGGCCAAACACACCGAGAGCCGAGCCTTTGACGTCGCCCATACCACGCAAATAGTCGCTGCCGTCGCTCAGCGAGTCGCTGTCCACGTCGTGATCCTTCCGGCCTGCGCGATAGCTCAGCGCAGCGTTGTAATCGAATTTGCCGATGTTATTGCCGTAACCGATGCCCCGCGTGGAGCTGGCGAAGAAACCATTTGCCATTGTGTAATCCAGCACCATGGCGGTCGTGACGCGGCTTTTATCCGAACCAGAATAGCGTGGCGTCACGTTCGCGCCGCCTCCCAGAGTCAACGCGTTGTCCTGATTCTGTGCTGCCGCCAGTATCGGGGTTGCCAGTAACGCCAGGACGGTGCCCGGCAACATTTTTTTCAGGCTGCGCCCCGGGAGTGAAAGGGGGAACTTATGACGCAGTATGTTATTTCTCATTAAAGAAGTCCTCGTGGATTCAAATGATTACGATACAAGCGGGTTGTAAACGCCAGAACGCGCATTTTGCAGGCGCCCGCTAAAGTTCTCATGAGCCCAAAATGAAGAAAGGGTGAAGCAACCACAGAGGCGGCAAAGCTGATAGATTTCCTGATACCGTTTTTTTCTTCAGACGTTCTTCATTCACTGTTGATACCGTAACCATTGTGAAAATACTCCTAATCGAAGACGACCTGGATCTCGGCAACGGCGTACGTATCGCCCTTGCAGATCAAGGATTTGATGTTATATGGGTTCGCCGCAAAGAGGATGCACTGCATCAGCTTGATGTCTGCGTGCCTGAACTTGTGTTGCTCGACCTCGGATTACCCGACGGCGATGGCATGAGCCTGATGGCGTACTTGCGTCAGCAGCTCAAGGGTATTCCCGTCATCATCCTGACGGCGCGAGGCACACTGCACGATCGCCTTTGCGGGCTGGACGCGGGTGCAGACGACTATCTCGTCAAACCATTTGTTCTCGCCGAGTTGTTGGCGAGGGTGAGAGCGCTTGCGCGCCGCAGTTATGGTTTTCAGAACGAGGCGATAGAACTGCGCGGATTATCGCTTTATGTGCCCACACGACGCGTGACCGTGAATGCACAGCATATTGAGTTGACGGCAAGTGAATACGCGCTGCTTGAAACGTTGATGTTGCGCACTGACCGCGTGCTTACTCGCAGTTTTCTGGAAGAAAGGATCTTCGGCGCAAAAGAAAATATGAGTAATGCGCTCGATGTGCATATGGGGAATTTGCGTCGCAAAATCGGCGACGGCTATGTGCGAACGGTGAGAGGAGTTGGGTATGTCATTGATACCGTACCCATTCAGAAGGGGGCAGGTTGATGCGAAATGTCTGGCGCCTTCTGAGAACCCCAACGTTCGTGCGGCGAATTATGGTAGCGCAAATGCTATTGCTCACCCTGCTCTGGTGTCTTTTTCTGACTTACGTTTTGTGGGAGGACTTGCGTAGCCCGCCAATATTAACGGGCAGCAAGACGTACGAAACCATTTTTACTGTGGTTAAGAATATGGACGATCGCCCGCAGGAGCGAACGCATGTGCTGGCTGCATTAAGTAAGGCAGTGCGGGAAAATTATGGCGGCGGTGAAGATCCAAAACTCTCAATCAGCCTTATCGTACGCAAGAATAAAGAGATAGTTTATGCCTCTGATGGTGCGCCAGCGGGCGTGATAAACAGCCGTTATGGAAAAATTGAGCGTGTTGAGAGTGATGGTCGCGCCTGGACCAGCCGTACCTTAAAGTCCGGGAACGCCGACACAGAGGTCACGCTTATCACCCCTGCTGGAGGCTGGAATTTCTTTATCTACCTGAACTCGCGCGGCTACTACGTGATGCCGCTGCTGGTATGCATTCCGTTTCTTTTGTTTCCTGCGTGGCTGTCAATCCGCATTGCCATGCGCCCATGGAATAAGGTGGTAAATGAAGTGTCCTTACGCACGCCGGACGATCTCTCGCCCTTAAAAGCAGTGCCAAAGCACAGGGAGCTTCGCCAGATGGTTGACGCTGTTAATGGATTTCTTGCCAGAGTGCGGGAAAGCACTGAACGGGAACGCGTTTTCATCGCCGATGCCGCTCACGAGCTGCGTACCCCCCTGGCGGCGATGCGAATCAATGTTGAGGCGTTGCAGTCTTATGTGAGCAGTGACAGCCAAAAAGAGTTGCTTGCAGGCATTATTCGCAGCAACAGCCGTGCGGCTCGTCTGGTCAATCAGTTGCTGCTGATGATGCACAGCGAAGCGCGCATTGATACGGTTATGGAGCCTTTGCAGATGACAACGCTCATACAAGAACGCATGGCCGGGCTGGCACCGCTCGCGGCGGAACGCAGGATTGAACTTGAATTCTACGCCGAAGAGGAAATCTGGGTGACTGGCGTCAGGGAGCGGTTGATGTCGCTTATCGATAACATAGTTGAAAATGCAGTGAAGTACAGCCCTGGGGGCGGGAGGGTTGAGGTGGAGTTACGATCCTTAGACCAATCCACGCAGTTGCGTGTTTCAGATGCAGGGCCTGGCATTCCCGTTGAATTGAGGGAGCGCGTATTCGACAGATTTTTTCGTGATCCCAATCAGATGCAAAGCGGAAGTGGGCTGGGGCTTGCCATCGTCAAAGCCGTTGCGCAGCAACACAACAGCAGCGTACGCCTCAGTACGTCGGAAGAAGGTGGGCTGATGGTTTCGGTTAATTTCCCAAATCACAAATCCGCCTGAAAGCAAACACCATCTTGATCCGCGCCGGCGCAAGGCATTTACCTGAATGATGGAGTTAAAAGTGAAATACGTTGCTCTGACAAGTCTGTTATTTTCGCTCTCACTCAGCGGGTGTGCTATTACCGTCAGCGAACTAAAAAGCAGCCAATCCTCTTTTGACGGCAGTTTCGTGAGCAACGCAGGGTCTTCTGATACTTATCGAACCATAAGGCTCATGGCAAGGCAGTGCCTCGAATATGAGGCATATTCAGGAAATCCGGTAATCGTATTAACCGAGTTTGATGGTGAGCGCAAAAAAGGGGAGATTAATCAGAAGTTCCTTTCACAGGGACTGTTGATTAACAACACGCTAATTGAGATCGAAAGCCCTAATGGTGACCACGCGCAGGTCAGCCTGTATACAACCAAGAACCTCTTGAGCACGGGTATCCGGTCGCCAAAGATAAGTGATATCAAGCGCTGGGCTGACGGCGATAAAACGTGCTAGCGCGACACTGTGAAGCATCCCTGTGATATGACTTGCGCCGTATTGATTAACACACCGCAATGTTAACTAGTACCTTCATCAGAGGTGAGAGCCACTGCGAACGTCCGCTCTTCGCTCGTAGCAGACAAAGGAAGAGATGTTATCGTCCGCTGCGTGCCAGAAGCGGACATTACTAAAATCGCGGTGTATTAATGAACGTGGAGCAGGCCAGTTGGCTAGTCAGATGAGCTGCAGAAGTGCTTCTATGCCATTATGACACCACACCGTCATCGTATTGAAGTGCTAAAATAGATGCTGATGGGAGCGCAAAACGCTCCTGAAGATTCGCAGGTTTTGTGGGGCAGAGTGTGATTAGTGAACAGCGTTTTTAGATCGCCTTGAAATTACGCTGAATCCGCATTTGCTCAGCATATCTATCGTTGGTTTACTTGTCATCAGTCAGCGCTGGTGCTGCCAGCTTTCATGTTACTAATCTCTCAGTACAGCCTTTCCGGCGAAAGAGGCTTTTCCAGCCTTAATCGCAAAGGAGAACTACGCCCACATTGTCTGTGAATCCATGCTAAAGATCTCCATTTCCCAGACGATAAACAGATTAATCACTTCATTGACTTTCCACACATGTTTAATCGTCAGCCGCGATGAACAGCAGTCGCATTTAGGGAGCAAGCATGGCAGCCAGGCAGGTAGCAGGTTTCGATCTTGGTACGACCAACAGCGCGGTCGCACTGTGGCACGATGGAAAATCGCAGCTAATTGCCAACAAGCATGGCGCACTGTTGACGCCATCGGTGGTCGGGTTGGACGATCAAGGAAACCTGATTACCGGGCAGCCAGCGCTGGCCCGTCTCAGCACCCACCCACATCTCACGCTGGCCAGTTTCAAACGCTATATGGGCACAGAAGCCACGTTGAAACTGGGAGCTCAATCCTTTCGCGCCGAAGAACTCTCCGCCATTGTACTTCGTCAGCTAAAAGAGGATGCGGAGCGCTGGCTTAGCCAGCCAATTGTCGATGCGGTTATCACCGTGCCAGCATATTTCAACGACGTACAACGTCGCGCTGTGAAAACCGCCGGGACACTTGCGGGGCTGAATGTCCTGCGTCTGCTGAACGAACCTACCGCAGCCTCATTGGCGTTTGGGCTGTTGCAAAACCGCGAGCAAAAATACCTGACTTTTGATTTAGGCGGAGGCACTTTTGATGTCTCGATCATCGACATGTTTGAAGGCGTAGTCGAAGTGCGCGCCAGTAGCGGAGATGTCCAGCTTGGCGGTGATGATTTCAGCGAAGCCATCTGTCAGTGGATGCTTGACCAGCAGCCGGAGCTAAAATCAGCGTTGCCCACAGTTCAACCGCGGCTACTGGAAGAGGCTGAACGCCTGAAATGCCAGCTAAGTAGCATGACGGAAGCCGTTGCCGAGCTGCACTGGCAGGAGAAAACGTGGCGCTGGACGATGAACGAAGAAGCGCTTGCTCACTATTGCCAGCCCCTGATTGTTCGTCTACAGCAGCCAGTGATACAGGCATTGAACGACGCGCGTTTTGCTCTGCAAGATCTCGATCATGTGCTGCTAGTGGGTGGCGCAACCCGCATGCCGCTGGTACGTCAGGCAGTAGCACGGCTATTTGGTCGCTTTCCACGGCACGATCTGCATCCCGATGAAGCGGTGGCGCTTGGGGCGGGCATCCAGGCGGGCATGGTGATGCAGGCCGCAGCGGTTGAAGATATCATCCTCACCGACGTGATGCCGTTTTCGCTTGGCGTGGAAACGGTGAAGGAAAGTTATGGCAAGCAAGAAGAGGGTTTCTTCCTGCCGATTATTGAGCGTAATACCTGGCTGCCGGTGAGCAAAAACAAAATACTTCACACTGTTGCCGACAATCAGACACACGTGCTGCTGAAAATTTATCAGGGCGAAGGACGCCGCATTACGGATAATGTCTATCTCGGCGAGATGAACATCAATGTCCCGCCGCGCCCACGGGGTGAGGTTGCGCTCGATGTGCGCTTCACCTATACGCTGGATGGCCTGCTGGAAGTAACCTGTCAGCATAACGACAGCCCGGACACGGTAAGCATGGTCATTGAAAAAGTGCCTGGGCAGATGAGTTCAGAGCAGATCACGCAAAGCCTGCAAAAGCTCAATGAGCTTAAGCGCCATCCGCGTGATCGTCAGGAAAATCGAGAGTTATTGTTGCGCGGCTCCCGACTTTTTACCTGCCTGCTAGGTGAAGAGCGCGAGTGGATAGATAACGTGATAAGCGTGTTTGAGCAGGCGCTGAATAGCCAGGATGAGCGGCGCATCGCTGACGTTCGTCAGAAGGTGGTCGATGCGCTGGCACAATTTGAAGAGAGGGCACCGCGATGAATGGCTGGCAGGTGCTGGACATTGAGCCTACCTCTGACGAATCACTGATACGTCGTGCCTATGCGCGCCAGTTAAAATTGCATCGTCCTGACACCGATCCTCAGGGTTATCAACAGCTGCGAGAGGCATTTGACTGGGCAAAAGCACACGCCAGCGCGACAGAAACTGACGTGAGCGAACCACAGTATTATGGGGTTGCCGAACATCAGAATATCTCATCTCAGCAAGATGAACTGTCGTTTACTGAGTCGGTGAGCTACTCCTTTTCGCTGCGACCACTTTATAGTGAGCAGGAGATCGCCGAACTGGCCGCCACCCTTGCAGATGAGGGGCCACGGCATTTTCCCGCATTGCAGACATTGCATCAGCAGGTAAGTGAGGAAGGCAATCTGTTGCAGCAACAGAAGTTTCATAAGGATTTGGCGGCGGCGCTGGCGCAGCAACCGGAGTTGGCGGGCTGGCTGGTAGAAGCGGTGAGCGAACGTCTTGGCTGGCAACTGGATAGCTACAATAGCGACCATCTGATACCTCAGGCGTTACAGGATGCGATGTGTGAAAAAGTTCGCGCCACAGAGGCTGAAAATGCCTGGAAGAAACTGATAGCCGAACAGCATAATGACGACAGTGTGAGCGGTCTGGCACTGAAGCTGTTGTGCAGTGACCGCACTGCCGTGCCGTTCTGGATAAGGCTGGTGCCGGGTTTATTCGATAATATGTCGCAGCAGGTTAACAAATTATGGGTGACTTTCCCTGAGCTTGTACAGCGTCTGAACCCTGTAATGCTCGCGTTTTTGCGTGAACAGCCCTGTGCGCTGAGCTGGAAAGGGGTGTTCTTAGTTTTATTTTGGGCTGCAGTCCTACATTTTGCATTGCCCCGCGTCGGGCTCATCTCTCCCATCGGCCTGATCGCCAGTTGCATCGCTATTTACCATCTCTGGGTTTACGATTTGATGCTATCAAACGTACATCGTTCGTGGTTAATGGGACTGCTTCTTATACTGGATGCGGTGTTCTCCTCGCTATTACTGTTTGCGTTTTTTGCTGGCTTATTGTTTATCGTTATAGGCGAGTCACCAGGTAAAGGTGAGGGGGCTGGCGGCTTGTTACCCTTTTTTATGATGTTTATTGAGTGGCTGGTGCTATGGTCCGTCTGGTCAAAACAGGTTCCGGGTTTACGTCGTCCTGGTTTAGCGGTGGCCCGTCTGCTGTCCAGCCCGTGGCGACTGCTTGACATACTGGAATTTGAAATCATTGGTTATGTACTGGTGAGTTTTTATGCGGTGTTCTGTTCGGTGTTGCTGAATCAGCTGCTGACATTGTTCGCCCGTTTCTCTGAGTAAAGACGAAGCTACAACAACTCACACGCAGTCAGATTTTTATGTTGAGCAAATTCCCTATATAACAGGGAATAAAAAAGACTATAGCCACTGTCTGCTCTTGTCCCGCGTTTTTGTGGCACTGATGCATCTTAAGGTGGTCACAAAACTACGAAGCTGCCCTGTATGTCTGCAGGAAGCAATGACTGAATCAGGATTCCCGGTTTTCTTTTATATTCCATCCGGACTGGGATTCAGCACCTTTACCACCGCTGGTAGATTGCTCCCAGTACTGGTTTTTGATTTTAGCTGCCTGGAATTGATAATTGATACCGATAAGATCACGCTGAGTGGCACCACTGAACATGACGCTGGTTATCAGGACATCCTCGAGAGTGATACGACAGTACTCTATCTGGCTACCACCGGCTTTACAGACAGATAACTCAAGCTTGCTGATATGTTTACCACTTGATACATAACGCATAATTGCAGGTGTGGCCTTATCGATGTTCGCCTGAATAGACAAGTCGCGAAACTGAACCTTACCAGCACCACCGCCCCCACCAACCACCATATTCCCTGACTGAGATGCACCCCAGGTGAATGAGTCAACATTAATCCAGCCTTTATGATTAGCGTCCTGCGACTCGCCGGTTATCCCTTCTATACGTAAAAAAATGTCAGTACTCATGGAGTCTTCCTTTCAGTAATCGGTGTTATCTGTTTAAATTCCGGTAATTTCCTTTACATCTGCGGAGGTAACATTATGGATAACTACTGGGATAAGAATAAATTGTCCACCTATTTCCTTACTATGGCAAATATCGAAGCACAACGGCTATACAGCAAAGCGACTGAAGCTTGCTTCATCCACCTCAGGAGCGGATTCACGCAAATGGCTTTTCTGGATGATATCAAACGTTTCATTGATACTCAGTTAAGTACGATCCGCTCTGTAAGTTCAGAGAAAGAATGTCAGGAATGCCTGAAAAACATCCAGGATGTACACAAAAATCTTTCCATACAAGACCAAATGCTGCGCTCCGGATACGCAGCACTTCATGCGTCAGTACAGTTTGTAAAAAATGGTGATGTATGGGGATACATAGTTAATGGTGTAGGTGTAGTACTTGGCGGAATGCAAATGGTTGCGGGGTTCGGTGTTGCAGCTGCTTCGTTTGCAACAGGAAATATTATAGGCGTCGGTTTCGGGGCAATGCTTGTCCTACATGGGGCAAACAGTACACAGGAAGGGTTTAAAAACATCATTAATCATACTGACGATGCTCAAGGGTTTCTAAAAAAAGGTTACGTAGCTGGCGCACAATTCCTGGGCTTTGACAAGAAAACAGGTGAAATTGCTTATACCTCGATGGACTTGCTTCTTTCAGCATACGGAATGGGAAGATTAGTCCTCAAGCCAGACACTTTTCATCTCTACTACTATCTGAGTTCTGACTATGTCAGAGGGATAAAGGATATGACCAGGCTTGATTTGGGTATTGAAATTTATAACGATTACGGGGCTCTACAAAACCTTTACGATGAAACAAAAAACTAGCTTTTTCTCATATATTTGAATGCCTTAAAAGCCAGCTTCATGGGGGTCATAAAGTAAAAGATGGGCGCTGCGACCAGCATCATTAGGGAAAAAGAAACGAGGTCACCCTTTTCACCTCTAAAAACAAAGTAAATCCAGACAGCACATAAGATGACGATGAGCACACAGGAAAGAATGAATCGCCCCTTCAATTCGCTCAATAACGTCAGATAAGTAGCACCATCTTTTCCCAGATACTGACGCATGGCAGCAAGATCTTTCACAGTAAAGCCATTTTTGGCAAGATCTTCCTCAATCTTTGCTGTATTCACTGTTTTTCTCCTTCTGAGCGTAAAAGTCTACGGATTTGAGAAGTAACTGAAAGGCCGTAACCAATGCAAAAAATAGCGATAACCATTTGGAAGATATAGTAATAAGACCCAGGGTGGGTAAACATACTCAATAGCGCCTGAATCCCTACGGCAAGACCTCCAATCAAAAGCCACTTTCTCATTCTTGCATTATTAATCAGAATTTTATCATTTTTACCTGGCACAGGTTTATCCATTTTCATTGGATACGTTCCTTCAATTAAACGAAAATACACTACCACTCTAGTTTCTCAGAAAAAGTATGAGAATTCCTTACTGTTTTGGCTTTTAACTCAACGTTCCCCCGAAACTGCGTGCTCACTAATCCATGCTGTTTGCCAAAAATCCTGCTTAAGAGTCTGCTTCGTGCCTGAGATACACAGCAATATAGGGGGCAGTTTGGAGATCGAAAATTATTGTACGGTAAGCCTGTTTTCCGTGACCAGCCCCCCGCTGGATCACATGTAACGCTGTTAGCAATGTCAGCTCTTCGCTCATAGCGGACATTCATCACCTGTAATCACTTCACGTCTTTAAACACTCTCCCTGGCTGACATTAAACACAACTGCTCACCCGGCAGGGCGGCGGTGCTTTCACCCCCGTTCTTCCTCATTCTGCCGACTTGTTTAAAAACTTTTGCTGATGCCCAGGCTATCATCGGTTAAATTGCCCTGAGAGGCCGGAGCGCGCGCAAGGCGCTATCCGGTGCAAGGTCAATAACACCTAACAAAGCAGAAGGCCCCATTACCTGCTTTCCCTACAGGAGAATTGCTGATGTTAAAAGGATTAACCGTTGCCGCCGTGGTCATGCTGTCGGGCTGCAGCCTGATGCACAAGGCTCCACCAGCACCAGAAACGTTGCATTACCGCTGTGGCACCTTGCCTCTTACGGTCACCCTGGATAATGCCAAACAGCAGGTCAGCTTTATTATGGATGGCAAGCCGCTGACGCTGACGCAAACGGTTTCTGCGTCCGGCGCACGGTATAGCGACGGTAACTACGTTTTCTGGTCTAAAGGGAACGGCGCGTTCATTGAGCGTAATGATAAGATCGTTGTAAACGATTGCGAATTGCAACCGGCCAGTTAACGTTTACCGGAGTGAGTGTGCATCATGAGTGACAGTGACATGCTACAAACTATTGCCCATCTGCGCCGTGAATACACACGGGGTGGGCTACGTCGCAAAGATTTACCCGATAATCCGCTGGCGCTGTTCGAAAGCTGGCTAAAGCAGGCCTGCGAGGCGCAACTGCCTGATCCCACCGCCATGACAGTGGCCACGGTGGACGAGAATGGACAGCCTTATCAACGCATTGTGCTGTTAAAACATTTCGATGAGCAGGGCATGGTGTTTTACACCAATCTGGGCAGTCGCAAAGCACAGCAGCTTGGTCATAATCCGCGTATTTCGCTTCATTTTCCCTGGCACTTCCTGGAGCGACAGGTGATGGTTTTAGGCGAGGTCGAGAAGCTGTCGCCGCTGGAGGTATTAAAGTATTTCAGCAGCCGTCCGCGTGACAGTCAGATCGGTGCCTGGGTTTCCAAACAGTCAAGCCGGATTTCTGCCCGTGGCGTGCTGGAAGGCAAGTTTCTGGAGCTGAAGCAAAAATTCCAGCAGGGTGATGTACCGCTACCCAGTTTCTGGGGCGGTTATCGGGTGAAATTTAGCACCATGGAATTCTGGCAGGGGGGCGAACATCGTCTTCACGATCGTTTCCTTTATCAGCGGGATCACGACGGCTGGAAAATTGACCGACTCGCCCCTTAAAACTGCGCTTTCCCCCTCATCAGCGCTGGCACAGAAGGCGTCAGCGCTTTATGCTATAGCCCTTAATTTTTTCCTTCCGCAACTCAGCGGAAAGCTGTGTACCAGCATAGGTGCAGCCTGATCAATTTGGAGTCAGTGATGACCAGCAGTAACCTGATACAACAATTGCAAGAGAGGGGCCTGATCGCCCAGGTGACGGATGAAGACGCGTTAGTCGAGAAACTGGCGCAAGGGCCAATTTCGCTCTATTGCGGCTTTGACCCCACTGCTGACAGCTTGCATTTGGGCCATCTGGTACCGCTACTCTGCCTTAAACGTTTTCAGGATGCCGGGCACAAACCGGTTGCGCTGGTAGGCGGCGCAACGGGGTTGATTGGCGATCCCAGTTTTAAAGCCGCAGAGCGTAAACTCAATACCAGCGAAACCGTGGGTGAGTGGGTAGAAAAAATTCGCAGCCAGGTCGCACCTTTCCTGGACTTTGACTGCGGGGCCAACAGTGCGATTGCCGCCAACAACTATGACTGGTTTGGCAATATGAACGTGCTGACCTTTCTGCGCGACATCGGTAAACACTTCTCTGTTAACCAGATGATCAACAAGGAAGCGGTTAAACAGCGCCTGAACCGTGACGATCAGGGCATCTCGTTTACCGAATTCTCCTACAACCTGTTGCAGGGTTACGACTTCGCCTGTCTGAACGAGCTGCACGGCGTCTCCTTGCAGATCGGTGGTTCTGACCAGTGGGGTAACATCACCTCCGGTATCGATCTGACGCGTCGTCTGCACCAGAATCAGGTGTTTGGTCTGACCGTCCCGCTGATCACCAAATCGGACGGCACCAAGTTCGGTAAAACCGAAGGCGGCGCGGTCTGGCTGGATGCGAAGAAAACCAGTCCATATAAGTTCTACCAGTTCTGGATCAACACCGCCGATGCGGATGTTTACCGCTTCCTGAAATTCTTCACTTTCCTGAGCATCGACGAGATTAATGCCCTGGAAGAAGAAGATAAAAACAGCGGAACCGCGCCGCGCGCACAGTATGTGCTGGCCGAGCAGGTCACGCGCCTGGTGCATGGAGAAGACGGCCTGGCGGCGGCAAAACGTATTACCGAAAGCCTGTTCTCTGGCGCGTTAAGCGACATGACAGAGGCCGACTTCGAACAGCTGGCCCAGGACGGTATGCCGACCATCACGCTGAGTGCCGAGGACGATCTGCAACAGGCGCTGGTCAACGCTGAGCTGGTGCCTTCACGCGGTCAGGCGCGCACTATGATTGGGTCGAATGCCGTGTCGCTGAATGGCGAAAAGCAGTCTGATGCCGAATACCGTTTTAGCGACAGCGATAAGCTGTTTAACCGCTTTACGCTGCTGCGTCGCGGTAAAAAACATTATTGCCTGATTAACTGGCAGTAACCTTTCAGGGCCGGTTTCCGGCCCTTTTTTATGGCAAGGCACTACAGGGCAAAAAAGTGAAAAACGTTTTAGCAATTCAGTCGCACGTGGTGTTTGGTCACGCGGGTAACGCGGCGGCAGAGTTCCCGATGCGCCGTATGGGTGTGAACGTCTGGCCGCTGAATACCGTGCAGTTTTCTAACCATACGCAATACGGACACTGGACCGGTACTGTTATGCCGGCCACGCATTTAACCGACATTGTTAAAGGCATCGCCGATATTGACCGCCTGAAAACCTGTGATGCGGTATTAAGCGGTTATCTGGGATCGGCCGAGCAAGGCGAAAAGATTCTGGAAATTGTGCGTCAGGTGAAAGTCGCGAATCCGGAAGCCTGGTATTTTTGCGACCCGGTGATGGGGCACCCGGAGAAAGGCTGTATCGTCGCGCCCGGCGTAGCCGAGTTCCACTGCAAGATGGCGTTACCCGCCAGCGATATCATCGCGCCGAACCTGCTGGAGCTGGAAATGCTCAGCGAACGCACCGTAACCAGCGTGGAATCGGCCGTAGACGCGGCACGTATGCTGATAAGTCAGGGGCCGAAAGTGGTGCTGATTAAGCATCTGGCGCGCGCAGGACGCCGCAGTGACCGTTTTGAGATGCTGCTGGTTACCGCCGATGAAGCCTGGCACATCAGCCGTCCGCTGGTGGATTTTGGCGTTCGTCAGCCGGTGGGCGTGGGCGATTTAACCAGCGGCTTATTGCTGGTCGATCTGCTGCACGGGCTATCGCTACAGGCTGCACTGGAACACGTGACGGCGGCGGTCTATGAAGTGATGCTGAAAACGCATGAAATGGGTGAGTATGAACTGCAGCTGGTTGCCGCGCAGGACGCCATCGCCCGACCGACGCACGCTTTCCCGGCTGAGAAGCTGTAAAGAAAAGGGCCGGTAAGGCCCTTTTCATATTAGTTAAGTCCTTCCGCTTTAAGCGCGGCCTGTACCGACGGCCGCTCTGCAACGCGTTCAAACCAGCGTTGCAGGTGATCCAGTGCTGCCAGGTCCAGACTCAGGGCTTTCGCCCAACGTGTAACCACATATAAATAAGCATCCGCGACGCTGAAATGCACGCCCATCAGCCACTGTTTGTCTTCGAGTTCACCGTTCACCCAGGCAAATTTCGCTTCCAGCTGGCGACGTACCAGGGCTTTGTACTCCTCTGGCGCATCGTTGCGGAACAGCGGAGAGAAGCTCTTGTGTAACTCGCTGCCAATATAGCCGAGCCACTCAATCGTATGGTAACGGGTCAGGCTTCCCACCGGCGCCAGCAGGTGACGGTCGGGCTTGAGATCGGCCAGATACTGCACAATGGCCCCGCCTTCGGTCAACACATTGCCATCACTCAGTTGCAGTGCCGGCACCTGGCCTTTGGGATTAATCTGGCGAAAATCTTCACCGCGTTCGGTGAGCTTAGTTTGCAGATCGACATTAACCTGGGTGAAGTCCAGACCACATTCACGCATAACGATATGCGGTGAAAGGGAACAGGCACCAGCTTTACAAAACAGTTTCATAACGAGGTCACCATATTGCGAATCGTGTTTGCATAGTAATCGCCTGACGCGGAATTGCCAGTAATAAGAATGCGGCATTCACTGGAAATTGACCGGCGACAAAAACAAAAAAACCGGGCCAGGCCCGGTTTTGATGAAAAGGCATAAGGTCAATCAGACTTTGTCGGCTGCTGTATCCTGCGTCATGCGATTCAGCAGCGGCGCGGTTATCATCATCAGCACGGCAATGACCGCGGTAGCAATACCAATCTCCTGGAACACTTTGCCGTAGGTGGTCAGAGAGATCAGCGGGTCGGTAACGTTTTCAGGGACCGCCATCAGATTAGCGACTTTACCGGCAATCACTGCTGCGCCAGCCGTCGTCAGGAACCATGAGCCCATAATAAAACCCATCAGGCGCTGAGGAACCAGCTGCGCCACCATCGCCAGGCCCAGACCGGAAATCATCAGTTCACCAATGCTCTGCAGACCATAGCTGAGAATTAACCAGTTAACGGACACGATACCCGCGTCGCTGGCAAACTTCGCACCAACCGGTAATACCAGGAAGGCCGCTGAACACAGCACCATACCGATGGCGAACTTATGTGGCATGGGCAGTTTATCGCCCAGCTTGTTATAGACTGCGGCCAGAATTGGGCTGGCAAGCATAATCCAGAACGGGTTCAGCGCCTGGAATTGCTCAGGGGCAAAGGTGATACCAAAAATGGTGTGCTCAACGTTGCGAATGGCAAAGAAGTTAAGCGACGTTGGCATCTGCATATAGAGGACGAAGAACACGATGGCTTCTACCATCAGCAGGAAGGCCACAATCATACGACGGCGCGCTGCACCACGCAGGGCAAAGGCTTCTTTGGCAAAGATGACAAAGATGCCCAGCGCGATCAGGCCCAACAGCACACGGGCGATCGACTGATGATGCAGCATCCAGTTTGCCAGGGCGATCAGGACCACAATCCCCACCAGGGTCATCAGCAGTTTGCCGAACTGAAGAGGCGCAAAGTCCGGCTTGGAGCCGAAGTCTTTCACCAGGCGTTTGCAGAACAGGAAGTTAAGCAGCGTAATGACCAGGCCAACCACCGACAGCGAAAACGCCACGTTGTAGCCATATTTCTCTGCTAACCATGGGGTCAGCATCATTGAAAACAGCGAGCCGATGTTGATGGACATGTAAAACATGGTGAATGCGCCATCAATGCGCGGGTCATCTTTGTCATAACACGTAGAGAGCAGCGAAGAGGGGTTAGCTTTAAATAAGCCACTTCCGACGGCGATGGTTGCCATACCAATATACACCACGCTGACGTTGTGGCCCGAGAAGGCCACCAGCGCGTAACCTATTGCCAGCACCAGCACGCCCAACACGATAACGCGTTTGGTGCCCAGAACTTTATCGCCCAGCCAGCCGCCGATGGCGACCAGACCATAAACCAGGGCGCTAAAGGAGGAGAACAGGGTGATAGAGTCGGACTCTGACATCCCCAGTTGCCTGACCAGGTAAACCGCCATGATGGCCTGCAGGCCGTAATAACCAAAACGTTCCCATAATTCGATCGTAAAGATCAGATAAAACGCTTTAGGCTGTTTAAATGCATTAAGGCTGACCGCCTCGTCGGTGTGTTTGTTTGCAGTTGACACTTGTACCTCTGTTATTTCATATCCTGTGTCGCGACAGGAATTAAGTCCGCGCCATGTGATCGGACCATGGGCCAGATTTTTATTAGATGGGAAAAACGGCGACTAATTTGGCTGAATAAAGGCGACAGGGCAAGCCTTTTCTACCTTCTGCGGGAAACCGGTTATCTGGCGTTAAAACCTAAATAAATATTATTAATTAGCATTTTGTTATGATTTAAGTATATTTAACAAAATAACATCGCCACCTGGTGGTTATCAGAGCGTTAATAATGATATTAACTGCTGAAAGACCGTTGCGCCGAGCTTTACATCGAAATGTGATATTTCATCAGGATAATCTGGCTGAAATGCAGGTTCTGAAGCCGATTTGATGAAATAGTCTGCGGATTATGGCGGAAATGACCCGCAAAGGCGTGAAAATGTTGATTAAGGTCACATTTATCGATGTTAATTCATAGAGAGAAAAAAGGTTTCCAGCGGAAATAATGCCTGTGAAGCTTCACTAATTCTGTCTGAACAGGGCGCGAAAGTATCCGAATGCTCGACAGAAAATTAAGCTTAACGTAGCATCATTATTTCCTTAACAAGGATTTCGCTATGCCGTTACCTTTACGTCTCGCGCTGGTGGGCGACTACCGCCCAGAAGCCGTTGCGCATCAGGCCATTCCTCTGGCGCTTGCCCGTGCCGCTGACTTTCTCGCTATCGATATTGACCCGCAGTGGGTTCCTACGCCTGAGCTGGGCGACTTATCCGCCATCAGGCAAAGCGATGCCGTCTGGCTGGTACCTGGCAGCCCCTATAAAAATGATGAAGGCGTATACAGCATGCTGCGCGACGTGCGGGAAAGCGGCAAACCTTTTCTGGGCTCCTGTGGCGGTTTCCAGTATGCCGTTATCGACTATGCGCGCAACGTACTTGGCTGGCACGATGCAAATCATGCCGAAACCCATGATGAAGGGCGGATGGTCATTGCGCCGTTAAGTTGCTCGCTGGTGGAGCAGCGCGGTGAGGTCACTTTTGCACCCGATACGCGCATTGCCAGGGCCTACGGGGGATTATCCAGTGACGAAGGATATCACTGTAACTTTGGCGTTAACCCGGCATTCATCGCGGCGCTGGAAGGCAGCAACCTGCGGATTACGGCCTGGGATCTGGACGGTGATGTGCGCGGCATAGAACTGACCGATCACCCTTTTTATGTCGCCACGCTGTTCCAGTCTGAGCGCGCCGCATTACAGGACAAGGATTCCCCGTTGGTGATTGCCTGGATGCAGGCGGCGCTGAAGCAGCGTTAGGTCAAAAAGCGAAAAGCCTGTGTCTCCACAGGCTTCTCTCAGTCGGGGCCGTTTATCAGGCAGGATATCGGCCTATTCGACTTTATCAGGATACTCGCACAGGTCTTCAATCAGGCAGGACCCACAGCGCGGCTTGCGGGCGACGCAGGTATAACGACCGTGCAGAATCAACCAATGATGACAGTCAACTTTGAACGCCTTCGGCACCACCTTCAACAGCTTTTCTTCAACCTGTTCTACGTTTTTGCCGGGGGCAAAATTCGTTCGGTTGCAGACGCGGAAAATATGGGTATCCACGGCGATGGTGGGCCAGCCAAAGGCAGTATTAAGCACCACGTTTGCCGTTTTACGGCCCACGCCGGGCAGCGCCTCCAGCGCGGCACGGTCTTCTGGTACGTTACCGCCGTGTTGTTCCAGCAGAATGCGGCAGGTCTTAATCACATTCTCTGCTTTGCTGTTAAACAGGCCGATAGTTTTGATGTATTCCTTAACGCCATCCACGCCCAGCGCCAGCATCGCGGCGGGCGTATTGGCGACCGGGTAGAGCTTTGCGGTGGCTTTATTGACGCTGACGTCAGTCGCCTGGGCCGAGAGTAGTACCGCAATCAGCAATTCAAACGGCGAGCTAAACTGCAACTCGGTCGTCGGATGGGGATTAGCCTGCTGCAGACGGCTGAGAATCTCTGTACGTTTTGTCTGGTTCACACGGCGTTTCCGGTCGTGCCTTGCGGTGCGGCAAGGGCCTGCTCTTCAGCACGGCGCAGCGCCCGCTGCTTCATTTTCTGATCGATCAGGTATTTACCCGCCAGCATCATGCCCAGACCAATAAATGCGCCGGGCGGTAACATGGCCAACAGCATCGGCGAATTAAAGTGGATCACTTCGATGCGCAACACTTTGGCCCACGGGCCTAAAAGCTGGTCCGCGCCGTTAAACAATGTTCCGCTGCCAATAATTTCCCGAAGGGAACCTAATACCACCATCGCGCAGGTCGCGCCCATGCCAATGGCAAAACCATCAAGCGCGGCAAGGGGAATACTGCTTTTCGACGCGACAGCCTCGGCCCGTCCCACCACGATACAGTTCGTTACGATCAGCGGAATAAAAATGCCGAGCGACTGGTACAGGCCGTAAGCATAAGCATTGATCAGCATCTGAACACAGCTCACCACGGACGCAATGATCATCACGTAGATAGGGATACGAATTTCCGATGGCACCCAACGGCGCGAGGCGGAAATAAAACTGTTGGTCAGTGTCAGCACCAGCGTGGTCGCCAGACCAAGCCCTAGCGCATTGGTGGCGGTGGCGGTCACCGCCAGCAGCGGACACAGGCCCAGCAACTGAACCAGCGCCGAGTTGTTTTTCCATAGCCCGCCTACCAGCAGGTTTTTAGCTTCACTCATTTGCGTCTCCACACTCGGGTAACGAAGAGAGTTTTCCCTTAAGGGTTTCAATTAACAATGCCGTCCGTTTGGTGGCATTGACGACGGCACGGGGTGTAATCGTGGCACCGGTAAACTGATCAAATTCGCCGCCATCTTTTTTCACGGCAAACGCTTTATCGTCCGGGCCCGTCACCACTTTGCCATTAAAACTGTTGATCCAGTCAGAAATACGCAGCTCTATTTTATCGCCCAGGCCTGGCGTTTCATGATGTTCAATCACGCGCACGCCCAGGACCTTGCCGTTAAAGTCCGCCCCGACCAGCATCTGGATAGCACCAGAGTAACCATCGGGTGCCGTTGTTTCCAGAGCGGCAGCGACAGGCTGATTGCCTTTACGCGCCAGGTACAGATGATGAGGGCTGGCATTCCCCAGCGCCGCATCAGTGACAACGTAACATTCCTGCTGAATGTGGTTATCATACATATCGGTTGGCACCACCTGATCCAGCAGATTTTTTTGCTGTAACTGCGTCTGGTGCTCAACGGTAGGCTTGGTAACCGTATTCACAATGGCAGTGACGCCGGTCGTGATGGCGGCGAACAGCGCCAGCGTCACGCCATTTTTGCGTATCGTGTCCAGCATCATTTAATCCTTTTGATGGCCGTAAACACGCGGCTGAGTGTAATAGTCAATCAGCGGTACGCATATATTAGCCAGCAATACGGCGAAAGCAACGCCGTCCGGGTAACCGCCAAAGCTACGAATTAGCCAGATAAGCAATCCGATCAGGGCACCGTAGATCAAACGGCCACGATCGGTCGTCGATGCGGTGACCGGATCGGTCGCAATGAAAAACGCCCCGAGCATCGTCGCACCGGAAAACAGGTGAATCATCGGGCTGTTCAGTGAGGCGGGCGAAAACAGCCAGCCCAGCGTCGCGCAGAAGGCGAGAGACAGCAAGATGGCGGCCGGGATATGCCAGCGAATGGCGTTTTTCCACAGCAGGAACAGGCCGCCAACCAGGTAACCCAGGTTAATCCACTGCCAGCCGAGACCCGCGAGCACACCGCTGTAAATAGGCTGAGCCAGCAGCTGCTCTGCGCTGTGTCCGGCGCGCAGGCCGGTTTTAAACGTATCGAGCGGTGTCGCCTGACTCACGCCGTCGGCCCCGAGCTGCAACTGCTGCAAGGTGTCGCCCGCCAGGGTATGACCGGTAAAGATCATATTCAGCGAATCCAGCATCCCCGGTTTGATCATCTGCAGCGATTCCGGGGGCATCCAACTGGTCATCTGCACCGGAAACGAGATGAGTAACACCACATAACCCACCATCGCCGGGTTAAAGGGGTTTTGTCCCAGTCCGCCGTACAGCTGTTTGGCAATCACAATGGCAAAGATCGTACCAATGACCACCAGCCACCAGGGGGCCAAAGAGGGGATGCTTATCCCCAACAGAATCGCCGTCAGCAAAGCTGAGTTATCGGCCAGATTGGCAGCAACCGGCGTTTTGCGCAGACGCAGTATTGCCGCCTCGGTGAGCAATGCGGTCAGCGAGGCCAGAATGACCTGCAACAGGGTGCCAACACCAAAGAAATAACACTGTGCCGCAAAGCCCGGCAGGGCAGCCAACACAACCAGCATCATGATGTTGCCGGTGCTGCGACGGTTATGGGTATAAGGTGAACTTGCTATACGGAAAGCCATTTATTCCTCAGGTGTCAATGTCGATTGCGCTTTACGCGCTTTGGCACGTTCGATGGCTGCCGCAATAGCGGCTTTGCGCGCATCCGTGGGGTGCTCAAGTTCAGGTGCCTGTTCGGCTTCGGCATTCGCATTATTGGCTTGTTCTTGTGCCATTTCTGCCTGCTCGACGTCCTGGTGCGCCTCCGTAGCCGCCAGTGCTGCATCCCGCGAGGCGGCCTCTGCCCGGGCAAGTGCGGCAGCGGCTTTTTTGGCTTTGGCACGTTCGACGGCGGCAGCGACCGCCGCTTTACGTGGGTCCTCTTCCGTCGTCGGGGCGTCCTGCGCCGCATCAGCACTGTCCGCCGCAGCAGCCTGCGCGGCTTTTCTGGCTTTGGCACGTTCAACGGCGGCAGCGACCGCCGCTTTACGTGGGTCCTCTTCCGTCGTCGGGGCGTCCTGCGCTACGTCAGCACTGTCCGCAGCAGCATCCTGCGCGGCTTTTCTGGCTTTGGCACGTTCAACGGCGGCGGCGACAGCCGCTTTGCGTGGGTCTTCTTCCGTCGGGGCGTCCTGCGCCGCATCAATACTGTCCGCAGGCGCAGCCGCAGCCTGCGCGGCTTTTCTGGCTTTGGCGCGTTCGACGGCGGCGGCGACTGCCGCTTTGCGTGGATCTTCTTCCGTCGTCGGGGCGTCCTGCGCCGCGTCAGCACTGTCCGTAGCAGCAGCCTGCGCGGCTTTTCTGGCTTTGGCGCGTTCGATGGCGGCGGCGACTGCTGCTTTGCGCGGATCTTCTTCCGTCGGGGCGTCCTGCGCTACGTCAGCACTGTCCGCCGCCTGCGCGGCTTTTTTGGCTTTGGCACGTTCAACGGCGGCAGCGACCGCGGCTTTGCGTGGGTCTTCCGCCACCTCTTCGGTGGATTCTGGTGCATCAGGCACGGCTGATTTTTTTGCTTTAGCACGCGCAATGGCGGCTTCAACAGCCGCTTTACGCGGATCGGTGGCCTGACGGCTCAGTGCCTGAGTTTCTGCCTGCGCCTCGGCCTGGCGTAAACGTGCCTGAGCATGGCGAGCCTCGGCGACGGCCTCTTCACTTTCAACACCTTGTTGCGCTTTGGCGCGCGCTTTCGCCGCAGCCAGTTCGCCACTGTCGCTAAGGGCCACACGCTGTTTCGCTTCAGCATGGCGCGCTTCACGCGCTTGTTTTTCCCGTTCCAGTCGGGCCTGACGCGCTTCAAATCGCGCTTTGGCTTCAAGTGTGCGTTTGGCTTCCAGGTCGATAGCCCGCAGCTCGGCTTTTTCCTGACGATAATACTGGACCAGCGGGATATTGCTGGGACAGACATAGGCGCAGGCACCGCACTCAATACAGTCATCAATGTGATGCGCACGGGCTTTATCGTGATCGCCGCCCTTGCTGTACCAGTAAAGTTGCTGCGGCAGCAGTTTAGCCGGGCACGCGTCAGCACAGGCAGAGCAACGGATACAGGATTGCTCCTGTTCGTCATTGCCCATTTCGGTGCTGGACGGGGCCAGAATGCAGTTGGTGATTTTTACGACCGGCACATCCAGTGATGGCAGGGTAAAGCCCATCAGCGGGCCACCCATAATAACCATCTGGCGTGGCGAGGGATGAAAACCGACCTGATGTAACAGATGACTGATGGGCGTGCCTAAGCGGCTCCAGACGTTACGCGGCTGGGCAATCGCCTCACCGGTCAGGGTGACTACGCGCTCGGTAATGGGCTCGCCATTGATAATGGCGCGTTTTACCGCCCAGGCCGTCCCGACGTTTTGCATCAGCACGCCGATATCAGTGGAGCGTCCGCCATGCGGAACTTCCTTGCCCGTAAGAATTTTGGTGAGCTGCTTGGCGCCCCCAGACGGATACTTGGTGGGGATAACGCGAATCTGCAGATCGCGCTCGCCACCCAGCGCCTGTTTCAGTGCGGCGATGGCTTCAGGCTTGTTATCTTCGATGCCAATTAACACCCGTTCTGCCTGTAATACCCAGGCCAGAATACGGCTGCCTTCCAGCACTTCGGCTGCGTAGTCCTGCATCAGACGATCGTCAGCGGTGATATAGGGTTCGCACTCCGCCGCATTGATAATCAGGGTGTTAACGCCGCGCAAGCCGCCTTTCAGTTTGGTGGCGGTTGGGAAGCCCGCGCCGCCCAGACCCGCGATGCCGGCGTCATGAATGCGTTTCAGGATGGCGGCACGTTCGTGCTGGCGATAGTCCGGCAACGGTTCCAGCGAGATCCAGCGGTCTTCACCATCAGGCGTCAGGAAAATGCACAGTTCAGACAGGCCAGACGGGTGAGCCGTCATGTGCGGGCCAATCGCTTCAATCACGCCAGAGGTTGGCGCGTGCACCGGCAGCATTCTGCCCTGGCCAAACGTCAGCGCCTGACCACGCAGCACCTTATCGCCCGGCGAGACACCGATCTCACCTTCATGACCAATATGCTGCTTAAGCGGAATAATAAACCGGTGCGGCAGCGGCAATTCGGCAAGCGGCGTGCCGTTGGACTGGGTTTTCATTTCCGGCGGATGAATGCCGCCCTGAAAATCCCAGACCTTATCTTTTTTGAAAAAATTGAGCAGATTAAGCATGACTCTCTACCGGGATCACCCGAACAGGAATGGCTTCAAGATCCCATTTCCAGTTGGCCGTGGTGGTGGCAACCGGACGCATCTCAATACAGTCGGTAGGACAGGGCGCCACACAAAGGTCGCAGCCCGTACAGACATCACTCAGCACGGTGTGCATGGCGCGCGTTGCGCCGACGATGGCATCAACCGGACAGGCCTGAATACATTTGGTGCAGCCAATGCAGTTTGCTTCGTCAATCCACGCCACGGTACGCACGGGCGCTTTGGCGTCTTCGTCACCGTCAATCGGTTGCGGTTCCACGTTGAGCAGCGCCGCCAGCTTCAGCATGGTCTGTTCGCCGCCGGGCGCACATTTATTAATGGCTTCACCGTTATTTCCCACCGCGTCAGCATAGGGACGACAGCCGGGATAACCACACTGACCGCACTGGCTCTGCGGAAGAATGGCGTCAATTTGTTCGACAATCGGATCTTCTTCCACCTCAAAGCGTCGCGAGGCGTAACCCAGCAGCGCGCCAAAGACCAGGCTCAGGGCGCTCAATACAGCAACAGCTATCCAAATCGCACTCATCAGAATTTCACCAGACCGGTAAAGCCCATAAAGGCCAGTGCCATCAGACCCGCGGTGATCAGCGCAATGGAGTTTCCTTTGAACGGCGCGGGGACGTTCGCCAGCACCAGACGCTCACGCATACCGGCAAACAGCACCATAACCAGTGAGAAACCCAGCGACGCGCTGAATCCATACAGCGCCGCCTGCAAAAAGGTATGGTTGAGATTAACGCTCAGCAACGGCACGCCCAGCACGGCACAGTTGGTGGTAATCAGGGGCAGGAAAATACCCAGCAGTCGATAAAGCGACGGGCTGGTTTTGCGCACCACCATTTCGGTGAACTGCACGACCACGGCGATCACCAGGATATAGGCCATGGTCCGCAGATACACTAAGTCCAGCGGCACCAGAATAAGGTGGTTCACCAGCCATGCACAAATGGAGGCCAGTGTGATAACAAATGTGGTGGCGAGGCCCATGCCAATGGCCGTTTCCAGCTTTTTGGAAACGCCCATAAAGGGACACAGGCCGAGAAACTTCACTAACACGAAGTTATTCACCAGCACAGTACCAACAAAAAGGAGGAGATAATCGGTCATTTTTTCGCCTGATTGCCACAAAGCGGCTTATTATCATTGATAACGCGTTGTATCACAACTGTGACACAACATTGCCTGCGGGCAACCGCACTCAGGATTAAACTTTTGACGATAATCAGGGCATCACCGCTGGATAAACGTCGCTTTAACCCGTTCCGAGCGCTTGAAATAGGGCACAAAAACCGCCGCTGCCGCGAGTGAAAGCAGTAGCGTCTGCAAGGCGCGGGCGTCAGACACCGGCGTAAAAGCAAAGGTCTTTATGGCCAGCAGAACGGTAATCAGCAGCCAGACGATATAGTGGCGCGGCAGCCGGTAAGAGCGTTTGAAGAATATCCAGACGACCCACATGCTGTAAGCCCACAGCAGCGTCGCGGTAAACAGCGAAATGGCCCAGTAGCTGGTGACAAGTGAACTGTGGTTAAACAGGGTGGCGCGCCATTGCGCATCAAACAGCGGCGTCAGATACATCGCCATGACCAGCGCCGTGGTCAGCAGCGTCATCAACAACCATGCCAGCGGCAGCAAAAGCCAGCCACCAATACGTGGTGCGGCATCCTGTGTGTTCATTGCGGTTAATCCTGTCTCAACGTTGGAAGCGGCTCAGAATAGCATGTTAAGACCGAAGGGAACCAATATGACGATGTATCAATAAACGTCATTCACGGCAGTATCAGACGACGTAGCGCCATACCGACTTAGGCACGCAGCCCAGATCAAACAGACGACCACCGGACACCAGCTCTGCACGTCGATGATCGGCGGCACGGTACATATTGATAATGTCGATATCGTCAGAAAGCGAATAATTCAGATGGTCATACAGTTTTTCAAGACTATCGAGGTTGTTCACTTTGCGAAATTTTAAAAGATAATCGTGCGCAGTCATTTTTGTCATAACGAATGAGGGTGAAAGAATGCCAAGTATAGGGAGACACCGGACTGTGTCCAGCGCCAGGGCGTAAAAAAAGCCAAAATCAGACAATCGTGAGAGATTGCTCGCTAAACAACAGTTTTAACGACTTTAGTCCTGAGTAACAGGCGTTGCCGTTATCGGGTCAGGTGTTAAACAGATGTTATGCCTGTTACGCTAAAGAGACCAGGTAACTTTTTATCTGTTTATATGCACAAATCCGCTGCTGTTAATACCGGTTTGCGTGACCTGAAGAAGATAAAGACACTAAACCCTCAACAAACGCTTATTGCGGAATCGTTTCATTCGATATACAGGCCCGCCTGGCGATGTGCTGGAAATCACAGAATACACTTTTTGTGGGCGAATAAATGCCATAACTCATTATGTACGCCTCCCTGTAATCGTTTTCAACTGCGTCACACTTAAGCGATTCTGTTTATTACATTTATTTAGCATATGTTGAAAAAATAAACAGGCGTTTTGTCCATAATGCCTCGCCAGATTTGCCGCCACCAAGAGCGTAACTCCTTTAAATAGCTCGATTTTGTGAAGCATGTCGCCCTAATTCAGCGTTTTTTACGTCAGTCTTTACAGGCACTTTACCCTATACAGCAAACGCCCTTCAGAGGAATAAAAACTATGTGGAAACGTTTACTCCTGACCACGCTGGTCAGCGCCGCATTAAGTGGCTCAGTGTTAGCGGCGGAAATGACGGTGGGATTCTCGCAGGTAGGTTCAGAATCCGGCTGGCGCTCGGCTGAAACCAACGTGGCAAAAAGCGAAGCAAAAAAACGCGGCATTAATTTGAAAATTGCCGATGGACAACAGAAACAAGAGAACCAAATCAAAGCCGTACGTTCTTTTATTGCTCAGGGCGTTGATGCCATCTTTATCGCACCTGTCGTTCAGACAGGCTGGGAACCGGTGTTGGAAGAAGCAAAAGACGCCAAAATCCCGGTTTACCTTCTGGACCGCGCCATTGTTGTTAAAGACAACTCGCTGTATCAGGCTGTGGTAACGGCGGATAACGTGCTGGAAGGCAAACTTATCGGTGACTGGCTGGTTAAGACCGTGGGCGACAAGAAGTGTAACGTCGTAGAGCTGCAGGGCACCGTGGGTGCCAGCGTTGCCATCGATCGTAAGAAAGGCTTTGCTGAAGCGATCAGCGGTCATCCGAATATCAAGGTCATTCGTTCTCAGTCTGGCGACTTTACCCGCAGTAAAGGGAAAGAAGTCATGGAAAGCTTTATCAAAGCAGAGAATAACGGCAAAAACATTTGCATGGTTTATGCCCATAACGATGACATGGCCATCGGTGCTATCCAGGCAATTAAAGAAGCCGGTCTGAAGCCGGGTAAAGATATCCTTACCGGTTCCATTGACGGTGTGCCAGACATCTATAAAGCCATGCTGGCAGGCGAAGCCAATGCCAACGTGGAGTTAACGCCAAATATGGCCGGCCCGGCATTTGATGCACTGGAAAAATTCAAAAAAGACGGCACCTTACCGCCAAAAATTATCAGAACAGAATCAAAACTCTTTTTACCTGCTGACGCGCAGGCAGAGTTAGATAAGAAAAAGAACATGGGTTACTAAGCCGCAGGCCGCCCTTCGGGGCGGCTTTCTATGATGTAGTGCGGAGTTGACAGCATGACCACACACGACGAACACCCTCTTTTAGCCATCAGCGGTGTCAGCAAAGGCTTCCCCGGCGTGAAAGCGCTGGATGATGTCTCACTCAGCCTGCGCAAAGGCGAAATCATGGCGCTGCTGGGTGAAAACGGCGCAGGAAAATCCACACTGATTAAAGTCCTGACCGGCGTATATACCCGGGACAGCGGCACGATCACGTTAAACGGTCAGTCGATTTCGCCGCGCAGCACCGCCGAAGCCCAGGAGATCGGTATCGGGACGGTCTATCAGGAAGTTAATCTGCTGCCGAACATGTCGGTGGCTGACAACCTGTATATCGGTCGGGAACCGCGCCGTTTCGGCATGATTGACCGTAAGCGCATGGTTCGCGATGCCGATGCCCTGATGCGTAATTACGGTTTTGCCCTGGACGTCACCCGACCTCTCGGTCACTACTCGGTCGCGATGCAGCAGATTATCGCCATCTGCCGGGCCGTCGATCTCTCTGCGCAGGTCCTGATTCTGGACGAGCCCACCGCCAGTCTGGATGCCAGTGAAGTTGAAATGCTTTTTACCCTCATGACGCAGCTAAAGAATCGCGGCATGAGCCTGATATTTGTGACGCATTTTCTGGATCAGGTTTACCGCATTACCGACCGCATCACCGTCCTGCGCAATGGTAAATTCATCGCCACGCATGACACAGCAACCCTGCCGCAGATTGAGCTGGTAAAGTTGATGATTGGCCGAGAGCTGATGGCCACCGCATTGCAACGGCAGGGCAGTACGCTGCGCAGCAATCAGCCTGTGGTGTCGTTTGAAGACTACGGCAAAAAGGGCACTATCGAGCCCTTCAACCTGCAGGTCAGACCTGGTGAAGTGGTGGGGCTGGCCGGATTGTTGGGGTCCGGTCGCACGGAGACGGCAGAAGTCCTGTTTGGCATTCGTCGCGCCGATCGCGGTACGGCAAAAATTAAAGGGAAGGTTGAACATATTCGCACGCCTGCGCAGGCTTCTCGCCTTGGCATGGGGTTCTGCCCGGAAGACCGTAAAACAGACGGCATCATCGGCGCAGCCTCGGTGCGTGAAAATATCATTCTGGCATTACAGGCGCAGCGTGGCTGGTTACGTCCGATTAAAAAGCGGGAACAGCAGGCCATTGCCGAGCGCTTTATTAAAAGTCTGGGTATTCGCACACCGCACGCGGAGCAACCTGTGGAGCTGTTATCCGGCGGTAATCAGCAAAAGGTCCTGCTGTCACGCTGGCTGGTGACGAAACCGCAGTTTCTGATCCTGGATGAGCCGACGCGCGGGATTGACGTGGGCGCCCATGCGGAAATTATCCGCTTGATAGAATCCTTATGTGCCGATGGCCTGGCATTGTTGGTGATTTCCTCGGAGCTGGAAGAGCTGGTGGGCTACGCCGATCGCGTATTGATCATGCGTGACCTGAAACAGGTGGCTGAGATTCCACTGGAGCAGCTTTCTGTGGCGGCAATCGTTAACGCTATTGCTGATGGAGGTACGCAGCATGCTTGAATCCCCGGTCACCGCGACCAAACCTCAACGTCGCAAGTTCAGGCTGCCGCCCGGTATGCCACAGATCATTGCGCTGTTACTGGTGCTGATCGTCGACAGCCTGGTCGCGAACAATTTCTTTGCCATTCACTTACAGGACGGTCGGCTGTTTGGTAGCCCGATCGACATTATCAACCGTGCAGCGCCTGTTGCGTTACTGGCTATTGGCATGACGCTGGTCATCGCCACTGGTGGCATCGACCTGTCGGTGGGGGCGGTAATGGCGATTGCCGGAGCGACCGCCGCCACCTTGACCGTCGCCGGGCACAGCGTGCCGTTTATCATTATGGTCACGCTGGCCAGCGGGCTGGCGTGCGGCATATGGAACGGCATTCTGGTGGCATTACTGCGTATTCAGCCTTTTGTCGCCACGCTGATTTTAATGGTGGCCGGACGCGGTATTGCTCAGCTTATCACTCAAGGGCAAATCGTAACGTTTAACAACGACAGCCTGGGCTGGTTTGGCAATGGTTCACTCTGGTTATTACCGGTGCCGGTGTGGATTACCGTGGCGGTGGCGCTGCTGGTCTGGCTGCTGGCGCGCAAAACGGCGCTGGGGCTGTTTATTGAGGCCGTGGGCATCAACTTGCGCGCCGCGCGTAATGCCGGGGTGAATGGCTGGCTGGTGGTGATGTCCACCTACGCCATCAGCGGGCTCTGCGCAGCGGTAGCCGGCCTGATTGTGGCGGCGGATATTCGCGGTGCGGATGCCAATAATGCCGGATTGTGGCTGGAACTGGATGCGATTCTGGCCGTCGTGATTGGCGGGGCATCGCTGATGGGCGGTCGGTTTAATATCGCACTGTCACTGATTGGCGCATTGATTATCCAGTCGATGAATACCGGTATTTTACTGTCTGGCTTTCCGCCAGAGCTGAATCAGGTGGTGAAGGCAATAGTCGTGATGTGCGTCCTGTTGCTGCAATCCCCGCGCTTTATTGCGATGTTTAAACGGAGACGTCCATCATGATTAAACGTCATCTGCCTTTAATGATCACACTGCTGGTGTTTGTGATGGGCTATTTGTTTTGCCTGAGCCAGTTTCCCGGCTTTGCCTCAACCCGGGTGATCTGTAACATTTTGACGGATAACGCCTTCCTCGGCATCATCGCTGTTGGAATGACCTTTGTGATTCTGTCGGGCGGAATCGATCTGTCGGTGGGGGCCGTCATCGCGTTTTCTGGCGTGTTTCTGGCAAAGGTTATCGGCGATTATCACCTCAATCCCGTCCTGGCGTTCGCCCTGGTCCTGAGTATGGGGGCGATGTTTGGTGCCATGATGGGCTGGCTGATCGATGCGCTGAAAATTCCCGCGTTTATTATCACCCTGGCGGGGATGTTCTTCCTGCGTGGCTGCAGCTACCTGGTGTCTGAGAACTCGATTCCCATCGATCATCCGCTTTACGCTACGCTGTCCAGCATGGCATGGAAGGTTCCTGGCGGCGGTCGGCTCAGTCTGCTGGCGCTGATCATGCTGCTGGTAGTCGCCGGAGGCATTATTCTGGCGCACCGTACACGCTTTGGTAATCAGGTTTATGCGATTGGCGGCAGCCTGACCTCCGCGCAGCTCATGGGCGTTTCAACCCGCGCCACCACCATCAAGATCTACATGCTGTCGACCACCTTAGCGACGCTGGCGGGCATTGTTTTTTCCATCTATACCTCGGCGGGCTATGCTCTGGCAGGGTTGGGCGTAGAACTGGATGCAATTGCGTCCGTCGTGATCGGCGGTACCTTACTGTCCGGTGGCGTGGGCACGGTACTGGGCACGTTGTTTGGCGTGTTAATCCAGGGGCTTATCCAAACCTGGATCAACTTCGACGGCACGCTCAGCTCCTGGTGGACCAAGATTGCTATCGGCATTCTGTTGTTTGCGTTTATCGCGTTACAGCGCCTGCTGACGGTAATTTGGGATCGTCAACGGAACGCGCCGGTGAAACGGCTGATTCAATAAGCTAAGGGCGGCGCTGATGCGCCGCTTTTTTGAGTAGCAGGTGGCGCAACCCATAATCGGTAATGGTAGGTGAGAGAGCGTGAGTGAATAAGCATTGCCTCAACAGGGATTATTCATCGTGCGGGTGCATGCGTTGTATCACATCATGCCAGCCTGCATGCTTTCTCAATCACGGATAAAGCATGTCCATTCCCTCTGCGTTATGTCGGTTTATTATTGCTAGCAGGTCATAACGCATTTGCAATGAATGCCTGTCCTGTACGTATTTGGCCTGTTCCAGAAGACGTTAACGACGGCCCGCCTCTTTTTTCACGGCAGAATAAGGTTAATGATGGAGAAGAGGGTGCCAGCGGTATAACTGCGTCACCGGATTGCCAGTCTGGCAAGCGCTGGATTTACGCCTTTATCAGCGCGATGTCGCTGATTAGCGAGAGTAAGAGGGTGACGTTTAGCCGTGAAACGCTTTGTTTTTTCCAGGCAGTGCTAATATCTTTGAAATAATGATGGCAAATAACAGAGACCTGCTGTGGGAATGAATAAAACCTATAAACCCTCGTTAAAAGGGCTTCTGTGCCTGCATTCTGTTGGTTGCATAGTCATTACTGCACTCATGCTGATATTGGTGGTGGGCGTTGTTCTTAAGGTTCTGACTGAAAAAAGAATCATTGAATCTAACACCGCCTATGCCCGTAAGCTTGCTGATATGGCCGACAGTACATTCAGAACGGCACAAAAAGAGCTTGCATACAGTGCCACTCAGATTAAACGTTTTGAAGACAAACAGGCACTACAGCAAGAAGCTGACAGATTAAGACTGCAATCGGATATGTTCAGTTCAGTCGTGATGCTAACGCCAGACGGTTACGTTGCGGCATCCTCTCCACCAGGTTTACTGCCTGTTGGTACGTCTTTGAATGTTGCCCCTGAGCAGTTGATGGCGGTAAAAAAGGGGGCGTTCGTATCAGAACCCTTTACACCTTCCACAGGTAACTATCTCATTTTTTTGTCGAACCCGATCTATTCCTCTTCGGGGGCGTATCTGGGTTATATTGCAGGATCTATCTACCTGAAAAGAAAAAGTATTTTAAGCCGCCTCATGAGCCATCATTTTTACACTGATAAAACAACGATCAGCATTGTTTCAGATACTGGAGAAGTCATTTATTCACCTGATGAGATGCTTACAGGAAAGAACAATCCTTTGACTACCAGCCTGACGACGCGGCTGAATCAGGCCAGCAGCGGTGGATTAAAGACAACGTTAGAACAACGCGACTGCCTGTTAGGCTATTCAGACGTTATCAAAACCAACTGGCACGTATTCGTATGCGTTTCGCCTGACGTGGTCAGCACGACACTCACGCTTATCGCTAAAGATGTGTTGGTTTATGGACTGGTGATAGCATTGCTATTGGTCGGTGTGAGCATCTTTGTTTCCACGCAGATTTCCAAACCGCTCGAAAGACTCGCTGGCCTGACCCGGTCTACTACAACGAAGGATTTGCCTCCCAAAATCAAGGGTATAAAAACGTGGTATAAAGAATCTGACCGGCTGAAAAAATCTTTTTTGGCTTATTCGAACACAATTAATAAAACGTTGGCTATATTACGTGATGATGCAATAACCGATCATCTGACCAAACTGTATAACCGACGTGGATTTGAGCAACTTACCGCGCCTTACCTCTCTGCTAAAAACGAACATAGTCTTGCCTCTTTCGATATCGATTACTTTAAGCGCATTAATGATCACTATGGGCATGATATCGGTGATAAAACGTTAGTGGCCGTCGCGATGTTTTTAAAAAAAGGCTGCCGCACTAACGATATTGTTTGTCGGTTTGGTGGCGAAGAATTTGTTGTTTTCTTTCCGAATACAAAAATCTCAGAGGCTGAATCTATTGCAAATCGTATCCGTGAACATATCGCATGTGCGCAATTTAGCGAAGTAGGAAAAATGACAATATCAGCTGGCGTGGAGAGTTTAGCTCACCATAACAACGATATTGAGGAAACATTGCTTTCCGTTGACCAATGGTTGTACCAGGCAAAGCATGAGGGGCGAAACAGAGTTGTTTCTGCCAGAAGTAAACTGATTTCGTCGTAAAAAATGCACTGCACGACGTCAAGATTATCAACATTGAGATCTCAGCGTCGTGCAGTAGACAAGGGTGAAAAATCGTTAAAAAAGCTAACTACTTCTTTCACAGACGAAAAGTGGCGTAGTCTCAGAGTAAAAAAGCCAGGCTTTATCACCGTAAGGCCTGATTTTCAGCAGCAGAGGCTTCCCTTTTTCAATAAAGAAATCAGGTAGCCATTTTCTTTGATCCTGAACGCTCATGGTCATTTGTGGCGAGTTGATGACCAAATCTGAGTTAAGGTGATAATAATAGCCCTGTTCTCGATAGGAGAAAGATATGGTTTTACTTAAATAACCATCGCCTTTATTTTTTTCATGAAGCGTACCCGAGAGAGCCAGTATCCCTTTGCCATTCTGGATGTTTTGAGAAATGAATAAATTTAGCGTGCTGTCTTGCCACTGATAAGAAATATCCGCTTTACACGATATACGGTGTTCCCGGTTTCCACTAAATGGATACAATAAAAGAGCGATAAAGCATAGCCCTGTCAGAACCAGAATTTTATTCATCATTGAAATTCTTAACATAATAATGAGAGAGACAGTTTGCTCGAATTGTAGCGTGCAAGGGGTGCTGGCATTGAAAGTAAGAGAGTCTGTCAGCATTTTTAAAAGATGTCATATAGATATATTGACTGTCTTTACAATTGATATCCAAATCATCTACGCGTTTTTTTAACTCAGCGCTATTGAGCCAGGCGTCTGAGTTATTAAAAATCACGCAGCCTTTATAGTCCATGCTGTGAGCGAAAACGGGCTCTGCCGATTGCGGTTCGACTTTGATAAAAATAAAAATACAGCAAAAAGAAACGAAAGTGATGGCGGTAAAAAACACATTTTTAAAAGAGAGTCGTGCTAACAACATTTCTGTTTTGGGTAACCATGGCGAGTGATCACGTTGACGAGTTGAGGGTAAAACCGTCTTATGATCTTTATCATCTTCGACATCTGCGTGCTGTAACACGGCTGGAGATGCTCCCTCGTGGGATTCTGTGTTTTCTTCTGACGAAAGAGGTTCATAATTTTTCTCACTCAAGACAGCTGCTGAAGAGGCTGTAACGGTATTTTCTTTCATCACCACGGTTTGTGGTGACAGGATAAAACCACGCCGGGGCATCGTTCGAATGATGTCTTCCTGCAGTCCGGCTTTACTCAGTGCGCGCCTGAGGCTGGATATATTCTGATAGAGGGACGTAGAGGTCGGCTCCATGCCAAAACGACGCCATGCATAGTCAAAAAACTGTTGATGAGTGACTAACTCACCGACATTTTCAATGAGCAACTCGAAGCATAGTGATGCTGAAGCACTAATGATCGCCGGATTGCCTCTGCCAGTAATTCTTTTTTTCTCGGGTTCAAAAACCAGAAAGTGATTAAGTGTAATCTTTCGGCTCAAAGTGCTCTCCATCTGTACCAAAAGAAATGGACATGAATACCCATCTATTGAAAGGAATTAATAGATAAAAATTTGTTATCTGAATCGACATCAGCATAGTGCTGAATAATTTCCAAATCAAATTAAATAAAAGAGTTTTATTTGCATGCCTTTGTCTTTTTTAATTTAAGTGGAATATAAAATACATGATTTAAGTTGTAAGTAATTGATTTTATTGTTTATAATTTTAAATTTAATTTAATAAAAAATAGTAATGTTTTTAGAGGGAACCTGAAGCGGGTTTAGGCTTCTTATGTAGCCCGCTGTCGCACGCGAAAGACAGCAGATAACGATGTTAAAACGCGCAATTAACTTCTCAAAAATTTCTCTAATAGTAATTATATACATTCTCATTTGCCCTGTCAGTCAGGCGTTCTGGTCAACGGCAGGTGTCAGATTCATTTGAACTCTCATTGGTTTACGCGCTTGCTGCCGTTCACTGCATCATTCAAAATAGACGTTGTTGTCAGCATACGCACTCATATGAAAAACGCACATACATACGTCTTTTAATAAGCCGTCAGCGCTATCCACATCAGAGGTAGGCGTAGCTGCATGCGCGCAATCCTCAGGTCGCGCAGACAGACATCATGCGACCAGGGGGGTTGGGCGAGGATAAAATCTGCAAGAAAATAATGTGCAGGGTTGTTAAACCAACCAGATTAAGCCCAGATTGCAGACTGAGCGGAACGAATACACCCTCCATTTTCAAAGAACCTCTACCTCAATGATACTCATCGTCACTGCAGCCTGAGATCACGCATCAGCCGTTGTTTAAGTAAATCACGCGAGAATTCCAGGTGGGCATCACAGAATCTTACGTTGCTTCGTTTAATGTTAAGGTATTGCATTTCAATGGGGCGTTGATGATGTTTTTAACTGCCCTCACTTACCTGTGTCATTCTGTATTTATCCATACCTGCGACATTATGGCTTAGCAACGCATCGTAGATATCATATAATCAATATCCCGCTGTAACAAACACCACTCTCATCGACCTGACAGAATGTCTGTCGTTTCCTGATCTCCTGACGTTAAGTATCGAAAGTGCGCAACCCAAGCCTCTGGCCCAATGTTCTAAGAGCGTCACGGCTTGCACAGCACTTTCTTTTTCAAACATATTGCTGATTTAACGGGGAGGTAGGATAAAACGGTAAGCTTTTCTGGTACGACTATCTGACTAAAAGATATGGCTGTGAGTCAATGTAAACCAGGAATGAACTAAAGGAATGAAAATGGTCAGGAATGAAACATCTTAAGTAATGCATTCAGGTCGAGTGACCAACGACAACGTCAGGCTGAACGTTTGTCTATTTTAAACGTGATTAGTAGGGCAATGAAACAGCGTCAATCAGATGTGACGGCATGGCGTTGTGTGTACTGACGCTTCGACACAGAAAAAAGTATGAAAAGGGACTGGAAAGGGCAGGCTAATCCGGCAGGTGTCCATTGCAATCTTTAAAAGACGAGTTTTCACTCAGTGATAAGTAAATATTGGGAGTTGATGTGTATGTTCTTTTCTGAATTTATTTATAAATCAATCAAAAAAAATATTGCTTTAAATGTGGCATAGAGTATATGTCTATCTTATTGATTTTTAACAATAAAAAACAAAAGATTATTTTATAAAAAAAGAGATTAATTCATATGGCGATTTCAATGTTTAACGTTATATTTCTCACCGCATTAAGCCTGAGCGGCTTGTGTCGATTTTTTTTATACAGAGATAAGGAAGAATAACGTGTCTTTTAATAAAACAGTATTAGCGTTGAGTTTCACCACCAGTGTATTATTTTGCCATTCAGCCATGGCGGGAACCGACATTAATGTTCATGGCATCATTGCGCCGAACGCCTGTACAGCAAGTGTTGTAGGCGGTGAGGCTCTTGACTGGGGGATTACTCAGCACAAAGATCTTAATCAAACCGCGGTCAATACCTTTGCAGCGAAACAAGTGACATTACAGGTAAGTTGTCCCTCAGCGCAGAAAGTGGCATTCTGGGCGACCGACCCCAATGAAAGCAGTGCTATGGTGGGTGTGAATACCAATAACAGAAGTGGGCATGCAGATAGTACGCGTATTTTTGGTTTAGGGATGGATCCGGTAACGGGAAATAAATTGGGGAATTTTACCATCAGCCCTGTTTCATCAACGGTAGACGGCGTGACCAATACGGCCTCTTTCGGTTACCAGAATAGTGGTTCGCACAGTGGTACTGCGTTTGGTCGTGTGTTAAATGCCGATTGGAGTTATAAGAAAACGGAAGACTGGACACCATGGGATGAAACGACCAGTGCACCAGCCTCAGGGAAAGATATTTCATGGGTGTTTGACATCGAACCGCAATTAAACGCCGGAAATATGATAACGAATGCGCAACAGGTTGACTGGCAGGGTACTGCACAGATTAACGTACGTTATTTTTAATTTATTTTTTTTGAGAGCGACAGCAGGCATCTCCCTATGAGGTGCCTGATTTTGACATGCAAAAAATATATTATGTTGTTACTGTTATTTTCTTTTTAATTTTTACAGCACCAGTGCGGAGTGAAACGCTACATTTTGATTCTAATTTGATGGCTGCGAATGGTATCACTTCTGCGCAGCTTGATAATGCACTTAATCAGCATGTAATGCCAGAGCGAGAAACGGAATCTGATATTTACATCAATGGAAAATATATTTTATCAGGAAGGGTTTTTTCGGTTAAAAATGCAGCGGTTTATTCGGAAGACATAAAATCAAAAGCAGGAATAAAAGCGTTAGCATGGTCGCCCTACAAAGCCAGAAATGGCAGTAAATATTTTTATCTGGATAAACAGATTCAGGCTAAATTTGATCGGGCTAATAATACCTTACGGTTATTAGTCCCTGTAAAATATCTGATTAATCCAGAGGGGAAGCAAAGGTTGAGTGGCGGGAACGGGGCATTTATAAATTACAATACCTATGCCTATCGCTTTTCAGGAGGAGAAACCTCCCTCAACAGTATCAATACAGATTATGAAGCCGGAATTAATATGAACAATACGATTATTCGCTCACATGGTTACTACAGTTCCTTTAGCAGCCGTAACGCACGTACGGCGGTTAACACGATACGTGATGGCTATATTGAGCGAGACTATCAAAATGTTCGCGTCCGCGCAGGACGAACAATCGTTAGCGATGGTGGGTTTGGCACTGGCTATATTGATGGTGCCATCATCTCCTCCGCCAACGGCAACGCGACGGCATTTGTGAACTTTAATTATGAAGCTGCAGAAACGCTGACTGTCGAGTTCTGGCAAAATAACTTGCTTCTCTGGAAACAAATCATTCAGAAAGGCCATGCGGAACTGCGTAATATTCCGGTAGCTGGCTTTAGTGATGACGTCAGGGTATTGGTTAAGCGAGACGGGCAGATCGTTGACTCGCGCATCATCTCACGCGCGCAAATCACCTCTGACCAGGATGGTAACGCGGGCTATTATGCTTTTACGGGACGTACCGTTAGCGGCAGCAGAAGCACGGTAAGCGGCGCCGGTTTCTCCAGAACGCTAAATTCAATCTTCGCCCCATCGGTCGCTATGGTCACTGCGTCAGGCTATCGCGGGCTTACGGTCAGCAATACGGCTTTCGAAAAAGATTTTCGCTTTCGCTCCAGCCTGACAAGCGTACAAAATGAGAAAAACCAGAAGGGCCTGAGTTTGGATGTTTCAGGCAGCTATAAAAATACCAGCCTTAATTTTAGTCGTAACAGCCGGCATTTTAGCTATATTGGCCAGGCACGACTCGGGAATTACAATGCACAGCGGAGCAGCATTGGTTTAACGCAGACGCAGCAGTTTTCCTATGGCGTGACAGGAAGTATCTCGTTAACACATTATCGTTTCTACGATGCGCCTGGTTTCAATTCATTGTCAGGCAGTCTGAACTTACCTGTGGGAAAAGCTTCGTTGGGCGTAGGTGTCTCCTACATGTCTTTAAGCCCCGGACAAACGCAAAAAGATAAGATCAGCCTCAATCTTTTCTTGAGCCTTCCACTAAGTTTCAACAAACACAGCGCTAACTGGCGAAGTCAGTATTACACGTACGGTAACAGAGCGCGCCTGTCGAATTCGCTCAGTGCGCCGGTATCTAAAAACTATACCGTGACTGCCAGCCAGATGCGTACGTCGGGCGCGGGTCGGTCAGAAAGCTACTCGCTGGATAATGCCGTCATTACACCTTACACCACTGCGGATGTCTCGCTCTCCCAGGGACGAGATGCCGGAGGCGTATCGCAGACCACCGCGGCATATTTATCCGGTGCTGTTGCCATTAGTAAAGAAGGCGTTATTTTCTCACCAAACCGTATTGGCAATACCTGGGCGGTGGTCGACACAGGCGTCCATCATTATCTTGATGTCGCCTCATTACAAAGTAGTGCGGTCACCAATCATGATGGAAAAGCCATAATTACGCCTGTCGCTGAAGGACGAAATGATTTTATTCGCGTTAGCCCGGAAGGTCTGCCATCAGGTGTAATCATTAAAAACAACGTCAGAGATTTTTCAGCTGTTCGCGGATCGGTGCCGTTCTTTAAATTTGGCATAGCGGATAACCGTTCAATGCTGTTGAAATGGAGCCACAAACCTTCTGACATTCATCAGAGTGATCTTTTTTATGACGGTTCTGGAAAATTAATTGCCCGTTTCATCGACAAAGATATTCTTTTAATCGATGAAAAAGATATCGGAAAGCTGGAATCAGAAGGTATGTCGTCACCTACGCATTTAAATATGCAATGTAAACTTTCATCTCGTCGTCTGAATCAACAGGAGAGTATTAAAAATGTTATTTTCAACTGCCATGCTTCGTAACGTTTCTATGAGTGTTTTCATATTTACAGGTCTTATTCATGATGCCAGTGCCGAAATTCTACCTTCATCATCAGCGGTGTTGATCGAGTCAGGTAAGCAGGAGTCGACTATTGATATTAAGAATAATGGCGATAAAAGTGTGCTGCTTTACAGCAAAATCCGGCGTCTACCAGACGATAATCTTGCCGGTGGGACACTGTATACTGAACCTCAGGCTATTGTAATAGGTCCGGGCGACATCCAGAGCATTCGGGTAATTTACCGTACCAATACGCCGGATGTAAAAGAGCATATCGCGCGCGTCGTATTTACAGGATTACCACCTAAGGATGAGGTCAGCGATGGAAAGGTGAAAATTCTCATTGGGCAAGATCTGCCGGTCGTAGTTAACGTCAGAAAAGATATCGAGCAAAAAGATATGTGGCAGCGCGTACAATATCAGTTAGTCCGCGGCGATCTCTGTATAAGTAATCCCAGCGCTAAAGTGTTCCGTTTCTCACCTTTGGTTAATACAGATGAAGGCGGATCGAAAATCACTTTTACGAAGCCTTATGTTCTTCCGCAGGAGACGTTGTGCGCTACACCTTCTCATCCACTTTCAAAGGGTATGCATCTGAGCATCACCAGCGTCAGTGATTATAATTATCAGTTAAAAACAAATAAAGTCACCCTGTAGTTTATTGCAGGCGCGCCTTTGAGGTTTACTGATTCGCTATGGAGATAACATGTGCTTAGGGTTATCGGGAAACATGGAGAAAATGTTTTTTTAACGGACAAAGAAATTGCCGTAATAGGGTTTTACATGACCGGAATGAAATTACAGCAGATTGCGTGCCGGACAGGCATGGATGTGCTGAAAATTCGTTACCACAAACGCAGGGTGATGCGTAAATTAGGTGTGAAAAACAATAAGGAACTTATTCTCTGGTTCATCGCCAACCGTCCCTCTTTTAGTCTTGAGGAGAGGGAGGGTTAGTGCAAAACGAGGATTCATCCAATTAATGACCAACGGGTGTACGTAGTTTGAATATTTTGGCGAACGCTCTCGGCACTGTGCCGGCGATATGCCTTCCTCTCCGCAATGTGAGTGGGCAGGTGCAGGGAAGGTTTATGGCGTTGGAGGCGGTGCTGGCAAAACGTTGCGAGGAAAAGGGGGCTTTTGGCCGCTGTAGGGGGGAAAGATATTGCCGGAGGATTCTGCGCCTTTCTGTAACTGGCGGGGATGAGTTACAGACAGGCGCAGATAATACCCTTTCTGGTTGTGTAACGTCCTAAAATTGTTATCTCAATGTTCTGAGCTGAACGCTTTATTGAATATAAAAATAGCGAGAGGCTAATAAAAAACAGTACATCCGATATTCTGAGAATGGAAATCTGTTCTGTGTGGCTTCGTGCTTAGGGTTTCTATCAATTAGACGCGGCGTTTTTAGAAATTATGATGCCGGGTTGAGGGGGGCATGTTAATCCGGTACGTACAATCCGGAATTATCTTAGCTAGTCGTTCACTGAATGCCACCAGGTTAGGGAAGGTGGCATTTTTATATGGCGTTGGGATGATGAATGACAGGTTGGGATTTGAAGTTGATTGTTAATTAAATATTTTTTTGGTTATTTGTGGAGAGATAAAAAATTATTGCTCCAGTGGAGGGGTTGTGACTTTTATGGATAATGCAAAACGTTGTCTGACATTTACTGAAAATGAAGTAGCGGTTACCTGGTTTTTTATGACCGGGATGACAGTAAGGCAAATGGCCGAATGGATGAATCTGCCGGAGAAAGCAGTCAGTTATTATAAACGGAGAGTGATGAAAAAAATCGGCGTGAAGAATGATAATGAATTCATTATGTGGTTTTTGGAAAACAGGCTTTCTTATCAGAGGAGCGAGATTGAATTTTCTATCCTCCGTCAGAATAAAAGAGCGATCAGGATAAAGTAAATGTTGCAAAAAGATTTAATTGATATGGGAATTAAAAAGAATGCAAGATGCATCCTTACCAGCCTGTTTTTACTGTTATCACTTACAGGTTGTAGCCATAGCATTTCGTCAAAAGCAAACAGGCAAGACTATACGCTGAGCCATGATTATTCTTCACTCGCCCAAAACGAACGTATTCGTTTCCTGGTTTTTCATTACACGGCCGCTGATAACGCAACATCGTTAAAACTTCTTACAGGTAATAATGTCAGCGCCCATTACCTTATTCCTGAGTCGCCTGACAATACAGCAGATAAACCCCTCATCTATCAACTGGTCCATGGAGATAAGCGCGCCTGGCACGCCGGTGTCAGTAACTGGAATGGGCGTGTCAATCTCAATGATTCTTCTGTCGGTATTGAGATTGTTAATCGTGGTTTTTCAGAAAATATGTTGGGACATAAAACCTGGTATCCCTACGATGAAAAACAAATCAAGGCGCTTGTCGCGTTGTCCAGGCGCATTATCCAGCGTTATAATATTACCCCTGATAACGTAGTCGGTCATAGTGATATCGCCCCCCTGCGAAAACAAGACCCCGGTAAGCTGTTTCCCTGGAAACAACTGGCTGCTCAGGGGATCGGGGCCTGGCCGGAAGCAGAGAAAATAAAAAAATATCTCAACGGTCGTCTGCCAACCGAACCTGTGAATGTTCATAAAATGCAGGTGCTACTTAAAACCTATGGATATGATGCTATTCCACAAACGGGTGTGCTGGACGAGGAGACTATAAAAACCATTCAGGCGTTTCAAATGCACTTCAGACCGGCGCTTGATAACGGCATACCTGATGCGGAAACAGAGGCAATTGCTCAGGCGCTTAACGAACAGTATCGCCCAAAGGCCATTGATTGAAGGGATCATCAACTCAAGGCCAGGCAGCGACTTTGAGCATCGGGCTGTTACGCATGCCAATAACGCAGAGGCGGTTTGCTGGGTGGGCGGCTAACGGGCAAACGTTATGTTTAGGCTGACTCCTTATAAGGGCTCCAGTCAGTTTGTTAACGGAGCCAGACGGCGATTCATATCGCAATTTTCCCGTGTTGGCTGTTGTGGATTTAACACCTGGTAAGGCATGTGGCGCGTTTCTCCTGTACTCGGCTTTGCCTTAAATACGTCAATCTGACGGGTTGAGGGCAGGAGCCAGTGCGATTGTTCGTTTTCACGCCCGACATGCTTGCAAGCGATGCGCGTTCACCTGTCAGGCTTGCCTGCACCATCACATTTTCCAATGACGCGTCATCTTGTAACTTCTCAACTCGCATGACAGTATCGTTACATGTATATACATGTACTACCGTTTACGCATCCATCCGTTCAACAATAGGTCTCAACGCACCGCGTATGCTGTGTTCCAGTGAGGAAACTATGCCAGCTGAATCACCTGCAGCAGATTATTCAGGCGCAGAGAAACCGCGCCTGTCAGAAACCCGTTCGATTGATTACATCCCGCCGCGCGAACGTCACGGGCAGCCTTTCAGCCAGTTTACCCTCTGGTTTGGCGGTAATCTGCAAATCACCGCCATTGTCACGGGCGCGCTGGCTGTGGTTCTGGGCGGCGATGTGGTGTGGTCGCTGGTTGGGCTGCTGGTCGGCCAAATCATCGGGGCGGGCATCATGTCGTTACATGCCATTCAGGGCCCGCGCCTGGGGTTACCGCAGATGATCACCAGCCGCATGCAGTTTGGTGTATTCGGTGCGGTCATTCCCCTGGTGCTGGTCTGTATAATGTACGTCGGCTTTTCTGCCAGTGGTACGGTGCTGGCGGGACAGGCGCTGGCGAAGCTTATTCACGTCAGCAACGCGACCGGAATGGTGGTGTTTAGCGCCCTTATTGTGGTGATTGCGGTGCTGGGCTATCGTGTGATTCATCAACTGGGGAAACTGGCGAGCGTGATCGGCGTCCTGGCCTTTGCCTATTTGTTCATCACGCTGCTCTCCACTCACGACTTATCGGCGGTATGGCAGAATCGCCATTTTACGCTGGCTAACTTTCTGCTGGCGATCTCGCTGTCTTCCTCCTGGCAAATTGCGTTTTGCCCCTATGTCTCTGACTATTCGCGCTATCTTCCCGCCGATGTTTCCGCAAGGACGCTGTTCTGCTCGGTGTTCTTTGGCAGCATGACCGGCACCCAGGCATCAATGACCCTGGGCGTGATCGTTGCCGCGATTGCCGGGAAGGCGTTTTCAGGCAATGAGGTCGGCTATATTGTGAGCTTAGGCAGCACGGCTACGATGGCGATGGTGATCTATTTTGCGATCTGCTTTGGGAAAATCACCTTTACCACCCTGAATGCCTACGGCAGCTTTATGTCGCTGACGACAATTGTATCGGGCTTCCGCCAGCAAACTTCGCTCAGTCGGGGGGCACGCGTTCTGTTTGTGGTCCTGATGGTCACCGTTGCCTGCATCATTGCACTGCTCAGTGAACCGGCCTTCCTGAAATCCTTCACGCATTTCCTGCTGTTCCTGCTGGCCTTCTTTGTCCCCTGGAGCGCGATAAGCCTGACTGATTTCTATCTCATCACGAAAGGCAAAGTGGATGTCCCGGCACTGTCAACGCCAGACGGACGCTATGGCCGCTGGAACTGGGCCGGTATTACGGTCTACTGCCTGGGGGTGATGGTGCAGTTGCCCTTTATTGATAACCCGTTACATCATGGTTCTCTTACCTGGGTTTTTGCCGGCAATGACATCTCGTGGATTATTGGCTGGTTGGTGACGGCACTGCTGTGGCTGGTAGCCAGCCGATGGGATCGCCGGGGTAAACTGGCGCGTTCAATCTACCCGGCTGAATAACAGGGTTAGGGCCGCCGGGCAGGGCGGCGGTTACTGATCTCTACGGGTTAATGCGACTTGCATTTCCCTGACCAGACACTCCCGCAGTGCCGCCACGTCAGGTCGATCCGCCATATCTTTCATCGTCACCAGATAGTAATTCGCGCCCGGTAAGCATGACCCGAATAACGTCACCAGCATGTTACGTTTAATCAGATCCTCCGCCAGCAGCTTGCTGGCAATGACCACGCCTTGCCCCGCAACCGCTGCCTGCAGTGCGTGCGTTTCATCACTGAAATAGAGACCTTTGCTGATGTTCAAACTGGACGGCCCATAGCGACGTTTCCAGTGCGACCAGTCCGGTGATTCTGTCGGAACATGGCGGTTTTCGACGTGGAAAAGCGTGACGCCGAGAAGATCGCCGGGCGCATTCAACGCCAGCAACGGGCTGGCTAACGCCACAAACCGATCCTTGTAGAGCAAAGTATTGTGCAGCTCATCTTCCGGGGCTTCACGATAGCGGATCGCCACGTCCACGGTGCGCTGGGTTAAATCGACCTTTTCAACGCTGGTGTGCAGATGTAAGTCAATGTGCGGAAATTGCGCCTTGAAATCCGCCAGGCGCGGAACCAGCCAGTTGGTCAGAAAATTGGATGTGGTGGTAATGGTTAACGTCGGCGGCCGTCTTGCCCGGTCAATCTTACTGACCGAGGTTTCTAATGCTGTAAAGGCGGACTGAGTGCCCGCATACAGCAGCTTACCGGCTTCCGTCAGCTTAACGCCCTGAGCATTGCGTTCAAATACCCGACATTCAAGCGTCGATTCAATCAAACGTATCTGGTGGCTGACGGCTGTCGCGCTCACGTTCAGCGTTATCGCGGCTTGCTTAAAGCTCAGGGCTGACGCGACGGAATGAAACGCGCGCAGCGCACCAAGCGGCGGTAAACGGGATGGCTTCATGATGAGTTATTTTCACCTATGGCTGAAAACTATGACTTTGATTCCCTTGCAGCACAGACCGTAAGCTTAATTCATTACTCAGCCACGATGAATTTAATTTTATGTCATCTGTTATTACTGCGAGGCTAGCTATGGCGATTTTCACTTTACCTGAATCAGATTCTGTTACTGTTACTGAAGAGGGAAGAAACATCACGTCTGGTATCCTGTTAAGTCTCCTGGTCGCTGAGCTGGTACTGATTTTCAGCTTTGCCATGACGCAAGGCTTTATCGCTGGGGGGATGGGGCTAAGCTCTCTGCTGGCTTCATTCTTCTTTGGCAATATGCTGGCCAGGCTGGGCATCATGAAACGTCAGCAGGTTGTCACTCGTCTTTGCTATGGGTTTCTCCTGGCTGCCTGTGGTTTAGTCTTGCTTATAATCGCCTTTCAAAACCCTCACAATGCCTGCCTGCTGCTGCCTGGTGTGGGTTTATCCGGGCTTGGACAAGGCTGGGTGGCTGGACCCTTGAAGCGCCACTGGGAGGAGATTCGCCCCAGTGGTTTACGGGTGTCAGTTATGGTGCTGGCAATGATCTTCAGCAGTGTGATTATCCTTCTCGCCAGACACTGGGGCGGGTTTACGGGGGCGACTGGGCTTTTAACAGACCTGGCATTGCTGGGTGGGTTGTACTGTAAAATTATTCAGCAAACCGGCATTTCGCGGTAGGTACGAGAGCGTTATCACTCGGTTTGCACGTCTTTGCACAGGGCGCTGGCGGCCGTTACGTTGGTTTGTGCCTTCACGGTCAAGAACATGCCAGGCCCGAATATGGCAACTCGCTTACTTCAGATCAAGGGATTGAATAACAGCAGCCACTTCAGCAATATCACTCGCAGAAAGGGGAAGAAGAGGTCGGGGCAGGCAGTCAACCTCGGTCAGCCCCAGCACGCCCGCCGCCGCTGCCATAACACGGATGCTGCCTCCGTGTTTGCGAAACAGCGCCCATAGCGGATTAAGGCGCTCGCCGAGCTGCGTAACCCGCTCGTGCTCTCCGCGTGCTGCTGCGTCGGTGATTTCTTTTGCCGCATGCGGGAACAGGCCGCCGCAGACGGAGTACCACACGTCACAGCCTGCGTTGAGTCCTGCCGCCGCACTGGCGTCGCCGCTAATGCCAACCGTTACCTTTGCAGGCAGTTTTTCCTTCAGGCGTTGGACGCGTGCCAGCGCCTCCTCCGGCGAGGCCGGTACGCCCGGGATTTTAACGGATTGAATGCCAGGCAGCCTGGCGATACGTCCGTGCAATTCGTCAGAGAATGTAAAGCGCGTTGTACCTGGATTATCATAGATGCAGACCGGCACTGAAGTGTGCTGCGTCAGAGTCTCAAACAAGCCAAAAACCTCATTGTCCGTCAGCGTCTGGTACGAAACTGGCGGCAGCAGCAGCGCATCTGCTCCGGCCGCCTGCGCGTCATCGGTCAGCCGCATTACCTCATCGGTGCTGACGGCACCCACGCAAACCATCACCGGAATCGTGCCCGCATATGACTTTGCAATGCCAGCTATCCGGCTACGCGCCTGGCGCGTCAGGTAGGCATAACTGCCTGTTGATCCCAGAACGCCAATCGAGTCGACGCGGGCCGACGTAATGCGTTCAAGAAGGCGGACAAATCCACGTTCGTCAAAACCATTGCGCGTAACAGGAGTAAGTGGAAAAGCGCTCAAACCGTGAAACATAGGTTATTCCTCCAGAATAAAGATAAGTTTGCTGCTATCCGACATCCCATTTCTCAGCGCGCCTACGCGCTCACCGTCATGGTAAAAACCAGTGTTTCATCGCCTGCGCAGGCATATTAACTTTTTTGTTCACTGGTCATTATCGTGATTTAAAACGGTCATTACAGGATTATTTTATGTTCCCCGCTCATCCGTCAATCAGCCCTGACGTTGCACGTCTCGCGCCGGGCTTCCGTGCATTGAGTCTCAGTGTGCTGCTCCAATAACAAATCCCCGTGTGGGAGAAGATGCACTGCGCAAAGCCTTCGAGGACGTGGTTGTTTAAACTGCGGCCGGGAAGATAACCTGGGTATCCTCGTCTCGCGCAAAGGGTTGTTGGAAGATGAAATCGCTTTCCTGTCAGGACGAGGCGCACGCAGGTAAATGCGCCAACGAACCCGTATCCTCCCTCCGTCACGGCCTGTTTCGGCCTGGCACCTACACTGTATTTTTATAAAACAATGTGGATGTCTGTCTAAAGTGCAAGGCATACAGCGCATTGCACGTCATATTGGTCGCCAATTTTTAACCTGTCGCACACACAAACACCTGGCCGTTGACCACGGATTCATCACCTGTAACGAGAAAACGCACACGCCAGGTTGGAATGCCGATATTCTGCGTGTTCTCTGAAAAGGTCAGCTATAAATAACGATTTCAGTAGGTTGCTCTGGTTTTCTTAGTCAAATATCCGTTTCTTTTGAAGGTTTTTAACTGTCCGACACGGCAGCGGGTCAAATTTTTCATAAACTGATGTACGTAATCATGTAATCCTCAGATAACCGAGAGAACAACGGTTACTGATTTTAGTGACTTGTCTGGCAACTGAATGTTGTCGGTGGAATGGAAGGGAATATGATGTCTTTGATTTTTGGTGAGTTATCGGGTGCGCCAGCCTGGGTACCTGCAGTATTACTCGTTATTCTCTCATTAATAGTGGGGTTTCTTGCTCGATTTATTCTTCTCAGGTTTATCCGTTACTGGCAAAGTCGCGACAGAAAGTTATTCAAATCCCTTGAAAAGCACCTTCGTGGGTCCCTGTTTCTTTTTATCCCTTTAGTGTTAATCAATATCGGGGTGAATTATATCAATATCCCCCCGCAATCCCTTAATTTCATAACGGCTACCGCCAATATATTTATTATTTTATCCGTCTGCTCTATTTTGATTCGATTGACGAATGTCGCACAGGATATGCTTTTTATACGCTATGACATTAATCTTTCAAATAACCTTCGTGCCCGTAAAATTCGCACGCAGTTAATCTATGTAAAAAAAGTGGCAATCGTCATCCTTGTGTCATTCTGTTTGTCGATGATTCTGCTCAGTTTTCCAGGTGTGCGTAAATTCGGCACGACAATTCTGGCCGGTGCCGGAGTAGCAGGGATCATCATTGGTTTTGCCCTGCAGAAGTCGCTGGTCAACCTGTTTGCTGGCATCCAGATCGCCTTTACGCAACCAATAAAAATTGACGATGCCGTGGTCGTTGAAAAAGAATGGGGATGGATTGAGGAGATAAATCTGACCTATGTTGTTGTGCGTATCTGGGATCTACGCCGACTGGTGCTGCCCATTACCTATTTTACAGAAAACGCCTTCCAGAACTGGACGCGTAATAACGCACAAATATTAGGATCGGTGTTTCTTTATGTGGATTACTCCATGCCGTTGGAGCCGCTCCGCAGACATTTTGAAAAAGTGCTGAGCGAAACAAAACTCTGGGATCAACAGACCCAGGTGCTTCAGGTGACCGATACGACCGAAAGAACCATGACCATCAGGTTATTGATGACGGCACAGAATTCCCCCACAGCCTGGGATTTACGCTGTTACGTACGGGAAAAAATGATTGAGTTTATTCAGCAAAATTATCCGCAGAGTTTGCCTCATGTCAGGGCAACCCTGACCGACGCCGATGCGGTAGACAAAGAAGCCCGCTGCTAATCGCGTATTTGGGGAGAGTGGAAGGTACAGAGGTGCTGCTCGCCGTATAAGCGTCAGGACAACTGTACTTCTGCTGTTTGTTTACATGCGTAGTGGATGGCATGATTCGATGATGCAAACCGGACGCATCATTCCATTCTGTTTTTAAGGGGGCCTATGAAACACAAATCGATCTATCGCGTGGGTGACTGTGAGGTTTTTAAAGTGCCTGAACTTGAGGCCTCTTTATCGGTAAGTATGCTCTATCCTGACCAGCCACTGGATAGCCTTTCCCCTGAAAACATCTCGCTTTCGGTGCATAGCTGGATTGTCCGGACACCGGGCGCCACCCTTGTCATTGATACAGCCAGTGGCAACGGGCGTGAGCGTCCCGGATCTCCGCTTTCTCATCAACTGGATACACCTTATGAACATCGTTTCCGCGAGACGGGCATCGATCCCGATGAGGTGGATTTTGTTTTGATCACCCACTTGCATGGCGATCATGTGGGCTGGAACACCCACCAGGTGGAAGGCAAGTGGACGCCGTTTTTCAGGAATGCGCGCTATTACTGTTCCGATATCGGTCTGAAAAACTGGCAAAACGATCCTGCAAGACAAACCCTGTTAGAGGACAGCATCAATCCGGTTATCGAGGCTGGCTTACTTGAAACGCTGGATATGACGACAAAACCGATCCTTGCTGAATTATTACGCTTTGTGCCCACGCCCGGTCACAGCCACGATCACGCGTCAATTATTCTGCACAGCGCGGGAGAATATGCCTTATTTACCGGCGATCTTATGCATAACGAACTTCAGGTCAGGCAACCCCATCTGGCCTCTCGCTTTTGTGCAGATGCCGACCAGGCGGAAGTGCAACGCCGATGGGCAATGGAATGGGCCGCCGATCATCAGGCATTATGTTTCAGTTCGCACTTCGCCCAGTCGTCTGCGGGTTATCTGAATAAATCCGCAAACGGGTTTGAATGGCGCTTTGTCTGAGTAAGCCCCTGTCGCTCCGGCTCAGGGCCGCCATGCGCTCTTTTTTTTTGGGCCGTTCAAGGATTTTCGCCTGGCACATCTCCTCGTGCAGGGAGGCGTTTTTAGCTTACGAGTCAGGGCATAAAACATTCATTCCAACGCCTGTGATAACTTGTTAGGGGTGCCATCATCATGGTTAGACGCATTGGGGTGGAAACCTCCATCGTTAAACACGCAGACAAAAATGTTGAAGTCACCTTGTTGCAGGTAAAGGAGGCGACGCGATGTATCCTGTTTGTCGCCGGGCTGGGGGGAAGCCCACTGCGCCACCTTGAGCTTCTGCAGACCTTTACCCGGCAGGGTATTTCCGTTGTCGCGCCGCATTTTGAACGCCTGACCTCTCCCTTTCCCTCCAGGGCTGAATTGCTGGAACGTAGCCAAAGGCTCGCCTTAGCCGGGAACAACTTTTGCAACCACTATGACTCGATAACCGGGGTTGGGCATTCACTTGGCACGGTGATGTTATTGATGCACGCCGGGGCCACAGCCTGGACCAAAGCAAGAGAGTCGGTCGTTTTTGACGGCAGGCAGAGGTTAAATCAACTGGTGCTTTTAGCACCGCCAGCAGATTTTTTTCGCGCGCCGTCGTCGCTGGCATCCGTCAACCTCCCTGTTCAGATTTGGGCGGGTGAAAAGGACAGCGTTACGCCACTTTCAGAGGCCCTCTTTCTCAACGCGGCATTAGCGCATCACACGCAGACAGATCTTCATGTTGTGAAAGATGCCGGTCATTTTACCTTTATGAATACATTGCCTCCGCACGTCACCGATTCCTTTGCCTCGCGTGATACTTTTCTTTTAGATTTGGGCGAAAAGATATCCCATTTTGTTACTGCTTAGTGCCACAGGGCACAGCCAAACAGCGGCTGGGTTAAGAGGGGCGCTAACGAGATAAACGCGTTCACCCTCTGACTATCAATAACGCGATGATTTTACCCATGACCAGAAGCCAGGGCAGGGATAAACGTCATTGAATGAAATAGCGCCCTGTTGTAACCCGTATTTTAATTCGCGGTGCGCGGTAGTAAAAATAATGGGGTCAATAATGAATAAAAACGGAGGCGTGCTTAGCATGATAGCGAATTATGAGTATCTGCCTGGAGGAGGAAATATCGTTATCACTGGCATGACATTACCATGGGTGCTGAAATCAATGCTTAAAAATGAATCATTTTACGGTTTCGCTTATCCTCTCTGTAACGTCCGATCACATAATATTGAAGTGAAATAAGCTGCTGTTTAGTAAGTATAATTAAATTTTTATTCATTTATTTCCTCTGGCTGCCTGCAATTTCCGTCATATAAGTTACGCTTTGAAAGGTGATTAAAAGCAAACAAGACGGCGAATGGTATTTATAACTACCTGATTGACTGGCACTGCCATCATTTCAAACGACAACATTATTATTTGTGACAAATCAGGCCGGAATAGTCTGAAAATGCCTTTTTTTACAGGCGTAAATTTCTTTGTCGATAATTAATTTTGTTTTGGTTGAAATGCTTTTTTAAGAAAAACCGCATTATCTTCGCAGTAACTTTATTATCCGCCAAAGGCCGAATGAATAAGCCAGATAACGCTGATTCTGTATTGCCATGTCCTGTGAATAAGGAAACGCTAACGCAGAATCATCAATGACCCGAGAGGAAAGAGTATGAAAGCAGTCGTTTATAACGGACCCTTTGATGTTTCAGTTAAAGATGTGCCCGATGCCAAAATTGTCCGCCCCACCGATGTTCTGGTTCGCATCACCACCACCAATATCTGCGGCTCGGATCTTCACATGTATGAAGGACGCACCAGCTTCGAGCAGGGCCGTATTTTAGGGCATGAAAATTTGGGCCAGGTGGTTGAAATTGGCAGTGGCGTAGAGCGAATCAGCGTAGGTGACTATGTCTGCCTGCCGTTCAACGTAGGCTGTGGATTCTGCGAAAACTGTGAAAAAGGCCTGACGGGATACTGTCTGACAGCCAACCCTGGTACTGCTGGCGCTGCCTATGGCTTTGCCGAAATGGGCAGTTGGGAAGGCGGTCAGGCCGAGTTGCTTCGCGTCCCCTTTGCCGATTTTAACTGCCTGGTATTACCGCCCGATGCGGTTGAGAAGGAAGATGACTACGTCATGCTGTCCGACATTTTCCCGACCGGCTGGCACGCCACAGAGCTTGCGGGCTTAAAAGCTGGTGAAAGTGTGGCTATTTACGGTGCCGGCCCGGTGGGACTCATGGCAGCGCATTCGGCCATTATCAAAGGCGCATCGGAGGTCTATGTTGTCGATACGCATGCCGACAGGCTGGCACTGGCGGAAAAAATCGGTGCGATTGCCATTAATGCCACGGGCGCTGATGCGGTAAATAAGATTCTCGATCTCACCGATGGTCGCGGCACCGATTGCGGTTGTGAATGTGTGGGCTATCAGTGCTGTAACAAACATGGTGTTGAAGACAATTCTGACACGATGAACAGCCTGGTTGCCTCAACAAAAGCCACGGGCGGCATTGGCGTGGTGGGCGTGTTTGTTCCACAGGACCCGGGTGCAGCGACTGATCTGGCGAAAGAGGGCAAAATGCCTTTTGACTTTGGTAGTTTCTGGTTCAAAGGACAATCCATCCGTACCGGTCAGGCGAATGTTAAAGCTTATAACCGCCAGCTTGCACGACTGATTTCGCAGGATAAAGCGAATCCAGGGCAGATTATCTCGCATCGCTTAAAACTGTCTGAAGCGGCAGAAGGCTATAAGCACTTTGACGATCGCGACAGCGGTTGGACAAAAGTGATTTTAAAACCTTAAGTCGTTCGTCATTACCATGATTGCCCCGGTCTGGTGAGTACGCCCAAGTGCGTGTGAACCAGACTGCGGGCGTTCAGCCTCTAAATGAAAACCTTTCTTTATCAGTAAAACAGACCTGTCGGTATTGGAAGCCTTAGCTGAAGGTAAGCCCCATCCATGAGCATGATGCGCGGATCGCTTCCAGGGCGAAAAGCGTGAGATTCTTTTAACCGACAAGGTGACTGCAAGGGCGATTACCAGGGCGCGCGGTTTCGATCAAAAAAGAAACCCGCAGTCATCGCCTGGGGAGCCTGATCGGCAAGCCAGACAATGCCATCGGCCGCTTCCTCAACCGTTCTGTAGCCTGTATGCCCATTAAAATCGGTGGCGGTGTAGCCTGGGTCGACGGCGTTTACGCTAATGCCAAACGCAGTAAGTTCATGAGCGAATGCCACGGTCACGCCATTCATCGCCGTTTTCGAACTGGTATAACCCATTGCCTGGACGCGTGAATAGGGATGCGCCCGATCGGCGACCCACGCCAGCGATCCCAGCCCGCTACTCACCATAATCACTCTGGCCTGAGGCGCGAGTTTAAGTAACGGAATAAAACACTGGGTCACGCTGATGGCACCAAAAACGTTAGTGTTATACACCGCCATAATATCGCTGACTGGCTGCTCGCTGGGGGCGACAGGTTGAATCCCGGCAATGCCAGCATTGTTGATAAGAATATCCAGTTTTCCATCTGACTTCAGTACCTGTTCAGCCGCCGCCTGAACGCTGGCGGCCTGGGTCACATCCATCACCGTCAGATGCACATCCAGCCCTTCTGCGGCGAGCGTGTTCAGCGCTGCGTGGCCAGGCTGCTCGTCACGACAAGCCAACCAGACCTTATAACCCAGTAAGCCCAGTTGCCTGGCCGTCTCAAATCCAATGCTTTTGTTCGCGCCGGTGATAAGAACACTTTTGTTGGTCATTTTCTGCTGCCTCAGTTATCTCTGCTGGTGATATGGCCCCGCTAAACGCATTACCGGGCGTGTTCAGCATTTATAGCCCAGGCAATGCTGTTTGATAACAGAGGCTAATACGAATAACCTGATCGAAATGGCGAACAATCGTAGGCCGTGTAGATGAATGATTTATCGATTTTTCTGGCAGTGTTTAATGCTAAGGGCTTTCGTGCGGCAGCCAAAAAGCTGGGGCTGTCTCCCTCTACCGTCAGTGAAAGGGTGACCGCGCTTGAGCTGAGCCTTGGCGTGCCGCTTTTTATCCGCACGACGCGCAGCGTAACGCCGACTGAAGCCGGCCGGATGTTGTCCGAACGTATGTCGCCACTCCTCAGCGAAATGCGGAGCATACTGAACGACGTTGCCAGCTCTCAGCAGGCGGTGCGCGGGGTGCTTAAACTGAACGTCACGGGTGCCGTCATGGTGGATATCCTTCCCGCGCTGATTGATCGGTTTCTTGCTCGTCATCCGCGCTTACAGGTGGAAATCATGGTCGATGATCGCCTCATCGAAGCCACATCGGAAGGCTGCGATGCGGGAATACGTTATGGCGAGCACCTTGCCCAGGATGCCATTGCCATTCCCATCGGCCCTCGTCAACAGCGTTTAGCGCTGGCGGCGTCACCGGCTTATCTCGCCGCTCACGGCTCGCCATCACATCCCGCCAGGTTAACGGAACTTGACTGCATTCGCCTGCGATATTCCAGTGGCGCGCTTATCCCATGGGAGTTTGCGCATAACGGAGAAACTGTCCGCGTCGATGCGCCCGGACGTCTGACTATCGGGGTCAATGGTGTGTCGGGGGCGATCGATCTGGCAATAAAAGGCCAGGGCATTATCGCGACGTTTGAAAACTGGCTTCAGCCTCACTTTGAGACAGGCGAACTCCATCCGTTACTTGAAGCATGGTGGCCTGCTTTTGAAGGGCCGTGGCTCTATTTTCCCAGCCGGTTTATGTCTGCGCCGTTGCGCGCATTTGTTGATTTTCTTAAAGAGGAGCGCGAGGCATTTGCGGATGAAGGCAGGTGCTAACGATTCATGTCGTGATGCGATGCAGCAAGTGCGCCGGGCCATGCTCGCGAACAGGCTAAGGCGCAGGCAGATTTAGCGTTTTAAGGGAGATGTCTTGAGCGACCCGCTGGGTTAATACAAAACCGTTCGGTCGGGGTTAACAGAGGAAGCGCAGTAAATTTTAAGACTGCGTCAGGGTGCGCTCTGGCTGTCGCAGTCCGATTGCTTGCTGCACCTCACAAAGCGGTGACAAAAAGAGGCCGCCACAGAGGGGATGAGACCGTTTTTCTGCGCGATATCCAGGTCACCGCTATTGTCACATGTCGCACCTGCCGAAACGCCCTGGCAGCGGTGATGTTCAGAAGCCGTCATCGCATGCTGTAAATCGGTATTCAGATGTGATTTGTAATCATCAAGCGCATCACGAATATCAGCCGGAGCGAGCCATTCCAGGTGCTTAGACGGGCACTGCCGGGTGAGTTCAGCCATGTAAGTTTGCCAGGCATGGTCGGCAGGTGCTGCTGCCGGGGCTGCGGTTGAACCTGCAAATAGCAGGACAGCCAGTTCAAGTCGCATGATCATTTCCCACACCGTTCAGAGGTTATACATCGGGATAGCCATTTTCCATGCTGCATCAGTAATACGTTGAGGTAAAGCGTCTCTGTCGGCACAGGCGCGAGCGGGGAAGGCGCGCCGTTTGTTGAGTCTCTGGCTTTGCCCACCGGAGCCTAAAATGGATGATCTGGCGAGTGAAAACGTTGCCTGATGTCGGGCGCGCCGTTAGCCTTGCTTCCAGCTTGTCTGGCCGGTCGCAATCTCGGTTAGCGGCTCCTCGCGCCACTGCCAGGGTTGCCGAAGTACCACGCGGCTGGCGAATTTTGCTATGCCAATCTCATCTTCCAGCAAACGCTCCATCAGGTCCTGAAACTTGTATAAATTGGGAGCGATGATTTTCAACAGATAGTCGTAGCCGCCGCTGATGTTATAGCACTCCACGATCTCCCGGTACTGACAGGCGCCGGATTCAAATTTAATAAAATCGGCAGGATAATGGCTGTTGAGCGTGATCTCGGAAAACACCACCAGATTGTTGCCCAGTTTGTTCAGCGTGACCCTGGCGGCGTAACCCGAAATAATGCCGCTTTGTTCCAGGCGCCGGGTACGCGCTAAACAGGGACTGGGGCTGAGGCTAATCGCCTCAGCCAGTTCAACTATTGAACAACGCCCCTCGCGCTGAAGATGCTCAAGTATTCTGATATCAGTACGATCGAGAGGCTTAGGATGTGACATAGACAGGTGATTACCTCGGAATGGGCTGTGACGCCCTGGCGGCAGTCGCTTCCGTTAACGACTGATCGAGTACCTCGATTATCATTTGCGCCTGTTCCGCCGTCAACACCAGGGGCGGACGAATCTTCAGCACGTTATGTCCCATTGCGCATGCACTCAGCAAGACACCTTTCTGGCGCATTCTGTTCACCACCTGACTGGTTAGCCAGCGGTCCGGGGTACGGGAAGGGCGATCGGAAACCAGTTCCACGCCAACAAAGAGGCCCGCGCCACGCACATCGCCGATGGCTTCATGCTTGTGACTGAGGGCGGTAATGCCCTCAAGCAGAAGCGCGCCTACCTTGCGGGCATGGGCAATCAGGTCATCCTGTTCAATGGTTTTCAGGACGGCCAGCGCGGCGGCACAGGAGACCGTATTGCCCGCAAAGGTATTGAAATAACGGGCGCGTTGACCGAACTCTGCCAGAACGTCAGCCGTGGCCAGCAGCCCGGCAATCGGTTGACCGTTGCCCATCGGTTTGCCCAGCGTAACGATGTCCGGGATGACGTTGTGACGCTGAAAGCCCCACATGTTTTCGCCCGTGCGTCCGAAGCCGGGTTGCACCTCGTCGGCAATAAACAATCCTCCGGCCTGTTTGATGGCATCGACCGCGCCTTTCAGGAAACCCGCTGTGCCAGGCAGGATGCCATCGCTGGTAAACAGCGAATCGACGATCAGCGCGGCGGGCTTAATGCCGTGGCGCTGCAGATCGGCAATGGCGTTTTCGACATCACGCGTGAAGCGCTCGCCGAGATCGGCCCCCTCGGCATGGTAGAGACGGGGCGCGGGCACCAGACGCACATGAGGTCCAAGGTCAACCGAGGTGCCCAGCGAGGGCGAGAACTGAGAAACCGCGTCCGTGATGCCATGGTAAGCAGTTTCGGTCACGATGATGCCGGTGCCGCCGGTCCGTATTTTGGCAATACGGTAGGCCAGATCGTTGGCTTCACTGCCTGTGCAGGTCAGCATCAGATGCGCAAGCGCCGTTTCCGGCACGGTTGCCAGCAGACGTTCGGCCAGTTCCAGAATGGTGTCGTGCAGGTAGCGGGTATTCGTCGCGAGGGTTTTAACCTGCTGACAAATGGCCTCGGTGACGGCAGGATGACAATGCCCAAGTGAGGTCACATTGTTATAAATGTCCAGGTAGCGACGGCCTTCAGGATCGATAAGCCACACGCCTTCACCGCGCACGATGTGTAAGGGATGCTCGTACATCAGACGATAAGCCGGACCCAACAGCGCATCGCGCCTTTCGATCATCGCGGCCGTTTCCGGTCCCACGTCGGCCTGACCGGGGATATAGGCGTTTACCATATTAAGATCGGTGGTGCTTTTCATTAATTTCTCCCGTTTCAGAGTTCAGTCAGCAATCGGTCACGTGCCGCATCGCGAGACAGATCCGCCATGAAGGACAGCGCCTCCCAGGCGGCTGGATTATGACGCATGATATAGGCGCGGTTATGGGGATAGCGGACCGCGCGCCATTCGGTAATCAGGACGGTAATCAGATGACGGGTGGCCATCAGATCGGTAACGATGTCTTGCTCCATGTCGTTGAGCGGGAGCGTTTTGTGATAGGCACCCACGAACTGGGCCGCGCCTTCAAACGGATCGGGCTGGCCTGACATTTGAAAGGCCGCAGCGGTCGCGACTTCGCCCACCAGTGGGGCATAAAGCATGTCGCCAAAATCGATAATCCCGGTAATGCGGTCCTGCTCCTCTGGTGCCACCATCACGTTGTAGAGGTGAAAATCGTTATGGATGACCTGCGCCCTGATTGCCGACAGGCGCGGCAGGACGTGCGTGGTGAAACGCGTCATAAATTTCTCCGCCAGCCTGCGGCGCGTGGGGTCGACGAGTTCTTCCAGCTTATCCATCAGACGATGTGCGGCAGAAACGTTCCACAGTAGATCGTGGCTGGCGGCAGGATGTGTGAAACCCTGTAAAGCCAGATCGAGCTGGGCGAGGCAGGTGCCCATGGAACGACGTTGTGCAGGCGTTCGGTCCGTGTCCTTAACCTGCATCCCGTCCAGATAGGTCAGCATCCTGACAGTGGTTTTTGCGCCATCAGCAAGAGTGACGTTGTCACAATCTTGTCCTTTGCGCGTCCGCACAACACGCGGAATCAGCAGGTCGGGTGCAACCTCAGCGACATGGTTGAGCGCCTTAATCTGGAAATCCACAATCGACAGCGCTTCAGAGGGATTACTGATCTTCAACACATAGCGCGTGCCGTCTGCCTGCTCGATGCAACAGTTCTGATCGCGCTCACTGGCCAGTGACCGAATGTTGCCCTCAATGCCATACATTTCAGACACTAAAGATTGAATGGCCGGAAGTGAGAGGGCCGGCGCGGCTGTGCTCAATGCGACAGCAGGGTTGGTGTGTTCATCAAGCATCATTTTCCCTCGCTTTACCGTCTTTGGAGACAAATCAAAGGCCCAACAGGCCGGCAAGCTGGCGGAAGTTGGTGAGCCGTTCAACGCCATAGCCGTCGACGGCGGGCTCATGCCCACGATCGATAAATGCTTTGCCCATAAAGCCGAGGTCAGATGCCGTCATCAGGTCATAACGGAAGCTGGAGGAGCAGTGCATGATGTGTTCTGGCCCGCAGCCCAGTTGGTCAAACATGTATTCAAAAATCTGCGCACGCGGCTTATAGGCACGCGCCTCTTCTGCCGTATAGACAGCATGAAAGGGCGCTTTAAGATGGGCGACGCTGTGTGGGATAAGATCGGTCATCGAATTCGACAGGATCACTAAAGGAAAATGTTGGGATATCAGTTCCAGCGTTTCCACAACGTGAGGATGCGGCTGCCAGGTGGGCACGGCGTCATAGAGGGCCTGCGCGTCAGTATCGCGGTAATCCACATCATGAGCTTTACAGGCCCGCTGAATGGCGTTTTCCACCACCTGGAAAAAGGGCTTCCAGTCGCCCAGCACTTCATCAAGACGATAGAAACGAAAGCTTTCAAGAAAGGCGGGCATCCGCTGTTCTGCGATGCGATCGGCAAAAAGTGTTTTTGCTGTCGGTCCCATTTCAAAATTAATTAGCGTTCCATAGCAATCGAAGCTGATAAATTTTGGTTTATAAATCATGTGATTAACCCCTTTCATTTGTATAAAAGAAGTATATCGTGGTGAGCGAACAGATAATTTCTTATTGACCACTGAATGGAGTGGTTTTTGCTCAATTCGCCATAGCACGCGGCATTATCCGCATAGCGTTAATCATGCCCCGATGGCTTCGTCAGCGTCGTTCCCCGGGGCCGCCCACCGGCAGCGCAGAAATTTATCAGCCCGACTTAGCCCAAAGGCGTAGTTTGCGCCTGCATTGTGTTTTACACTGCGCGCTGAAAAAATTGAGTAGATTAACGATTAGGTAGGCGGTAATGGCGATGAATGGAACAATCACAACCTGGTTTCAGGATAAAGGCTTTGGCTTTATAAAAGATGAAAACGGCGATAACCGCTATTTTCACGTGATTAAGGTCGCCAACCCTGATCTGATTAAGAAAGATGCGTCGGTCACGTTTGAGCCCACCACGAACAATAAAGGGCTGTCGGCGTATGCGGTGAAAGTCCTGCCGGAAAGCAAATACATCTTCATTGCGGGCGAGCGGCTTAAGCTTACCGCCATTAAGTCTTTTGTGGTTTACAGCGAAGAAGTCCCTGCCAGTAGCCGCATTGATAAAGAAAATACAGTGCTGTCTGTGGGCATTCTGATGAACAATATCAAACCCAAATCAGCCGACCAGGCCGATGAGATGCGTACGCTGAAGAAACTGGCGATCACCACTTTTCAGGGGGCGACCTTAATCTTCTCTGAGGATGAGATTGATATCGATGCCACGGTGAAACTGCTCAAGGTCTGACAGCTTCGGGCCAGAACTGCCAGCGCCTTTCTCAACAAGGCACTGGCAGCCTGTAAGCATTCCGGTGCACCCCATCGCTGGGTCTCTTTGGTGCTTTCGGCCGCTTTCGAACAGGATAGTTGTGTTCGCCAATGCTTCTGGTGCCTGTCTTTTACACCTTACAGACTCCTTAATAAGTTCTCTCTGTAACCGAATATCAGATTACCTTGGTGAATGAATGGCTCTCATTCAGCGAGGGTTTCGCTTTTCTGTTCCGTTACCCTTCGTCTGCAATCCAGCGGTTATGGGTCAGCATTAAGGTTCTGGCATGTATGAATGTCAGGCCAGGGCTGTCTTCTGGAATGCGCTTTTCGTTGTTTTGTAATACAGCGCGCGCCGTGCTTTTTACTGCACTGGCTTATGCTGTGATCGTAGTTGACGATGTGACTGTCAGGCGTGTAATTGTGTTTTCAGTACATAATTAATTTATTTTTATCAAAATTAAAAAAATTGGTTTTTTAACTGTAATTTAATACGTCAGCATTTCCATTGCTTTGTTTTCTGTTGAGGCTTTTCCTGCCAGGTAAAGAAGATTTTAAAAAAACGCTCGCATCAGTCAGGTTTACAACATTTTTAATAAAGATGTTATTTGCATTTATTTTTGGTGAATAAATTTTTTTGTTTGTTTTTATGGTTGTTTAAAGTTGACAGAAATTAATGTTAAAATTGGAATTAAAAATTCAATTAAATTATAACATTAGCGCAATAATCTATTGATTTGATATCTGGTTGAAGATTGTCCTATTATTGTCCGCAGGACACGGAGGTGTCCCGGCTGCTTACAGCGATACAAGGATAATGTAATGGATCAAGATTTCCAGAATAACGCGTCAGAAGCACGTACCCATCTAAAAAATATCTGCATAAAGCCGGAGCCGGTAAGCAATAAATCCCCTCCCTGAGGTGCCCGGTGAGGGATGATTGCCGTAACGGCCAGGGCGTCGGGCGCCTGGTCATATGCAAAAACTCATCGTTAATAAAACTAACCTCAACGCCGGTGTTTTCGAATATTACCGAAAACTCATCTGACTGTTAAAAATACGTGTGCAGGTAAAGGCGGTGAAAACAAAATCAGTCTCACGTTGTGAATACGAAAGGTTTTTCTGAGCAAGCTTCAAGACAGATACCGGAGTTGTCGGCCTTTCTTTTTGGCTGAGAACCTTTTCGAACGTTGAGCAAAAAACTGTCTGCCTGACCCCGCGCGCTGTGAGTTCCCCATAACGGGAAACAGCGAAGGGCGGTAGCGTGCCCGGAATCCTTCGGAAGAGCAAAAAATAGAAAACCCAGCCAGTCTGTTACACCGTTTGAATGCTTATTGTGCCCATGCCAGGGAAGCCGCTGTCTGCCTGTGCCAAATCCGCGTGCGCAGAAATGCTGCCTAAGCACTGGCGGCTGAAACTGCTGGAGCAGAGTAAAGGCATCTGATGTTACTGGCGCGCCGCAACAAATGGGATAGGGATGTCCTCAGACAGGATTTGTGCGGCGGGCACGGCAAACAAAAACCTCAACACCGTCTGTAGCTTTCGAAAAGTATTCATATAAGTGGTGCAGGAAGCAGGGTTATTAGCTTCTCTGGCGGGTAACAGCCTGTTGACTCAGCAAATACTGCCTGAAATGAGTCAGGTGGCTGACTGATATAGCGGAAAAACAGATGCTGACCTCGCTGACGCTGGAATGATGCGAGGAAGACGCTGTCTCGTTGGAAATTGACCGGACACAAGGAGTGGACATATGAGCAACAATCCCCCCATAAGATTCAGTCACAACCACCACCGGCTTTCGGTGAAGGGATGTGGCGCAGAGCTTGATGTGCTGGCTTTTGAAGGCGATGAAGCCTTAAGCAGACCGTTCCGCTACCGGATTGAATTCACCTGTACAGACCATGCCATCAGCAAAGAGATGATGCTGATGAAGCCCGGTTCCCTGACGCTGCAGGCCCCGGCTGACACGGGTTTCGGTAGTAAAGTGCAGCAGACGTTACGGGTGATTCAGGGCGTGGTGACCGGCTTTGAGCGCCTCAGCACTTCTAAAGAGGAAACCCGCTATGCCCTGACGCTCCGGCCGCGCCTGGCGCTGCTTGACCGTTCGCACCAGAACGCCATCTACCAGGACATGTCGGTGCCGCAGATTGTGGAAAAAATTCTGCGCGGGCGCCACAACATGCGCGGTCAGGATTTTCTGTTCTCGCTGTCAAAAGAGTACCCGCGCCGTGAGCAGGTGATGCAGTACGGTGAGGACGACCTGCACTTCATCACCCGCCTGCTGGGCGAGGTCGGTATCTGGTTCCGCTTCACCACCGACACGCGCCTGAACATCGACGTGGTGGAGTTCTGCGACGGTCAGCAGGGCTATGAGAAAGGCCTGACGCTGCCGTCGGTGCCGCCGTCGGGGCAGCACTCGCAGGGCGTGGATTCGGTGTGGGGGATGGAGAGTCATCACAGCGTGGTGCAGAAGCAGGTCAGCACCCGGGACTACAACTACCGTCAGGCCACGGAAGACATGAACGCTCTGGTGGACGTGACCCGCGGGGATGCGACCACCTACGGCGATGCCTACCACTGGGCGGATAACTACCTGTCACCGGGCCGTACCTGTGACCGCAGTCCGGCACCGGAGTCCGGTGCGTTTTATGCCCGCATCCGGCATGAGCGTTACCTGAACGGCCAGACGCAGACCCGGGCCATCACCAGCTGCCCGACCCTCTCTCCGGGTCAGGTGCTGAAAGTCACCGGCGGTTATGAAGTGGCGGAGGTGTTTGCGCAGGGCGTGGTCATCACGGCGATGCACAGCCGGGCGCGGCGGGATGAAGACTTTCGCGTGCATTTTGAGGGCATCCCGGACAGCACGGATTTTTGCTTCCGCCCGGAGCCGGGCTTACGCCCGGTGATGGCCGGCACCGTACCGGCGCGCGTCACCAGCACCACCGAAAACGACACCTACGGCCACATTGATAAAGACGGCCGCTACCGGGTAAACATGCTGTTCGACCGCGATAACTGGGAAACCGGATTCGAGAGCCTGTGGGTACGCCAGTCCCGCCCGTATGCCGGGGACACCTACGGTCTGCACCTGCCGCTGCTGGCGGGCACGGAGGTGGCGATTGGCTTTGAGGACGGCAACCCGGACCGGCCGTACATCGCAGGCGTGCTGCACGACTCGGCCCACGGTGACCACGTGACCATCCGCAACTACAAACGTAACGTGCTGCGTACCCCGGCGAACAACAAAATCCGCCTCGATGACGAGCGCGGTAAAGAGCACATCAAGATTTCCACCGAATACGGCGGCAAGAGCCAGCTGAATCTCGGACATTTAGTGGATGCTGAGAAGCAGAAGCGCGGTGAGGGTTTTGAGCTGCGGACGGATAAGTGGGGAGCCATCCGGGCACACAAAGGGATGTTCATCAGCGCTGATGGCCAGACGAAAGCACAGGGCCAGGTGCTGGAGATG
>NZ_NTMH01000046.1 GCF_002307475.1 Pantoea allii | reverse complement strand
GACGCGGACAATCCCGTCCAGCGGGCGTCCGCGACGCAGCCTGCGCAGCGCGGTGTATTTTTCCTTATCGGGTTCAGCCGTGAGGCTGCCGCCGTAAATCAGCACGGTACGGTTGCCTTCCAGCCACTGCTGCTGCTGCAGGCCGGGAACCAGCTGTTCGATTGCCACTTCATCACCAGTAATTAACAACAGACGGGTTTTACGACGCCAGTAAAGGCCAATACGGGAGCGGAGATGTCTCCGAATCTTGTTACACATGGCCACCGCAGGGTGAACTGGCGCTTTATCATTTTCCCGTTTCTTTTTCTCATCATCACCGTTGGTGTTGTCGACAAGCGCATTAAACTCCTGCTTACCGACACCACGTACTGCCGCCAAAAGCACCACGGATACGATAAGGGCGCTGCCTGAAATACATCCGCCGGCGATAAGCCAGTAAATTTGCTGCTGACTTCCGTCTTCAATCCCGGCTATATCCGGATGCTTCCAGACCATTAACGTCATAACGGCTAACAGCAAAAAGAAAATCAATGCGACAGCAAGATAGCGGCCTTCCGTAGTCTTCGGTGCTAAAGGTAGCTTCACGGATCCATCTCCTGTCGGGAAGCAATCGGGGTAATGAGCGTGCTCCACAGCACATTCTGTGTGGTATCACCGCAGATAATCATCTGTGGCGATTGAGTTAGTCGGGCAATTTCAGTGGCGGCAGCGATAGCCAACCAGGGAGCTACGGCTCCGGCATGCCCCATGGATGTATCGAGCGAAATGACGGCTTCGTCCTCGACAGACTGCGCAGGGTGCGCATTCTGGCACGCAATAACTTCTGCGCGCTGCTCACCTGTCAGCCCAGCAAGCCATAAATTTTTCACTATATTTTCTTTGAGCGGGACGTTATAGGCGGCCATGTTCATCCCCTCCCTTAGTTCACCTGTTGGAGCAGAATCTGGCCGGTGAAGCAACGCGAGAGGTTCGATTGCCTCCTGGGTCAGGCGGTTGCCAAGAAGCAGAGCAACGGCTGCTTCAGCAGTATTGTTTGAAACAACCGGATCAATCTGGAGACCAACAATCAATAACATCGCATCATCTTTAATGCGGTGATCCAGCCAGTGGTTGACTACCCTTGGTCCATTGCTGTCTGTGTACTCAAGAACGCAGGTTATGCCACTCTCCTGCCAGGCTTCCTGCCAGATATCTCTGACAGCTGGGAATGACAGAGATGACGAGACATCAAGGATGGCAACAATCGAAGCGTTCTCCGGAAACTGATGAACTGGAAGATCAGCAATCAGCTCTGAAAACAGACGTGAGATGACCAATCCAGGGGTATCCTCTGGTTCTGTCAGGATACGACTCAGCCTCCTGCTTTCTTCGCCTTTCCAGTCTGACTGCGAAATGATAATGCTGTGATTATTGAGCATTTCAATTGCAACAGAAGATTGTTCATCTTCCTGATGGGCGGTAATAAATGTCGTATTCAACACCTGAAGCGCACGACGAGCCCTACGGGTCTCACACAAGATCCATTGCTCCCGACGCCGGTCAAAACCATTCGCTTTACTGTCCTGTAATGACCATGCCCACATGCGAATAGTGAAACTCACAATCCACATAACTATTGGTGCGCCAATAGCCAACATCCAGAAGTGGCTGTTATTGATGTATCGTTCGAATATCCTCATAGGGATCACGCTGATGACCAGCATCGCCACCAATACGGCAAGCCAACGGGATATTTTAGGTGGTACTTGCCGAGGATAACATTTCGGAAGATCTTTCAGGGAATACGACATTCACACTCTCATGCTTTAAAATTTCCAAATTTCAACTAAGGCTAGTCACCATCAAATGAAATGCTCTCAAATAATTAAAATTCTTCTTTAGGTAGATCTTCACATTTACCATCCAAAGAATTAATACCAGAACCACATAGGGCATTATTTTTATGTATCAAAAAAACACCCTAACCTAACATTCCATCTTTAAGTTTCGCCATAATATCAATAGCCATAAAAACAGATACATCTTTTCTTTTAACCTGTAATAAAGATAGATGATTTACTTTCCCATTTTTCACATATGTAGCATCCGGAATGGATTTCCGTATATTATCTTTTTAATCATACACAATCTTATTATCGACGCCACTAACACTGTCCCTCTTACTGTTCACTTGCTGTACATCACACATCGATTAAAATGCTTCATCAGAATACAGACAAGTCCACTCCGATATTGGTTATTCTTTTTCTAAGTACTCATCATCAGACAATGCCGGGTATTTAAAATCACTAAAATGCATATTGCATGCATCAAAACTGGATGAAGAAAAAATGTTGGCACTTGAACCAGATGACAGGGTTCACGTTGCAGATACAAATCCTGCGTTAACAGCAAGAACAGAAGCCATAGAGAAAGAACTGAAACCGATAATGAATGACATGTAAACTTTTTACTAACATTACGTCCTGTGCGTAAATCCTTTCAGGGATGTTTTAATGACTATGAAATTTTATTTTCCTTCAGGCTTCGACCATTGATATGCTTTTTCAATTAAATGTTTTCAACTCTATATCGCACGCTTACATATCGAAAGCAATTATTTAAGACTTTAGAGGGGGATGAAACATGACTTTGAAGTTTTATTGTCATAAATCATATTAATCAAATCATGACCTTCAATCCGTACGTTAACAAAGTCATCGCCGCATGCAGGCTTTATCTCTTTGAACTTTTTGTCAGCAGGGGAAAGGACAAATAAACTATAATCAAAAAATCATCAATTCGGCTTGATAAGCTTCCCTCCTAACTCATCCAAGGTTTTATCACCTGAAAAAAGCTTTTTGCATTTACTGTCAATCACAGTATCATCTTTATCTTCTGGGAATACAACCTTCATTTTCTGAGCTATATCCCACACACCTGGAAATGAATCAGCAGCACAATCCAAATCGTTTGGTGCAACATATTCTCCATTGAAAGATATTTTCCCTAGATATATTGAACCACTAAGATAAAACAAGCTATTTTCATCTGACCTAGATGGGTAATCACTCCAAAAACCCTTGCCAGACAAAAGGTTTCTATTTCCATTAAACCTAGAGACTATCGCCTGATATGATCTAAAGTGAGCATCAATCACAACCAATGCCAGAACTAATTCTTTCTCAAAATTCACATCTATAATAGAAGAAATTGCATTGTTAAAATATGGAATAGAATGAATGCGGATTGACTGTCCTTTACAACCTATAAGCTCCTTAAGATCAAGATATTTATTTCCTGATGCTATAAGCACGCCTACATGATCACTAGTTAGAGAAATACCTCCAGCACCAGAGAGTAATGAATCATTCCAATTTTCAATTTTGCATGAGTAATCCGTATTTAATTTCTCATCGTGGACACTTACATATCCAGCTTTATCCTTATCAAAATGAATAGTTACGCCATCAGTATTAATTGTGTTGTAATATCCCGCCCAAGAACTAAAAGCAGTAGCACCAAACATCATGAACAAAAATAAATTGTTTTTAAACTTCATCATCAATAATCTCTTTTGCTTTTTTAGTGGCTATTTTTCTTTCTGCAATCCCTTTATCTGCACCATTTATACCTTAAGTTACTTTCAAAATAATGCTGTCATCATCAGATTTCCCAAACTTGTCCTCATCCATAATTTTGAGAACTTTAGATTTGAAACAGGCTATAAAAAAACCACCCGTATCAATACAGTTATATGCACTCTCTGTCACTTTCTGAGGGTTCTCAATTTTTGGTGGTTTTTTCTTCATGCCGGCTGCATTTTTCTTCTTGTATTCCGGGTCATCCCAAACAATCCAGTGATTCTTTGACGATGAGTCACCATTGGTATCAACGAGTTTTGAAATAATGTTGTATATATTTATCCAAGGCTATTTAACCTTCAGTGAATAGGTTTTATTAAATTTACCGCTTTTGGTATACATAGAACCATATGTAAAACCAGAAATTGAAACTTTAACAGTTCCTGATTCTGATGGCACACCTGAAATGGAAAGAAAATTGTATACAGGTAACCCATCCCTTCTTTTTTTATTAGAAAGCACCTGCAGTCCTATATCAGCAGGGTAAATATCTACTTTAGTATTCTCTGCCGTTAGGAACTCTGGGTTATCCTCCAAGTTAGTTCCTATAATAATCTCTTGATTATAAGGCACACCTACCCTTGCATCAGGTAATATTTCCCAAAATGGAGTGAAGCCAATTTGAGGTGAGGAACATGATACAATCAATAAAATAAATGAAAGAAGTATTAATCTACGGCACATAAATTACTTTATTGGCCTAAAAACCAACCCTTCAAATGTATGTTTCATGAAAACACTCAGACTTGCATTATTCTTTAACTGATTTTTAACTTTTCCCCACGAAAACAAGGTTAAATCCACCTTGTCTAAAACGGATGTGCTTGCAGATATTATTCTGCCACCATTACACCTAACTTGACTATCCCAGACTATCCAATGATTCTTCGATGAACTGTCCCCAGGAAAATCTGATAACATTCCAGCAGAGATTAAGCTTACAACTTTGTGCCCGCTACTAATATAGTTATTCAGACTTATAATATCGTTCACATTTGCATGCGAGAGACTTATATTATCGAATACTTTCTCATAACCGGCCTTTTCGAACCATTCCGTTAACTTCCCCCACATTGTAATACCAGCAACCTGATCATCCACTTCATCGTAACTCATAATTGAATTTTCAGAATCCCTCAGGCTAGCCAATGTGATCCAATCCAGACCTGATACTGCTTCTCTACCGTAGTCATCATAAAAAATTCCTTTAGGATGCCTACACCCGTCTCCAGGTGAGATCTCCAAAGTGCCTATTTTAGTTTTCCCATGCAACCAAAGTTCGATAGCTGCTTGTTTATAAACATCCGGCCTGTCCATCTGCAAACAATAAAAAAATGCTGCGGGTCCACACAAACTCGTCCAACCTTGATTAGGATAATTACTGCGGTTCATTCTCGATACAATCTGATTTTCTATCTTCTTTCTATCGAAAGGATCATCAGTACTACCGACAGGATATTCTTTTGCTATAAATGCCCTTCCGAGGCAGGTTATCTGGACTCTATGAATATTTTCATCACCGTTATCATTTAAGGGTTTTGTCTGCGCTTTAGTCTCAAAATAACAGACATTTTCTCTTTTATTTTTAGAGTAAGCTTTCTCTGAGGCTATTTCACCCAGTGTATACATTTTTTTCGCCGGGGATGAAAGCACCGAAATCAGCTTACCACCGTGCTTGCGGTACAAATTAATTTCTATAATGTAGATCACTGACAAATCATCATCAGTCTCATTTGTATCATGAGGCTGAGTATAATAACCAGGGTCTATCGGTTGTTGTGCTACTGACAGCAGAACATGTTTTTTATTATTGCCATCAGTTTTATAGACATCAAGGTCATAAAAAAGATCGGATACTGGTACATTTGATTCAATTTTTGTGTAGAATTTATACTTAGGCATTGATAACCCCCGGCATCATATGCAAAAAAACATCCTGAGTCTGCGCAGAAGTAAACAGCTTCGTATACCCCTCACCATCACTGACCCCCTCCAGCACTGAGCCATCAGCCAAAAATGCCCTGTAAGGCGTATTCAACATTGGAACTCCATTATCATCAGCACACAAATAGCGAATATTGTGGCTGCCGTCGTCGATAGCATTGGATAAAGGCGAAATATCAGGCTTCTGCTGCGCTTTTTCCCGCCTGACGTAATACCCGGCCCTTGTTCTGTACTCACCAGCCGTCGCCGACTCAATGGCATTAACATCCAGAGTGATATAGCTCCCGCCGCCGTTTACCGTCAGCTTCTTCTTCGCGATGATTTTGATTTCATCTTCAGTACTGACGATACTAATTTCCTTACGAGCAAGCAGTGCCATCAGGTCATTCTGCGCCTGTACCTGCACCGGCCCCTGGTTCGCGATGAGCTTGATCCCCAGCTTACGAACAAACACGCTCAGGGCATTACCCACCCCGATGAACAGATTTTTCACCACGCTGACGTCTGCATTTTTACCGGCTGTGGCTATCAGGTTCTGCCCGGCAGATACCTGCAGATGTTGTCCGCTGGTCAGCGCCATTCCATCCGGCGCACTGAGCAGCAGCACTGATTTTTTGAGGTCCGTAACCTGCTGTTCCAGCAGTGTGATTTGCGCCTGGAGATCGGCCGGGTTCGCGGTCGCCTTCTGCGCGTCACCGGAGATGGACGTCATCTGCTCCCGGGCATCACCCAGATTGCTGACCGCCGCCTCCATCTCCAGCACCTGGCCCTGTGCTTTCGTCTGGCCATCAGCGCTGATGAACATCCCTTTGTGTGCCCGGATGGCTCCCCACTTATCCGTCCGCAGCTCAAAACCCTCACCGCGCTTCTGCTTCTCAGCATCCACTAAATGTCCGAGATTCAGCTGGCTCTTGCCGCCGTATTCGGTGGAAATCTTGATGTGCTCTTTACCGCGCTCGTCATCGAGGCGGATTTTGTTGTTCGCCGGGGTACGCAGCACGTTACGTTTGTAGTTGCGGATGGTCACGTGGTCACCGTGGGCCGAGTCGTGCAGCACGCCTGCGATGTACGGCCGGTCCGGGTTGCCGTCCTCAAAGCCAATCGCCACCTCCGTGCCCGCCAGCAGCGGCAGGTGCAGACCGTAGGTGTCCCCGGCATACGGGCGGGACTGGCGTACCCACAGGCTCTCGAATCCGGTTTCCCAGTTATCGCGGTCGAACAGCATGTTTACCCGGTAGCGGCCGTCTTTATCAATGTGGCCGTAGGTGTCGTTTTCGGTGGTGCTGGTGACGCGCGCCGGTACGGTGCCGGCCATCACCGGGCGTAAGCCCGGCTCCGGGCGGAAGCAAAAATCCGTGCTGTCCGGGATGCCCTCAAAATGCACGCGAAAGTCTTCATCCCGCCGCGCCCGGCTGTGCATCGCCGTGATGACCACGCCCTGCGCAAACACCTCCGCCACTTCATAACCGCCGGTGACTTTCAGCACCTGACCCGGAGAGAGGGTCGGGCAGCTGGTGATGGCCCGGGTCTGCGTCTGGCCGTTCAGGTAACGCTCATGCCGGATGCGGGCATAAAACGCACCGGACTCCGGTGCCGGACTGCGGTCACAGGTACGGCCCGGTGACAGGTAGTTATCCGCCCAGTGGTAGGCATCGCCGTAGGTGGTCGCATCCCCGCGGGTCACGTCCACCAGAGCGTTCATGTCTTCCGTGGCCTGACGGTAGTTGTAGTCCCGGGTGCTGACCTGCTTCTGCACCACGCTGTGATGACTCTCCATCCCCCACACCGAATCCACGCCCTGCGAGTGCTGCCCCGACGGCGGCACCGACGGCAGCGTCAGGCCTTTCTCATAGCCCTGCTGACCGTCGCAGAACTCCACCACGTCGATGTTCAGGCGCGTGTCGGTGGTGAAGCGGAACCAGATACCGACCTCGCCCAGCAGGCGGGTGATGAAGTGCAGGTCGTCCTCACCGTACTGCATCACCTGCTCACGGCGCGGGTACTCTTTTGACAGCGAGAACAGAAAATCCTGACCGCGCATGTTGTGGCGCCCGCGCAGAATTTTTTCCACAATCTGCGGCACCGACATGTCCTGGTAGATGGCGTTCTGGTGCGAACGGTCAAGCAGCGCCAGGCGCGGCCGGAGCGTCAGGGCATAGCGGGTTTCCTCTTTAGAAGTGCTGAGGCGCTCAAAGCCGGTCACCACGCCCTGAATCACCCGTAACGTCTGCTGCACTTTACTACCGAAACCCGTGTCAGCCGGGGCCTGCAGCGTCAGGGAACCGGGCTTCATCAGCATCATCTCTTTGCTGATGGCATGGTCTGTACAGGTGAATTCAATCCGGTAGCGGAACGGTCTGCTTAAGGCTTCATCGCCTTCAAAAGCCAGCACATCAAGCTCTGCGCCACATCCCTTCACCGAAAGCCGGTGGTGGTTGTGACTGAATCTTATGGGGGGATTGTTGCTCATATG
>NZ_NTMH01000045.1 GCF_002307475.1 Pantoea allii | reverse complement strand
GTTGATGGCGTCAATGGTGCCGCCGCCACCTCCGGCCTGAGCGGCAGGCTGTGAGCAGCCGGTTAACAGCAGCAGGCCCGCCAGCAGCGGGGTTAAGAATGTATGTTTCATCTGACGTTCCTTGTAGAGGCAAAACTGAAGAGGTAGCGGTGGCGGCACCCGGGCTGAAGCGGTTTCCTTTCACTATTAGATCTTTACTTTTTAAGTAAGCCATTTTTCAATGACCCAGGCCTCGCGGGCTTCATCCAGAATAATGCCCCGGTTGGTTGCCTCCACCATGCCCTGATAACAATCAAAAAAAAGCGCTTGTTGTGATGTATACCTGACCGCTAGTGGTGCACTGTGGGACAGGAGGATCATGACATCGCAGACACACATCAGGTGCTCCAACTGGCGATCGCTGAGGTCGATTTTGGGAGGTTTTTCATTGCGATTCTGAGGCGTACTGTTACCTTTTATACCTCTTGAGTTGCCATCCATATCCTGCCAGGCCCAGAACAGGACAGGACGCAACAAAGGCTGTTGCTGTTCCTCTTTGAGAACGTGCGTAAAAAGCAGTGGGAAAATCCGCGTATCGTAAAATCGTAAAATTCCGCTCCGCCCTTCCTGCAGAATATCCATACACTGTGTGAGCCAGCCAGTCAGGGCAGAAAAAGGCCAGTGTGAACACAAGAGCAGCAACGGAGACTGAACAGCGACCAACTGACTCATGTCCTTCAGCCACTGCATCTGTTGAGGATCATCGAGCGTAATGCGTGCAATCAGCGGCGCATCATCGACAATAAACGCTTCCGGAAGCCCATGATAAAGCGACTGCCACTCCACAGAGAGTGCGTCCAGTGCCGGTATCACGCTGAAATCCAGCCCAGCCTGATCAACAATAATATCAAGATAATCAGTCCCGGATGTCCGGCAAGTAACAGCGACTTCCTCAATCCATTGTGTGGTCATTTATGCCTCCCTGGGGACGAAGCCCTGCGCCAGCTCCTGGGCTTTTTTAAGGCACTCTTTACATATCGATGCCGGGAGTTCAGGCAGGGGGAAATTCTCGCTGTCTGGCCCCTGCAAATCGTGGAGGCCTTTGAGACTGATTAATCCCGGGCCGTGAATGTGCACTTCCCCCTGTGGCGTAAGACGAATGTAAGCCCCACCGCAGCCCAGAGTGATGCCATTTTTAGCCGTTAACTGCAGGTGCCCTTGTGTTGACTGAACAGTGACATCATTAAGAGAAGTCAGCGACAGGACATCTCCATGTGACTCAATATTAAGCGGACCTTTAGCGGATACCAGCCGCATCCCTTCAAGCTGGGCAAGGATTGAGACAGAGTAGCTCGCGTTCACGGAATAGCGCTGTGCTGTGCTGACATTGACTTCGCCCAGACTCTGTAGATATAGCCCCTTCCCGCTATACATCAGACTCGTTTCCGGCGTGACGGCGGCAATACCTTTCGGTGCAGACAGCAACAAAGTAGGCTCTGTAAGCTCACTGGCACCGGAAACAAATTCGCTTAATGGCTCAGTATCAGGGGCAACGTTGTGGTGTGTCTGAGTAATCGTTCCCCATTTGGTTACCTGATTTAACGCTCCTTTCAACAGACTGATGGCCGGCTGCATCTCCAGCACCTGGCCCTGTGCTTTCGTCTGGCCATCAGCGCTGATGAACATCCCTTTGTGTGCCCGGATGGCTCCCCACTTATCCGTCCGCAGCTCAAAACCCTCACCGCGCTTCTGCTTCTCAGCATCCACTAAATGTCCGAGATTCAGCTGGCTCTTGCCGCCGTATTCGGTGGAAATCTTGATGTGCTCTTTACCGCGCTCGTCATCGAGGCGGATTTTGTTGTTCGCCGGGGTACGCAGCACGTTACGTTTGTAGTTGCGGATGGTCACGTGGTCACCGTGGGCCGAGTCGTGCAGCACGCCTGCGATGTACGGCCGGTCCGGGTTGCCGTCCTCAAAGCCAATCGCCACCTCCGTGCCCGCCAGCAGCGGCAGGTGCAGACCGTAGGTGTCCCCGGCATACGGGCGGGACTGGCGTACCCACAGGCTCTCGAATCCGGTTTCCCAGTTATCGCGGTCGAACAGCATGTTTACCCGGTAGCGGCCGTCTTTATCAATGTGGCCGTAGGTGTCGTTTTCGGTGGTGCTGGTGACGCGCGCCGGTACGGTGCCGGCCATCACCGGGCGTAAGCCCGGCTCCGGGCGGAAGCAAAAATCCGTGCTGTCCGGGATGCCCTCAAAATGCACGCGAAAGTCTTCATCCCGCCGCGCCCGGCTGTGCATCGCCGTGATGACCACGCCCTGCGCAAACACCTCCGCCACTTCATAACCGCCGGTGACTTTCAGCACCTGACCCGGAGAGAGGGTCGGGCAGCTGGTGATGGCCCGGGTCTGCGTCTGGCCGTTCAGGTAACGCTCATGCCGGATGCGGGCATAAAACGCACCGGACTCCGGTGCCGGACTGCGGTCACAGGTACGGCCCGGTGACAGGTAGTTATCCGCCCAGTGGTAGGCATCGCCGTAGGTGGTCGCATCCCCGCGGGTCACGTCCACCAGAGCGTTCATGTCTTCCGTGGCCTGACGGTAGTTGTAGTCCCGGGTGCTGACCTGCTTCTGCACCACGCTGTGATGACTCTCCATCCCCCACACCGAATCCACGCCCTGCGAGTGCTGCCCCGACGGCGGCACCGACGGCAGCGTCAGGCCTTTCTCATAGCCCTGCTGACCGTCGCAGAACTCCACCACGTCGATGTTCAGGCGCGTGTCGGTGGTGAAGCGGAACCAGATACCGACCTCGCCCAGCAGGCGGGTGATGAAGTGCAGGTCGTCCTCACCGTACTGCATCACCTGCTCACGGCGCGGGTACTCTTTTGACAGCGAGAACAGAAAATCCTGACCGCGCATGTTGTGGCGCCCGCGCAGAATTTTTTCCACAATCTGCGGCACCGACATGTCCTGGTAGATGGCGTTCTGGTGCGAACGGTCAAGCAGCGCCAGGCGCGGCCGGAGCGTCAGGGCATAGCGGGTTTCCTCTTTAGAAGTGCTGAGGCGCTCAAAGCCGGTCACCACGCCCTGAATCACCCGTAACGTCTGCTGCACTTTACTACCGAAACCCGTGTCAGCCGGGGCCTGCAGCGTCAGGGAACCGGGCTTCATCAGCATCATCTCTTTGCTGATGGCATGGTCTGTACAGGTGAATTCAATCCGGTAGCGGAACGGTCTGCTTAAGGCTTCATCGCCTTCAAAAGCCAGCACATCAAGCTCTGCGCCACATCCCTTCACCGAAAGCCGGTGGTGGTTGTGACTGAATCTTATGGGGGGATTGTTGCTCATATG
>NZ_NTMH01000044.1 GCF_002307475.1 Pantoea allii | reverse complement strand
TCGTCTCTCAACCAAAACGCCTCTGGCGTTGTAAGGTTAAGCCTCACGGGTCATTAGTACCGGTAAGCTCAACGCATCGCTGCGCTTACACACCCGGCCTATCAACGTCGTCGTCTTCAACGTCCCTTCAGGAGCCTTAAAGGCTCAGGGAGAACTCATCTCGGGGCAAGTTTCGTGCTTAGATGCTTTCAGCACTTATCTTTTCCGCACTTAGCTACCGGGCAGTGCCACTGGCGTGACAACCCGGACACCAGCGGTGCGTTCACTCCGGTCCTCTCGTACTAGGAGCAACCCCCCTCAATTCTCCAGCGCCCACGGCAGATAGGGACCGAACTGTCTCACGACGTTCTAAACCCAGCTCGCGTACCACTTTAAACGGCGAACAGCCGTACCCTTGGGACCTACTTCAGCCCCAGGATGTGATGAGCCGACATCGAGGTGCCAAACACCGCCGTCGATATGAACTCTTGGGCGGTATCAGCCTGTTATCCCCGGAGTACCTTTTATCCGTTGAGCGATGGCCCTTCCATTCAGAACCACCGGATCACTATGACCTGCTTTCGCACCTGCTCGAGCCGTCACTCTCGCAGTCAAGCTGGCTTATGCCATTGCACTAACCTCCTGATGTCCGACCAGGATTAGCCAACCTTCGTGCTCCTCCGTTACTCTTTAGGAGGAGACCGCCCCAGTCAAACTACCCACCAGACACTGTCCGCAGCCCGGATTACGGGCCTACGTTAGAACACCAAACATTAAAGGGTGGTATTTCAAGGTTGGCTCCACGCAGACTGGCGTCCACGCTTCAAAGCCTCCCACCTATCCTACACATCAAGGCTCAGTGTTCAGTGTCAAGCTGTAGTAAAGGTTCACGGGGTCTTTCCGTCTTGCCGCGGGTACACTGCATCTTCACAGCGATTTCAATTTCACTGAGTCTCGGGTGGAGACAGCCTGGCCATCATTACGCCATTCGTGCAGGTCGGAACTTACCCGACAAGGAATTTCGCTACCTTAGGACCGTTATAGTTACGGCCGCCGTTTACCGGGGCTTCGATCAAGAGCTTCAGCTTGCGCTTAACCCCATCAATTAACCTTCCGGCACCGGGCAGGCGTCACACCGTATACGTCCACTTTCGTGTTTGCACAGTGCTGTGTTTTTAATAAACAGTTGCAGCCAGCTGGTATCTTCGACTGGCTTCAGCTCGGGGAGCAGGTCCCTTCACCTACGCGCCAGCGTGCCTTCTCCCGAAGTTACGGCACCATTTTGCCTAGTTCCTTCACCCGAGTTCTCTCAAGCGCCTTGGTATTCTCTACCTGACCACCTGTGTCGGTTTGGGGTACGATTTTGTGTTACCTGATGCTTAGAGGCTTTTCCTGGAAGCAGGGCATTTATCACTTCAGCACCGTAGTGCCTCGTCGTCACGCCTCAGTGTAAAGTGAACCGGATTTGCCTGGAACACACACCTACACGCTTAAACCGGGACAACCGTCGCCCGGCTGATATAGCCTTCTCCGTCCCCCCTTCGCAGTAACACCAAGTACAGGAATATTAACCTGTTTCCCATCGACTACGCCTTTCGGCCTCGCCTTAGGGGTCGACTCACCCTGCTCCGATTAACGTTGAACAGGAACCCTTGGTCTTCCGGCGACAAGGTTTTTCACCTTGTTTATCGTTACTTATGTCAGCATTCGCACTTCTGATACCTCCAGCATGCCTCACAGCACACCTTCGACGGCTTACAGAACGCTCCCCTACCCAACAACACATAGTGTCGCTGCCGCAGCTTCGGTGCATGGTTTAGCCCCGTTACATCTTCCGCGCAGGCCGACTCGACCAGTGAGCTATTACGCTTTCTTTAAATGATGGCTGCTTCTAAGCCAACATCCTGGCTGTCTGTGCCTTCCCACATCGTTTCCCACTTAACCATGACTTTGGGACCTTAGCTGGCGGTCTGGGTTGTTTCCCTCTTCACGACGGACGTTAGCACCCGCCGTGTGTCTCCCGTGATAACATTCTCCGGTATTCGCAGTTTGCATCGGGTTGGTAAGCCGGGATGGCCCCCTAGCCGAAACAGTGCTCTACCCCCGGAGATGAGTTCACGAGGCGCTACCTAAATAGCTTTCGGGGAGAACCAGCTATCTCCCGGTTTGATTGGCCTTTCACCCCCAGCCACAGGTCATCCGCTAATTTTTCAACATTAGTCGGTTCGGTCCTCCAGTTAGTGTTACCCAACCTTCAACCTGCCCATGGCTAGATCACCGGGTTTCGGGTCTATACCCTGCAACTTAACGCCCAGTTAAGACTCGGTTTCCCTGCGGCTCCCCTATACGGTTAACCTTGCTACAGAATATAAGTCGCTGACCCATTATACAAAAGGTACGCAGTCACCCCCATAAAGAAGGCTCCCACTGCTTGTACGTACACGGTTTCAGGTTCTGTTTCACTCCCCTCGCCGGGGTTCTTTTCGCCTTTCCCTCACGGTACTGGTTCACTATCGGTCAGTCAGGAGTATTTAGCCTTGGAGGATGGTCCCCCCATATTCAGACAGGATACCACGTGTCCCGCCTTACTCATCGAACTCACAACCTGTGCACCTTTGTGTACGGGAGTATCACCCTGTACCCTGCGACTTTCCAGACGCTTCCACTGATGCACAAGCTGATGATGGTTCTGGGCTCCTCCCCGTTCGCTCGCCGCTACTGGGGGAATCTCGGTTGATTTCTTTTCCTCGGGGTACTTAGATGTTTCAGTTCCCCCGGTT
>NZ_NTMH01000043.1 GCF_002307475.1 Pantoea allii | reverse complement strand
CAGTGGAGGTGGTGGCGGCACCATTGACGCCATCAACCACACCAGATGGGCGATTAACCACTTCAGTGTCGATAACCAGTCGGGCATCGACATTATTGGTCCGTTCCAGGGCGGTGGCGGTGGCTGCTGCTACAGCGTGCCCGCCCGCTGGACACGGGGCATGACGGTGCGTATTGACTGGGAAACCGGGCAGGGTTCATCAGCTGGTTTCCCGGGATATGCAGATGAGAAGAAGTTTTTAGAGTGGGCAAGGAATATTAAAGCTCAACAACGGCAGCACAGCAAAACCGTCCCGGTTCCCGACTATAACGGCCAGGACGTCTGCGGCATCACGGTGCACTTTCTGCCCTGCGATGACGTGAAGGTCACGACCAGTTGTTACACCTACGGCAGTCCGTCCTACCCGATAAAAGAGCCCCTCAGGATGAAGGAGCCCAAAGTATGTCCGAAATAACGGTAACCGATTTAGCCTGGGTACCACCGCCGTTTCCGGCCCAGGGGCGCCTGCCGACGCAGGCCCTGCAAGTTGGTCAGAATTGCCATCAGCAGAACAGCGCCGAGCGGCTCTACCGCCAGGAACTGTGTCTGGCGGCCGGGCGACGTGTCGAGCCGCCTTGCTGCAAGACGCTGCATATCAGTCTGTTTTTCGACGGTACGGGTAATAACCTGAACAATGACCTGCTGCTGTCTGACCCGAAGCATCCGACCAATATCGCGCGGTTGTTTCGCGCCACTATCGGAGATGGTACAGCAGGTGGCGTATCTGATACGAGCAGGATGCCGCTGGATTCGGCAAGCGACAGCGGCGGCAAATACTTCAAATTTTATATTCCCGGTGTGGGCACTCCGTTCCCGGAAGTGAACGACCCGGATTATTCCACTATGGGGCTGGTGGGTGCAACCAAGGGTGAGGAGCGTATTAACTGGGCGCTGCTGCGTATTATTGATGTGCTAATGCGCATAAGTAAGGACCCGGAAAACAACAGCATAAAACTGTCCGAGGGTGCCAGCCGTAAGTCCATAGAAAAAATGGGTACCAGCTGGAACCGGCTGTGGTCTGGCGGAAGCCACAACCGTTATGAAGAGTTCAGCCGTTTACTGAATGAGTTAGCCCCGCAACTGAAACCACTGCTCACGCAGCCGGAGCCGGGTAAGCCTAAGGTGTTAGGCATCAAACTGTATGTTTATGGTTTTTCCCGCGGTGCCGCCGCTGCGCGTACGTTTGTTCGCTGGCTGAGCGAACTGCTTCCCCCACCAAAAGCGGAAGACGAAAAACCCCCACAGTGCCTGCAGATTGGTGAGATGCAGTTGCCTGTCAGCGTGGAGTTTCTCGGGCTGCTGGATACCGTGGCCTCCGTTGGGATAGCGCACGTTGTGCCGATAGCCGAGGGGCATATGTCCTGGGCGGACGGCACGATGGAGCTGCCGGACGATAAAACCTATGGCGGTTTGATAAAAAAATGCGTGCATCTGGTGTCCGGGCATGAGCAGCGTCTCTGCTT
>NZ_NTMH01000042.1 GCF_002307475.1 Pantoea allii | reverse complement strand
TGTCCCGTCCTGAATAGCGTTGACACATTTTCCACTGGTTTTGAGGAGAATGTGATGAAACAGTATGTTAAACGCACTCAGCGGGATTACTCTCTGTCTTTTAAGCTGGCAGTCGTGGAGCAGGTTGAAAAAGGCGAGATGACTTACCGCCAGGCTCAGGAACGCTACGGCATCCAGGGATGTTCCACCGTGCTCATGTGGTTACGTAAATACGGTCATCTGGACTGGCAGTCATCCCGGCAGCGCACCACCCGTGGAGGAAACATGACAAAATCTCTCCCCCTCACACCTGAACAGCGAATCAAAGAGCTTGAGCAGCAACTGGCTGAATCCGAAGTTAAAGCGCAGTTTTTTGAAGCTGTCGTGAAGGTGATGAACACCGAATTCGGTGCCACACTCACAAAGAAGCAGTTAGCGTCCTTATCGCGAAAGCACAGACACAATCCCTGAAACTGACTGTCGTCAGGGTCTGCCGGTATTTAAAGATAAGCCGTCAGGCCTGGTATCAGGGATGCCGGCGTGAAATGCGCAGGGCTGAAAAGGCACACCGCATTACTGAAGAAGTCAGACTTATCAGGTTACAGCAGCCCCGCCTGGGTACCCGGAAACTGCAGCATATTCTTAACGAGCGGGAAGATGCCGCATTGCATATCGGGCGGGACAGTCTGTTCGCTGTGCTGCGGGAAGCCCGGTTACTGGTTCATCCGGCAAGGGCTTATCATAAAACAACGAACAGCCGTCATCATTTTTACAGACATCCGAATCTGCTGAAAGCGGGGCCGGAGCAGACGGTAATCTCCGGTCCGGAGCAGGTATGGGTTGCCGACATCACCTGGCTTCCGGTAAGAACAGGTATGGCCTACATCAGTCTGGTAACGGACGCTTTCTCACGAAAAATCGTGGGGTATCATGTTCATGAAAGTCTGCATACGGAACACGTTATTAAGGCGCTGCAAATGGCACTGAGGGAGCGGCAGGGAAAGGGCCGCCTGATCCACCACTCAGATCGCGGACTTCAGTACTGTTCGGCAATGTATCAGTCAGTGCATAAAAAACACGGTCTTGTCTGTTCAATGACGGACGGCTACGACTGCTATCAGAATGCGCTGGCAGAAAGGGTTAACGGCATACTGAAAAATGAATTACTGATTACGCGTCCGGCAGACGTGGTGCAGGCAGGCAGGATGGTCAGTGAGTCAGTCAGGATCTATAACAGCCAGCGTCCTCATCTGTCATTAAAATACAAAACGCCTGATGAGGTACATCAGGCGTTTTAAAAGATAAAAAAAGTGTCAACCTATGCCAGGACTAGTCATAAATCGTTCAAAACGCGTTTTCCCTTACAAAGGGTAGGTTTGAAATAAAAACGATTCGCATTTACACTGTGTGCACGAAATAGACTGAGTGATGAATAAATGTACGTCTGTCTGTGTAATGCCATCAGTGATAAAACCCTCCGTGAAGTCGTGCGCCGCTATCAGCCAAAATCTATTCAGCAGTTGCGCCAAATCGTGCCAGTAGGAAAGCAATGCGGTAAATGCATTCGTGTCGCCCGTGAAATCATGGACGATGAGATGCAGCAGGTTCCGCAGTATAAAGAGATAGCCTGAAGGCTTTCGTCATCGGACATGATAATACCCACAGTTTTCATCGCGTTTTTTTGACTTCTTTTTAACCGCATCTACGCTCAAATAAACATGAGCGGAGGACGTGAAATGAAGGGCGATGCGAAAATCATAAGTCATCTCAATAAACTGTTGGGGAATGAACTGGTTGCGATCAATCAGTATTTTCTCCACGCACGGATGTTCAAAAACTGGGGGCTGATGCGTCTTAATGATGTTGAGTACCATGAGTCCATCGATGAAATGAAGCATGCGGACAAATACATTGAACGTATCCTGTTTCTTGAAGGCATCCCGAATCTGCAGGATCTGGGACGACTCAGGGTTGGTGAGGATGTAGAAGAGATGTTGCAGTCCGATCTCAATCTTGAACTCGAAGGTGCAAAAGATCTGCGTGAAGCTATCGCGTATGCCGACAAAATTCATGACTACGTGAGTCGGGATATGATGATCCAAATCCTGGCAGACGAAGAGCATCATATTGACTGGATCGAGACCGAGCTGGAGCTGATCAATAAAATGGGCATTCAAAACTACCTTCAGGCGCAAATCAGAGACGAGTGAGGCTTTGAATCACTATCACTCCCCAGCCCGCGACGGCCAGGAATGGACCAAAGGGAAGCGGGCTGTTTACAGACAACGTCCTGTTGATGACGACCAGTGCGATAAAGGCAAGCAGAGCCGTCAGGCTGGCAACCAGTGCAATCCAGGGTAGGGCCTGCCAACCGCACCATGTGCCCAGCGCGGCAAAAAGTTTAATATCCCCGTAGCCTAATCCCGCCTGATTCTTTATCTGACGATATAGCCAGGCAAGCAGCCACAGCGAGCCATAACCTGCAATTGCGCCACCCACAGCCGCAGATACAGTGACTGGCTTATAGAAAAAGAAGCGTGCGAGTCCCAGCCAAAGTAACGCGCCTGTCAGCACGTCCGGTAGCAAGAGATGACGCTGGTCGATGGCTGCAAGTAACAATAACAGGCAGGATGCCGTCAGAATAAAAGCGGCCACGATGAGGTGGTCACTGAACAACATAGCCAGTAACAGGCAGAGCAGGGCGCCCGTTAACTCAAACAGCAGCGGGAGCAGGCCGACAGGACGTCGGCAAAACCGACAGCGGCCGTGCAGGCGCAGCCAGCTTATCACCGGGATTCTGTCTCGCCATAAGACAGGTGCCTGGCAGTGCGTACAATGCGAGGGCGGCGTCCAGAGGGAAGTGAACCAGTCGTCTGGCGATATGGCCGGATGATAGCGCTGGCAGGCCAACGCAAGAAAGCTGCCGAGTGCGGCACCGAGTGCCGTAACAGTAAACAGAATGATGAGCACCGCTTGTCACCTCGAAGAGACCGGAAATGTCGCTACAGCCTGACTGAAGGCTGATTCGGAGTCATGGGCAGGATCAGCAACGTGGAAGGTCACTCACAGAGGAATTACAGTTTTGCATTTACTCTTCATCATCTTGTGCTGGCTTTAGCAAACAAGCCCGATTGCACTTTTCACGGGCAAAAACGCAACATGGGTTGCTTCCTGAGCAAATATACGTATAATGCGCGGGCCTACCGATATTGGTGGGCGCGATTCGAGCTGAATCGCAGACGGCAGAATTTTGGGCCGTCTGACAATACTCCCAACTGTGGAGTTATATGCTGAACGATTACACTCTCCCATCAATCGTAATGGGCTCGAGTAGTAATTTTTTTCGTCTATAAAATGTTTGGAGCCTTGGTCTCATGTCGAACCAAAGAATCCGTATCCGTCTTAAAGCGTTTGATCATCGTCTGATCGATCAATCAACCGCGGAAATCGTCGAGACTGCCAAGCGCACTGGTGCGCAGGTACGTGGTCCGATCCCGCTACCAACCCGCAAAGAGCGCTTTACCGTTCTGATCTCTCCGCACGTTAACAAAGATGCGCGTGATCAGTACGAAATTCGCACTCACAAGCGTCTGGTAGACATCGTTGAGCCAACTGAAAAAACCGTTGATGCTCTGATGCGTCTGGACCTGGCTGCCGGTGTTGACGTGCAGATCAGCCTGGGTTAATCAGGTCATCGAGCGATTGAGAGGTTGAAACAATGATTGGTTTAGTCGGTAAAAAAGTGGGAATGACCCGCATCTTCACTGAAGATGGCGTTTCTATCCCAGTAACCGTAATCGAAGTTGAAGCGAACCGCGTTACTCAGGTCAAAGGCCTGGAAAACGATGGTTACCAGGCAATTCAGGTTACCACCGGTGCTAAAAAAGCAAACCGTGTGACCAAACCTGAAGCTGGTCATTTTGCTAAAGCTGGCGTTGAAGCCGGCCGTGGCCTGTGGGAATTCCGCACCGTTGAAGGTGATGAGTATGCCGTAGGTCAGAGCATCAGCGTTGAAATTTTCGCTGACGTTAAAAAAGTAGACGTAACTGGCACCTCTAAAGGTAAAGGTTTCGCAGGTACCGTTAAGCGCTGGAACTTCCGTACCCAGGACGCGACCCACGGTAACTCCTTGTCTCACCGCGTTCCGGGTTCTATCGGTCAGAACCAGACTCCGGGCAAAGTGTTCAAAGGCAAGAAAATGGCAGGTCAGCTGGGTAATGAGCGCGTAACGGTTCAGAGCCTGGACGTAGTACGTGTTGACGCTGAGCGCAACCTGCTGCTGGTTAAAGGTGCAGTTCCCGGTGCTACCGGTAGCGACCTGATCGTTAAACCAGCTGTGAAGGCGTAAGGGGATAGCAATGGAATTAGTATTGAAAGACGCGCAGAGCGCGCTGACTGTTTCCGAAACTACCTTCGGTCGTGATTTCAACGAAGCGCTGGTTCACCAGGTTGTTGTTGCTTACGCATCAGGCGCCCGCCAGGGTAGTCGTGCGCAGAAAACTCGCGCCGAAGTCACTGGTTCAGGCAAAAAGCCTTGGCGTCAGAAGGGTACCGGCCGTGCGCGAGCAGGTTCTGTAAAGAGCCCAATCTGGCGTTCAGGTGGCGTAACCTTCGCTGCGAAGCCACAAGACCACAGTCAAAAAGTTAATAAAAAGATGTACCGCGGCGCGCTGAAAAGCATCCTGTCCGAACTGGTACGTCAAGACCGTCTGATCGTCGTCGAGCAGTTCTCTGTCGAAGCACCGAAAACCAAGTTGCTGGCACAGAAGCTGAAAGACATGGCGCTGGAAGACGTGCTGATCATCACCGGTGAACTGGATGAGAATCTGTTCCTGGCTGCGCGTAACCTGTACAAGGTTGACGTGCGTGATGCAGCGGGTATCGACCCAGTTAGCCTGATCGCCTTCGACAAAGTCGTTATGACTGCTGATGCAGTTAAGCAAGTTGAGGAGATGCTGGCATGATCCGTGAAGAACGTCTGCTGAAAGTACTGCGCGCGCCGCACGTATCTGAAAAGGCATCTAGCGCGATGGAAAAAACCAACACCATCGTACTCAAAGTAGCTAAAGACGCGACTAAAGCAGAGATCGTTGCTGCTGTTGAGAAGCTGTTCGAAGTAGAAGTTAAAGACGTAAACACCCTGGTAGTTAAAGGTAAAGTTAAGCGTCACGGACAGCGTATCGGTCGTCGTAGCGACTGGAAAAAAGCTTACGTCACCCTGAAGGAAGGCCAGAATCTGGACTTCGTCGGCGGCGCTGAGTAAGTCGGAGGAGAAAGACAATGGCAGTTGTTAAATGTAAACCGACATCTCCGGGTCGTCGCCACGTCGTTAAAGTGGTGAACCCAGAGTTGCACAAGGGCAAGCCGTTTGCTCCATTGCTGGAAAAGAACAGCAAATCCGGTGGCCGCAACAACAACGGTCGCATCACTACCCGTCACATCGGTGGTGGTCATAAGCAGGCTTACCGTCTGGTTGATTTCAAACGCAACAAAGATGGTATCCCGGCAACCGTTGAACGTCTTGAGTACGATCCGAACCGCTCTGCGAATATCGCACTGGTTCTGTACAAAGACGGCGAACGCCGTTACATCCTGGCCCCTAAAGGCCTGAAAGCCGGCGACCAGATCCAATCTGGCGTTGATGCTGCGATCAAAGCAGGTAACACACTGCCGATGCGTAACATCCCGGTGGGTTCTACCGTTCACAACGTAGAAATGAAACCAGGCAAAGGCGGTCAGATTGCTCGCTCAGCCGGTGCTTACGTGCAGATCGTTGCGCGTGATGGTTCCTACGTAACCCTGCGTCTGCGTTCAGGTGAAATGCGTAAAGTCGAAGCTGACTGTCGCGCAACTCTGGGCGAAGTCGGTAACGCTGAGCATATGCTGCGCGTTCTGGGTAAAGCCGGTGCAACCCGTTGGCGTGGTGTTCGTCCGACCGTTCGTGGTACCGCGATGAACCCAGTAGATCACCCGCACGGTGGTGGTGAAGGTCGTAACTTTGGTAAGCACCCGGTAACCCCGTGGGGCGTTCAGACCAAAGGTAAGAAGACCCGTAGCAACAAGCGTACCGATAAGTTTATCGTACGTCGCCGTAGCAAATAATATTAGAGGATAAGCCATGCCACGTTCTCTCAAGAAAGGTCCTTTTATTGACCTGCACTTGCTGAAGAAGGTAGAGAAAGCGGTGGAAAGCGGTGACAAGAAGCCTTTGCGCACTTGGTCCCGTCGTTCAACGATCTTTCCTAACATGATCGGTTTGACCATCGCTGTCCATAATGGTCGTCAGCACGTTCCTGTCTTTGTTTCCGACGAAATGGTTGGTCACAAACTGGGTGAATTCGCGCCGACACGTACTTATCGCGGTCACGCGGCTGATAAAAAAGCCAAGAAGAAATAAGTAGGAGGAAGAGATGGAAACTTTAGCTCAACATCGCCACGCTCGTTCTTCTGCTCAGAAGGTTCGCCTTGTTGCTGACCTGATCCGCGGTAAGAAAGTGTCGCAGGCACTGGACATTTTGACCTACACCAACAAGAAAGCGGCTGTACTGGTCAAGAAAGTTCTGGAATCTGCCATTGCTAACGCTGAACACAACGATGGCGCTGATATCGACGATCTCAAAGTCGCGAAAATTTTCGTCGACGAAGGCCCAAGCATGAAGCGCATTATGCCTCGTGCAAAAGGTCGTGCAGATCGCATCCTGAAGCGCACCAGCCACATTACTGTGGTTGTGTCCGATCGCTGAGACTCTGGAGACTAGCAATGGGTCAGAAAGTACATCCTAATGGTATTCGCCTGGGTATTGTAAAACCATGGAACTCTACCTGGTTTGCGAACACCAAAGAATTCGCTGACAACCTGGACAGCGACTTTAAAGTACGTCAGTACCTGACTAAGGAACTGGCGAAGGCGTCTGTATCTCGTATCGTTATCGAGCGTCCGGCTAAGAGCATCCGTGTGACTATTCACACTGCTCGTCCTGGCATCGTGATCGGTAAGAAAGGTGAAGACGTTGAAAAACTGCGCACGGTCGTAGCGAAAATCGCTGGCGTTCCTGCACAGATCAATATCGCCGAAGTCCGTAAACCGGAACTGGACGCGAAACTGGTTGCTGACAGCATCACTTCACAGCTGGAGCGTCGTGTGATGTTCCGTCGTGCTATGAAGCGTGCGGTTCAGAACGCCATGCGTCTGGGCGCGAAGGGTATTAAAGTTGAAGTTAGCGGCCGTCTGGGCGGCGCCGAGATCGCACGTACCGAATGGTATCGTGAAGGTCGCGTGCCGTTGCACACTCTGCGTGCTGACATTGACTACAACACCTCTGAAGCGCACACCACTTATGGTGTAATCGGCGTTAAGGTATGGATCTTCAAAGGCGAGATCCTGGGTGGTATGGCTGCTGTTGAACAACCGGAACCGGCTGCTCAACCTAAAAAGCAGCAGCGTAAAGGCCGTAAGTAAGGAGAGTCGCTATGTTACAACCAAAGCGTACAAAATTCCGTAAAGTGCATAAAGGCCGCAACCGTGGTCTGGCGCAGGGTACGGATGTTAGCTTCGGGACTTTCGGTCTGAAAGCTGTTGGCCGTGGTCGTCTGACTGCCCGTCAGATCGAAGCAGCACGTCGTGCTATGACCCGTGCAGTTAAGCGTCAAGGTAAGATCTGGATCCGTGTATTCCCGGACAAACCGATCACCGAGAAGCCGCTGGAAGTGCGTATGGGTAAAGGTAAGGGTAACGTCGAGTATTGGGTTGCCCTGATCCAGCCTGGTAAAGTCCTGTATGAAATGGACGGCGTACCAGAAGAGCTGGCCCGTGAAGCATTCAAGCTGGCAGCAGCAAAACTGCCTATCAAAACCACCTTTGTAACTAAGACGGTGATGTAATGAAAGCAACAGAGCTGCGTGAAAAAAGCGTTGAAGAGCTGAACACTGAGCTGCTTAATCTGCTGCGTGAGCAATTTAACCTGCGCATGCAGGCAGCATCTGGCCAACTGCAGCAGTCTCATCTGCTGAAGCAGGTTCGCCGTGATGTTGCGCGCGTTAAGACTTTACTGACTGAGAAGGCGGGTTCGTAATGACCGATAAAATCCGTACTCTGCAGGGTCGTGTCGTTAGTGACAAAATGCAGAAATCTGCGGTTGTTGCTATCGAGCGTTTCGTGAAGCATCCAATTTATGGAAAATTCATTAAGCGTACGACTAAGCTGCACATCCATGACGAGAACAACGAATGTGGAATCGGTGACGTGGTAGAAATCCGCGAATGCCGTCCACTGTCTAAGACTAAGTCCTGGACACTTGTTCGCGTTGTAGAGAAAGCAATTCTGTAATAGAATCTGCCCTCTTTAAAAATCGAATGAACGGCTCGGATGAGCCGTTCATTTTTTCTACCCATCTGCGAGAACCGGTGTTATAATGCCGCGCCCTCAATTATGGGGCTTTCAAACGACCTGAGGTCTGGGTCCCGAAGTAGTAGTTGACATTAGCGGAGCACTGAAATGATCCAAGAACAGACTATGCTGAACGTCGCCGACAACTCCGGTGCACGTCGCGTAATGTGTATCAAGGTTCTGGGTGGCTCGCACCGTCGCTACGCAGGCGTCGGCGACATCATTAAAGTTACCATCAAGGAAGCAATTCCACGTGGTAAAGTTAAAAAAGGTGATGTCCTGAAGGCGGTAGTGGTGCGCACCAGGAAGGGTGTTCGTCGCCCGGACGGTTCTGTCATTCGCTTCGATGGTAATGCATGCGTTATTTTAAACAATAACAGTGAGCAGCCTATCGGTACGCGTATTTTTGGGCCGGTAACTCGTGAACTTCGTACTGAAAAGTTCATGAAAATTATCTCTCTGGCACCAGAAGTACTCTAAGGAGCTAACAATGGCAGCTAAAATCCGTCGTAACGACGAAGTTATCGTGTTAACCGGTAAAGATAAAGGTAAGCGCGGTAAAGTTAAGAACGTCCTGTCTTCTGGCAAGGTCATCGTTGAAGGTATCAACCTGGTTAAGAAACATCAGAAGCCTGTCCCGGCTCTGAACCAACCAGGCGGCATCGTTGAAAAAGAAGCTGCAATTCAGGTTTCTAACGTTGCACTCTTCAATGCGGCAACCGGTAAGGCTGACCGTGTAGGCTTTAGATTCGAAGACGGCAAAAAAGTCCGTTTCTTCAAGTCTAATAGCGAAACTATCAAGTAATTTGGAGTAGTACGATGGCGAAACTGCATGATTACTACAAAGACGAGGTAGTCCAGAAACTCATGAGTGAGTTCGGCTACAATTCTGTCATGCAAGTCCCTCGGGTCGAGAAGATCACCCTGAACATGGGTGTTGGTGAAGCGATCGCTGACAAGAAACTGCTGGATAACGCAGCAGCTGACCTGGCAGCAATCTCCGGTCAAAAACCGTTGATCACCAAAGCACGCAAATCAGTTGCAGGCTTCAAAATCCGTCAGGGCTATCCGATCGGCTGTAAAGTAACTCTGCGTGGCGAACGCATGTGGGAGTTCTTTGAGCGTCTGATCACCATTGCTGTACCGCGTATCCGTGACTTCCGTGGCTTGTCCGCTAAGTCATTCGATGGTCGTGGCAACTACAGCATGGGTGTACGTGAGCAGATCATCTTCCCAGAAATCGACTATGACAAAGTCGATCGCGTTCGTGGTTTGGATATTACCATTACCACTACTGCGAAATCTGATGATGAAGGCCGTGCTCTGCTGGCTGCCTTTGACTTCCCGTTCCGTAAGTAAGGTAGGGTTACTTAATGGCTAAGCAATCTATGAAAGCACGCGAAGTTAAGCGTGTGAAATTAGCAGACAAATTCTTCGCAAAACGCGCTGAACTGAAAGCGATCATTTCTGATGTGAACGCTTCCGACGAAGACCGTTGGGATGCCGTTCTCAAGCTGCAGAGTCTGCCGCGTGATTCCAGCCCTTCACGTCAGCGTAACCGCTGCCGTCAAACAGGTCGTCCGCACGGTTTCCTGCGGAAGTTTGGGTTGAGCCGTATCAAGGTCCGTGAAGCCGCAATGCGCGGTGAAATCCCGGGTCTGAAAAAGGCTAGCTGGTAATTGTCACCAATTGAATCACGGGAGTAACACAGATGAGCATGCAAGATCCGATCGCGGATATGCTGACCCGTATCCGTAACGGTCAGGCCGCGAACAAAGTTGCGGTCACCATGCCCTCCTCCAAGCTGAAATTGGCAATTGCCAACGTGCTGAAGGAAGAAGGCTTTATTGAAGATTTTAAAATCGAAGGCGACATCAAGCTGGAACTGGAACTGACTCTTAAGTATTTCCAGGGTAAAGCTGTTGTAGAAAGCATTCAGCGAGTAAGCCGTCCCGGCCTGCGCATCTATAAGAAAAAAGATGAGCTGCCAAAGGTAATGGCTGGTATGGGTATCGCTGTAATTTCTACATCGAAAGGTGTCATGACTGATCGTGCAGCGCGCCAGGCAGGTCTTGGTGGCGAAATTATCTGCTACGTAGCGTAATCGGAGGATACTATGTCTCGTGTTGCTAAAGCACCTGTCGTTGTTCCTGCCGGCGTAGAGGTAAAACTCAACGGTCAGGTAATTTCGATTAAAGGTAAAAACGGCGAGCTGACTCGTACTATCAATGATGCTGTTGAAGTTAAGCATGCTGACAACGCTCTGACTTTCGCCCCGCGCGAAGGTTATGTTGACGGCTGGGCGCAGGCGGGTACATCTCGCGCGCTGCTGAACTCGATGGTTATCGGTGTTACCGAAGGCTTCACTAAGAAGCTGCAGCTGGTTGGTGTTGGTTATCGTGCTGCCGTAAAAGGCAACGTAGTTAACCTGTCTCTGGGCTTTTCTCATCCAGTTGATCACCAGCTGCCCGCGGGTATCACTGCAGAGTGTCCGACTCAGACTGAAATCGTGCTGAAAGGCGCTGATAAGCAGGTGATCGGCCAGGTTGCAGCTGACTTGCGCGCCTACCGTCGTCCTGAGCCTTATAAAGGCAAGGGTGTCCGTTACGCCGACGAAGTCGTGCGTACCAAAGAGGCTAAGAAGAAGTAAGGTAACACTATGGATAAGAAATCTGCTCGTATCCGTCGTGCGACCCGTGCACGTCGCAAGCTCAAAGAGCTGGGTGCTACTCGCCTGGTGGTACATCGTACCCCGCGTCACATTTACGCACAGGTAATCGCCCCGAACGGTTCCGAAGTTCTGGTTGCTGCTTCTACTGTAGAAAAAGCTATCACTGAACAACTGAAGTTTACCGGTAATAAAGAAGCCGCAGCTGCTGTAGGTAAAGCTATTGCAGAACGCGCAATCGAAAAAGGCATCACTGGTGTTTCTTTCGACCGTTCCGGTTTCCAATATCATGGTCGCGTCCAGGCACTGGCAGATGCTGCCCGTGAAGCTGGCCTTCAGTTCTAAGGTAGAGGTCTAAGATGGCACACATCGAGAAACAAGCTGGCGAACTGCAGGAAAAACTGATCGCGGTAAACCGTGTTTCTAAAACTGTAAAAGGTGGTCGTATTTTCTCCTTCACCGCACTGACTGTAGTGGGTGATGGTAACGGCCGCGTTGGTTTTGGTTACGGTAAAGCGCGCGAAGTTCCAGCAGCGATCCAGAAAGCGATGGAGAAAGCCCGTCGCAACATGGTAAATGTCGCGCTGATCAACGGCACCCTGCAGCACCCTGTTAAAGGTGCGCACACTGGGTCCCGTGTGTTCATGCAGCCGGCTTCAGAAGGTACCGGTATCATCGCCGGTGGTGCAATGCGCGCCGTTCTGGAAGTCGCTGGAGTACATAACGTTCTGGCAAAAGCCTATGGTTCTACTAACCCGATTAACGTGGTTCGTGCAACTATTGACGGTCTGGGCAATATGAAGTCTCCGGAAATGGTCGCTGCTAAGCGTGGTAAATCCGTTGAAGAAATTCTGGGGTAATCACGATGGCTAACACTATTAAAATCACCCAAACCCGTAGTTCAATCGGCCGCTTGCCTAAGCATAAAGCCACTCTGGTTGGCCTGGGTCTGCGTCGTATTGGTCATACCGTAGAGCGTGAAGATACGCCAGCTGTACGCGGCATGGTCAACGCGGTTTCCTACATGGTTAAAGTGGAGGAGTAAGAGATGCGTTTAAATACTCTGTCTCCGGCCGAAGGGTCTAAGCACGCTAGCAAGCGTCTGGGTCGTGGTATTGGTTCTGGCCTCGGAAAAACCGGTGGTCGTGGTCACAAAGGTCAGAACTCACGTTCTGGCGGTGGCGTACGTCGCGGTTTCGAAGGTGGTCAGATGCCTCTGTACCGTCGTCTGCCGAAGTTCGGTTTCACCTCTCGCAAAGCAATGATCACCACAGAGATTCGTCTGTCTGATCTGGCGAAAGTTGAAGGCGGTATCGTCGACCTGAACGCGCTGAAAGCAGCCAACATTGTCGGTGTTCAGATTGAATACGTTAAAGTTATTCTTTCTGGTGAAGTTTCTGCACCGGTAACGGTTCGCGGCTTACGTGTCACCAAAGGTGCGCGTGCTGCAATCGAAGCTGCTGGCGGTAAAATCGAGGAATAAGTAGCAGATGGCTAAACAACCGGGATTAGATTTTCAAAGTGCCAAAGGTGGCTTTGGTGAACTGAAACGCAGACTTCTGTTTGTTATCGGTGCACTGATTGTCTTCCGTATTGGCTCTTTCATTCCGATCCCTGGTATTGATGCCACTGTACTTGCCAAACTGCTTGAGCAACAGCGTGGCACCATCATTGAAATGTTTAACATGTTCTCTGGTGGTGCTCTCAGCCGTGCTTCTATTTTTGCTCTGGGTATCATGCCGTACATTTCGGCATCGATTATTATCCAGCTGTTAACGGTGGTTCATCCTGCGTTAGCTGAAATCAAGAAAGAAGGGGAGGCTGGCCGTCGTAAGATTAGCCAGTACACCCGTTACGGTACGTTGGTATTGGCCGTATTCCAGTCAATCGGTATTGCTACCGGTTTACCGAATATGCCTGGTATGCAGGGCCTGGTGATGAATCCAGGCTTTGCATTCTATTTTACCGCTGTTGTGAGTCTGGTTACCGGGACAATGTTCCTGATGTGGCTGGGCGAACAGATTACTGAACGTGGTATCGGTAACGGTATTTCGATCATTATCTTCGCAGGTATTGTTGCGGGTCTCCCGCCGGCCATTGGCCATACCATCGAGCAAGCGCGGCAAGGTGACCTGCACTTCCTTCTGTTGCTGTTGGTTGCAGTTCTCGTATTTGCAGTGACCTTCTTTGTTATTTTCGTTGAGCGTGGTCAACGCCGCATTGTGGTGAACTATGCGAAACGTCAACAAGGTCGCCGTGTATACGCTGCACAGAGCACACATTTACCGTTGAAAGTGAATATGGCAGGGGTTATCCCGGCAATCTTCGCTTCCAGCATTATTCTGTTCCCGGCAACGATTGCATCGTGGTTCGGGGGCGGTACCGGTTGGAACTGGCTGACAACAATTTCGATGTATTTGCAGCCAGGACAGCCGCTTTATGTGCTACTCTATGCGACTGCTATCATCTTCTTCTGTTTCTTCTACACGGCGTTGGTTTTCAACCCGCGTGAAACAGCAGATAACCTGAAGAAGTCTGGTGCATTCGTACCGGGAATTCGTCCGGGAGAGCAAACGGCGAAGTATATTGATAAAGTAATGACGCGGTTAACCTTAATCGGTGCCCTGTATATTACGTTTATCTGCCTTATCCCGGAGTTCATGCGTGATGCGATGAAAGTTCCTTTCTACTTTGGCGGTACATCACTGCTCATCGTAGTGGTCGTCATCATGGACTTTATGGCTCAAGTGCAAACTCTGATGATGTCAAGTCAGTACGAGTCTGCATTGAAGAAAGCTAACCTGAAGGGCTACGGCCGTTAATTCAGGTGGTTGAGAAGTTACGGAGAGTAAAAATGAAAGTTCGTGCTTCCGTCAAGAAATTATGTCGTAACTGCAAAATCATTCGTCGCGACGGTGTCGTTCGTGTGATCTGTAGCGCCGAGCCAAAGCATAAACAGCGCCAAGGCTGATTTTCACATATTTTTCTTGCAAAGTCGGGTTGAGCTGGCTAGATTAGCCAGCCAATCTTTTGTATGTCTGTACGTTTCCATTTGAGTATCCTGAAAACGGGCTTTTCGGCATGGTACGTACATATTAAATAGTAGGAGTGCATAGTGGCCCGTATAGCAGGCATTAACATTCCTGATCAGAAACATACCGTTATCGCATTAACTTCGATCTTCGGTATTGGTAAGACTCGCTCAAAAGCCATCTGCGCTTCAACGGGTATTGCTGAAAATGTTAAGATCAGTGAGCTGTCTGAAGAACAAATTGATCAGCTGCGTGATGCAGTTGCTAAATTCGTTGTAGAAGGTGATCTGCGCCGTGAAATCACCCTGAGCATCAAGCGTCTTATGGACCTTGGTTGCTACCGTGGTTTGCGCCATCGTCGTGGTCTTCCGGTTCGCGGTCAGCGTACTAAGACCAACGCACGTACCCGTAAGGGTCCGCGTAAACCGATCAAGAAATAATCGGGGTGAGTAAATAATGGCAAAGGCACCAGTTCGTGCACGTAAGCGTGTAAGAAAACAAGTCTCAGATGGCGTGGCTCATGTCCATGCTTCTTTTAACAACACAATCGTTACCATTACTGATCGTCAGGGTAACGCACTGGGTTGGGCAACCGCCGGTGGTTCCGGTTTCCGCGGTTCACGTAAATCCACTCCGTTTGCTGCTCAGGTCGCTGCAGAGCGCTGTGCAGAAGCGGTAAAAGATTACGGTATTAAGAACCTGGAAGTTATGGTTAAGGGTCCGGGTCCGGGTCGCGAATCAACAATTCGTGCACTGAACGCCGCTGGTTTCCGCATCACGAATATTACTGATGTGACTCCGATCCCTCATAACGGTTGTCGTCCGCCGAAAAAACGTCGCGTATAACGCCCCGTTTTTTAGGATAGTTGGAGAAAGAAAATGGCAAGATATTTGGGTCCTAAGCTCAAGCTGAGCCGTCGTGAGGGCACTGACTTATTCCTTAAGTCTGGCGTTCGCGCGATTGATTCCAAGTGTAAAATTGAACAAGCTCCTGGTCAGCACGGTGCGCGTAAGCCACGTCTGTCTGACTACGGCGGCCAGTTACGTGAAAAGCAAAAAGTTCGTCGTATGTACGGTGTTCTTGAGCGTCAGTTCCGTAACTATTACAAAGAAGCAGCACGTCTGAAAGGCAACACCGGTGAAAACCTGTTGGCTCTGCTGGAAGGTCGTCTGGACAACGTCGTTTATCGTATGGGCTTTGGTGCCACGCGTGCGGAAGCACGTCAGTTGGTGAGCCATAAGTCTGTTCTGGTCAATGGTCGCGTTGTTAACATCGCTTCTTATCAGGTATCTCCGAATGATGTCGTTAGCATCCGTGAGAAAGCCAAAAAGCAATCTCGCGTGAAGGCCGCTCTGGAGCTGGCTGAGCAGCGTGAAAAGCCAACCTGGCTGGAAGTTGATGCAACTAAGATGGAAGGTGTGTTCAAACGTATTCCTGAACGTACCGATCTGTCTGCGGACATTAACGAACACCTGATCGTCGAGCTTTACTCCAAGTAAAGCTTAGTACCAAAGAGAGGACACAATGCAGGGTTCTGTGACAGAGTTTCTAAAACCGCGCCTGGTAGATATCGAGCAAGTGAGTTCGACGCACGCCAAGGTGACCCTTGAGCCTTTAGAGCGTGGCTTTGGCCATACTCTTGGTAACGCGCTGCGCCGTATTCTGCTTTCATCAATGCCGGGTTGCGCGGTGACCGAGGTTGAAATTGATGGTGTACTGCACGAGTACAGCACCAAAGAGGGTGTACAGGAAGATATCCTGGAAATCCTGCTCAACCTTAAAGGTTTGGCGGTAAGAGTTCAGGGCAAAGATGAAGTTATTCTTACCTTGAATAAATCTGGCATTGGCCCTGTGACTGCAGCCGACATTACCCATGATGGTGATGTCGAAATCGTCAAGCCGCAGCATGTGATCTGCCATCTGACCGATGACAACGCATCTATTAGTATGCGTATCAAAGTTCAGCGTGGTCGTGGTTATGTGCCGGCTTCTGCCCGAATTCATTCGGAAGAAGATGAGCGCCCGATCGGCCGTCTGTTAGTTGACGCTTGCTACAGCCCTGTAGACCGTATCGCCTACAATGTTGAAGCAGCGCGTGTAGAGCAGCGCACCGACCTGGACAAGCTGGTCATCGAAATGGAAACCAACGGCACAATCGATCCTGAAGAGGCGATTCGTCGTGCGGCAACCATCCTGGCAGAACAACTGGAAGCTTTCGTTGACTTACGTGATGTACGTCAGCCGGAAGTGAAAGAAGAGAAACCAGAATTCGATCCGATCCTGCTGCGCCCTGTTGACGATCTGGAATTGACTGTCCGCTCTGCTAACTGCCTTAAGGCAGAAGCTATCCACTACATCGGTGATCTGGTACAGCGTACCGAGGTTGAGCTGCTTAAAACGCCTAACCTTGGTAAAAAATCTCTTACCGAGATTAAAGATGTGCTGGCCTCACGTGGTCTGTCTCTGGGCATGCGCCTGGAAAACTGGCCACCGGCAAGCATTGCTGATGAATAACCCGATCACAGGTTAAGGTTTCACTGAGAAGGATAAGGTCATGCGCCATCGTAAGAGTGGTCGTCAACTGAACCGCAACAGCAGCCATCGTCAGGCTATGTTCCGCAACATGGCTGGCTCTCTGGTTCGTCATGAGATCATCAAGACGACTCTGCCGAAAGCCAAAGAGTTGCGCCGCGTAGTTGAGCCGCTGATTACTCTTGCCAAGACCGACAGCGTAGCTAATCGTCGTCTGGCATTCGCCCGCACTCGTGATAACGAGATCGTGGCAAAACTGTTTAATGAGTTAGGCCCGCGTTTCGCGAGCCGTGCAGGTGGTTACACTCGCATTCTGAAGTGTGGCTTCCGCGCTGGTGACAACGCTCCGATGGCATACATCGAGCTGGTTGATCGTCCAGAAGCTCAAGCAGAGGCTGCAGCAGAGTAATCTGTTGCAACGTGAAAAACCCGCTTCGGCGGGTTTTTTATTGCCTGCTATTTGCCCTCTGCTACGCTTGTGGTGTGACATAGGAGGCTAACAATGTGGTTAATCGATCAGCTGGCTGAACAGCATATTAAAGCGGCGCAGGAGAAAGGCGAACTCAGCAACCTTGCCGGAGAAGGTGCGCCATTAGTGCTGGACGATGACAGCCATGTTCCACCTGAATTACGCGCGGGCTATCGTTTACTCAAGAATGCGGGGTTTCTTCCCCCTGAACTTGAATTACGTCGTGAAGCGCTGGAAGTAAACGATCTTTTACGCCAACTGGATCCGGGCGATCCTGCAGCAGAAATGCATGCGCGCAAATTGCGGCACCTGACAGTGAAACTGCGTCAGGCGGGCATGAGCACAGCGTTCCTTGAGGGCGAATACGGTCCGGCCATTACCCATAAGCTCACGGTTGAATAGCGACTATTTTTATCTGGCGTCAAGGCGAGTATAATTTCTTTCACTGCGGCAAGGTTTCGCGCAGTTGGATCTTCGGGTCACCTAAACTGATGGAGGAGATATGTCCCGTTATCGTCATACCAAAGGGCAAATACGTGATAATGCGATTGAGGCACTACTGCACGACCCTTTATTTAGACAGCGTGTTGAACAGAACCAAAAAGGGAAAGGCAGCTTTAAACGTAAAGAGAAACATGCAAAAGGTCGGGGATGGGAGGGCAGTGATAAGTGCAGGACTTATCACTGCCCTTCTGCTTTTAATGACAAAAAAGCCGCAATGTCTGCGGCTTTAACGTTTTAGATCTTTGTATTCTGCTGTTTGAGCAAGTCACGAATTTCCGTTAACAGAACTTCCTCATTAGAGGGTTTCGGCGCAGGCTTTTCGACTTCTTTTTTCTGGTAGAGTTTATTCATCAGTTTAATCGCCATGAAAATGGCAAACGCAACGATGATAAAGTCGAAAACGGTCTGCAGAAAAATGCCGTATTGCATTACAACCGCTGGCGCATCACCCACAGCGGGTTTAAGTACCCAGCCGAATGATTTGAAATCCACGCCGCCGATCAATAAGCCCAGCGGTGGCATGATGATATTTGCCACTAATGATGAAACAATTTTACCAAATGCCGCACCAATAATGACACCCACGGCCAGATCAACAACATTGCCGCGCATCGCAAAATCACGAAACTCTTTGAATAAACTCATACTTCTCTCCTTGCCTTAGCCAATGCCATAAAGTTTAACAAAGCTTGCCATATTTGCCATCGCTGTGAGCAATTAGCCGGATTATGCCAGACAACGCGCGACCTTTTATTACAGGAAGAACGGACTTGGCTGGAACAGGCGCTCGACGTCCGGTACAAATTTCTTATCGGTTAAAAACATCACCACGTGGTCGCCCTGTTCGATGCGCAAATTGTCATTCGCTATCATCACATCATCCCCCCGGACCACTGCGCCAATAATTGTGCCCGGTGGCAGCTTGATATCATCAATGGAGCGGCCCACAACTCTTGACGTAGTTTCATCACCATGTGCAATCGCCTCGATGGCTTCGGCGATACCACGACGTAATGACGAGACGCCAACAATATCCGCTTTACGTACATGTCCCAACAATGCCGAGATCGTCGCCTGCTGTGGCGAGATGGCAATATCGATAACGCTGCCCTGAACCAGATCAACATAAGCCCGTCGTTGAATCAGTACCATCGCTTTCTTGGCACCCATTTTTTTCGCCAGCATGGCGGACATAATATTGGCTTCGTCATCATTGGTAACGGCAATAAATAAATCGACCTGCTCAATGTGTTCTTCTGCCAGCAATTCCTGATCGGACGCATCGCCATAGAACACCACAGTATCGTGCAACTGTTCAGCCAGCTCGGCAGCGCGCTGCGGATTGCGCTCAATGAGTTTTACGCTGTAATTTTTTTCGAGTTGCTGCGCCAGACCAAATCCAATATTCCCGCCGCCCACTAACATGATGCGCTTATAGGGTTTTTCCAGACGCTGCATTTCGCTCATTACCGCGCGAATATGTTGGCTGGCGGCAATGAAAAAGACTTCATCGCCGGCCTCAATAATGGTCGAGCCTTGCGGACGGATAGGGCGATCCTGTCGGAAGATCGCCGCAACCCGCGTATCAATATGCGGCATGTGGTCGCGCAGAATCGACAGCGGATTACCCACGAGCGGGCCACCGTAATAGGCTTTTACAACGGCCAGACTGACCTTGCCTTCGGCAAAGTTGACCACCTGCAGCGCACCAGGATACTGAATCAGACGATAAATATTGTCGATAACCAGTTGCTCAGGCGAAATCAAATGATCAATGGGCACAGCCTCGGGGATAAAAAGCTTATCGGCATCACGCAAATAGTCTGCCGCACGAATACGGGCAATGCGATTCGGTGTATTGAAAAGCGAATAGGCGATCTGACAGGCAATCATATTGGTTTCATCAGAACTGGTGACGGCGACCAGCATATCGGCATCTTCTGCACCGGCTTCGCGTAAAATACGCGGATGAGAACCATGACCCTGTACAACGCGTAAATCAAACTTATCCTGCAGTTGGCGTAAACGCGTGGAGTCCGTATCGACAACGGTAATGTCGTTGTTTTCGCCAACCAGGTTTTCAGCCAGGGTACCGCCGACCTGACCGGCACCAAGAATTATGATTTTCATCGCTTTTCAATGCCTTCTCAGTGTGGACTCGCGAGCTTCACAAGCTTAGCGTAGAAAAAACCGTCTCCGCCTTCTGCTTCAGGAAAGACCTGCCAGCCGTTAAGGGGAGCACCAGACAGCGACACAGCCTGAGCATCCGCGTGGCGCTGTACAAAGTCGCTGATTTGCTGCTGATTCTCATCTGGCAGCACAGAGCAGGTTGCATAGATCATCGTACCGCCCGGTTTAAGCAGTGGCCATGTCGCATCCAGAATGTCACGCTGTAAGGCTGCCAGCTCAGTAATATCACGATCGCGACGTAACCACTTGATATCAGGATGACGGCGGATAACGCCAGTTGCTGAGCAGGGCGCATCCAGCAGTATGCGATCAAACTGACGTTGGTCACACCATTGCTGCGGGGTACGTCCATCTCCCTGTTTCACTTCTGCGGTCATACCAAGACGGCCCAGATTTTCATGCACGCGCTTCAGGCGCTGCGCGTCAACATCGACAGCAAGCACCTGCGCCTCAGGGGCGATTTCGAGGATATGGGTCGTTTTACCTCCCGGCGCCGCGCAGAGATCCAGAATTTGCTCACCGTTTTTGGGCTCAAGCAGAAGCGCACAACGCTGGGCGGAGAGATCCTGTACGGTAATCCAGCCTTGTTCAAAGCCGGGTAACACATTAACGGATGCCGGCGATTCAAGACGCAAAGCTTCAGGCACATCGTCAGCAACAGCTGCGTTCCTTTCATCCGCCGTCAGCAGGGCCAGCCAGCTGTCACGCGAATGGTGCTGACGGTTAACCCTTAACCACATTGGCGGACGCTGGTTGTTCGCCTCAACAATTTGCTGCCAGTGCGCTGGCCAGGCCTGTTGAAGCCGGTTCAGTAACCAGCCCGGATGCAGGTGACGCTGTGGGCCATCCTGAATACTGGCAAGCAGTTCTTCCTGACGACGCTGGAACTGACGTAATACGCCATTAATTAGCCCTTTCAGGTTTGCTCGTTTCAGCACTTCAGCACCGGCAACTGTCTCATCTAATGCCGCATGAGCAGGTATACGTGTATAGAGCAGCTGATATAAGCCCACCATAATCAGGAAGTGCAGTGTACGCTGCTTACCCGTTAACGGGCGTTCCATCAATTTGCCGATAAGCGCTTCCAGCTGCGGTAAGGTGCGCAACACACCAAAGCAGATCTCCTGGACCAGCGCGGCATCTTTGTCTGAGAGCTTTTTCTGTGCCGCAGGCAAGACGGTATTCAGGGACTCGCCTTTATCGACAACGCGCTCGATCAGTTGAGCAGACAGGCTACGAAGATTGGTTGGTTTAGTCATAAGATAGTGCCATCAAGCAAAAGGCCCGGTTTTTGCCGGGCCTGAGGGTCAGTCCAGAAGAGTGCCGGCTTCAAACCATTCTCGGCGCGAGTTAAGCAGATCCTGTGCCGACATCGGTTTTTTACCGGCGGGTTGAAGCTGAAGCAAATTCAGCACGCCGTCGGCAGTGGCAATTTGAATGCCTTGTTTGTCAGCCTGGATAATCTCTCCTGGCTGTTTGTTCACATGAGGTAAGACGCAGGCTTGCCAGACTTTAACCGGCTGATCATTCACCATAAAAAAGCTTATCGGCCAGGGATTGAAGGCACGGATGCAGCGTTCCAGCTGTTTGGCCGACAGCGTCCAGTTAAGGCGCGCTTCCTCTTTACTGAGCTTCTCCGCATAGTTGGCCTGGCTTTCGTCTTGCTGAATGGCCTGCGCTTGACCATCACGTAACTGAGCTAAGGTTGTCAGCAGTCCTGCCGGGCCCAGATCTGCCAGCTTGTCATAAAGCGTGGCACTGGTATCTTCCGCGCTAATTGGACAGGCCAGTTTCAACAGCATATCACCGGTATCCAGCCCAACATCCATCTGCATGATGGTCACACCTGTTTCACTGTCACCCGCCCAGAGCGCGCGCTGAATGGGCGCGGCGCCACGCCAGCGTGGCAGCAGGGAACCGTGTACGTTGATACAGCCCAGTCGGGGCATATCAAGCACGGCTTTTGGCAGAATGAGCCCATAAGCGACCACCACCATTACGTCAGCCTGCAAATCTGCAATCAGCTGTTGGTTTTCTGCAGGGCGCAAGGATTTGGGTTGAAATACCGGAATGTTTTGGGCCAGGGCTAAGGATTTAACCGGGCCGGCGGTCAACTTATTGCCGCGACCTGCGGGACGATCCGGTTGGGTAAAGACGCCAACCACCTGATGCTCAGAAGCAAGCAGCGCGTCAAGGTGACGCGCTGCAAAGTCTGGCGTGCCAGCAAAAATAATTTTAAGCGGAGCAGACACGTTTATCCCTTTTTCAGATCTCAGGAAGCCTGGGCGTTTTGTCGCGCCAGTTTTTCTAACTTAGTTTTGATGCGCTGACGCTTTAAAGGCGAAAGATAATCAATAAACAGTTTGCCATCGAGATGGTCGATTTCGTGTTGAATACAGATAGCCAGCAGATCACCGGTTTCAAGTTCGAAACTTTTACCGTCACGATCTAACGCACGGACTTTTACTCGCTCAGCACGTGGCACAAAAGCGCGTTGCTCAGGAATGGACAGACAGCCTTCTTCAATACCTGTTTCACCGCTTTTTTCCAGAAGCTCAGGATTAATTAATACCAGACGCTCATCGCGGTTCTCTGATACATCAATCACAATGATGCGCTGGTGAATGTCCACCTGCGTGGCAGCCAGGCCGATACCTTCTTCGGAATACATGGTTTCGAACATATCATCAACGATACGCTGAACGTCCGCGTTAACTTCTTTAACAGGCGCGGCAATTTTGCGCAGGCGCTCGTCAGGAAAATGTAATACCTGTAAAACTGACATAAATATCCAGATATATATTCTAAAAGGGAAAGATTACTGCCCCATATTGTAGACTTTTTAGCACCTGATTGACAGCATTCTGCGGAGGGAAGCAACGGTTATCAGGAGGCTGTAAAGATGCAAAAAAGGGAGCAGTTACTGCGGCTGGCCGCCATTCCGGGCATAACGGGCAGGCGCTGGTTAAGCGCGGCACAGCAACTGTCTGAAGACAAAGATGTTGATGATGTGTTAACTCTGAACGGGTTTGAGGCTTCACAACGCCACTATTACCATCATATTTCCCCCCGTTGGCTGGCGACAGTTAAGACGTGGCTGGCAACGAGCCCGTTGCACCATCTGATTACCGCACTTGATCCGCTTTATCCCGCTCAACTGGCTGAAACGGCCTGTTTTCCTCCGCTGTTGTATGTGAAAGGCGACCCCGCCGTGTTGGGGGCACCGCAGTTAGCGGTGGTCGGCAGCCGTCAATGTTCCCACTCCGGCCGTTACTGGTGTGACTGGTTTACTCAACAGTTATCGCTAAGTGGCTTTACTATCACCAGCGGCCTGGCGCTTGGCATTGATGGCGTTGCGCATCGCGCCGCGCTGAGGGTTCAGGGGAAAACCGTTGCGGTGCTGGGCAGCGGACTGGAGCATCTTTATCCCAAAAAGCATGGTGCATTGGCGCAGGAGATTGTCGGGCAGGGCGGCGCCGTGGTATCTGAGTTTCCGCTTGATGCCGTACCGCTGGCACATCGTTTTCCACGCAGAAACCGTATTATCAGTGGGCTGAGCCAGGGCGTTTTAGTCATAGAAGCGTCATTAAAGAGTGGTTCATTAGTCACAGCCCGTTATGCATTAGAGCAAAATCGCGCGGTTTATGCCTTGCCCGGCGCATTAGGAAACAGCGGCAGTGAGGGAACAAACTGGCTGATTCAACAGGGCGCGATGCTGGTGGCACATCCTAATAACATCATTGAAGATTTACGCGCTATGCTTAACTGGTTACCTGTTACACAATCAGACGAAATTTATTCTGATGCCAGTGACGATGCTCCATTGCCATTTGCCGAGCTGTTGGCTAACGTAGGTGATGAGGTTACACCTGTTGACGTTGTCGCTGAACGTGCCGGCCAACCTGTGCCAGTTATTACAGCTCAATTGCTGGAACTGGAGTTAGCAGGATGGATCGCAGCTGTACCCGGCGGCTATGTCCGATTGAGGAGGGCATGCCATGTTCGACGTACTCATGTACTTGTTTGAGACCTATATCCACAACGAAGCAGAAATGGGTGTTGATCAGGACAGATTGACAGATGACTTGACGGATGCCGGTTTTCATCGCGAAGATATCTATAACGCGTTGAACTGGTTAGAAAAATTGGCAGACTACCAGGAAGGTCTGGTCGCCCCAATTTTACTGGCAAATGATCCGCTCTCCATGCGCATCTATACAGATGAAGAGAGCAAGCGTTTAGATGCCGAAAGCCGCGGTTTCCTGCTTTTCCTGGAGCAAATCCAGGTCTTGAGTCTGGAAACACGAGAAATGGTCATTGAACGTGTCATGGCGCTTGATACTCTTGATTTCGATCTTGAGGATCTTAAATGGGTGGTGTTGATGGTGTTGTTTAACATCCCAGGATGTGAAAACGCCTATCAACAAATGGAAGAACTGTTATTCGACGTCAACGAAGGTATGCTGCATTAAATTTTCACTGATGCATTATCGTTATGAGTAAAACCGCACTCTTTACTGCGCGTAAACAGGACCCCTGCCCCGCTTGCGGGGCAGAACTTGTTATACGTTCAGGAAAACACGGCCCTTTTTTGGGCTGTGCAAACTACCCTGCCTGCGACTACATCCGGCCCCTGGGAAACCAGGCCGACGGACATGTAGTAAAAGTTCTGGAAGGTCATGCTTGCCCGCAATGTGGTGCTGATAAAGTGTTACGTCAGGGCCGTTTTGGCATGTTTATTGGCTGTAGCGACTATCCAGCGTGTGATTACACGGAAACGATCGATAAACCTGATGAGACAACCATCGACTGCCCGCAGTGTCAGCAAGGTAAACTGGTACAGCGGCGATCGCGTTTTGGCAAAACCTTCCATTCCTGTGACCGCTATCCAGCCTGCCAGTTTGCCGTTAATCTGACGCCAGTCGCTGGACGCTGTCCGCATTGTGAATTTCCGCTTTTAGTTGAAAAAAAGACGGCGCAGGGCACCCGGCTTTTTTGCGCCAGTAAAAGTTGTGGCAAAGCTATCACTGAAGAGACGTAAGACATAACCATGCAAAATCAACCAGTTTCCGGCTCACTACAGGATTGTGTGAACCATCTGAAGCAACATGCCGTGATTGCTTATCCCACTGAAGCGGTATTCGGCCTGGGCTGCGACCCCGACGATGAATCGGCAGTGATGGCTCTGCTGGCATTGAAAAGACGCCCAGTGGAAAAAGGGTTGATTCTGATAGCGGCCGATTACGGCCAGCTTATGCCCTACGTCTCCGATCATGTCTTAACGGCGATGCAGCGTGAACGTATGTTTGCCTGCTGGCCAGGCCCGGTCACCTTTGTTGTGCCAGCAGCACCGCAAACGCCACGTTGGTTAACCGGACAGTTTGATTCCCTGGCTATTCGCGTCAGCGACCATCCTGACGTTCAGGCGTTGTGCCGGGCGTTTGGTAAACCTCTGGTTTCAACCAGCGCGAATCTTTCTGGTCAGCCACCTTGCCGTTCAGTAGAAGAGGTTAAACTGCAGTTTGGTGCTGCGTTTCCCGTACTCAATGGAGAGACGGGAGGAAGGCTAAACCCTTCTGAGATCCGTGACGTGGTTAGCGGCAACCAGATACGGCAGGGCTAGCAGATGGCATATTTTGCAGTTTTCGGACATCCGATCAGTCACAGCAAATCCCCGCAAATTCATCAGGCCTTTGCCAGGCAAACGGGTATTGCGCTTCAATACGATCGTATTGAAGCGCCTGTCGATGCCTTTCCCCAGGCTATCACCACTTTTTTCTCTCAGGGTGGGGCAGGCGCTAATATCACGTTACCTTTTAAACAACAGGCCTGGGAATATGCAGACCAGCTCACCGAACGTGCCTCTCTCTCTGGTGCCGTCAACACGTTGAAGAAATGCCAGGATGGTCAGATTCTTGGCGATAATACGGATGGCATCGGTTTAGTCAGCGATCTGCAGCGTCTGTCGATGATCAAACCTGGCGATCATATTTTGCTGGTGGGGGCGGGAGGTGCGGCGCGTGGCGTCATCCTTCCTCTGCTTTCGCTGGGCACGTCAATTACGGTGGTAAACCGTACGGCTGCTAATGCCCAGAGCATGGCAAAGACGTTTGCGCACCGTGGGGCGGTGAGTGCCCTTTCTTTTGAGGAGCTTGAAGGTAAACATTTTGATTTGCTGATTAACGCAACGTCGAGCGGCATCAATGGCGATGTGCCACCGTTATCGTCTTCATTAATTCATGCGGATTTACGCTGTTATGACATGTTCTACCAGAATGGATTGACCGCTTTTTTGCGCTGGTGTCACCAGCAGGGTTCATCTCATCTGGCTGATGGGTTAGGCATGCTGGTGGGGCAGGCCGCGCATGCCTTTCATCTGTGGCATGGCATCATGCCGGAGATTGCGCCTGTCATTGCGTCCTTAAAAGCCGAGATACAGTCATGAATCAGGCTATCCAGTTTCCAGACCGTGAAACGCTGGATGTCACATTAAAGGCTGTTTGTTTTCCCGTTTTGGTTAATGGCATGGGACTGACCTGTGCTATCAGCGTGGATGCGTTACACCAACAGTTCGGGGAGGGAGACACGATGGCCCTGTTTCGTGACCATCGCTGGGATCTGGAAGATGTGGCTGAAGACTGTATCCGTAACGATCAGGTAGATAATGAAGGATGGGTCTGGCTGTCGCCTGCCAGATAGTCGTTCTTCCAGCTAACATAGTTGCGGGCAGAGTAGAGCAATCCTTCAATTTCTTTTTCATTCAGCGGTCGAATTTGTTTTACCGGGCTGCCTACATAAAGATAACCGCTTTCCAGTCTCTTACCCGGCGGGACCAGACTCCCGGCACCAATCAGAACATCATCTTCAACAATCACGCCATCCAGCACGATTGAACCCATCCCAACCAGCACGCGATTACCGATGGTGCAGCCATGCAGCATCGCCTTATGCCCAACGGTAACATCCTGACCGATAACCAGTGGGAAACCTGCGGGATTGGCATCAGACTTATGGGTTACATGAAGTACGCTGCCATCCTGAATATTGGTACGGGCACCGATGCGAACCTGATTCACATCACCACGAATAGCCACTAAAGGCCAGATACCTACATCATCTTCGATAATGACGTCGCCCACCACCACGCTTGTGGAATCAACCATGACGCGCAGACCCAACTGCGGGAAAAGATGTTTATAAGGGCGTAATGCTACAGTCATTGTATTCTCCTTTACTGAGTTTACCGGCAGCCTGCTGTGATTCTGACCTGCTGGCAAGGGGATTTTGCCCCGGATCGTTGGCGATCTAACCAATATGAATGTTTTCTCGACAGTCAGAAAAAAGATCCAAAAAAAAGGGTTGTGCAATTTATTCGGATCCCTATAATGCGCCTCCACTGACACGGCACAACGGCTTACGGAATGCGGTGTTGAGAGGTTCAGGAAACTGAACCGCCGGAGAAAAACTTCTGAAAAAGAAGTTGACTCTGAAGGAGGAAAGCGTAATATACGCCACCTCGCGACAGACGGTTAACCCGCTGTTCGCACTGCTCTTTAACAATTTATCAGACAATCTGTGTGGGCACTCGCAGGATTGATATCAGCGTCNNCGGACGTAAAAAATATCAAGTCTCACGAGTGAACACATAATGAAATTCATTATGACGTTTTACAGATGAGCACCGCTGAACTGGTTTCAGCAAATCAAACTTAAATTGAAGAGTTTGATCATGGCTCAGATTGAACGCTGGCGGCAGGCCTAACACATGCAAGTCGGACGGTAGCACAGAGAGCTTGCTCTCGGGTGACGAGTGGCGGACGGGTGAGTAATGTCTGGGGATCTGCCCGATAGAGGGGGATAACCACTGGAAACGGTGGCTAATACCGCATAACGTCGCAAGACCAAAGAGGGGGACCTTCGGGCCTCTCACTATCGGATGAACCCAGATGGGATTAGCTAGTAGGCGGGGTAACGGCCCACCTAGGCGACGATCCCTAGCTGGTCTGAGAGGATGACCAGCCACACTGGAACTGAGACACGGTCCAGACTCCTACGGGAGGCAGCAGTGGGGAATATTGCACAATGGGCGCAAGCCTGATGCAGCCATGCCGCGTGTATGAAGAAGGCCTTCGGGTTGTAAAGTACTTTCAGCGGGGAGGAAGGCATTGTGGTTAATAACCGCAGTGATTGACGTTACCCGCAGAAGAAGCACCGGCTAACTCCGTGCCAGCAGCCGCGGTAATACGGAGGGTGCAAGCGTTAATCGGAATTACTGGGCGTAAAGCGCACGCAGGCGGTCTGTTAAGTCAGATGTGAAATCCCCGGGCTTAACCTGGGAACTGCATTTGAAACTGGCAGGCTTGAGTCTCGTAGAGGGGGGTAGAATTCCAGGTGTAGCGGTGAAATGCGTAGAGATCTGGAGGAATACCGGTGGCGAAGGCGGCCCCCTGGACGAAGACTGACGCTCAGGTGCGAAAGCGTGGGGAGCAAACAGGATTAGATACCCTGGTAGTCCACGCCGTAAACGATGTCGACTTGGAGGTTGTTCCCTTGAGGAGTGGCTTCCGGAGCTAACGCGTTAAGTCGACCGCCTGGGGAGTACGGCCGCAAGGTTAAAACTCAAATGAATTGACGGGGGCCCGCACAAGCGGTGGAGCATGTGGTTTAATTCGATGCAACGCGAAGAACCTTACCTACTCTTGACATCCAGAGAACTTAGCAGAGATGCTTTGGTGCCTTCGGGAACTCTGAGACAGGTGCTGCATGGCTGTCGTCAGCTCGTGTTGTGAAATGTTGGGTTAAGTCCCGCAACGAGCGCAACCCTTATCCTTTGTTGCCAGCGATTCGGTCGGGAACTCAAAGGAGACTGCCGGTGATAAACCGGAGGAAGGTGGGGATGACGTCAAGTCATCATGGCCCTTACGAGTAGGGCTACACACGTGCTACAATGGCGCATACAAAGAGAAGCGACCTCGCGAGAGCAAGCGGACCTCATAAAGTGCGTCGTAGTCCGGATCGGAGTCTGCAACTCGACTCCGTGAAGTCGGAATCGCTAGTAATCGTGGATCAGAATGCCACGGTGAATACGTTCCCGGGCCTTGTACACACCGCCCGTCACACCATGGGAGTGGGTTGCAAAAGAAGTAGGTAGCTTAACC